>NZ_JADJTF010000001.1:1338612-2677224 GCF_016711335.1 Thiofilum sp.
CTAACCCCCATCAAAAGGGTAATCATATTGCCCAAGAAAATATGAAAAATCGTTTGAAACTAGCCTATGGAGAACGCGCTAATCTGCTAATTATAAAAACAGATCAGCAATATCGTGTCAGTTTCTCCATACCAAAAGAGTAAAGAAGAGAGAGTATCAATGGCTATCAAAGTTTTAGTTGTAGATGATGAAGAATATGCCCGCGAAAGAATTTTGGGCCTATTGAATAAAACCTCAGATTATGAAGTTTGTGCTGAAGCCGAAAACGGGGCTGAGGCTATTTCCTTGGTCGAGAGACTTCAACCGGAGATTGTGTTAATGGACATTTCAATGCCCGGCATGGACGGGCTTGAAGCGGCTCGTTATCTGTCTACGTTGGAGAATCCGCCCGCCGTCATATTTACCACAGCGTATGGTGAATATGCCTTAGAAGCATTTTCAACAAAAGCAACAGGTTATCTCATGAAACCAATAAGACAAGAACAATTATTACAAAGTCTGGAACAAGCCCGTTCGCTAAACCGTGTACAACGCTTAGAAATGTTGGAGCAACGTGAGGGCGTTAAGTCTAATCGTCGCCATATTTGTGCACGCATGAGGGGTAATTTAGAGTTAATTCCTATTGAGGATGTTGTCTACTTCCAAGCCGATCAGAAGTATGTGACAGTGCGCCATAACAAAGGTGTGGTGATTATTGAGGAGTCGTTAAAGTCACTAGAAAATGATTTAGCGGATCGTTTTATTCGTATTCACCGTAATGCTTTAGTGGCTAAAAGCTGTATTACGGGTCTAACCAAGTCAGATATGGGGCGCACTCAGGTGACTCTAGATCGCATTACTGATCAGTTAGAGGTTAGTCGGCGTCATTTGGCGGAAGTACGGCGTTTTGTGCGCGGTCGTTAGTGAGTTTTAAGCTCTAGAACCTCGTCTGACAGTTAAAAGCCCAAGGAGCAAACCTTGGGCTTTTTTTATGCTTCTCAATTGTAACGTTCCAATTCATAGTGTCGGTTTCTCTCTCTCCTAGGTTTCATAGAATATTCACTTAGCTCTATGGTTTGTGGTTGACCGTATATTCGACTGTCTCTATACTCCAAGGTCAATTTTGGAAGGCACATCCCCATATAGCGCGGTGGGTTAATGAATAGGTTATTTTATATCCAAGTTGTGTTAGTACTCTTGGGTGTTGTTATAGTTTGGGTTACGTTAGGTGAGAATGCTATCACCGCTACGTTATATGGAGGAGCAGTTGCATTAGTCAACACAGCATTGCTTTCTCTACGGATGAATAAAAAGAGTGAATTAACACCATCCGATCCTCACACCACAGTTATATTACTTTATGTTAGTGCCGTTGGCCGTTTTGTGCTGGTATTAGTGGCTCTATCAATCGGTTTAGGTGTGTTAAAGCTAGCACCCCAACCCTTGTTAGGTATGTTCATTGCTGCACAATTGGCTTATTACCTTGCGGCTTTAGGTTCACGTAAACAGATTGAACCAACATGAAGTCTACAGATTTTATTAACTTTATTTACGGGGTGAATTGTGAGCGAAGCAAATGCGCCAGCAATTTCTAATCCTGTTGAGTATATCCAACACCATCTGACCAATTGGAGTATTGGCACTGAGCACGGTGAAGCAGTCAAAATTATTGACTTCAGTGTGTTCCATGTTGACGTATTCTTATTCAGCGTGTTACTCGCAGGTTTATTTGCATATATAGCATGGAAAGTCGGTAAGAATTTAAGTGCTGACACGCCATCAGGTACGCAAAATGTCATTGAGACCGTGGTTGAATTTGTCAATCAACAGATTCAAGATATTTTCCCTAATGCAGATCGCTTAGTAGGGCCGTTAGCACTTACTATTTTTGTCTGGGTGTTCTTAATGAATGCGATGGATCTACTTCCTGTAGACTTAATTCCTGCCTTATGGAGTGGTCTCTACGGGTTATTTGGTGGTGATCCTCATCATGCTTATATTAAAGTAGTGCCTACTACTAATCTTGACACTACCTTCGCTTTAGCCTTAACCGTATTTGCATTAATCATTTATTACAATATCAAGAGTAAGGGTCTAGTAGGTTATTTAACTTCCTTCTTCTTTCATCCTTTCTCTGCCAAAAACATAGTAGTGAAGATTATTCTTGCCCCGATTAATTTCCTCATGACACTCATCGAAGAAGTCGCTAAGCCCGTAAGTCTTGGTCTACGGCTATTCGGTAATATGTTTGCAGGCGAGTTATTATTCTTATTAATTGCTTTATTAGCCTTCTCAGTGTGGGCTATGCCAGCACAAATTGTTTTAGGTTCATTATGGGCGATTTTCCATATTCTAGTTATTACCCTACAAGCATTCATTTTCATGCTGTTGACCGTAGTATATCTAGGATTGGCTAGCCAACATGGTGAGCATCATTAAATAACTGAATTTTGGTTCAATTTTTACTTTTTAACTTTTAATTTTCTCTGGAGATTCCACGATGGATGCACAAAGTATTGCAATGATCTATTCCTACACAGCTATAGGTGTGGGTATTATTCTGGCGGCTGCGGGTTTAGGTTCTGCATTAGGTTGGGGTTTAATCTGCTCTAAGTTCTTAGAAGGTATCGCTCGTCAACCTGAAATGCGTGCTCAATTAACCGGTCAAATGCTATTCACTGGCGGTTTGATGGAAGCGTTCCCGATGATCGTTCTCGGTATTTCTATGTGGTTCATTTTTGCTAACCCCTTCATCGGTGCAGCAAAAGCGGCCTTAGGTGCTGGTTAATACTCCCGATTGTTAAACGTTGTTAGTAACACTCGGAGGTTAACATGAATGTAACACTAACGCTGATCGGTCAAGTGATCGTATTCTCGATCCTGATTTGGTTCATCAAGGGTGTACTATGGGAACCGATGCTTAAAGTGCTTAATGACCGTAAGCAGCGTATTGCTGATGGTCTAGCCGCCGCTGAAAAGGGTAAGCACGAAGAAGAGTTGGCTCGCCAAAAAGCACTCGAAGAACTGAAGAAAGCCAAAGTTGAAGCTGCAGAAATTATTGCTCAAGCACAACGTCGTGCTGGTGAGATTGTAGATGAAGCTAAAAACGCTGCTTTAGATGAAGCAGGTCGTGTGAAGCAAGCAGCTCAATCTGAAATCGAGCAAGAAGTTTCGCGTGCACGTGAAGGTTTGCGTGCTCAGGTAGCTCAATTGGCTGTAGCAGGCGCTGAGAAAATTCTTGGCAAAGAAATCGATGCTGCTGCACATGCAAAAGCACTGGATGAATTAGCCGCACAAATTTAGGTGGTGAACAATGTCTGAATTGACAACCGCTGCACGTCCTTACGCAAAAGCTGTGTTCGAGATGGCACAAGAATCAGGCAACCTCGCGGGTTGGTCTGAGCAACTTGCTGCTTTAGCACAGGTAATCAGTACTGAGGATTCAGCGGCGCTGCTGAATAATCCACGCCTTTCTCAAGACCAAAAGATTCAAGTTTTAACCGAAGTACTCGGTTCAACTGTGAAAGATGATGGCAGTAATTTGCTTAAGGTTTTGGGTGAAAACAATCGCTTTGTGTTAGTGCCTGAAATTTCTCGTTTATATGAGGAATTAAAAGCACAAGCAGAGGGAGCGATTGAGGCTGAATTAACATCTGCTATGGAATTAACAGCAGATCAGCAAAACGCCATTGCTGCGGCGCTCCAGAAGCGTTTGGGACGTGAAGTCAAACTGGTCGCTAAAGTAGATCCCTCACTGATGGCGGGTGCTGTCGTGCGAGCAGGTGATTTAGTGATAGATGGTTCGATTCAAAGTCGTCTGAATGAATTGAAGGCGGCGTTGAGCCGATAATTGAGGAATTAGCATTATGCAACTAAACCCAACTGAAATCAGCGATCTGATCAAGAAGCGTATTGCAAGCTTCGACGCCAGCGCTGAAGCACGTACAGAGGGTACTGTTGTTTCCGTTATGGACGGTATCGTCCGCATCCACGGTCTTGGCGATGTTATGTCCGGTGAGATGATTGAGTTTTCTAACGGAACCTTCGGTTTAGCGCTCAACCTTGAGCGTGACTCTGTGGGTGCGGTTGTTCTAGGTGATTACAAAGGTATCACCGAGGGCAACACTGTAAAATGTACTGGTCGTATTTTAGAAGTACCTGTTGGACGTGGCTTATTAGGTCGCGTAGTCAACGCTCTGGGTACGCCTATTGATGGTAAAGGTGCGGTTGAAAACGACGGTTATGCTCCAGTAGAGCGTATTGCCCCCGGCGTTATCGATCGTAAATCAGTTGATCAACCGCTAGAAACCGGTATCAAAGCACTCGATGCGATGGTTCCAGTCGGTCGTGGTCAACGGGAATTAATCATCGGTGACCGCCAAACGGGTAAAACAGCGGTAGCTATCGATGCGATCCTGAACCAAAAAGGCAAAGATGTTAAATGTATCTACGTTGCAGTAGGTCAAAAAGCATCTTCTGTGGCTGGTGTAGTACGCAAACTCGAAGAGCACGGTGCAATGGAGTATACCATTGTAGTCGCTGCTAATGCTGCTGACCCAGCGTCCATGCAGTTCTTGGCTCCCTATGCGGGCTGCGCTATGGGCGAGTACTTCCGTGATCGCGGCGAAGATGCGTTAATCGTATACGATGACTTAACCAAGCAAGCTTGGGCGTATCGTCAAGTATCACTATTACTACGCCGTCCTCCCGGACGTGAAGCTTACCCCGGTGACGTATTCTATTTACACTCACGTCTATTAGAGCGTGCTTCACGCGTTAATGCTGAGTATGTAGAGCGTTATACCAATGGTGCAGTAACCGGTAAAACGGGTTCTTTAACCGCTCTGCCTATTATCGAGACTCAAGAGGGTGACGTTTCGGCCTTCGTTCCGACTAACGTTATCTCTATTACCGACGGTCAAATCTTCTTAGAAACCGATCTTTTCAACTCTGGTATTCGTCCTGCGATTAACGCGGGTCTGTCAGTATCACGGGTAGGTGGATCTGCACAAACTAAGATCATCAAAAAGCTCGGTGGTGGTGTACGTCTTGACCTTGCACAATATCGTGAATTAGCGGCATTCTCTCAGTTTGCTTCTGATTTAGATGAGTCTACTCGTAAGCAATTACAACGCGGTCAACGTGTTACTGAGCTTATGAAACAGCCTCAATACTCTCCAATGTCAACTGCTGAAATCGGTTTTGCTCTGTTTGCAGCAAACAATGGTTTTATAGACGATGTTGAAGTAACTAAAGTCGTTGATTTCCAAGCGGCATTATTAAGCTACTTACGTTCAGAGCAATCTGAGCTATTAGCAAAAATCAATAATGGCGGTAAGTTTGACGACGACATCGCAGCAGCGATGACTCAGGCTTTAAAAACGTTCAAATCCAAAAACACCTGGTAATGGGAGGTAAGTCCCATGGCAGGCGCTAAGGAAATTAAGACTCAGATCAAGAGTATTAAGAACACTAAGAAGATCACTAAAGCAATGGAGATGGTGGCAGCCTCCAAAATGCGCCGTGCGCAAGAGCGTATGATTGCTACCCGCCCTTATGCAGAGAAAATGCGTCAGGTCGTCAGTCACATTGCCAATGGTCAATTAGAGTATCGTCACCCTTTTACCCAAGAGCGTGATGTGAAGCGTGTAGGCTATATTATTATTTCTACGGATCGTGGCTTGTGCGGTGGTTTGAATGTGAACTTATTCAAAACCGCTTTACAAGATATTGCTAAGTGGAAGCAACAAAACGTTGAAGTGGATCTTGCTGTCTTTGGTACTAAAGCAGCCAATGCCTTTCGTCGTTATGGCTTAGTCGCTGAAAAAACTCACTTAGGTGACGCTCCTCAATTGGCTGATTTAATCGGTACGATTAAGGTGATGCTTGATGCTTATGAAGAGGGTCGTATTGATCGTCTCTATTTGGCTGAGAACGAATTCGTTAACAGCATGACCCAAAAGCCTAAAGTAACTCAACTGATACCTTTGGTAGCGGCTGAAGAAAAGGATATTAAGTATCACTGGGATTACCTCTATGAGCCAGACGCTAAAGAAGTAATTGATTTAGTGATGCAACGTTATATCGAGTCTCTCATCTATCAAGGTGTGGTTGAAAACGTGGCCTCTGAAATGGCGTCGCGGATGGTAGCAATGAAAAGTGCTTCTGATAATGCCGGTAATCTCATTCATGAGTTACAACTGGTGTATAACAAAGCACGTCAAGCTGCGATTACGCAAGAGATTTCAGAAATTGTCGCGGGTGCGGCAGCGGTATAAGCTGTTTGGAAAGTAAAATTTAAGAGGTACTGTTTTAATGAGTACTGGACACATCGTTCAAGTAATCGGTGCGGTTGTTGACGTGGAATTCCCGCGTGACTCTGTGCCGAAAGTATACGATGCCCTATCCGTTGCCGATCAAGGTGGTTTGACCTTAGAAGTTCAAACCCAGCTAGGTGATGGTGTAGTACGTGCGATTGCCATGGGTGCGTCCGATGGTCTTCGTCGTGGTATGGGTGTTGCAAATACTGGTGCACCAATTTCTGTACCAGTAGGTAGAGGCACTTTAGGTCGTATCATGGACGTATTGGGCACTCCAATCGACATGAAAGGCGACGTTGAAGCTACTGAAAAATGGCCTATTCACCGTGCTCCTCCTAGCTACGAAGAGCAAGCGAGTGGGGTTTCAATTTTAGAGACGGGTATTAAAGTTGTTGACTTAATTATGCCTATCTCTAAGGGTGGTAAAGTAGGTCTGTTCGGGGGGGCGGGTGTAGGTAAAACCGTTACTCTGATGGAACTGATCAACAATATCGCTAAAGCACACTCTGGTTTATCCGTATTCGCTGGGGTAGGTGAGCGTACTCGTGAGGGTAACGACTTCTATCACGAAATGGCCGAAGGTGGCGTTCTGGACAAAGTAGCCCTAGTCTACGGTCAGATGAATGAACCTCCTGGAAACCGTTTACGGGTGGCTTTAACGGGTTTGACTATGGCGGAGTTCTTCCGTGACGAAGGTCGTGACGTATTATTGTTCGTTGACAATATTTATCGCTATACCTTAGCGGGTACTGAAGTATCAGCTCTCTTGGGGCGTATGCCTTCTGCGGTAGGTTATCAACCTACACTAGCTGAAGAGATGGGTGCGTTACAAGAGCGTATTACTTCTACCAAGATTGGCTCTATTACGTCTTTCCAAGCGGTATACGTACCAGCAGACGACTTAACAGACCCATCACCTGCTACTACCTTCGCTCACTTAGACGCGACACTCGTATTGTCACGTAATATCGCTGAGTTAGGTATTTACCCTGCGGTTGACCCATTGGCCTCTACTTCGCGTTTATTAGATCCTCTAGTAATCGGTGAAGAGCATTATAATGTGGCTCGCGGTGTACAAGGTGTTCTGCAACGTTATAAAGAATTACAAGACATTATCGCCATTCTAGGTATGGATGAATTGTCTGATGAAGATAAGAAAGTGGTAGGACGTGCGCGTCGTATTCAACGTTTCTTATCTCAACCTTTCCACGTTGCGGAAGTATTTACAGGTTCTCCGGGTAAATACGTAACCTTGAAAGAAACGATTGCAGGCTTTAAGGCGATTCTGAGCGGTGAGCATGATGCTCTACCAGAACAATCGTTCTATATGGTCGGTAGCATCGAAGAGGCTATAGAAAAGGCCAAGAAACTCTAATCTGAGGAGGTATTCTTATGGCAATGACTATACGTCTTGATGTAGTAAGTGCGGAAAAAAAGCTATTTTCTGGTAGCGTTTACGAAGTCAGTGTGCCGGGTGTTATGGGTGAGTTAGGTATTCACCCCCGCCATGCACAATTGATTTCGCCACTGCGCCCCGGTGAGTTACGTTATAAGCCGGAAAATGGTGATGCTGCGTCTTTGTTCGTTTCAGGTGGTGTTGTTGAGGTTCAACCCTACGTGGTCACAGTATTAGCTGATACGGCGATTCGTGCGGATGATCTTGATGAAAAAGCCGCTTTAGAGGCGAAAAAACGTGCTGAAGATGCGTTAGCAGGTAAAGATCCCGAAGATCTTAACTATGAAGCGCTCCAAGCCGAACTAGAAGCAGCCAAAGCACAAATTGAAATGCTACAGCGTATTAGTAAAAACCGTCGTTAATCTGATAGGTGCTACTAAATTAAAAAGCGACCCTTGGGTCGCTTTTTAGTTATCAGGCTATTTAGTTTTCTCGCTAGCCCAAAATTCTTTATCACATTCCATACATAAAAAACGTTTGCGACTAGGAAAGAATAGCCGTTGCCACCAGCTACGATGTACACGAGCAACATAACCACCTTTCGTATTACAATGAGGGCAAGTTACTGACGCCTGTTGTACTTGTTGAGCATGATCAGCCATTGCGGTGTTGCCATAAAGTAGTTGTAATCGATAATCGGACATAGCGTCTTCCTTCTATTTAGCACACACAAAAATGATTGCAGAAAATTATTCCTGAATAAGTTCAAACAATAGGGATGATTCCGACAGGTGGTAATTTACCGGGAGTAAGCTGAATAGAGTGCTATATAATTCGCATTTATTAAGCTACAAATCTACTACAATGACAGCAGCATAGGGCCTAGCCTAATTTTAGTATTATTATCTTTAACTCATTTATTCATTAAGCGCTGACTATAATCCATGATGAAGTTATTTCCTATTATTCTTGCGGCGGGTCAAGGGACTCGTATGCGTTCTGCTTTGCCTAAAGTATTGCATCCTATTGCGGGTAAACCGATGTTGCAGCATGTGATTGATGCTTGTGAGCAATTAACGGTGACTAAAATAGCAGTTGTCTACGGACATGGAGGCGAACAAGTTAAACAACAAGTAGTAGGAAAACAGCTATTATGGGCGCTACAAGCTGAGCAAAAAGGTACAGGTCACGCTGTGCAGCAAGCTATTGATTTAGCTGAGGATAGTGATCTAGTGCTCATCGCTTATGGTGATGTTCCGCTGATTCGTGCCGAAACCTTAAATAAGTTATGTCTAGGCTTAGGGCAAGCGACCTTATGCGTCCTAACTACTAAAGTACCTCATCCTAAAGGCTATGGACGGATTGTGCGCGATGCACAGGGCAAGGTAAAAGCCATTGTTGAGGAAAAGGATACGAATGACGAGCAGCGTTTAATTAATGAGATTAATACGGGTTTTATGGCGGCACGAGCGAGCGATTGGAAGCGTTGGCTGAAACAACTTACGCCTCAAAATGCTCAAGGTGAGTATTATCTAACCGATTGTGTAGGTTTAGCCGTTGCAGAAGGTTGGGTAGTCAGTAGCGTGTTATGTGAGGACTCCCAAGAGGTTGAGGGCGTAAATAATCGTATTCAGCTTGCCCAATTAGAACGTGTAGCGCAAAAGCGTCAAGTAGAGCAATTAATGCTAAATGGCGTCACTATTGTAGATCCAGCTCGTCTGGATATTCGTGGCAAAGTAAGCGCACAAATCGATACTTATATCGATGTCAATGTGGTACTGCAAGGAGAGGTGGTACTAGGAAAGAATGTCGTCATTGAACCCAATTGCATTATTAAAGACTCTACTATTGGTGATTTTTGCCATATTAAAGCCAATAGCCTGATTGAATCAGCAGTGATTGCACGCGATTGTGATATTGGGCCTTTTGCACGGGTACGTCCGGGTACGGTCTTAGAGCCGGAGGCTAAAATTGGCAATTTCGTGGAAACTAAAAAAGCTTATATTGGTTCTGGCAGTAAAGTGAGTCACTTAAGCTATATTGGCGATGCGACAGTAGGTGCGAATGTTAATATAGGTGCAGGTACGATTACCTGCAATTACGATGGTGTTAATAAGCATCAAACCATTATTGGAGATGATGCGTTTATTGGTTCATGTACCCAATTAGTAGCCCCAGTGAAAGTGGGCGAGGGTGCGACGATTGGTGCGGGTTCTACAATTACTAAAGATACCCCACCTCATCAATTAACACTCACTCGCGCCCCACAAAAAACGATTGAAAACTGGCAACGCCCAGTTAAGGAGCCAAAGTAATGTGTGGAATTGTTGGTGCAGTTGCGCAACGTCCCGTCACTGAAATCCTACTTGAAGGATTACGTCGCCTTGAATATCGTGGTTATGATTCCGCAGGTTTAGCGGTGATTGATCAACAAGGTAAGTTAGTGCGTAGTCGGGCTTTAGGTCGAGTAGCCCGCTTACAAGAGCGCCTCCAATCTGAACCTATTGAAGGACATATCGGCATTGCTCATACGCGCTGGGCCACTCATGGCGTACCTGCCGAGCATAATGCACACCCGCATTTTAGTACCGAGCGTGTCGGCTTAGTCCATAACGGTATTGTGGAAAATCATGCAGAGCTAAGAGCTGAGCTTAAGTCACAAGGTTATGTGTTTACCTCCGAAACCGATACTGAGGTAGTAGCACATTTACTCAATCGTTGCTTAGAAAAGGGCGATGACGTACTGCAAGCAATGCTTAATACGCGCTCTCAATTAACGGGAGCCTATAGTTTTGCCGTCATCGCGCATGATGATCCCGAAACCTTAATCGTCGCGCGTCAAGGCAGTCCGTTGGTTATAGGTTTAGGTTTGGGCGAAAATTTTGTTGGCTCCGATATTCAAGCCTTATTACCAGTGACTTCGCGCTTTATCTATTTAGAAAATGGCGATGTAGCGCGGGTAAAGCGTTATGGCATTGAAATTTTTGATAGTAATAATGAGCCAGTAGAGCGTCCGGTTAAGCAATCTAATGTCAGCTCATTTGCGTCTGATTTGGGTGAATATCGCCACTTTATGCTCAAAGAAATTTTTGAGCAGCCTAGTGCATTGGCGGCTACTTTAGAGGGGCGGATTGGGGCGAATGGGATTGAGTGGAGTGCTATTAAAGGGCAGCAAGTACAAGAGCGTCTGGCTCAGGTAGAGTCGATCCAGATCATTGCATGCGGTACTAGCTTTCATGCGGGTTTAGTAGGGCGTTATTGGATTGAAGCCTTAACTGATATTCCTTGCCAAATTGAGGTAGCTAGTGAGTATCGCTATCGTCGCCAAGCACCGCGTAAAAATCAATTAGTCATTACCATCTCTCAATCCGGCGAGACCGCCGATACTTTAGCCGCACTAGAAAAAATTAAACAAGAGCAAAGTTGCCTAGCCTCGCTGACTATTTGCAATGTACCTGAGAGTTCACTGACACGGGAATCTGATTGGTCTTTAATGACGATAGCAGGACCTGAAATTGGGGTGGCTTCAACAAAAGCTTTTACTACTCAATTAGCAGCTTTGCAATTATTGGTAGGACTGCTAATTCAAGCTAAGGGTGGCGATACTGGTAAAGTAGAGCAATTAAGTAATGAATTACGCCAGCTACCTCTATTAATTGAGCAAACCTTAAATCTGAATGATGCGATTGAGCAATTAGCCGAGCGCTTTTTAGAAAAGCACCATGCCTTATTTTTAGGGCGCGGTGAAATGTATCCCATTGCTATGGAAGGGGCATTAAAGCTTAAGGAAATTTCTTATATTCATGCCGAAGCTTACCCAGCGGGTGAGTTAAAGCATGGTCCGCTGGCTTTAGTCGATAGTGAAATGCCTATTGTAACGGTAGCGCCTAATACCGTTTTATTAGAGAAATTAAAGTCTAATTTAGAGGAAGTGCGTTCGCGTGGTGGTGAGCTGTATGTGTTTGCGGATAAAGAGGCGCATATTCAAGCATTGAGTAATTTACACGTACTAGAAATGCCGCATGTGCCGGAATTACTAACCCCGATTGTTTATACCATTCCCTTGCAGTTATTGTCCTATCACGTAGCTGTACTGAAAGGAACCGATGTCGATAAACCACGTAACTTAGCGAAATCGGTGACAGTAGAGTAAGTTACCTATCTTTAAAGTGATACTGACAGTTGTGAGGTAAGTGCTAATATAGCTCCAACTCAATAGCCTCTTTTAGAGGCTATTTTTATATGAGATGGAGGAGATTTCCTTTGGCTTGGCTATATCAGTTATTTAAAGATATACCGTTGCGGTTCACCCCTTTTTTAAGCTGGATTGGTGAGCTAAAGCAATTCAGTGTGCTAAAAGCGGATGCCTTAGCAGGTTTAAGTGTTGCTCTAGTACTCATTCCGCAGTCGATGGCGTATGCCTCGCTGGCGGGTTTGCCTGCTCAAGTAGGGCTGTACGCTTCGTTTTTACCCGTCATTATTGCAGCAGTATTGGGTTCCTCACGCCATTTAGCGACCGGTCCGGTGGCGGTGGTATCATTAATGTCGGCTGCTGCTTTGCAGGGAGTGTTGGGGTCAAATCCTGATCCTACTACCTTTATTGCTTATTCAGCCTTTTTAGCTCTTATTGTCGGCGTTATCCAACTCTCACTGGGGCTGTTGAGGTTAGGCGTATTGGTCGACTTCTTATCACATCCAGTAATTGTCGGTTTTACCAATGCCGCTGCGCTGATTATTGCTTCCTCACAATTAAGCAAATTATTTGGCTTAAAAATCCCCGACCTTGAGCATCAGTATGAGGTGGTATGGCACACGATTAAATCATTAGGTCATTCCCACTGGCCGACCGTAGCGATGGCGGGATTTTCTTTATTTACACTGCTAGTGTTACGGCGCTATGCCCCTAAATTACCCAATATTCTTATTACAGTAGTGATAGCAACTGTATTAGCGATGTTGACAGGTTATGAAGAAATGGGGGGTAAAGTGGTGGGTAAAATCGCCGCTGGTTTACCAGAACTTAGTATTCCTAGCATTTCTGCGCATCATTTAGTGCAATTAATTGCCTCTGGTCTTGTTATTGCTTTGGTAGGCTTTGTGGAGGCTATCTCTATTGCTAAGTCTATTGCTGCGCAAACTCGCCATCCACTATCGGCTAATCAAGAGTTAGTGGGGCAGGGGTTGGCTAATATGGTGTCAGGTATTTTTCAAGGTTATGCCGTTTCTGGTTCCTTCTCGCGCACGGCGGTCAATTATGCTTCCAAAGCACGTACCGGATTTTCATCGGTAGTCACAGGGTTATTAGTGGCTTTAACGTTATTATTTTTTGTTGACTGGTTATACCACTTACCTCAAGCGACCTTAGCGGCTGTCATTATGATTGCGGTACTAGGGTTGATTAAGTTTGAGCCATTACGTCATGCATGGAAGGTGACTTATCATGATGGAATCGTGGGTATTGTCACGTTTATTACGACCTTAGTGGTAGCGCCACATCTAGAGTATGGGATTATGGCTGGGGTGTTATTGTCACTAGGGCTATTCTTATATCGCACTATGAGTCCGCATTTTGCTGAAGTATCACGGCATCCAGACGGCTCTTTACGAGATATTAATCGCCATAACTTAGTTAGTAGTGAGACGGTAGGTATTTATCGTTTTGATGGGGATCTATATTTCGCTAATTCAGGCTATTTAGAAGGGAAACTACTCAATAGTGTCGCCCAGAAGCCGAAAATGAAAGTGTTAGTGCTCGATATGGAATCAGTCGATCAGGTGGATTCAACTGGAGAGGAAATGCTCATTCGTGTTGCTGACCGTTTAAAAGGCTTGGGCATAGAGTTTTACTTAGCACGGGTAAAAATGCCAGTGTGTAAAGCGTTCCAGCGCTCTGGTTTAACGGCTCATATTGGTGAAGAGCGCTTTTTCCGCGAGCGCACCGAAGCGGTGTGTCATGCTAAAGAAGTGTTGGGAGATGCGATTGATATTACGCCCATTTTATTCTACACCCAGCCTAAGACGGCTTAGTGTTTAATGTGCGTTTACTAGAGACTCAGGTTGCTTGCCAGTGACCTGAGCGCCCGCCTTGTTTTTCTACCAGACGAATATTGCTCAATATCATCCCCTTATCCACGGCTTTACACATATCATAAATAGTCAATAAAGCGACATTCACGGCGGTGAGAGCTTCCATTTCAACGCCTGTTTGTCCTGTCGTTTCTACTTGCACCGAACAGGATACTCGCGTGTGGGGACTACTTTCAGGAATAAAATCGATATGAATATGGGTCAAAGCGAGAGGATGGCAGAGGGGAATGAGTTCAGCCGTCCGTTTCGCCGCCATAATGCCTGCAATGCGGGCAATGCCTAAGACATCGCCTTTTTTATGCTCACCTGCCAAAATTTTATCTAAGGTGGTAGGTTGCATATGGATTTCGCCCTTGGCAATCGCTATACGGTGGGTCGCTGCTTTAGCACCGACATCCACCATATGAGCTTCGCCTTGAGCATTGAAATGGGTTAAATCACTCATTAAAGCGTCTTAGCGGGGGGCGTAGCGTCTTTATTGCGTTTAGTAGCAAGATCAATACCTTTTAGGATATTAAGTGCTTCAAATAACTGGTAATCGGTCTCCGCTAAGGGCTTATCCTGATCCGCTTTAGAGGCATCAGTCTGAGGCTGGCTCGTTTCTTTATCCGTAGTACTGCCGGTAGTTTTATCCTTGGTAGGCTCAGCCGGTTTGTTCTTTGCCTCTTCTTCTTTTAAAGCCTCATCGGCTTCCTTAGCGGCTTTTAACGTAGGGTTACTTAAATGCTTGCTTAAATCGGCTTCGCTTAAGAGATCCAAGTCTTCATTGGCATTAGTATCAGCACTGACCTTGAGCGCTTTCAATTCAATATCAGGTTTAATGCCTTCTGCTTGAATGGAGCGTCCTAGGGGGGTGAAGTATCGTGCGGTAGTGATTTTAATCGCGGTCTTTTCGTCTAAAGGTAATACAGTTTGGACTGAACCTTTACCAAAGGTTTTTTGCCCAACGATGACAGCACGCTTATGATCCTGAAGTGCACCAGACACAATCTCAGAAGCCGAGGCTGAACCACGGTTGACCAGTACCACAATGGGCGAGCCATTAAGAATATCGCCCTTTTGAGCGCTGTATTCCATTTTGGCATCTTCAACACGCCCTTCGGTGTAGACAATTTTACCTGCATCCAAGAAGGCATCGGATACACCCACCGCCGCATTTAATACGCCACCCGGATTATTCCGTAAGTCCAATATCAGACCACGTAAAGCACCTTTATTATCTTTTTGTAAAGCAGCAATAGCCTCATTCAGTGAGTCAGTGGTTTTAGATTGGAAGCTACTGATGCGCACATAGCCGTAGCCGGGTTCTAATACCCGTTGTTTAACACTATTTACCTTGATAACGGCACGAGTAATAGTGACTTTAAAGGGTTTAGGTTTACCTTCTCGCACTATTAATAAATTAATATCGGTATTAGGCTTGCCACGCATGATTTTGACTGCATCATTCAGTGACATGCCTTTAACAGGTTTGTCATCGAGCCGAATAATTAAATCGCCTGCCTCAAGACCTGCTTTCTGAGCCGGGGTATCATCAATAGGGGAAATGACCTTAACAAAGCCATCCTCCATACCGACCTCAATCCCTAAACCACCAAACTCACCCGTCGTGCCGACTTGAAGCTCTTTATATTCTTCTTCATTGAGATAGTCAGAGTGAGGATCTAAACCGGTTAACATGCCACGAATCGCATTCCCGATAAGTTCTTTGTCTTTGACGGGTTCGACGTAATCTTCTTTAACGCGGCTATACACTTCGGTGAATTTTTTGAGGTCGTCTAGCGGCATAACCGCAGCATCGTCTGCACTTTGTTTAAAGGCAAATACATTGATACTTACCGTTGCGGTCACACCTAATAAGACGCCTATTAAAGTGCCGAGGACGAGACGTTGTGATTGCATAAATTTAATTCTCTCTAAGGGGCGCTAGCCACCCACCCTTGTCTGTTATTAATAGTAGCAGCTCTGCTATTCAATAATGGATTTAAAGTACAGGATAGTTTACTAAATCTAAAGCTGCTTAAGTAAGTTCAGTTATCATACTCGCAAGTGCTTAGCGACACCAAATAGCCGGATTCATTGGGGTCACCCCTTTGCGAATTTCAAAGTAAAGACCATTTTGGTTTTGTCCCCCTGAGTTCCCTACGGCGGCAATCACTTCATTGGCTTTAATCAGGCTACCTTCCTTTTTATAAAGTACGCGATTATAACCGTAGAGACTCATGTAGTTACGATCATGTTCAACCATAATCACATGCCCATAACCCGGACGCCAATCCGCAAAAATGACTTTACCCGCTGCTATGCTGCGTACAGGTGCGCCGCCCTCTGCTTTGATCACTACACCATTCCATTGTAGTTTTTCATTTCGTCTAGAACGATAGGCGTGCAGAATGCGCCCACTGGTGGGCCAAGCCAATTTACCTTTCAGTTGGGTAAAAGGGCGATTATTACTATAACTCACTGTCTCAGCATTAGTTTGAGTGCGTTTGGGAGTAGGTGTTGGTGTTGCTGCCCCCATCAAGGTTTCTAGGGTTGCTTTAGTGGTTTGTTTGACCGAAGTAGGGGGGGGAGCAGCTTTAGCGGCTGCTTGAGCAGCTAATGCGGCTTGTTCGCGTTGTTCGGCAAGACGCTCGATAGTGCGTTGCAGTTGAGCTTCTTCTGCTTGAAGTTTAGCTAATTGGCGCGACTGGGTGCGCATATCACTCTTAAGTGTAGTTAATTTGCCTTCTCGCTCATTGAGTGTGGCTTGGAGTTGTAGTTGTTGGTTTTTAAGTGTACTAGACAATTCGGCTAGTGTTTGTTGTTCTGTATGGGCGGTTTCACGTAAGGTTAAAAGCTCAGCGCGAGTCTTGTGTAGGCGTTCAATGCGCTCCATACGATATTCATTAAGATAGTTAAAATAACGTAAATTGCGGCTAATATCGGAGGGGGCATCTTCACGCAACAGCAGACGCAGATGGGATTGTCCGCCGGTGGTGTACATCGCTTGTAATTGTTCGGCTAGAGCGGCCTTTTGTTCATCTAAGTCACGGTCTAGAGCTGCGCTTTTAGTATTCGCTTCTTGTAAGCGTTGTTGAGCAGCCTCAATTTTAAGCTCAGTTTTGCGGTAGTTAGTGGCAATATCACTGAGTTTTTTCTCTAATTGAGTGACTTCATCCGTCAGATTTTGATAGCGATCTTTGGTATTATCTAAAGTAACCTCTAGTTGTCGAATATCGCGCTGAATAGACTGTGTATCCGTAGGGGCAGCAGTCGCCATAAACGGATAGGCTACTAAAGGTAATAAGATGATGTTGAGTACTAGCAAACGTTGTAAATAAATGTTCACGGCTGGTCACAGTTAATAATTGGTGTGATGTTATACGATCAGCAGTCGCATTTTGCATAATAAGTAGCTTCTAGTGCTTTGTCTAGCCTTAGCAAGTTTTAAAAACATCTATTCCTATCTGGTATTCCCCCATTATTTTACTGGTAAAATCTAAGTTTTCTTATTAGGTTATGTTAATATTGGATCATAGTAATATTCTGATGCTAGACAAGAAGTAATTTTAAATTATCCACCTCTTTTAAAGATTAAGTACCATGATGCAGGAAGATTATAGTTTACCATTCGATATGTTAGGCAAGGATGAGGATATTGATCGTGCATCGCGCTCACTCAAGGCTATTTCTCATCCTTTGCGCCTCAAAATTTTATGTGTCCTAGGTGAGGATGAAGTCAACGTCCAAGATATTGTTGAGAATGTGGGCACTTCGCAGAGTAATATCTCACAACATTTAGCCATTTTGCGTGATAAAGGTATTCTAACCTCGCGCAAGGACGCTAATAAAGTGTTTTATAAGGTCGGTGATTACCGTACTTTACGTTTAATTAGTATGATGCAAGAGGTGTTCTGCACCCCAGCGGTTAAACGTTAAACTCAGTATTAGCATTCAGGTATCGCATAGTAATTACAGGCTAAAGTATTGTTATGCTTTACCATGAGCGCGGGTATGTATATCTTTAGGGACATTTTAGCTAACAGGATAGTGTTGTGAACGAGTACGTAGCATTTGTGCAAAATCATTTACTACTGGTGGTAGGGTTTGTTGGGGTCTTGGGGTTTACCATTTGGTTAGAGTTTAATCGCTTGACTCGCAAATATAAGCAATTAGACACCACACAGGCGGTACGCCTACTCAATGATGATAATACTATTGTCATTGATGTGCGTGAGGGTAATGAAGTAAGTGCTGGCAAAATTAAAGGTGCACGTCATATTCCGCTAGGGCAAGTAGCTACTCGCGTGGGCGAACTGGAAAAATTCAAAGATCAACCTATATTAGTATATTGTCGTTCCGGTAATCGTTCAGCCATGGCTGCCAATACCTTGACTAAGAAAGGCTTTACCAATGTCAATAATTTGGCAGGAGGTATTACGTCTTGGGAGAGTGCCAATTTGCCTGTGAGTAAGAAGTAATGAGTACACTGCCTGCGGTTAAAATGTATGCTACCCGTTTCTGCCCTTACTGCATGCGGGCGCGATCCTTATTAAACCGTAAGCAAGTACCTTTTACTGAGATTAATGTGGGTAATGATGGCGAGCTATGGGCTGAAATGGAAGCGCTTAGCGGACGCAATACCGTTCCACAAATCTTTATCGGTGAGCGTTCTATTGGTGGTTATGATGATATGGCTGCCTTAGAGCGCTCAGGTGAACTCGATCAATTATTAGGATTAACATCATGTTAGTGGTATGTCCGCATTGTCAAAAAACCAATCGCCTACCCAGTGATAAACCCGCCGATCAAGCTTTATGCGGCTCTTGTGGGCAAGTATTATTGACGGGCACGCCCATAGAGCTAGATTTTGCGCAATTACAAAAGCACATTAGTCGCAATGAAATGCCCGTTTTAGTGGATTTTTGGGCGCCTTGGTGTGCGCCTTGCCGCATGATGGCCCCCGCTTTTGCCGAAGCCGCCGCGCAATTATCACCCCATGTACGTTTAGCGAAAGTCGATACCGAAGCCCATCAACAAGCAGGTGCTATGTTTGGTATTCGTAGTATTCCGACTATGGTGCTGTTTGTGGGCGGGCAAGAAAAGGCGCGGGTTTCAGGCGCGATGAATACTTCACAGATTAAGGCATGGGTTAATCAAGCCCTTGCATCATGATTTAATTTAACAACAATGACTACACTCAGGGTTTACAACATGAGCGATACCAATACTGCCGCCGCACAAGAAGAACAACAATTTATTATTCAGCGCATCTATTTAAAAGATGTGTCTTTTGAAGCACCTAGCTCGCCTAGCGTCTTTACCGAGACTTGGGACCCTGATACCGATTTAGATCTCAATACTCATGTTAATACCTTGCAAAACAATAATTACGAAGTAGAGCTAATGCTGACTATTACCGTAAAAAGTAATGGCAGACCTGCTTTCTTAGTCGAAGTTAAACAAGCAGGTGTATTTTTTATTACCGGATATGCTCCTGAACATTTGAATCACTTATTAGCCGCTTATTGCCCGAATACTTTATTCCCCTATGCGCGTGAAGTGATCGCAGGCTTAGTCTCTAAAGGTAGTTTCCCTGAATTACATCTTTCACCGATTAACTTCGATGCTTTATATGTACGTCGTTTGCAAGAGCAAATGGAGCGTACTACTGAAGCTCAACCAGCTTAATTATTTGACGCTAAGTGGATATTATTCAATCAATCGCAGTGTATGGTGCAGGCTCTTGGGGTACTGCACTGGCACTCCAATTAGCGCGTAATCAGATTGCAGTACAATTATGGGATATTAGTCCAGAGCATATCCAAGTACTGCAAACTGAAAAAGAAAATAAGCGCTATCTTCCCACTATTCCTTTGCCTTCCTATCTCACACCTAATGCTGATTTAGCCAAGGTTGCGAAGTCTAGTCATTACCATTTAATCGTAGTACCGAGTCATGGCATGCGTTCTTTATTACAACGCTTAAAGCCCTTATTGACTGACCAAGATGCGATTATTTGGGCTACGAAAGGGATTGAGCTAGACACAGGTAAGCTACTCCACGAAGTTGTAATAGAAGAGTTACCCTTTTGCCAACATTATGCAGTCGTTTCCGGTCCTACCTTTGCCGCTGAGGTGGCGAGTGGTTTACCTACCGCGATGACCGTGGCCGCTAACTCGCAAGTACTTGCAAAAACCATTGCTAAAGCCTTTAGTGCTAATAACTATCGTGTTTATACCAGTACCGATGTTATAGGTGTGGAGCTAGGGGGCGCGATTAAAAATGTGTTGGCGATTGCAGCGGGTATTTCCGATGGTTTGGGCTATGGTGCGAATGCACGCGCTGCCATTATTACTCGTGGTTTAGCCGAAATTAAACGCCTGAGTGAAGTACTCGGCGCTCAACCAGAAACCTTAATGGGATTAGCCGGTTTAGGCGATCTAGTACTTACTTGCACCGATAATCAATCGCGTAATCGACGCTTAGGTCTAGCCTTGGGGCAAGGTAAAGATTTAGAGACGGCCATCGCTGAAATTGGTCAAGCAGTAGAGGGCGCTAAATCGGCGCATTCGATTGGCTTATTAGCCGAACGCGCTGGCGTGGAAATGCCCATTTGTCAGCAAGTGTATCGTATTTTATATCAAGGTTTAGCGCCTGCGGATGCAGTCAAAGCCTTAATCACGCGTGATCTTAAAGCAGAATTCTAGGAGTAGTGTCTGATGAGTACTGGTACTTTAAAGTACTCGGTCGCCATTGTGATGGACCCGATTCAAAGTCTAAATATTAAAAAAGACACGACTATAGCCATGATGCGCGAGGCTCAAGCACGCGGTTTGACGCTGTATTATTGTCAACCGCGTGATTTATTCGTGCGTGAGGGAGTGGTGTATGCCGAGCTTACGCCCTTTAGCATTGATTTAACCGCTAGCCCTTTTTATAGCTTAGGTGAGCCTATTACTGTGCCACTACACACTATTGATGTAGTGCTGATGCGCAAAGACCCGCCTTTCGATATGGAGTATGTGTATAGCACTTACTTACTTGAAATGGCTGCTCGCAAAGGAGCTTTAGTGGTCAATCGCCCTGATAGTATTAGAGCGGCGAATGAAAAATTATTTGCGACTTGGTTTGCTGAGTTTTGCCCACCGACTCTAGTCACCCGTGATATGAAACGTATTAAAGCGTTTATTGCGGAGCAGCAATTTATTGTGGTGAAACCTTTAGATGGCATGGGTGGCTCACAGGTATTTCAAATCAAGGCGGGTGATCCCAACCAAAATGTGATCCTTGAAACTATTACTCACTACGGGCAACGTACTGTAATGGCGCAACGCTTTTTACCCGAATACAAGCAAGGCGATAAGCGTATTTTGATCATTAACGGCAAACCCTATCCACATGCGTTGGCACGTATTCCCGCCGAAGGTGAAGCGCGTGCGAATTTAGCTGCTGGAGGCAAAGGGGTTGGAGTCGATTTAACTGCGCGTGAGTATGCGATTTGTAATGCTATTGCACCTACTTTGATTGAGATGGGATTAATGTTCGTGGGCTTAGATGTGATTGGTGACTATGTGACTGAAATTAATGTCACCAGCCCTACGGGAGTGCGCGAATTAGAAGCGCAATATGGGGATAATATTACCGCTTTAATGTGGGATGCCATTGAGCAAACCTTACAGCAACGAGGAGCAACAGTATGAAAGCACGCGTCAAATGGCTAGACCATATGAGTTTTGTTGGGGAGTCTGAAAGCGGTCATTCGGTGGTTATGGATGCTGCACCTGAAGTAGGGGGGCGCAATTTAGGGGTGCGCCCGATGGAGATGTTGCTACTAGGTTTGGGGGGGTGCTCCTCCATTGATGTACTAATGATTTTACAAAAGTCCCGTCAGCAAGTGACGGATTGTCATGTAGAATTATCCGCAGAACGTGCGAGTTCCGACCCCAAGGTCTTCACTAAGATGCACCTACATTTTGTAGTCACAGGCAAAAATCTAAGCCCTGAAAAAGTCGAGCGTGCGATTAAGCTGTCGGCTGAAAAATATTGCTCCGCCTCTATCATGTTTAGTAAAACGGCTGAAGTGACGCACGACTTTGAAATCATTGAAGTGGCATAACCTGATAAGGATTTTTTAGTCTAAAAATAGCCCTGTTTTTATAGAGCAGTGATTAAATGAGGCTTAGCAATAAAACATCGGTGGTTTAGTGGTAAGAAACTAATCAGATAGGTGATGGATTTAGCTATTAGACTGGTTAGGTAATAAATACCGCCAATTTTCCATTTTTATATTGTATGGGCTAGGGAAAAGCGGTAATTTTGGGCATGCAGGAATAGCGTAACAACTAAGTGAGAAAGGATTTCTCCCGTGTTCTGAGGAATTCAGTTAATGAGTAGTGTTTGTTCTCATGTGAATAAGCTCCTAGCGATGGGGCTGATCATAGCAGGGGGCTTAAGTGGGGTAAGCTACGCGGCTAGTGTGCATCATAGTGTGAAAGTACAAGCCAGTTTCCAACAAGCTTCCCGTTTAGGTACTCTCAAAAGTAATAACTTTGCTTCACATCGTTATGGCTCAGTGCTTAATACGCTTAGCCAGTATGTACCATCATCTCAGCAGCCAGTAGCCAATAGTGCTAGTGCTGAAACACGTCGTTTTGTTCAAACCGGCCGTTATGTCGCCAGAGCTAGAACGGCTCCCGCCCCACGTGGGCATATCGATCCCGCTGAGCGTGTGATTCAGGTGGGTAGTAATCAGATTGGCAAAAAATATCGCTGGGGAGGAGAAAGTCCTTTAAATGGCTTTGATTGTAGTGGTTTAGTACAGTATTCAATGAAAACCGGAGCAGGCGTGGTACTCCCCCGTACTGCTGCTGATCAGTATGCTATTTCTACTAAAGTACCACCTAATCGAGCGATGCGCGGTGATTTAGTGTTTTTTAATACCTCAAAGCGTAGACGCATTAGTCATGTGGGCATTTATTTAGGCAGTAATAAATTTCTCCATGCGCCGCGAGCGGGCAAGCGTATTGAGCGTGCTGAAATTAAAGGCTATTGGCGTAATCGTTTAATTGGATTTGGTCGTATTCCGGGGGCTTGTAAGATTCCCGCTTATTACGGCTAACTTTAGGCTCTATGTTGTTTACGATTTAAGCCTAAGCATGCTCTGCTTAGGCTTATTTTGGGTTCAAAACTTTTATATTAGTCCTTTCTTATTTTTGTAAAATAGATCATTGCATCCAATATATTCTATTGGATTTCATTGGCTAGAATGCTTACAGTCCTACTAGCTAATAGACCACTGCTTAATCCTATATATTTCAATTTTAAGTAGACTTGAAAGCTTAATTCATTTTTACTCACTTAAAGCTTTCAATAGGCATTAGCGCCCGCTTTGCATAATCGCTAACAAGAGGAGATTCATTATGGAACTGAAAGGTAGCCGTACCGAACAACATTTGAAAGATGCTTTCGCAGGCGAATCCCAAGCCAACCGCCGTTATCTCTACTTTGCTAACAAAGCCGACGTTGAAGGCTATAACGATGTCTCCACTGTATTCCGTTCTACCGCTGAAGGTGAAACTGGACATGCTCATGGTCATCTAGAGTACCTAGAAGCCGTGGGTGATCCTGCAACAGGTTTACCTATTGGTGGAACAGCAGATAATCTGCGCTCCGCTATTGCGGGTGAAACGCATGAATACAGCGATATGTACCCCGGCATGGCAAAAGATGCGCGTGAAGAGGGTTTTGATGAAATTGCTGATTGGTTTGAAACGCTAGCTAAAGCCGAGCGTTCACATGCTAATCGCTTCCAAAAAGCGCTAGATGCTCTAGACGCCTAAGCATCGTGCTCTCTAAGGGTTATAGCACTGGCTATAACCCTCTCTAAACGAGTCTAACACTCGCCTATCACGCGTCAGCAGGAGTATGTTGTATGGCTATAAGCAAACGCGAAGGTAGTCTAGAAGCCCCTACCCGTCATCCCTTAGATTGGAAAAATCCCGACTTCTATAATGAAGACTCTTTAAATAAAGAATTAGAGCGGGTATTCGATATTTGCCACGGTTGTCGGCGCTGTGTCAGCCTGTGTAATTCATTCCCTACTTTATTCGATTTAGTCGATAATTCCAGCACTATGGAAGTGGATGGAGTGGCTAAGTCGGACTATATGAAAGTCGTCGATCACTGCTATTTATGTGATCTGTGCTATATGACTAAATGCCCCTATGTGCCACCCCATGAATGGAATTTAGATTTCCCGCACTTAATGCTAAGGGCCAAAGCGGTGAAATTCAAAAAGGGTGAAACCAGCACACGCGATAAAATTCTCAGCTCCACCGATTTAATGGGGACATTTGCAGGCATACCCATTGTGTCTCAGGTAGTGAATGCGACTAATAAAAATCCTACCTTCCGCAAAGGTTTAGCCAAAGTGCTGGGCGTGCATGTGAATGCTAAAATTCCCAGTTACCACAGTAAAAAAGGGCGTCATTACGTCAAAGCTTTGAGGGATACCTCATTACCTGTGACACCCGCTGGACGTACTACGGGCAAAGTAGCTATTTTCACCACTTGCTACGGTAATTATAACGAACCCCATATCATCGAAGATTTAGCCAAAGTCTTTCAACATAATCAAATTCCGGTCACTTTACTCAATAAAGAGCAATGCTGCGGTATGCCTAAACTTGAGTTAGGCGATTTAGAGGCGGTGGCTAAGGCGAAAGAAGTCAATATTCCTGCGATGATGCAGCTTATTAACGATGGCTGGGATATTGTCGCTCCTGTGCCCTCGTGTGTGCTGATGTTTAAGCAAGAACTACCCCTAATGTTCCCGCATGATGCTGATGTGCAGTTAGTGAAAACGCGCATCTTTGACCCGTTTGAATATCTGATGCTGCGCCATAAAGACGGACAACTAAAGACTGAATTTAAACAATCCTTAGGTAAGGTCAGTTATCACGCTTCTTGTCATCTACGGGTACAGAATTTGGGGTATAAAACGCGTGAATTATTAGAATTAGTGCCGAATACCAAATTTGATTTAATTGAGCGTTGTTCAGGGCATGATGGAACCTATGCAGTGAAACAAGAGTTCCATGAAACGGCGATGAAAATCTGTCGTCCGGTAGTGACTAAGGTACAACAAGCCAAAGCGGATTATTACGCCAGTGATTGCCCGATGGCAGGGCATCATATTGAAAATGGTCTACAACAAAAAGAACCTGACACTACCGCGAAAGCCCCCACGCATCCCTTAACTATGTTACGCATTGCGTATGGTTTATAGGAGAATAGCTATGCAAGCCTTATCTCGTGCGGATTTAATGAGCTTAGAACAGTATTCAGTAGCGCGTCCGTCCTTTAGAAAGCAGGTGTTAGAGCATAAAGCGGCGCGTAAAGTGCATCTAGGGGCTAATGCTACCTTGTATTTTGAAGATCGCTTAACCATTCAATACCAGATTCAAGAGATGCTGCGTATTGAGCGTATTTTTGAAGCGGAAGGGATTCAGGATGAGTTAGCGGCTTATAATCCTTTGATTCCCGATGGCTCGAATTGGAAAGCTACCTTTATGCTGGAGTTTCCTAATCCTGAAGAACGCAAGCGTCAGCTCGGACAGTTGATTGGGATTGAGCGCCAGATGTGGGTGCAGATCGAGGGCTTTGACAAGGTGATTGCCATTGCTAATGAAGATCTACCGCGTGAAACGGATGAAAAAACCGCTGCGGTGCACTTTTTGCGCTTTGAGCTAAGTCAGGGTATGCGCCAAGCGGCATTGAATGGTGCAGCAATTCATATGGGTGTGGATCATGCTAATTACACTCACTCGATTACGGTGAGTGAGGCAACCCGCCAGTCCTTAGTAGCTGATTTAGTTTAATCACTTCAAAAGTAGTACTTACTCGCTTGCCAACAGTCTTAGAGTAGGTACTGCTTTCTAGCATAATCATTGTTATCAGTCCTGTTCTTTAATTCTATAACTCAAAATACCTACCCCTATTGAGTTAAAAATTCGGTATCATTCCTCTCGTCACCCCTAATCGACCGCTTGCTATGACCGATATTTTTATTAGCTACAGCCATAAAGACGAAGCGTGGAAAGATGCGCTGCGTCAGCAATTGCAGGTGTTGCAACTGCATACTGAATTTGCCATTTGGGATGATCGTCAGATTGAGGTGGGGGCGAGTTGGTTGCCTGCGATTGAAAATGCGATAGCGCAAGCACGGGTAGCGATTTTGTTGGTGAGCAGTGATTTTTTGGCTTCGGAGTTTGTGACGCGCCAAGAGATTCCTAAATTTTTGCAGCGTCGTGAGCAGGAAGGGTTGCGCATTGTTCCGGTGATTGTGCGTCCGTGTGCGTGGAAAACCGTGCCGTGGTTGGCGAGTTTGCAGGGGGCGGTGAAGGATAATAAGCCACTGTCTGCTTATCCTTTGGGTTCGTTTGAGCTGGAGGAGGCGTTTAGTGCGATTACTGAAAAGGTACATGCGCTATTAATGGCAGCGAAGCATGAGGATGAGGTGAAGCGGATTGAGGCTGAGCGTGTGGAGCGGGAGCGTTTGGCGCGTGAGGCTGAGCAGCGGCGTTTGGAAGAGGAACGGGCAAGGCAAGAGGCAGAGGCTAAACGGATAGCTGAGGCAAAAGCTGCACAGGAGCGGGAGACTCAACGCTTGGCGGCTGAACAGGCACAACGAGAAGCAGCGTTAAAGCGCGAGGCGGAGTTGAAACGTCAGGCTAAGATCAATGCACAAGAGTTAGAGTCTCGACAGCAAGCTATTAATCAACAACGCATTGCTATTCTGAGTGAGAAGTTAAGCAAGCTGTATTTGCAACGCGATACGGAAACGCGGGTGGAGGAGAAATTTCGCCTTGATGCTTTGATTCAAGAGACGGAAGGTGAGTTGGCAGGTTTGGGGGTGAGTACTTCACATACTCCACCGCCTAAGAAGTTAGAAGTGGTTAAAGCTGATGCGGGCGGCTTGAATAAATGGCTTTTAAGTGGTGTAGGTGTGGTGGTATTAGCGAGCGCAGGATGGGTGTTCATCAATAGAGATAAACCCGCGCCTATGCCTTCTGTACCAGCAGTGCAAAGTAATCCAGCAGCAGTTGAAGCACCTGCACCCGTAGTAGTCACTAAACCACCTACTGAGCCAATAAAACCAGAGCGTTTACCCTTTGAGCCAGAAATGGTCACTATTCCCGCTGGCACATTTACGATGGGTTGTGTGCCAAAGCGCGATCTCGTAGAGGGCTTAAAAGAATGTCCTAGTGATGAATTGCCCGCTCGTGAGGTCAAAGTAGACGTTTTTCAAATCGGCAAATACGAGGTCACCTTTGATGAATGGGATGCGTGTGAACAGGCTAAGGTTTGCCCTCATGCTGAAGATGAAGGCTGGGGGCGGGGCAAGCGTCCAGTGATTAATGTGAGCTGGGATGATATACAGGTTTATTTAAAGTGGCTCAATGAGAAGACGGGTAAAAATTATCGCTTACCGACCGAAGCCGAGTGGGAATATGCTGCACGGGGTGGCAAGAATTCTGCCTACTCTTGGGGGACTAACAAGATTGCTTGCACTCAAGCACGTTATGGCAAATGGGGTGATGAGTGCAAAGATTCTGATAAGACTGTCACCATAGGCTCTTATGCCGCTAATGGTTATGGTCTATATGACACCGCTGGTAATGTATGGGAATGGACAGCCAGCAACTACAGTGACAACTACCTCGCTGCGGAGCAGAAAACGTATCGTGTGTTGCGCGGTGGTTCGTGGTACTACAGCGGCTGGTACTGCCGTTCTGCTAACCGCTACAGGAGCACGCCCGACGACCGTGACTACTTCGTGGGTTTTCGTTTTGCCCTAGGTCAGTGAGCTAAACAGGTCAGGTCAGCGGAGCGCAGTAGCCGCGCAGGGGGTTACGGGCTGGCGGGCGCGTCGCGGAGCAGCGCCTGACCGACCGTGACACACTGCGCAGCGGTCAAAGCCCTCACCCTAAATGCCTCTCATGGTATCGCAGTATTAATATCTCAGAGGTTTGCCCAAGCAGATAAACAGATACAAATAAGTAGGGTAATCACTGGTTGGCTACCCCTAGCACCTCAAGATAATATTTTTGAGGGAGTCAAAATGCCAAAAGTACACCGTAAAACGCCAAAAGCAAAAAAGGGCTGCAAGTATGTGCTTGCAACCCTTTGAATTTGTTGGCTCCTCGAACTGGACTCGAACCAGTGACCCAATGATTAACAGTCATTTGCTCTACCGACTGAGCTATCGAGGAACTGCTAAATGTGGGGCGTATAATATAGATCGTTTTTCTGAGAGTCAACTATTTTTTTAGTCTATCAAACTAATTTTTACTCCAAGGTAAGTTTACAGCATAAAATAGAATTAACTTAGGAGCGAGGGTTTATTAAGCACCTCGTTCTCATGAGGTGAGTAAAGGATGCCCCACCATTGACCACCTCGGCTGTTATACTTAATACACCTCACTCCAGAGTACTGGTCATGGCTGAAAAAGATATTGTTAGTAAAGACGTACTCCAACTCTTAGCGGCTGATATTGCTAATATTCTGCTGCATTTGGATGTGGATAGAAATTCGGTAGAACTCTTACAAACTGAGCAACAACGCATTGAAGTACGCCGTGCCGATATGGTTGCGCGTATGAAAAAACGTGAGTCGGGTGAGTCGTTTATCCTGCACGTTGAGATTCAAAACGCTAATGACTCCACTATGTCGGTGCGTATGTTGCGTTATGCCAGTGATATTTTAATGGCATATCCTGACGAGCCGATTTATCAATATTTGGTCTATATTGGTAAACAGCGGCTGACTATGCCCAATACCTTAGTACTGCCTCAATTTACCTACCACTATGCAACACTCGATATGCACACGGTGGATTGTGGAGTGTTGATTGCTCAAGACACACCCGAAGCGTTAATCCTTGCCATCTTATGCGATTTTAAGCAACGTCCTGCACAAGAGGTGGTCAATTATATTGTGACCCGTTTAAAGCAATTATCCGGTGAGGATGAACAACGCTTCCGCAATTATTATGAAATGTTAGAAACTTTAGCGGATAATCGAGACTTACATGCTCAACTGTTGGAGGCAAAAAATATGCTAACTCAAGTAGATTACAAACGCTTCTCAACTTATCAATGGGGGCTAGAGGATGGGATTAATGAAGGAATAACTAAAACTCGTAGTGAGTTAGAGCCTTTATTAAATGAAAAAGACGAGGCGCTTAGGCAAGAAAAACAACGTATTCACAACGCAGTAAAACAATTAATCGCTTTAAATGCCATGTCTTATCAAGCTATTGCTGATTTATTTAAGCTCACCCTTGAAGAGGTGGAAAAGATAGCTCAGGACATTGAGCCTACTCAGCACTGATAAGCAGCGCTTAGCTCCATTATTTACCGAAACAGCCGTAAAGCCCCTTCCTTTAACTGACTTGTGTAGATACCTATGCCTTTAGGGCGAGGAGGATGTCAAAAACGCTTCTCAACTTATCAATGGGGGTTAGAGGATGAGATTAATCAGGCAAAATTAGAACGGGAACCTTTGTACTAGCTCACCTAAACGTTTAATGGTATAGATTGGCTCAAAAGGATAATCATCTTTTTCTCGTGCATAGTGAATCGTGGTCATACCCAGCTCCGCTGCGACGGCTAAGTTTTCTAGTCGATCATCAACAAAAGCAATTTGCTCACCTGCAAGCTTACTAGCCGCTATTAAACACTGATAAATAGCAGGTTCGGGCTTTTGGCAGCCGACCGTACCACTAATAATGCGCGGCTCAAACGGGGCGCTAAACTGCAAGCGTTGCTCTAATAATTGATACCACTCCCAACCGAGATTGGAGAGAATGCCTAAACGATAATAGTGCCCAAGCTTTTGGGTGACTAGCTCTAAATCCTCATCTAATTCAAATACATCTAAAAAGTGCTGGCGTATTTGTGATTCAATTGAAAGGTCAATACCTTGCCAAAAAGCGGCTTCTGAGATATGCCCGCTAGTATAGGCATCATAGAAAGGTTTAACTTGCGCTTTGCTAGTAGTAGCAGGTAAATGAGGCATTAAACCGTGTGATACCAAATGACCATCGGTAATAATCACACCAAATACATCAAAGGCAATGAGCTGAATAGTAGGGAGCATAGAGTTAGATAAGAGCTGTATTCAAAGCCGTATCATGCGAAGTTATCGCTCTAAAGCCAAGTACTCCTTAAGGAAACTAGCGTTTGAGTATTAAATCATTATGATACCGAGTACTTTGTAGTCTATGAGGTAGACCATGACTCCGACCGATATTACCTTGAATCAACTGTCCCGCGAACTGGTACTCACTTGGCCAACGGGTGAAGAGCATACCTTGAGCTGTGAGTATCTACGGGTATATTCGCCCTCTGCTGAGGTACGTGGTCATGGCCCTGGGCAAGAGCGTCTACAAATTGGCAAAGAGAATGTGAATATCACGGCTATCGAGCCAGTCGGCATGTATGCGGTGAAATTAGTATTCGATGACAATCACGACAGTGGGCTTTACGACTGGAATTTACTCTATGATTTGGGTAAAAATCACGCCACCTATTGGCAACAGTATTTAGATAAACTGGCTGCTAAAGGTTATACCCGTAAAACTGCCGGACAAGTGATTTAATGAGTGCACTGAGTCAAAGCCTAGATACCTTAAAATACAATCAAGAGGGTCTAATCCCTGCCATTGCCCAACAATACGATACGCATGAAGTATTGATGATGGCGTGGATGAATCGGGCGAGTATTGAAGAAACTTTAAACACAGGTCGGGTTTGTTATTGGTCACGTTCGCGGCAAAAATTTTGGCGCAAAGGTGAAGAGTCAGGGCAAGTCCAACTTTTAAAAGAACTGCGCTTTGATTGCGATGCCGATACGATTTTAGTCGTGGTAGATCAAACCGGACCAGCTTGTCATACCGGACGGCGTTCGTGTTTTTATCATAAAGTGGAAGGCGAGCAAGTCATTATTGATAGCGAGCCTATGATTGACCCTAGTAAGCTCTATCACTCATGAAACGGGTACTGATGGCTATTATTCGGGGGTATCAATTAGTGCTTAGTCCTTTAATGGGCAATAATTGCCGTTTTTACCCCACCTGCTCGCACTACACCATGGAAGCGATTGAAAAGCATGGTGCACTTAAGGGGAGTTGGTTGGGGCTTAAACGCATTGGGCGCTGTCATCCGTGGAGTGAGGGCGGGGTAGATCTAGTGCCCGAACCTAAAAAAACCTGTGATCACTCTCATCATTGACCGATTGTAGGTTAGACATTGCCAAAGTTCAGCAGCCCTTTATAATTTCAACTACATAACATAGGATGATAACCAAAAAGGTTAATAATTATCCTAATGAAAATGGTGTTAATCCAGTCAGTAATTCTACGGGTTAATCAGAGTCTCAGCATATTGCTATTAATAATAATAATTTAACTAGGCTGATTATGTCTCAACTACCAGCGCAGCTCTATGATTTGGTCGTTACAGGTCATACCTCAGAACTAAAAGTCGCGGATTTAGTGCAACAATTAATGACGATTTTGGGTAAAAAAAGTGCTCAACTAGAGTTCAAATTATCCGAAGCATTAATTTTTGAACAAAATTCTAATACTGCTTTAGAAGGGGTCAGCCTTGAAGTCGCCGAACATTTTCAAAAAGAATTTGGCAAAGCGCTAGTCACTACTGAAATACGTCCCACTATTCAAATTGTTGAATTAGAAATAGAAGATGACACACCTAAGGTGTATCGTTGTCCCGCTTGTGGTCACGAACAGCCTTCGGTGAAAGATCGCCTTGATATGTGTGATGTGTGTGGGGTAATTGGTCAGCGTTATAGCAGTAATTCACGTCTCAAAATGGTGATGGAGGATGAGCGTAGACGCTTAGCACAAGAGCAGGCACAAAAAGTCCGTGAGTCCCTAGCCAAAGCCGAATATCAAGAGCGTGTTAAATTACGGCGCACCGCTCTCAAGCAGTTAGGTGTTAAAGAAAAAAAACAATGGCCTATTTGGGTAGCAATGATCGTAGGGGTTATGGCAGTGGGGGGTGGTACTTATTGGGGGTATTTATATTTGAATCCTCCGACTGAGGATACGGTAGTAGCGGATAGTGAGCAGGCAAGTGATACTAATAAAACCTTCACTATTAATCCCGCACTCTTACAGGGTAATAGTAATGCAAAAATTTCTATGACGGATCAAGCGATTGCTTTATTAGATAATGGTTTATTACCCGATGCACCGGCTATTACGATTGCCAATCCAGAAGCCTTAACTCATTCACCTACGCTCAATAGTGCTGGGGTCAGCAATGGAGTCAATGCTTCTAGTACATTAAATAGTACTGTCCCTCAATTTAATGCGACGACTCCAACAGTGGTTGAGGCGACCACGCTTAATATAGCTAACACACCGTTATTAAAAACGCATAATGGGCGTGGGTTTGAAATACTGATGAAGCTGGAGGAATTAGGTTTAGCTGATCCGCGTTTCAAGCGCTCTACCGCTCAGCATTTAGTAGATAAAGATTACTTAGATCAATTACTTAGTGGTAATCAGTGGGGTATGGGCAAAGTCTTTATCGATACCCTAACGGATAGTTATGAACAGGCTGCTATGTATACTTATGCCTTATTAACAAGACCTGATCTAGTCAATGCGCAAAGTATTAGTGAAAAATTACAAGTAGTTCTGCAACCTCTGCCTCCACGGGATGAACAACGTTTATTATTACAGGGTGCATTAGCGGTGGTACAAACGACAGAAGCTAAAACCTCTCCTATCAGTCTTAATGAAACAACCGCTTTTAAACAACTTCTAGGGCAAGTAGTTAATATTCCTGATCCAGAGCAGCGTATTCCCTTATTAATGCGTTTAGCTAATGAGCAATATTTATTTAATCAGCGTTTAGGAGCACAACAATTATTACAATTAGCTGAGCAAGAATTACCTTCAATAACAGTTGAAAAGCGCGAAGCTTTAGCGGCGCATATTGCTGCTAGTTATTTTATTATTGAAGATGAGCCGAGTATGTTAAGGGTCAGTGAGCAGGTGAATGAAGCTAGCTTAAGAGAACGTTTGTTTCAAGGTATGGAGCAAATTCGTCCTTTGGTAAAGCCATTATAAGCATCACTGACAATAGCCCTCTTGCTCAAGAGGGCTAGTCAATGGCATAAGTATGCATCTGTTTGCTAAGCATAAAGCGCCTTAAATTATGAGCAAAACCTAAACCTAAAGACGCACCAATAATATGTTCACTTTGTGGCCAAATAAGATAGCCATAGAGATCAAAAGGTTGATAGGTAAAAAACCATAAAAATAAAGCCACCCCAATAGGACCTGAAACTAAACCTGCTGTATAAAACAAGGGCAGGCGTTTTAATTTTTTAAAGAGTACTAATAGAGGCGTGGTAATAACAATTAATTGAATAGCCGCAAAAATAACGGTCAAAATCCATAGCGCATGCCAGTCTCCTTGCCACCACTCACCTGTCCGCATCCAGCTTTCAAACAACCACATACCAAAAGCAATAGAGCCTAAGATGATGATTTGTTTTAAATAAAATAGGAAAACCTGTTGCAGAGGTAAGGATTTTAACATAGTAGTCATGCCACAGCTTAAGGCTAGTTAGAGTTGTTTAGACTTAGATAATTACCAATACTGAGCTTAATGGGGGATGAAAGCTAAGAGTAAGTATTTCATCTTTATAGATTTATTTAAACTCAGTTTGATAGGGTTTTATGCTGATAGGTAAAGTATTTTTTTGTATACCCATACTACTAGGGGTCAACCAATCAACACGTATAGTATGCAGTTTAGGGGCTAGGACTGTAAATAATCCTACGTCGATAGAGGTAGTATTTTTTAGATCTGGGCAATTCATTAACCAGTTAATGGACGTTTCCGCTAAAAGGTGAGTTGAGCTAATTTGCGGTGGCATTAACTGTTTAACCTCATACTGTTGTAGCTTACAACTATTACTAGGATGGAATTTAAATAAATTTGACCATAATGATAGCCCATTCGCTTGCGCTTTTAATTGCTCGGAATTAAAGGTAGTAAGCTCTTTACTAGGGAGCACTAGATTAAATTGAGCAAATTTCAATTCAGGATTGAGTTGAATACTGAGCGATCCATGACCTGATTGAGCTTGATTATAAGTTTTTGCCGCTGTCAAATCGTCAGTGCCTTGGGTCATATCATAGGCTATATCCATTTCTTGCTGGCTGGCTTTAGCGGGCAAGGGGAGGGTATCGATTTCAGCTATACTGCTCGTATTTAAACACATAAGGGCAATAGCCCCAGCATAAAGCAAATAATTCATGGGGAAGCATCCAAATCCTGTGAGTCAAGTGTAGCTAGGCTAGAGGAGTGATTCAGCCTAGGCTCAGTTTGACACAGTTTAAGCGCTTTATATCAAGGTGTTAATTCTACAGCGCTTAGTGGCATAGATGCTCTTTATAGTAGGTTAGATCCGAACGATTAGAGCCGATTTTAAGGTTGCAATACCTTCATCAGCGGTGAGTCCAATACCTCCCATTGTCCTTTAGCGATATTAGCTCCATCCGTACTATTAAACAGCGCATAACTATAAGAGCCGTAATGCGGTAGTTTCGCCATTAATCTAGTTAACCCTACGACGTGATCAGCACTTAAGGCTAATACATAGCGATCCTTTAGGCGTAGGGTTAGTGCTAGGGTATGTAGACCGCACAGGTAGTTTTCTCGTCCTAATAAGTCATTCGCTTGATTAAGCTGTGCATAGCTTTGTGTTTGCTCCACTAAGCGCGGTAGTGCATCACTTTCACCCCCTAGTATGATCACATCACCGTCAGGCAAAGGTTGGTTATCCAGTTGAATTTTCCAATCGGGATGTTGGCTTTGCAATTGTTGCGCTACTTGTTGCCATGCTTGTAGCATTTCGGGGCGAGCTTGGTGTGCAATGAGAATGGTTTTTTTACCTGTATTAGCGCTATTAAAATAATCCAAAGTGGGCGGTATTTCTTCTGCTAAAGGGAGCCGTAAACTATCAAAATAAGGATCTAGGGCTATAGTTTGTGCGGGGTATTGAGTGGCTAAAACAAAGCGTTGTTCAGCAGCACTCAGGGTAATGCTTGACTCCTCTGGGTGTGTGCTTTGGCTATTAATGACCACAGGCAAGGTGATATAGCCTTTAAAGTCTGGATTAGTTTGCCTAACGGTTAAGGCTACTTGCTGAGGGGAGAGCAGCTTAGCTTCCACCCATTCTAGTTGAGGTATCGCACTTTGATCGCGCCACTGTTGGAAGAAAGTGCTTAAATCTCGTTGTCCTACTTCGCTAAACACTTGTTCTAATTGTTTAAAATTAGCACTTTTGAATGCATAACGCTGATAAAAAGTTTGTAGAGCCTTAAGAAAGGTCGCCTCACCCAACGTTTTATTGAGCATATGAAATAGCAGGGTGCTTTTACTATAGCCGAGTGCTTGACTCGTATTATCGTGGCGGCTAGTAAAGGTATTAAGGGTTTGGTTAGGGTGATCTTTTAGATAAGTGCTGAGCTTAATTAATTGATTGCGCCGATAATTAACATCCTCACCCTTGAGAGCACTTTGAGCATGATCGGCTACATAGGCGGTTAAGCCCTCTGCCCAATTACCATAGCGACTGTCGATATAAACACTATTCCCCCACCAGTTATGCGCAATTTCATGGGGTAAAGACGTATCCAAGATAAAAGGTAAGCGCAATACTCTTGAACCTAGGAGAGTAAACGAGGGCATACCCCAACCCGTTTCCCAAAAGCTCTCCACCACCGCAAATTTAGTATAAGGATACTGACCTAAGAGTGTTTCTAAAGTGGTTAAATGCTTAATGCTAGCGTCTAAATAGCGCTCGGCTAGTGCAGGGTCTGCTTGTTTAAGATAAACACTATATTCAATGTTTGCGTGAGTTTTGTGATAGTGCTTAAAGGGAGCGGCTATTAAGTAAATACCAGTCTGTGGATGTAATTCTTGCCAAGTATTTGCTTGATTTATACCTTGGCTTAGGCTTAACCAGTCTTTAGGTAATTGCACCGTCATTTTAAAGGTGTGCAATACCTCGCTATTACTCAGATACCACTCACTAGCAGGATCAAGATATAAACCTTGGCTATTAAGCATCAGACAGGATTCTTGCAGCCAATTGCAATCAGGGGTGGAGTTTAATTTACCTTGGTATTCTACGACTAAAGGCTTAGAGTGCTCAGTCAGCGTAAACTGATAAACTGCCTTATTAGCCTCACGGGTGAGGGCTACTAATGCTTGAGAGCTATGGGTAATAACTAGGTTTGGATTGAGGTTAACCTTAAGCACTGCTCCCAAAGTATCAGGCAGCGTTATGGTATCGCGAATAGTTAAGTGACCTTGCGTTAAATCAGGTAGCACCACTAATTCATGTTGTAATACTAAAGGTGAGGCAGGCGTATTTGCCGCTAGCGCGTTGTAGCCCACCAGACAGCTTAAGAGTACTACTAGCCATTTGAGTATGAGTGGATAATAAGTGCTGAACGCTTGCGCTAGCGAATTCGTCAGAGTACTCATGGACTACTTTACCCTCGTTGGTAACATATTGTTGGCTTAACACGAGACCGTTTCTAATCATGTACAAATTTATTCTAGGTTTATTTATTGCCCCTATCAGCAAACTCAACTCTCTGATTGTATTAGTCATCATGAGTGCGAGCCTAGGATTAGTGCCTGTTTCTGCGGCTACTTTAAACCATCGCTCTCCTGCTGATGTGATGCAGTTTTTACGAACTTATCAGCCCAATGCCTTAATGGGCAAACAAACCATCGCCTTTAATGAATTAATTCAACGTCTACTCAGTAAGCGTGTGATCTTAGTCGGAGAAATTCATGATCGCTATGATCATCACCTGAATCAATTAGCGCTACTGAAGGCTTTGCATGCACAAGATCCCAATATTGGTATTGGGGTAGAGTGGTTTCAGCAGCCTTTTCAGCCAGTACTAGATGCCTATTTAGCGGGGCGAATTGACGAGGCTGAAATGCTCAAACGCAGCGGTTACTATGAGCGTTGGCGTTATGATTATCGTATGTTACGCCCTATTTTAGTGTTCGCTAAAGAGCATCGCATTCCTGTGTTAGCGTTGAATGCTCCCGTAGAGTTGACGCAAAAGGTAGCACAAGGAGGATTAGAAGCACTAAGTGAGGCAGAGCGTGCACAATTACCCAAGCATATTAACCCACCGGAAGGCTCCTATCTCCAACGCTTACGTAAAGTATTTACCAGTCATGGTGCACATGGGGCCAGCGAAGGTCGCTTTGAAAACTTTGCTTTAGTGCAGCGTATCTGGGATGAAACGATGGCAGCTAATGCGGTGGAGTTTTTGCAGGCTAATCCACGTTATCGCCTGATGGTGTTTGCTGGAACAGGGCACATTAGTGATCGTATGGGTATTCCGAGTGATATAGCGCGTACCATTCCCGCGCAACAATTAGCTACCGTTATGACTAATACGGTGGGGGATACGCCGATGGGGCAATATGATTATTGGGTGTTAAGTCCGCAGCCGCATAATTTACCTCCCACCGGTAAACTAGGTGCGTGGTTTGAAATGGATCCGCGTGGTTTACAGGTGATCAAATTGGCTAGTAATGGAGCAGCGGAGCGCTCAGGTTTGATGAAGGGGGATCGTTTAGTAAAACTGAATCAGACCCCCATTCGTACTATGAGTGATTTATTAAGAATCTTAGCGGGCTTTAATGTAGGTGATACGGTACAGGTCACCTTAGAGCGTGACCGTTTAGCTCCTAAAGGCGAGCTAAACGCGCCACTGCTGATGACGGTAGCGATTAAGCTCCAATAGATTTCACAAACTGAAGCGGCTGTTCCGCTAAGAGTGGAGCCGCATCACACTCATGAAAGACCCGTTTAGTACAGGTATGGCAAATGGAGTGATCCAGTGCAATCGTGGTGATTTTATGAATCGCTTGCTTCTTCTCCTCGAAAAAGTATTCATGCCCAATGTGATCCATAAAATGACCCTTACGGATAAACTCACACACTTTTGATTTGATTTCAGCAAAGTATAATCCTCCGTCTTCATCTTTCAGGCGGTCGGATTCATGCTCTAGCATTTCTGCTCCTGTTAGGTCAATAAAATTAATACTACTGCCTAGTATTAAAATATGCTTATGTCCACGGCTGCTGATTTTGTGTAATTGGTTTTGAATATGATTAGCTGAGCCAAAGTAAATAGACATATCAATACGAATAATTTTTAACTGAGGGCATTCCTCTAAATGATTCAGGTCTGCATTTTTAACCAAGGTCTTTTTATTGGTTTCGGGATCAAAGTCTGGAGCCATGCTAATAACATCTGGCATAGAGGTACGTGCTAAGAACATAATCAGCGACAACAACACCCCCATATAAATGGCAAACTCTAATTCTAAAAATAAGGTGGCAAAAAACGTTGTTAATAAAATAGCAGTTTCGGTTTTACTGGTGGTAAGAATTTTCTTGATTTGCTCAATATCAATCAAATTATATGCAACTATTAAAATGACTCCCCCCATAGCTGCTATCGGTAAATAAGCAATTAGAGGGCCAATCTGCAATACAATAATAGCTAGGAAAATAGCAGCAAAAATAGCGGATAAGGGGGTTTGTGCTCCGACACTATAATTTACCCCAGAGCGTGTAAACGAACCTGATCCAGCATAACTAGAAAAGAAGCTACCGATAATATTAGACATGCCCTGCCCAAAAAACTCCTGATTACTATCAATACGTTGGTGTGATTTGGTGGCAATAGCGCGACTGATGGAAACGGCTTCAATTAAACCTAATAAAGCAATCGCAAAGGCTTGTGGAGCCAATTGTTTTAACGTGCTTAAGGAAAAATCGGGCCATGAAAAGGGAGGCAAGGAACCATTAATTGTGCCAATCAATTTAACATTACTGCTAGGAGTTGCAATCAAATAAGCAACAACACTACCCACAATCATAGCAATGAGCATATGCGGTAGCTTAGGTAAATAGCGTTTAAGTGTAAGGCTAGCCAGTATAGTAATCACCGCAATTAATAATACAGTCTTATTCGTCTCAGTAATTTGAGTAACTATTAAATACCATGTGTGAATAAAAGTATCACCTGAAGGTATTTTAATCCCTAGCACATTTTTAATTTGGCTAGTGGCAATTAAAATCGCTGCCCCCGCCGTAAAGCCTATCACGACCGTATGCGAAACAAAATTAACTAATACCCCTAATCGAGCCAAAGCAAAGACTAATTGATATACGCCCGCTAAGAAGGTAATCGTTAAAGCGGCCTCAATAAATTCGGGGGTAGTAGGTTCAGCAAAATTACTCACTGTCGAAAACACGACTATCGAAATAGCGGTGGTAGGACCGGATACTAAATGCAGTGAGGAGCCAAAAAGAGCAGCCACAATCGGCGTGACCATAGCCGTATATAAACCATATTCTGGAGGCAAACCTGCAATAGTCGCAAAGGCAACCCCTTGTGGAAGTACAATAACCGCCCCTGTTAGCCCAGCGATTAAATCTGCTTTGATAGTATTTTTATTAATCAGTCTAAACCAAGTAAGAAAAGGCAAGAAGAAATGCAGGATAGGATGATGTGCTTGGTGAGATGTGTGCATACAATGAGTCCTGTGAGAACTTTAGATTTTGAATGCGTGCCAATATTAAAGCATTAGCATGTGCTAATCTACGTCTTTTCCTGCATAGGGCCTCAGACTCTCCCTTTGGGAATAAGTAGGGACTCATGTTAAGCGCTTTCTAATGCTTCCCAACGGGCAAAAGCTGCTTCGAGTTCGGCTGCTAAACGCTCATATTGTGCTTGGCTGTGTGCCATGCTCTCAGCACCTTGCTGATAGAAATCGGACGCACTCATTTTAGTTTGTAACTCAGCCATAGCGCTCTCAAGTTGCTCAATTTTTTGCGGTAACAAATCTAGCTCACGCTGATCTTTATAGCTGAGTTTTTTAGCTTTGGTAGCAATAGGTGTCGCAGGTGAGGGTGTAGTGGTATTTTCCTTTGCAGGCGTTTTTTTCTCTATGGGAGCTTCAAGCGTTGGACTAGGACGCTGCATTAACCAATCATCATAGCCCCCCGCATATTCGCCAATATGAGCGCTGCCTTCAAAGACTAAGGAGCGTGTCACCACCTGATTGAGGAAACTACGATCATGGCTAATGAGTAAAATCGTGCCTTGATAATCAATCAATAACTCTTCCAATAATTCTAAGGTTTCCGCATCAAGGTCATTGGTAGGCTCATCCATTACTAATAAATTAGAAGGCTTAGCAAATAAACGCGCCAGCAGTAAACGATTACGCTCACCCCCAGACAATACTTTGACGGGTTTTTGGATTTGTAGCGGTGTGAATAGAAAATCCTGTAGATAGCTGATCACATGCTTGCGTTGACCGTTCACCTCAACAAAATCAGCATCTTTAATTAAGTTATCGCGTAGATTAGCTTCTTCATCAAACTGGTCACGATATTGATCGAAATAGGCTAATTCAATTTTAGTGCCTAAGGTAACTTTACCAGCAGTCGGTTGTAACTGACCGAGGATGAGTTTAATTAACGTGGTTTTACCCACTCCATTTGGACCAATAATGCCAATCTTGTCGTTACGTAAAATAGTGGTGCTAAAGTCTCTAATTAAATAGTCACTATTATCAAGCTGATAACTGAGGTTATTAATTTCGGCGACTAATTTACCGGATTTAGAGGCTTGCTCAATTTGGGCTTTAGTTTTGCCTTGTACAGTGCGCCGTGCAGCATATTCTAAGCGTAAGGCTTCTAAACGGCGTACTCGACCTTCATTGCGGGTGCGTCGTGCTTTAATGCCTTGGCGAATCCACACTTCTTCTTGAGCCAGTTTTTTATCAAATAAGGCATTTTGCGTGGCTTCTGCGTCTAGTGCGGCTTGTTTACTCACTTGGTATTTTTGAAAGTCTCCCATCCAACTCGTTAATTGACCGCGATCTAATTCAATAATACGCGTCGCCAATTTATGCACAAAAGAGCGATCATGGCTAACAAATAGCAGCGTGCCTTTAAAATTCAATAGATAGCTTTCTAGCCATTCAATAGCCGGAATATCTAAATGGTTAGTAGGTTCATCTAGTAATAATAAATCCGGTTCGGCTACCAAAGCGCGAGCGAGTAACGCCCGACGTTTCCAGCCGCCCGACAAAGCACTAAAAAAAGCCTCTGCATCTAAATCAAGGCGTGAAATCACGGTTTCAACCCGCTGATTAAGCTGCCAACCATTGAGGTCATCGATCTGCTGCTGCACTTCATGTAGTTCGTGGAGTAGGTCAGGGTTGGAGTCAGTGGCTATCTGATGACTCAGGGTATGATAGCGCTGGAGTAATACCGCCGCTTCGCCTAAGCCTTCGGCGACTAAATCAAACACGCTAATCTCACTGCCTTCTGGCACATCCTGTTGTAGGCGAGCAATCCGTACATTGCCCGCTACAATAAACTCACCATCATCGGGTAATACTTCCCGACAGAGTAGTTTCATCAAAGTGGATTTGCCTGTCCCATTCCGCCCTACTAAACACAGACGCTCGCCTGCTTCAATTTGGAGATCAATATGGTCAAAAAGACGATTATCACCGTTTTCTAACAGGATATTACGCAGGTTAAGTAGAGCCATGTAGTTATCAGTAGGAGTTAATTAATATTCAGTTGTTCGGCTTTGGGATCAGGTTTTTCCACAATCTCGTCATTCACCAAGGTTTCGGAGTCTGTGGGAGTCGCAGGCTCTGTTTCGGAGGTGGCAGTGTCGGAGGCTGTGGTGTCGGTATCCGCAAAAGGTAAAGGTTCCGGCATAGACTCGGTGAGATCGGTCATACTGGAGAGGCAATTACTATACTCGCTTTCAGTAATAGTGCCGTCTTGAATATAGCTTTTACATAAATCTTGTAGCGCTTGAGCCGGATCTTCACTATTGACCTCAGCAGATTCGCTAGGAGAAGTGGACGCATCGGTATTCTCAGCATAGCTAAGCGATCCAAAGCTCATTAAACCTAGTGCTAATAGGAGTGCATATTTCATATACCTAATTCCTTAACGGATGATCTTACCTCATTAGGGGCTAAGTTTTGACATGATCCATGCGACCAATGGCGCAACTTACCACCGAACGAGCTTTTTCTTTCAATGACTCAAGCCCGTGGACACTACCACGCACCGGATAGCCTAGACTGAATAACAGTGTTTGGGCGCTGTCTTTAACATCTACTTCACTATCGAGCGTAATGGTTTGAGCTTCAATATCGACCTTTACCGCTTTAATTCGTTCATCACTCATGAGCTTACGAGTAATGGTATTAACACACCCGCCACAACGAATGTTTTCGACTTCTAATATGGTTTCAATCATCAATCTTGCGCGAGAAATCCCATGCTTCAGACAGGGGAGGGATAGCACATCGGCACGATAACCGATCCTTTTCTCGCTTCCTATTATCAAGCTAGCTATCTTTTGTTTGGTTTTACCTTGCTACACCACAAGGCTAGATAGTTGGGATACAATACCCATCGTTTTTACAAAGCTTTTAATGAATTGTTCTGGCATCTCTCCTGTGCTTGTTAGCACATACTTACAATTTCGTGTGCAAGCTTTAACTATGGGCTAACAAGGTAAAAGGGACTTGTTCTTAGAAGGTCATAATTTACTATAAAGTGCTTGGAATGTATACAGGAGCGATTTTATCGTTGGCAAAAACTAAGACATGCTTGTATTCATTTTTTGCATCTGTAGTAGTCTAGGCTATGAAATAGACACTTAAGCATTGAGGACTTCTAGGTCTTAAGCAGTTTTATTTTATCATGGAGCACTGTATATAGTATTTTAAAATAAAAAAATTACTACATGTTGTACATGGCTGATAAGTTAACCATTAATCTATTGGTTGTTGAGGTATTAAAAATATTTCCTTACTCTCCAATAATATAGTTGTGTAATTTGGTGTATAATTGGATAATAGGAACGACAGAAGGAGTCCACGCAACCATGAAAACACATATTCCAGTAGAACGGTTAAGCAAGCCACCGTTAGTGTTGGTTTTTGCTTTTATAAAATTTGCCCCACTACCTTCAAAAGATTTTGAAGATGCTGTTCTACAGCTACATAGTGTAATTCGTAAAGAATATCCGGGTATAGAAAAAGGTAAAGACAAGAATATCCAAGTTCTTTTTAATGAGCAAGAAGATCAATTTCATCAAGAAATAAAACATACTGAAGAACCATCTGTAACATTTACCAGTTCAGATTCTTCTTGGTTAATTAAGATAAATACAACCAGTCTTGCTATTTTTACAAAAAAATATATATCTTTTGATGATTTATTAAAGAAGGTGTTAGGAATAATAAGTCAGTTAGAGCAGAAGGCTAGCATTACACATACTTCAAATATTGGTTTGCGTTATATTAACCGAATAGATATTAACACTGAAACTGGCTTTGATGATTCAGTAGTGAATGGTTTTCTTCAGCCCAAAATTGTGGAGTTTAATGCTATGGCTGGTTCTGATATGGTAAATATATACCAAGCTGATCCTGGCTGGTGCATTCTTAGAACCTCTTTAAAAATACAAGGACATGAGGTTCCGAATGATTTATTGCCTGTCGCTCAGAAGATGAGGCTTGCACTTGAGCCTGTAAATAATGTTTTTGCCTCTATTGATATAGATAGCAATACGATGTCTCATGATTATATTGAATTTAATATCGAAGGCATTAGAAATTGTTTTTCAGAGCTTCATTCATTGATAAAGATTGCTTTTGGAAGCGTTTTAACAGAGGCTGAAATTCAACGCAGGAGTTAGTCATGGGATACGTATTGCCTCCTAATGTTACTAAAGTTGTGGTTAAATTTGCAGGAATGGTGATTGCAGGAATGTGTTTCGTTGCACCTCCAGCTAACGCTGCTACTGGTACTGCAAAAACTAATCTAAGCCCACCATTAACCAAGGAAATGTCTGGCATAAGAAATTCGAGAAAGGGGAGAAATCTTCTTTTAGGGTATGTACGTTCTGATATTCAACTAGAGGCTAGATACGACACACCTACGAAAGCATCAGAAATTAGGAAAATTCCTACGTCGCAGGCTATCCATGTTGAAAACGCAGGTGGAGCTGAAAGCTTCTATGACAGGGTTGAAAGTATCATGACTAGGTTTGGCTTTAATAAAAGTCAACTTTCAGCCGTTCTTAATGTACAGCGAAAGTCTATCTATGATTGGAAGTCTAACCTGTCTGTAGAAGTACGCTCCGCGACTGTTGATCGCGTCCAAACTCTTGAGGATTTTGCAGCTTACATGGATGATGGACATTCAAGATTCTTGAGTAAGTTGGTATTTGGTTCATTAGGCCATAAAGACTTGGCACAGGAAATAACCAAGGATGCCTTGGACTTGACCCAGTTAAAAGCACTATACGACAACTACTGGCTTGAGTTTGATGGTATGTACAAACGGGCTAAACTTCGTGAAGCAACTAAAGACTTCTCGAATGAGTCCTCAAAAGAGGAACTGTTTATTAGTGTCTGAAGAAGATGAGGTTCGTTCTAAACTGCTTGCAGCCGGATGGAAACAGGGGACTTGTATTGATGCTCAGGAAGCTCTTCAAAAGATTCCTGACATTCATGAATATCACAAGAACATACTGAAAAGCACAAACGGCTGCTTGTTAATTGTTACGCTTTACGATTGTGCGGTTATTAATGGCTCTTTTGAAAAAGAACCATTGCTTAGTTATGTTATTGCAAGCCCTATTGATAGCATAAATCCTAACAACATTTTATCGAAGAATAGTCGCACTCTTCACTTTAATCTTGGCATTGGAGACACAGAGCGATATTTTGAAGTCAATGCTGGTTCATTTGGAGTTATCTGCCGAAAATCATTGCTAACTCTTTTACCTTTAGTAAACATTACTTTTGGTGAGAAAACAAAGCGAGTATTTCTTAAGTGGATTCAACGGCGCACGACTCAAGCCACATTTCCTGATAATTTTGATCGCAGACTAAATAAAAGCAAACGTAGCAAGCTTTTTGATAAATATGATGATAAAAACGTTACTGGCGTTTATCTCAGGTTATCACCTAGACATGCTGAATTGCCAGAATCGGAAGTCTATAACGCATCAATCATAGTAGCTGTCAGTGATTCTGAAGCCCGGAAATTCATGAAAGAAAATGAAACTGCATTACTAATGCAATTGGATTCATTCTTTAATTCACTAACGGGCGTTAACTTGATTGAAAAACAGATTGTTGCAGAAGGGCAATTAACTTTAAGTTTGTTGCGCGATTATGACTTATGGTCGCCGGAATATAATAGTTTCAAGTCAGATCCTGAGGGTATTTCACCAGTGGATTTAGGCCGTTAATTTTTAAAGACATTTTCTACTCTTTCCTCAATTGTGCTGTGTTTTCCTACGTTGTCGCTCGGATTTATAAAAAGCAGTTGTTGGATAATTATGATTTGATCGTGAATGTTCGGTAGTCGTTAACGCCCTTTGTAGGAGGGGTAGGCTGAGACTTAGGGCAATGAGAACCAAAACTGGAGGATTACGAGTTAAACCTTGTTTACAACCAACTGCATAACCGCTACCGTCACATTTAACCCTATTAGTAGAAAAACCTTGTGCGGACTAACTAATAAAACTGATCTTATGCCATTGTCTATAGGATTTGCATAATGATTAGTGAAGATTAGGCTAGTCCTTTTTGAGGAAACTTCGGCATGTGGCTTTCTCCTTAAACAGATGAGTGGATTGATGCGTTTGCAACCATCTAGTGTAAAGCCTTCACTTCACTAATAATAGGTTTAGCTCCTTTAGCTCCTTTAGCTCCTTTAGCTCATGAAATAAAGTTTTGTAACAAGATAGAGTAAATCTTCCCTACTGGGCTATTACAAGTATAAAAACTGAAGCGCAGTTGAATATAGGGGCTAGTCTTCCTTAGGCGTGGCGTTATATCGGTTTTCACTAGACTTGCGCGGCCAGCTAATGCAATAGTTTGCTCACTAATCATAACAATAACCACACACCGAGCAGGCTTAGAGGTATGCACTATACTCAGAAAATCTTAGTTTATTGATGTTAAGAGTTAGCCTGTGTCAGTTCAGAGTTTTTCGGTGCGCCATAACCCCCAACTGAATAAGAATAATATGAAACGATTAGCCTCACCTGAGCCTTACCCCGTCACGGTACATCAAGTCCATGAGCAGATCAGCTTTTTAAATCAATATGGGTCTGTATATTTATGGAGTAACTTATTAGCCGCCACCTTGTTTGCGACCGTAGTTTTAGTAGCCCATATTGAATATATATTGCTGATAGGCATTTGGTTTGTGGCGATTTTAGCCGCGAATGCCATGCGCTGGATGTTAGATCTAGAGTTTAAGCCTTCCTATAATTATGCCAATTATCAAATGGATACCTTACTCAATCGGCATATTATGTACACCACTTTGATTAGCACCTTATGGGGTGTGACTGGATTGGTACTATTTTCCACCTTGATTAGTGTGCAGGCTATTCATGTGGTGATTCTCGCGCTAGTCACGTTAGTGAGTCTGCCGTTGTTTATGGTGGTGCGTACTTATCGCTATATACAGGTAGCAGCCCTGTTATTGCCTATCGTGCTAAATTTATCGATTGTGGGGGAGCTAGGGCAAAGTGCTTTAGCGGTTGTAGTCGTGATGATGGGAATTACCACGCTAGCTTTAGCCCAAGTGCTGGAAAAGATATTAATTCGTTTAGGTGATTTACAACAAAATTTGCTAGAGCAAACCAATAAAGATGCTACTACTGCGATTCCTAATCGACGTTATTTTGAACAAGCGCTCAAAGTTGAATGGCAACGGGCTGCACGTTCTGGTGATGCCATAGCGCTATTAATGCTCGATATTGATCATTTTCGCCTATTCAATGAGATGCAAGGGCATGAAGCAGGGGATCAATGTTTAAAAACGATTGCTCAAGAGTTACGTAAAGTGGCTAAACGTACCTCGGATGTAGTCGTGCGCTATGGGAGCGATGAGTTTGCTATCTTGTTGCCGAGTACTCATATTGACGATGCGACTTTATTAGCCGAGCGTATGCGTACTGCTATTGAAGAGTTACAAATTAGTCACGCGGGTGAGCAATTTGAACGCTATATCACAGTGAGTATTGGCGTATCCTTTTGTTATCCCACGCCTATGCGAGCCAATGAGCCGCAACGCCCTACCGATATGGTTTACCCAGCGGCACTTATTAATGCCGTAGAACGGGCGCTTTATAAAGCTAAGCGTGGTACACGCAATACGGTCGTGAAAGAGTTTTGTGGTGATGAAGCCATTTCGCGTGCCGCAATGCATGTTGACCAATTACAAGTACAAGCTGCGAAGGTAGCCTAATAACACTATAATGCGCCCTTTGCACTTGACTTTTCATAGGGCGCAGTAGCGTGAAATCCCAACAACAACAATCCCTCAGACCCTTATTCGCACAATTACCTAAAGCATTAGGGGGCGAGCGCTTTGCTTTACGGCGCGAATTACAGGTATTAGATCGTCAAAATACCTTAGATGAAAAACGTTTAGAGCGTGTGCAACAACGCCTCACGGAATCGGTTACTAAACGCAATCAACGTATTCAAAACGTACCCACTCCTAAATATCCCACTGATTTACCCGTCGCTCAGCGTCGTGATGAAATTATTGAGGCGATTAGAAAACATCAAGTGGTGATTATTTGCGGTGAAACGGGTTCAGGTAAAACGACTCAATTACCTAAAATGTGTTTAGAAGCAGGGCGTGGGATTGATGGTTTTATTGGTCATACGCAACCGCGTCGCATTGCGGCACGTAGTGTTGCGGAGCGGATTGCAGAAGAATTAGAAACCACTTTAGGGCAACACGTCGGTTATAAGGTCCGCTTCCAAGATAAAATTCAGCCCAGTAGTTATATTAAACTGATGACGGATGGGATTTTATTAGCCGAAATTCAACAAGATCGCTATTTAAATGATTACGATACTTTAATTATTGATGAGGCACACGAGCGCAGTCTCAATATTGACTTTCTACTCGGTTATTTAAAATGGCTCTTGCCTAAACGTCGTGATCTCAAAATTATTATCACTTCAGCCACGATTGATCCCGAACGCTTTGCTAATCATTTCGAGGGTGCGCCAATATTAATGGTATCGGGGCGCACGTATCCGGTAGAAATTCGTTATCGCCCACTGATTGACATTGAAAGTGATGATGAGGATGAGCGCGATATTACCGATGCCATTATTGATGCGGTGGATGAGCTACGCCGCGAGGGTTCGGGTGATATTTTGGTATTTATGTCGGGCGAACGTGAAATTCGTGAAACTGCTGAAGCACTGACTAAACATTTACCCCCTGCTTATGAAGTACTACCCTTATTTGCGCGTCTGACAGCAGAAGAACAACATCGTATTTTTGAACCACACGGACGACCGCGCGTAGTACTGGCGACCAATGTGGCGGAAACCTCGCTGACAGTCCCCGGCATTAAATATGTGGTGGATACAGGCTTGGCGCGTATTTCGCGTTATTCATGGCGGGCAGGCATTCAACGTTTACCGATTGAAAAAATTTCCCAAGCCTCCGCCAATCAGCGCTCTGGGCGTTGCGGGCGTGTGTCCGATGGTATTGCCATCCGGCTGTATAGTGAGGATGACTTTAAAGATCGTCCGCTGTTTACTGAGCCAGAGATTTTACGCACTAATTTAGCTGCGGTTATTTTACAAATGGAAACCATGCGCTTAGGCGATATTGAACAGTTTCCCTTTGTGGAAAAACCGGATGTGCGCCTGATTCGTGATGGCTATAAATTGCTATTTGAAATCGGGGCAGTGGATGATGATTATAATGTCACCCCCTTAGGTCAAACCTTATCACGCTTACCGCTGGATCCGCGTTATGGGCGTATGTTGCTCACGGCTGAAAAAGAGGGCGCATTAAAAGAAGTGCTCATCATTGTAGCAGCACTTGCAGTACAAGATCCCCGCGAGCGTCCATTAGATAAACAACAAGCCGCCGATGAAAAACATGCGCGTTTTAAAAATGAAGACTCAGATTTTTTAAGCTATTTAAATCTATGGAATTATATTAAAGAACAACAAGCAGCTAATTCTAAAGGGCAATTTCGTAAGCAAGCTAAAAAAGAATTTTTGTCATGGGTGCGCATCCAAGAATGGGAGGATATTCACTATCAAATCAAAAGTACTCTGCTTGACAGTGACCTCAAAGAGAATGACAAAGACGCCGAATATAATCAAATCCATCGCGCTTTATTATCAGGACTACTAGGCAATATTGGTCTCAAAGATGAGGATTTTCAGTATCAAGGCGCGAATGGGCGTAAATTTATGATTTTCCCCGGCTCGCATTTGAAAAAGAAAAATCCACCATGGATTATGGCGGCTGAATTAGTCGAAACTACTAAACTCTATGCTCGCACGGTCGCTAAAATCCAGCCAGAATGGATTGAGGAATTTGGCCGCCATCTCATCAAGCATCATTACACTGAACCTCATTGGGAGCAAAAACCTGCTAATGTCGCTGCCTATGAGCGCACTTCACTGTATGGAATTACGATTATTCCTAAGCGCAAAATTAGTTTTGGCGCGATTGACCCCATTATTAGTCGGCAACTGTTTATTCGTCATGCGTTGGTTTATAGCGAGTATGCTGCAATAGGCGCTTATGCTAAACATAATGCCGAATTGATTGCTAAAGTAGAGGAGTTAGAGGCTAAAGGGCGGCGACGTGATATTTTGGCAGATGAGCAATTATTATTTGATTTTTTTGAGCAACGTATTCCCGAAAATGTCTATAGCGGTCATGCATTTGAGCGTTGGCGTAAACAAGCCGAAGCAAAAGACCCTAAAATACTGTATTTAACCCTCGATTATTTAATGCAACGCGAAGCTGATCACGAAAAAAGTAATCAGTTTCCTGATACTTTACATGTGCAGGGCATGGTCTTACCCCTTAAATACCATTTTGATCCTAAAGCCGAAGATGATGGGGTTACGGCACGTATTCCTTTATTAGCACTTAATCAATTAACGCCAGAGCGCTTTGATTATCTCGTACCCGGATTATTAGAGGAGAAACTCACGGCTCTTATTCGTGGTTTACCTAAACAAATTCGTAAGCATTTTGTGCCTGCCCCCGATTATGCACTCGCTTGTTTAGAAGCCATACATCCGAGTGAAACCGTGAGTTTAGCTGATGCAATGGGCAAACAATTATTGCGTATGAGTGGTACTACTATCCCTAAAGAAGCGTGGGAGCATATAGAGTTACCCGCCCATTTAATGATGCGTTTTGAGGTGATTGATAATGCCGGAGTAGTAGTACAACACGGACGCGATTTGACAGCATTACAAAATAAAGTACGCCAGCAAACTCGTGAACAATTAAGTACTCAGCCCATGATTAATATTGAGCGCGATCAAATTAAAACATGGGATTTTGGCGATTTACCCGAAGTGCATTGGATTGAAACCAGCCATATGAAACTTCGTGCTTGGCCTGCCTTAGTCGATAAGGGTGATCATGTGGCGATTGAGCTATTTGATTCTGAATATGAAGCACATCAAACTCATAGAAAAGGAGTACTCAGGCTATTTCAATTCGCTTTACCGACGGAAATGCGCGATATAGCTAAACATATTCCAGCCTTGCCAAAACTGTGTATGCAATATGCGGCAACGGGGAAGTGTGATGAGTTACGTGAAAGTGTAGCGCGTTATGCCTTTCGCCAAGCCTTTAAGGACTATTTAGATATTCGCAAACAAGCTGATTTTCAGAAAGCTATTTTAGCCGTACGTAAAAGTATTTTTCCACAAGTACAAGAATTATCACGTTTAATCGTACCTGCTTTTGAAGCGTATCATGATATTCGTAAGCAATTAAAAAGTAAGTTCGTAGCCTCTATGATGGAAGCTGTGAATGATATGAATGAGCAGCTTGATCATTTAGTTTATGTAGGCTTTTTAGATCAAGTGGAACCAGATAATTTACGCCATTATCCACGCTATTTAAAAGCGGTGCAAAGACGTTTGGAAAAGTTAAAAGCTGATCCTAATAAGGATTTAGCTTTACGTCAGCAAGTCAATCCCTATTGGCAAAAGTATGTAGGTTATTTAAAAGCCAATCGAGTCGTGAGTGCTGAAGTGATTGAGTTTCGCTGGATGTTGGAGGAATTCAGAGTGTCGCTGTTTGCCCAAGAGCTAGGTACAGCTAAGCCAGTGTCAGCAAAGCGCTTGGATAAGGTATGGAAAGGAGTGACTTAAACGATCATTTTAATAATTGGGTGACTATAATCATAGTTATATCAACCGCTAGGAGTATCGAGATATGTCTGCCTTAAAGTTTTTCTGCTGGAGTTTGGTGCTTTTTGCCAGTTTCCTTAGCTCAACAAGCCATGCGCTCACGCCCTCGCCTAGTCTCAAAAAAGCATTAGATGCTATTTATGATAGCTATGATAAGAAACATCAATGCTGGCGGCATAATGCTGAGGGTGAATATTTTTATTGTTTTAAATTAGATCGTATAGATCAATTAGAAACGGCTCAATCTAAACGGCTGTATGTATTATTAGCGGGGGCAAAATATACGGCTGGGGGCGAAAATGGTGCTCATGCTGAACCCGGAATGGTGGGGGCTTTTGTTTTTAAACAAGTCGGTGAGCAATTAACGACTTTAGTGGGTGATCCTAGTTATGAGGTAGGATCTTGGGGAAAAGCGCCTACTCAATGGCAATGGGTAAAATTAGGACCAGACCATTATTGGGGTTGGAAAAATAGTTGGTCTGATGGGCATCAGGGGGCAGTAGGTTCTCGCTACACTATTTTAGCACCCTATGGTAAGGGTATTAAGGAAATAGCAGATATTATTGAAAGCTATGATGATGCGGGAGCTTGTATGCCAGAAACGGGGTGTAAACCTAGTTCTTATAGCAGTACTTTAAAAATTGATTCGACTCAGTTTAATAATAAAGTGTTTCCTCTTATTCTCACTGCATCGGGTAAAAAAGAAGGCAAGCCGATTAAAAAGAAAACATGGATAGTCCCGTTTAATCTGAATAAGTGGCAATATGAAGAATCGAAAGATTGGCCTATGAGTGGATTGGATTATTGACTTGGCTGTTATTAGTTGATTAGTAAAAGCTAGGGTAGTGCGTTAGATGTGTTGAAGGCATATATAAAGATCAGCCAGAACTTTGCCTGAGACTCACTTGCACAAGATGATAAAACATTATTTCAACTCTTTAATTGCACCACCACCCCAAACTAGGTTTTAAGTTACAAAACCTTATTGCGCCTTAAATTGGGCTGCCCGCTTTTCAATAAAGGCTTGCATGCCTTCTTTCTGATCATACGTGGAAAAGGCAAGACCAAATGCTTGAGTTTCTAATAAACAGGCTTTTTCTAAATCTAAGTTTTGCCCATTTTGCACTAATTGCTTAGTTAAACGTACTGCAATTGGACCTTTTTGAGCAATCAATCGAGCTGTTTTTAAAGCTTCTTCCATTAACTGTTCGCGTGGATAAATATGATTGACTAAACCCCAATCTAAAGCTTCTTGGGCTTTAATTTGTCGACCTGATACTAATAGTTCTAATGCACGCGCTCGACCAATCAAGCGAGTTAAGCGCTGAGTTCCGCCAAAACCGGGCGTTACTCCTAAATTCACTTCAGGTTGACCAAATTGCGCAGTATCCGCCGCCATAATCCAATCGCAACTCATCGCTAATTCACAGCCTCCCCCTAAACAAATACCATTCACGACAGCGATCACCGGGAAGGGCAAAGCTTCAAGACTAGCGAAAGCATCCATACCCTGTTGTGAAAAATGCATAGCTTCTAAAGCAGAATAACTTTGCATTTCCTTAATATCAGCACCTGCCACAAATGCTTTTTCTCCAGCACCCGTGAGCAATAATACTCGTACTGTATTTAATGAGGCTAAATATTTGGCTGCTTGATGAGTTTCATCTAGAGTTTGACTATTTAGAGCATTATAAGCCTTAGGACGATTAATAGTGAGACGATAAATCCCTGTCTCTAATTCGTCTAATAGAATGTTTTGAAATTCCATTATTTAGTCTCGTAGGTATAAAAGCCACGTCCAGTTTTACGCCCTAAATAGCCCGCATCAACCATCTTGCGTAATAATGGGCAGGGACGATATTTACTGTCTCCTAAACCTTCATGGAGTACTTCCATAATAGATAAACAGGTATCTAAACCAATTAAATCGGCTAAAGTCAAAGGTCCCATAGGGTGTGCCATACCGAGTTTCATAATCTCGTCTATAGCTTCAGGCGTAGCAACCCCTTCATAAAGGGTATAGACCGCCTCATTAATCATGGGCATTAAAATACGATTAGAGACAAAGCCCGGACTATCATTAACAGTCACTGGAATTTTAGAAATATCCTTAGATAATTTTTCTACTACTTGATAGGTAGTATCGCTAGTTTGTAACGCACGAATGATTTCAACCAGTTTCATGAGTGGGACTGGATTCATAAAGTGCATACCGATCACTTTATCGGGTCGTTTAGTCTCGCGGGCAATACGAGTTAATGAAATAGAGGAGGTATTAGAGGCTAAAATAGTTTCATGTTTGCAAATATTATCTAAGCGACGAAATAAATCGGCTTTAATTTCTAGGCGCTCACTAGCGGCTTCTACCACTATATCAACATCCGCTAACGCTTTTAAATCGGTAGTACTATTAATATGCGCTAAAGTAGTAGATTTTTGCTCGGTAGTAATGGCTTCTTTTTTAATGAGACGATCTAAGCTAGTGCTGATCGTTTTTAAACCTTGATTAATAACGGTTTCGTTTAAATCATTCAGTACGACCTTAAAACCGTGTGCCGCAAAAACTTGAGCAATGCCATTGCCCATAGTGCCAGCGCCAATCACGCCAACTGTTTGAATAGTCATATTAGTTGCTCCTACATATTACGACGGTATTGGCCACCGACTTCAAATAAAGCATTAGAAATTTGCCCTAGTGAGCAGTAACGTACTGCATCGACTAGAGCGCTAAATATATTTTGATTATGAATAGCTGCTTGTTTCACTGCATTTAGAGCGGTTTCCGCATAAGCTTGATGACGTGTTTGGAATTCAGCTAAACGTTGAATCTGGCTTCGCTTTTCTTCCTCGGTGGAGCGAGCTAATTCAATTTTAAAGGTTTCTCGCCCCTGAGGGTTAATAAAGGTATTTACTCCAATAATCGGTAAACTACCATCGTGTTTTTTATGTTCATAGTACATCGATTCATCTTGAATTTTACCACGCTGATAGCCTGTTTCCATTGCTCCTAAGACACCGCCCCGCTCAGCAATGCGTTCAAATTCACTTAATACGGCTTCTTCTACTAACTCGGTTAATTCCTTAATAATAAATGCACCTTGCAGTGGATTTTCATTTTTAGTTAGACCCCATTCATTATTAATAATGAGCTGAATGGCTAGTGCACGGCGTACTGAGTTTTCCGTGGGGGTCGTAATCGCTTCATCAAAGGCATTAGTATGGAGACTATTGCAGTTATCATAAATCGCAATTAATGCCTGTAGGGTAGTACGAATATCATTAAAATCCATTTCCTGAGCATGTAAAGAGCGCCCTGAGGTTTGAATATGATATTTAAGTTTTTGACTGCGCTCATTACCACCGTATTTAAAACGCATAGCAGTAGACCAAATACGCCGTGCGACTCGACCTAATACGCTATATTCGGGATCCATACCATTACTAAAAAAGAATGATAAATTCGGTGCGAAATCATCAATATGCATACCTCGCGCTAAATAGGTTTCTACAAACGTAAAACCATTCGAGAGAGTAAAGGCGAGTTGTGAAATCGGATTCGCACCCGCTTCAGCAATGTGATAGCCCGAAATCGACACCGAATAGAAATTACGTACCCGATGTTGAACGAAATACTCTTGAATATCACCCATCATCTTCAGGGCAAATTCAGTAGAGAAAATACAGGTATTTTGCCCCTGATCCTCTTTTAAAATATCGGCTTGTACTGTGCCGCGTACATTTTCTAGCGCCCAGATTTTAATCTTTTCGCGCTCATCATCAGTCGGTGCACGACCATTATCGCGTTCAAATTTGTTGAGCTGTTGATCAATAGCGGTATTAATAAACATCGCCAAAATCATCGGCGCAGGACCATTAATCGTCATGGACACCGAGGTCATGGGATTGCATAGATCAAAGCCATCATAGAGTACTTTCATATCATCTAGAGTGGCGATTGAAACTCCAGAGTTGCCTACTTTGCCATAAATATCAGGGCGTTCGGCGGGGTCACAGCCATACAAGGTCACTGAGTCGAAGGCGGTCGAAAGCCGTTTGGCTTCAGAGTGTTCGGATAAACGTTTAAAGCGTGCATTGGTTCTAAAGGCATCACCTTCACCCGCAAACATGCGTGTCGGGTCTTCATTTTCGCGCTTAAAAGCGAATACCCCAGCAGTATAGGGGAAGCTACCGGGGAGATTTTCTAGTAACAGCCATTTGAGCAATTCACCGTGATCTTCATAGGACGGTAATGACACTTTAGGGATTTTTAAACCGGATAAAGTAGTACGTTTGAGCGTAGTACGAATTTCCTTATCACGAATTTTCACGACGTATTCATCGCCGCTATAGCTAGCTTTGACTTGTGGCCATTGATCGAGGAGTTTGCGAGCACGCGGATCTAAGTGCTCATTGTGCTGTTGAATGAGGGTATCTAAATTGTCCGCACTTTGCCCGCATTCGCTGAGCATGCGTTTCGTTTCAAGCAGTTGCTGGCGTTCACGAGCAATTTTCGCTTGAGTGTGCACCGTTTTTTTGTAGCCGCGCACAGTATCGGCAATTTCAGCTAAATAACGTACTCGTTCGGGTGGCACAATCACGGTATTACCCGATGATTTACGCAAAGTAGTCGCAGGTAGGGTATCAGGCTGATGTTTCAAGCCTAGATTAGTGAGCACTTGCAGCAAGTGTTGATATAGGGCGGTCACACCGTCATCATTAAAGCGTGCGGCAATCGTGCCAAATACAGGCATGGATTCAATAGGTTGCGAGAAGGCTTCACGATTGCGTTGTACTTGTTTGCTGACATCACGGTAAGCATCCTCTGCCCCTTTGCGGTCAAATTTATTAATCGCTACGGTGTCGGCATAGTCAAGCATATCAATCTTTTCAAGCTGACTTTGAGCACCAAATTCGGGGGTCATCACATAAAGCGAGGTATCTACAAAGGGCACGATTGCTGCATCACCCTGGCCAATGCCGGGGGTTTCGACAATAATAAAATCAAAGCCCGCTAAACGACAGGCTTGAATAATAGCGTGCATCACCGCAGGGACTTCACCCACCGAATCGCGGGTAGCAATGGAGCGCATAAAAATATGCGGATGATCAATCGAGTTCATGCGAATCCGATCACCGAGGAGTGCGCCCCCGGTTTTGCGCCGTGTAGGATCTATAGCAATAACGGCGATTTTTAAATGATTTTGTTGCCCGATACGGAAACGGCGAATGATTTCATCCGTTAGTGACGATTTACCAGAACCTCCTGTTCCTGTAATTCCTAGCACTGGCACTTGATGCGCGGGTTGTGTACTTTGTAATTCGGTGAGCAGTTCTGAGGCGACTTGATCATTTTCTAAAGCAGAAATAAAACGCGCTAACGCTTTCCAGTCACCTTGCTTAATTGCTGTGAGATCATTGGGAGCGTGAGTGCTAGGCTCATAATCACAACGCGCTAGCATATCTAAAATCATGCCCTGCAAACCTAGCTGCTGACCATCAGCCGGTGAATAAATTCGCGTTACACCATAGGCCTGCAAATCACTAATTTCTTCAGGAATGATGACACCACCCCCGCCACCAAAAATTCGGATGGATTCCCGCCCCTGCTCGCGCAGCATATCGACCATGTATTTGAAATATTCATTATGCCCGCCTTGGTAGGAGCTAACAGCGATTGCATGTGCGTCTTCTTGAATCGCGGCATCAACAATTTCAGCCACTGAGCGATTGTGACCTAGATGGATAACCTCTGCGCCATTGGCTTGCAAAATACGGCGCATGATATTGATAGCGGCATCATGACCATCAAATAAACTGGCGGCGGTCACAAAGCGTATTTTACGGGCGGGAGTAGGAATAGATTGAGTCTGATCTGGGTAAATTGTATTCGATACCGGATGTAATGCCGACATAATTAAACTCCGCCCCTAGCGTTAATTGGGTGTATGTGCAACTATTCAAGCGCTTTGTAAGGCTTGTAACCTTGTTGACGCTAAGGCGAATTAAACCCTAGCCTACCTCTGCATCGTATTTGCGCTGTTTAGCAGTTTGTTATAAATTAACTTACGTTAACGTAAGCGTCAAATTTTTTAGCATCATTCTATTACCTCAGTTAGCTAGCGTGTGAAGCATCATGGAACCTAGAACTTATACCATTTCCGATTTAGCCAAAGAGTATGATGTAACGCCGCGTGCCATTCGTTTATATGAAGAACTAGGACTACTAGCTCCTTTACGAGACGGTAGTAAGCGTATCTACTCGGATCGTGATCGAGTGCGCTTACGTTTGGTACTACGCGCTAAACGCATCGGCATTAGTTTGGCAGAAGCCAAAGAGCTATTTGATCTTTATGACTCTAATCAATTAGATATGAATAGTACGCGTGATCGATCGGGCGAAATTAAGCAACTTAAATATTTACTAAGTAAATTAGATGAGCGCTTAGAGTCCCTCAAGCGCCAACGCTATGATGTGGATATGTCTATTGCTGAAATCGAGCGGGTTTATAATAAGGCGGCGGAAACTTTAAAAACCTTAGAAGGTACTGGGCTTTCCGGTGAGTCTGCCGCCTAGCCACTATAGTTGAGTAAGTAGGATTGGGTTTAATCCTCTTAAACGGATAGGAGCAAGAGTAGCGTGTCTTTATTTTTACAAGGAATTCGCGTTCTAGATTTGTCCCAATATATTCCGGGACCTTTTGCTACTCGGCAATTAGCTTTGTGGGGAGCCGATGTGATTAAAATCGAGCCACCTCAAGGGGATCCCATGCGGTTCTTTATGAATGCAGAGTCCACTAAATCCTCACCTATCTATCATTATCTTAATCAAAATAAACGCATTATTCGTCTTGACCTCAAAAAAGACAGTGGTCGCCAAGTATTATTAAATCTATTAACGGACGCTGATGTATTACTGGAGTCGTTTCGTCCGGGGGTGATGGCGCGTCTAGGATTTGGACGTAGTGTGCTAGAGGATATTAATCCGCACTTAGTGCATTGCGCTTTGTCCGGTTTTGGTCAAACAGGACCTTATTGGGATAGAGCAGGGCATGATTTGACCTATTGTGCGGTAGGTGGACAGCTCAGCCTACCTAAGAGCGCAACAGCGGAGCAAAAGCCAGAGATTGTGTTTCCACCCTTAGCGGATCATGCGGGGGCAATGCAGGCTACTCAAGCGATTTTAGCTGCTTTAGTGGCACGCGGACGGACAGGTAAGGGAGCGTTTTTAGATATTAGTCTCGCTGAAGCAGCATTAGCGTGGCAGTATTTAAAGTTAGCTGATCAACAAGGCACTATTTATCAATGGCTTTCAGGGCAAGCCGCTTGTTATAACTTATATCAGACTCAAGATCAGCGTTGGTTAGCAGTGGCTCCTCTAGAGACTAAATTTTGGCAAGCTTTTTGTGAGGCAGTGGCACATAAAGAGTGGATAGCACGCCAATTTGAACCACTGCCCCAAACGGATTTAATCCACACTATTCAACAGGTAATAGCTAGCAAACCACTCTTGTATTGGACAGCTATCTTCTCCGAAGTAGATTGTTGTGTAGAGCCTGTACCTGAATTAGACGAGGTACTAGGTCATGCTCAATACCAAAACCGTTTAGATAAAAGCTTGCCACAAGCACTCGATGAGTTTGTTAGCCCTACGATTGCTTGGTTATCGCCTACTACTTCCTAATTTTTACGCCTTTAATAGTGATAGTGGGCAAAAAATTGCTTCTATTTGACGCTTACGTAAACGTAAGTTAGTATTATTGACTTATAGCTAAGCCATTATGTTTTGCCACTTTGCCCTAAGTATAAGGCGGTGGTACTAACGCTAGAGAGGACAACCATGAGTCATTATCCCACCCTAAACTTCGGCTTAGGGGAAACGATTGATATGTTGCGTGACGCTGTGCGCGACTTTGCTAATACTGAAATCGCCCCCCTTGCTGCTGAAACCGACCGCTCGAATGAATTCCCTAATCAACTTTGGACAAAATTAGGTGCAATGGGTTTATTGGGTATTACTGTTCCCGAAGAGTATGGCGGCAGTGGTATGGGTTATTTAGCACACATGATTGCTATGGAAGAAATCAGCAGGGCCTCCGCTTCCATTGGTTTAAGTTACGGTGCGCACTCTAATCTGTGCGTGAATCAAATCAATCGTAATGGCACGGATGCTCAAAAGCGTAAGTACTTACCCAAACTGATTAGTGGTGAACATATTGGTGCACTCGCTATGTCTGAGCCGAATGCGGGTTCGGATGTGGTCAGTATGCGTATGCGTGCCGAGAAAAAGGGTGACAAATACATTCTTAATGGCACCAAAATGTGGATTACCAATGGCCCCGATGCGGATGTGATTGTGGTTTATGCTAAGACTGATCCGCAAGCAGGTTCTAAAGGTATGACCACTTTTATCGTTGAGAAAAGCTTCGGTTTTAAAGTAGCGCAAAAGCTCGACAAACTCGGTATGCGTGGCTCGAATACGGGCGAACTGGTTTTTGAAGATGTGGAAGTACCTGAGGAAAATGTACTCGGTCAAGTCGGGCGTGGCGCTGCGGTGTTAATGAGTGGCTTAGATTATGAGCGTGCCGTGTTATCGGGTGGTCCTTTAGGGATTATGCAAGCGTGTATGGATATAGTGGTTCCCTATATTCATGAGCGTAGACAGTTTGGGCAAAGCATTGGTGAGTTCCAACTGATTCAGGGCAAAATGGCGGATATGTACACCACTCTAAACGCCTGCAAAGCCTATGTTTATGCGGTAGGTAATGCGTGTGATCGCGGCGAAACTACGCGTAAAGATGCAGCGGGAGCTATTCTCTATTCTGCCGAAAAAGCTACCCAAATGGCGCTCGATGCGATTCAAATCTTAGGCGGTAACGGCTATATGAATGAGTACCCAACGGGGCGCTTATTACGTGATGCCAAGCTGTATGAAATTGGCGCAGGTACGTCAGAAATTCGCCGTATGCTGATTGGGCGCGAACTATTTAATGAAACCAAATAGGGTGTACTGAAATGAGTGATCCGATTGTTATTGTAAGTGCAGTACGTACTCCTATGGGTGGGTTTCAAGGTGATTTTGCTAATCTTACGGCGGGTGAGTTAGGCGCTGTAGCGATTAAAGGCGCTGTCGAGCGAGCTGGCATTAGTGCCGAAGATGTACAAGAAGTCATTATGGGCTGTGTATTACCCGCAGGACAAGGGCAAGCCCCAGCACGTCAAGCGGCATTGGGCGCTAATTTACCCCTAAGTGCAGGCTGTACTACCGTGAACAAAATGTGCGGTTCTGGTATGAAGGCTACCATGCTCGCGCATGATTTATTGCTAGCAGGGGCGAATCAGGTCATGGTGGCAGGGGGTATGGAGTCGATGACTAATGCGCCTTACTTGTTGCCTAAAGCACGCGCTGGCTTGCGCATGGGACACGGTGAGGTCAAAGATCATATGTTCCTCGATGGTCTGGAGGATGCCTATGATAAAGGGCGTCTGATGGGGACCTATGCCGAGGAATGCGCTGATATGTTTAGCTTCACCCGCGCCGCTCAAGATGAATTTGCGATTGCCTCACTCACCCGCGCTAAGACGGCGATTGAAACAGGTGCTTTTAAAGATGAGATTGTGCTTGTCACCGTGAAATCACGTAAAGGCGAAGTGCACATCGACACCGATGAGCAACCACACAAAGCCGCGATTGATAAAATCCCCAGCTTAAAACCCGCATTTCGTAAAGACGGCACGGTAACAGCCGCTAACTCAAGCTCTATTTCCGATGGTGCTGCCGCTTTAGTATTAATGCGTCAATCCGAAGCTGCAAAACGGGATTTAAAACCTCTAGCCGTTATTAAAGGGCATAGTACTCACGCGCAAAAGCCAGCGCTGTTTACTACTGCGCCCGTGTATGCCATGCAAAAGCTACTTGATCAACTGCATTGGACAGTAGCCGACGTTGATCTATTCGAGATCAATGAAGCCTTTGCTGTGATTACCATGGCGGCAATGAAAGAGCTGAATATTCCTCACGATAAAGTCAATGTACAGGGTGGTGCTTGTGCATTAGGTCATCCGATTGGTGCATCAGGGGCACGGATTTTAGTTACATTGCTCTCAGCTTTAAAACAACGCGGTTTAAAACGTGGTATTGCCTCATTGTGTATTGGTGGGGGCGAAGCTACGGCTATGGCGGTGGAGTTGGTTTGAGGGTAGGGGCAAACCTATGTGTTTGCCCTTAGTATCGTGTCAGGTAACTTTATAAGGGCGCACACGTAGGTACGCCCCTACAGGGACATTCCAAATGATATTGACCGAAGAGCAAGTATTAATTCGGGATATGGTGCGTAATTATGTGCGCGATAATGTCACACCCTATGCCGCAGAATGGGATCGCAATAAGACCTTTCCTGCTCAAGCGCTGCGGGAGCTGGGCGAATTAGGCTTATACGGTATGGTTGTTCCCGAAGACTGGGGTGGCTCGAATGTGGGGTATGTGTCCTTAGCCCTAGCCATTGAAGAAATTGCCGCTGGCGATGGTGCAACCTCTACGATTCTCAGTGTACAAAACTCGGTCGTATGTGGGCCGATTCTGAATTATGGTAGTGATTACCTCAAAGAAACTTATCTTAAGCCTTTAGCCTCTGGTCAAATGCTGGGCTGCTTTTGTCTCACCGAACCGCAAGCAGGTTCTGATGCTTCTGCGCTTAAAACTCGTGCAGTACGTGAAGGGGATGAGTACATCATTAATGGCAGTAAGCAATTCATCACCTCCGGTCAAAATGCCCAAGTCGCTATCGTATTTGCGGTGACTGACCCTAGTGTCGGTAAAAAAGGTATTAGTGCCTTTGTCGTACCGACTGATAATGCCGGCTACAAAGTCGCAGGTATTGAAAAGAAAATGGGGCAACATGCCTCTGATACCGCCTCTATCTTTTTTGATAATTGCCGTATACTCGCGAGTCACCTCTTAGGTAAAGAAGGCGAAGGTTACAAAATCGCTTTAAGCAATCTTGAAGGGGGGCGCATTGGTATTGCTGCACAATGTATTGGCATGGCACGCGCTGCGTATGAAGCGGCACTCGTTTATGCACAAGAGCGTATTAGCTTTGGTAAACCCATTATTGAACATCAAGCGGTTGCCTTTCGTTTAGCGAATATGGCGACCCAAATTGAAGCTGCTCGCCTTTTGGTACTTCATGCGGCAACGCTGCGCGATGCAGGTCAACCCTGTTTAAAAGAGGCCTGCATGGGCAAACTATTTGCCTCAGAAATGGCTGAAAAAGTGTGCTCTGATGCCATTCAAACTCTTGGGGGCTATGGTTACTTAAACGATTTTCCGGTGGAGCGTATTTATCGTGATGTACGGGTGGCTCAGATTTATGAGGGAACTAGCGATATTCAGCGCATGGTGATTGCTCGTCAGATCATGGAGGGCAATTAATAAAACTTTACATCGTCTTTATTAACTAGCAACGGAGCACGTTCAAGCTAGCGCTGATGGGTTTCTTAAAAAATCAGTGGAGAGTAAAGCGATGAATTTAACGATTTGGGAAAACAGTTCCAAGGTACTAGCAGTGGGTATCTTGGGCATTATGGCAGGGTTTTTTTGGACTTATAGCGTCAATGTCAATTTGGCGATGTTGCAGGTGGATGGTGCTACTTATGCCAAGCTGCAATCTTTATTTAATCAAAACGTGCGCCATGCGATGTTTTTTATTTTTTTCTTTGGTGGTGGTATCGCTACGGTGGCTGCTTTAGCAGTGAATTATCAGCATTGGAAGACGCTTTCATTTGGTCTATTGACACTAGCAGCATTGACTTATATAGGCGGAATTATTGTGTTTACCCATGAGGTGAATTTGCCTTTGAACTACTACACCGAATCATGGAATCCCGCTGCTTTGCCTAGTGATTGGGAACAGGTCAGAGCGCAATGGAATAGTGCCAATATGTTGCGCGTAGTGAGTTCAGGCGTGGCGTTTGTACTAGGGCTACTGTCATTAGTAGTACGTAGGTAACTGAGGAATAAAATGAGCCAATTGATTGATTTCTACTTCGATTTTTATTCGCCCTATGGCTATTTTGCCAGCTACAAGATTGATGCAATAGCTGCACGGCATGGGCGTACTGTCAATTGGCATCCGATTTTATTAGGGCCTGCCTTTAAAGCGGTTGGCTCTAAGCCTTTATTAGAAATTCCCTTAGTAGGTGAATACTCCGCCCATGATTTTAAACGTACTGCGCGTTTAGAAGGTGTGCCGTTTATCATGCCGCCTACCTTTCCGGGGGCGACTTTGGCGGCAGCGCGTGCGTTTTATTGGGCTAATACAATCGATAGCGAAACAGCTAAAGCCTTAGCCAAAGCCTTTTATAAAGCTGCATTCGCTGAAGGGCGTGATCTATTCGATCTGAACGTCGTGGCTGAGGTTACTACTCAAGTAGGCTTTAATGCTGATGAGATGTTAGCCGCGATTCAAACCGATGCCATTAAAAATAAGCTCAAGCAAGCAGTGCAAGACTCATTGGATAAGGGTGTATTTGGCTCGCCTTTTGTCATTGTCGATGGCGAAAAATTTTGGGGAAATGACCGCTTAACTCAAGTCGATCAATGGCTTGCAACCGGAGGATGGTAAATGCCAGTACTCAATACCACAGTCAATGCGCGTTCTGAAGAATTCCGCGCTAATGCAGCCCATATGCAGACACAACTGGATGATTTATACGCTAAGGTTGCACAAATCAGTTTAGGGGGCGGTGAAAAAGCGCGGCAAAAGCATTTAGAGCGCGGCAAGTTATTACCGCGTGAACGCATTCAAGTACTCCTCGATAAAGGCTCCCCCTTTTTAGAAATTTCCCAATTTGCCGCCTATGGTTTGTATAACAATGAAGTACCTGCGGCGGGCATTATTGCAGGGATCGGGCGGGTGAGTGGTCAAGAGTGCATGATTGTCGCCAATGATGCGACGGTAAAAGGTGGGACTTACTTTCCTTTGACAGTAAAGAAGCATTTACGCGCTCAAGCCATAGCATTAGAAAACCGACTGCCGTGTATTTATTTAGTCGATTCGGGGGGCGCATTTTTGCCGCTGCAAGATGAAGTGTTTCCTGATAAAGACCACTTCGGACGGATTTTTTATAATCAAGCCAATATGTCTGCGTTAGGTATTCCGCAGATTGCGGTAGTGATGGGTTCGTGTACCGCAGGCGGGGCATATGTACCTGCCATGTGTGACCAAAGCATTATAGTCAAAGAGCAAGGGACGATCTTTTTAGGTGGTCCACCGCTAGTACGCGCTGCAACGGGTGAGGTAGTGAGTGCAGAGGAGTTAGGGGGGGCAGATACGCATTCGCGCATTTCTGGTGTCACTGATCACTATGCGCTAAATGATACCCATGCTCTGGCAATGGCACGCGATGTAGTTGCTAGTCTCAATCGAGTTAAAAATCCCAATATCGCCCTCAAGCAACCTCAAAATCCTTTGTACTCGACTGAGGAGCTTTACGGCATTATCCCCAAAGATGCGCGTAAGCCCTTTGATATTCGGGAAGTGATTGCGCGGATTGTCGATGGTAGTGAGTTTGATGAGTTTAAAAAGCTCTATGGCACAACGCTAGTTTGTGGCTTCGCTCATATTCATGGCTATCCGGTGGGGATTGTAGCGAATAATGGCATTTTATTTTCCGAGTCGGCGGTGAAAGGGGCGCACTTTGTCGAGCTGTGTGCGCAGCGCAAAATACCCTTAGTGTTTTTGCAAAATATTACCGGATTTATGGTGGGTAAAAAGGCGGAACACGGCGGCATTGCCAAAGATGGTGCAAAAATGGTAACTGCCGTAGCCTGTGCCAAAGTGCCTAAATTTACCGTGATTATTGGCGGTAGTTTTGGTGCGGGTAACTATGCCATGTGTGGACGTGCATATGGTGCGCGGTTTTTGTGGATGTGGCCTAACTCGCGCATTTCCGTCATGGGTGGCGAGCAAGCCGCCAAAGTACTGAGTCAAGTACGTGGCGATGCATTAGAGGCGCAAGGCAAAAGCTGGAGCGCTGAGGAACAAGCCGAATTTGAACGCCCCGTCCGCGAACAATATGAAACCCAAGGGCATCCCTACTATGCCAGCGCTAGACTGTGGGATGATGGCATTATTGACCCCAAAGACACGCGCCGAGTACTCGCATTAGGCTTATCCACGGCACTTAATGCGCCGATTGAAGACACCACGTTTGGCATCTTTAGGATGTAAGGAGAAGTAAGCATGTTCACCAAAATCCTAATTGCTAATCGTGGCGAAATTGCTTGTCGTGTGGCACGTACTGCACGGCGTTTAGGTATCAAAACCGTTGCAGTTTACTCTACTGCTGACGCGAAAGCCGAACACGTCAAAGCCTGTGACGAAGCCTATTGGATAGGCGAAGCGCCAGCGTCTGAGAGTTATTTGCGTGGTGAAAAGATTTTAACAATTGCCCAACTTACCGGAGCACAAGCGATACATCCGGGGTATGGATTCTTATCCGAAAATGCAGGCTTTGCTGAGGCGTGTAAAGCGGCTGGAGTGGTATTCATTGGTCCACCCACGCAAGCCATTATTGCCATGGGCTTAAAAAGTGAGTCCAAGCGCTTAATGACCGAGGCTAAGGTTCCGCTAGTCCCCGGTTATCACGGTGCTGACCAGTCCATTGATTTGCTACGTGAACAATCACAAAAAATCGGCTACCCGCAACTTATCAAAGCCAGTGCAGGCGGTGGTGGTAAGGGTATGCGTGTCGTTAAGTCGTTTGACGAATTTGATGCAGCGTTAGCCTCGGCTAAGCGTGAAGCCATTTCCTCGTTTGGTAATGATGCTGTGTTGATTGAACGTTATTTGCAAAAGCCGCGTCATGTCGAATTGCAAGTGTTTGCTGATACATTGGGCAATGTGGTGCATGTGTTTGAGCGCGATTGCTCGGTACAACGTCGTCATCAAAAGGTAATTGAAGAAGCTCCCGCACCACACATGACCCCTGAATTGCGTCATGCGATGGGACAAGCCGCCATTAATGCTGCAAAAGCAATTGGCTATGTGGGAGCAGGGACGGTCGAATTTTTGCTGGATCAAAGTGGCGAATTCTTCTTTATGGAAATGAATACGCGCCTACAGGTCGAGCATCCGGTGACTGAAATGATTTCAGGGCAGGATTTGGTGGAGTGGCAATTGCGGGTGGCGAATGGTGAACCCTTACCTTTGAGCCAAGGGCAATTAAAGATCAATGGTCATGCCTTTGAAGCGCGGGTGTATGCGGAAACACCAGAGCGTGATTTTTTACCGTCCACAGGCTCGGTTCAAGTACTGATTGCACCGCAAACCAATGATTATGTGCGTATTGATACGGGTATTCGGCAGGGCGATGAGGTGAGTATGTTTTATGACCCCATGATCGCTAAACTGATTGTGTGGGGGCAAGACCGTACTCAAGCGCTGCAACGTTTACAAGCAGCATTGAGCAATTATTACATTGGCGGTTTACATACTAATTTAGAGTTTTTGGGTCATTTAGCGCGTAGTAAAGATTTTGCGGCGGGCGATGTGCACACTGGATTTATTGAACAGCATATGGCTGAACTATTCCCAGAGCCGAGTACCCCACCTGATGAAGTATTTGCCGCCGCCGTATGGTGTGAGTTAGATCATACTCAAGCACTCGCATCCAAGGCACAAAGCCAAACCTTAGATCCTTATTCGCCTTGGGCGCTAGCGGATGCATGGCGTATGAATCAAGCTAGTATTGAGACCTTTGAGTTTCAACTAGGTGAGGTGCTTTATCCAATTCAAGGTATGCAACGCAATGACGCTTACTACTTAAAGCTTGCTACGGGTGAAAAGCAGTTAAATGGTAAGCTTATTCAGGGCGATGAGTGGCAAATCGTATTAGGGCAAAAAACCTTCCGTATCAAAGTCATTCAAGCGGGCAGTACGTGGCTAGTCTTTTGGAATGGCAAAGTTTGGCACTTAAACTTACATGATCCAGTGCATGAAATAGATGATCAGGGTGTACACGGTGGTGGTTTAACCGCACCGATGGCGGGGACAGTGTTAGATGTCATGGTGAAAGTCGGTGATCAAGTGAAAGCAGGCGATGCGCTCATGATTATGGTAGCGATGAAGATGGAGCATACGATTGCAGCACCTAAAGATGGCACAGTTCAGGAAATCTATTTCCAAGTCGGCGATCAGGTCAAAGACAGCGATACCCTATTGAGTTTGGAGTAGCATATGATTTTACCTAAGCACGTCAAAATCGTTGAAGTAGGGCCGCGTGATGGCTTACAAAATGAGCCTATGCCTGTCCCTATTGAAGTCAAAATGGCTCTAGTCGAAAAGCTGGTGGATGCGGGTTTATCTGTCGTGGAAGTAGGCAGTTTTGTTTCCCCAAAATGGGTTCCGCAAATGGCAGGTAGTGCTGAGGTTTACACCGGAATAAGCAAACGCGAAGGCGTGAACTACCCCATGTTAGTCCCTAATGCCAAAGGTATGGAGGGCGCAATTGCAGCAAGTGTGAAGGAAATTGCTATATTCGCCGCAGCTTCAGAAGCGTTCGCACAGAAAAATATTAATTGCAGTATTGCCGAAAGTTTAGAGCGTTTTCAGGTCGTGATGGAGCAAGCCAAGGCACACGATATTAAGGTACGTGGTTATGTTTCATGCGTACTCGGTTGCCCGTATGAGGGTGAAGTATCAATTGTAAAAGTGGTCGAGGTAGCCAAGACGCTTTATCAAATGGGCTGTTATGAAATTTCACTGGGTGACACGATTGGGGTAGGTACGCCTCTAAAAGCACAACGCATGGTCGAAGCGGTGGCGCAATATGTCCCGATTGAAAAGCTCGCCGCGCATTTCCATGATACCTATGGACAGGGTTTGGCGAATATTTTTGCGGTCATGCAGTTAGGAGTATCGGTGATTGATAGCTCGGTGTCAGGTTTAGGTGGTTGTCCGTATGCAAAGGGTGCGAGTGGCAATGTCGCCACTGAGGATGTAATTTATATGCTTAATGGTATGGGCATTGAGACGGGGGTGAGCCTAGACAAAGTACTAGAGGCAGGAACATTTATTTCCGACTTTTTAGATCGTAAACCTGCCTCGAAAGTAGCAAGAGCACTAGCACGCTAAAGAGCGGTTATTTTCAAGCAGCGTGATTAGTATTTAAATGCTCGTTTTCCAATAGATAATCCGCTAATGCGAGAAAATCTTGGCGCGGATAACATCTGCCCGCTACATTTAAAAACTCTAGTTTTGAGCTTTCACCAAAGTTTTTCAATAAATTGCTTTCTCTAATAGCTACGGTTTCTGTGGGAATTAGTTGGAAATTAGGATCATTAATAATCTTGGTTAATAAAGTCCTAATCACAGCCATCAATCTAATCGTTACAGAAGATAGCTCGGTTTTAAAGTTATTAATTAAAACAAAGATTTTAGCGTTTTTATTGAAGGCTCGAATTTGCTGGTAGCTGCGATTTAATACTTCTGCATTATGACCAATAGAAAGAGGAGATAATACTACCGGACAGATAAAAATATCTGTTTCACGCATAATCTTTTCAGGGTTGAGAGTAAAAGCAGGTGAGCAATCAGCGATAACTACATCATACTGATTATTATGCTGTTTTACCCATTCTTGTGCTTTAAATACCTTAAGGTCGTGATTTTTTCCTGTTTTTTGATTAGGAATAGTCAAGTTATTAGCATTAGTTAAAAGATGCAAATTACATTCTGGGTCAATATCGAGTAAGGCAACATTTTTCCCACTAAGCGCCAAAGCACCTGCTAGATGCGCACTGACGGTTGTCTTACCCACTCCACCCTTGGCAGTAAAAATAGCCATTTTTACGGGTTCTTGAGTAGGAGCGGCTTCAGGTAAGGTAGCACTAGCATCAGCCTTGAATTTTATGGCATTTTTTTCAGGATCATATTCACCTAAAACGAGCTTTTTCCTGCCGTCACTTAAGGCTAAGGCGTGAGAGGATTCTGTAAAACCATTGAGAGATACAATAATACCACGCTCAAAATTCTTCTCATCACAGAATTCTAAAAAGCGTCCTACCGTATTAGCAGCTACTTTTTTCTTCCATGCTTTGACTTGTACTGGAAAAGACTTGCCATTTTTCTGTGTAATAAAATCAAAGCCTTGCTCATTTTGGCGTTCATTGGCAATCACCTCATATCCACTACTGCGAAAAATAGCCTGAATATGTTGCTCAAAACCAAGCGAATCCCATGTATTAGGTATGGTCATAATGCGGAGGTTCCTTATTTTTATATACGTGGTTTATATATAATCTAAATTAACCTACCCAAAGTCAAAGCCAAAATGGACAAGAGGAATATAGTTGTTGAGGTGTATCTTTACCTTTTAATGAGTGTTTATACCTTTGATCAAAACATGGAGGATAGGGCGATCAAGCCTCTGAGCACTGATGATGTCGAGGTTTTTAGTCATATCAGTTATTTAAGAGGTGTGTAACACCAACCAACTATGCCAGCTAAAATTAGCTTTTAGCTTGAGTTTGACTCATTATGTTAGGCTGTGACTGGTAGTTCTTGTAAGGTTAATTGAGTATGTGGCAAGTCGTCTGGGTAGGTATTTTTAGCATTGTTTTAGCTTGGTCAGCGTATCAGCCACATGACTATTTCACTTGGTTTTTAGAGGTGTTTCCTGCCCTGCTGGGTGTTGGAGTCCTTGTTATTACTTGTAAATCCTTTCCTTTGACCCCGTTGCTTTATACCCTGATTTTAATCCACTGCCTGATTCTCATGGTGGGTGGACATTACACTTATGCGGAAGTGCCTTTGTTTAATGATTTCAAAGAGTGGTTTGGCTTTGAGCGTAATAATTACGATAAGGTGGGGCATTTTGTGCAGGGTTTTGTGCCCGCTATGATTGCGCGTGAGCTGATGCTACGTAAGCAGATTGTCAACGGTCGCGGCTGGATGAACTTTTTTATTAGTCCGTCTTCAAGGTTAAAACCACCGTCTTTAGACGGTCAGATTTATCTGCGATACTAGCTGGATGAAGGTTGGCATGAGGTCGTGAGAGATGGAGTATCGGTATGGAAGCCACACCGTCTACCGGATTGAGTATCACTTTGTATTTGTGACGAAATACCGCTATCCGGTACTGAAAGGGGATGTGGGGTTAAAGATACGGGAGTTGATCCGTCAAACCTGTCAAGCCTTTGAGATAGAAATAGTGAAGGGGGTGGTGAGCAAGGATCATGTGCATTTGTTGTTATCGGTGCCACCGGAGCTAGCACCGAGCGAGATCATGCGCCGAATTAAGGGTCGAAGTGCGGCAAAAATCTTTGAAAGCTACCCGGATTTAAGAAAGCGGTATTGGGGACAGCATTTTTGGGCGCGGGGTTATTTTTGTGCGACTTCAGGGGAATTGAGTGCTGAGATGATTAAGGCGTATTTAGAGCATCACTTTGAACCGAGGTTAGAGGATAACTTTAAGACAGAAGGCTAGACGGGTCTATTCGACCCGTATCCGGACTTTAGTCCTTTTAGCGAACCCTTCAGCTTTAGCTGATGGTTGTTAAGTGTGTGTTTTTGTTTGGCATTCAGTGCATTTTATGAGCTAGTTGAGTGGTGGGTAGCCATAGCCACTGGTGATTCGGCGGAAGCCTTTTTAGGTACTCAGGGCTATGTATGGGATACTCAGTCTGATATGGCATTGGCTTGGATAGGAGCTATGCTAGCTTTGGTGACCTTGAGCAAAGTGCATGATCAGCAAATACAACGTCTTATGAATCATTAAGCACTGTTTGATGATACGCAATGCAATTCATGCGTCATTTGCCATAATTAAACCATAATAATGTGCTACATGAGGTGGTTTATGGCAGGTAAAACCTTGATTCGGATTATGTATAGCCTGATTGGTATTGGTTTAATTATGATTGTAGTGGGTATTAGTTTAATACTTTTCACCGATATTCATATTAAACAAGGTGTCCAAGGTATTATGCTGATTGCAGGATTAATTGCAGGTGGACTGTTTTTATCCTTACCTGCAAAATTATATTTAACCCTGCAATTAATGCGTATGAATGATGAGCATCTACGAGAGCAACGTGCTAAAGGCGAAATACATTAGCTTTGAAAATCAGTGCCTTGTAAACCATAGTTTTTAAATTTAGCTAAAGCCTCATTGATTTCAGCCTCACTTAAAATATGCGGATTACCGATTTGTAAGCTGTGATAATACTGCCGTGCAAGGTTTTCTAATTCCACTGCTAGCCATAATGCTTTAGTTAAGTCATTACCTCCCACTAACATACCGTGGTTAGCCATTAAACAGCCTAAACGATCTTGCATAGCAGTTAGCACATGCTCAGATAAAGCTTCCGTACCAAAAGTCGCATAATCAGCACAGCGAATATCATGCCCGCCAAAAGCAGCAATCATATAATGAATCGCCGGAATAGGGCGGCGTGTAATCGCTATGGACGTTGCATAAGGTGAGTGAGTGTGAATAATGGCATTAATATCCGGACGCGAGTTTAATAAATCGCGGTGAAAGCGCCATTCAGTAGAGGGTTTAAATGTACCTTGCCAAATACCCTTAGGATTGTCTAACTCCATATAAGTTATCGAGTCTGGAATGAGGTCGGTATAGGGTATACCTGAGGGGGTAATGAGCATACCCGAACCGAAACGCACGGATAAATTGCCAGAAGTACCCTGATTAATACCACTATCATTGATTAAAATAGCATATTGAATTAACTGTTGGCGCAGTCGAAACTCAATATTATTCATAACTCAGCTCACTTAAAATTCGGATTCATAAACAGGCAAATAAGTACGTGAAAATACTTGCTTAATCGCTAAAGTGGATTCTGTTTTGGCTACTACTTTAATTGCCCCAATTTTGTTTTTAATAAATAAACCATAGTCTTCTAAATCTTTGGCTACGATTTTCAGCATATAATCATAGCCCCCTGTGACCACAGCACATTCAATGACCTCTTCTAATTCGGTCACTGCCTGCTCAAAAATTTCTGCACTGTTACAAGTATTGTCCACTAGCTCTACAAAAGCCAAAGCTTGTACCTGTAGACCAATGCTTTTAGGGTCAAGCAAGGCACTATACCCTTTAATCACGCCGGATTGTTCTAGTTTTTTGATGCGTCTTAGACACGGAGTGTCGGAAAGATGGACTTGTTCTGCGAGTTCAGCAATCGTCATACGCCCTTGGCGTTGCAACAGATTTAATAATTGTTGGTCTTTTCTATCAATAAAAATTACTTTATTAGTCATTTTTGATAATAAGTCACTGTGGAGTAGAGGTTTTCAGCAGTCTAGCAATAGGTTACTGTGGAGTAAGTACTTAAAATGAAGTAGATCCTTAAAAAGTATACGCTTTTTAGTCGTTCTGTAGCTATTTAATTAACACTTTGACTATAAAGGTATGTGACGTACTACTCATCCAGCGTTAGAATAATCATTTTTATCACATTTTATACTGATTGGTTTTAGGAGTTTTCCATGCCCGTTTACCGTTCCCGTACCTCAACAGGTGGTCGCAACATGGCTGGCGCTCGTGCGCTATGGCGTGCCACTGGCATGAAAGATGAGGATTTTAGTAAACCTATTATTGCCATTGCCAACTCCTTTACCCAATTTGTCCCCGGTCATGTGCATTTAAAGGATTTAGGTCAATTAGTAGCGCGTGAAATCGAAGCTCATGGTGGGGTTGCAAAAGAATTTAACACCATTGCGATTGATGACGGTATCGCCATGGGACACAGCGGTATGTTGTATTCCTTGCCCTCGCGTGAAGTGATTTCGGATGCGGTCGAGTATATGGTGAATGCCCATTGCGCCGATGCCATTGTGTGCATTTCTAACTGCGACAAAATTACTCCGGGCATGCTCAATGCTGCGATGCGTCTTAATATTCCAGTCGTGTTCGTATCAGGCGGTCCGATGGAGTCCGGTAAGGCGCTCATTTCCGGTAAAACCGTAAAATTAGACCTGATCGATGCGATGGTTTCAGCGGCTAATCCTAAAGAAACCGATGAAAATGTTGCCAAAATGGAGCGTTCCGCTTGCCCTACTTGTGGCTCTTGCTCTGGGATGTTTACCGCTAATTCAATGAATTGCTTGACCGAAGCCTTAGGTTTGAGTCTCCCCGGTAATGGTTCATTACTAGCCACTCATGCGGATCGTGAGGAGCTATTCAAGCGTGCGGGTCGTATAGCGGTGGAACTATGCAAACGCTACTACGAACAGGATGATGAGTCCGTATTGCCCCGTAATATTGCGACCTTTAAAGCCTTTGAAAATGCTATGAGTTTAGATATAGCTATGGGTGGTTCGACTAATACGGTACTGCATTTATTAGCGGCTGCTCGTGAAGGTCAGGTGAATTTCACGGTAGCGGATATTGACCGCCTAAGCCGCAAAGTACCTAACCTTAGTAAAGTTGCACCCGCGACTCAGCTCTATCACATGGAAGATGTGCATCGTGCTGGTGGCATTATGGGTTTATTAGGTGAATTGGATCGGGCGGGCTTGATTCATCGTGATTGCAAAACAGTCCACAGTGCTACTTTAGGTGCAGCCTTAGATCAATGGGATATTATGCGTAACCCCAGTGATGCCGTACAAACTTTCTATAAAGCCGCCCCCGGTAATGTACCGACTCAAGTCGCCTTCTCCCAAAATAAACGTTGGGATAGCCTCGATAATGATCGTGCTAATGGCTGTATTCGCAGTAAAGAACATGCGTACTCTCAAGACGGTGGTTTGGCGGTACTGTTTGGCAATATTGCTGAGGAAGGTTGTGTGGTTAAAACCGCTGGGGTCGATGCGAGTATTTTAACCTTCTCAGGGCCAGCGCGTATTTTTGAATCACAAGACGCCGCAGTAGAGGCTATTTTGGGTGATCAAATTAAAGCGGGTGATGTGGTACTCATTCGTTATGAAGGTCCGCGTGGTGGTCCGGGTATGCAAGAAATGCTTTATCCTACTTCTTATTTAAAATCAAAGGGTTTAGGTAAAGTATGTGCGTTGATTACCGATGGTCGCTTCTCTGGTGGCACATCCGGTTTGTCTATTGGTCATGTTTCTCCTGAAGCCGCTGAAGGGGGCGCAATTGGTTTAGTGCAGGAAGGGGATATGATTGATATTGATATTCCTAACCGTACTCTCAATTTACGCATTGATGCTGTTGAACTTGCCCAACGTCGTGAGCAGATGAATGCTAAAGGCAATCAGGCATGGAAGCCTATTAATCGTGAGCGTTATGTGAGTGCAGCTTTAAAAGCGTATGCTGCCATGACGACCTCTGCTTCAAATGGTGCGGTACGTGATGTGTCGCAATTGGAGCGCTAAACGTGAATGAAATCGATGAGTTGCCGGATGAGTTTAGTCGGCAAAAGCGCAAAAACGAAGTCGAGGCGTGGCAGCAAGCAGGGGAGCGCTTAATTAAATTGAGCGAGCCTCAGCTCAAACAATTAGAGCTACCTGAAGAGATCTATGATGCCGTTATTGAAGCCAAACGTTTGACCGCGAATGGTGCTATTCGGCGTCAGCGTCAATATATTGGGCGCTTGATGCGCGAGGATGAAGACCCCGATGCGATTGTCGCTCGCTTACAAGAGTTAGAGGGAAATGCGCGTCATCAGGTGGCTAAGTTACATCTGATTGAGCGTTGGCGTGATCGTTTAATTGCCGATGAAAACGTATTGGGTGAGTTGATTGACGCTTATCCGGAGGTGGATACTCAGCGCATACGTTCGCTCATTCGCAATGCTCAAAAAGAATTATCCACTAACAAGCCGCCTAAAAGTAGTCGAGAGCTGTTCGCCGTATTACGCGAACTTATCCTTTGATTAAATGCCCTTAGACCCTAGTGTGTTAGCAATAGGGTCACTTTGAGTCTAAAACTCCCGCTGTCATCCACTTATCCTAATGAATGTTAGGTTCGTCATTTAGGTGATCGTATCTATTCCTGTACTTATCTTAGTATCAACGCATTGATCAAGTACATTAGCAAACGCTAATGTCTAAGGATCAGCAAATTTGCGCAAGCAATACATAAACCATCAGTAAGTGCCCCAACAATCAACCAATTATTTAACTAAGAATGTGGTAGCACACAGGGATTGGTGAAAGCAAACTTACTACTATTAGGAGCGAATAATATGACTTTCAATTTAAGTGGTCTCTTAGGCGGCAGTAATACTGCTAGTACGACCTCAACCACAACCAGTTTACCTAGCTCAACCTATGGCTACGGTTCTTTTAATCCCTATATGAGCGGTTCTGGCCTCTTAGGTGGATTAAGTTTTCCAATGGGCAATATTGCAACAGGCTTAGTGGGTAGCACTATGGGGTCTAGTTCTTTTGGCATGCCTCTTAGTTTTGGTGGCAGCTCTTTTGGTATGACCCCTAGCTTTGGTGGCTACTATGGGTTCCAGCCTATGCCTTCTTACTCCATGATGGGTGGTTATAGCCCTATGTATATGGGGGGCTTTTCTATGCCGACCATTGATTACACCAGTTTCCTAAATACAGCCGGTAGTGGTTCTGGATCTACTGAGTCTAGTAGTACAGCTAGTAGCGGCGGCTTGTTAGGACCTGTGTTAGGCACTGTTGTAGGTAGTGCTGCTCAGGGTCTGCATGGTTTAGCTGAGAACCTCATTGCTGCCACGGGTCTAGGCGGTATTTTTGGTCCATTAATTGATGATCCTATTATTCATCCTTTACTTTGGGATCCTATTTCCATGCTCACTGGTTATGATGTTAGTAAGCATCCTGACGGTGTACCTGATGTATCTGATCCATTAGGGGTGCGCGGCAACGCTTCTAGTGGTTCTGGCTCCTCAGGCGGTCTACTCGGCGGTCTACTCGGTGGTTTGCTTTAATTTAGCGCGTACTTAAAAAGTCTATCATCTAGGTAATTATGGGGTTTACGTTGGCGCGTAGACCCCATTTTATTTATGCCGTCAGGCAGTTAGATGATGTTTAATAGACCACCTAGTAAGCCACCGATTCCACCTGAAGAGCCAGAGTTTGAGCTACTGTATAAGCCTTCACCCCCCCAAATAGGTAGTAAGTGAGTTGGATCACCGCCAGAGCCTGAATAGTTAGTGCCATTAGCACGATCATATTCCACGGCACTACCAAATAATTGATCCAGACCTAAGAGATAGCCTACTTCTTGACCAATAGTTCCTAAAAAGGCTAAAGGAGCGGTTGAGCCTTGATCATCAGCGCCACCTAATGCATGACTATGGCTCGTGTGATCTTGAGTATTCACCAGCCAACCCATAATGTCGCCGTTTTGAGCTGCTTTTAATGCCCCATCGTGCCCAACGGCATAAGAGAATAAACCTAATGGTATGCCTAGTATTTGACCTAAAAGACCGCCGCCACCACCGCCACCACCAGATGAGCTGCTGCTGGTAGTAGTGGTAGTTGGCATAGAGTAAGTACCCATACCAGACATTCCTGCCATACCGGTCATGCTGGGCATTCCCATAGTAGGCATGTACATAGTAGAAGTCGGCATATAACCACCCAACATACCATTCATACCCATCATATTAGTACCCATGCCCATACCCATGGATGCGGGGGAGTAAAAACCTGTATAGGAGGGCATTCCTATACCAGAGACATAGCTACCTGCAAGATTATTCATGCTGCCACCTAACCCACCAAGCATAGGCATAGTAGCAGGCATCATGCCATAAGAACCAAAAGAGTACTGTGGGAAGGCAGACATAGCACTGGTGCTGCTAGTACCTGATGTGTGGCCCGCATGAGACGAAGTGCTGGAGGATGAGTTACCACCACCAAGCATATTGGTGAGAAGACTGAGTACCATATTAAAAATACCTCTTGTAATTAACTAACTATCAATCCCTGATGGTTAGGGGGTAAAGCACAGTTATAGTTAAACTTTTAGCTAAACCTATGTTATATAGGACTTATTTTAGCGCTAAGTTTCTTGTTGTTACTGGATGCTATGGTATGGAAATGAGAACGGTTATTAGAATGTTTAGCAGATAGGTGGTAGCAAATAAAAGATATATCTGCTTAATGGATAGCTTCTAAGCTATTTACTATCACTTAATGGCTGTAAAGAATTTGCTATCGTATTTAAGCCTTTATATTTGCTAAAATCTTAACGTGGTTTTTAGCTTTAGCTGCCAGTGACTTATTTCAGAGAGGTACTTGGTGTGTGGTTTTTGCGCTTATGCTTGGTGTTACTCCTATGGTTACCCCTACAGACGATGGCAGGTGAGCGCATTGCTTTAGTATTGGGTATTCAACAATATCAATTTCATACCTCTCTTCCTAAAGCCAGTATCGATGCTAAATTGATGTACGATGCATTAGTAGCAGGTGGGATTCGGGTGATTAATGCCGAGCACATGGTTAATTTAGATATTGATCATCTCAATTATTGGTTTAAGGAATTAGTGCGGGAGGCTAAAACCGCTGATGAAGTTTATATTTATTTTGCAGGGCATGGGTTGCAGCATAATAATGCCGTGTATTTACTAGCTACTAATAGTCCTAATTATGATGGTAATACACCCACCAGTAGCTTGTTATTAGATACTTGGCTAGAAAAAATAGCTGAGGCAAATCCTTCAGCGCAAAGAGTCATATGGCTCGATGCTTGTCGGGATAATCCATTAAATTATTATAATTATGTATCACCCTCCTATTTCGGTGTGAGCTTGAAAAAAACAGGTAATTTAATTGTTTATGCAACAGCTAAGGGTAGTAAAGTCAAAGATGATAATCCTTTCGCGGAGGAAATAGCTGCTTTACTGAAACAATTTCCTCAGACGGATATAGCAAACTTAGCTAATGATACGGTTGCTTTGATTAAAGCAAAAACCAAAGGAAAACAGTTAGTTGAGGTAAATAATACTCTAGGTCGGTCAGTGTGCTTAGCAGGTTGCAAAAAAGTAACCAGCAAACCGTTTAGGGTTTTACCCCAAGGATGTATTAAAGGTACTTGTATTAACACACCGTTGGTATTAAGTACCGAGGCTATTACACAGTCTGATCTAAAACAAATGCTAGCTAATAAACCAAAAACCTTTAGTTCGGATGAGCTAGGCGGGTGTTGGGATTATCAAGATAAAAATTTTGTGTTAGATACTAATCAGCGCTGGAATACTTTGGGTACAGATAAGGCTCAGTGTCTCAGTAAAAATGATAGTGAGGCTTATGCGAAATGGTATACCTTAACTCAAGCCGATGGTTATTATTATGCATTACCTAGTTTAGAAGAGTCCGCTTATATCGCAGCCTTGTATCAAGTGGAGGATGAAAAAGAGCGTTTGGAAAAGTGTGGTCGATTAGGTGATAATGCCCCCTGTTATAGTCATCCGCAATTAGGGGTTTATTTAGTCCGCAAATAAACTCTTACTCTTGGGAGCTTTATTATGCTTAAACCGTCCGATGCGGACTGCCGTGTGTTATTACAGGGATTTCTGGCTCATGATCACCAGAGCACTTTGCAATTAGCTAAATTAGTCAAAACCTTAGTCAAACAGTTTCATTATGAAAGTACACGCCTTACCGAGTCAGAGGTTGAAGAAGTCAGTCAAGAAGTACTGATTAAGCTGTATCAATCCGGTCATACTTTGCGTGGTCATTGTCCTGCATGGATTCGCGCTATTGTGTATAACGCGAGCATTGATTGCCTGCGTCAGCGTAAAAAAAATCATTTTGAGCCTTACAAATCGACTAGCCAAGCCGTCGAAACCGATAATGATGAAATGCTTTTTGAGCTAAGTGATGATCAGGCCTTAAGCCCTGAAGTATTACTGAGTATTGAGCATTGTTTAGAAGCAGTATTAGACCATATTCGACGCGGTAAGGCAGGTGAGAGCGATATGCGCTTATTACAAGGGGTAGCTCTAGAATTAGATTATGCTGAATTAGCGGCACAAGTAGGGCGTACTCGTGCAGCGGTCACTAATCGCTTATCTGAATTGCGTAAGCTGATGCAGCAATTGCGGGAGGAGTTATGTTAGAGCCACATTCTCAGGATACTGAGCGTTTATCCTTTAAGGCATGGTTAGAGCAATATTCAGAGCATACGCTATCAGCTACAGAACAACAGGCTTTACAGCAGTATTTGCAATGGATGGCTAGCTGTGAGCAGTCCCAGTCGCTATCCGATGCGAGTGTCGAGCCTCTAGTGCAACAAGTATATCAACGCTTAGGCATTAATAATGCTGCACCTTCTCCCCTAGCAGCTTCCAAACCAGAACCACCGCAAACTTGGTGGGAGCGGCTGGGCTTTGAACAGTGGGTCACTCAACCGATGTGGCTAGCGAGTAGTGCCATGATCCTCATTGCTGGTTTGGGAACCAGTTTGATTTTGCATTATCAACCCAGCTTAGAGTCTGAGCTAGCTCAGGTTGAACTCACTCGCAGTGCCAGTGTAGGTACTAAGACTATGCAATCCGAGCTTAATACAGCGCCACTACAAGTCTTAGAAGTAACCAATGTTGAGGCGATGTCGACAGCTTTAATACGTGACTTAACCGCGACTCATTTTACAGTGAGTGTACTGCAAGAGTTAGGTCAGCAAGGTACAATAATCGTTATCCGCTCACCCGATGCACCTATTACCCAAACCACTCGTCAAGTTTTAAAGCATTATCAATTAGATGCTTGGCTAAGCGAACCCAACACTACGATTCGATTGCATCTGAAAGCCTCATCCCCCTAGAATCAACGTTTTTACTGCTATGGCTTTGATGATGAGTGCAATGACTGAGTTACCCGACAACAGTGCTTTATTGCTACGTACTGTCGCTATGCCTGCTGATACTAATCCCAATGGGGATATTTTTGGTGGTTGGATTTTATCGCAAATGGATTTGGCAGGGGGCATTTTAGCTAAGGATATTGCTCATGGGCGCGTGGCGACTATTGCTGTGGATGCTATGAAGTTTATTAAGCCTGTCAAGGTGGGTGATGTCGTGTGTTGTTATGGTAACGTTAAACGCATGGGTACGACCTCGATTACCTTGCACCTTGAAGCATGGGTGATACCTCTTTGGCGTCCTGTTGAATCGCGCCAGCCGTTTCGAGTCACAGAGGCTGATTTCACTTATGTAGCGATTGATCTAGAGGGAAAGAAGCGCCCCTTGCAGCTTTCACATTGACATCCTCCTCGCCCTAAAGGACAAGGATTCCTGCTGCCAGACGCTCATGTCCGAGCGCGAGAAGGTTCTTAGCCGCATTGACATCTCTATCATGCGTTACCCCACACTCAGGGCATGACCATTCTCTGATTCGCAAGCCTGCTCTACCTTTCGGACTGTTGGAGCTAATGCAGCCACAACACGAACAAGCTTGGGTAGTGTACGATTCATTGACTTCGATAAACACCCCTGACCGCGCACTCGCTTTGTATTTCAGTTGTGTTTTGAGCATATGCCACCCTGCATCCAACACCGATTTAGCCATCTTGGTTTTGGCTAGGGCGGAACTGCTCACATTGCCAATGATAATTAAGCCGTTGTCGTTAACGACCTAGGTAGTAAATTTGTGGATCGTATCTAAGCGACGATTCTTAATGGTGGCATGAATCGCCTTAACCCGCTTCTTTTGCTTAGCACGTTGGGCTATGCCTAACTTAGACTCTAACGCACGATAGAACTGTTTAGATTCCAGTTTTAAGCCATTGCTACAGGTAGCGGTATCTTTCAGACCTAGGTCAATACCCACTTGCCCTTTAGCGGTGGTATCCATGCAGAGGATTGGGATTTCTACCACGATATTGAAATACCAACGACCTCGCGCATCTTGAGAAAAACTACCGGAGCGAAACTCGTATTGAGACAATCCATAGCTGTCCCACACCTTGAAGTAGCGCCCTGCAAAATAGACTTGCCCCCCTTTCCATTTTGTTGCGCCCGCTTTAAAGGGTATCCAGCCTAATGAACGTTTAGAACCACTAGAGATTCTCCAACGCAATTTATCCGTTTTGAATTGACGACGGGCTTTATGGTGAGCTGCGATAACTTCTTGCGTGGTGGTCGAGTGAATCATGAACCCACGTTCCGCTTTAATGCCTTTCAACTGCTTTTGCAGGTCAAAGGCAGAAAAGGTGTTGCGTATCCAGCCCACTTCAGGAATTGGGACGTAGGAATAAAGGGCGGTGATTTCATTCGCTGCATTCCAGACTTGGTTCACCTCAAATGCCATACAGTCCAGAATAGGCGCATGCTTATCCTTGATGCGTACTTTGAGAGTTTTGAGGTGAGTGATGGGCTTCATATGATTGATTATACTATCAAAACAACACAGTGTCTTGCTCATGACTCTGCCTTTCATCGGCTGTCGCCGATAGCCTTATATCCCCCACCTGAAGGAAGGGGCTTTACGGCTGTTCCGGTAATCCTTGTATGGGGGCTTGCAGTCGGATAAAGGGACGGCTACATTAAATTTTTTTGCTACATAAGGTCGTCCAAAGTGAGTAGCCCATCTATCTTCTCCATGCTCAAGCATATCAGCCTGGTGAGTCTATCCGTAGGCTGTTTAACGGCTTGTGGCTCTGTCCCTAGTACGCCTTCTACTACAGGTGCTAATTTAATGGGTGAGGCAGCTTTATTAGCCTTAACTAAAGCACCTTGGAAATTAGTCACGGTACAAGAAGGCAGTGCCTTACCCTCCGCACGGCTTAAAGCAGGCATTCCCGCTAATCATATGCGTATGACCATAGCCAAAGATCGGGTCAGTGTTACAGGAGGCTGCAATAATATTGGCGGTAAGGTAGTACTAGGACAGGAGGGAAGCTTTAAAGTCTATGACTTAATGAGTACCGAAATGGCATGTGAAGCGGAGCGTATGCAAGCAGATACTGAAATGACTGAATACCTCACTGCTATGGCTTTTTATGAAGTGACCCAAAAGCGCCTCAAACTTATGGGAGATCAGAAAACGCTATCCTTTGTCACCGCCGCCTTAAGTAAATAAGCAACACTTGGATTTAGCACAAGATCACGCTTACAATCTTGCCTTTTAGTTGGCAAGAACCGCTTACCATGAATATTCGTCAGTTACTGGATGAACAACTTACTCAAGGTCTACATCAATTAGGTGCACCCACTACCGTTAGCGCATTAGTGAAAACTTCCACTCGCCCTGAGTTTGGTGATTTTCAAGCCAATGGGGTAATGGCAGCGGCCAAACAATTAAAAATGAATCCGCGAGAGTTAGCCAGTCGCTTAATCGAAACCGTAGATTTGAGTCACTATGCTGATAAGGTGGAAGTGGCAGGCCCCGGTTTTATTAATATTCATCTTAAAAATGATTATTTAGTTAGCCAAGCCCAGCAGTTATTGACCGCATCCAGTGTGACTGACAGTTTACCTAAGCAAAAAATTGTCGTTGATTATTCTAGCCCTAATTTGGCTAAGGAAATGCATGTCGGTCATTTACGCTCGACCATTATTGGTGATGCGCTTGCACGGGTTTTAGAGCATTTAGGGCACGAAGTGATACGCCAAAACCATGTCGGTGATTGGGGTACACAGTTCGGGATGCTGATTGCACACCTCAAAGAGTTGCAAAATGCTGGGGCAGAATTATCGATGGAGCTGGCTGATTTAGAGGGGTTTTATCGTGCCGCCAAAGTGCGTTTTGATACTGAGCCAGCGTTTAATGAGTTAGCGCGTAACTATGTAGTGCGTTTGCAATCAGGGGATGAAGAGTGCTTAGCCCTGTGGCGACAATTTATTGAGCTGTCCTTGCATCATAGTGAGGTGCTGTATGAGCGCTTAGGCGTAGGGCTAAAACGTGAGCATGTCATGGCTGAAAGTGCTTATAATCCTGAACTGCCTAAAGTCATTGAGCATTTAGCCCAACAAGGCTTATTAGTACAAAGTGCAGGTGCTCAAACGGTCTTTCTGGACGGATTCAAAAACAAAGAAGGTGAGCCACTACCGATTATTGTGCAAAAAGCTGATGGAGGCTATTTATACGCCACTACCGATTTAGCCGCTATTGAATACCGCTCCAAAGTATTACAAGCGGATCGTGTGTTATATCTAGTCGATGCACGCCAATCCTTACATTTCCAACAAATCTTTGCGTTAGCAAGGCTAGCAGGGTTTGTGCGGTCTGAAACCTCCTTAGAGCATATGCCGTTTGGGACTATGTTAGGGAGTGATGGCAAACCGTTTAAAACCCGTTCAGGGGATACGGTAAAGCTAGCCGATTTGCTTGATGAAGCACAAGAACGTGCTCTAGTTATCGTGCAAGAGAAAAGTACTGATTTAAGCTTAGACGAGCAGCAACAAGTCGCTCGTGCGGTCGGTATTGGTGCAGTTAAGTATGCTGATTTAGCTAAGAATCGCTTATCGGATTATGTGTTTGATTGGAACACTATGTTGAGTTTGCAGGGTAATACTGCACCCTACTTGCAATACTCCTATGCACGCAGTCGGAGTATTTTACGTAAGGCGGATGCTATTGATCCCCATGCTACCTTGCTGATTACCGAGCCAGCCGAGCGTGCCTTAGCGGTGCGTATTTTGCAGTTTAGCGATGTATTAGACAGTGTAGCGCGTGAAGGTTTGCCTAATTATCTGTGTCAATACTTATATGAGTTCGCAGGTAATATTATGAGTTTCTATGAAGCTTGCCCGATTTTAAAAGAGGGTGTCGATCCCGCTGTGCGCCAAAGCCGCTTGCTCTGGACACAATTAGGATCGGACACAATTCGTGTGGGCTTAAGCCTATTAGGTATTCAAGTATTAGAGCGTATGTAACTCTAAGTACTCGAATAAAAGTCATCGTGTATTTCCTCCGCAGATGCTGTAAATACGTTCCTGTACGCTTCAAGGCGGCATCCTTGCCGCCAAGACTGCTCCAGAAACACACGATGACTTTTAGCTAGGAACTTATCCTTTAAGAGCGTTTGGATGGGGTGAGAGCGAGTAACTCCAATTCGTCCTCATCATCGTCCATCGGCTCTAGGGTAATATTTTCAAAGAGAGGATGGTTGAGAGGATTCAGTATTCCATCCTCGATCATGGGTTTATGCTTTTTCGCTTCTGCTTCTTTGGGCTGTTCAGTAGGAATAATAATTTCTTGCTTAGCATTGGCACCGCTATTCGCTAGATTGATTTTGACTTTTAGGTTATTAGGTGAGTCGGCATTGCGTATCGCTTCTTCGAGTGTAATGGTTCCTGCGCTATAGAGTTTAAACAAATGCGAGTCAAAAGTTTGCATCCCTAGCTCTTCGGACTTCTCCATTTGCTCCTTAATGGAATGAATGTCACCTTTTAAAATTAAATCTTTAACAATAGGCGTACCTAATAAAATTTCTACTGCTGCTACCCGTTTGCCATTGGCGGCGGGAATAAGACGCTGAGAAACAAAGGCTTTAATATTGAGCGATAAATCCATCAATAGCTGCTGGCGGCGCTCTTCAGGGAAGAAGTTAATAATGCGATCTAGGGCTTGATTGGAATTATTGGCGTGTAAGGTCGAAACGCATAAATGCCCCGTTTCGGCAAAGGCGAGCGCGTGCTCCATAGTTTCACGACTCCGAATCTCACCAATCAAAATCACATCGGGTGCTTGGCGTAGCGTATTTTTCAGTGCATCTTCATAGCTATCGGTATCCACACCGACCTCACGTTGGTTGACAATGCAACGTTTATGACTATGTACAAACTCAATCGGGTCTTCAATGGTAATAATGTGTCCGCTAGTGGTTTGATTGCGATGATCAATGAGAGCCGCTAGCGAGGTTGATTTACCTGAACCCGTGCCCCCCACAAATAAAATCAAACCGCGTTTTTCGCCAATAATCTCTTTTAAAATAGGTGGTAGCCCTAAAGTACCCATAGAAGGAATATCGGAGCGAATATAGCGAATTACCATAGCAATATGATGGCGTTGCTTAAAGATATTCACCCGAAAACGCCCCACGCCTTCTTCATGTAGGGCTAGATTCATCTCAGGCTTATGCTCAAATTGGCTACGTTGCTCCTCATTCATAACGTCATAAGCCATATTTTTGAGGTCTTCAGGGGTGAGCGTGTTCTTAGCAATTAATTTCAATGCGCCTTGAAATTTAGCTGCGGGCGGTGCGCCTACCGTTAAATATAAATCTGACCCCTCATGGGTGGCTAAAATACGTAAGTAGTCTGAGATGAGCATTGTTCTAATCCTAACTTTTTATTATGGTGGCGCATTCTTGATAGGTTGAGTGTGGTTATGCGTTTAGATCAATTTGTTAGTCAAGCGACTGGCTTATCACGTTCTCAGGCCCAACGACTGATTAAGGCGGGGGCTATAACTTTGCACGATCAAGTATTAAAAAATCCTAGCCAGCACATCGAGCCACATTTGCCTATTCAATATGAACACACGCTGCTTACTTTACCGCAACCACTTTATTTAATGCTGAACAAACCGCAAGGAGTAGTCAGTGCTACTTCAGATGCGCATCAACCTACGGTATTAGATTTGATCCAACATCCTCATAAACATAGTCTGCATGTGGTCGGACGCTTGGATAAAGATACGACGGGGTTGTTGTTATTAACCAGTGACGGCGATTGGTCACACCGTATCGCTGCACCACGCAAGCAAATAGGTAAAACCTATCTGGTCACCCTCGCGGACGCACTAACGCATTCAGCCCTAAAACAATTAGAGCAAGGCATACACTTAGAAGGTGAAAAGCGTCCCACCAGCCCAGCTCAGGTCGCATTAGTGTCAGATTTGCAATTACGCCTCACGATTTACGAAGGCATGTATCATCAAGTGAAACGTATGATAGCCGCTGTAGGTAGCAAAGTGGTGGCTTTACATCGCGAGCAGATTGGTGAGTTGAGTTTGGATAAGGATTTAGCGCTGGGAGAGTGGCGTGAACTTAGTTATGAGGAGCGTGCCTTATTTTAGCGGCACGCTCCGTTTTTATTGTTAGATTGTGATTGGTTTTTAATCTTTTAGTCTGCTCTAGCTACTAGGGTTTCCAATGGATTAGCGGAGCTTTGTGCAATAGCAGCTTCTTGGTCTGCGCTAGTGGTCTGCTGGCGGATAGTCGGATTGACTAGCTCAGTAGTTGCGGCCGTACTTGCACGCGCTTCACCATCTACCAAAGGTGCGGCTGCATCAGCCACCGGACGACTAACAGGTACGGGTGGCGCTGCGACACTATTCGCATCAGCTAGTACCGCTGCTGGAGTGGGTAAAGCGGTATCAGTGGTATTGCTAGGGGTCGCAGAAGCGGTTGATACAGGTAATGCTTCAGACGGGGTATCTGATGCAGCCAGTGCTACAGGCGCTGAAGCAGTACTGGATGTAGTGGTGCTGGTAGCCGTGTCCGCACTATTAATTTGACTCACTTGATTTTCAGCTACGCGGTCACGTAGTTGGGGCAGAATTTGCAGTAATAAATCGGCGAGGCGTTGGATAAATTCACTCGATATAGGAGTGGCACTGGTAGTGCGAGCCGTTGCAGTGGTAACGGGGGCTACACTCGTTGTTGAAGCAATTTGAGACATAGGGTTACTCCTTGTTTATTTAGTCGATGATTAGATCGCTGCTAGAACGCTGAGTAATAAAATTGCCTGATAGGAGTATGATGAGTTGTATTGTAATTGATTAGTAGGCGGGTACTTTTGCATTCACAACGAGCTATTCAATCTAATTCTGCTTAGTAGACTAGATTACTTGGCGTCAATGTGTAGGAGGGTAAAGGATAAACGCTCTAAACAATCGATGAATGGTCGTAGTTGAGTTAAGTACCACGCTGCATAATAGCAACTTATGCAGCGCGGTTTATTAGTTATAGGCTATTAGCTTAAAAAAGCATGATAAGCGGGGTTATCGGTTTCATCCCAATAGTCATACCCTAAATTAGCTAAAAAGGTTTGAAACTCCATTTGATCTTGTTCGGGTACTTGAATCCCTACTAATACCCGCCCAAAGTCTGAGCCGTGATTACGATAATGGAATAAACTAATATTCCAGCCCGCACTCATACCGGTAAGAAAATGCAGCAAAGCTCCGGGACGTTCGGGAAACATAAAGCGATACAAGCGCTCATCTTTTAAGCCTTGAGCATGCCCACCTACCATATAGCGTAAATGAACTTTAGCGACTTCGTTATCGGTTAGATCAATGACTTGACCAAATTGATGTTGGAGTTTGGCGATTAAGGCTTGGCGTTCAGTCTTACCACCCGCAATTTTAATACCAGCAAATACTTGAGCTTGGCGAGCATCTGCATAACGGTAGTTAAACTCTGTAATGGAGCGATTCGCGATAGCCTCGCAAAACTGCTTAAAGCTGCCCGGACGCTCTGGAATAGTCACAGCCATTAGAATTTCGCGCCCTTCACCTAATTCAGCGCGTTCTGCAACATGGCGTAACCGATCAAAGCTAATATTTGCACCACTACAAACCGCTACTAGGTGTTGATCCTGACATTGCTGAGCTGCAACATATTTTTTAATAGCTGCGACACTGAGTGCACCCGCTGGTTCTAAAACAGTACGAGTTGCCTCAAACACATCTTTAATCGCGGCACAGGTTTCATCCGTATTGACTAAGATCACTTCATCGACAACTTCTCTAGCAATGGCAAAGGTTTGTTCGCCAATGAGTTTTACCGCCGCGCCATCAGCAAAGGTTCCAATCTGATCGAGTTGGACGCGCTTTTGTGCATGGATAGCGGTGTAGAGGGTGGGTGCTTCTTCGTGTTCTACCGCGATAATTTTGGTATTGGGGCAAAGATATTTAATATAGCTTCCCATCCCTGCCACTAGGCCACCACCACCTACGGTAATAAATACTGCATCAATAGGATCAGGATGTTGGCGCAATAGTTCTACTGCCACTGTGCCTTGTCCGGCAATCACATCTAAATCATCAAAGGGATGGACAAAAGTCATACCTTCGGTGCGCTCTAATTCACGCGCATACAGATAGGCTTCATCAAAATTATTGCCATGTAATACCGCATTGCCGCCTAAGGCTTTAACATTATTTACTTTAATATCAGGGGTAATCTTAGGCATGACAATCGTGGTTTTAATGCCTAGTTTAGCACCTGATAAAGCCACACCTTGTGCATGATTTCCGGCTGAGGCGGTGACCACACCGCGAGCGCGTTCTTCGGCACTTAGTTGGTAAATTTTGTTAAATGCACCGCGTAATTTAAACGAAAAAACAGGCTGCGAGTCTTCACGTTTGAGAAAGACCTGATTGTTTAACCGTTGGCTGAGATTACGGGCATAATCTAAAGATGTCTCGATGGCTACATCATAGACACGCGCTTTCAGGATGCGCTCTAGCAATGATTTATTCATGACCCAAATAGCTAATTTATAGTAGCTCGGTAGTATAGGGCAAACTAGGCTGAACTGATATGATCGAAAGCCTTGTTTATTGCACTGACTTTAGGAGAGAACTAGACGATGACCCTAGATGACATGAAAAAAGCAGCAGCGGAAGCAGCACTGGATTATATTGATTTTGAAATGATTGTAGGGGTAGGAACGGGTTCTACAGCTAATCATTTTATTGATGCCTTAGCACGCGTAAAAGGCAAAATGGATGGAGCGGTTGCTAGCTCTATTGCGACGGCTGAGCGCCTGAAAAAACATAATATTCCCGTTTTAGAGCTGAATGATGTGGGGCAATTAGCGGTCTATGTGGATGGTGCGGATGAAGCCACTAAGCATTTACATTTAATCAAGGGTGGTGGTGGGGCTTTAACCCGTGAAAAGATCGTTGCAGGAGCCAGTGAAAAGTTTATTTGTATTGCTGATTATACCAAACTTGTACCTATGCTAGGTAAGTTTCCCTTGCCAGTAGAAGTCATTCCTATGGCGCGTTCTTTGGTAGGTCGAGAGTTAGTTAAATTAGGGGGGCAGCCTGCATTGCGTACTGGTTTTACCACGGATAATGGTAATTTAATTCTCGATGTCAGCGGTTTAGAAATTTTAAATCCAGTGGAATTGGAAACCTTAATCAATCAAATTCCGGGTGTGGTTACCGTTGGAATCTTTGCTCATCGTCCAGCAGATATATTAATTTTAGGTAGTGAAACAGGCCTGCAAACCTATAAGGTCTAATTATTAGACCTCTATAGTATGGTTTAAAAGTAGGATTTAACCCATCCTAAGCAGTTACCAAAACCTGATTCCCTTTAGCTTACTGATAAGCAACTCCTATTAGGCGCTGAATATTCTCTGAATACTTTTATTAAGCTTCAGAGAGTATTCAGCTTAGAGCCAGTTTATAAAAGCATACCGTTGTAGTCATGATGACAAACCAATCACCCTACTGTTGTTATTTACTTTACTAATGGCTACAATGATTCTCATCTAAAGCCTAGATTAATAACATAATTAATAATTATAAGAGTAGGGCTGGTTATGCTGTTTGCACTAAGTTGCCATCTAAAACGTTTTATTCTGATTTTATTCCTAGTAATGAGTTACTGCCAAACTATTTTCGCAAACTCAGAACTGTTAACAAAACAAGGTCAACTTAATTCCGTGCATAATAATGTTTCCGATATGCAGTGGATTTTAGGTTATCGAAATCAATCTACCCAACTATTAAATAATGTAATTTTGCTTGATGTTATGGACGGCGGGCAGAGTCTCGTGCCGAGCAGTCTCAATGTACCCGCTGAATGGTCAGTGACTTATTCTACCAACCAAGGGCAAAGCTATAGCTACGACGGTTCTATCACGGGCATCAATGCCATTAAATTTACGAATCCCTATGTACTACCTAATGGCGATGGTGAAGCGCGTTTAATGTCTTTGCCCTTAGCGGGTGGAGTTAAAATGGAAGGCGGTGGAGATGGCTTTGCTCCGGTATTAATGCCTAATGGTAGGATTATGGGCGTAAATCATCATTTAGCAGATGCTGTATTATGGTGCTATGACCTGAATACTCGTGCTACTTGCCCTAGTTATCCCAGAAAATTAGGCGCTGCGAATGGTATGTCTCCTATGGTAGTGCGTAAAGGTTTAAGGCTTTATATAGGCGATGATTCGGGCGGTAATTCTTATGGGCAAGCGGGTAAGATTTATTGTTGGGATACGGAAACGCATAGTGCTTGTGGTAGCAGCCCTGTAGTCGAGGGCGGAGGCTATGTGGGGCCCGTTGAGATTAATAATAAGCTCTATGTGTGGACACGTAATGGCACTATCGATTGTTATGACCCCAATGCGGGTTTAAAGCGTTGCGCTAATTTTAGCCCTGTCCCTATAGGGCTTAATGCACTGGACAGTAAGGTCTGGTGGGAAAATGGTAATGATTTATTAGTCATTAACTCTCGTTTATATGTCGCCAATACCGAGGGTAAGTTAGCTTGTTTTGATGCCACCACACAGGCTAAATGTGTATGGACGCAAAATCCTATCAGCACGGTTAAAAGCTATACCAGTCTATTTAAGCGTTTAGATGCAAGTGGACAAGTCACTGGGGTGTGTGCAGCAGGTTATAAGCAAAATGCATTGTGCTATGACTTAAACGGTAATCAACCTTCTAGTGTACCGGTTGCACCGGTGCATGCAGTGCAGGCAGGTATCAATGCTCAACACGAAGTCTATTACGGCTCACGGGTATTATTTCCGCAAATGTACCCCGAAAATAGTTTAGGGTGTTGGGATTGGGCGACTTCGGCTCCTTGTAAAGGAGCGCAGTTTACTAATGGTATTTTGGGGCAAAATACGGCGGGTTTGCCCTATGGTTTAGCTATTGAAGGCGTGTGTGCTTATTCATTTGGGGATGAGGGCACTTTATTGTCATGGGACATAGAAACCGGAGCGAGTCCTTGTCGCCGTGTGTCGGGTGCGATGCAGGTGAGCCTTACACCGCTGAGTTGTGCGGCTACGCCCAGCCAACCGCGTTGGGACAAGATTAAAATTCTAGATGCGAATTTGGCACAAGGAGCAGAGTTTCAGTCGCTTAAAATCAAAGTACTCAATGCCAAAACAGGTGCAATCCTTATTGGTGACACAGAAGCGGTGAATACTAATGGCGAGATGGATATTTCGTTTATTTCATCCGCTATTGATCGGCTGGAGTTAATTGCGCAAGGGGAGGCGGTGGATACGGTACCTTGGCGTGATGGTGTGCCCCCCAAAATTGCCCTACTTTATACTAGAGATCAGCCTGCTAAATTCTGTTATCGCAGTACCGCCACCTGTACGACTAGCACTAGACCGGTAAGCAATCAGCTTCTGTCTAACTATGGTGGCAGTGTCACGGCACAAATGGATGCTTGCAATCTTGCGCCGGTGGTGAATGTATTTGATAACTTGGAGTATTTAAATTCTCAATCAGGCGTGGTTGTGGATGTGTACTCCACCGATGATAAGGATGCCGAGAGTAATGGCTTAAAATATAGCTTATCGGGTGTCGATGCTCATTTATTTAATATTGATGTTAATACGGGCGTCATTACTTTTAAATCACCGCCTGATTATGCTAAGCCCCTCGATGCGGATAAAAATAATTTGTATCAAGTGACTGTAACCGTCACCGACCGCCAAGGAGCGATGACCACCAAACAGGTCACGATTGCGGTCGAGAGCGATATAGATGGTGATGGTATTAAAGATGAACTCGATGATGATATGGATGGTGATGGTATTCCTAATGATAAGGAAGGGGATGGTGATTTAGACGGAGACGGTATCCCCAGTAAGCGTGATCCTCATGAGCTTCCTACGGCTTTTATGAAAATCAAAGTGCTATTCCAAGGCGCTTACGACGCCAATACCGGATTAATGCGTGATGACTTAAGACGTTTAGGGTTAATTCCCCTAAAACAACCCTATGGCGCGATCCTAAATAGTATGTATGAAGGTACGGAAAGCCTTGATCCTAGTCTATTGCAACGTACTGACGCTAACGCTCCTGTGGATTGGGTCTTATTGGAACTCAGAAAGGCGGATGCCCAAGCCACGCTCGTGACGCATCGGGCGGCTATCGTATTGCGTAATGGCGATATTATTGATCCTATGACAGCGAATACGACCTTAAAAATCGCTCCGATTCCAGCAGGCTATTATTATGTAGTAGTAAGACACCGTAATCATGCGGCGATTGTGACTAAGCCTGCTATTTGGTTATCCACTGCTATGAGTTCTCTAGATTTCACAGAACCTAGTTTAAACTTAAGTGGGGAAGAGCTAGCTCAAGTGATTCAAAATAACCGTAGTATGATGTCTGCGGGCGATGGTAATCAGGACGGTAGAATTATTGTCAGTGGTCCCAATAATGATATGAATGTAATTTTAGAACAGGTGTTGCGTGACCCCGGTAATAAAATTGTTAATCTTAATTATAAAATCACTAGCTATAATATTGCCGATTATGATTTAAATGGCTATACCTTGTTTTCAGGTCCTAATAATGACACCAATACCTTAATGAGTGCGATTGTGAGTCATCAGGGTAATCCGGCTAAGAATATGAATTATATTATTACTTCTGGACTACGTTTATTATTAGATGAACGTCCTTTGTCACCTTATCCGGCGCAAAAGCAATAGACCTAAGAGTAAAAATACTAATAACGGGGCTACCGCTGCATAAAGCGGTGGTAGCCCATAGACTAAACTACTATTACCCGCAATGCGATTCAGTAAATAAAACCCAAGACCAATTAAAATGCCTATAAAAACACGTTGCCCAGCACCGACACTACGTTGTGAACCAAAGACTAGGGGGGCGGCTAACAGGATCATGACTAAGGTCGCTAGTGGGCTAGTAAAGTGAGTCCAATAGGCTAATTCGTAAGGGGCACTATTTAAATTATTAGCTTCTTGATGGGCAATGAAATCAGCTAATTCTGCGGCTGCCAATTGTTGGGGGCGCATAGCTGCAATGGTTAAAGTATCGGGACTAATAAAATCAGTTACTTTACGCTCAGGTGTGGTCAGATACTCGACTGAGTTGGGTTTAAATAGTTGAGTACGTATAGCGTTGAAGTGCCAAATACCTTGTTGATAGTTGGCTTTAGCAATAGTCTCAATATAACTCAATTGCCCTTGCTTAAGATCAATCGCATAAATAGTGATACCCTCTAAAACCGTATTAGACCAGACCTGCTTAATGCTCACCCTATAAGCACCGTGCTTAATCCAGACTCCTTTAGCATTCACCGCGATATTTTGCTGTAATTGATTGGCTTTAAAGGTTTGTGCAGTGAGATTAGCTCTAGGTGTAATCCATTCACCCAATACAATCGTAATAGCGACCAATATTAAACCTAATTTTAAAGTCATACCTACTATTTGACCGATTGATAATCCAGCCGCACGCATAGCAGTCAGTTCGTGAGTAGTACTAAGACTACCTAAGCCTAAGAGTGTGCCGATTAACGTGGCAGTGGGGAAAAACTCGTATAGCGTTTTAGGGATACCATAGGCAACGTACACTAAGGCTTGTAAGGTTCCATAACCGGTATTGGGATTAATATCGCCTAGCTCCCCTAAAAAAGCGAAAAAGGCAGCTAGTAAGGTTAATAGCACCCAAGTGCCTAAAATACTGAGCGCAACCACTTTCCAGATATAGCGTTCTAGTAGAGTCATTAGCGTGGACTCCCATAAAAACGTTTCAAGAGCCACAGCCCTAATACCAATACTGATCCATGTACCCACCACATACCGATTGCAGCGGGTAGCGCATCACGCTCTAACAAACCGCGAATACTCACCAACACATTGGCGTAGACCAGATAAATTAAAATCATCCACATGACTTTGCCATAGCGTCCCTGACGTGGTTTGGTATAACTCATAGGGAAGGCTAAAAACGCCATTAAAGGCGCTGACAAAATGATGGATAAGCGCCATTGCAGCTCCGCCTGAGCCGCAGGGCCACCGATAGCGAGTAATTCAAGCGTGGGAGTCGCTTGGATAGTATTGGCTGAGGCAAAGCTGCGTAAAGGAATACGAATCCCATGTTCACTGAACCGTACTACTGATAAACCTCTATGCGGATCATTTTCATAGCGATAGCCATCGCGTATTTCCAAAAAACGTTCTTTATTGACCGTATCCACAAATAAAATCGCTGAGCGTGCCCAAATAATAGTCTCCTTATCCTGATCTTGTAAGCGCACAAAAAAGCGCTCCATCACTGTATTATTTTGGGTCAAAGATTCTGCTAATAAGGTGTAATTACGTTCATTACTACCCGAAGTGACAAACTCACCGGCTGGAATTCCGGCGGCTTCAGGGCGTTGCTGGATTTCACGACGTAAGTCTTCGTTTTTAGTTTCGATCATGGGGGAGGCGACTAACACCAAGGCGGCTAATAATAACGTTAGCGGAATGACTAAACTATAAATAGCTCGATAGAAGTGGCGGGGAGCCATACCCGCCGCTCGCATCGCCATCAGCTCTGAGTCACCCGTCAAACGTCCAAACGCCAACATCATACCGATAATTAAGGCCACTGGCATAAGGCGAATCACGTTTTTCAGTGAGCCATACCAGAGTAAGTTACTCAATAAATCTAAAGGTAACTCGCCCGCAGTAGCAGCAGAGAGCAATTGCACAAACGTATTGCCCACAATAATTAGGGTCAGAATGAGTAAAGTAGCGGCAAAGTTTTGCGCAATTTCTTGGACTAAATAGCGATTAATAATCATATAAAGCGCGATAGTAATAGGTGCAAGCGATTGTAACAGGTGTTGCGAAATGAAGTCTTGTTACGGTAGTAGCTAAAATTAGCCTTTATATCGTGATCATTTGGTTTTATGGTCTTAATCGATTTACAGTGAAATCATAGGTATACCTTAGGACGAATCCCCTGAAACCCTTATGAGTAATACAGCTCTAGGATGATGTTTGTATTATCAGGTACAACATTTATGAACCCACAAATTGGTAAATTTTCTAAATTGAACCAGCGCTCGTTGGCTTATCTAGTGCTCTCAACCACCGCCTTGTTCGCAACCACCACTCAGGCGGCTAATATTGATTATGAGCGGGCAGTGCAAGCCAATAGTGAATCCGCTTGGGATTACGCTCCCGCTCAAGAGCCGACTGAGTATGCTGATGAAGTAGCTGAGGTAGCAAGAGCGCCCGCCGCTCCTGCGGTCGTGCGCATTAATCCAGCTTATAATCAGCGTCTTATGGAGACTATTCGGCGTGGTGATTTAGCTCAAGTGAAATGGCTATTGGCTAATGGGGCTGATCCAGAATATCGCAACGACCCCTCCGGCATGACACCTATGCACTTAGCGGCCAAGTCGGGTTGGGTGCAATTAGCTCAGTTATTACACGACGCAGGGGGGAATTTTATGCAAGCTAGCCCTAATGGGACGACCTATTTGCATATTGCAGCCGCTTCTAATCGCTTGCCCATGGTGAAGTACCTACTCAGTATCGGTCTGGATGCTAATGCTCGTACTCACAAAGGCTGGACACCTTTACATCATGCGGCACGCTTTGGTAGCTACGAGGTTGCGGAGTATCTGCTTAATCAAGGTGCAAACCCTAATGTCTATAATTCAGACGGTTTCACGGCGGTGGGATTAGCGGAAAACTTAAACCATTACGAAGCGGCTAATTTATTACAAAGTGTAACCCAAGTAGCTATCCGTACCCAACCTAGAGCGGTGCAGACACGGGTAGCACGCAGCAGTAATAAGGAACGGCGTACCTTACTAAGTCGCTTAGGTTTTTAAGCTCCAGCAGGTAGAAATAATTCAATGGTATTATTTAAAAACTGCCAGCCTAATTCAGTAGGTTCAATCCAGTCGGGTGTTGTCTGGATTAAGCCTTGTTGCTCACCCTGAGCGATAATAGATTGAATTAGGTCTGCATTCACCCCCGTGCGCTCACTAAAAAGGCTGCGCCTAAAACCCTGTTTTAAGCGTAGAGCATTGAGCATAAACTCAAAACCTAAATGCTCCGGTGCTAAGGTATTAACTTGAGTGCGTGCGGAAGCGGTTTGGGTACTTTGCATATAGACATCGGGTTGGCGAGCTTTTTGATAGCGGGTAATGCTTAGGTTGCCCTGCTCAGTGTAGTGAGAAATCTTGCCATGCGCTCCTGCTCCAATGCCTATATAGTCACCAAATTCCCAATAATTACGATTATGTCGGCATTCTCGTCCTGCTTGTGCATGAGCTGAGACTTCATATTGTTTAAATCCCGCTGCTGCTAGCAATGCTTGTCCCGCTTGTTGTATATCAGCGCTTAAGTCGTCATCAGGTAGCGGTGGTGGGTATTTAGCAAACAGTGTATTAGGCTCAAGTGTGAGTTGATACCACGACAGATGTGTCGGTTGTAAAGCGATTGCTTGGGTCAAATCAGCTAAAGCTTGTTCTAGGGTTTGTTCAGGGAGAGCAAACATTAGGTCTAAATTAAAATTATCAAAGCCTGCTAGGCGAGCAATGTCTGCTGCTCTAAGTGCCTCTTCTTGATTATGAATACGCCCCAAGACATGTAACTGTTTAGGATTAAAGCTTTGAATTCCAATCGATAGGCGGTTGATGCCTAATTCACGATAGGTTTTAAACTTAGCTTGCTCGAAGGTTCCCGGATTGGCCTCTAGGGTAATTTCCAAAGAAGTGCGCAGAGGCAATAAAGCACGAATCCCAGACAGCAGTCTATCAAGTGCTTCGGGTGAGAATAGGCTAGGGGTTCCCCCACCTATAAAAATACTTTCTAAGCGCCGCCCCCAAATGCTGGGTAATTCCTGCGCTAAATCATGAAGTAAAGCATCAATATACCGTTGTTCTGGTAACTGCTGCGGTGCTGCATGCGAATTAAAGTCGCAATAAGGGCACTTACGTACACACCAAGGAATATGAATATAAAGCGCTAAAGGAATAGCCTGCATAAAGAAGTACTCAGTACCTAAAAGACGCACAGGCTAGCACGCTACACTAAGGAACGAAAATAAGCAGGTTGCTTAGGGCAAGTAATCATAAACCCACTAAGCAGGCACTTAGTGGGTTTAAGCTCATTAGTTAGTAAGTAGACTAATCGCTTATTATATCATACTCATTAAGCTATTGATTAGGTCGGGATTAGTAGTACGTAACTGACCTAATAAAGTACCAGCCGTAGCTTCATCCACACCCATCATACTAGCAATCATAGAAACTAATTGCGCATCGCTACCAGAGCTGGAGCTGCTGCTAGTAGTGGTGGTAGAGGTAGCAGGCGCGGGAGCTGTCACAGGTGCTGGAGCCGGAACGGGCGCTGGAGCTGGAGCGGGTACTGCTACTGGAGCTGGAGCGGCTACCATAGCTGGTGTGCTGCTAGCAGTAGCAGCACCTTTAGTTCCACCCGTTAAGCTACTTAACAAGGTATTTAGATCTGCAACACTAATGCCTTGGCTCAGTAACGTATTAACAATAGTATTAATAGAAGCACCTGAGTTCAGCATATTCATGATCTGAGTCGCCAGTGCGTTCATATTAGCACCGCTAGTAGAGCCTGAGCTGGAACCAGAGCCAGTAGAGCTAGAACCACCTGTCGAACCTGTACCTGAGCTGCCGCTAATACCTAAGCTAGCAAAAATAGCATCGACATCTGTTGCACTGAGACCACCACTAATTAAAGTATTACGAATATCAGCAATACTCATGCCCATGCCAATGAGGCTATTAATCATGCTGGTGATTTGTGCCTGAACACCACTGCCGCTACCAGTAGAGCTAGAGCCGCCTGTAGAAGTAGAACCACCTGTTGAAGTAGAGCCGCCAGTAGAGCTAGAACCACCTGTTGAGCCTGTACCAGAGTTGCCGCTAATACCTAAGCTGGCAAAAATAGCATCGACATCCGCTGCACGCAGACCACCACTAATTAAAGTATTACGAATATCAGTAACACTCATGCCCATGCCAATGAGGCTATTAATCATGCTGGTGATTTGTGCTGGAATACCGCTAGTACCTGATGATCCGCTAGGTGCTGGGGTAGGCGCAGGGCTTGGAGACACAGAAGGTGCTGGACTAGGTGATGGATTAGTACCGGTTGTGCCCATAGAGGAGCGCAACATATTAATAATAGTAGTGACATCACTAGCACTAAGACCGGCATTTCTCAAGGTTTGGGCAATGCTATCTAAGCTCGCACCCGATTGAACCAATTGAGTTAATAAGGTTTGTAATTGGGCTGGAATACCATTAGTTAGGATTGAACCACTGGTACTGCCAGAAGTGCCACCGCTAGCAGTGCCGGAGCTTGAGCCGCCAGTGCCTAAAAAGCCGCTGATGCTGCTCATAATAGCACTGATTTGATTATTACTTAGTCCTAGGCGGGATAGAGCACTTGCAATCGTTTTAGCATCGGCACCGGATTGTATCAGTTGAATGATATAGTTTTGTAAACTGGCGCCGCCGGGCATAGTAGTACCGCCGGGCATAGTAGTACCGCCGGGCATAGTAGTACCGCCGGGCATAGTAGTACCGCCGGGCATAGTAGTACCGCCGGGTCTAGTAGTACCGCCGGGTCTAGTAGTACCACCGGGCATAGTAGTGCCACCGGGCATAGTAGTGCCACCGGGCATGGTAGTGCCACCGGGCATAGTAGTACCGCCGGGGCGCCCTGAGCCACTACCAGAGACTCCGGGATAACCACTGGGATAGCCACTAGGATAACCACCCCAATAACCACCACGTCCACCAGTGGGGTAACCTCCGCCTTGAACCAGAATAACATCTGATTGTCTAGGACGGCTTTGCCCAATATTACCAACAAGCTGTGATACTAAACCTGATAATTGGTTACTTTGTTGTGCTAAAGATTGATAGGTAGAGGTTAAGTAGGCATTTTGCTGATTGAGTTGTTGTAATGCAGCGTTAGCAGCCGCTGAGCTGGCTGAAGATCCACTAGAGGAGCTAGAGGAAGTATTCCGATTTCCAAGTAGTCCGGTTAAGAGTCCAAGAGTCATAGCAATCACCTTAAGTTTTTTAACTAAGTTTTATCTATGGCAATACTAGGTGGGTATAAGAGCAACAAGGGGTTGTTTATAGTGAGCGGGTTATTTTTGAATGAATCATGCTCATGAATGATACTTGCCTATCCTTGCCAGGTATTCCATATACGGGAGTATGAGCACGGATTGAATTAGCAACAATGAAGCCAGAGATAATATTGGGTAGATTGCCGATGAAGTGTAGCGTATGCCAGAGGTTTTAAGCATTGGAGCTAGCAGGGGCTGGTTTATTTCACAGCTTTAGTAAGGGCTAAGGCAAAAAATAATGATTTTTTAAAGGTATTGTTTGTGCTAGCTACGCTATTGAATTAACTAGGCTTAATGGTTTTAAGCTTTAGAAGCTCTATATTAAATCCAATAGGGATATAAAAGCATTTAAAATATAACTAGAGTGTTTTTAGGGTTTTAGTTGGTTTATAAAATCAGAGTAGATTTTAATAAGATAAAGAAAACTCAATTTGAATAGCGATCAAGTAGACTAATTGGTAAGGAGATTTATAGGCTATGCTATAGACCGAAATCTATAGCATAGTGGATGGTAATATGGCTAGGCAGTTTTAACGCCATTCCAACTATTAACAGGGAGCATTGACCAATTTCCCCAGCCAATTGGGCTGCCCCAACTAGAACCACCCCAGCCGGAGCCTCCCCAACCGAGTGGGCTACTCCAACCAGAACCACCCCAGCCATTACCCACTAGGTATACATTACTACCTGTATTGGCATTAGAGTAGTTATTGAAGGAACTCAGTAATTGATTGACTAAACCTGCTAGTTGGCTGTTTTGTTGATAGAGTGCATTAGTACTTTGGCTCAAAGCTGCGGTGTATTGGTTAGCCTGATTTAAAGCGGCTGCGATAGCTGCATTATTAGCCGCAGAGGTGCTGCTGCTATTGTTAGAACTACTGCTAGTTGATCCGCCTAATAGTGCGCTACATATACCACACATAACATTGACTCCTTTCATTAGTTAAAGATGTATGGTTAGTATGGAAGCGAGTTATTTTGGCGAGCTACAATATTAACGACAGCCTTTTAAATAAGACTGATAAGCTGTACGGTTTATTACAGGTTATTTATATATAGTGATTTTTTATAATAATTAATGTTGGCTTTTTATTTTGGTTTGATTTATATCAAATTCTTTTTGAGAAACTCGTGCTATAAATTATAAGGCACGAGTTTTGGCTAGTATTTTAATTACTAGCGTTAATGCCCAGCATGAGTGCTGCCACCCATAGTGCTGCCGCCCATAGTGCTGCCACCCATAGTGCTGCCACCCAGAGTGTAGCCGCCCATAGGATTGCCGCCCATAGTGTAACCACTATTGATAGTAGTAGTGGCATTAGGCCAGCTCCAACCCCAGTTATTAGCAGGAGCGACTGACCAGCCACCCCAACCTGTTGGATTGCCCCAGCCACCCCAACCGCCAGTGCCACCCCAGCCGCCAGTACCACCCCAGCCACCAGTACCACCCCAACCGCCAGTGCCACCCCAGCCACCAGTGCCACCCCAGCCGCCATTACCGACTAGGTAAACATTGCTGCCTGTGTTGGCATTGGAATAGTTATTGAAAGCACTGAGTACTTGATTAACTAAAGCAGCTAGTTGGCTATTTTGTTGATACAGTGCATTAGCGCTTTGACTCAAGGCTGCAGTATATTGATTAGCTTGGCTTAATGCGGCAGCGATAGCCGCGTCATTAGCAGAAGACGAGGTGTTGCTGGTATTAGAACTCCTGCTGCCACCTAGGCCCCCTAGTAATAGACTTAATGTCATGATGAAGACTCCTTTCTGTGACTTGATTCTGTTTCAGTATTCATTGCGAATAATCAAACGACTAGAGACAGGGCGATAATCTCTCTTGGATCACCGACAAAGCGTCCTACACATAACGTTTATGAACACAAGGTGGGGTTTTAAAAGCAGTTCGTTCTATTTAGTAGAATATTTCAATATAAACATTCTTCTTTTTATTGGGTATGGGTTGGCTTATAGTTAGCGGCGCAAGCAACCGAGCAGCTCCGATGTAAAAAGTAAGGTTTGAAGTTGTTTTGTACAGTAATCTAATTAATTTATTTAGATATTATTGAGTTAGCGCAAATTTATTATGAGTCATCATGGTTAAATAATGAGGCTCTATATTACTTAAACTAATTTTTTGTTCATTTCATCAAGGATCTATAGCTATGTTTCCTAATAAAGAAGGTCAACGTGTTCCTAATGTGACATTCCACACTCGCCAAAATTCTGAGTGGGTAGATGTGACCACTGATCAATTATTTAAAGGTAAAACCGTTGTAGTCTTCTCTTTACCCGGCGCATTTACACCGACTTGTTCCTCTACTCACGTACCACGTTACAACCAATTAGCCGATGCTCTGAAAGCCAATGGGGTCGATGAAATTGTTTGTATGTCAGTGAATGACACCTTCGTAATGAATGAGTGGAAGGATGCTCAAGAAGCCGACAAAATCACGTTCATTCCCGATGGTAATGGAGAGTTTACTGACGGTATGGGCTTATTAGTAGACAAAGATAACCTTGGTTTTGGTAAGCGTTCATGGCGCTATTCTATGTTGGTGAAAGATGGCGTTGTAGTGAAAATGTTCATCGAACCCGAAAAAGAAGGTGACCCCTTTGAAGTATCTGATGCCGATACTATGCTGAATTACATTGCACCTAATGCGAAAAAGCCTTTGGATGTTACTGTATTCACGCGCCCCGGCTGTCCTTTCTGTGCTAAAGCTAAGGGTATGCTGAAAGACAAAGGTATTGCGTTTGATGAGTTAGTATTAAACCGTGATTATCGCAATGTGACTCTGCGTGCGGTTGCAGGGGCTGATATGGTTCCGCAAGTATTCATCAATGGTCAGTTGATTGGTGGTTCGGATAAATTAGAAGCTTGGTTAGCGAATAACGCTTAATCATAGTTATAAAAAAGTACTCGTAGTTTTTGCGAGTACTTTTAAAAAAATTCAGGAGTAAAGCATGAGTAAGCATTTCGATTTAATTGCCATTGGTGCAGGTAGTGGTGGTTTATCTGTAGTAGAAAAAGCAGCGTTACATGGCGCTAAATGTGCAGTGATCGAATCAGGTGATGTCGGTGGTACTTGCGTGAATCGCGGGTGTGTACCGAAAAAAGTCATGTGGTTTGGAGCGAATCTTGCTCATGCCTTACACCATGCTAAAGATTATGGTTTTGACGTAAAAGTCGACGGCTTTAATTGGACTAAGCTAGTCACAAAACGTGAAAACCTGATTGGCGGTATTACCGATTGGTACGAAAATAGTTTCCTAGCTGATAATGGTATCGAATTAATTACTGGAGCAGCACAGTTTGTCGATGCTCGTACCTTAGTAGTGAATGGCGCAACCTATACCGCAGATCATATTGTGATTGCCACAGGTAGCCGTCCCATTTTCCCTAAAGATATTGAGGGGGCTGAGTTAGGTATAACCTCCGATGGCTTTTTTGAATTAGAAGAACAACCTAAAAAAGTGGCTGTCGTGGGCGGTGGCTATATTGCACTCGAATTGGCAGGGGTATTAAATGCCCTAGGTTCAGAAACCCATATGTTGCATCAAGGTTTTCCAGTATTAATTGGGTTTGATACCTTAATGCAAACGACTTTGCGTAAGCAAATGGAGGTGGACGGTATTATTTTCAATGATACTGACAAAATCGCTAGTCTTGAAAAAGTAGGCGCTACGATTACCATTCATTATCAGGATGGTTCTCAATTAGCAGGTTTAGATCAAGTCTTGTGGGCAATTGGACGTGTACCTAATACTGATACTTTAGGCTTAGAAAAAGCAGGCGTTAAAACAGCACCCAATGGTTTAATTGATGTCACGGAGTATCACGAAACGAATGTCACAGGTATTTATGCGATTGGCGACATTATTAATATGCGCGGCGTGCAATTGACCCCTGTGGCTATTGCGGCGGGACGGCGTTTAGGTGAGCGTTTATTTGGTGGCATGAAAGAGCGTAAAGTTGATTACAGTTTAATTCCTACTGTGATGTTTACTCATCCACCGATTGGTACGATTGGTTTATCGGAAGCCGCCGCGCGAGAAAAATATGGCGATGCGGTAAAGGTTTATACCACTGAATTTACGCCGATGTATTACTCCTTCACGACTCAAAAAGTAAAAACGGCTATGAAGCTGGTGGTCGTGGGTGAGAATGAAAAAATTGTTGGTTGTCATGCTATTGGTTTAGGCGTGGATGAAATGATGCAAGGGTTTGCGGTAGCGATTCGTATGGGTGCTACTAAGAAAGACTTTGATGATACGATTGCGATTCATCCGGTGAGTGCGGAAGAGTTAGTAACGATGAAATAAGTGCTTATCTTTTCAATAAATTGCTTAGCAAAAAGCCCCTGTTTGGGGCTTTTTGTTTGGTAGCTTAGAGGTGGTAAATAGCTAAATATAGCTAGGCTATAATTTTGTTGAAATTCTCATTTATTAATCAAAAACCCTTGGCAGGCGCTTGTTAGTAGATTAAATTATTCAAAGGATTGTTAATTTTCTACTAAAGATAAGGGGTTATAAAATGCGTTTAAGTTTTAGGGTGTTAGCTGTTTTATGCAGTATTTTATATAGTCATTTTGCTTACGCTAAGCCAGCTCCACTACCTCCTCCATTGAAAAATTTAGAAATTACAGGGCAAATTACTCAAGCGGGTAAACCTATGAGTGGTGCTATAGTAAAAGCGCATTTTTATAATTGTGATACTAAAGCTCAGGTCAGTACCCTTACGAATCAGTCAGGGTATTATAAATTAATCATTCCTACCTATCCTCGTATAGTGCGTACTTGGCGTCCTTTTACAAAAGAAGAGTTAGGTGGGATTAATCCAGCGCGACTTTCTAGGAGAGTTACGTTTGATGTACGTCCCATTCCTGTGTTTGTGAGCTTATATAATAGTTCTAATGTTTTAGAAGTATGTGCCCAAGCACTAAATGGCGGTATGGCTACTCCTCGCCAATCTCGTTTTAGTCTGCAATTAAAAGGCTTACCTCAAAACCCACCTAAGCCTGCTAATAATGATAATTCGACTACTAAACAGCAACAGTGCCAAGCCCAGGGCGGTAAATGGGAGATGATTAGTCGTGGGGTCATGGGGTGTAAAATTAGTTATAAAGATGGTGGTAAATCCTGTACGGATGCTAAGCAATGTATTAGTGGTACGTGTTTAGCGAAAGAGCGTGATCCCAAGGCAACTACAGGTGCTTGTGCTGCGGATAGCGCTAGTATAATCAATAGTTGTATGGGAGAAATTAAAAACGGTCGTTGGGCAGATCGTCCTTGTCCTTAAACGGGCGCAATATCTGAAGCGACCGTGCTCATAAGGTGGCTTGTAAAATACCTGATTAATTTACTATACTTTGTTTGGATTAAAATCTAGGCACTATAGTGTGCTTTTCGTACATCCCTCTAGCCAAAATACCACCACGCAGGAGGCAACCCAACACCCAATCCCTAGCCTGCCAAACTAAAGCGCTGGGTTTCATTCCTAGCGTTAAATCTTATGTTTCTAACTACATTTTTTAATAGGGTTACATCGTTATTATGAGTTCTAAACCACTAATAAATGTCATTTCAATTGGGCATGTTGATCATGGTAAAACCACTCTTACCGCTGCCATAACTAACTACTGTGCTAAAAAAGGTCTGGCACAAGCAAAAAGCTATGATGAAATTAATGAAGCTCCAGAAGAAAGAGAGCGTAGTATTACAATAAATATCGCTCATGTTTCTTATGCAACAGAGCAACGGCTTTATGATCATGTTGATTGTCCGGGGCATGCCGATTACGTTAAAAATATGATTATAGGTACGACCCCAATGCATGAAGCTATTTTAGTGGTTTCAGCTCCTGATGGACCTATGCCTCAAACGCGTGAGCAAATTCTGCTTGCTCGGCAAGTGGGTATTCCCTATATCGTAGTTTATTTGAATAAGTGTGATATTACAGATGGGGATGAAGAATCAATAATGCTGTTTGAAGAAGAAATCAGAGAGCTATTGAATAAATATGGTTATCCCGGAGATACAACACCGATTATTCGTGGTTCCGCTTTAAAAGCATTAAATGATGAAGATGACGCAGATGAGTATGGTGTTAAATCTATTCAGAAGCTGCTTGACACTTTGGATGCTTATATTCCTGAGCCAACGGTTAATACTAATACTTCATTTTTGATGCCAGTAGAGGGTGTTATGTCAATTACGGGGCGAGGAACGGTGGTGACAGGAAAAATCGAGACTGGAAAAGTTAGAGTTGGGGATGAAGTGGATATAGTGGGTTTGAGAGAAACTAGAAAAGCCGTTGTAACCGGAACGCAAATGTTCCATAAGGATGTTCCTGAAGCTTTAGCTGGTTTCAATGCGGGTATTCTACTCAGGGGCGTTTCACAAGATGATATTGAAAGGGGTATGGTGCTTGCGAAAGTTGGAAGCAGTAAACCTTATAAAAAATTCAAAGCGGTTATTTATATTGCTAAAAGAGAAGAGGGCGGTAGAGCTACCCCTTTTACCGCTGGTTATAAACCGCAGTTTTTCTTTAGAACCACTGATGTCACGGGTACTTTAGTAAAATTGTATTATGCATCAGATGCAAGTCGTACTATTGAAATGGCAATGCCGGGTGATTCTATTAATGTGGAGGTAGAGTTGCTTGCACCTGTTGCTATGACAGTTGGATTAAAATTTGCCATAAGAGAAGGCGGAAAAACTATTGGCTCTGGAGCGATTACAGAGATTTTAGAATAAAACAAACTGTTCTAAATGAATTAACTCAAGTCACTAGGTTATCGATTATTTCACAAGTCTGTATTATAAAAATGTGCTCAGGTAGCTAATAGTAAAGGTTGCCTGTGTGCTTCCTAATTGTTTTTGGGTGAGTAAAATATTGTATTGAGAGAGTTTTATTTCTTGTTACAATGGCTATTAGTTTATGTAAGTTGTTGTTGCTCAGTGAGTAGAGTTTTATAATTTGCCTAATTGACTTCCCGCTGCACCCGTCACGGGAGACCTTGGCTACAGAAACATTGGTGATTAAGTAATCAGGTTTAAGTTTTTGCATATTCATAGTATATAAAGTATTGATTTTCAATAGTGGTTATATACGAAAACTTAGACATACGTACTTAGATACTTTATAAGCATATTCGTAACTATTCTGTGGCTAACTCTATCATCTGCAAAAAAGAAGGTTGTTTTGCTTTCAATGGTTAAGTTTTTTGCTAATATTATACATATATTTATGTGGAGAGCAATTAAGTGAATGATGATAACTTACCATTAAAAAATGATTTTTCACACCAGTTACCGAAGATTTCTGTCATTGGTGTTGGTAATGCCGCTGGAAATGCTGTTGACCACATGATAGATAATGGTTTAAATGTTAGTTTTTTAGTGGCAAACACAGATACTCAAGCATTATCCATGAGCAAAGCTCAGATTAAAATACAACTTGATGATAGTTTAATCAAAGGGTTGGATCTAAACGATGAGGCATCTTTAAAGTATAAGGATACAATCATTTTCCATTTATCTAATAGCGATATAGTTTTTATTATAGCAGGATTAGGTGGTTGTACTGGAACTTGGGTAGCACCAATAATAGCGCAATATACTCAAGAAAACAGAAAAAAAATAGTAAGCGGAAATAGTATTGAGGATGATCACAATAATTTGATTATCGGTGTTGTGACAGAACCATTCGATTTTGAGGAAAAAAATAAATTCATAATTGCCAAAAAAGGATTAGACGAAATGCGGAAGCATGTCGATGCATTGATCGTCATTCCAAATAAAAAACTATTTAAAACACAAAATAGAGCAACAACTTTTAGAGAAATGTTTTTAAAGTCTGATGAGGTAATTAAAAACTGTATTGAATCTATTTCTAGTTTGATTGTTGAGGATGGCCTGATAACTGTTGATTTTTCTGATGTGAAGTCTGTATTGAGCAATTGTGGTCAGATTGTAATAGGCACAGGATATGGTTCAGGTGAGGATAGGGCTATTTCCTCTGTGCTAGATGCTATGTCTAATCCAATACTGGATCAACTATCTTTTAAAAAAGCAAAAAACTTTCTAGTTAATGTTACAGGTGGTGATGATTTAACGTTGTTCGAAATAGATTCAATTTTGAATAGAATAAAAGATGAGGTAAATGAAGATGCTAATATCGTTTTTGGCGCAGTATACGATGAGGAAAAAACAGGGGCTATATTTGTTTCTGTTATTGCCACTGGAATTGTAGATTGATTATTTAATAAGATCGACGACGCACCAACCAGAAGCCATACCACAGTTCGTTTATTGATAATGCTCCAATAAGTGTGTCGACAACGAACGCGGTGATAGCCCCGATTTCGCCAAAGTGACGCCCCACCGCGCCCATCAGATTGACGTTATAACTTGCCATCTAATACCAAGTCCACCATAATTAAGTTTCTTACCATGAATCTTACTTGAGGTTTTGGCTATGATGGCAGCTACCGTTAGATTATCTAGCAAAGGACAAATTGTTATACCTAAAGAGGTGCGTGACTCTTTGCATTGGGAGACTGGTGTCGAGTTGATACTGGTGACAACAGAATATGGCGTCATGCTCCAAACCAAAACCTCTCAACAACCAAAACTTTCAGCCAAGTCTTTGAGAGGATTTTTACAACATACAGGCGAGCCTGTACCCACTGAAGCCCTCTGCAAACCTGTTGAGTACACCAATGATCGCTTTTGATACCAACTTATTAGTAAGAATTGCGGTTAATGACGACCAGCGCCAAGCTGATATTGCAGAGCAACTAATTAATAATAATCCAGTTTTTATTTCTAGAACGGTCTTATTGGAAACAGAATGGGTACTTCGTTCAGTCTATAAAGTGTCTCGTAGCAATATAGCAGCATTTTTTGAGCGCACCTTAATTACTGAGAACATCTTCATAGAAAGTTCAACGGAAGTAGGGCAAGCAATTGAGTGGTTTAAGTTAGGGGCTGATTTTGCTGATGCTCTGCACTTGTGTATCTGTGGAGAGAGTTTACTCCATACCTTTGACGGTGAGTTTTGCAAAGCTGCCAGCAAAGCGGGAATTACACCAGCGTTCAAGGTATTAAAATAGCGTTTTTAATACAAACCATGCCCTTGCATTGCGACCCACCGCTATTCCAGTTTGTCACAGGCTTAATCTAGTGGCAGTGACCGCCCATCTGTTATAATCCCTAACCTTTATCCTAGGTGCGGTGGGGTATGCTAATCACAATAACCACCCCATCATATAACTAACACCATCCCGTCCAACGGAGAAATTCATGTCTCATACCGATTCGACCTCCGGTGCATTGACAGCATTGTCGATTAAGGCGCTGCATCAGGGGATTACTTCGGGACAGTTTTCTGTCATGGAAGTGACCCAAGCCTACCTAGAGCGTATTGAGCGCTTAGAGCCAGCCCTCAATGCCTATATCACTGTCACTAAAGACAGCGCCCTACACAGTGCGCAAACTATTGATAATCGCATTCGTGCAGGTGAGCTGACTAATCCCCTAGCAGGCATTCCCTACGCTTTAAAAGATTTATATTGCACCGCAGGCGTACTCACTACCGCAGGCTCGAAAATCCTGCATAATTTTATTTCTCCCTATGATGCTCACGTCACTACCAAGCTCAAACAAGCGGGTGGTGTATTGCTGGGCAAAAATAATATGGATGAGTTTGCTATGGGTTCGTCTAATGAATCCTCGGCTTATGGTTGTGTACTCAATCCTTGGAATGCTGAACACGTTCCGGGGGGATCATCAGGCGGTGGAGCAGCAGCCGTGGCAGCTCGTTTAACCCCAATGGCATTAGGGAGTGACACGGGTGGCTCCATTCGTCAACCTGCCTCCTTCTGCGGTATCACGGGCATTAAACCCACCTACGGACGTATTTCACGCTATGGCATGATTGCCTATGCCTCCAGTCTTGACCAATGCGGTCCTATGGCAGTGAGTGCTGAAGATTGTGCATTAACCCTCAATGTCATCGCTGGATTCGATGAGCGCGATTCTACCTGTAGTACCGAGCCTGTGCCCGACTACACCGCCACCTTAAATAACCCTATTGCAGGTTTACGTATCGGTGTGCCTAAGCAATTCTTTGCTGAAGGTTTAAATAATGAAGTGGGTACTATTATTCAAGCGGCGATTAAAGCCTTTGAAGCGCAAGGTGCTACAGTAAAAGAAGTCGATTTACCTAATAGCCATTTAGCCGTTCCGGTGTATTACATTATTGCTCCGGCTGAGGCGTCCTCGAATTTATCGCGCTTTGATGGAGTGCGTTATGGTTATCGCTGTGATAATCCCAACGATTTAACGGACCTATATAAGCGTACTCGTGCCGAAGGATTCGGTGAGGAAGTCAAACGCCGGATTATGATTGGCACTTATGCCTTATCCGCAGGCTATTACGATGCGTATTACCTCAAGGCGCAACAAGTACGCCGCCTGATTAAAGATGATTTCGTCCAAGCCTTTAAGGATGTGGATGTGATTATGGGGCCTTGTGCACCCACCGCAGCCTTTAAAATTGGCGAGAAAATTAATGATCCGGTCGCTATGTATTTAGAGGATTTATATACCATTCCGGTCAGTCTCGCGGGCTTGCCGGGGATGAGTATTCCCGTTGGTTTCACTCAAACGGGTCTACCCGTAGGCATGCAAATCGTGGGTAATTATTTTAATGAGGCGCGACTCCTCAATATTGCGCATCAATATCAACAATTAACGGATTGGCATACTCGTATGCCCGCCCAGTTTGCATAAGGAGGGGTAGTGATGGAATGGGAAACCGTTATTGGCTTAGAGATTCATGCTCAATTAGCCACTCAAAGTAAAATCTTTTCCGGTTCATCTACCGCCTATGGTGCTGAACCGAATACACAAGCAAATCTAGTCGATTTAGCTATGCCCGGCGTGCTTCCAGTGCTGAATAAGAAAGCGGTCGAATTTGGCATAAAATTAGGCTTAGCACTGGATGCTGAGATTGGTAAGCGCTCGGTGTTTGCGCGTAAAAATTACTTCTATCCCGATTTACCTAAAGGCTATCAAATCAGCCAATATGAACTACCAATTGTAGGCAAAGGGCATTTAGATATTGAGCTAGAGGATGGCACGGTTAAACGTATAGGCATTACCCGTGCGCATTTAGAAGAAGATGCGGGTAAATCAGTGCATGAAGGCTTTGTCAATCAATCGGGTATTGACCTCAATCGCGCTAGCACGCCACTGCTTGAAATCGTATCCGAACCAGATATTCGCAGTGCTAAAGAAGCAGTCGCCTATGTCAAAAAAATGCATTCATTAGTGCGTTATTTACGTATTTGTGATGGCAATATGCAAGAAGGCTCATTCCGTTGCGATGTGAACGTTTCGGTGCATAAACCTAATACACCCTTTGGTACGCGGGTTGAGATTAAAAACCTTAACTCATTCCGCTTTATTGAGCGTGCTATTTATCACGAAGTGGCGCGGCATATTGATCTGATTGAAGCGGGTAAGGGGCATTTAATTGTGCAGGAGACGCGCCTATTCGACCCTGATAAGGACGAAACGCGCTCCATGCGTTCTAAAGAGGATGCCAACGACTACCGCTATTTCCCTGATCCTGATTTATTACCCGTGATCGTGACTGAGGCGGATATTGAAGCGGCACGGGCTAATTTGCCTGAATTACCCGATGCTAAAAAAGCACGCTTTATGAGCGAATATGGCTTGAGTGCTTATGATGCTGGGTTATTAGTGCAAAGCCGCGAAGAGGGCGAGTATTTTGAAGCAGTCGCTAAGAGCACAGGTGATGCTAAGCTTGCTGCCAATTGGATGAATGTGGAGTTAGCTGCTCGGCTTAATCGCGCTGGGTTAGGGTTTGAGCAGTTACCGATTAAAGCCGATGATTTAATGGGTTTGTTAAAGCGCATTCAGGACAATACGATTTCCAATAAGATGGCTAAAGACGTATTAGATGCCATGTGGGAAGGTGAGGGTACGGCTGACAGCATTATCGCAGCTAAAGGCTTAGTCCAAATTACCGATACGGGGGCGCTGGAAGCGATTATTGATGAGATTATCGCGGCCAATCCTAAGCAAGTCGCGGAGTATCGTAGTGGTAAGGAAAAAATGTTTGGTTTCTTCGTAGGGCAAGCTATGAAAGCCTCCAAAGGCAAAGCCAATCCAGCCACTCTCAATGACCTCTTAAAACAAAAGTTAGCGGGGTAAGGTATGTCTATTTCGATTGATGAAGTGAAAAAGGTTGCTAATTTGGCGCGTTTGGCGGTATCCGACGACAAAGCCTGTGAATATGCCAGTAGTTTATCCAATATTTTAGTCTTAGCCGATCAGCTAGAGGCGATTGATACCACAGGGATTATACCAATGGCGAACCCACACGATGCCACGCAGCGCTTACGTGAAGATGTAGTGACTGAAACGAATCATCGTGATGAGTATCAGAAAATCGCTCCTGAGGTAGAGGAGGGTTTATACCTAGTGCCTCAGGTTATTGATTAAATCAGTGTATTTGAGTGAGATATGAAAAAGCCCTTTAGAGTTAAGGCTCTAAGGGGCTTAGAATAAATGCAGCCTACTGCTACTGAAATAGCTTAGGCTTTTCTGAGCATATCGTATAAAGCATCTTTGAGATGCAGACGCTTTAATTTCATTGCTTCAACCACCTCATCCGCATGTACTTCAATACCTTGCTCTACGCGATGCAATTGGTGTACAGCTTCATCATACTCACCAAATAATTTGGCAAAATGAGCATTTTCAGTTTTCAGTTGAGAGATTTTATCTTTGAATTCTGGCAACTCATCCGCTAAGTTGTGTGATTCACCAAACATGGGCATTACTCCTAAGCTTAAAAGGTGCTTGATATTAAAAAGAGCTTCGGTTGATTGCAATTGAATTTAACAAAAGCCCTTAAAATAATAGGGCAGATGAGCTGCCCTATTCGGTCAGGATTGACCACCCCTTTAGCCACACAGTTAACTTAGCCTAGCGTGCGCTATGGCTGAGTAGTTGTGTTTCGATAATGTCACCTTCTTCATTGTGACGCATTTTGACCGGTGCATAATTGAGTGTAGGCGCTAACCAAAAGGTGGTTTGGCGCTCATTACCGCTGCGTGCCACTTGCACTTTAACCGTATTAAATTGTCCAGCAGGTACGGTCAGTTGTTCGTTGCCTAGCTTTTGAATTTGGTAGCTTTTGAGTTCACCTTTTTCGGTGACGCGATAGTTCAGGGGACGATTAGTGGCTAAATCATCCATTAATTTTAATTCCATACTCAACGGGTCTAAGGTTCCAGCAGGGACATTCAGCGCATAGGACTCACCGTTTTTTTGCCCCGTCACTTGGGTGGAGTTATTAAATTGAAATTGATCACGGCGTTCTTTACGTTTATTTTTGTGATCATATAGATAACTTTTAGGGAGTAATTGAGCGCCTTTAAGCGTACCTTGTGCTTGTTCGGTTAGGCGGTCGCCGCTAATCATAGCTGCTAAACCATTCGCTTGGGTTTGGCGAGTATAGTTATAATGGGATCCAGCGATCTGGATTTGAGTGTTCATTGTGCCTAGAGTAAGCCCGGACTTAACAACCTGATAGGTGGCTTGATACGATTTGAGTTCCGCTAAAGCAGTAGTACTGTAGGTACTTAAGCCTAGTAATATTAGCCCACAGAAATAATGGGGTCTTAACATAGTAGCGTATCCTTAATTTTTAGCCTTATGATAGTACTATTGGACTATTATCGAGAGTCATAGTTCAATAAGTCGATGTAGAGCGCAACAGATATATAACCTCTAGACGCTATGTTATATGAGCCAAACCTATCAGGCGCAAACTATGAGAGTGAGGTGGTAGTTCTATTGGATAAGTGTGCTAGTTGAAGGGTGAGACTGATAAAAGCAGTGTAAATGTCACAATTGGGTGGGGTATTCACATACGCTTTAACTAAGTTGATAAATCATTAGCACAAAAGGTGAGATGACCTGTGTAGTCAAGAGCCAGTGTAGACTCAAGGTACTAACACTAACCTATAACTCGAAATGGAGAATGAGCAGTGAGCGAGAATGAGCATATTGTAAATCTTTCTGATGCTTCCTTTGAGCAGGATGTATTAAAGTCCAATATTCCGGTTTTAGTAGATTATTGGGCAGAATGGTGCGGCCCCTGTAAGGCTATCGCACCGATTTTAGAGGAAATAGCGCTGGACTATTTAGGTCGTATGAAGGTTGCTAAGCTAGATATAGATAACAATCCTAATACACCTGGGCGCTATGGAGTGCGAGGTATTCCTACTTTGATGCTGTTTAAGGATGGTCAGGTGGAAGCGACTAAAATGGGTGCTTTATCCAAAACGCAATTAGTAGCGTTTTTAAACCAAAATCTATAACCATGCTTAAGGTGCAGGAAATTTTAGTCTATTCCTGCACCTGAAAGAAATTGACTAGACATCGATTAGTAATCATGTTAGCGTTAGACAAATAGCCTTTCCTTGGGTTATTTTCCTCAGTTTTGTCCCAAAGCTCTCGTATAGTGCCTATACCTTCCAAGATGATTATTGAATAGTAAGGCTTATTGAGACTCTGATTAAAATTCTACTTCGCTAAATTAAGTAGTAACTTGAGCAGGGGACAAGTACTCCCTTAAATTTATATGCCTTCAGCGTATCTATTCCATCTATGAACTTATCTGAATTAAAAAAGACACCGACATCAGAGCTGTTTGAATTAGCTCAATCTATGGGGCTTGATAGTGTTTCCCGCGCCCGGAAACAAGATATTATCTTCGCTGTTTTAAAAGCACATGCCCAAAATGGTGAGGACATCTATGGCGATGGTGTATTAGAAATATTGCAGGATGGATTTGGTTTCCTGCGCTCCCAAGATTCGAGCTATTTAGCTGGGGCGGATGATATTTATGTTTCACCTAGTCAAATTCGCCGTTTTGGTCTACGCACGGGAGACACGGTAACAGGGAAAATACGTCCCCCTAAAGAAGGTGAACGTTATTTTGCTTTGCTCAAAGTCGATACCATTAATATGGAAGCGCCAGAGCACGCACGCAATAAGATTTTATTTGAAAACCTGACCCCTTTACACCCAAGCTCACGCCTTAGAATGGAGCGTGGTAATGGTAGTAGCGAGGATATTACCGCACGGGTCATTGATATTGTGGCTCCGTTTGGTAAAGGACAGCGTGGCTTAATTATCGCACCGCCTAAAGCGGGTAAAACGTTAATGCTGCAAAATATCGCGCAAAGTATTACCTCCAATTATCCAGACTGCTATCTCATTGTCCTGCTGATTGACGAACGCCCTGAAGAAGTGACCGAAATGTCGCGTATGGTACAAGGCGAAGTGGTTTCTTCGACCTTCGATGAGCCTGCTACCCGTCATGTCCAAGTCGCCGAGATGGTGATTGAAAAAGCCAAGCGTTTAGTCGAGCACAAAATGGATGTAGTGATTCTACTGGATTCGATTACCCGTTTAGCTCGTGCCTACAATACCGTCGTGCCCTCTTCCGGTAAGGTATTGACCGGTGGGGTGGATGCGAATGCCCTGCATCGCCCTAAGCGTTTCTTTGGTGCTGCGCGTAATATCGAGGAGGGGGGTAGTCTCACTATTATAGCTACCGCTTTAATTGATACTGGCTCTAAAATGGACGATGTGATTTACGAGGAATTTAAAGGCACGGGTAATATGGAAGTGCATTTAGATCGTCGTATTGCTGAAAAACGCGTTTTCCCTGCCATCAATATTAATCGTTCTGGTACACGTCGTGAGGAGTTATTAACGACTCAAGATGAATTGCAAAACCTCTGGATTCTACGCAAATTCCTACACAGTATGGATGAATTAGAGGCGATGGAATTCTTATATGAAAGACTATCTAAGACTAAAATGAATAGTGAGTTTTTCGACACTATGCGGCGTAATTAAACGCTCATTATCCCCATAAAAAAGGCGCATTTAGCGCCTTTTTATTATGATTTTTTGGGGTGAGCAACATTTAGCATTAAGAGCCGTATTAATGGTTTTACTCTGGCAAAATATCAGTTAATTCTAATTGTGCTTCTTTAAGTAGTTTATCGAATAGAGGCTGATCAATTTTAAGAGTTAACACATAATCCCCTAATTCATTAATGGTTTCCGCAGTGATAGCTTCTTCTTTATAAAGCTGAGCGCGTAATTTAGCGTGCTTAGCTTCTAACTGAACTACTCCAGTAAAGACTTGAGTTGAAAAATAATCACCTAAATAATTCAACAACAAATCGATACCTAAACCTTGCTGCGCCGAAATAAAAATTCGGGTAGGAGTTGTACCATCGGAGGGTTCGATTCTAGGAGTTTGATTATCTAAGTCTATCTTATTATAAATTTCAATCTGGGGTACTTGCTCAGCACCAATTTCTTGAATAACAGCATTAACTTGTTCGATAAAAAGATCGCGCTGCTCATCGTGACTATCAATAACATGCAACAATAAATCAGCTTCAACCGTTTCTTGCAAAGTAGAGCGAAAAGCGACTACTAAATCGTGGGGCAGATTACGAATAAATCCTACGGTGTCCACCAGAATAATATCTTGCTGATTAGGGAGGGTTAAACTGCGTAAAGTAGGGTCTAGCGTGGCAAATAGCTGATCGGCTGCATACACATCCGCTTTAGTTAGGGTATTAAATAAAGTCGATTTACCCGCATTGGTGTAACCTACCAACGATACGGTAGGCACTGAAGCTTTACGCCGAGATTGGCGTCCCTGTTCGCGTTGATTTTGTACCTTTTCTAAGCGTTTATTAATTTGCTTAATGCGTTCGGCTAATAGGCGGCGGTCGGTTTCCAATTGAGTTTCGCCCGGACCTCTTAAACCAATGCCTCCTTTTTGGCGTTCAAGATGCGTCCAACCGCGTACTAAACGCGTAGACATATATTTGAGCTGAGCCAGTTCAACTTGTAATTTACCATCATGACTACGCGCCCGCTGAGCAAAAATATCGAGTATTAATCCTGTGCGATCTAACACACGACATTGTAAAAAGCGTTCTAGGTTACGTTCTTGGGCGGGAGATAATGAATGATCGAAAATCACGAGATCGGCTTGGTGAGCCTCCACTAAGGCTTTTAATTCGTCAGCTTTGCCTTCACCAATAAAATAACGTCTATCGGGAGTAGGGCGGGATCCCGTTAGTAGGGTAATAACTTCAGCACCGGCTGATTTAGCTAATTCAGCGAACTCCTGTGGGTCAGGAGCTTGCTGAACAGAAGCGAGTTTAATCTGCACCAGTATGGCATTTTCACCCGCATTAGGACGCTCGAATAGCTCCACTATTGGGCAACCACCTTATTACTCATTAGCCAAATTGAGTTTAATAGGGCGGGCGGGAACAATCGTTGAAATGGCGTGCTTATACACTAATTGATTAACGGTATTACCTAATAGCACTACAAATTGATCAAATGACTCGACGTGCCCCTGTAATTTAATTCCATTAACAAGATAAATAGACACTGGAATCCGTTCCTTTCTCAGTGCGTTGAGGAAGGGTTCTTGTAACGTGTGCCCTTTCGACATGCTTTTCTCCTAAAGTCTTTTTCGGGTTTGTGGTTGTTATGGTCTAACGTCAACAGGAGACGCTAGCCAGTCGTTTATTTCTTCGACGGTTAAAAGCTTACCAGTTTTGAGAATGGGTAAAAACATCAGTCTATCCGACTTATCCATTTATCTATTAATAAACGCCGAGACGTTATAAATAATCGATGGAAGGTTAAGTTGTTCAGGACTGTAGTTGTATAAATCAGTTTCTGAACGCAACCAAGTTATTTGACGTTTTGCAAGCTGCCGCGTGGCTACAATAGCACGATTGCGCATGGTGTTGTAGTCTATTTTACCTTCAAGGTGCTCCCAAACTTGACGATAACCTACTGAACGAATAGCAGGTAGGGCAGTATGTAAATCTCCACGCTGGAAAAGTCTCTCAACCTCCTCTAACAGCCCCTGTTCTAACATGATGTCGAACCTTTGCGCAAGTCGTTCATGCAACCATTGACGATTTTCTGGCATAAGAGTCAACTTTAGTAGTCGATAAGGGCATTTTGCTTGTTGAGTAGCTCTTTGTAAGTCTGTTAATGATTGTCCGGTAATTCGATACACCTCTAAAGCACGTTGTAAACGTTGCGGGTCATTAGGGTGAATACGCTCAGCCGCTACAGGATCAATAGTTTTTAATTGATCATGCAAATATTGCCAACCCAAAGTCTCTGCTTCAGAGAGTAATTGAGCACGAATCTCAGGATCAGCATCAGGCAGTACGGACAAACCATGCTCTAAAGCGCGAAAATACAGCATGGTCCCTCCCACTAAGAGGGGAATACGTCCAGCAGCCGTTATGTCTTGCATTTCCCGTAAGGCGTCTTCACGAAAGTTAGCAGCAGAATAGGGTTGTGCCGGATCCAGAAAGTCAATCAAACGATGCGGAGCTTGGGCGAGTGTCTGAGCATCGGGTTTAGCTGTACCAATATCCATACCCTTATAAATCAGCGCCGAATCAACACTGATAATTTCTACGGGTAGTTGCTGGCGTATCGCTACGGCTAAATCGGTTTTGCCTGTGCCAGTGGGACCCATTAAAAAAATAGCGGGAGGTAAGGTTGTAGTCATTGCCCACGCATAAATAATTTATCAATTTGTGCCAAACTCATTTGCGCCCAAGTAGGACGCCCATGATTACATTGCCCACTACGCTCAGTGCGCTCCATTTCTCTGAGTAAGGCATTCATTTCAGGTAAGGTCAAGGTTCTATTAGCCCGTACTGCTCCATGACACGCCATGGTGGCAAGAATTTCATTGATCGCTTGCTGTACTCGTAGTGTATTGCCATAGGTGTTTAGATCCGCTAATACATCACGCACTAATTGTTCAATGTCACCGTCTTTGAGCAAACTAGGTACGGCGCGTATCACCAGTTTTTCTATACCCATAACACTTATTTCAAAACCTAGCTCGGTTAGTAAAGTCGCGTATTGATCTGCTAAATCAGCCTCCATTTTACTAACCGTAAAGCTTAGAGGCACTAGCAAAGGTTGAGAGCGTATCGAATCTTGTCCCATACTCTGTTTTAAGCGTTCATAAGTGACGCGCTCATGGGCAGCGTGCATGTCTACAATCACTAAGCCCTGTGCATTTTGTGCCAGAATATAAATGCCTTGTAATTGGGCAAGTGCATAACCCAAAGGTGGCATATCCTCATTGAATGATAGAGCAGGATTAAGCACATCACTCTGGGTAGCAGCCTCTTGTGCAACTGCTAATGTGGGGCTTTCCTGCTCATCCTCAGCCTGAAACCATTGCTTATAAGCCTGCATAGTTTCTTGAACGGGTAAGCTCAGCCGCTCTTGTGAGGAGTAGGTAGGGGTATAAGTAAAACGCTGATTAGCTGGAGTAGGGCTAGATGATGAGGGTGAATAGGGTTGAGCGTACTCAGTCGCCTCAGGAGTAGGAGTACTGATACCATAATCCGCTAGAGATTGAGGTAAAGGGATAGCCTCATTTGGCGGTTCAGAGGTATTCCATTGAGTAGGCTGGAGCTGATCTTGCGGGCGAATATTAGCTAATGCCTGACTCACCGTTTGCTGCACAAAATCATGTACTAAGCGCCCCTCTCTGAAGCGTACCTCTTGCTTGGTAGGGTGCGCGTTCACATCGACCCATTGCGGTTCTAGCTCTAAAAACAGCACATAAGCTGGATGGCGACCCTGATAGAGTACATCTTGGTAGGCCTGTTTAATCGCATGATTAACATACTTATCGCGAATATAACGCCCATTCACATATAAATACTGCAAATCAGTTTGCGAACGTGAAAAGGTTGGTAAGCCTAACCAACCCCATAACCTTAAACGTGATCCCGCTAATTCATGATCAAAATAAATACTTTGCTCAGCAAAAGGAGTGCCACAGAGTTCGCTAATACGTTTAGGGGCACTGTATTCATCCTCATGCACTTTGAGGCGTAAGATGGTTTTCTGGTTATGAGTCAGGTGAAAGCTAATATCAAAACGACTGAGCGCTAGTTTTCTCACCATCTCTTCAATATGGCGAAATTCAGTCGCTTCGGTCTTTAGAAATTTACGCCGAGCTGGAACATTAAAAAATAAATCCACCACATCGATGGTTGTCCCTATCGCATGGGGAGTAGGTTCTGGGGCTTGTAGAATGTCGTGCCCATCGCCTTGAATCTGCCAGCCTTCATTCGCTTCCCTAAAATTAGAACGCAAGGTAAGGCGCGATACTGAGGCTATACTAGGCAAAGCTTCACCCCGAAAGCCTAAGCTCTGGATATGTTCTAAATCATCAAGGCTGAAAATTTTGCTGGTGGCATGGCGACTCAAAGCCAGTGCTAATTCGTCTTTAGGAATACCTGAGCCATTGTCACGCACGCGAATGCGTTTGAGTCCACCTTGTTCAATATCAATATCGACTTGTGTTGCACCTGCATCGAGGGCATTTTCGACTAATTCTTTAATGACGGAAGCGGGGCGCTCTACCACCTCACCTGCTGCAATTTGATTGATTAAGTGAGGAGGTAGTTGCCGTATGGTCATTTAAATCTTGGGTTTGCCGTCTTGGGGGTTATCAGGGGTAGCCGTAGTAGCTTCAACCGCTTTGGTATCTGCCATGCTAGTCGGTGTTTTAATGCTTAGCAAGTCCTTAGAGCGATCTGCACTCACACCATAGCGCAATAAAATATCTGGCTGCTTACGTTTGGCTTCATCGCGTTCAATCACAATTTGGAAGCCATCATCGGCCTGTAGCTTAATAAACTCTTCATTACTCGCTTCCATTAACTCATAAAATTCGTGGAAGTTTTTCACTGGTTTATTATTGACTTTGGCAATTACCACATTACTAGCATGATGGTAGTCTTTGTTAATGTCCGCAGGTAGTACCTTGGTCATTAATACTACTTCAGAACGCTCTTTAGTAGGTGGCTCTTGCGATAAAGCCGATAACTCCACCGGAACAGGATCTAAGGCACGTAATACATTATGATTCAGAGGCATAAATACAAAACCGCCATAAATGACATAAGTCGGTTGAGTATCATATTGACGCGGTTTTACTAGTAAATATTCTTTACCCGGACGGTCGAGTAATAAGGTGATGTCTTGTGCTTTAGAATCGCGTAATAAGGTAAATTTCACCGATTCACCTAACTGATGCGTGTCAACATAGTGGGTGTAATCAATATATTCGCCGGGGCGAAACTCTACCGAACCATTATTTTGAATAGGATGGCCGTCAATATGGGTAATAATATCACCCTCACGAATCAAATTATCCTTAGCCGCAGGGGTATCAGAGTAAACTTTATAAACTAATACCCCAGTCTGGTCATTAGCCAATTGATACTTACGGCGCATGGAAGGATTTTCCATCGATTGGACTAAAAAGCCCGGAAAGCCAAAACCATGCGTTTTGTTATCTTTTACATCGCTTAAAAAGTGACGAATGATAGGGGTGGGGATCATATAACCAATATTTTCGGTTAAAAACCCCGACTGCATGGCAACGCCCACAACTTTCCCACCAGAAATAACGGGGCCACCACTATTACCAAAGTTAATCGCCGCGTCGACTTGAGCCGCTAATAGATTTTCACCCGTATGCGCATAATCTTGCTTTTCAATACGTGATACCACACCCCGCGTTACGCTTAAGGTATTGCCCCCAATGGGAAAACCGTACACCTCAATCGGTTGCTGCATTTTAGGCAGATCACCTAGCTCCAGCGGCTTAATATCCTTGTAAATTTCTCTATCTTTAGGGCGCAATAAAGCGAGGTCGGCTTCGTGCGAAATATTAACCACTTCCGCTTCGTGGCGCTCGGTTTCACCGTGGCGTTGTATTTCGATAAAAGTAGCATCCGCCGCTACGTGTGCATTGGTCAGAATCAGCCCACCTTCAATGATCAAGCCTGAACCAGAGCCTTTTTGAGTGTCTGAATTCCAAGGTGATAAGGTATCGTAAGAATGTTTAACCACATACACATGAATCACTGCATCTTTAATTAAACGCCGCTGTTCTGGAGTTAGTTTATCGTTTTCAGTACTTAAAATTTCAGTACTATTAGGTACAGCAACTTTAGCTGAAGCACTAGCTGGGCTTGCTGCGGCATAAAGATTGGATGTTAGCAGCCCTAAACTCAATACCGTGATAAAGTGAATATATTTTAGTTTCATTATGTAATCCTGAAATCAACTCATCGGGAGCCAGTAAAATTTTTAAAATGTATAACATCCCTGTGCCATTCCTAGTCTCTACATTAGCCCTAAATTACGAAAATTACCAAGTCGTAGTTGAACTTATCGGTTTTTAAGGAAAAACTTGCTATTCTTCGCCCCTTGAGGTGGCTAGTGAGCCAGAACTTTAACAGGATAGCATGATGACGGATTACAAACACACGCTAAATTTACCGACAACTTCTTTTCCTATGCGTGGCGATCTTGCGAAACGCGAACCCGCTATGTTGAAAGATTGGGCTGAACGTCAGCTCTATCAAAAGTTGCGTACTTTAGCGGTCGGGCGTCCCCCATTTGTTTTACACGATGGTCCACCCTATGCCAATGGCATTATTCATATCGGTCATGCAGTCAATAAAATTCTCAAAGATATTATTGTTAAGTCTAGAACATTAGCGGGCTATGATTCTCCCTATGTGCCCGGCTGGGACTGTCACGGTTTACCTATTGAAAAGAAAGTAGAGGATACTATTGGGCGTGCGGGTGTGGTGGTAGACCCGTTTACTTTCCGTAAGGCGTGCCGTGAGTTTGCTAAAGAGCAGATTGATCTTCAGCGTAAAGATTTTATGCGTTTAGGCGTGATGGGTGATTGGGATAATCCCTATCTAACCATGAATTTTGGTACTGAAGCGAATATTGTACGGGCTTTGGGCAAGATCGTAGCCAATGGGCATGTGTATAAAGGCTTTAAACCTGTGCATTGGTGTACTGATTGTGGTTCGGCTTTAGCCGAGGCCGAAGTGGAGTATCAAGATAAGTACTCTTACTCGATTGATGTACGCTTTGGTGTGGCGGATGAAGCTGAACTGTTACGACGTGTGCCGCAAGCCAACGGTCACGGATTAGCCTCGGTCGTTATTTGGACCACCACTCCTTGGACGCTACCTGCGAATGAAGCGGTCGCACTCAATAGTGAACTAGATTATGTAGTAATAGACACAGGGTCAGAGCGTTTAATTGTCGCCGAGGGTTTAGCTGAAGCAGTGACCAAACGCGCGAAACTAGAAAATGTCACGGTGCTGGCTACATTTAAAGGTCAAGTACTCGAAGGTCTAAAGCTCAAGCATCCTTTTTATGAGCGTCAAGTACCGGTGATTTTAGGCGAACATGTGACTCTAGAGGCAGGTACGGGTGCAGTACATACCGCTCCTGCACATGGTCAAGAGGACTTTGTGGTAGGGAAATTGTATGGCTTACCAGTGAATAATCCGGTCGGGGGCGATGGTAATTTCTTACCTTCGGTGCAGTATTTTGCGGGTGAGTCGGTACATAAAGTCGGTGCACATGTGCTCGAAGTACTCAAAGAGCACCAGACCTTATTGGCTCAAGGTAAACTCAATCATAGCTATCCCCATTGCTGGCGGCATAAAACGCCACTGATTTTCCGTGCCACACCGCAATGGTTTATCAGCATGGATAAACAAGGCTTACGTGCCAAAGCTTTAAATGCTATCCAAAATGAAGTGCAATGGGTTCCCGAATGGGGTCAAGCACGCATTGAAGGCATGATTGCTAACCGTCCTGATTGGTGTATCTCACGCCAGCGTACTTGGGGTGTGCCGATTACTTTATTTATTCATAAAGAAACGGGCGAACTACATCCACGTACTGAGATGCTGTTTGAAGAAGTGGCTCAACGTATTGAGCAAGCGGGTATTGACGCATGGTTTGCTTTAGATAAAGCCGAATTACTCGGTGCTGATGCTGAGCACTATGACAAAACCACGGATACCTTAGACGTGTGGTTTGACTCCGGTACGACTCATTACTCTATTTTAGAATCGAATCCTAAGCTTGGTTTTCCGGCTGCTATGTATTTAGAAGGATCGGATCAGCATCGGGGTTGGTTCCATTCTTCGCTCTTGACCTCGATTGCTATGAATGGGTGCGCACCCTATCAAGCAGTTCTCACGCATGGTTTTACCGTGGATCAAAACGGCGAGAAAATGTCTAAGTCCAAAGGGAATATCGTTGCTCCCCAAGAAGTAACCGATACCTTAGGGGCGGATATTCTAAGGCTTTGGGTAGCGAGTACTGACTATAGTGGTGAGATGAGCGTGTCTAAGTCTATCTTAGATCGGACTACCGATGCTTATCGCCGTATTCGCAATACTTCGCGCTTTTTACTAGCCAACTTAAATGATTTTGATCCCGCACACGATATTGTACCAACAGCGCACCTGTTGCCTTTAGATCGTTGGGCGCTAGATCAAGCCTATCAAGTACAAGAGCGTATTACCAAGGCTTACAGCGATTACCAATTCCATAAGGTGGTACAAGAAATACAGAACTTCTGTACTCAGGAAATGGGTAGTTTATTCCTTGATATTACTAAAGATCGCCAATACACCATGCAGGCTAAAAGCCTAGGACGACGCTCGGCACAGACTGCTGCTTACCATATTCTGCAAGCAATGGTGCGCTGGTTATATCCGATCTTAAGTTTTACGGGTGAGGAAATTTGGCAAGCGTTACCCCAGCATAATGCACCTGAATCGGTAGTGTTGACGACTTGGTATGAAGGCTTAGCGCCACTCGATAGTAGCAGTGCATTGACGCCTGAGGATTGGACGCAAGTGTTGGCATTACGTGAGGCGGTTTCTAAGCAATTAGAACTATTGCGCGTAGCGGGGCATATTGGTGCAGGCTTAGCGGCTGAGGTCGATATTTATGCAGATCTTGAATCCAATAGTGCTATTGCTACGATGGATAAAGCGCAAGAGCTAAGCTTTATTTTTATCACCTCGGCAACACATTTAAAACCCTATGCAGCCAAGCCAGAAGATGCGGTCGATTTAGGGAATGGTATCGCGATTCGGGCTTATCCCTCACCTTATACCAAATGTGAGCGCTGTTGGCATTACTGTGAGGATGTAGGGTCACATACTGAGCATCCACATTTATGTGGGCGTTGTATTGAGAATATTGAGGGCGCAGGAGAGCAGCGTCACTATGCGTAATTTAGCTTCAAGCGAACGCTCAACAGTGGGTATGTTGCACTGGTTATGGTTGGCGGCAGTAGTAATTGCCATCGACCAACTCACTAAATGGATGGCTGAGTCGAATCTATTAGAAGGGCAACCGGTTCCTATTTTGCCCCATCTCAATATGACCTTGGCTTATAACAAGGGCGCTGCCTTTGGCTTTTTGGCTAATCACGAGGGCTGGCAAATTTGGCTATTTGCCGCATTAGCGGTGATTGTAAGCGTGGTTATTGTGCGCTGGTTGCATAAATTGCCTTCAGATCGCCCTTGGGTGGCGAGTTCATTAGCCTTAATTCTAGGCGGTGCGGTCGGTAATTTTATTGATCGTATTCTGCATGGCAAAGTGGTGGATTTTATTGATGTGTATTTTGACATTCCGTTTTGGATGCAGAATTATCATTTTGCCACCTTCAATGTGGCGGATATAGCGATTACGGTCGGTGCAGCGATGATGATTTTTATTGGGCTATTCGCTTCGCATCAATTGGAAGGTTAGTCTTTTGCTAGCCCAACTGTTTGATGGTTGGGCTATGTACTAAGTTTTTTAAATAGTTTTGTAATTCAAAGCTTTAATTATTTAGATCTCTTAATTCACTAATAAATGCTTGTGGATAATTCGTTAAATGCTCCTTATTAGGAGTATTCAACCCAATAGCTCTAGCCGCTAGCTCAGTAAAATCTACGCAACTTTCATTAATAAAATGATAAGGCACTACACCATTACGGATAGCTTCCGTATTCATTAATACATAATCATACATTTGTTTAGTGACGCTTACGACTAAACCATTATTAGCAGCACTTAAACTATTAGCAGTTTCCTTGACAATATGCCCCGGTACTGTGCCGAAAGCTGCCTTGCTACTATTTTGGGGATATAAGCCATAGCCTAATAATGATGTCCATTGATTAGTGCTACGATCTTTAATGCCCCAGATAATAAAAGCATGCCCCGGTGCATAATCTCGTGCTGCAAAGATTAACCAATAGCTAGTATTAGTACTCCATGAATTAGCGCCTCGATCAATGGTTTTAAAATCTGCCAATACCGATGTACTAATTATGAGTAGTAAACTTAATAGTAATTTATAGAGTGTTTTCATTTTGGCAATTCCAAAGAGCCTATTTATTATACTAAATAGGCTGTTTCACCAATTATTAAAAATTGAAGGTTCTGCGTACTGCTGTTTCAACCACATGTCCTGTATATTTTAGGGAGTCATTACTGACTTGATTAATGCCTAAGTTGGCTTGAGCAAAAGCACTAGGACGAGTAATAGTAAACGTCACAGTACCGGATAATGGTTTTTTATCAGTACCATCCTGCACACAGGGAATTTTCCATTTGTCTTTTACATTTAAACCATTGTAATTAGCTTTAGCTTGTACCGTAAAACCATCCTCTAATGAACCTTCGGTTTTTAATACTACAGGATTGGATAAAGTAACACTTAAGGTATAAGTAGCACCATGACAGCCCAATACTACTCTGGTGCGATCATCTTTGCTAAAACTGACTGTTTGACCATTAATCTTATTGCTTAATACACTTTGAAATTTATCTTGGATAGCGTCTGCAAAAGCCATATTCGAAAGCATTAAAACTACTAAAGTAGTACTGATGATGGATTTCATTTCATATCTCCTTATTTATAGCTTATGGAAAAATTTTTATACCTCACACAGCTAAAAGCCTAACAAGTAATTTTAATAAAAAAATCGTCCAGTTTTGTGATGATCATTCTTTCTGACCGTAACATTTTGTCGCTATTACTAAGCACTTATTTATTTGCTATATAGAAGCAATGAGTGTGGAGGGATAACAAGCATGACAACTGAACAGGATGAATCCGCCTTAGCACAAAAGAAGGCAACCGCTTTATTAGTACTGCATTATTTACAACAAGAAGCCCAATGGGCTGATATTTATCCATTTATTCTTAGTCGAGGCTATCAAAAGGTTGCTAATCCAGAAGAACTACAAATGAAACGGGCTTTGACTGACCATGACACTTGCATTATGGCTATGCTGATTTACCTCCACTACAGCTTAGCCAAGGAAACTCATACAGTAAGTTCGTTAGCCAAAGCGATGGATAACTCTAGCCTCAATGCTAGAAAAGCGCGAGAACGTAAAATATTACGAGCACTTAAAATGATTGCAGGTTATCAGCTGATTGATTTTTATCGTGATACTCACCAAGGGGAAAGAACCTGTATTCGCATAGAAGCAAATGATTTATTAATTGAGTTCTTAGAAAACCATTTTTTCAAAAGAAAGGAGTGAAATGATGCGACATTATTTAAAAATATTGGGGACTATACTAATTACTTTTCTATTGACGGTATCTACGAGTACTTATGCAGGTGTTGATACTGATAGCTTAAAAGAGTACTTAGAAAAAACTCTAAATCGTTAGTCAGGAGAAGCTGTCTAGTAAGATCGATCATCTCAAACCTAATAATTTATTAGACAGCTTACTAAATCTAGTAAAGGTGAATATATCACAACACCTCAATCGACACAGGTATAAGCTGAAAGCTGTAGTGTGTCAGTTGAGGAAAACATCATGAAATCCATCGCGTTAGCTATTACGACAGGGTTATTAAGTGTAGTGCTGTCAGCCCCTAGTTATGCCTTAGTTGCCCCCGGTAATGTATTATGTGCCTCCCATCATAAACCTTTAAAAGTCCGAGTGAGCTTTGATGCTGCTTTTGAAAATGGCGTTATTATTACCGATAGCGCTACGGGTCGAGTAGCAATGACCTTTAATAACTTTTATGGGCGTGGAGCAGGGCGCGAATGGCGTTCAGGGGCTGGTACGTGGGTTAGTCGTCCGGGGCGTTGCTATACCGTGCGTGCTCAACACAAAACAGGTCCCGCCAACCCTAGTTTACCTTGGGTGGAAAGCCACTATCAGCGTGACGGTAATAAGCTAGGCTTTGAAGATGGTGCGGATAATGACTATAACGATGCAGTAGTGCGTATCTTACGCTGAAACTAATACTAGAGCTTACTCATATCATCATTAAGAGTAAGCTCAACTCATTAGCGCAAAGCAGCGGCTAGATTCGGATACTGTAAAGTAATACCTAATTCATTCAATAGCTTGTCATTACGAATGCGCCGCGATTCTTGTAAATACGATACCATTCCCGCACTCAATACTTGTTTGGCTTCCTCTAAACTCATCTGAGGAGGACGCGGCAAACCTGCATAATCGGCTATTTGATTAAAGTATTCGGTCATAGTGGAAGGATTGCCGTCCGTAGCATTATAAATCGCTCCCTTGGGTGCTTGCTCCATCGCTACTTTGGCAATCATGGCTAAATCATCCGCGTGAATTCTATTAGTCCAAGGTGCTTCCTCGGCTTTGACTACGGGTTCGCCGCGTTTTAAGCGTTCTAAAGGCAAACGATCTAGCGCATAAATCCCCGGCACGCGCAAAATCACACCATCACCCTTATATTGTTGCATCCAATCGCGTAGAGCGGTTTCAGCGTCGAGGCGGCGGATTGAGCGTTCATTATTGGGTTGAGCGGGAGTGTTTTCGTCAATCCAAGCGCCTTTAGAATCCCCATAGACGCCTGTCGTGCTGATTAACACGATACGTCGTGGAGCGGATTGCACGGCGAGTAAAAAGCGCCTCAGACGGCTATCGACTGAACCACTACTAGGGGGCGGGGCAAACCAAAAAATATCACGCCCTTCAAACGCATTACGTGGAAAAAAGCTGCCTGCATCCATATCACCTTGGCGCATTTCAATGCCTTGGGCTTGACCGAGTGTGACTGAATCTGCCCCCCTCACCCAGCCTATAGCTCCTATACCCTGATTTTGATATAAGCGAGCGACACGGCGACCTATATCGCCACAACCCATAATCCAAATTGCTTGTTGGAGTGCTGACATGAACCAAACCTCTTTAATCCTTGATGGTGGTCTTGCGACCGATATTCCGGTGGGGAAAACTAAGCGTCTGAAACATGATAAAGGGGCTGTATTGCTTTGCAATGTTAATGGCACTTTTTATGCGGTAGATGATCGCTGTACGCATGAGGATGCGTCGTTGTATTTGGGGTGTTTAAAGGGTGAGCGGGTGCATTGTTCTTTGCATGGGGGCGAGTTTTGCGTGAAAACGGGAGCACCTTTAAGAGAGCCTGCTGAAATTGCGCTACAAACTTATGCTGTTATGCTTGATGAAGGACGGGTTAGGGTTGTATTGGTGTAACCAAACTAAATGCTAGATATAGCTTTTTAAAACTCACATTGCTTATTATTACTATAAGGTAAATGTTAAATAATGAACTATGTTAGCTTATACTAATACTTAAACCTATATAAGACCAATAAACCTCTTGTGAGAGGTTTAATCTGATATAGTGCTTAGTAAATCTTTACAGGATGGAAAAATCACCAATGGATGTAAGCTATCATTATCCTCCCGAAGTTTTTTCCTTATTAGTGGATACAATCCCACTACTATGCAAGTCAAAACAAGATGTAATACTATTTTTAAAAGGGTCAGGTGTATCAAATAGCGACCTACACGATCTTGAGCATCGAGTTAAAACTGATCGTCAAAACATCAATAAGTACGAAATAGTCAGGACTTGCCTGCAACGCATAAATCAAAAAGGTGACTCTGAAATACGTACTAGAAGAGAACTAATAAAGAGAGTAGTGGAAATCGAAGAGTTTTCATGCTGTTGGGAAGGGGATCGACTAAAAGCAAAAGGTTTAGTTTCAGAAATTAGAAAAATAGTTAACATCAAAGACACATTCACTAAAATTAATCAAGAAAGGGCTAGGGAAAAAGACCAGCAGGCACAAGCATCAAAAATCCAAATAGAAAAAGAAAAAGAAAAAGTAAGAAAAGAAAGCATCCAAAAGATAAAATCTGACCTATTTTATCTCTTTTCACTTGATAATGAACCTCATAAAAGGGGCAAGTTACTTGAGAAAGTATTGAATGATCTATTCAAATCTTTTGAAATTTTAATAAAAGAAGATTTTAAGAGAGCTATCCCAAATCAATCGACAACAATGGAACAAATAGATGGGGTTATTGAGCTTGATGGTAATATTTATCTCGTTGAAATGAAATGGATTCAAGAAGCTGTTGGGATCGAGACTATAGCGCAACATCTAGTGAGATTATTCAATCGTGGTGATACAAAAGCAATTTTTATTGCTGCCAACGGATTTAAAGAAACTGCAATTGCTCAATGCCGAGAAGTACTCTCACAAAAGACTATAGTTCTATGCTCATTAGAAGAAATAGTCATGCTTCTTGAAAGGAGCGCTGATTTAAAAAGCTTTTTAAAGAGAAAAATTACTGGAACAACATTATATAAAGAACCTTTTTTTAAGGTTGAAATATAAATTTTATGTTAATGAGGGTATAGTAGTAATATATAGTTCTTAATATATCAATTCAAATATAATTCTTGACAAAAACTAAAATAAAAAATACTGTCTAGTCTGACCAGTTTTAGATGAGACCTAGGCTTATGCAAGAAAATACATGGCAACTTCAAGACGCAAAGAGCAAATTTAGCCAATTAGTCGACAGCGCCATGCGTCACCAGCCCCAGATCGTTACTAAGCACGGTAATAACGCTGTGGTGATTATCTCTTTTGAAGACTATATCAAACTGACTAAGCCCAAAGATAACTTGATTACCTTCCTCAGAAACTCGCCACTTATGGAAGCTGACCTTGAGATAACCAGAACCAAAGATAATCCAAGAGATATTGAGCTATGAAATATCTCTTGGATACCTGCGTTATTTCTGAAATCGTTAAAAAAGAACCTAATAAAAACGTATTAGCATGGTTAGCAGCTCAAGACGAGGATAGCTTATATCTGAGTATCCTAACCTTTGGCGAAATACAAAAAGGCATTGAAAAATCATCCGATCTCACCAGAAAGAAAAAATTAAAATTATGGGTCGAAGAAGATTTGAAACAACGTTTTGAAGGTCGAATACTCCCCATCAATTTAAAAGTCGTGACACTATGGGGTTCTATTCAAGGAATGGCTGAACTGGCTGGTAAAATGATGGCGACTATGGATGGACTCATAGCTGTATCAGGGCTAGCCAATAACTGCATTGTAGTGACTCGAAATATATCCGATATGGAGCAAAGCACCGCCGAGCTATTAAACCCTTGGGAGTATGAAGGTTAATTTTCTATATGCTTGAGATGAAACAACCGCAAGATAGGGCACTTTTACGGCGATTAGCTTTAGCTTCTCAAGGCTTATTGCAAACTCAACCTTATGGTCAGGGTTTAGCAGGGGCACGTAACGCCATTAATCACCTAGGTTATATACAGATCGATACTATTTCGGTCGTGGAGCGAGCACACCATCACGTTTTTTATACTAGAGTGCCTGACTTTAAACCCGCTATGACTAATGAACTGTTAGTACAGGGTGATATTTTTGAATATTGGTCACATGCTGCCGCGTTTTTGCCGATAGCGGATTTTCGTTTTTCCTTACCTTATAAACACGCCATCAAAAGCGGTCAAACCCATTGGTATAAAACTCGTGACCAAAAGCTGATGCACGAATTATTAGCGCGTATCCGTTCAGAAGGACCAATACGCTCCCGTGATGTGAAAGGGGATACGAAACAACGCGCAGGCTGGTGGGATTGGAAACCTGCTAAGCAAGCATTGGAGCAGTTGTATATGGAGGGGGATCTGATGGTGAGCAGCCGTGCAGGTTTTCAAAAGACCTATGATCTCACCGAGCGCGTTCTACCCTCGCATATCAATACCCAGATGCCTAGCCTAGAGGAATTTGCTGAGCATCTATTAGAGCAACAGTTGCGTTGTCATGGTCTGGTTACGCTCAAGGGGCTAACGTATTTGCGCCGCAATACGGAGCTACGCAAAGCGGTAAAAAATTTAGTGAGCGCAAGATTAGCGCAAGGCACTTTAGAACAAGTGCAAGTGAGCAATGGTGAGGTCTTTCTATTAGAGGCTGGTGCACTAGAGCGTTTTGTTTCTCCGTCAAGCAATCGTATGCTAATTCTTTCACCTTTTGATAATAGTGTGATTCAGCGCGATAGACTTAAGGCGCTATTTCAATTTGATTATCAAATTGAATGTTATTTGCCAGAAGTCAAGCGCCAGTATGGTTATTTTTGCTTGCCCCTACTTTATGGCGATGAATTTATTGGTCGCATGAATGCTAAGGCGCACCGCAAAACAGGGCATTTAGAAATTAAGGCTCTGCATTTTCACCCGCATCAGTTTGATGATGAGCTAGTGATTGCCGCGTGGTTAGAGGCGATTATAGCGTTTAGCCAGTTCCAACAGTGTCAGACCGTCTCCTTGACTCAGGTCTATCCCAATACACTGATTCAGCGTTTGCAGAATGCACTAAAATCCTTAACTTGATAACTCACGCTCTCAAACACAATGCACTAGAAGCGGTAGCCCAAACGTTTTAAAGGTAAATACAATTATTTCAGGCGCTTACATATACTCACAGGATTGCCTTATTGTTCCCCACAAAGTGCTTCCACCCATCATAATTTGGAGAAAAAAAGTATGAGCAAGCTCGATGAGATATTTAATGAGTTAAGCATCAGTATCGAAAGAAGTACTGAGTCAATGCGACATGATCTTATTGTCAAGGTAAGAGGCGCTCAAGTATATGCCGAAATGCTGGAAGGTGTATCTGTCGATTATTACGGTATGCCTACACCCCTGCAGCAAATGGCTACTATTTCCGTCCCTGAGCCGCGCATCATTACAATTAAGCCTTGGGAGCAATCGCAATTAAAAAATATTGACAAGGCAATCCGTGAGAGCGACCTGAATCTTAATCCTCAAATCCATAGTAATTTTATTCGTGTTCTTATCCCTGTTTTGAGCGATGCACGCCGTAAGGAGCTGGTCAGGCTCGCCAAAAAGTACGGTGAGGAAAGCAAAGCCGTTATTCATCGTAAGTATCTGCTTGGGGCAAATGAACAGATCGCACAACTGGAAGCGGATGGAGAGCTGAGTGGAAATGAGGCTAGCCAAGCGTATAGTAAGGTTGAGCAACTAGGTGCTGTAGCTATTAAACAAATCGATGAAATCGTTGCAGCCAAAGAGAAAGAAATTCTGACAGGCTAGCGATAGGTGCTAAACGCATTGGATCAGGTGTGCTAGCTCCGCTCATAAGCTGCAACTTAGGTTAGTTTTTCTAATCCATCAATTTAAAATAAGTCGTTTGTTGCATTGCAGCGAGCAAAGTAATCTATACACATAGTAAGAACAAAGAAAGCCAAGCCCCAAAGCAGAACACCATTAAATAGATTCATTTGCTTGGCTGTGTAGTATAGAGATTAAGAAGAATGAAGATTATGAATACAGTTCGATTAGTAGCTCAATCAACTGTGCAGTATATGAAAAGAGCTAGTATGCGTCGCCATTTAATGACCTTTAATGATGTAATGTTAGATGATATTGGCGTATCGCGTGAGTTATTAGAGCAGGGCGTAAAAGCTTACCCTTGGCTAATGAAAGCAAATAAAACATTTGATATGCCTCATATTAAGATCGTAGTCAGTCAAAATCATTACGATAAGGTATCAGGTATAAAAACAGCAGCTAATGATTTTCAGCAAGATGCTAAAGGTTTTGCTAAAGCTGCCTAAAAATTTATAGCTAAAGTGTATGTATTCAATGCTTTAGCTGAATCGTCTCCTCCTGTTACACAGCGGGATCAGCGTGGGAAGGCTGCACCTCCTCTAAGGTGGTTACACACTTCTCTTCTCTCTTCACGTCACGTAGTTTAGCCTGCGTTGATCTTACTGTGTATTTTATTTTAAGGGCCTGATTGGTGTATATCGATTTACCTAAACCCGTCAGGCACTTTAAAAAATAGAGCTGCAAGCACCACAGTAGCTCAATTATAAAAAGCTTGCGATCCGTCTGCTTTAGCAGCGGTTCGACAAGCTAATCTAATAGCTCATTTATTACCTTTTACTTTTCCAGTTTGACATTAATAAATCTAGTGCTGATTCGCTTTATCTAGAATCCATTTTCTAAATGCCACTACATTTTTTTGGCGGGCGCGACTTTCTAAGCTAATCACATAATAAGCGCGGGTCATCAGTGTGCTGAGATTAAAGGGAATAATCAGCCTACCCGATTGTAAATCCGCCGCAGCAAGGGGAGCCATCGTCAGTAATACCCCCTGACCTTCAGCGGCTGCATCTAAAGCGAGGGTAGCTTGGCTAAAATGTAAGCCTCTTTTCGGATCAATACCCTCAATTTTGAATTCGTTTAGCCACTCAGACCAACTCGGTCGACCCTCATAGCGCGTATCATCATGCAGTAAGACATGATATTTAAGGTCTTCGGGGGTTTTAAGCGGATGCTCGCCTTCCAATAATTTGGGGCTACACAGTGGTACAGCACGCTCTTGCTCTTTAAACAGCTTATCGACTCGACAGCCCGGATAGCTACCTCGTCCAAAACGTATCGCTATATCGACATTATTAAGACGCAGATCATCGGCACTAATCGTACCTTTAATACTGACCTGATCAATCAGATTAGCATCGGCAGATAGACGCATCTCTATACCGGGATGGTGCTCTAAAAAATCAGGTAAGCGAGGCATTAACCATTTACTAGCAAAGGTAGGCGCAGTCCAGACAGTAAGTGAGTTACGATCTGAATCTTGGCGCATCAGACGCATCGCCTCAGACAGATTAGATAAACCCTCTTGAATATGAGGTAACCCAGCCTCTCCGGCATCTGTTAAAGCCAAAGCGCGTGTTAAACGATGAAATACCGGTTTGCCAATATAATCTTCAAGCAATTTAATTTGCTGGCTTACCGCAGCAGGTGTGACGAACAGCTCCTCGGCAGCTTTGCTAATACTCAAATGGCGTGCTGCCGCTTCAAAGGCGCGTAAAGCATTTAGGGGTAAATGTTCAGCCATACCTGCTTCCTTATACTCATTAAGTACGGCTTAATACCATAGAACTTAAGCCCACAAAGGCGGGATGAGGATGGGTAATCACCATGGTGGGGATAGTTTGCATTAAATCAGTATAGATCCCTTTTTCATCAAAATGAGAGCGGAATGAGGATTTAGCAAAAGCTTCTCCGAGCTTAGGGACAATGCCCCCCGCAATAAAGACCCCACCAGTGGCAAATAAAGTTAACGCCATATCACTGGCTACTGTACCTAAAAACCCACAAAACAGATCCACCGTTTCTAAAGCAACAGGATCTTGTTCTTGTAAAGCTAGGCGCGTGATTTCTGCTGCATTGACATCGACTCGTGCTTGACCAGCTAGAGTGAGCACTGCATTGTATAAATTCACCATGCCAAAGCCCGATAACACTCGTTCTGCGGATACAAAGCCAACATCACGACGCAGTTGAGTGAGTACTTCTGATTCACGATCATTGACGGCGGCTAAAGCCACATGACCGCCTTCACCTGAAATCGGAATAAATTGCTTATGCTCACCATAGAGCAGCCCTGATACACCTAATCCAGTGCCGGGACCCAATACGGCAATAGGGCCTTCTTTGGCTTTACCCGTACCCACTTTTACATAGTCATTCGCATGTAGGCGCGGAGCACTTAAAGCTACAGCGGTAAAGTCATTCACAATCTTGAGCGTATCTAGCCCTAGTTTGCGTTTTACCTCGATCTGTGAAAAATCCCAGTGATTGTTAGTCACATCAATACGGTCTTGATTCACCGGAGCCGCAACGCAAAAAGCTGCACGCCGTGGTCGATTACCATTAATACCTACTTTTTCATAATAGGCTTGTACCGCTTCCACTGGGCCAGCAAAATCACGACACAGTAAATTTTCAATTTTTAAGGTTTCGCCATATTCATTGACTAGGGCAAAGCGTACATTAGTGCCCCCAATGTCGGCGATTAATCCATTGATCATCGTCGGAGTTCCTTATTTTAATGCCGCTGCTTGAGCGGCTAATGCTTCAATGCCCGCCCAATCGTGACGTGCCATTAACTCTTTAGGTGCTAACCAAGAGCCGCCCACACACAACACATTAGGCAGAGCGAGATACTGAGGTGCAGTATGAATAGTAATACCACCGGTTGGGCAGAAACTGACTGAAGGTAAAGGACCAAACCAAGACTTCAGCATAGGTATGCCCCCCGCTGCTTCTGCTGGGAAAAATTTGAGGGTGTCATAGCCCTGTTCTAATAAAAACATGACCTCACTCGCCGTTGCAGCGCCGGGCAGTAGCGGTAAGCCTTCATCTTGGGCGGATTTTACTAATGCTTCAGTCACCCCCGGAGAAACGCCAAATTTAGCTCCCGCCGCTTTAGCAGCCTTCACATCTTTGGGGGTTAATAGCGTACCAGCACCGACCACACCGCCTTCTACTTCACTCATGGCACGAATAGCATCTAAAGCACAAGGAGTGCGCAGAGTAATCTCTAGGGTGGGTAAGCCCCCTTTGACTAGGGCTTGAGCTAAATCTTTGGCATCACTTAATTGCTCAACCACAATTACCGGAATAACGGGAGCTAGTTTACAAATATCACGGGTACTTAAAGTCATTATTGGGTCTCCGCTTGACGCCATTGATGGATATGCTCAATCAAGCCACGCGTCGAACTATCAAAAGAATCGGGAATAGGTGCACCTGCTACTACAGGCTGTAAGGCAGTGGCGAGCTTTTTGCCTAGCTCAACTCCCCATTGATCATAAGAATTAATATTCCAGATAATACCTTGCACAAATACCTTATGTTCAAAGAGTGCGACTAGCATCCCTAGAGTATGAGGATCTAAGCTTTTATACAGCAACATAGTGGAAGGACGATCACCCTGAAAAGTACGATGGGCTACTAAGGCTTCAATCGCTTCAGGTGTTGCACCACTCGCCTGCATTTCAGCGCGTACTTCATCCGCTGTGCGTCCAAAGGCTAAAGCATTCGCTTGAGCTAAAGCATTGGTCATTAACACGGTGTGATGTGCATAGACACCTGCAATAGGTTTAGCATGATGATCATTCGCCGCTAACATAAAGTCGACGGGAATAACATCCGTACCTTGATGAATCAGTTGGAAAAACGAATGTTGTGAATTGGTTCCGGGTTCGCCCCAGACAATGGGGCCGGTGGCTGAGTTAACCGCTTTGCCATCACGAGTTACTGATTTGCCATTAGATTCCATGTCTAGCTGTTGGACATAGGCAGGGAAACGAGCTAGACGCTGATCGTAAGGCATGAGTCCAACAGTAGGGTAGTTAAGACCATTACGTCGCCAAATACCGATCAAGGCTAATAATACGGGTAGATTTTGTGCCAAGGGAGCGGTACGGAAATGCTCATCCATCGCCTTAGCGCCATCAAGGAGGGCTTGAAAATGCTGAGCGCCCACCGCTATAGCAATCGATAAACCAATAGATGACCACAGCGAATAACGTCCACCGACCCAATCCCAAAAACCAAATACTCGGCTATCATCAATGCCAAATTGACGCGTGCGTTCTAAATTGGTTGAAACCGCTGCTAAATGCTTACCACTATTTTCCTCGCCAATACCCGCTTTTAGCCACGTTAAGGCCGTCGCAAAGTTTTGCATAGTCTCGGCCGTGGTAAAAGTTTTAGAGGCGATAATGAATAAGGTGGTCTGTGGATTGAGTCTGGCTAAGGTATCAGCAATGTGTGCACCATCTACATTAGAGACAAAATGAGTACGTGGGCCATCGTGATAAGGCGCAAGTGCTTGAGTCACCATGACGGGACCTAAGTCTGAGCCACCGATACCAATATTTACAATATCAGTAAAGCGTTGACCATTAGCGGCTAAGTACTCTCCAGAACGCACTTGTTCAGCAAAAGCTAAAAAGCGCTCTTTTACGGCTGTGACATCGGCATTGACATCTTGACCATCCACGATCAAATCGGCATTAGCACCCCCGCGTAGTGCGGTATGCAGTACTGCACGATTTTCAGTGGTGTTAATCTTAGCACCGCTGAGCATTTGATCACGCCAATGCTCTATCTGCGCGGTTTGGGCTAGTTGGATTAATGCCTCTAATGCCGCTTGATCTATCTTTTCCTTAGAGAAGTCTATAAGTAAATCATGGTATTGAGCAGAATACTGATTAAAACGTTTAGAATCTTGGGCAAATAGTTCACGCAGATGGAGCGGTTGTAAACGCTCAGCGTGTTGTTTTATTTTAGCCCAATGGGAAGCTAACTCTGTCATGGTGGTGAATCTACATTAGTTTTCAGTAAACAAAACACTAGCGCCTTGTGATGCAGGGCTTACCGTGGAGCGAAACACGCCAAACAATTCTCGTCCTATACCACTATGGTGATTAGAGTGGGGTAGGGTAGCCGGTGTACGGGTACTTAAATCCACTCCTAATACTTCTAGGGTTCCCGCAGTAGCATCAAGGCGAATTATGTCTCCATCTTGAATACAGGCAATCATTCCGCGATCTAAAGCTTCAGGACTGACATGAATAGCAGCAGGAACTTTGCCACTCGCACCTGACATACGCCCGTCAGTAACGAGAGCGACTTGATAACCACGCTCTTGCACTAAGCCTAAAATCGGTGTGAGGCCATGTAACTCTGGCATGCCATTAGCTTGAGCGCCTTGGAAACGCACCACACACACTACATCACGGTCTAATTCGCCCGCATCAAAGGCTACTTTGACCTCTTCCTGATCAGCAAATACCCGTGCAGGCGCTTGGATAATATGGCGTTCGGGCTTAACGGCCGATACCTTAATGACTGCCTCACCAATATTGCCTTGTAAGCGTTGTAAGCCACCTGTGGCTTGGAAGGGTTCATTAAACGGACGTACTACATTCAGATCATGGCTAGTAGTAGTACCTTCGCGCCATACTAATTCCAATGAGTCATTCAAAAACGCTTCTTGGGTATAATGATGCAATCCTTGTCCAACAATGGTTTGCACATCATCATGCAGTAAACCTGCTTGCAGCAATTCACGTATCATCAATTGCAAGCCGCCAGCCGCATGGAAGTGATTCACGTCCGCTGCCCCATTAGGATAAACGCGTGCCAGTAGGGGAGTGATTTTGGAAAGATCGGCAAAATCTTCAAGGGTAATAATAACGCCCGCCGCTCGCGCCATTGCTACTAAGTGCAGTAATAGATTGGTGGAACCTCCGGTCGCATTCAGACCTACCATGCCATTTACAAATGCTTTGGCATCTAAAATATCAGCAGTAGTAAGACCAGAATGAGCTAGTTTCACCGCTTGAGCCGCACCCGCTTTAGTTAGAGCATCACGCAGTAGGGTATTAGGATTAATAAAGCTTGACCCCGGCAATTGCAGACCCATGAACTCCATCAGCATTTGATTGGTATTCGCAGTGCCATAGAAAGTGCAGGTCCCAGCGGCATGGTAAGAGCGCATTTCTGAAGCAAGTAGTTCATCACGTCCTACTTGACCCGCAGCATACTGTTGGCGGACTTTAGCTTTTTCGTCATTAGAGATACCCGATACCATAGGGCCTGCGGGTAAAAATACCGCTGGCAGATGACCAAAAGTCGCAGCGGCAATCACTAAGCCCGGAACGATTTTATCGCATACCCCTAAGAAAATAGCGGCATCGAATACATTATGAGATAGCGCAACCGCCGCTGCCATCGCAATCACATCACGAGAGAAAAGTGAAAGCTCCATGCCGGGTTGACCTTGAGTCACTCCGTCACACATAGCAGGTACACCACCCGCTACTTGAGCACTAGCGCCTAAAGCCCGTACCGTTTGCTTGATCAGTTGTGGATAGGTTTCAAAAGGTTGGTGTGCTGACAACATATCGTTGTAAGCGGTCACAATCCCAATATTGCGGGTTTCAACTTTGATCTGTAAGCGCTTATCAAAGTCGGGGCTAGCAGCGACGGCATGTGCGAGATTGCCACAAGCCATAGAGCGTCGCCCCCCATTTTGGCGATTACGCTGCATAACTGCTAAGTAGTGTGCGCGTGTAGTTTGGCTGCGCTCGATAATTCGGTCTGTGACTGCCTGTAAGGTGGAATGTAGTTGAGTCATAATCACTTCCTGCTAACTTTAGGGTGCATAATGCACAGTCACGTTTTGTTGTAATACTACTCTTACCGGCATTGTTAGGGTATCCGAAAGATCCGCCAATGCTTGTTGAAGTACCGCTTTTTTTTCAGCGCCTGTGATCAAAATATGCAAATGCTGTGCCGAGCTTAATAAGCTCCAAGTGAGACTAATACGAGGTTCGAGTACATTAGGTGCGTGAATAATGCTACTTAAAGCAGAATTATTAGGATCCAATGCAGCAGCTAATTCGGCTGCATTAGGAAACAACGAGGCCGTATGCCCATCTGTGCCCATCCCTAGTACCACCACTGTTAATGGTTTTAAGGGTGCAAGCGCCTCAGTGCCCGCTAGAGTATCGTTGCTGTAGAGTGGAATAAAAGTAGCTGCGTTAGCGCGATTTTTTAATAGGCTATTTTTAAGCAAGCGAGCATTAGAGCGCTCATGATTTTCATCCACTAAGCGCTCATCAGTCAGGGTAACTTTGACCTTATCCCATGCTAACTCGACCTGATTAAGTTGTTCAAAAAAGGGCGCGGGGGTTGTACCTCCCGGAACGGCTAAACTAGCATGATTTCGTGTCTGAAGCTCAGTCCTTAATTCCTGAGCCACTGTTTGAGCGAGGGCACTAAATAGCACGCTGCGATCGGCGTATTCAATGAATTTCATACCACCATCTCGCGCCAACGACGCCCATCTCGCGCCATGAGTTCTAAAGAAGCAATCGGGCCTTCACTGCCTGATTCATAGGTATCAGGTTTAGCACCAGTATCTTCCCACGCTCCAATGATTGGATCGATCCAACGCCAAGCGGCTTCTACTTCGTCCCCGCGCATGAATAGAGTCTGGTCACCCCGTACCACATCCATTAATAAGCGCTCATAAGCATCAGGCATACGCCAATCAGGACCTAGACCTTCCGCAAAAGTCATATCTAAGGCTGTAGGATGCATACGGAACCCCCCCGGACCGGGGTCTTTAGTCATGATGTGCAGTTGTAGCCCTTCATCAGGTTGAAGTCTAATAACCAGTTTATTAGGCTGTAAAGGTGCGTGAATATTAGAGAACACACAGTGAGAAGGTTCTTTAAAGGTCACCACAATCTCAGTCAAGCGACTGCGTAACCGCTTACCTGTGCGCAAATAAAAAGGCACACCTGACCAGCGCCAATTGTCGATTTCTGCCTTAATCGCCACATAAGTTTCGGTATGGCTATTAGGATTACCTGCTTCCTCTACATAGCTAGGCTCATTACTACGAGCTAAATACTGAGCGCGGACTGTATTACGTAAGGCATCATGACCTTTGAGGGGGCGCAGAGAACGTAAGACTTTAAGCTTTTCATCGCGCACGGCATCGGCATTGAAAGCATAGGGTGCTTCCATCGCCATTAAGCAAAGTAACTGAATCAAATGGTTTTGCACCATATCGCGCATTGCACCAGAGGTATCATAATAACCACCGCGTGAGCCTACCCCAATAGTTTCAGCCGCTGTAATTTGCACATGATCGACAGCATTAGCATTCCAAAGCGGCTCAAATAAAGCATTAGCAAAACGCAATGCCATAAGGTTTTGTACCGTTTCTTTACCTAAATAATGGTCAATGCGGTAAATACAACGCTCTTCAAAGCTGGTGGTAATTTGGCGATTAAGTTCTTGAGCACTGGCTAGGTCATGACCTAGAGGTTTCTCAACTACTAAACGATCATTAGCGCCATTTAAGCCCACACTAGCTAAACCTTTGGCAATAGTGCCAAATAATGCAGGACCTACAGAGAGGTAATACATGCGAATACGCTCAGGATGCTCATTCAATAAATCACGGAGCGGTTGCCAGCCTTCAGGTTTGGTTACGTCGTTATGTAAGTGATCTAAGCGCTTTAAAAAACGCTCGACTAATTCTGGTTTAAGTTCAGCAGCGGGAATAAATTTATTGAGGGCATCAAGGGCAAATTGGCGAAATTGTTCTTGATTATAATCAAGGCGGGATAGCCCAATAATACGGGCTGCATCGGGTATCTGCTTACTAGCATCACGGCGAAAGAGCGCAGGTAACAGTTTGCGTTGTGAAAGATCACCTGTGGCGCCAAAAATTACCATGTCAAAGGGAGGCACAGGTATAACTTTGCTAGTCATAGAGCGTTAGTATCCTATCTAAGTGGTGGTAAGTGCATCATAGACTGTAATAGTAAAGATGAGAAATAGAATTTAACGGTGTCGTTGGATGATAGAGTTTTAGTCTATGCAGGCAGAAATAGTACTCAAGAGTATCACTAGGGTGTAGTCTCCTAAGCGTGGTTAGTCTGGGTTGTCAAATGTAGAAAAGGGTGGGATAGAACAGAGCTACCCCACCTCATCACTAAAAACTAATTGTGATGAATGAACGTTGTCTTATTAGAAGCCGTAGTTAAAACGTACACGAGCTGAGGTATCTTTCGCTGTACCTCCTGCATCGTATTTAGCTTTAGAAGTACTTGCTGCAAAAGTAACAGTAGCATCTTTGCTACCCATTAAAGGTACTGAGTAAGCAGCATAGAAAGTATCTTGCTTGCCTTTACCCGTCGTATTCAAAGCCGTAGTATAGTTTTTATCGTGAATGTAGCCTGCACCAAAGCGTCCACGAGTAGCATTCAAACCTATAGAGGATATTTTATCAGCACCTGTAGCATTGCTTTTACCACTAGCGGCGTTGATATTGGCGTCAAATGCACCTATCTTAGTACCTGCTGTAATACCAAAGCCCTTAGTAGTAGTATTAGCACCATTCGCTTTAGTTTTTACTTGGACGAGGTCATAGCCTACTGCAAAACGGAAACGACCCGCATCAAATTTAACAGCTGGACGAGTATGTGTGGTTTTGGTGGTAGCATTTTCACCAAAGCCCATACGGGTTTCGGTTTGGAATTTGCCCATAGTAGAGTGGAAAGCACCATGTACAATCCCATCTGGTCCACGACCACGAGCATTATTTGCTTTGTAACCAAAAACATTACTGTCGATCTCTGCGGCTGCATTAGCTACAGTGTCTTTACCAAGCGGGAATAAATCAAAGCCTTCAAAACGACCTAACTGTAAATCCCATGCCTTTTTACCAAATTTGATGTACATATCATCTGAACCTGGGCTTTTGCCATCAGTGTAGCTGAACAAGGGCTGAGCCACTGCTTCAACGAAAGCACCATTTTCATGATCAATACGGGCTTTGGCATTTAACTTAACACGCCCAGTTTCGCTAAAGTTTTTTGTTGTAACGTTAGCACTGCTAGTTTGTTTTCGATGAGTAATATCGTATTCAGCATCACCACCAATGCTAAAAGATTTTTCAGCAGCTGTTGCGCCCATACTCATAACAGTTGCAATGATAGCTACTAAGCTCACTTTCCAGTTCGTTTTCATGGGATACACCCTCGTGTTGTTTCAATCCATACCCATCAGGGCAAATTAGGGGGGAAGTTATTCTTCTCCCAAATTCATGTACCCCTCTGAACAGAGGGATGCAATTAATACACAAACAATAAAGTCTAATAAAAACAAAATACTATATTAGTAACTTAACAGAAATATAAATGAAATAAAAGCGCTTTGAAAGAATAAAACCCTCATCATAATGCTATGATTTCTTTTAAACGAGGTAAATCCGCACCGCGCCGCGTGCAAGTAATTGCAGCCGCTTTAGCAGCAAATTGGCAAATATCTTCTAAGTCTTGTCGAGCTAAACGAGCTAAAGACCCAGATGTTAAGGCTTGTATGTTTTGTAGACTATATAAAGTGGCTGCTTGGAAAGTATCTCCCGCTCCTACTGTGTCCACTACCGTTATGTTAGGGGTAGCTACTTCGACAAAATGCTCTTTATTAAAAGCCCATACGCCTTTAGATCCACGAGTAACTAAAACTAAATCAACACCCCTTGCTAACCATTCTTGGGCTTTTTGCTTAGGATCAGCGTCGGGATAAAGTAAATTTAAATCTTCGTCACTAATTTTGAGTAAATTAGCACAGGCAGAAAATTGCATAAAACGATTACGCCAGATGTCCATATTCGGCTCTACGGTAGGGCGAATATTGGGATCATAACTGATGAGACATTTTCCCATAGCGCTTTGAGCAAGGGATAAAAAAGAGTCAGCAGTAGGCTCCGTCACAGTGGTATAAGAACCAAAATGTAAAGCAGTCACTGAAGCTAAATTGATTTGTGTGTCTCGTGTAGTGAGCACTCGATCTGCTGCACCATTGCCATAGAAAGCGTAGTGAGGTACACCATCTGCACCGTGCTCAATAAAACCTAAGGTGGTGGGAGCAGATTTGGGAATAAGGTACTGAGTATTGACCTGTTCCTGCTCTAATACACTCTTTAAACGTTGCCCTAAAAAGTCATTGGATAAACCTGTTAGTAAAGCAACGGGCGTATTTAAGCGAGCTAATCCAATAGCTACATTAAAAGGCGAACCACCTGCCACAGCTAGTAGAGGAAAAGTAGTGAGCGTTTCTGAGTGATGCTCTTTGAATACATCAAATAAAGCTTCGCCACATATAACGATCATATTACTTGCCCTCTTTGTCTAGCTGTGGTGGTTTGTTCTTAAACTATAGTTTCTAACTGAAATTAGAAGTTATAGTTGAAACGAGCACGGAACTGGTTATTTTTCGCTGTATCGCCACCGTTATACTTTGCTTTAGAGGTATTAGCTGCAAAAGTAACCGTTGCATCCTTACTACCCATTAAAGGTACAGTATAAGCAGCATATAGAGTATCTTGCTTACCTACGTTAGTAGTTTTGTCATGGATATAACCTGCACCAAAACGACCACGTGAACCATTAACACCATAAGAGCTCATCTTTTTATCAGAGTCAGTAGTCGTTTTGTTTTTACCTTGAGCAACATTAAAGTTAGCGCTTACAGTACCAATAGTAGTACCTGCTGTAATACCAAAACCTTCCCATTTTTGACTATAGGTACTACCAGTCTTAGTTGCTAAAGCATCATAGCCAGCAGCAATGCGGAAACGACCAGCATCAAATTTAACAACAGGGCGGACACCTGTAGTTTTCGTTCCATTAGCATCTTTGTAACCAGCACCTAATTCTACTTGGGTTTTACCAATGTTAAAATGTGCAGCTCCTTGGACGACATCATCGCTATTGCGACCACGCATTTTGTTAGCTTGATAACCTAATAAAGTATGACCAGTATGACCTGTGCCAGTAACTTCGTTAGCACGTTGTAATGCGACATCAGTATCACGACCAGCTTGCTTGCCATAAGGGAACAGATCAATAGCTTCGAAGCGACCTAATTTAATATCCCATGTTTTTCTACCAAACATAAGATATTGATCACCTGAAGCCCCAGATTGCTTACCATCAGTGAAATAGAAACGTGGCGCTGCAACAGCTTCTACAAATGTGCCATGATCATTATCAATGCGAGCTTTAGCTGTTAGTTGAACACGACCACCTTCAAGCGTGTTTTTCACCGAACCATCAGCAGTTACACGTGTACCAACTGTGTCACCGTTAGTAAAAGTGGTTTTGCCAGTAGTAATATCATACTCTGCCCAACCACCAACATTAAAAGTCTTCTCAGCAGCAGTTGCGCCAAAGCTTACTAAGAATGCAGTTAAACCAGCTACAACGCTCATTCTCAAACTAGTTTTCATCATATGTACCTTTCGTTATTAACACTGTTGTATCTTACTAAGGAGACACAACGTATAGAAATTCAGCTTTATGAGTCTACTAAAACCTAAACCTATACACCCTAATGATATGTCAAGATTTTAATTTCATCTCGTGCTACCGGAATTTAATTCCTAACTGTATTTATACCACTTTATAGCACATAAGCAACAGTCTATTGTATTTAAGCAACAAAAGCATCATTTATGATGAAATTCCGACTAAATGTCTTTTTTAAGCACCCCCTTTACTCCATCAAAAGTATGATGGAAGCAAAAAGGATGCTGTTGGTGGTTTCGAGAGAGTGTAAGCACAGGTGAAAGTGCTGCTTAAACTGATTTCGCTGATCCATTAGTGGCACGATTGACTACAGCCCATAATCCTCTATAAATTTAGGCTACATAAGCGCCCGCTGGGTGATCATTAGGGTCTAAAGCGCCGGTCATAATCGCCACACCCTCAGCCATGGTATGCGTTTTAGGGCTAATAATGGCGATACGTTTACCTAAGCGATGCACATGTATCCTATCTGCCACTTCCCAGACGTGTGGCATATTGTGGCTAATTAGCACAATAGGCATACCCCGCGAACGCACATCCTTGATGAGTTCCAATACGCGGCGTGACTCCTTAACGCCCAAGGCCGCCGTTGGCTCATCCATAATAATCACCCGACTACCAAAAGCAGCGGCACGCGCCACCGCTACCCCTTGACGTTGCCCGCCAGACAAGGTTTCTACGGGTTGGTTTAAGGTTTGGATCGTTAATAGGCCTAGCTCTGATAGTTTAGCGCGAGCATCTTCTTGCATCGATTTACGATCTAGCATACGTAAATACTTACCCAAAAAGCCGGGCTTACGCCGTTCACGTCCCAGAAACATATTATCAACAATATCAAGCGAAGGAGACACAGCTAGGTTTTGGTAAACGGTTTCAATCCCTGCGAGTCGAGCTTCCATAGGATTGTTAAATCGTTGTAACTGACCATCCAAATAGATCTCACCTGCATCGGGGGTAATAGCCCCTGAAAGCGCTTTGATTAATGAGGATTTGCCAGCACCATTATCGCCAATGACCGCTAGTACTTCAGCAGGGTATAACTCAAAATCTGAATGATCTAATGCAGTGACCCGACCATACCGCTTCACTAAACCGGATGCTTTCAAAATAGGAGTACGAGTTGCTTGAGTCATGATTAAGCTCTCCGAATCCATTGATCTAAGGCTACGGCCACAATAATAAGTACACCAATCGCAAACTCTTGCCACAGGACATCAACCCCTGCTAGTGCAAGACCATTACGAAATACCCCTACCACGAGTGCACCCACTAAAGTACCAAATATGGCTCCCCGTCCACCAAATAGACTGGTTCCTCCAATCACTACCGCCGTAATACTATCGAGGTTGGCATTCACGCCTGCTTGCGGACTCACCGAGCCAATCCGTCCAATTAACGCCCAAGCTGCTACCGCTGCAATCACACCGGCTACAATATAAACCGACAGTAATACATATTTAGTTTGAATACCTGCCAGTTGAGCAGCTTGTGGATCGTCGCCTGTGGCATAGACATGTTTACCCCAAGCGGTGTAGTTCAGGGCATACCATAGTACGGCGAATAGCAAAATGAGCATAATAGAGCCAACGGTAATACGAGCGCCCCATAAGTCAAATGTAATCCCCGTCCATTGTAAGAGTGAGGCATTGGCACTAATGTCTTGTGAGCGGATGGTTTGGCTTTCGGAGTACCATAAGGTCAATGCAAAAAAGATGCTCCAAGTCCCCAGTGTCACAATAAAAGGCGGTAAACGAAAACGAGTAATGAGTAGCCCATTAATACCGCCACAAATAGCGCCCGTAATTAACCCAATCATCAAAGCAAAGCCAGAAGGTACACCATACTCGATAGCAAAGCGCCCCATGACTACAGAAGATAACACCATAATGGCGCCAATAGAGAGGTCAATACCCGCAGTCAGGATGACTAAAGTCTGTGCTGCCCCCAACATCCCGACAATCACAACTTGTTGCAGAATGAGGGAGAGATTAAAAGGCGATAAAAAGCGTTCCCCTACTATCAAATAGAAGATAGCAATAGCCAATAATAATACGGCAGCAGGTGCAGCAGTGGGGTAGTTGTGCATAAAACGCTGTAGACGCTCTAAGAGTGTCAAACGCTCAGGTTCAAAAGAAGCCACAGTACCTCGCGCAGCAGCGGCAGCAGCAACTTTTTCAAATTCAGCAGTAGGTGATCCACTAGACTCGGTGGACATAGGCTTCCTCCTTGTGCGGGTAAGAACTAGAAGAGGGGAGGGGACACAAGCCCTTTAGCGATGCGCTTGTGTCCTAATGAAATTTAGCGGCTTAGCCCCAGCACTTTTTCGTGCCTTCTTCGGCATTGATGGAGTTAATACCGTCAGCAGGCTTATCGGTAATCAATTCCACACCAGTATCGAAGAAGTCTAGACCTTCAGTCGTAGTAGGTTTAGTACCATCTTTAGCAAAAGCAGCAATCGCCTCGACACCTTTAGACGCCATTAACAAGGGGAACTGCATAGAGGTCGCACCAATGACACCGGCTTTAACGTTAGCAACCCCTGGACAACCACCGTCTACCGAGACGATTAATACCTCTTTTTCTTTACCCAGTGCTTTTAAGCCTTCATAAGCACCCGCAGCAGCAGGTTCATTAATGGTATAGATCACATTAATGCTAGGGTCTTTTTGCATTAAGTTCTCAATCGCACGACGTCCACCTTCTTCGGAGCCTTCAGTAATATCATTGCCTACAATGCGCTTATCGTCTTCGTCGCCCATTTTTTTCGGGTCTTTCAGATCAACACCAAAACCTTTTAAGAACCCTTGGTTACGCGCTACATCCACACTAATCTGACTAGCATTCAGGTCAAGTAAGGCAATTTTAGCATCGGCGGCTTTATCACCTAATGATTTGGCAGCCCACTGACCGATTAGCTCACCGGCTTTGAAGTTATCGGTAGCAAAAGTAATGTCAGCAGCATTGGCGGGTTCTAACGGAGTATCTAGAGCAATAACTAATAAGCCCGCAGCGCGTGCTTTTTCAATGGCTGGAACAATAGCTTTAGAGTCATTAGGCGTAATCAGAATCCCTTTAGCGCCTGCTGCAATGAGGTTTTCTACGGCTTGTACTTGACTGTCATTGTCGCCGTCTTTTTTACCGGCAAAGCTACGTAATTCAATACCTAGTTCTTTAGCTTTAGCTTCAGCACCTTCTTTCATTTTAACGAAGAACGGGTTGGTGTTGGTTTTAGTGATTAAACCAACAATAGTGCCTTCTGCTTGGGAGGCTAGAGGGAACATAAAGCAAGAGGCTAAAGCTAAGGCAAGAGTCGTTTTCTTAAACATCTTAAATCTCCTCCAGAGATGTTTCTAAATTAAGGATTAGCGGTAGGTACAGGAGCTGAGTTACCAAGCTAGCTCATCTGTATTGCAAATAAGATTAATCAGCCTCTGGGTGCTTGTCAATAACTAAATCAAATTGATTTAGTTAAATAAGGAGTCTATTATTTACTAGCGTTTTAGTAGGATGAGAAATAAAACCCTAAGGCTAGATGCTCAATGCATTAGGTAGGATGGGTATGAGGAGGAGTATGAGTCAGCAAGCTAAAAACCGTGATCAAGGTTGTAACTTAATTGGAGTAGGACAATATAATGAGCGCCTTGTATTACAACTGATTCGCCGTGCAGGTAGTTTGCCTAAAGTTGAAATTGCGCGTCGTACTTCATTGAGTGCTCAAACAGTGAGTGTGATTATTCGGCGCTTAATGAACGAGGGCTTGCTGTGTGAACAAGAACGCCAACGTGAAAAGGGCAAATTAGGTCAACCCGTTATTCCCATTACCTTAAACCCACAGGGAGCCTACTCGATAGGCATAAAAATTGGACGACGTAGTTTAGATACCATTCTGATTGATTTTACGGGCACGGTGCTTAAGCGCTTATCTCTGGTTTACCACTATCCTGATCCGGCGGTTATTTTTCCTAAAATCCAGCAGGACATTCACCAATTAATACGTCTCTTAAAGCCAGAACAACACTCACGCCTCTTAGGGATTGGGGTAGCCGCTCCGTATGATTTAGGGGGGTGGCAAAGTGAAGCCCATATTCCTCCTGAGGTGACACAACAATGGCACGAGATTGATATTAAGCAGCAGATTCAAGCGCAACAAAACCTACCGGTTTGGTTTGTCAATGACGCAACCGCTGCTTGTATGAGTTCCCTAGAGTGTGGGGGTGGTGCACCTTTTAATAATTATTTATATATTTTTGTGGGTACTTTTATTGGTGGGGGGGTGGTGCTTAATCGTACTTTGTTTTTAGGTTCCCATAATAATTCAGGGGCTATTGGTTCTATGCCCTTGCCGACGGGCTTATTCAAAACCCCACACAATGCGCCCGCACAACTGATCAATTGTGCTTCGCGCTATTTGTTAGATGAAGCCTTGCAAGCTTTAGGGCAAAACCCTGAGAATGTACTGCAACAATTAGCTGAATTACCACCCACACAACTATCTGCTGAGCTGCATACCACCTTCCAGCAGTGGTTAGATCAGGCAGCTACCTGTTTGGCTTATGCCATCTCGGCGGCTGTGAGTGTGATTGATTTTGAAGGCGTGGTGATTGATGGTTTGTTGCCTGCTCCTTTAATTGAGCAGTTAAAGATTAGAATCGAGCAGATCTGGGGCAATATTGATACAGAAGGTTTGGTGCATCCTCAACTGATCGCAGGAACTGTGGGAGGGGAAGCACGAGCCTTAGGGGGTGCATTAGTGCCTTTTTATGTCAATTTTGCGCCCGATAGAGAAGTATTATTACGCACTGAGCGTGAAACTATTTCCTTAGCTTAAACAACTGATTATCCACAGGAGGAGTGGAAAAAACGCATTACTTTTCACCATAGGATTTTACTATGCAACATACCACCACACCCGCATCGGATCTGCATCGCATTGTGATTGTAGGCGGTGGTGCGGGAGGCTTAGAGTTAGCGACCTTATTAGGGCGGACTGTAGGTCGACACAATAAAGCCACTATAACCTTAATTGATAAAAATCGTACTCACATCTGGAAACCCAAACTGCACGAAATTGCAGCGGGGAGTATGGATATTAATTTGCACCAACTCGATTATTTAGCACAGGCACACTGGAATTATTTCCAATATCGCGTGGGTGAAATGACCGGATTAGACCGCGAAAACCGTTTAGTGCACTTAGCCCCCTATGTAGATGAAGAGGGTAAACAAGTGACCTCAGAACGTAGTTTTGGTTACGACACCTTGGTCATTGCAGTAGGCAGTCGTACTAATGACTTTGGTATTCCGGGGGTTACTGAAAACGCTATTCGTCTTGACACACCCGAACAAGCTGAACGTTTCCACCGTAGCCTAGTTAATGCCTGTATTCGTGCTCACGCACAAAACACCCCACTGAAACCCGGACAATTACAAATCGCTATTATTGGCGCGGGTGCAACTGGGGTGGAGCTGGCGGCTGAGTTACGTCATACCATGCGCGGCATTATAGCCTATGGTTTGGATAAGATTAATCCTGACACTGATGTGGTGCTGACCATTATCGAGGCAGGTGAGCGTATTCTGCCGGCTTTACCTGAGCGCTTGGCTAAGTCCGTGACAGATATTTTACAAAAGTTAGACATTAAGCTACGTACCTCAGCCAAGGTAGTAGAGGTTGCACCCGATGGGGTTAAGCTGGCGGATGGTGCATTTATTCCCGCCGAACTCATTGTCTGGGCGGCGGGAGTACGTGCTCCGGTGTTTCTACAGCGCTTAGGCTTAGAGGTGAATAAGATTAATCAGTTGGTGGTCAAGCAAACGCTGCAAACCACACAAGATGAAAATATTTTCGCCATTGGTGACTGTGCCGCCTGCCCTTGGCCTGAGCAAGGCGCGAATGCATGGATTCCACCTCGTGCTCAAGCGGCGAATCAGCAGGCGTCACACTTAGCTAAGCAAATTCGGCGTCGTTTAAATGGTCAAGCTTTGGAGCCTTGGACTTATAAAGATTTTGGCTCATTAGTGTCTCTAGGTGAGCATTGGGCAGTCGGTGGTTTAATGGGTAACCTATCACGCGGTACGTTTTTCATTGATGGTTATATTGCCCGCATTATGTATAACTCATTGTATAAAAAGCACCAGTTAGCACTGCACGGTTTTTTTAAAGTGGCATTAGATACATTAAGCAACTTTATCCGTCGCACCTCGCGTCCTACGATTAAGTTGCATTAGCCATCTTAATAAAGCCCACTCGTGGTGAGTGTAGGGTAAGCTTAGATGTTTAGCTTATTAGATGACTAAGCACATACCTAAGTTTATCCCTACACCGCGACATTCACTGGAATTATTGCATCACCCATGACCTCAACTTCCTGCAAGTTATTACCCGCTCCCCCGCGATCAATCACAATAAAATCACTTTGTTCACCTAGTACCAGTTGAAAGTGATGCCAAGTATTTTTAGCTAAATTAATCCCTTGCTGCCCATTAGTGATAAATAATTGTAAATCTTGGGCATAAACCTGCTCACCTGCGGGGGCTACCAGCACTAAAAACGGATGCTTATGGGTGGGTAAAAACGCTTGACTACCTAGTGGGTGGCGCTCCATTTTAATAATCTTATGCGGTAAAGGAATGGGATTAGTCCGAAACACACTAACGATAGTACGTCCATTTTGCTCATGGGTATCCGCCTTGACTAAATCGTGATAGCGCGTAGTCAATCCCTCATTAATCGGGTAGTGGTAAGCGGTGGCTAATTCAATAACTTGTCCAAAGGGGGCAAAGTTTTCAGCCGTTAGCGGTTGGGGTGTAAGTACTCGCATAGTGATCTTTAAGAAGGTAGCTAAAATACAATGATGAGATGCGAACTAAAACTACGTCAATTTTTATTTGTTACACAAGCGGTCAAGTTTTGGTATACACGCTAGTAGTCTAACCTAGACATGATTACACTAACCAAAAAATAATCGGAGAGACTCTAGTGCAATCCTTACTCTATCCGCGTGATTTAAAGGGCTATGGTAATCATCCACCTCAAGCCCAATGGCCCAATAACGCCAAAATTGCCGTACAGTTTGTGCTCAATTATGAAGAAGGGGGCGAGAACTGTGTGCTGCATGGCGACGCTGGTTCAGAACAGTTTTTATCCGAGATTATTGGTGCAGCCTCCTTTCCCGCTCGGCATTTAAGTATGGAATCGATTTATGAATACGGCTCACGCGTAGGAGTGTGGCGTATTTTAAAAGAATTTGAAAAGCGCCAATTACCCCTAACCGTATTTGGGGTGTCGATGGCGTTAGAGCGCTCACCAGAGGTTACTCAAGCCTTTGTAGAACTAGGCCATGAAATCGCTTGTCACGGTTGGCGTTGGATTCATTATCAAAATATCGATGAACAGACCGAGCGTGAGCATATGCTGATCGGTATGGAAATCATTGAACGTATGACCGGACAACGCGCTTTAGGTTGGTATACCGGACGCGATTCCCCTAATACACTGCGCTTAGTAGCCGACTATGGTGGGTTTGCTTATAGCTCGGATTATTACGGTGATGATTTACCGTTTTGGACCCAAGTCACCAAAACTAATGGCGAGGTTGCGCCACAGCTTATTGTTCCCTATACCTTAGATACTAATGATATGCGCTTTGCAACACCGCAGGGTTTTAATACGGGTGAACAGTTTTATCAGTATCTAAAAGACTCCTTTGATGTGTTGTATGCTGAAGGGGAGGATAGTCCTAAGATGCTGTCGATTGGCATGCATTGTCGTTTATTAGGGCGTCCGGGGCGGATACGCGCTTTGCAGCGCTTTTTAGATTATATCGAGCAATATGATCGAGTGTGGGTGTGCAAGCGTATTGATATTGCCAACCATTGGCATGCACAGCATCCGTTTCAAAGAACTTAAATGAACTATAGGTGGTTAAGCCGCCTTAGGTAATGGATAGTGTTTCCAGAGACGCTGTAAATACATCCTTGTACGCTTCAAGGCGGCATCCATGCCGCCTAGACTCTTCCAACACTATTCATTACCTAAGGCTTTCAAATACCGCATGATTCTCTAAAAATTAATATTGGGAGTATTGTTATGGCTTTACCCGGACTAGGCGCACCGATTACTGCTCCTGCTGCTGATTTACCTGATTGGGCTAAGCGCTCAACTAATCTTGCTAATGCTGCGATTGGCGCTAAAGCATTATTTGCCACCGATGAGTTTTTTGCTCCTTTAGAGCGCATGTTAAATCCAGAGCCTGCCGTATTTACCCCCGGACTCTATGATGATCACGGTAAATATATGGATGGTTGGGAAACACGGCGCAAACGCACTACAGGTTATGACTGGGCATTAGTGAAACTAGCGCGTGCAGGTACGATTGAAGGTTTTGATATTGATACCAGTCACTTTACGGGTAATTACGCGCCTGCGGTGTCAATTGAAGCGACTGATTGCGACAGTGAAGATCTTGAAGCATTAGCAAAGGCTCAGTGGACTACACTGTTGCCCTCTACGTCTTTAAAAGGTAACAGCCATAATCTAATTAAAATCACCCCTGAGCAAACATGGCGGGTGTTGCGCGTCAATATGTACCCCGATGGTGGCATTGCTCGCTTACGGGTTTATGGCAAACCTATGGGGGTCTTTGACCGCTCGCAACCCGATACGATTTATGACCTGATTGCGCTCGAAAATGGTGGGCGAGCGGTGGCTTGGAATGACGCGCATTATGGTGAACCCAGTAATATTATTATGCCCGAACGCGGTATTAATATGGGCGACGGTTGGGAAACACGGCGGCGACGTGAACCGGGGAATGACTGGTGTATTTTGCAATTAGGCGCAACGGGTATAGTCGAGTCGATTGAGGTGGATACCGCGCATTTTAAAGGTAACTATCCTGATCGTTTTTCCATTCAAGCCGCTCGTATGGAGGGTGGTACAGATCAATCGGTTATTACCCAAAGTATGTTTTGGGATTATCTCATTCCAGAGCAAAAGTTGACTATGGATGCTATTCATCATTTTAAAGAGCAGATCATAAGCATCGGTGCGATTACTCATATTCGCCTCAATATTATTCCCGATGGTGGGATCTCGCGTCTAAGATTATGGGGCAAGGTAGTAAGCTAACCTTACGCTCAAAGGTAGTTCATCAATAGGCTAGTAATGAAACTTTTTTCCTATAGGCTAGTCTGATCAGTTGCTTACTTAAGACTCTCTCAAGACTCACGCTCACTTCGGTGGGCGTTTTTTTATTCTGCACTTGTGGGAAGTGAGTTTTTGCTAGAGGATGTAGCGTCTACGTGATGGAAGAGAACACTATGACTCATAGCATTTTGGATCGGGTCTCACCTTATTTATTGTTAATTTTGACTACTTTATTTTGGGCGGGAAATTTTAATTTAGCGCGTGCAGTGAGTACTCAAGTTCCTCCTTTGGGTTTGTCTTATTGGCGCTGGGCTATTGCTGCTTTAGTGTTATTACCTTTTGTTTGGAAGCATCTAGCTAGCACATGGAATGTGTTTAAGCAACACTGGTTATTAGTAGGTGCATTAGCCTTACTAGGCATTACAGGTTTTAATAGTTTGGTCTATCTGGGATTGCAAACCACTACGGCTGTTAATGGAGTACTGATGCAATCAGTATGCCCCATCTTTATTATTATTTTAGCTGCATTTTTAGTAGGTGAAAAAGCTACGGCTTTACAATGGTTAGGTATTATTATCTCTTTAATAGGTGTGGTGATTATCTTAATTCAAGGTGATATTCAAGTACTGAAAACCTTATCTTTTACTAAGGGTGATTTAATTGTTTTATTGGCGGTATTGAGTTGGGCACTGTATACGGTATTACTCAGAAAGCTACCTTTGGCACTAAAAGGTCTGCCTATATTAGGCTATACTATAATACTAGGTAGTATGATGATTTTACCTTTATATTTATATGAGACTTTTTATTTAAATCATCCTATGCCTATTAGTTGGATCAGCATAGGCAGTGTTGCCTATGTCGCAATCTTTCCTTCTTTATTAGCTTATTGGTTTTGGAATTATGCGACTGCTAAACTAGGTGCAAGTCGTACTGGTCAGTTTACCCATTTAATTCCTGTATTTGGTTTAACCATAGCAACTTTATTATTAGGTGAGCATCTACATGGTTTTCATTGGGTAGGCGGCGCTTTGGTTGCTTTAGGATTGGTATTATCAAATTGGCAGCCTAAAAAATTATAGTAGAGTCGAATACCTTCACAGTACTCGACTCTTGGCATATTTAAATAGCGCCACCTTGCTTTAGAATAGGTAAAATATCTGAGTGCCATTTAGTGGCTAGATTAGCTAGATGGTTTTTCATTGCAATTCCGCTCAAAGTTTCACCCTTATGCGTAATAGTCATTTGCTTGCTTTCTAGTTCTTGGAATACCGCTTGGGCTATTTTAGTAGCATCTTGGGTGTTTAGTTTGATGGCATTAATATAAAACTGTGCATCAAAGGTTTTAAGTCTAAGACTAGAGCGGCTATGAGGTAGAGCTATCAGCGGCTGATTACGTTTAATCATAGCTTGATTAAAACGCATAACTGAATGCGCAGTATTGGCATAGTAAGGCGTAATCATATTAGCCTGATAGAGCTGTAACAGCGCATTTACTGTATCACGGCGATTTTTACCATTAGCTAGAGTACTAAATGAGCACACACCTGCTGCTAAATGATCAATTAGGCTACGATATAAATCTTTATTTAGCGCGGGCTTAAAATTAAAAGCCTCATCATCAAAACGAGCCGGTTTAGCAAGCATCCATTGACTCTCATTAAACCAACGAACACGCGCATTCTGATCTAAGCGTCCAATAACGCCACGACTGAAAATATCACGCCTAAAGACGGTGTTTTTAATAATATCTAAATAGAGTTCACGGGTATCATTATCGTGAATTTGAGCAAGTAGTTTATCAGTGGCGGGTGTAAGTTGGGTACGTATTAATGCATCGGTAGGTACTGCACCCCCTATAAACTCTAGCTTGGCTTGTCTGAGCCAATTAGCAATTTCGGTAAAATAGAAGGCACGCCAACCTTCATGTAAATACTCATGCACTAAATAATGACGATCTTTAGCAACTAAGCCTTCTAAGCGTTTTTGAATAACAGCTTCATTAGTGGCAAAGAAACGCGGCTTTACGGTTTGGAGCTGTTGAATTAATTTAACAGACTGATCAAAGCGCTCAAGACTCGATCCACTGAATTGCTTGCTAGTCGCATAAAGTAGTTTTTGAATAGGCTCTGCCATTGACCATCCGGGTTTGGCATTATAACTATTATAAACTATACCTCCCGCTTTTAAATGACGCTCGCAAATATCCACAATATGCTGGCGATTTTCATCGGATACCCAAGTAAAAATTCCATGTAGAGCGATAAAGTCGCAGTCTGGAATGGAATGCGGCTCCGTATTTAATTGAGCAAAGCTTTTTTCTAAAAAGGTAATATTAGTTAAACCTGCTTCAGACGCTAGGCTTTGAGCTTGTGCAATATGAGTAGGATTAAAATCGACCGCAATAAATTGTGCGTGAGGATAGTTTGCAGCCATCACCAGGCTAGTCATGCCATAGCCGCAGCCTAATTCTAGATAGGTAAAGGGCTTGTCTAGATCTAAGGTTTGTATGCCATGCGTGGCAGCGCAAAGACTTAAAAAATTGGGTTCTTGTTCACGGTAATAACCCGTAGTGTATTCAACATCAGACTCGTAGCCTTCCATCCACGTTTGCATCGCTGTTACCCCTTAAATCAGCTTGGCTTGGAACAGTACCTAGTGCCGTTGTTATTAGTCATGGTTAGGCACTGCATTATTATAAGAATCTATACTATCCGACAAAGTGTAATTTATTGATATTGAGATAACAAGCGACGTTTACGCATCAGGAACCCTCACCATTTGACCATTTAATCCTGAAACCTCACACCTTAGCTGCTCAAACAGGATAGAAACCCCTGAAGGTGAGTGCGGGTGTGTTAACTTTGCATCGACTCTTAACCCATAGAACTTATGAGGGAATATAAGGGGTTACATTCTATTCAATAGTTATATTTCAGGAGGCTTATATGGCTATTTCACCACGCACACTGAGTTCATTAATTAGTGTGTTAAGTCGAGCGACCGCTGCTACAAATAATAACAATTCTAATGGGGCAGGGTTTAATGGTAATGCGGCGAGTCTTAGGCAATTACAGTCACTATTAGTCAATCTATTGACACAGTTAATCAATCAAATACGCTCGCAAATATCCACAGCTCCAGCTCCAGCTCCAGCTCCAGCTCCAGCTCCAGCTCCAGCTCCAGCTCCAGCTCCAGCTCCAGCTCCAGCTCCAGCTCCAGCTCCAGCTCCAGCTCCAGCTCCAGCTCCAGCTCCAGCTCCAGCTCCAGCTCTAACACCGACTCCGGAGCCAAGTCCAGTTCCAACGCCTACTCCTACGCCAACACCCTATCCGGGAGTGGTTCCAACTGATACCAGCTATACGAATTTAATACCTGTAAAGATTAGCACTACTGCCGATGCAGATGGTTGGGGATTAGCTTATGGAACAGGAGTGATTAATGGGCAGACTACTTGCCGCGTCATACTGCCTGAAAAAGATGCTTCAGGTAATCAAATCATCTTAAATGATGGCACAGCAGATGGAGCGCCCCTATATCGTTGTGATGCCATTATTATGACCCAATAAAACAGTAGTTTTAACCTAGTCGTTATTTCTACCCACAAAGCCTATTGCATGGATAGGCTTTGTTTTTTTGGCTCAATATATGTTTCGGGGTCTTGCTTTCCCCTGCATTGCAAACGCCACAGATAGCGGTGAAAGTAGCCATTTCCGATAGCCAAGGAGAGGATTCATGACCCGACTCATCAGTATTTCCAGCCTAACCAGTGATGCCGCCTGTTTCGAGCAAATCCGCAGCCTGCGTTGGCCTGATAAGGTGACCTGCCCGCATTGCGGCTCACCTGAAACTATTCGTAGGGGTAAGGACGGCACCCAACCGGAGCGGCGACGTTACCAGTGCAAACGCTGCGACAAGCGTTTTGATGACCTGACAGGAACCGTGTTTGAAGGCCACCATCAGCCGCTGAAGGTGTGGGTGCTGTGTCTTTATCTGATGTCGTTGAACCTATCCAACCAACAAATCGCCCGCGAATTGGGGTTGAACAAGGATGATACGCAGGCGATGACGGAACAGTTACGGCGCGGTGTCGAGAAAAAAAACGCCAGTAACCCTGTTGGGGAATGTTGAATTTGATGAGGTTTATGTCAAGGCTGGACACAAGGGAAACCCCGAAGCCGTCGCGGATGCTGGGCGTGAAGGTCGCCGCCGCGCCCTGAAAGGTGCGCCGGGGCGTGGGACACTGGAAAAGGACACCCCCCCCATTTTCGGCATGATCCAGCGTTCCGGGGAAGTCGTGATCCGTATGCTGGCGAATGTGAAACAGGCGACGATCAAGCCGCTGATTGTGGCAACGGTGGCAGCAGGTACGCTGGTGTACACCGATGAGTACAACATTTACAGCCGATTGGAAGAATGGGGCTATGCCCATAAAACCGTCCATCATGGTGCAGGCGAATATGCCCGTGATGAAGATGGTGACGGTTTCCATGAAGTTCACGTCAACACAATGGAAGGTTTTTGGTCACTGTTGCGCTCATGGTTACGACCTCATCGGGGGATCTCACAAGAAAAGCTACCGTGTTACCTCGCTTTCTTTGAGTATTTGCACAACATCAGGAAACGCGGACAAGTAGCCTTACAGTCCTTGCTTTCGCTGCTGCTGGGATAAGACCCTGAAACACATATTGAGCCGTTTTTTTTATTTTAGATGATGCTTGTAGGTAAAGTGTGTCAAAACACACAATACTGTGTCTTTAAACCTAATTGCTCCCTTTATCTGCTAGTACTAGCCTAAAGTAATTAATTGATTTATTGATGGATCTTGTATTGGTGCATAGCTTGCTTATCCCAATAACTCCCACTCTAGGACTAATTAATTATGATGAAATATTTACTACCTTTGCTATTTTGTATTAGTTTGCCAGCCGCCGCTCATGTGAGCTTAGTAGAGCCATCGGCTCCCGCCAATAGTTACTATCGTATGACCTTAAAGATAGGTCATGGATGTGGCAAATCACCCACGCATACGGTCATAGTCAACCTACCAGAAGGTATTTATAACGCTAAACCTATGCCTAAAGCAGGCTGGGAGTTGAAAACTACAGTGGGTAAATTAGCTAAACCCTATGATAATCATGGTAAAACTATCACCGAAGAGGTGCGCACTATCACATGGTCAGGAGGTAATTTACCTAATGAGTTTTATGATGAGTTTGTTATCTCAGTCAAATTGGGTAATGAAACAGGCTTAAAAGCCATTCCAGTCACCCAACTGTGTACGGAGGGGCGCTTAGATTGGAATGAGGTGGCTAAAGATGGTGAACAAGAACCTAAATCACCCGCGCCTACTTTAATGATTACCCCTGCTAAAGCCGATGGGCATCATCATGGTGCTGCGACGCCCGCTTCCTCTAGCTCCGATAGCGAGCAAATCACTCAACTCTTAAAGTCCCAATGGGATAAACCCGATGCACCTTTAGCAGTAGAAATACTAGAGATTCAATCAGATACTGCGGTAGCAGGTTGGGCGCAAGGTGAAAAAGGCGGACGTGCTTTTTTACATAAGCACCATGATGCGTGGCAATTAGTGGCTTGTGCGGGTGAGCAAATTAAACAAGTCGATTTTTTGCAAAGCTTAGGCGTATCCAAATCGCAAGCGCAGAGTTTAGTCGATAAAATGACGGCTACTGAGTCTAAGCTGCCTGCGCAATTAGTAGGTCAATATAATAGTTTTAAAGAAGTAGTGATGTTACAAAACGGTAAGCATCAGCATTAAATAATGCGTTTAAAACTTTTCTAGTTCTTTTTTGATCGCTTCGGCTTGTTTAATCTCGGCTAAGCGTTGAGCAATGACTTGACGCTTAGCGGGTTGAGTGTCTTGTGCTTGTTCAAGTGTGAGTTTAGCTTGTTTATAGGCTCCTAAGCGTATGGAGCGTTCCGCTACGGCTAGCATGGCATCTGTTTGATAGCCTAATTGTTTCGCTAAGCGTTGTTTATATTCTAAAAACTCTAGGCTGGTCGTTTCAGTGAGTTTAGCGGCATTGACTATTTGCCATGCTTTAGGGGCTTGTCCCTGAGCCACTAAAGCCTCCGCGACGGGTAAAATTAAAGCCGAAGTACTACCCGCTTTAATTTGTGGCAAAAAGCGTTGCACCGTATCGCTATAGCGTTTATTAGCATTCAGTGCTTGAGCTTGGACTAGGGCAGTAGCGGGATTATTCGGTAGCTTTTGGCTACTCGCTAAAGCTGGTGAGGCTTGGTTATAACGCAGTGCGGTAAGTGTACGAGAGTAATGTTGTAATAGAGGATCAATGCCGCTGTTATCCTGACGCATCAGATGAGCCACTTTAGTTTGCATTAATTTAAAACTTAAACTATCAGCAACCGGTCGTTGCCCCCATTGGCGTACACTACTGCGTACATCACTTAAGCGCTCAATACCCAAGGGATGAGTGCTTAAGTATTTGGCTATATCACCATAAATACTGGATTGACCACGCTCTAGTTGTTCTAAAAAATCAGCCATAGCACTAGGACTAAAACCTGCTCCCGCTAAAATGCGTAAACCCATACGATCTGCTTCGGTTTCATGAGCGCGACTATAGCTGAGTTGGCGGTGCATATTGGTGGCGATAGTTCCTGCAATAATCGCTTGTGCAGCATCTGAGCTACTATTAGCAGCCGCAGCCCCCGCCAATAAACCTAAGCCCGTAACCCAAGGGTTCGCTTTTGAGGCTTGTAGTTGCCGTGCAATATGACGCTGAGTCACATGAGCAATTTCGTGTGCTATCACGGCGGCGAGTTCACTTTCCGAGCGTGAGCGTGTAATCAGTCCCGCATGAATAATGATCACACCTCCCGGCATAGCATAAGCATTCACACTACTATCTTGCGCAATACCAAAATAAAACGGACTAAAGCGCCCCGTGGCATGTTGGACGAGGCGTTGACCTAGTTGATTAATCCATTCAACCAGCTCAGGATCTTCGATAAAGCGTTGACTTTGACGCAGTTCTCGGAATAGCTGGCGTCCAAAATTTATCTCTTGTTTAGTACTTAAAGAGGTATTGGCGGGACTACCTAGCTCTGGCAAGCTGTCGATGTTAGGCAAGGTGAGGGCATTTTCCGCTAAGACTGGACTAGCACTCAATACTGCACTGATTAGTGTAATGAAAACGCCTTTCATAAGATCTTCGTCCGTGGTTGCTTAGGTATAAGTGTAGAATAAAGTATCTGTCAAAAGCTTTAAGTGTCCCGCTTTGTGTGGGATTGCTTGACAGGCAGTTATGTTTTTTAGAATATTAGCACTTATTAATATTTAACTGGGATCAAGTACTATGTTTGGTGTTCAAGAGATTGATGCAGCCTCTTTGCAACAAAAATTAGCCGCTGGTGAAAAGCTGCGTTTAATCGATGTGCGTTCTGAAGGTGAGTTTGCTCAAGGGATTATTCCGGGGGCTGAGTTCATGCCTTTACACACCGTGCCTTTAAAATTAGATGATCTTAAGGCGAGTAAAGACCCTATTGTATTTTACTGCCGTAGCGGTAATCGTTCTGGTCAAGCATGTTGGTTTTTAAAGCAACATACTGGGGTAGAGGCGTTAAATTTAAGCGGCGGTATTATTGCGTGGTATCACTCCGGCAATCAAATTGTGGCGCCTACTAAAGCGGCATAATGACACCCAATAGTATTTGCTCCCTAGCATCTGTGGTTAATCGATATTCAGCATAGCATTTAAGGTAAAGGACATGACAAAGAAATTAGCAATCATCGCTACTAAAGGTACGTTAGACTGGGCTTATCCTCCGTTTATTCTAGCATCGACTGCGGCAGCATTAGGCTATGACGTACAAATTTTCTTTACCTTCTATGGTTTGCAATTGCTGAAAAAGAAATTAAATCTACAAGTCACCTCACTGGGTAACCCCGGAATGCCTATGCCCATGCCTATGCCAGTATTAGCGCAAGCACTCCCTGGTATGCAAACCATGATGACTACCATGATGAAGAGAAAAATGAAAAGCAAAGGGGTAGCCGATTTAGCAGAATTACGTGAACTTTGCCAAGAAGCGGATGTAAAGTTCATTGCTTGCCAAATGACAGTGGATCTATTTGATATGGAGCACAGTGAATTTATTGATGGCTTGGAGTATGCAGGTGCGGCGGCCTTCTTTGAGTTTGCGGGTGAGTCCGACATTTGTATGTATATCTAAAATCCTTAGTGCATAGTAGAGCACTGTGTTTGATGCAAACCAAAAGCCGGATACGTCCGGCTTTTGTATTTTTGGTATTTAAACAGAAGAGGTATTTAAAACAAGTTTTCTGATGAATATCGCAACACAGCTTTAGATACTGCATCATAGCGCCCCATATTATTTATAATCCTTAGGAGTCCTCTATGAAGTTAGCCATTATTAGCGGCAGTCATCGTCTTAACTCACAAAGTGAAAAAGTTGCTAATTACGCTAAAAATCTAGCCTTAAGTTCAGGATTAGCCAGTAGTGCTGAGATCATTAGCTTGGCAGGTAATCCTATTCCCTTTTGGGATGAGGGTGTGTGGGCAGGTGAAGAGCGTTGGCAGCAAGTATTAGCCCCGATTCAAACCGTACTGCGTAATAGTGATGCCTTGATTGTGGTGACACCAGAATGGCATGGGCAAATTCCTTCAGGCTTGAAAAATTTAATGTTATTAGTCGGTGTGCCTGAGGTGGGACATAAGCCTGCATTAATTGTCAGTGTGTCAGCATCGGAAACCGGTGGTGCTTATCCCGTGGCTGAATTGCGTATGAGTAGTTATAAAAATAATCGCATTTGTTATTTGCCAGAACATTTGATCGTGCGCAAGGTCAATAGCGTTTTTAATGCGGATAGTGCCGAAAATGATGCTAAAGCGCAGGAGTATTTACATAAGCGTTTAGCATGGAATTTATCGTTATTACAGGCTTATGCTCAGGCGCTCAGTCAAGTACGTGCTACGGCTGAAACGACGTCTAGTGATTTTGCGTTTGGTATGTAATTAGTTTAGGAACAATAAAAGCGTGAAAGCTCAACAACGCTGGTTAAATCGATTAGGTGCATTAAGTTATTTTCATGATGATTTACATGCTGAGCGTCGTAATGAAATTCGTTGGTTGGTAGAAGAATATACTGAGATTCCTATCCCTCATCTACCCGCCGCTTTTGATGGTTTTACCATTGTGCAACTAACCGATACGCACCTGCGTCCTTTCACGCAACTTGAGCATATTGAGCGAGCCGTGCAGCGTACCAATGCCTTAAATCCTGATTTGGTAGTTTTGACGGGCGATTATGTCTGGCATGACGAGGACGATATTTTGGATCTAGTCCCAGCGCTTGCTCAGCTCAATGCTAAACATGGCGTGTTTGCTGTATTGGGCAATCATGATATTAAAACCGATGCGGGTTTAATTGTAGAAACATTTGAACGCTATGGTATTCCAGTATTGCGTAATCAAGGTTTAGATATTGATCGTGGTGGTCAAGTACTACATCTAGCGGGGATTGATGATGGTTGGCTGGGGCAACCAGACATTAAAACCACACTTTCAGGCTTGAAGCGTGCGACTACCCCCGTGATTTTATTAGCGCATGAACCGGATATGTTGGATTGGTATGCCCATGATACGCGTATTTCTTTGCAGCTTTCAGGTCATACACACGGTGGTCAAGTGCAAGTTAAGCCCGGCAGTCCCATTATTAAGCCTTATTTAGGGCGAAAATATGTACAAGGCTTATATCGGGTCAATCAGTCGTGGATCTATACCAGTCGTGGGATTGGTTCTACGGGTATACCTGTGCGGCGTAATTGTGCACCAGAAATTACTCATCTAACTTTAGTGCAGGAGCAAGTGCCACGATTAGAAGATAGAGTACTAATTGCTGCCTAAATAAGTTAATATTATACCTAGATAAGTTTCAGCTAGTCAGAAGATTTTCCTTTCGGTGGAGGGAGTCGCTACACTGGTACAATGCGAATTACAGTCATAAGACAATCTTAATCACTATAACCATAAGTATTGTCATAAACCCAGGTATTAAACCTGATATTAATCACAACAATAAAAGAGCTGTAAGTGTGAGTAACTCGAATAACAATATAAAAATAGATACCGACGCGCTTGCCGGACTCAAAGTGTTGGTAGTCGATGATAGTAAAACCATTCTGCGTACTGCGGAGGCTTTGCTATCGGAATATGATTGCTGGGTAGCTACAGCGCCAGATGGTTTTGAAGCTTTACCTAAAATTACTGCCTTCAAACCGGACGTAATCTTTATCGACATTATGATGCCGCGTTTGGACGGGTATCAAACCTGTGCGCTCATTAAGGCGAATCGCGCTTATAAGCATATTCCGGTGATTATGCTATCGAGTAAGGATAGTATTTTTGACCTAGCACGCGGACGTTTGGCGGGTTCTGATAAGTATTTAACGAAACCCTTTACCCGCCAAGATCTGCTCTCAGCTATTCAAACTTATGTCATCGATGAGCGTAACCGTCATAACCAAGATCAAGCTCCCGTAACACAGGAGTCTTAGGATTATGGCCCATATACTCATTATTGATGATTCGCAGGTCGAAGCGCGTATGTTGAAAAGCATGCTGGAACATGCTGGTCACACCGTGAGTCATGCAACAAATGGTTATGAGGGTATTGAAATAGCTAAAGCCGAAACCCCTGATTTAATCCTCATGGATGTGGTGATGCCACTGATTAATGGGTTTCAGGCGACGCGTGAACTGAGTCGTGCTCCCGAAACCCAACATATTCCGATTGTGGTGTGTAGCTCTAAAGATTCGGATACCGATTTTTTATGGGCTAAGCGTCAAGGGGCACGCGGCTATTTGATTAAACCCATCCGTGCCGCCGAACTATTGGCAGTAGTGAAGCGTTTTGTGTTGGAGCACGGTTAATGGCGACACCTTATGAGTTATTGGTGGGATTAGCTTTATTGCGCGAGCGTAAGCGCCAATTAGATCAAGCCGAGAATCATGCTTTAGAAGCGTGGTCGGCATTAATGGTGCGCATTGGGACGCTAGTATGTTTAATTCATCGCAATGATGTTGATGAGATTATTTCATTAGAAAGTAGTACACCCGTGCGCGGGGTCGCTCCTTGGGTAGCAGGGTTGGGGTACTTCCGAGGACAGCTACTCAATTTAATTGATTTAAAAGTTTTTTTTTCCTTAGGGGATGCGGGCTATTCACCCGGAGCACGTATTTTAGTAGTGCGCGGTTCAACGGAATGGTTGGGGTTGCGGGTCGATGAGCTGATTGGTATTCGCCATATTTGGCCGGATACGGTACGTCTGGATAAGCAAACTACTACTAAAGCAGCCTTGGGCATTTATGAAGAGCAGTCTTTGTTAGTTGATAATGAACCTATGCTGGTGCTAGACATTAAAACCTTGGCGATGCATCTCAATGACGGTGGATCAGCTATTAATACGCATTGGCAAACCAAATAAATAAGAAGAAAGCACTATGTCGTCAGTTCACAAACAGCTACTTAAGCCTATTCATAGTGGAACGGTATGGGGACCACTGATTTTATTAGTCGTCTGCTTTATTGGGCTGATGGTGTTGTTGCTGATGGATAAAAGCCAGATGGCTGAGGCTCAAGTCGACGCGCTTACTTGGGCCTTGGGTTTAGTTTCACTGGGCTTAATTGCTTGGCTAAGTTTTTTATTTTATCGCTTTTCCTTTCAGCGTAATTATCAAATGCGTAGCGAAACCGAACAACAAAAAGCGATTCTGCATTTGCTAGATGAAATGAGTACTTTAGCGGAAGGGGATTTAACGATTCGAGCTACGGTGACTGAAAATATGACGGGAGCGATTGCCGATTCAGTCAATTTTGCGGTCGATGCCTTACGTGCTTTAGTCATTAAGATCGATGATACTTCGAGTCGCCTCACCAATTTTGCTCAAGAAGCCGATAACCGTGTTTCGCAATTGTCCAAAGCGAGTTCTAGGCAATCCAAAGAGATTGGGGTAGCCACGGCTGCGATTGCCACTATGGCTCAGGCTATTCAAAAAGTATCGCGCAATGCGGCGGCCTCCACCAAAGTAGCAGGTAAATCATTAGAGATTTCGCAAGCAGGGGCGCATACAGTACGCAATACCATTCAAGATATGGTGACAGTCCGTGAGCAAATTCAAGCGACTTCTAAACGCATTAAGCGTCTGGGCGAAAGCTCACAAGAGGTCGGCGATATTGTGCGTGTTATGAATGATATTGCCGAACAAACTAATATCTTAGCCTTAAATGCTTCGATTCAAACCTTTGGCAATCACAATGCTGGCAAAGGATTTGAGCGCGTAGCTGATGATGTGCAGCAATTAGCTCAACGTGCGGCGGAAGCTACACGTAAAATAGATGTGCTAGTGCGAGCCATTCAAGCGGACACTCAGGAAGTGATTTCTTCAATGGAACAAACCACCGCTAAAGTAGTAGCAAGCTCACGTAATGCAGAATCAGCAGGTGCGGCACTGGACGAGGTAGAGCAAGTATCGATTAGTTTGGCGCGGTTGATTGCTAATATTTCTGAAGCTTCTCATAAGCAAGCGGATATGTCGGTAAAAGTGGCGGATACTATGTCCGCCATTCAGGAAGTCACCCGTCAAACGACACAATTTTCTCAAGAAACTAATAAACTGGTATCCAGTTTGAATGATACTGCTGCGGAAATGCGGCGCTCGATTGCCGACTTTAAGCTGTCGGATGATGATATTTCTAAAAAGAAAGTAAACGGATATCGCTCTCTATAATTACATCAATAATGAGCGGAAACAGCGAGAATAATAACTATGATTTCTAATAAGTCGGGTTTAGCCAGTCGTTTAGGTTGGATCATGGGGGAACTCGAAGCTAAGATCAATAAAAGCCAAATTGATTTTAGCCAGTTTACCAAAGAAAACGATGAAGCTGCGTTAGAGCAGACGTTGCATAATTGGGAAGAGATTTTAGGGGTATTAGATGTATTAGGGGCAGAAGGCGCTTATATGTTGGCGCGTGAGATTACCCTATTATTGGCAGCACTCCAGCAAAATAAAATTGCTCGCAAACCCGAAACTTATCAAATTACAGCCGAAGGGATGGTGCAAATAGTGGAATATTTGCATCATTTACAAGAAGGCTATGCCGATCTACCCGTTATTATCCTACCTGCACTCAATAATTTACGTGCTGCGCGTGAGGTCGATTTATTATCCGAGCACTTAGTATTTCTTCCCGAAGAAGGCGCGGTAACCAATGAGCAAATTGGTACGCGTGAATATACTGAGCTAACCGGTGAGCGCTTATCCGACGCTTGTAAACGTTTACGTGCTTATATGCAAAAAGCGTTACTGAATTGGTTTAGAGGGCAAGAGGTTACTGAGAATCTAGCCACCATTCGTAAAGTATCGAATAAAATGTTAACCCTAAATAAGTCCGAACGGCTACGGGCCTTATGGTGGGTCACCTCTGGTTTAACACAAGCCTTAGAAAACCATAAACTAGAGCATAATGGTGCAGTCAAAATGCTCTTAGGGCGCATGGAGCGTGAAATTCGGCGCTTTGGTGAGTCAGGTGAAGAGTTGTATAACCAGATTGTGCCCGATGAGCTGATTAAAAATTTATTGTATTACGTAGGACTTGCAGAACCCGGTGCGTCTTTACTGGATCGCGTCAAAGATACCTATCAATTAGATATGTACTTACCACGCGGCGAAAGTTTAGAGCAACTACGTCATTACTATACTATGCCCGGTCGCGAGCTATGGCGTGCGGTCGCAGGCTCGATGAACGAAGAGATTAAGCAGTCCATTAAACTGATCGAAAGCCTCGAAAAAGAAGAGACTGAGCAAACACCGATTGTATTAAAACTCATTAGTCGCAGCACCAGCTTAGCTCAAGCCTTTAGTATGTTAGGTCTAGGGCGTGCGGCAGAGTTTACCGAGTTATTTGCTAAATCACTCTCGAATAAAACGAAAAATAAAGTAGTGCTGAAGCGCGATGCTTTAATGCAAATGAGTGCGTTTTATCTACGTCTAGAGCGTATTCTGAAAGAGTATGCGGAGACGGGCTATGACATTACCGAACAAGTCTTTGCCCAAGACGCGAGTTATGATCCTGAAACTACGCGTGGTGTATTGCGTGCCGCATTAGTCGAATTAGGACGTGCAAATACGGAACTGATTGCCTTTAGTAAGGAAGAGGGCGCGTTTTTCCGCCTGCATGATGTGATCAAAAACTTACGCGATATTTCCGGCACACTCACCATGATGGATGCTCAGGAAGTGTTACCGCTGTCGAGTGCGGTGTCTTATTACCTCCAAAATGATTTACGCGATAAACGCCGTATGCCTAGTGCCGATGAAATGGCGACTTTGGCGGATATTCTGACTTTATTAGAGGCGATTTTATCGGCTTTTGGACAAAATGAGGATTACTTGCCTCTAGTGCCAGTAGGGTATGAGAAGGTGCGGCTATTGGATCAGTTTACTGATTTGGATCTAGCCGCTCATTCTCATTTAGCCGCCGCCGAAGTCGAATGGGAAAATAAAAAAAAAGCAAGACGTACCATACCAGCGACGCTTTATCAGAGGATGCGGACCTCGACTTCTTTGTCTGGCCTAAGAGCTTAGGTCCACCTGAGGCGGAACAGGATAATATTATGGCTGACACTAAAGTTGTCGAGGTGGTAGGAACTGAGATTTATGACATCTTTGTTGAAGAGGTCGGTGGCATTATCCAGTCTTTGCAAGAGTTAGTTCCCACTTGGCAGCAAGCTCGGCATGATTTTAAATTATTAACCGATATTCGGCGCAGCTTCCACACCCTCAAGGGCAGTGGGCGCATGGTGGGGGCTTTAGCTTTAGGCGATTTTGCATGGGCGTATGAAAGTATGCTCAATCAGGTCTTGTCGGGCGCTACGGATGCTAATGATGATTTAGTGGCTTTATTAGCTTATGGGGTTAAGCAATTAGCTAATAGACAAGGCTTTTTTCTAGAGGCTTGTAGTGCTGATGAGGAGGTTAAGGCAGATGTAAAACGTATTGAGCGTTTCTTAGCAGGCGAACCTTTAGAACTTCCTAATCAAGCTCCAGCCTCCGAGCCTGCCTTACCAACAGCCCCTAGTAGTACTCCAGCCTCTACTCAACAGCAGACTGATCCAGCACTGACACCAACACATGCGCCGACTGCTATTCCTACTATCACTCATGAGCCTGATTTAATTGTTTTAGATTTTGGTACGCAAGAGTTTATTCGCTCGGTTGCCGCTAATGCTATTGATACCATTACTAATGAGACTTCAGATGCTCCCGCTCAGCCTGAGGAACCAGAATGGTTGAAGTTTGAGCAGGATGGTTTAATTGATTTCACCGCAGTGATTCAAGAATCAGAGGCTAGTCCGAGCACCTCGACTATAGGCGCAGCTAAATCTGAATCAGTCGCTAGCCAAGCTGCTGTCTCAGTGGTTCCCCATATAGCCCCAGTCCTCGCTGCAACACAGCCCGCTCAGATTGAAACTCAAAAAACCAAAGCGGAGATCTTAAAAGCCTTACCGCCTTTGGTAATAGATCGTGAGAATTTAGTGATTCTGAAATTGTTTTGGGAGGAAGTCCCCGATCAATTACAAGAGTTAGATAAGTATTTTAATGCCCTACAGGCTAATCCAGCAGATAAAGAACTAAGGTTAAAGTTAGAGCGCTTATTACATACTATTAAGGGTGGCGCTCGTATGGCACAGTTGAGTGCCATCGGTGACATAGCACACCAAGCAGAAAGTAGCTTAGCGGAGTCCACCCAAACCGTAAGCCCGCAAGTATTACAGACGCTGCAAACACAAATTGATCAAATCAATAGTTTAGCAGAGCACTATGAAGCCCAGACTATTGCCGTTACCGAGGCTAATGTACAAGAGCCTAATAAAACTTCTCAGCAGGTTTCACCGCCAGAGGAGAGTAGTGCTCCTCAACAAACGCTTAAGCCAAACTCAGAGCAGCCTGCCACTCACCCTAGTAGCGCCCCTCAACAAAGTAAGGTTGAAAACGAATTAGCGGCGGTGGTTGAGTTAGTAGATAAACCCTTGTCTCCTAGCTCTAGTATTCCTACTCCGCCTGTCACCGAAAAAGTAGTAGCTCCTGCATCTGAAAAAGTAGCCATTGAATACGATAGTGTATTAGAGCAAGTATTAGCCGAACAAACTGAGCAGCTCATAGGTCTGAGTATTTCACAGGCTCCATTAGCGCCTTTAAATGATAATAGTCTCAAGCCCTTAGAAGATGATCCGCTACAAAGCGCTACTATCCAAGATCAAGTACGCCTACCAACGGTGTTTTTAGATCGGGTCATTGAGCATTCTAGTACCATGAATGTGCAGCAAAGTCGCACTCATGAGCGTATTCATTCCTTAGGGGCGGATGTTGGCGAGCTAGGTCGCACAGTGGCACGGTTACGTCACTTACTGCGCTCTTTAGAGCTAGAAACCGAAGCACGGGTGCATGCAGGTATTGTGCAGCAATCACAGCGTGCAGGTTTTGACCCGTTAGAAATGGACCAATATTCCGAGCTACAGCGCTTATCTAGAGCGCTAGCCGAGAGTATGAATGACTTAATTAATATCGAGGGTGATCTGACCGACCAGCTACGTAAAGCAGAGCAGGGCTTGCTGGAAAGTATTCAAGCCGGACGTAAGATTTACCAAGATTTACTCTCTACCCGTCTCATTGCCATTAATGTGCTAATGCCACGTCTCAAGCGTGTAGTACGTCAAACCGCGCAAGAGCTGGGCAAACAAGTAGATTTAGTGATTCATGGCGACGAATGTGAATTAGATCGGCATTTATTACAGCGTTTAACCGCACCACTAGAGCATTTATTGCGTAATGCTTTAGCGCATGGCATTGAAATGCCAGCCGAGCGTGAAGCTAAAGGTAAGGCTGTGCAAGGCTTAATTACTTTAGAGGTGGTACAAGCGGATGCCGAATTAGTGATTCGCGTCATTGACGATGGTGCAGGTTTAAATCGTGCAGCCCTGAGACAGAGAGCGATTGAAAAAGGCTTTATTAAACCGCATGAAGAAATCAGTGATGAAAAACTAGATCGACTTATCTTACAACCCGGCTTTACTACCGCAACCACTATTAGCCAGATTTCAGGGCGGGGCGTGGGGATGGATGTGGTCTTTTCTGAAATCAAATCGCTGGGTGGTAGTTTACATATCGAATCAGTCCAAGGGTTAGGGGCGACTTTCTCGCTACGTATGCCCTTTACTATGGCTTCTAATCCGGTGTTGTTTGTGAATGTACAAGGTCAGACTTATGGTTTGGCAATGGGCAATATTCAAGGCTTAATTCGCTTGAGTGGTGAAGAGGTCAAACGCAAGCTCAATCAAGCCCATGAACATTTAGTGTTTGATGGTATTAAGTATCCGTTGCGTTATTTAGGGCAAGCATTAAAGCTTAGAGGATTGCGTGATATTCAATCCGATACGATGTTCCCGATTTTGTTTACGCTACTAAATGGTCAAGCGCGTGCTTGGGTCGTGGATGCGATTGTGGGGCGGCGTGATGCAGTCATGCAATCGTTAGGGGTATTATTTAAGAATTGCTCGCTCTATTCCGCCGCTACGATTACTCCTGATGGTCAAGTAGTATTACTACCTGATTTACATGAATTAGTACGTGCTCCATTACCTGCCAGCCAGCCTAATCCCATCACTTCAGGCATAGTGATGAAACGGGCTAATGATCAATCACGCATTATGGTGGTAGATGACTCGATTACCGTGCGTAAAGTGACAGAAAAATTCCTAGTAGCCGAAAGCTTTGCCGTAGAAACCGCTAAAGACGGTATGGAAGCATTGGAAAAACTGCGCGACTTTAATCCAGATCTATTATTACTCGATATTGAAATGCCGCGTATGGATGGTTTTGAACTCCTACGTCATGTACGGCAAACACCGGAATGGAAACATTTACCTGTCATTATGATTAGTTCGCGCACGGCTGAAAAACATCGTGAACATGCAACTGCTTTAGGCGCGAGTGACTTTTTAGGCAAGCCTTACCAAAACCAAGCTTTGCTAGATAAGATCCGCGAATTATTAGAGGGTGGAACCTTAATGAAGGGGCTAACAGCATGAAATTACCCTCCGTCGACAGTTTAAAATGTGCCGTATTGCGCTTGCATGAGGGCAATTTGATTTTCCCGATTAGTTTATTAGCCGAATTAGTGACTAATGGTGAATTAGAGGACAGTACCACTCAAGGTTTAGAAGGGTGGTTAACGTGGCGTAGTCGGCGTGTACCGGTCATAGCCTTAGAGTCACTGTGTAAGACCCAATATGATTCTAGTAGTACCGATAGTAAGTATCTAATCTTGCACACAGTTTCCACTTATATGGGCTTACCGTTTATAGCGATTCGGGTACAAGGTGGGATGCAGATTGTTGATTTAAAAGAAGATAATCTACGTAATGATTACAGCGGTAATTTACAACGCTGCCCTTATGTAGCGCGTCAAGTGCGTATTTCTAAGCTCTTATGCTTTATTCCCGATCTGCCTGCTATTGAGAAAATGCTGGTCGAGGTTTTGCAGATTAAGAGCTAAAGCGCCAATTCAAAGCCTCAGTGCTTTAACTTTTAAGGTGCTGGCTATTCAGCACAACACACGCTTACATGCTGCTCCGTTTCGAGGCAAAAGGCAGTGAGTTTGCCATTCCACACGCAACCTGTATCTAAAGCAACGACCTCTGGACTCACGTAATAGCCTAGCGTTGACCAGTGCCCGAAAATCACCCTTGTGCCTAGCGCTTGGCGTTCCGCATAGTCAAACCAAGGTTTTAAACTAGGATCAGTGACTTGGGAGGGATGATTTTTTTCATGAAAATCAAGACGACCATCACTATGACAATAACGCATACGGGTTAATACATTCATGCTAAAACGCTGGCGGTCGAGATCACTAGCGAACGGATCATTCCACACATCCGGTAAGTCGCCGTAAATTTGGGCTAACCATGCAGTAGGATCACGTTGTTTGAGTTCGCCCTCGACTTCCACCGCGCAACGAATAGCGGTAGGTAAATCCCATTGAGGTGCAATGCCTGCGTGTACTAAGACCGTTTGCTTAGCAGGATCATAATGCAATAAAGGTTGGCGTCTGAGCCATTGCACTAACTCGGCATAATCGGGAGCTGCAACTAGCGACTGTAGGCTTTTATGCGGTTTACGAATACCGTAAAAGCTCGCAATTAAACTAATATCGTGATTGCCTAATACCGTAGTGGCTACTTGTTGTTCGCATAATTGTTTGACTAGGCGTAGAGTTGCGAGTGATTCAGTGCCACGACTGACTAAATCACCTGCAAACCATAGATGGTCTGTTTGTGGATTAAATTGAATAGTAGCGAGTAATTTTAGTAACGCACTATAACAGCCTTGTAAATCACCAATTGCATACGTTGCCATAAAGAAAAATCGAAACTTAAATTAAAAAAAACAGCGCCCTAAAGAGCGCTGCGTATACTAATGAGTTTGACTAATTAAACTTAGTCACTGTTACCTAATGACATGAGTAATTGCACTAGGTAGAAGAACATTAAGGCAATGCTAGAGAATAAGCCTAATGAAGCTGCTACATATTGATCAGTGTGATACTCATGAATAATTTGTGATGTGGTGTATAAAATAGCTGCCGCTGCAAAAACTACCATGATCGCAGCAAAGATCCAGCCAAGGTTAAAGCCAAATAGCATGCTAGCTAAAATCACACCTAAAGCCACAAAACCACCAATAGTGAGAATAGGGCCTAGGAAGGAGAAGTTTTTCTTAGTGGTAAATGCGGTAAAGGTAATACCACCTGCTAACGCTAAGGTCATTAAACCCGCTTGTGGAATCACATTGGGAGCATAGTTATAGGCAATATAGAGCAAAGGCATAAATACAATCGCTTCAGCGACAATAAATAAGCCTAAACCCATATATTGTTTTTCGCGTGACATAGGAGTACGTGCCCAACTATCAGCGATATAAGATACACCCATGAATAAGGCCAATACTACAAACCAAATCCATTTGTTAGCAGCTAAAAGACCAACAAAAGACTGGGCAATGCCAGAGGCAATTAATAAGCTTTCTACACCAGCAAACGCGAGTATCGCTAAGCCTAAATGTAGATAGGTACGTTTAATAAAAGTCGAGCGTTCGGTTTCGCTAGCATTAGCGACAATCGCCCCACTATCCATATCCAAATACGCCATTAGTCAATCTCCTCGATCATCGTCATTCGGCTCGAATCGGCCTTATCATAAAGTAAAGTGCAAAGTTTGGGAAAAAACTACCAATTACATACGGATCATAATCGGATCAATGCCCATAGCTGAAATGGATTGCCGCCAGCGGTTAGCTACCCCTTGATCTTTAGTAGGACCAATACGAATGCGATACCACACTTGACCATTCACATTCGCTTGTTCAATACGGGTATTCATGCCGTATTTACGCGCTTTATTTTGCATCTCTAAGGCAGGGGCTTGTGAGCGATAAGCGCCTAGCTGAAACATATAAGTACCACTACTAGCAACGTCTTCGTTTTGGGCATTAGCCTTAGTGGTTTTCTCGGTTGCTGGTTTAGTCTCGGCTTTAGCAGTTTGATTGGTCTCTTTAGTGGCCGCAGGTTTAGCTTCAGGATCGGGGTTTTCCTCAGTAAGCATGACTGGGGCTAGTGATTCATTCATGCTGATCACTGGCAATACCGCATGATAACTAAATCCGGGGCGAGTATCGGCTCCTGCATTATTAGTAGGTGTAGCGGTATTGGCTAAGGGCGTTTGTGCATTGCTAGGATTGGGAGTAGTTAGGGTATTAGTGGTGTTAGTGCTGGGTGGTACTTTTTCAGTAGGCAAGGCTGCATTACTGGTCTCATTCCCCCCCATGACATTAAATATAATAATGCCCGCTAATAGTCCCACCGCAACGCCACCTAGCATCCAACTAATGCCATATTGAGCGTTTTCGGTACGCGTGGTCTCTTCTTTAAAATCTTTAGTCATATTCATGAGTCCCTAATGAAGGGCGAGGGTTACTGTTAGTTAAGTTTAGCAAAACGCATCGGTATAGCCCAATACACTATAGTCTAATCAACTATGTTGCGTGACTTAAAAGAGCACTGCAAGCTAGAAGATTGAGTTTAGGTTAAATCTAAGGGGTCAACATCAATAGACCAACGTACATTAGCGGGAAATTTCAATTGCTTAGTGGTACGAGTTAAGTAATTGAGTAAAGTATGCAGTGCTTTACGCTGACTAGACTGTAACAGCAATTGCGTGCGGTAACGTCCGGCACGTTTTTCTAGCATAGCCGTAGTAGGTCCTAATAACATGACCCCACCTAAGCCAAATAGTTGTAAGTGTTCCGCTATTTTTTCTAACGCTTCCAATGCTTCATTCAATTCAGGCGCATTAGCACGCAATAAGGCTTGATAACCAAAGGGTGGATAGTGCCAACGGCGGCGCTCTTCTAATAACTGGCGTGCAAATAAGGTATAGCCTTGCTCTAGTAAAGTCACTAATGCCGGATTTTCAGGATGCTGGGTCTGAATAATGACTTGTCCAGCTTTATCACTGCGCCCCGCTCGTCCTGCCACTTGCACTAATAATTGCCCAAAGCGTTCGCGTGCATGGTATTCCGAACTTAATAAGGCTGCATCGGCTTCTAAGACTACAACTAAGGTAAGATTGGGGAAATCATGTCCTTTAGCTAGCATTTGCGTACCGACCAAGATAGCCGTTTGATGATCATGTACTTGTTGCAAACGCTCGGCGAGTGCTCCTTTGCGTGAGGTACTGTCACGGTCAATGCGAATAATGGGAATAGTAGGAAAAGTTTGTTCAAGCACTAATTCTAAACGCTCGGTTCCTTGTCCTTGGGTTAATAATTGAGGATGACCACAATGAGGGCATTGTTCGGGAACGAGTTTTTCTACCGAACAATGATGGCAGATGAGCTTACCTTGGCGGGCGTGATAGGTCATATTGGCGCTGCAATATTCACATTGCCCTGACCAGCCACAAGAAGGGCACATGAGCAGGGGGGCAAACCCGCGCCGATTAATAAATAGCATGACCTGCTCTTGACGTGCGAGAGTGTCTTTAATCATGGCTAAGGTAGTAGTCGACAAACCACTACGCAAGGTTTGCCCGCGTATAGTTTGCAATTGTACGCTCGGTGGCTTAGCTGTACCGGGGCGTTGACCTAAATGAAAATAATGAAAGCGTCCACTATCGGCATTGTGTAAAGTTTCTAGTGCAGGTGTGGCAGAGCCTAAAATAATAGGAATATTCAGCATTTGAGCGCGTTTAATGGCTAAATCCCGCCCGTGATAACGAAAACCCTCCTGTTGCTTAAACGATAAATCGTGTTCCTCATCAATAATAATCAAACCTAAATGAGGGCAAGGGGTAAATACCGCTGAACGTGTACCAATAATAATACGTACTTGTTGTTGACGGGCTTGTAGCCATGCTTGTAAACGCTCTTGATCACTCATACCCGAATGCAAACAGACCATGCGCTCATGGGGATAATGCACCCGAAAGCGTTCTAATAGTTGAGGGGTTAGGCTGATTTCAGGAACCAGCACCAGTACTTGTCTGCCCTGCGCTAAAATAGGCGCCATAACTCTTAAATAGACTTCCGTTTTACCACTACCCGTAATGCCATGTAATAACACGGGTTTGAGTTCGGTCTGATTGAGTGCTTGTTGCATCCCTTCAATAGTGGCGAGCTGTTGCGGAGTTAAAGTTAAATGTGGAGCGGTGGCAATGTGGTCTAAAGGGGGGGGAGGTAAAGTGGTACTGGATACTAAACCCTTGGCCTCTAACTGGCGCATAATCACTCGCCAGCCATTACCCGCCCATGCAGCTACCGCCTCCTCACTCACATAGCCCCCTTGTGCTTTCAACCATTCATACAGGGCTAATTGGCGCTTAGCGCGTTGCAATTCAGTGGGTGCGGTGTCAGTCGTATGCAGTTGCCACCAAATCGGTAAATGCAGAGGGCGATTTTGACGCAGCAAAGTAGGCAAAGCGGTAAACACTACCTCACCAATGGGTTCGTGATAATACTTAGCCGCCCAGTCTAATAGCTCTACCAAATGCGCATCTAAAATTGGTTCATCATCCATCACTCTACTAATAGCTTTGAGCTTTTTAGGATCTGCTAAGGTCGGAGTAGCGCTACTACCCATCACTAACCCCACTGTAGAGCGTCCAGTTAGTTTGACCTCGATGCGTGAGCCAATAGGAATAGAGCCTTGCTGGGGATCATAACTGTAATCAAGCGTGCTATAAAACGGGCGCTGTACCGCCACATGGACAACAGGAGGTAAAGTATTCATAACTTAAGTTTACCGCAAAAGTACACAAATCCATGCAAAGTTAGCAAAAGGCTCAGTTTATTTTGCAGGAGGCAAAGCGCTAGTATGCACATAAGCCTTAGTCTAGGCAGGGGTAGGCTGTGGTAAATAGGCAACTGTTGGTTTATTAGAGGTACTTCACAGTTATTCAGTTAGCCTGTGGATAACTCTGTGGATAAGTGTCTAAAAGCCGCTTGCCAAAAGGCTTGCAGCGTTTTTGCTAAGGCTGAATCGTGCTTTAACCACTAGACCCCTGTGTAGCATAATCAATAACTTATAAAATACTTTTTAAGCTATGATTCAACTCCTGTAATAAAAATAATAAGTTAGCAACTACCTAAAAAGATTGTGGACAACTTTTTAGAGCTATTGAGGCGCAGTCGTTGCTGGTTAAGGTACTGATGGACAAAGTGGTCTATTTGCTACTTTAACACGGAGCATACGCCCTTGATTTAGAAGCTGGCATACTACGGTTTTTCAGCAGTTATTAGGTGAGCTACTCATGGCGCAATCAGCAGCAATCAATGAATTATTAAACCTTATGCAGCATCTGCGTGACCCTGAAACAGGTTGCCCGTGGGATAAGCGTCAAACATGGCAAACCATTCTGCCCTATACCATTGAAGAGGTTTATGAAGTCGCGGATGCCATTGATCGCAATGATGCGCAAGCCCTGCAAGATGAACTCGGTGATTTATTATTTCAAGTTGTGTTTATGGCACAAATTGCGGCAGAAAAGGGTTTATTTAATTTTAATGACATAGCCCAAGGCATTACAGAGAAAATGCAGCGCCGTCATCCGCATATTTTTGCGGATACTACCTTTGCCAATGAAACCGCACAAAAACAAGCGTGGGAAAGTATTAAAGCGCAGGAGCGTAATACTAAAGAATCTAGTTCAGCCTCCTTATTTGCCAATATCCCGACGACTTTACCTACCTTACAACGTAGTCAAAAACTACAAAAACGTGCGGCACGAGTAGGGTTTGATTGGGAGCATTGGCGTCAAGTACTACCTAAAATTCAAGAAGAGCTAGCTGAGGTGATTGAGGCGGTTGAGCAAGGCGAACCTTTTGCACGGGTTGAGGAGGAGGTGGGTGACGTTATTTTTGGCACAACCAATTTAGCAAGATTATTAGGTGTGAATGCTGATAATGCCCTGCGCTTAACCAATCGAAAATTTGAGCAGCGTTTTTTAAAGGTAGAGGCCTTATTAAATGAGCGGGGTATTAGTTTAGAGCAAGCTACTTTGCAGCAAATGGATGAGGCGTGGGAGCAGGCTAAGCAATTTGAATAAAAAAATATAGCCCCTGTCGAGTATCGAGAGGAGCTAAATCAAATCACAAAGGACATGGACTCGTTATTATATTGTTATTCTTAAAATCTCCCCCTCGATGAAGAGGGGGATTAAAAATTGAGAAGTACGGTTAGAGTTTTAGTTTTTATAAAATCCTAGGCGGTAACATTCTCATTGGGGCTTGTGGTTTGGGGTATGGTTATTCTTCTTATTCTTAACCAATCAGCTCCTTGGGATAAAATTCCCCCTGTTTTTGACGCAGGGGGTATCGGAATCGAGGCATGGTGGACAATTTATTTTTATTAGAGTATAAGTCCACTCGCTACCTCTTAGGGCTTGCTGTTGATCGTTATAATTTTTGTTATCAGCTTGCTTTAAAATTCCCCCTGTTTTTGACGCAGGGGGTATCGGAATCGAGGCATGGTAGACTATTTATTTTTATTAGAGATTTATGTCTACTCTCTACCTCTTAGGGCTTGCTGTTGATCGTTATTATTGCCTCGGTAGGCGCGAGCTTCTTATTGTTATGATGTCTAGGCTCGCTTACCTACTTTGGACTGCTAGTTTGTTATTGTTATTATTCCCTTAGCCACTGTTATTATTTTGTTATTGTTGTTGTTTTATTTCTTCCTTGTTGCTTTCTATATTGCAATGGGCGTGCCAACTCACTAATACTTTTTTAAGTAACTGATTTTCAAATGTTTTTATAATAAAGCTGCTGGGCAAAGGATAATGACAGGGACAGTGCCACTGTCAAGAAGTGACATAATTACCACAATGGAGGTGACAAGTGGGTGACAGATAAACGGATTGTCAGTTTTGTCACTTAAGGCTAGAGCGCAAGGCTTGGCGAATCATTTCTTCCACACTCAATCCCTGATCTTTATAGGCTTCAATCATTTTTTCGGCTTGAGGTGCTTTATAGCCTAAGGCTAGGAGGGCATTGAGTGCTTCATTCGCAGGATCAGCACTAGAAGTACGAAGCGGAGCATTAGTTAAGGCGTTATCGGCAGGTTTGGGCAAGCGGTCTTTTAATTCCACCACTAAACGCTCAGCCGTTTTTTTACCTACCCCCGGAATACGACTCAGTGCGGTAATATCGGCGGCATGAATAATTTGATACAACTCGATAGGCGTCATACCTGACACAATAGCGAGGGCTAATTTAGGACCTACGCCATTCACCTTAAGCAATTGACGAAAGGTGCTACGTTCATCAAGGGATACAAAGCCATAAAGCGTATGAGCATCTTCGCGCACCGCAAGATGGGTATAAATCACGACTTCGACTTCTGGCTCTAGTGGTAGGGCATAAAACACATTCATTGAGGCTTGCAGTTCATAGCCTACGCCATTGACCTCAATCATTAACTCAGGTGGTTGCTTAAACAGGACTTTGCCACGTAGGGAGCTGATCATTGCCAACCTGCTTGTTGAATACGATTATTAAGATGGCTGGCGTGACTGTGACAAATCGCCACCGCTAAAGCATCAGCACTATCCGCCTGCAATTTGCCGTGCAAATTCAGTAAGTACTTAACCATATGCTGCACTTGAGTTTTATCAGCAGAGCCTTTGCCAACGGTAGCTTGTTTCACTTCGCGGGGGCTATATTCGTGCACACTTAAATGATTTACCACAGCAGCACAAATCGCCGCACCGCGTGCTTGTCCTAATTTCAAAGCACCACCTGCATTAGTGGCAACGAAAATGCTTTCAATCGCTAGTTCATCAGGTTGGTAGAGCTTAATGAGATCAGTGATGCCATTAAAAATCATACCTAAACGCTCAGGAATAGGGCGATCCCCTAATTTGATACAGTCACTATGCACATGCAGCAAGCGTTGCCCGTCACTATCGACAATCCCAACCCCCGTAAAACGTGAGCCGGGATCAATACCCATAATGCGTTTACTCGTCATCGTTGTCTAAGAGTTCGGCAGGAATATCACCGTTATGGAATACTTCTTGGACATCATCGAGTTCTTCGAGGGCATCAATGAGTTTTAATAAGCGTTCACCATTTTCGAGATCAACCGCCGTGAGATTATCAGCACGTTCAGTGACTTCGGCATCATCGGGGGTTAAACCTGCTTTGGTGAGGGTATCGACTAATTCAGCATAGTTTTCGGGAGTAGTCAGTACTTCAGCCGAACCATCATCCGCCATGACCACATCATCTGCACCAGCTTCGAGGGCGGCGTCCATGAGTTTGTCTTCATTGACTCCGGGGGCATAGCTCAATACACCCAGTTTGTTAAACATATAGCTGACCGAGCCGCTGGTTCCCATATTGCCGCCATGTTTACTCAGAGCGTGGCGCACTTCGGAAACTGTGCGGTTCACATTGTCGGTTGCGGTATCAATAATGATGGCAACCCCCCCCGGACCATAACCTTCATAGCGTACTTCATTATAGTTTTCAGCGCCTAACTCGCCTGAGCCGCGTTTACAAGCGCGTTCGATGGTGTCTTTGGGCATATTGGACGCATAGGCTTTGTCGACGGCAAGGCGTAGGCGCGGGGAGGCATTGGGGTCGGAGGTTTTGCCTTCGCGGGCGGCAACGGTGACTTCTCGAATGAGTTTGGTCCAAATTTTACCGCGCTTTTTATCTACTGCCGCTTTCTTATGTTTAATATTAGCCCATTTACTATGACCAGCCATACATCTTACCTGTCGTCAATTCTGCAAAAATGGCGAGTAGTCTAGCATAAAATCAGGGTTTGTGAGTGGGTAGGTTGTAAGGTTTCAGGGCGACCAGAGATCTATGAGCATTGAAACAAAACTGTTAGTGAAACTACCAACGCTAGTTGATGAGTGCTTGTATAGAGAAGCTTGCTGAAAGAGAAGGCTTTAGAGGTTATGGTTATAGCTTACTTTTAGAAACTTTTACAATAGGTATATTTTTTCAAAAAGTGATAGCCGAAATAATGTTGGTTGCTGTGGGTAAGAGTGAGAAAATTGTCGGTTACTATTGGTTCAAGCGTGGATGAGATGATGCAAGGTTTTGCGGTAGCGATTCGTATGGGCGCTACTAAGAAAGACTTTGATGATACGATTGCGATTCATCCGGTGAGTGCGGAGGAATTGGTGACGATGAAGTAATTAAGTACTTCATTGTTTCAAATAATTAGACAGATAATAAAAAAGCCCCGATTTGGGGCTTTTTTATTATCTGTCTAAACCTAACCATTTTTCTTCAAGTCTGGCTAGCTCTAAATATAGCGGGTCATTGTTGCTAACAGTTAAAATTTCTCTATTAGGCCATGATCCAGAGATTTTTTTAGTTTCTCTTGATAGTTTTGATACAAAAATCTTTTTGGCTCTTGTGGTTTTAAGATTGATTAAAACAGCATAGATATCCTCTCGTGTATATATGGTGCTGGCGGATATTAATCTTTTGTCTTTGAGATATTTTTTTATTAATTTAATTATAGAGATGATGGAATATATAGAAAATATAAACCATATGCTGCTAATGACTATATGAAAAAATAGTAAATATTCTTTGTTTTTTAATAGACGAGGTATTAACCATATCACTAATAGCATTAAAGAACCTAAAGTTAGCTTAAGTAAGTTATTTTTATTCTTTATTTCTAAAATTAATATGTATAAGTCTTCTTTGCTCAATGTATTTGATTTAATAGCAAAAAATATTAAATTTATTAAAGCAAATATTGTTATAATTAATACTAGCCACTCAGACAAAAATTGATCGTTGATATTAAAATACCCTTCTGTGTGTGTGTTATAGAAAAATAAGTTTCCAAAAATTATAATGATACTACTAATTATAGCTGAGCTTTCTAAAATAAAGTATTTTTTTCTTTTTAAATCATCCAGTGATAAAAGAGTTACTGTAATAAAAATGAAAAGCACTATGATCATGTAATCGAATGATATTGTAAGCATAAGTAATAATAGTAGAAATTGAACTTTAAAAATTACTACGTAGTATATAATATCATTCTTTACATTCATAAAGGCATCGGAAAGAGAAAAATAAAATAATATGCTTTTAAAGTTAATTATTTTTTCTATATATGAAATACTTCTAAATATATTCATCAGGCTTTTTTCTAATTTTTTGGATATTTTATTTAAGTTTCTACAGCTATTAACAGCAGCTTCATTGGTTATTTGATTCCCTAGTTTAATTACAGCAGTTACTATCTGATCTATGTCGTCGGTATTAAGTAAGGTGGTTGTTTCTAAGGCAATTTTTAAAGATAATACGAAGCTATCAGGATTAGCCTGCTTCAATAGAAAGTTAGCTAAGTCATCTGAAAAGCTATGAATACACTCTTTCCTCCCTTGAAACGCATCTCTTAAAAACCTCATACTATGAATAACCCGTAAATCCTGAGGATTATTAATAGTTTCAATAGTATTCCAGCAAAAATTAGCAATAGCCTGAGCTTTTTCAAAAGGGGCAACTTCGCAATACAATACTAAAGCATCACGCCATTGTGAATCATTAGGAATAGCATCAAACTCAATCGTTTCATCCTCGCGAATAATACGCTGCACCGTAAAGTACTCAATAAAGCGCCGATGCGAAAAACTAAAAACATTATCACCCCCTGATCCCAAACGACCTAACCGTGCAAACTTCAAAATATCAAGCACATCCTCAACAGGTATATCAGGCATATGTTGAGCAATGATAGGAACAGGGGCTTCTAAACCATAGTTTTTAAACATAACACTAGCAATATCAATCGTATGATTAATCACTTGCTCTTTAGTCAATCCCTTTTTGCGAATCCGCTCAGCACAACTATCCAAAGTGCGCTCAAAATAGTCACGGTACATCTCTGACTGATTAGGTGGGAGTTCGCCATTATTTTTCTCTGTATATTCAGCAATTAAAACAGCCGAAAAGGGATTTCTAGCAATAGGTACCAGTTCGGGACGATCTTTAAATAGTTTTTTCACTAAATCCTTACTAAACAAACCATAGTTTTCAAAAGTCGAAATAATTTTTTGCTCAGTAAAAGGGCGAATTTCTAAGGTAACATCGGTTTGAAACTCGTGAGTAGGTTTTCTAAATAAACGCGAGGCTAAAATGCCTTGAGCCTCTCGCTGTCTAGCTCCTTTTAAAAACTTAAACATTACCTCTGAGAGTTGATGAATAAGCTCGGAGTTTTCACGCTCATCTAGTACAGCAGGAATTTCATCAAATGAGTCTAAGACAAAAAACAGCCTACCTGTTTCATACATACGGTCAAAGTACTCATGAAAGAATTTGCTAGTGACTATATCTCTGCTCTTAAGATTTTCTAAGATAAAATCTCTAAGCTGTTGTACGGTAGGCGGATTCGTTTCAGACCATTTCTCAGCAACATGCCACTCGCGCAAATTAATATAAACGGGAATTTTGCCAGTTCTAGGAACTTCCTGTTCTAAATCTTGGCAAAGTTTACGCAAGGCCACACTTTTACCAGCTCCTGGTGAGCCAAGTACTAAAAAAATACGCTGTTTTTTGCTATTGCGTCTGCTTTTAATAGCACTCAGTAGGTCAGTAATTTTGCGCTCTTTGCCACTCGCTGTATTAACCTCAACCTCGGCATCGAGTGGCGTGAAATAGCGAGCGCTCCAGTTCGTTTTAGTGTCAATGCTTTTTAAATCGTCCGTGAGCGAGCCAGCTACCATCTTAAGTCGTTCTTTAAATTGAGGCTCAGGCACATCTCGATCTAAAGGAGTAGTATGCACTCCCATGCCTGTAGAATCGCGCCAATCGTTTACCTTATAAATCACTACTCCGAGAAACACGAACACCATTAATGCAGTGAAATCAAAGTTATTTAGTAGGTTGGCTTGATGATCAGGTAAATAAGGTTTTATAAGTTTTTCAACGAATGCAGGCCACCCTACGAAAGCGGCCACCGCAGCCCCTGCAATAGTGAGAGATAGAATCCTTACAGTAGTTTGGCCATATCTATCTGAAAACCATATAGGTTTAGCAATATAAAGCACCACTGCAATAATGCCGCTAAAAATCAGTGTTTCTTGAGTGCCTTTACCAAACAACAAAAGCAGGGAGCCACTGATAATCAGCAAAAATACAAAAGCAAATAACTTATAGCGATCAGAAAGACTAGAAAAGAATTGAGCCATAGCTATCTATACCAATAAGCGGGGATTGATAGTGAGTATAGCAATAATTAAAGCTAATTAAAATTTAGTATTACGATACTAGGTCAGTTCAATACTCTGATAAATCTCTCGTAGGCTTAAAGTACTAACTGGGCAAGTTAGTTCAATACTTTGCTCCAATTGATTCATTTGGCTTAGATTCCAACTACCCTTATCATTACGTTTTAAAATATCGACCTGATATTTATCTTGAGATACTATAAGATAAGTTTGAAGCGAGCTAATACTTTGATAGGCTAGAGATTTCTCTAAATAATCTTTGCGCAATGTTGAGTCGGAAGTAACTTCAATAATTAAACAAGGATAATCTAAAAAGTAGTCATTATTATCATCATCGTAACAGCTCACTACTATATCAGGATAATAATAGCTATTGCGCTCTTTAACCCGTACTTTCATATCGGAGGCATAAACTTGACAAGAAGATCTGCGTGTTAATTGATTAAAATAAGTGGCAATATTTAAAGCAATGCGATTATGGTGTTTACTCGAACCAGCCATTAAGTAAATATACCCATCCACATATTCATGTCGTTCAGTTGCATTTAGCTCCTGCGCTAAATACTCATCTTCGGTCATAAAAGGCAGTTGTGAGTGGGCAAGTGACATCAGTATTCATCCTTACAGTAGGAGTCTAGTCATACTCAGTATCTTTCCAAATCCGTAAAGTCGCAAAAATTTCAGCAGGCGTTGTTAATTCACGACCCGCCACTGATTCTGCTTTTTTTATGACCTCAGGAATATGGGTGCGTAAAAAGGGATTGGTATTAAATTCATAGCCTAATATAAAAGGTATTGTGCCTTTACCATTATCCAATAAATCCCAACTAGCTTCTAAACGTGCATCAATCGCCACATTATCGGGTTCTACCCATTTGGCAAAACCTAAATTGTCTACGGTATATTCATGAGCACAATACACCATCGTTTCAGCGGGCAAATGGGCGATTTTTTGTAAGGAATGATAGAGGTCTTCTAATGTGCCATCAAATACGCGCCCACAGCCATTAGCAAATAAAGTATCCCCGCAAAACAAACTATTTGCCCCGTAATAAGCAATATGTCCGGCAGTATGCCCACGCACATCAAGCACTTTTAGCTCTAAATTCAGTACAGAAAGCGGTACTATATCGCCTTCATTCAGCGCATGGGTTCGATGGGGAATGTCCTCGTGTTCAGGGCCATACACCGGAATAGTAGGGTAGTGTTGCAAAATTCCTTCAATGCCACCCACATGATCACGGTGTCTATGGGTAATGAGTAAAGCGATTGGCGCTAATTGATATTGTTCTAATGCAGCTAGGACCGCATCAGCATCACCCGGATCAACAATAGCCACCGGACGACGTGCAGGCGGAGCGGGAGTGGTAGGCGTTGTGTCTATGGTTTCGGTAGGTTGTGGAGCGAGAGTTAATGCTGTTACTGACGATAGGGTATTAGCATACTCATCGCTATAAGTAATAAACCAAATGTAATTATCAGTAAAAGCTGGAACGGCTAATACTTCGATCATGGTATTGATGCTCCTATCGCTTCTTAAGATTTTAACTGTTGTGCCTTAGCCGTATAATCGCATATTTAGCTAACAGACCCTAACATTTCAGACCAGTATTTAGGGCTATCATTGGAGTATAGCGTGAAGACCGGACAACTTTATATTGTTTCAGCACCCTCAGGTGGGGGCAAGACTAGCCTACTCAATGCTTTGCGCCTTGAATTAAATGATGTAGTCGTCTCTGTATCCTTTACTACCCGTCAAGCGCGTCCGGGTGAGGAGCAGGGCAAGCATTATCATTTTGTGTCCGTAGCGGATTTCCAGCAGCAAATTGAGCAAGATAACTTCCTCGAATATGCCCAAGTCTTTGATAATTATTACGGAACTTCGCGCCAAACAGTAGGGGAGCAACTAAAAGCCGGCTTAGATGTGATTTTAGAAATTGACTGGCAAGGGGCACAACAAGTGCGCCAGCGTACTGATAATGTGATTAGTATTTTTATTTTGCCACCGAGTCGCCGTGCTTTAGAGGAGCGCTTACGTAATCGTCGCCAAGATAGTGATGAGATTATCGCTAGACGTATGCGCGATGCTCAACGCGAATTATCGCATTACAATGAATACGATTATCTCGTCATCAATGATGATTTTGATGAAGCGCTACAAGATTTAATTAGTATTTTTCGTTGTCAGCGTTTAAGGCTTAAATTGCAACAGCAAAATAGAGCATCCCTATTATCGCAATTAGTCAGTGAGTAATTGAATTTGAATATAGCTCAGTTTATTCAAAAGCATTTTAGCTTTATGTCGGATGCTAAATTATTAGAATGGTATCCGGCGTGGTGGATGATGCGTATTAAAGTGATAGCACTAGAAAATGAATGGCGTCATATCCGCATTAAATTACCGCTTACTGCCATTTCACGTAATATGGGAGGAGGAATGTTTGGCGGCTTTCAAGCCTCTTTAGCCGATCCGATTGCACCCTTAGCTTGTGCTAAAGTATTTAAAAACTATGATGTGTGGACACGAAAACTAGAGGTCGATTTTCGCCGCGCAGGGCTAACGGATTTAGAGTTACGTTTTGATTTTCCGCCTGAATTAGAACGCCAAATTCGAGATGAACTATTAGAGCATAAGCGTAGTACGCCAACGTTTGAGTATGGCTTATATGATGTGCATAACCGCTTATGTACAGTGGTGTTTTGTACAGTAGCTATTCGCCCCAAAGGGTATTTGAAAGATCATAAGCCATTGGCAATGGGATAAATTTTACAGTTAAAAATAGATTTATAATTTAACTAGAAAAGCTGCCCTTGGTTTAAAGCTGCTGTAGTCCTTAATATGCCTATAATCATGAATTGCTTAGGACGCTTAAACTGTGTTCCCATAATAAAATGAGGATTCATGGTTTTAATATCTTTATTATAGAATTGAGTCATTTTAGCTAGTGCTTCTTCCTTAGAGGCATAGCGTTTTTTATATTGATAATAGGTGGTTTGTACTTCCCAATCATGTATTTGCATATTGTGAGACTTACCATCTAATTTAAATCGATAGTAGAATATAAACTCTAAAGGAGCAAGAGGATCTAAAGTTTCTTCAAACATGCGTGATTGTTGCTGAATCATTCCTTGATGGTAAAGAAGCTCCTCTTCTTTGGCTTCTGAAATTGGCTTATAGTAAAAATTAAGATTGTTAATATCAAGCTTAATAATTCCCAAGCTTTTGCGATTAGTAGCTTGTTGTTCCTTTAGCCACTCTAATCCTAAACTTACATAGTTAAGCCATAAAGCAGCTTTGCTATTTGCATTAGAAGAGGCTCGATTTAAAATAATTAAACTACTTTCATCTACTTTATAGCTTTCTGGGCGAGGATCATTTTCAGCTTTAGAGATGCGACACTGAATTAAATCAAAACGATTAAATTTTTGGTCTGATTTGAGCAAACGATAACGAATGGGGTAAAGTCTTAACAATCGACCGTCTTCTGTCAGAGCAGCGCAGCAGACGGTTTCTTGATATTGTTGGCTAGGCTGCGGATAGGCTTTGACTAAAATCCATCCTTTGATTGACTCGAATGCTAATCCCATGTCTTACTCCTAAGTGTTTAGGTGTTCCACCTATTAACTGTGTTAATTTTGTGGCAACTGAAGATCGATGGCAAGTTTTATAGTCACGTTCATAACACATTAGAGCTACATTACCTTTTAATTGTATAGTTAGGTTTTTAAGTAAAAGGGTTTGTGTTTCTAAGTAGTCATTAAAGTCGGCAAAATATTTCTCATAATTTCCATCAGCTCGTAATCTATCTCTGATATCTTTAGGAGATCCTAACTGTTTTTCATGTTGGTAATAAATTCCATGAGCTTCTAAGCAATTTCTCAATGCTGTTTTAGCAAAGCCTTTGCGACGTGACATAGCAATTTCTCTAACATCAAGCAAAGTATCAATACCATATACTTTTAGAGTGGCTATAAAGTCATCAATATTAGCTCCCTCATAACCAATGGTAAAAATGTTCATTTTAATACTCCCAAAAACTAGATACTAGCTTAGAGGTTTATAGTTATGTTGGCTAGTAACAATCATATCCAACGTAAATAAAAAAACGAAAGGTTATTTCAATAAAGAAATCCTTCATTTTTTAGAGTGTCGATACAGATATTTTATTATACCCAATATTAACGATGCCTACCCGTAGGTCTAGGGGCTGATGTACGCGGTGTGGGCATGCTACTACTAGGGCGTCTTGATGAGCGCCGACCTTCAGTATCACGGGCAGATTCACGTTCAAAACGCTTAGTCGCACTCGGACGTTTTACTCGATCTCCGCGCTCTGGGCTAGTACGGCGTACCGGTTTATGCGCATCTAAAGTACCATCCTCAAAACTCAAACCCACAGACTCATACAATTTACGCAAAGTCTTAACATCTAATTCCTCAGCATGACCCTGACGTAAGTAACGCGGCAAACCAATCGTCCCATAACGTACTCGAATCAAACGACTCACGGTCACACCAATTGCTTCCCACAGACGGCGTACTTCACGATTGCGCCCTTCACGTAAAATCACATGATACCAATGATTCGCACCTTCGCCGCCTGCCTCTTTGACCGAATCAAATTTAGCGGGGCCGTCTTCTAATTCAACACCCGTTTCTAGTTGCTGAATCATGTCGGGAGTCACTTCGCCTAATACCCGCACGGCATATTCACGTTCCACCTCAGTAGAGGGGTGCATCAATTTATTGGCTAATTCACCATCGGTTGTAAATAGCAATAAACCATCGGTATTCACGTCTAAGCGTCCTACCATCACCCAACGCCCCTGTTGTAAACGGGGCAGATTTTGAAACACGGTAGGGCGACCTTCAGGGTCAGAGCGTGTACACATTTCGCCCGCTTTTTTGTGATACATAATCACTTTAGGGGTAGCGGCGAGACGCGATTCTAAGTGAATACGGCGACCTTTGAGGCTAATCTGATCGTTGGTTTCAATCAGTTGACCTAGTTCAGCAGGTTTGCCGTTAATTGTTACCTCGCCTGCTGCAATCCAGCGTTCAATTTCACGGCGTGAACCATAGCCTGCATGGGCTAGTAATTTCTGAATACGTTCTTTCATTCGGGCAAGGTCTGGAAAATCAAAGTACCATTATGCCATTGTCTGATAGGAAATACACAATATGATCGGTATGGGTTCCTCACGCACCCAGCGCCCCCACACGGATCGGCGCGATTGGGATAATTTAAAATCAGTATTGCCTTTTTTACTCGATTTTCGCGGGCGAGCTATTTTTGCCCTCAGTTGCTTAGTCCTTTCAAAAGTAGCAACCGTTGGCGTTCCGGTCATGCTCAAAGGCATTGTCGATGCATTAGAGCGTAAACCAGAACAAGTATTAGTGCTGCCCATAGCTTTATTATTAGGTTATGGCTTATTACGTTTATTAAGCGCTGCATTTAATGAGTTGCGTGATGTGGTGTTTGCACGGGTGCGTTATCGAGCCATGCGGCGCTTATCGTTGCGTGTTTTAGAGCATTTACATACTCAATCCTTACGCTTCCATTTAGAGCGCAAAATTGGGGCTATTAGTCGAGACTTAGAGCGCGGTACACGTTCGGTCAGTTCGTTAATGAACTTTATGACCTTTAGCATTATCCCCATAGCGGTAGAGTTTTTATTAGTAGGCATTATTTTGCTGAAGGAGTATCCACCTGTCTTTGCGCTCATTACTTTTGGCACAATAGCAGTGTATGTGCTGTTCACTTTGCGCATGGCCGATTGGCGCATGGATGATCGCCATACTATGAATACCCTTGATTCCCAAGCCAATAACCAAGCAATTGATAGCCTCGTTAACTATGAAACGGTGAAGTATTTTAATAATGAGCACTTAGAGCTAGAGCGTTACGATAAAACCTTAAATGAGTGGGAAGGCTATGCAGTTAAAAGTCAAGCCAGTATGTCGCTACTCAATTTTGGGCAATCCGCCATTATTGCTATTGGTGTGACCATTATTATGTGGGTCGCGGCACAGGATGTACTGACAGGGGCTATGACCATTGGTAGCCTAGTAATGGTCAATGCTTTTATGTTGCAATTGTTTATACCCTTAAATTCATTAGGCATGATCTATCGCTCGTTAAAGTACACACTCGCGGACATGGATACGGTGTTTCGTCTCCTAGAGCAACCGCCTGAAATTCAAGATACAACTAATGCTAAGCCCTTAGTAGTGGAGCAAGGAGCAGTAAGTTTTGAAAATGTGGAGTTTGGCTATCAGGCGGATCGGCAAATTTTGCATGGTTTAACTTTAACCATTCCGGCAGGTAAAACAGTGGCAGTGGTGGGACATAGTGGTGCGGGTAAATCGACTTTAGCACGCCTGCTATATCGTTTTTATGATGTCACGGGGGGCGCTATTTTCATTGATGGGCAAGATATTCGTTCAGTCACTCAAGAAAGTCTGCGCCGAGCGATTGGCATAGTGCCGCAAGATACCGTGCTATTTAATGAAACGTTACGCTTTAACCTGCAATACGGTAAACCGGATGCAACTCAAGCCGATTTAGAGCAAGCTGCTCGCATGGCGCATATTGCTGAGTTTATTGAAAAGCTACCCGAAGGTTGGGATACGGTGGTGGGTGAGCGTGGTTTGAAGCTATCGGGCGGTGAGAAACAGCGGGTGGCCATTGCTAGAGCGATATTAAAGCAGCCGCCGATTTTGATTTTTGATGAAGCCACCTCATCACTGGATAGTACTACCGAGCGAGCGATTCAACGTACTTTAGAAGAGGTCGCAGGCGAGCATACTACACTGATTATTGCCCATCGTTTATCTACGATTGTGAATGCCGATCAGATCGTTGTATTAGACGCAGGACGAGTAGTTGAGCAGGGGACACATCAAGCGTTATTAGCCTTGAAAGGACATTATGCAGCGCTGTGGGAATTACAGCAGCAAGAGGATCAGGATTGATAAGTGCCAGAAAAAGTAAGCGTGTGTTGATAGAACGGAATCAATACACGCTTACTTTTCGATAGATGCTGAGCGCGTTTTAACTCTTAGCGCCATAAATCATTTCATCGGCTGCTTCTTGAGCGCTTTGATTAGCAGGCGCTTGTGCTAAACGCTCATTAGTGACAGGTATTTGGGATAAATGTGCTAAAGAGCTAACTTGGGCGCGTAATTGCTCTAATAGCTCCTTAGATTGCTCACAATTGGCTTGGCATTGAGCTTGAAATAGTTCAATGCTTTGGGCATAGCGCTTGGCTTGGGCATTTAAAGTGTCTGCTTGTTCAGCGGCTTGCTTAAGCGTGCTAATCCATTCCGTACTTTGACGTTGTTCTTGCTCAGCTTGTAGGCGCAAATCGCGTAAACGCATTAGGTCACGACTTTGCGTTTGGGGGCGTAAAAACAGTAGGGCAATAGTGGCTGCTGCTAGAGCAATACCGATAATAGTCCAATCAGTGATATTGAGCATAGTGATAACCTATTCTGGGGTTTTTTATTATTTTAATGAATCAAACCAGTCATTAATCTGAACTGGGCTTAGGTTTAACTATTTTTAGGGCGCAGTAAAAAGGTGCGGCGATAACCGGTAACACCTTGAGCCATAATTTCGCCGTTATGACCTGCTCCTAGGTATAAATCAATGCGAGCATGTCCTTGAATATTCCCACCCCGATCTTGGGCAAAAAGTAATTGCCACTGCGTACCTTGCTCGCGCCCATTAGCGTCCAGCACAGGGAGTTCAGCCAATAATATCGAGCCTAGTGGAATATGTTTATCATCCACTGCCACGGTATGCCAAGGAATCACGGGTGCGCCAATAGAGGTTTTAGGGCGACCTTGTTTAAGGTTAAAAAATACAAAGCGCGGATTAGAGGTCAAAACTTCAGCGATTTTATCAGGGTTAGCATATAGCCATGCTTTAATAGACTCATTACCAAAGCCAGAGGTTTTGTAGCCCTTAGCTTTTAAGTAATTAGCTATTTGCCGATAAGGGTGTCCATTATTACCCGCATAAGTCAGAGTAGCTAAACTACCATCCGGAAAAATAGCATGAGCCGCACCTTGGATTTGGGCAAAATATAAATCAATGGGATTATCCGTCCACGCAATTTCTAAACCCTTACCCGCTAAAGCACCGCGCTTAATATCCGCATGACTAGGCAGTCGGTTATTTTTAGGCTTAGTGTAAATAGGAAACCTAAAACGTCGATCAGGCGTGCGCTTAACATTCAAGGTGGGCGTAATATAGCCCGTATACATGGCTCCCCGCCCTTGAGGGTCAGCATTAATTTCCTGCAAAAAAAACATCTCAGCTAGGCTTTGTGGATTACCGCGATTCCATGATTGCAGACGTTTAATGGTTTGCTCTAATTCTTGTTTGCTCAACTGTACTGAGGAGTTTAGAAATTGCTGCTTCGGTGCACGCTTTAAATATCTAGCCTGCTCTTGCAAGGCCTCTTGAATAGTCGCATTACGGGATAGGCATTGATGCGTTTCACTCATGGTGTGGGCTAAAGAGCAGTTTTGTGCACGCGGTGCGGGAGGAATGGGTTCGGTTAATAAAGAGCCACGAGGTTGTTTATATCCTCGCATTTGGGATTGATAGCTAGTTTTAGTTTTCTCAATACCTAACTGGATAAACTCTTCGGTTAAAGAGCTGTAGGCATTTTGGCTTGCTAGGCAAGCACTGAGTAATAAACTACAAAGGGGCAGTCGCTTCATGGGTGCAGGGTTAGCTTGTAATTATTATAATGTCCTCAGTGTAGGTTTTGGTTCTGAATGCCCTCTTACTGTGCGGATGAGTGGTCTAATTGCCGATGAAATGAGCAGAATTGCGATAAATGGTAGGTTGGCAAAAGGTTGGCTGTGACCTTAAGCGTTTTGCGTTAGGCTAGCCTTATCTAAGCTAGGTGAGTATCCGAACCCATGCAACAAGCCCTGTATTGGCGAGCCTTACAAGCTATCACTTCGCGCGAAACCATCAAGTTTTGGCATCAGCGCGGGCGGCTACTCTCGGCATTGGTGCGCCCCGCCTTATGGTTATTAGTCTTTGCAGCAGGTTTTCAAAATATCTTTGGCGTGTCGATCATCCCGCCCTACGACACCTATATTGAATATCAAGTCTACGTCGTGCCCGGATTGCTTGGCATGGTCTTACTATTCAATGGCATGCAATCGTCTCTTGCGATGGTTTATGATCGCGAAATGGGCTTAATGCGTCTACTACTCACCGCACCCTTACCACGCTGGTATTTATTACTGTGCAAACTACTCGCCGGAACGTTTTTATCGGTATTACAAGCCTATGCTTTCTTAGCCTTATGTGTATTGTTTAAAGTCGATATTCCTTTATTGGGCTGGTTATATGTGCTCATTCCTATGATATTGGTGGGCATGATGTTAGGGGCTTTGGGGCTATTACTCTCAGTCAGTATTAAACAATTAGAAAATTTTGCTGGAACCATGAATTTTGTCATTTTCCCCATGTTCTTTTTATCTACAGCATTATATCCCCTGTGGAAATTACAAGAATCGGGTGCAGAAGTGGTTTATCAAGTCGCACGTTTTAATCCATTTACTCATGCAGTGGAGTTAATCCGCTTTGCGCTCTATGGGCAATTTAACGGTGTTGCTTTAGCAGTAGTCATAATGGCTGGATTGGTATTTTTTGCTTTGGCAGTTTGGGGCTATAACCCGCAATACGGCATGGCTAAAAAAGTGGGTGCAGTGAGTTAATAGGAGTTTGTCCCCCCTCCCTAGCCCTCCCCCCGAAATGGGGGAAGGGAATAAGAGGATGCAGTTTTTTATTCTTCACTCCCTTCCGCCCCTTGTGGGGGAAGGGTCGGGGAAGGGGGAAGCAAACCCACCAATAAGATTTTCAGGAGGAGTATTTCAAAATGTTTTCAATCAAACCTATGGTTAAACGCTTGGCTTTAGTAGCGACTTTAGCAGCCGCATTAGGTACAAGTGCTTATGCAGAAGACTTAGCAAAAATCAAAATTGGCGCTTTAAAATTCGGTACAGTGAATTGGCTTTTAGAAACGATTAAAAATAATGACCTAGCCAAAAAAAATGGCGTGGATTTAGAGATCGTTGAGTTAAGTGGTAAAGATGCTTCTCAAGTGGCTTTGCAAGGTAAAGCCGTTGATATAGTGGTGACTGATTGGCTCTGGGTCACACGCTTACGTTCAGAAGGTACACCTTATACCTTTGCCCCTTATTCCAATGCGGTTGGTAGCTTAATGATGAACCCTAAAGTAGGAGCAAAAAGTATTGCTGATTTGCAGGGTAAAAAGATTGGGGTAGCAGGGGGGGCTGTCGATAAGAGCTGGTTATTAATGCGAGCTTATAGCCAAAAAGAAATCGGTAAAGATTTAAAGGATGTGGTCGAGCCACAGTTTGGTGCTCCACCTTTACTTAATGAATTGGCCCTCAAAGGCGATCTAGATGGTGTGATTACCTTTTGGAATTATGCTGCTCCCCTGAAAGCCGCTGGTTTTGACACGATGATGCCTTTGCCCGAAGTACTCAAAGCGTTAGGTGTTAATCGTCCTTTGCCCTTGATTGGTTGGGTATTTGATGAAAAATGGGCGGATGCTAATAAGACTGCTGTACAAAGTTTCTTAAAAGCAACAGAAGAAGCCCAACAAATCCTTTTAAGCTCAGATGAAGAGTGGACAAAACTACGTCCCATGATGAAGGCTGAGGAGGATAAATTATTTACCGAATTACGTGATCTCTATCGTGCAGGGATTCCTAAATGCTTTGGTAAGGCTGAGCAAGAGGCTTCTGCAAAAGCGTTTACCCTTTTAGCGGGTTTAGGGGGCAGTGAATTAGTAGGTGAGGCTAAGGAACTGGCGGCTGGCACATTTTGGTCAGGTGTGGCGGATAAACCTTGCCCCTAAATGATTAACTAATGAGTACTTTACGCATTGAGTGGGATAAATGGGGGCGCTTAGCGTCCCTAGGATTATTTTTTGTCGTGTGGCAATTGGCTGCACTGTATGCTCAAACGAAAGTACTGCCTACCCCGATAGCGGTATTTGCTCGCTTAGGTGATGAATTAGTCTCTGGTGAATTACTGTTTCATTTAAGCATGACCTTAATGCGCGTCGCGTTTGCCTTTGCTTTAGCCATGTTCGTGGGCGTAGTGCTGGGTATTATGATGGGGGCAAAACCACGCTGGAATTATTGGCTCGATAGCTTATTGATTTTATTTCTGAATATTCCCGCCTTAGTACTGATTATTTTGTGTTATGTCTGGTTTGGCTTAACTGATGCCGCCGCGATTTTAGCGGTAGCTCTGAATAAAATCCCCACCGTAGCCATCAATTTACGCGAAGGAACGCGGGCGGTAGATAAAGGTTTATTAGAGGTCGCACAGGTTTATCATGTGTCACGTTGGGATACCTTTTGGCAAGTGTACTGGCCGCAACTTTACCCGTATTTATTTGCAGCTGGGCGTAATGGTTTAGCACTGATTTGGAAAATTGTTTTAGTAGTAGAGCTGTTAGGACGCAGTAATGGAGTGGGGTTTCAATTAGGCACATTCTTTCAGTACTTTGATATTACTGGAATCTTGGCTTATACCATTGCCTTTGTGGGCGTAGTCTTGCTCTTAGAAAGTACCGTCGTGCGCCCCCTAGAAAAACGCTTAAATCGGTGGCGGGCATGAGTGTAGTATTAGATATTCAAGATAAAACCTTTGCGAATGGTACTCAAGCTTTAGGGCCACTACAGCTAAGCATACAAACGGGTGAATTTGTGGCTATCGTAGGGCCTTCGGGTGCGGGTAAAACTACATTATTGCGCCTGATTGCCGGTTTAGATAATGAATACTCCGGCACGATTCAATTGCCTAGTACTGCAAGCACTTCGCTCGATACTGCTTTCTTATTTCAAGAGCCACGTTTAATGCCTTGGTTGAGTGTCATAGATAATATTCGCCTAGTGATTCCTAAAGCAGAACGAGTCCTCTATGAGCCGCGTATTAAGCCATTATTAGAGCAAGTGGGTTTACATCAGTTTGCTAATGCCTATCCTAAAGAGTTATCCGGTGGTATGGCGCGACGCGTAGCACTGGTGCGAGCTTTTGTACGTAATCCAGCCTTGCTATTAATGGATGAGCCGTTTCAAGCCTTAGATGCGCCCACTGCGAATCAATTACGCCAAATGGTGTTGGAGCTATGGCACAATACGCGTTGCACCGTCATGCTGGTCACACATAGTTTGCGGGAAGCGCTGATGCTGGCGGATCGGGTAGTATTTTTATCAGCGCGTCCTTCACACATAGTACTGGATTATCCAGTAAATCTAACCCGCCCGCGCACTATCGAAAGTACGGAAATACACGAATTACACCAAGCCCTTTTAACCCAATACCCTGATCTATTAAGTGGCAGTATTAGCGAGGTCGAGCCATGTTAAGTGTGCAAAATGTGTCTAAATCGTATGGCTCCACTCTGGCACTCGATAAGATTAGTTTTAACTTGGAGTCAGGGTTTTACGCCTTATTAGGGCCAAATGGTGCGGGTAAAAGTACTTTGTTTCAGTTACTCACTGGATTATTCACCCCCGATCAGGGTGAAATTAAAGTACTCGATATATCGATTAAGGATCATCTGCCTCAGGTGCTTGCGCAAATAGGCGTTGTGTTTCAGCAAATTGCCTTGGATTTAGATTTAACCGTGCAGGCGAATTTACAGTTTTATGGGCTATTGCACGGTTTATCGAAAGCAGACATTAAACAGCGCAGCACTGAGGAGTTAGAGCGTTTAGGTCTAGCTGAGGTACTCACCAAAACCTGTCGTTCATTAAGTGGTGGCAATCGGCGCAAGGTGGAGCTAGCGCGTGCTCTGCTTACACATCCTAAAGTGCTTCTCATGGACGAAGCTACCGTAGGACTGGATCCCGCCTCGCGTGAGTCATTATTAAATCAGGTACACCAACTATGTATTGAGCGCCAAATGTGCGTATTGTGGGCGACTCATTTAATTGATGAAGCAGAGCAAGCTAAGCAAGTACTCGTCCTCCACAAGGGTAAATTATTAGCACAAGATGCGCCACAGTCTATTGTGCAAGCGAGTGCTGAAGCAGACTTATTAGCCGCCTTTTTAAAGCTATCGGGTCAACCAAACACTTTAGATAAGCCCAAAGTACGTAGCCTTTAAGTTGCCTTCAACCTTTATCCGCTCGAAATACCTTAAAGCGTTCGCCCATTTCAGCGGGTAGGGTGAGGATACGTACTTGTTGAGCAAGGGAGTAACTAAGCTCAGGGTTGGAGAATACGAGTTGTTGAAAGTGTTGTTCTAAACCATTTTGTATTAAAAAATGAGCTTGACTCGTCCAGTCGGTGCTATGAAAGCCAGCTTTGACAGCCGCTTGAGTTAAAGCATCAAAATCGACACTGGCGGTAATATCTTGTAATCCCGAATAGAGCAGAGGGTTATCGTGTACATGATGGCGATAGAAGCATTGCAAAGTGCCTTGGGTGCGATCAGGGTGATAGTATTCAGCCTGTGAGTAGCCATAATCAATCAGTAGTAAAAAGCCCTTCGTTAATAAAGCACCTAGGGTATTCACCCAAGCATTCAGTTGTGGGTTGAGTTCAGTGGTATAGCCTGCAATAGAGGGTAGTGACAAGTCAGCTATTAAAGCTTGCAAGTGCTGCGGTGCAGTGCGAGTGGTGAAAGCAAGTTGATGATTGTGCTCAGTCACATGCACCTGCTGATACTGACCTTGTTCATAGCGTATTAATTCAATCGGCATAGCATCGAGCACTTCATTACCCAAGATAATACCTTGGAAGCTCTGATCAGGCAGGCGTTCTAGCCAAGTAATACGATCCATCAAATGCGGTAGCCTTGCTTGGAGTGTGGCAAGTTGTTGTGCTTTCAGGCTAGGGCTAGGCTCTAATAGGTAATAGTGTTGAGGTAAAGCGTCTTGACTTTCCCAGTAGCTCAGCAAAGCAGCCGCCATTTTGCCACTACCTGCACCCAATTCTAGTACGGTACTATTAGGTTCGCTGTGTAAGAAAGCTAAACAATGTTGGGCTATACCCATTGAGAATAAGTCGGATAATTCGGGTGCTGTTATAAAATCGCCTTGTGTGCCAATACAGGTTTTACCTGCAACGTAGTAACCTAGTTGGGGCGCGTATAACGCTTGATTCATATAGTCATAAAAGCTCATGGAATGCGTAGGACTCGCTTGAATCTGGTGCATAATGAGGTTTTGCAAGGTTTGGCTATGAGCTAATTCTTCAGCGCTAGGTACAGGTAAAGACAGGCGTTGCATACGATTAATTTAATCCTAGGGGGTCGGCATTGGGAGTCAATACTTTACAGGGTAAAACCATTCTATTAACAGGGGCAGCGAAACGTATTGGTGCAGTCACCGCGCGTTTTTTACAGGCTCAAGGCGCTACAGTTATTATCCATTATCATCAGGCTGAGCAGGAAGCCCAACAACTAGCTCAGGACTTAAATGCATTGCGTGCTAATTCCTGTGCTTTGGTACGCGGTAATTTATTAGATACTGAGCATTTAAAAAATTTAGTGCAGGAAGCGGTAGCTTATACGGGACGCTTAGATGTGCTCATCAATAATGCATCGACCTACTATGCCACACCATTGGAAACCTTAACGCTAGCGCAATGGGATGATCTTACTGGAGTTAATGTAAAAGCACCGATTTTTTTAGCTCAGGCAGCGGCTCCCTATCTTAAGCAAGTCCAAGGCTCGATTGTGAATATGGTCGATATTCACGGTATGCGTCCTCATAATGGCTATATCGCCTATGGGGTGGCAAAAGCTGGTTTGGTCATGGCTACCCAGTTATTAGCACGAGAATTAGGATCAGAGGTTCGTGTGAATGGTGTAGCACCAGGGGCGATATTATGGCCAGAGCAGGGGGTTTCTAGCGAACATCAAGCTAATACGTTATCGCGCACCGCTTTAAAGCGGGCTGGCACACCCGAAGACATCGCCAAAGCGATTAGTTTTTTGATTCAGGATGCGTCCTACATCACCGGACAAATTATTGCAGTGGATGGAGGACGCTTATTGAATTATTAGGCTTAAGCAGCCATAACATGAGTAGGGTTAATCTTCAGTGAGGTGGCTTTGCGTAGAATTTCTAACAAAATAATGGCACGTTGCTCACCATCATAGTTTTGGAAGATGCCTGTTATACCTTTAAAGGGGCCGTCTTTAATTATCACTTTATCGCCTGTATGGAAACGGTCTAAGTCGATAGCCCGTTCACTGAATGTAGACTCATTCATATGGAGGTAATTGATTAGCTCTAAAGGCACTGGGGTTGGCATTTCACCAAAACGTACAAAGCCTTGTACCCCAATGGTGGAGCGAATAGGGGCCCAATTATCGTCTAAACGATTAAGTTCAATAAACATATAGCGTGGAAACAATGATTCGATAACAGTTTCTTGTTTACCTCGGCGTGTTCTTAACCGTTGTGCAAGTGGGCGGTAAACACTATAACCTTGATTCACTAAATGATGCTCTGCAAGTGCATCTTTATGAGGTTTACTGGTGAGTAAGTACCAGTGTTTAGCAGATTTATCCATCATGTTATGATTTTCCCGGCCCATAATGGCGTTAATACTATAAAGAAGTTTTAAATGCGTCAATTTAAGCAAAGATAAATGGCGTTAGATAATAAACACAAGGAATATCACTTATGGAAGGTCATATATTGCTCCAAGCTACTGGTTTAACACGAGAGTTTAAAGGCTATAAAGCAGTACAAGATTTATCACTCCTATTAAAACAAGGTGAAGTACTAGGATTATTAGGACCCAATGGAGCTGGTAAATCAACTACCCTGCAAATGTTAACCGGTAACTTAGCCCCTACTGAAGGGCAGATTAGTATAAAAGGTATCGATTTAATTGATCAGCCCAAAGTAGTCAAGCGTTTTATTGGATATTTGCCCGAAAATCCTCCTTTATATCGTGATTTGACTGTCCATGAATATCTCGACTACTGCGCTCAATTACACCATATCAAGCCTAAAGAGCGTAAAGCATTAGTTGCGCAAGCATGTAAACGCTGTTATTTAGAAGATGTCAAGCATAGGCTTATTAATAATCTATCTAAAGGCTATCGACAACGAGTGGGGATTGCACAAGCTATTTTACACCAACCTGAGGTGGTCATTCTAGATGAGCCTACTGTGGGGCTTGATCCGATTCAAATTCGTGAGATTCGCACTCTGATTCGAGAATTAGGTGATAGTCATGCTGTTATTCTTTCTACCCATATTCTACCAGAAGTTCAAGCAATATGTGATAGGGTACAAATACTGTATCGAGGTCGATCTGTTTTTAATTCGAGTTTAGTAAATCTAAATGAGGGTTTAGATAAACTAATAACTCTGGAGTGTGAGACTGAAATTCCTATGGAATTACTAAAGAATTTGCCAACTATACAAGCTATACAAGTGAAGGGCTTTGGTAAGTATGAGTTCACGCATGACTTAGGGGTAAATATTGCTCCTATGCTAGCTGAGATCTGTGTGAAGAATAATTTTAAAATTAAGAGCTTAGCACCTTCAGTTAACTCATTAGAGCAAGTATTTATGAGCTTGATTCATCAAGAAACCGATCTCAAGCAGGAGCTGGTATAATGTTTAGGATAGCTAGGAATGAATTAAAACGTATGTTTTACTCGCCTATGGCTTGGATTATTTTAGCTATTTTACAGCTAATTTTTGCGTTCATTTTTCTTTATACCTTAGATCAGTATTTAACCGTATTACAGCCAGCCTTAGTCGGTCAAGATAATGCTCCGGGTATCACTGATATTGTGATTGCTAGCTTGTATTTATGGGCAGGTGTGATTATGTTGGCAGTGATGCCCCTATTGACTATGCGACTATTAGCTGAGGAGCGTATGAATCAAACTTTAGTCCTATTAACCTCAGCTCCTCTATCAATGACTCAAATTGTGTTAGGTAAATATTTAGGCTTAATGGCTTTTGTATTAGTTATTATTAGTATTATCTCTCTCATGCCTCTTTCTTTAGCTTTAGGTACTCCATTAGATTGGGGTAAATTAAGTGCTGCACTATTAGGTTTAATTTTACTATTAGGCTCTTTTGCGGCTGCCGGATTATTTCTATCTTCACTAACTAAGCAACCTATTCTCGCGGCTATCAGCACTTTTGGGTTGCTGCTTTTTTTAGTAGTGATTTATATTTCGGGAAGCTCTGCTAATTCGACTAGTGAGTTATTTGTCTATTTATCTCATTTTGGTCATTTCACAGCTTTTTTAGAAGGTATGTTTAATACTACAGATCTTGTTTACTATTTATTATTTATAGTAGGCTTCTTGCTGTTAACTATTCATAAATTAGACAGTGGTCGATTGCAGGGCTAACTAAGTATGAAAATGACAAAAACGGCTCATTGGCGCTTAGGTCTAAATAGTGGTATTTTTTATTTGACCTTATTAGCTATCATAGGAGGCATGGGATTTTTAAGTACTATGTTTTCTTATCAATTTGATTGGACTTACGGGAATCGTAATAGCCTTAATCCTAGCACTCAGCAACTATTAAATAACTTAAAAGAGCCACTAGAGTTTGTAGCCTATTTACCTACTGATAATGAACTGGCTACTAGGATTGAAAAGGTGGTTAGTAAGTACCAACGTATTAAACCGGATATTAAGTTTACCGTTTTAAACCCTGATTTAGCGCCTAAACAGGCGGCGGAGGACGGTGTGCAATACAGTGGGCAATTGGTATTAAAGTTAGGGCAGGCACCTAATCAGCGTAAGGAATTATTAGAGTCTAGTAATGAGGCTGATATAGTCAGCGCTCTTATACGTATGACTCGTCAAACAGAACGCATAGTTATATTTATTGAGGGGCATGGTGAGCGCCAGCCCTTATGGACTGAATCTAATGGGCTATCACGCTTAAGTGAAATATTAGAAAAAAGTGGCTTTAAAATCCAACCTCATAACCTATTACGTACCCAATCCATTCCTATGAATGCTAGCTTAGTGGTATTAGCAGCTCCACAAACTGCATTATTAGCTGCGGAGGTTAAACTATTAGAGGATTATGTGCAGCAAGGCGGTAATCTATTATGGTTACAAGATCCTAGTGAATTAAAAGGTCTATCTTCATTAGCAGATTTACTGAATATTCAAATACATAGTGGCACTGTGGTGGATGCAAATGAGCGTTTACAAGCGATGTTAGGTATTAAGCATCCCGCCGTAGTACCTGTGATTGATTATGATCCACGCTCTAAACTGACGCAAAATTTAAAAATTCAGACGTTATTTCCTTTTGCCACTATGGTTTCGCGTAACTCTAATTCTGGTGTAAATAGTCAGTTAGTGTGGCAAGCTGAAGAATTTTTACAAACCTTGCCACAAAGCTGGTTGGAAGTCGATCCCTTGCAAGCTAAAGTGGTTTACGATGATACTAAGGGAGATTTAATAGGACCTATTACCATTGGTTTAAGTTTGATACGTACTATCGAGCCTAATGCTGCTGCTTCAGAATCTAAACAACAACGTATAGTGATTATTGGCGATAGTGATTTTATTACTAATGGTTTTATTGGGGAGAGTGGCAATCTCGATTTAGCCATACAGATTTTTAATTGGTTAAGTCGAGATGACAGTTTAATAGGTATTAAGACTAATCCTGCCCCGGATTTAACGTTTAGTTTAGATCAGCGTGTCAGTATTAGTCTCGCACTCTTTTTCTTAATCGGATTACCCTTATTATTAGTGGGTATAGGAACTTGGATCTGGCTGAAGAGGCGACGTTTATGACCAGTACAGCACAACGCTTTTGGCTAAATATTGCTCTATTATTAAGCTTATTAGCTATCGTTAGTGGGGGTTATTGGGCGTGGAAATCACTAGAAGCTGACAAAACAGTCAAGTATTTACTGCCTATGAAAGTGAGTGAATTAACTAATATTCTACTAGAACGTTATTTAGATACTACTAAACCAGAGCGCATTGAGTTTGTGCGCCAGGGCGATAAATGGTGGATGAATACGCCTTATAAGGTAGAGGCTAACCCTGTTAAACTTAGACAATTAATTACCTTAGCTAATGAACCTATTATAGCCCGTTATTCAACCCAAGGTTTAGATTTAGCAGCATTCGACTTAGCGCCTATAAAAACTCAAATAAGCTTAAATCAATATGTTATTGGATTTGGGAATACGAATCCGGTTACTACACAACGTTATGTATTAGTAAATAATGAGTTGGTTTTAGTATCAGAAGTGGTAGCAGGTTTGTTAGCAGGAAGTGCTTTAGATTTAGTAGCACGTACCTTAATCCCTAATGAGTCTGAGGTAATTGAGGTGATTATGCCCGATGGACGGCATATTACTGATGTGGAATTACGCTCTCAATGGCAAGCAGCGAGTGCTTTAAGTATTGAGCAGGCTCTTAACTCTAGGGCTGATTTACCTCTAGTACGTATTAAGCTTAAAGCGGGGGGAGAGTTGAGTTTTCAAGTAGAGCAAACGACTAAGGAGCTTAAGTTAACTCAGATAGCACTCGGTCTAACCTATATTTTACCTCTTAATTGGCACAGTACGCTCTTGCCAGCAGGCTCAGGATTATAGAATCTTTACTAAAAGCAATAACCATAACGTATTAGTTGAGCGACTTAGAGGGCTTATTTAGCTTGTACTAGCAGCAAAAATGCTGCGATAATCTGTGCCCAGACAGCTTGCACAGCGTTTGTCTTTGAAACCCACCATTGCAGAGTTCCTGTTTCAATCGTTAACACAGTTCTGTGTCGAATGGTGTTTGCTGGGTAAGTTTTAAGAGTGCCTTAGTTATTTGAGTCTAACTTGACGCTCTGATCACCGTTTTTTAGAAAACAGGCATTGAATTAACGCAATGAAAATTAGCAAAGGTCTGGATCTGCCTCTGGTTGGTAAGCCTGAGCAGAAGATATACAGCCACCACCAAGTACGGGAAGTTGCTATCCTAGGGCGTGATTTCCATGACTTGCGACCTGCGATGCAGGTTCAAGTAGGCGATCAAGTGAAAATAGGACAAGTCATCTTTACTGACCGCAAGAATCCCAATATCAATTTTACCGCGCCGGGTGCGGGCACTATTAAAGCCATCAATCGTGGCGCTCAACGAGTACTCAATTCAGTCGTCATTGAACTAGCGGCTAATGAAGAGAGTATTAAGTTTACTGCTTATGCACCTGATCAATTAGCTTCTTTAGATGAGCAAGTGGTGCGTGATCAGCTACAAGCTTCTGGTGCTTGGGTTGGGTTTAGAACACGCCCTTATAGTAAAGTGCCTCAGGCTGATGTGAAGCCCGCAGCTATTTTTGTAACAGCGATGGATACGCGCCCTTTAGCGGCGGATCCGGCTTTAATCATTCAAGAGTATGCTGAGGATTTTAAGCATGGTTTAGCAGTGCTTTCACGCCTTACACCTACGGTCTATGTGTGTCATGCTGAGGGTGCTACTATTCCTAAGAGTACACTGTCAAACATTCGCTATGAGACTTTTTCAGGTCCACATCCAGCAGGTTTGCCGGGGACGCATATTCATTACTTAGCACCCGTCAGTGATACTCAAACCGTTTTCTATCTCAGTGCCCAAGAAGTGATTGCTATAGGTAAATTATTTACTACGGGTAAGTTATGGGTAGAACGCATTATTTCTCTAGCCGGTCCCGTCGTCACCAAGCCACGTTTAATTCGTACTCGCTTAGGCACTAATACTAACGATCTAGTCGAGGGTGAACTCAATACTAAAGACGTGTGTCGTGTGATTGCCGGATCTGTCTTGGCGGGTCATCGCGCGGCGGGGAATAGTGCTTATCAAGGGCGCTATCATGAGCAGGTATCAGTGATTAAGGAAGATCAACCACGTTTATTCCTACACTGGCTCAATCCTTGGCTCAAACAGTTTTCAGCGATCAATGTGTTTTTAAATCCTAAAGTGCGTCAGGAAGAATTTCCGATGACAGCCTCGCAAAATGGCAGTCATCGTGCCATGGTTCCGATTGGGAATTATGAAATGGTGATGCCTTTAGATATTTTACCAACACAATTGCTACGCTCATTATTAGTACGCGATACGGTGATGGCTCAGGCGCTAGGCGCTTTAGAGCTAGATGAGGAAGACCTCGCACTCTGTACGTTTGTTTGTCACAGTAAATATGAATACGGCCCAGCATTACGTGAGTGCCTGCGTATGATTGAGAGAGGGGACTAAAGTAATGAAAGTATTACGCAATTTACTGGATCGTATCGAGCCATTATTTGCTCATGGTGGTAAGTATCATAAGTATTACGGCTTATTTGAAATGGTCGATACATTATTTTACAGCCCACCGAACAGAACGATTGGTGCACCTCATGTACGCGATGCTCTCGATTTAAAACGCGTGATGGGCTATGTGTGGATGGCTACCTTTCCAGTGATGTTTATGGCTTGCTATAACACTGGCTATCAAGCGAATTTAGTATTACAAGAAAATCCCGCCTTAGTCGCTAATCTTGAGGGTTGGCGTCATGCGATTATGAGCTGGTTTGGCTATCATGCGGACAGCTTTTTTAATAACGTCTTTCATGGCTTTCTGTACTTTTTACCCATTTATATGACCACTTTCATTGTGGGTGGTATCGCTGAGGTGGTGTTTGCCTTAGTCCGTGGGCATGAAGTGAATGAAGGCTTTTTCGTGACCTCTATTCTGTACACCTTGACTTTACCGCCCACCACACCGTTATGGATGGTAGGTTTAGGGATTTTATTTGGAGTCATTCTAGGTAAAGAAGTCTTTGGGGGGACAGGTAAGAACTTTATCAATCCCGCTTTGGCAGGTCGTGCCTTCCTATTCTTTGCTTATCCTGCGTATATGTCGGGTGATGCGGTGTGGGTTGCGGTCGATGGCTATTCGGGTGCTACACCCTTAGGCATTGCAGCTGCCAGTGGTATTGAGGCCGTCAAAGCAACTGGATTGAGCTGGTGGGATGCGTTTGTAGGTTTTGAACCCGGTTCTTTAGGTGAGACCTCCACTTTAGCGATCTTTATTGGCGGTGCTTTCTTACTGTATACCCGTATCGCTAACTGGCGCATTGTGTCAGGCGTATTCATTGGTATGGTGTTAATGTCTACCTTATTGAATCTTATCGGTAGCTCTACTAACCCCATGTTTGCAGTGTCATGGTATTGGCATTTAGTGATGGGTGGTTTTGCCTTCGGTATGATCTTTATGGCAACCGACCCCGTTACCGCCGCTCATACGGATACGGGACGTTTTTGGTTTGGTATTTTAATTGGGGTGATGGTGATTTTGATTCGTGTGGTCAACCCAGCTTTCCCAGAAGGTATGATGTTAGCCATCCTCTTTGCCAATATGATTGCGCCTTTGATGGACTATGCGGTCATGAAAGCTAATATCAAGCGACGTTTAAGTCGTGAACAATCTAAGGGGCTGAAAGTATGAGTCTCAAAGCCAAAGTAGACGAGTTTTTAGCGCTGCCTAATGATAGTACTAAAAAGACTATTGGAGTGGCTTTAGCACTCTGTTTAGTGTGTGCCGTTGCCGTTTCAACCGCAGCCGTAGCATTAAAACCTGTGCAAGATGAGAATAAAGCGCTAGATCGTAAAAAGAATATCGTAACCATTGGTCAATTAGCACCAGCGGGTACACCCGTAGCCCAAGCTTTCCAAAATGTAGAGTCTAAAGTCGTAGACCTACAAACAGGTGAGTATGTCACTGATGTTGACCCTGAAAAGTTTGATGCGCGTGCCGCAGCGGTTGACCCGAAACAAAATTTAGTACTAACTCGCGAGCAGGACATTGCCTCGATTAAGCGTCGTGCGAAATATGCTACGGTCTATTTAGTAAAAGAAAACGATCAACTGAAAAAGGTGATTTTACCGATTTCAGGTTATGGTCTGTGGTCAACTTTACACGGCTTTTTAGCACTCGAAGCTGATGCGAATACTATTGTAGGTTTAGGTTTTTATGAACACGCTGAGACTCCCGGTTTAGGGGGCGAGGTCGATAATCCGAACTGGAAAGCGCAATGGGTAGGCAAAAAGCTATTTGATGAGCAAGGTAATATTGCGATTCAAGTGGCAAAAGCTCCGGTTGCTGCGAGTGACCCTAAAGCTCAATATCATATTGATGCCTTATCAGGTGCTACTTTAACCAGTAATGGGGTGAATAATTTAGTGCATTTTTGGATAGGTAAGGATGGCTTTGGTCCCTATCTACAAAAAATGCGTAAGGGAGGTGGAGCATGAGTGCTTCCATGAGTTTAGGCTTAAATGCAGAGGCCCGTAAGGTTCTTACTGAGCCATTAATTAATAGTAACCCCATTACTTTACAGATTTTGGGGATTTGTTCAGCATTAGCCGTCACTAATTCGCTGCGTTCGGCTCTACTAATGGCAGTGGGTTTAACCACTGTTACCGCCTTCTCGAATATGTTTATTAGTATGGTGCGTAACCATACACCTAATAGTATTCGTATTATTGTACAAATGACGATTATTGCTTCACTGGTTATTGTGGTGGATCAGGTCATGAAGGCTTATGCCTTTAGTACGGCTAAACAGCTATCGGTATTCGTCGGTTTAATTATCACTAACTGTATTGTGATGGGGCGAGCCGAAGCCTTTGCTATGAAGAATCCACCAGGGATTAGCTTCCTAGATGGTATTGGTAATGGTTTAGGTTATAGCTTGATTTTGGTGTCCGTCGCGGTAGTGCGTGAGTTATTTGGTGCAGGTAAATTAATGGGTTACCCCATTCTGGATCTGGCGAAAGATGGTGGTTGGTATGTGCCTAATAGTTTATTGCTCTTGCCACCCAGCGCCTTTTTCATTATCGGTTTATTGATTTGGGTGATTAGAACTAAGCATCCTAATCAACAAGAAAAGCCCGATTTCTACATTCACGAAAAACCTGCATTAGGAAATCGTTAATTATGGAAGCATTACTCAGTTTATTTGTGAAGTCCGTGTTTATTGAAAACATGGCACTCACGTTCTTTTTGGGAATGTGTACCTTTATTGCAATTTCCAAAAAGATCGAAACAGCTATTGGTTTAGGTATTGCCGTAGTCATTGTGCAATCTATTACTATGCCAGTAAATAATATTATCTTTAACTTATTGAAAGAAAACGTATTAATTGATGGGGTTGATCTGCGCTTCTTAGGTTTGATTACCTATATTGCGGTCATTGCCGCTATTGTACAGATTCTGGAAATGTTCTTAGACCGCTATGTGCCTGCTCTTTATCAAGCGTTAGGTATTTTTCTCCCGCTCATTACCGTGAACTGTGCCATTTTAGGAGGTACTTTATTCATGGTAGAGCGCGATTATACCTTTACTGAGAGTTTAGTTTATGGGGTTGGTAGTGGTTTTAGTTGGATGCTAGCTATTGTGATTCTAGCGGGGGTGCGTGAGCGTTTGAAATACAGCGATGTTCCGGCTGGTTTACAAGGCTTAGGTATTATTTTCATTACGGTCGGACTAATGTCATTAGGCTTTATGTCCTTCTCCGGCATTCAGTTATAGGAGGCCGTCTATGGAAACGATTGCTATCGGTATTTTATTCTTTACCCTGATGATTATCGGGTTGGTGTATCTGATTCTCTATGCCCGTACCAAATTAGTGGCAGAAGGGGATGTTCATATTCTAGTGAATCATGAAAAAGAGTTAGTGGTTCAACCCGGTACTAAACTATTAGGTGCTTTAGCCGATAAAGGCTTATTCGTGTCTTCTGCCTGTGGGGGTGGGGGAACCTGTGGGCAATGTAAGGTAAAAGTGTTAGAGGGCGGTGGTTCGCTCCTACCTACCGAAGAGGCTCATATCAATCGTCGTGAAGCAGCTTGTGGCGAGCGTTTAGCTTGCCAAGTAGCAGTCAAGCAAGATATGAAAATCGAAGTACCAGAGGATGTGTTCGGGGTTAAAAAATGGCTCTGTACAGTACGCTCTAATGAAAATCGCGCTACCTTTATTAAAGAGCTGGTATTAGAGCTACCTGCGGGTGAGGAAATTCACTTCCGTGCGGGGGGGTATATTCAAATTGAGTCTCCTCCTTATGATTTGACCTTCTCTGAGTTTGATATTCCCACCAAATATCGTGGTGATTGGGATAAATATAAGCTATGGGATACCCGCTCAGTAGTGACTGAGCCAGTATTGCGTGCTTACTCCATGGCGAATTATCCCGAAGAAAATAATATCGTGATGCTCAATGTGCGTATTGCTACAGCACCTGCTGGACGCAATGATTTACCACCGGGGAAAATGTCTTCCTTTATCTTTAACCTAAAGCCGGGTGATAAAGTAGTGGTGTCTGGTCCCTTTGGTGAGTTTTTTGCGCGTGAGACTAACAATGAAATGATTTTCGTTGGGGGTGGTGCGGGTATGGCTCCGATGCGCTCACATATTTATGATCAATTACGCCGTCTTAAAACTAAGCGTAAAATGTCATTCTGGTATGGTGCGCGTAGTCTACGTGAAGCTTTCTATGTAGAGGAGTTTGATCGACTCGCTGCGGAAAATCCTAATTTTACGTGGCATATGGGCTTATCTGATCCTTTACCTGAGGATAATTGGAAAGGCTACACGGGCTTTATTCATAATGTACTCTACGATAATTACCTCAAGGATCATCCAGCGCCCGAAGAGTGTGAGTTTTATCTGTGTGGACCTCCTATGATGAACTCGGCGGTCATCAATATGTTGATAGATATTGGTGTAGAGCGTGAAAATATCCTATTGGATGATTTTGGTGGTTAATTAGTTGTAATAGCCATTTAATATTCCTGCTAATAGTCTTAAATAGGCTATTAGTAGGGTAAATAAAAAGTGAATTTTATTGGATTTCCAAAAAGGGTATAGTAGTATGCGCAAGCATACCTAGCTCACAATAAAGAGTAGAGCTGAGATTAAAGAATCGATCCGCTAGGAGGAGTAGATTCTGGGGGAGGAGAGTTAAAAGGGGCGAACATTGTATTCGCCCCAACCGCTAGGAGGAGTGATTAGACTGATCTAATCACGAGTTATAATAGCGCTTTTATTGCATTGCAGCAATTCTTTTCTTTCAATTGTTTTGTACTTTTTTTGTGCAAAACCATCTGCGAGTATCCTGAGTATGATTACCTTTTTGACAACCTTCATTATCTTTGTGGTAGCAGTCGCTGCTCTTTCAATCGGTTGGATCTTAAATCAAAAGTCTATCAAAGGAAGTTGTGGTGGTTTATCTTCCATTCCAGGATTTGAAAAGTCAGATTGCTCTTGTTCTAAGCCCTGTGAAAAACGTTTAAAACGTTTAGCCGCTGAAGCTGATGCTCCTAACTCTGCTACTGATTCACAGCAACAAGTTATTAATCGTTTAATAGATTAAGATCACGTAAGATAGCTTATCTACATAACTTAGGAGTGATATTGATATGTCTAAAGTACCTACTTTGGTTCGTGATTATATGTCGTCTAAAGTGGCGACCCTACGGGAAGATCAAGATGTGAGCGAGGCCGTTGAGGTCTTTACCCGTTATAATGTCTTTAGTGCAGTAGTATTAAATAATCTCGGTAATCTAGTAGGTATTGTGTCGGTTTCGGATTGTATTCATATCGCCATGAAATCAGGTTACCACACCGGATGGCGCGGCATGGTTGGGGAGTTAATGTCTCGTGACGTGCGCGTGGTAGAGTCGACTGATAATATTATTAATGTGGCTAAAATGTTCATGTCGGATAACTATCGCCGCTATCCAGTGATTGAGGATAATCGGGTGGTAGGGGTTATTACCCGTTTAGATGTACTCAAGGGCTTAGATCGGATTGTAAAAAGCTCACAAATTCCGGTTTAACTCATTATTTATGCCTGAACTTCCAGAGGTCGAAACGACCTGTCGTGGTATTCGTCCTTATATCACTCAATCCCAGATTCAAGCTATCACTGTGCGCCAGCCGCATTTGCGCTGGCCGGTGCCTGAGCAAGTTACTCAATTAATAGGGCAGACTATTAAGAGTGTTGAGCGTCGTGCTAAATATATTCTTATTAGTACTACAGGCGGTACTTTAATCATTCATTTAGGGATGTCAGGTAGTTTGCGTATCTGCAATACCGGTACACCTGTGCGTAAACACGACCATGTAGATGTAGTATTAGCCAATGCCCGCGTATTGCGTTTCCATGATCCTAGGCGTTTTGGAGCCGTATTATGGACGGCTGATGCACCTACTCAACATCCTTTATTAATAAAGTTAGGAATTGAACCTCTAGAGTCTGGCTTCACAGGTGAGTATTTGTGGAGCAGAGCGCAAAGTAAAAAAGTAGCTATTAAAGCCTTTATTATGGATGCCCATCAGGTGGTAGGAGTAGGCAATATTTACGCGAATGAGGCTTTATTTTTGGCGGGTATTCATCCACAGATCGCAGCGTGTCAGGTTTCCAAAGCTGCGTATGAGCGTTTAAGCACTCATATTAAACAGGTATTGAGCAATGCCATTGAGCAGGGTGGAACTACCCTAAGAGATTTTGTACGCGAAGAGGGTCAGACGGGATATTTTCAACTGGCTTTGAATGTGTATGGACGCAAAGGTCTACCTTGTGTGCTCTGTAATATGCCTATTGTGCAGATTAAACAAGGGCAACGCTCCAGTTGGTATTGCCCTAGCTGTCAACCGCTTTAAGCCTTGTTTAACTATGCGAAGGGTCAATAATGCCCCGCGCGATTAGTTGTCGTACCATTTGTCTCTTAACCCCACGTTGAATCCCCACGTCGATACCAACGCGATAAAACACCAGACAAGGTAAGCCAATTAATACTAAACCAATAATGTAATAGATGAAGTCGCTCATAATTTAGCCCTAATTATGAATATTTATTATACAAAACCTATAATAGTTACCTTAACTCTATGATCCTGAACATAACATTAGTACTGGACGTTATTTCTAATCGCGCATACAGTAGCGCCTTTTTCAGCTCTTGCATGGCTCCTCTACTATGAATCGCCGCTTTACCGTTGCCCCTATGCTGGATTGGACAGATCGTCATTGCCGTTATTTTCATCGATTACTGACTAGCCAAGCAGTGCTCTATACCGAGATGGTGACAACCGGTGCGTTAATTCATGGGGATACGCAGCGTTATTTGCAATTTCATGCGGCTGAGCATCCAGTAGCGCTGCAATTAGGCGGTAGTGAACCAAAGCTAATGGCACATTGTGCTCAACTCGCCGAGCGTTTTGGCTATGATGAGGTGAATATTAATGTCGGTTGCCCCAGTGAGCGCGTACAAAAGGGCGCTTTTGGCGCGTGCTTAATGGCAGAGCCAGAGTTAATTGCTGCGAATGTACGTGCTATGCAAGCCGCTACAACCTTACCCGTTACAGTCAAACATCGCATTGGTATTGATGATCAGGAAGACTATTCCTCCATGCGCCACTTTGTACAAACGGTGGCGGAAGCAGGCTGCAAGACTTTTATTGTGCATGCACGTAAAGCGTGGCTTAAAGGCTTAAGTCCTAAAGAAAATCGGGAGATTCCACCCCTACGCTATGAGTTAGTTTACCAGCTAAAACAAGAGTATCCAGCCTTAGAGATTATTATTAATGGTGGGATTACTACTTTAGAACAGTGCCAAGAGCATTTAAAGCATGTCGATGGTGTGATGGTAGGGCGTGAAGCCTATCATAATCCTTGGCTATTAGCGCAAGTAGACCCCTTAATCTATGCACAGCCTGCAAAATTTACTAAACGTAAAGCCGTGTTAGAGGCGTATTTAGACTATATAGAGCAGCAGCTAGGTCTAGGTGTACCTTTACAGCATTTGACTAAACCCATTTTAGGCTTATTTCAAGGCTTAGCAGGTGCTAAACAGTTTAGACGCCATATTAGTGAGCAAGCCTATAAAAAAGGTGCAGGCCTACCAGTGGTCATTCAAGCGATGAATTATGTGCAGGAGCCATAAACAATAAAGCCGCAGGAAGCGGCTTTAAGAGCAGTATTAGCTAGCAATAACTATAAAGTTATTTCCAGAAATTAGCTTCTTGGGAAGCGATTTCGCGGACTTCAGCGGCTAATTCAGTGTAACGCTCACGATATTCTTGCCATTCGCCGACATAATAGGCTTCAGCGTTGAACTCACCTGATTGTTCATAGGCAATGAACTTAGCTTGCATTTCTAGCATTTCTTGAATGAGTTCTTGTTTACGAGTATTCATACTTTAATCTCTTAATGACGTGCTGCCGACCAGCATAGGGCGAAGCACTTTAGGGTTACATATCTAGGAAGAGTAGGGATTAATATCCACCTTTACGATTGGTAGGCGGTAAGCCAGCTACTTTTAAACCTTGTTTGCTGGGTGCAAAGGGAAATAGCTCATACATCTCTTTGCTAGACAGCTTTTTATTGCCCCATTTTTCAGCCATAGCCTTCATAATGACGCGTTCCATAGGTTGGTTACCGTTATTATTGATATATTCATCACGCAGATAATTAACAACGTCCCAATGCTTATCGGTCAGTGTAATCCCTTCCGCCGCAGCAATTACCTTACACACCTCTTCGTTCCAGTCGCTAAGATTAACAAGATAACCTGCATCGTTGGTTTCAATTGTAACGCCATTGACTTCATAGGCCATGAGGGCAACCTCCTAAAATGTATTAGTATATAAGCATAAAATTATAAGTTCACTCAGTGCCATGCCTATTCCTCAAAAGGGATAGCAACACGACTGAGGCTAAAATAATGTACTAAGCATCCTGTGCTTTAATCCCTTTATGAGGAATCATCACACCACAACCCATTAAGCGTTCAGTACCTAAACCCTGTTGCTGTAACTTAATTGAGGACTCATGATCAAGATCCGCAATCATTAATTGCCTTGTGAGCAAAGGTTGCTGGGGTTGGTAAAGATAGGTCGTTTTACCGCAGAGCATTTTTTTGATTTTAATTCCAGTGATGTGCTGAATGTCTGCTGCCATACGGATGAGAAATTGCTCTTCTGATTCAGCCTCTAAACTTGCTACATGCCGCGCAAAAATAACGGGTTGATTTTGGAGTAAGCGTGTCTTAGCAGTGCCTACCGTTAGCGCGTAGCCGCCCAAACTTAAGGTATGCCCCGTTAAGGTCTGAGCCTCTAAGAGTCGGGTTTTAGGTAGGCGCAAATAGAGCTTAGTGCGTTTGGAGGGAATCAGTACCTGTTCCTCAGTATCATCGGGGCGCATCCAGCCATTACTACTTTCAGCCACAGGAATAGGGTGCACGCGTGCTAAAGGTTCATCCGCTAACCAAGGTAATACTTTAAGCAAAGCCTCTTGTAACACCCAAGCGTGATCAATAGGTAACTGCTTACATTCAATAGCAAAACCTAAATCGACTACTTCATCGGGTACAACATAGTTTTTAGGTTTATCTTCGTCTTCTTGCCAAAACATGTTTAGCGTCCTGCATCCATAAAAGCTAATTCTAGTTGTTCATACCAATCTTCTGGGCGATCATGATAAGCAGGCGGCTCTATATCAATTTGAAAGTGCAAAGTACCTGTTTCTAAAGCCAGTGCTTGAAGGGTTTGCTTGAGCTCTTTGAAGGTTTGAATGCTATCACCGGAACGCAATAGTATTTCACTCAGTACTAACATGCTGGTTTCTCCTAAGGTAGCTGCTATTGAAACGATTTGAATAAACGCTGTCCATAGTCTATTAGCAATAGAAGTATTTTTTAAATCCAAGGATGTAAGCATGGCAGAGCAAGGCAATAGCTGGTGGCAAACGCTAATGAATAAACTAGGTACTAAACCAGCCCCAACGCCACCTTCTAATAGTTCCAAAACAAGCCCTAGTACGGCTACCTTAAGCCCAGAAGAGGCACAAGCTTATGAAGATATAAGACGCAGCTTAGATATTGTATTTAAAACTGAACCTGAGCCGAGTGCTGAGCCTATGCCCAGTAGTGCTGCCCTAGAGAGTGATGGACTCATGCGCTCCGCCGCCGCACCTGTATTAAGAGCCGCTCCCCCTGTGAGTCGTCCGGGGCAATTATTAAATCTACCCGATCCTAAGGGTGTTCCGCGCTATGCTATTACGGGACGCGTATGGCCGAGCAATCTAGGCGAAGCCAGTATTTGTATGTGGAAGGATGACAAACTGGCGGCATTTAGTTTGACCATCGATGATAACCATATTCAAGATCATGCTTTCTGGACGCAATTATGTAATGAATTTGGTTTTCGCGTGACTTGGTTTGTTATTGTTAATAAATTGGGTTGGCAAAACGAAAAGTGGGCTAATTGGCAAACATTAGTCAACGCGGGCTATGACGTGCAGTCTCATGGCTTTAGTCATTTGTGTGATGCTATGTTTCCGACCCAGCGTGAATATCAACAGTCGGTTGATGTAATGATGGAAAATCTAAGGGGTGCACAAGTAGTTACACATGCTTACCCCTTTGGTTTCAAAGCCAATAAAGTAGGCTCACAATGTGAGTGTATTAAAACTTTAAATGATCGTACCGAAGCCGCCAAATATTTTTTAGCGGCACGCGATGTAGTAGGTGCGATTACCGCTATTAATAAAGTCGACTTTATGGCAATGCCATCGATTAGTAATCTACGTAATTTCTTTAATAGTGCCACGACGTTTGCTTATTTTGATAGTTTATTTGATGCCAATAATAAGGTTAATTACCGTGCTTGGTATTGTGGGCATATGCACCATTTACCCGATCAAGCCACTAAAGATTATATGCGTCAAATCTTTCAGCATTTAAAAAGGCGCTCAGCCGATGTGTGGGTGGGCACATTTACCCAAGTAGCTAAATATGCTCAGCAGTTTGCTACTGCCAAAATTACTTCATTAGCGATACAAGGTAAGCAGATTCGTTTTGAAGTCAAAGATCAAATGTATGATGCATGGTTTAACTTTCCTTTGACTATTAAAATCCGCTTAGATACTTCGTGGGGCACTAAATTAAAAGCAGTACAAAATGGCAAAATGATGGCAGTGCAAGTGATTACCAATGCAGGTGCTCCCTATGCATTGGTAGAAGCCATACCGGATGCGGGTTTGGTCGTAGTCACACCAGCTTAAGTAGAGATTCAACAGTCGAGGGTGGTTGCTGCTTTAGAACTATCCCTTTGCCGAAATAAAAAAGGGGAGTATTACTATTACTCCCCTTTTAATAAGCTAGCAGTCTGTTTTAAAGGACTGATTTAATGAGCCATCCTGTGTAAATGAGATAAATAGCTAATAAGATACCGCCTTCTAAACGAGTAATTTGCCCACGCTTGCGAATACCATAACCAAAGATAAATAATAAGAGAGTCAATCCCAGCATTAAAGTCCAATCACGGGTAAAGACTTCACTCGCCACGGTAATAGGACTAATAGCTCCCGCAATACCAACTACAGCTAAGGTATTAAATAGGTTAGAGCCGACAATATTGCCTACTGCAATATCATGCTCATTTTTACGGGCAGCAATAATTGAAGTGGCCAGTTCAGGTAAAGAAGTACCAGCCGCTACAATAGTAAGTCCTATAATTAAGTCGCTTACCCCTAGTTGTTGAGCAATATTGACAGAGCCCCATACTAATAAGCGCGAGCTAGCGATTAATAGCAGCAATCCTATGACCAACCAAACCAATGCCATATTTTTACTCATAGGGTGGCTATTGAGTTCTTGCTCGGTTTCTAGCGCTAATTCATCGGGACTTTTATTGCGATCTTGATAGATAGACCAAGCCACCAAGCCAAAAAACAGCACTAATAAAAAAAAGGCATCTAAATGGCTAATACTACCATCCCAAATTAACCATCCACTTAAGAGTGTCACACCTAATAAAACAGGTAATTCTTTACGGATTACACTGGAGTTAACAACGATGGGCGCTATTAGGGCGGTAATACCTAAGATTGCAGCAATATTAAAAATATTTGAGCCAAATGCATTTCCTAATGCCAAGCCCGGACTGCCATCTAGTGCGGCAATCGCTGAGACCACCATTTCGGGGGCGGATGTACCAAAGCCTACAATTAACATCCCGATTAATAAGGGTGACATGCCCATATATTTAGCAGTGGTTGCAGCTCCGTCGACAAAACGGTCAGCACTCCATACTAAAATAGCAAAGCCGGCAATAATGGCGGCCAATGACAGTAACATAGGAGGACTCCTGTGGTAATAATGGCGCTATTATTACAGAAATGAAGCTTAATCTAGAGTAATGCTCGGTTTTTAGTGTAATTAAGATGATAGATAGTACCGATTGAATTACTCACCCTTACATAAGGGCGAAGAATGATCTAGACTGAGTGAGTGTGCTCTTATTAGATTAGCTAGGCTAGTGAACGGTATGCCTAAAAAATTATTTCAACGCTTAATGGTCTCTCCTGAAACTATTAAACAACAAAAAGGACTCGGTATTTTAGCCGAGCGTTTATCAAATCCTTGTCTTTGGCATCTCAATCGCCGCAGTGTGGCGGGCGCTTTTGCTATCGGTTTGTTTGTCATGTGGCTGCCCATTCCCTTTCAAACCGTGGTGGCAGCTTTTTGTGCTATCCTGTGGCGCGTCAATATGCCTATCTCAGCAGCCTTAGTGTTTATCAGCAACCCCATTACTATGCTACCTATGTACTATGGCGCTTATTTAGTAGCGGCTAAATTAATGGGTATTGAAACCATTGATTTCAGTGGTGAAATGAGCAGTTGGCAATGGTGGAAGGATGAATTCAGTACTATTGGTTGGCCACTCACCTTAGGTGTTAGTCTCATGGCCGTCCTGTGCTCGGTGTTGGGCTATTGGGGAATACGCCTATTTTGGTCTTGGAATGTGCGTTACCGTGCGCATAAGCGTAAAGCGCGTCAAATTCAACCACTGTGAGTTCAATAGTATCGAGCGTTAAACAGCCTAATCGGCTGATTAGGCGTGAGTCATGTTTAGCGTAAAGTATAGGGATCTAAAATCACTAGCTCCTGCGTGTTAGGGCGCAGCATTAAATTGTCACCGTGTAAATCCCAGTCGATATAGTCCTGATGCTCACGATAATAACGACAAAGCTGACGAATATCTTGTGACAGTGTGTCCCCATATTTTGCGCTAATCCAATCTAAGGTGGCATGACGCTGTGCTTCATCTAACCAATTCATTTCATGAACGCGATTAGTAAAAAACTGCTCATCTGCTTCGGCGAGATGTTTAAGTTTTTCCATCACATAGATGAGGCGATAGTCAGGTTCTTGATGAGTGCGTAATTGAATAGTATTGAGGTCAAGTACCTCATTTTTCATCCCATCCAAGACACCGAGTAGGGCTAATCGGGGTTGATGTTGGATAGCGTGTTGCGCAATAGCGTCGCGGTAATATTCAAGACCTAAGGAAAACTTTTCTAAGATCACATACTCACCATAGTCATAAATATTGGTGAGAAAAGTGTTCATGCATTTTTCGCAAAAAATTTGTTCAAATTCGTTTGCTAAAAAACGCTCTAATAAACCCTCAGTGGGTAGCGTAGTGTGTGATGCCATTTTGCCTCAATAACGTACAGCCATCTTTGCAGATCGCTGGAAAGTAATCATCGAGCCATAAGTGTACATTGATTTTATGTCGTTTGAGAAAAGCTTGTTTAGAACGTCCGTCGGTGGCATAGATAGTAATATCATCACGCTGTAAGGCAGTACGGATTTCTGCAAGGTTTTCTGGGCTAGGAGCACGTAAGGTACAAATGATAGGCGTCCAGCCTTTTTGTTGATAGGTATCAATAAGTTGCTGATAAAAACCTATGTCCGCAGTAATCGTGTTATCCCAGTCAATGGCGACAATTTTTGAGCGCGGTTTATCCAATAAGGCATATACATCAATACTGAAGGCATCGTATTGCTTAGTTAAGGCATGACAATCGGACTGTTGAATAGCATTAAGCAGCAGCTCGTAAGCCGAGGTATAGGTATTTTGATAATAGAATGTAATGGGTAGCTGCATGCTGAGTCCTCCTGTGCGTGTGCATTCTAGTAGCTAGAGTCATCTAACTCAAAACAAATTTACATATGGCAAGATGATTAGTACTAGAGGGCTAAGTGAGGCAAAAATTCTATTGCTTTTGGGGTAGGGGCAGCCGGTTAAATAAATGACTACCCCTTGAGTCTATCAGCTTAAATCAGTCGTTGAGTGTGTTTAGGAATACGCATCTCACTGACTAATTGATCAATTTTAGCGGGTGGAGGACTGGTCACGGCTGCAACAGCAATAGCTACTAGCAGGTTAATGCATGCACCCACAGCACCAAACGCTTCTGGTGAAATACCCCATAACCAATATTGAGCGTTATTCGGTGCCATTGCTGTTTCTGGAATAAAGCCCCATCCTTTAAACCAAAAAATATACGTTAGGGTCACTATTAATCCGGTAAGCATCCCAGAAATAGCTCCGTATTGATTCATGCGTTTTGAGAAAATACCCAACCACAAGGCGGGAAATAAGGAAGCGGCAGCTAAACCAAAGGCGAGAGCCACCACTTCAGCCGCAAAGCCGGGCGGTTTTAAGCCCATATAACCCGCAATTACTATAGCAACGGTCATAGCAATACGCCCTATGGTGAGTTCTGCTCCCTCACTTAAATCAGGCTTGAGAATAGATTTAACAACATCGTGTGAAATAGCGGCAGCAATGGTAAGTAATAAGCCCGCAGCGGTAGAAAGAGCAGCCGCAATCGCACCTGCTGCGGTCAAGGCGACTAACCAGTTAGGCATACCTGCAATTTCTGGGTTAGCTAAGACAATCATATCGTTATCCAGTACTAATTCATTACCTTTCCAGCCATATTTAGCTAAAGGGCTTTGCTCGTGAGCTTGTTGTGCGAGGGTTAAATTGGCTTGAGCTTGAGCGATTTGTGCTTCAGTACCTGAACCGCTGAGTTGTTTAAGTCGTGCCTCACTTTGGCTTAAGCCCTTGTCATTGTAGTACTGGATGCGACCATCATTATTTTTATCAGTGAAAGTCACCAGACCCGTTTGCTCCCAGGTATACATCCAGTCGGGACGATATTCATAGACCAAATTAGCATCGGCTTGGTCAAGTGCTTTTAATTGAATGGCATTAGTAATATTTAAACGTGCCATTGCCCCTAAAGCTGGAGCCGTAGTATACAAAATAGCAATAAATAATAGAGTCCAAGCGGCGGAGCTACGGGTTTCACGCACAGTGGGTACAGTGAAAAAGCGCACAATAATATGCGGCAAGCCCGCTGTTCCCAGCATAAGTGTCATAGTGAGGAGAAACATATTGAGCTTATTCACATCACTATGCGTATAAGCATTAAAACCTAAATCAGTTACCAGTTTATCCAGTGCGTCTAATAGGTGCAGTGAAGGGTTACTCACCAGCGTACTGCCTAAGCCTATTTGAGGAAATAATTGTCCTGTGAGTTGCAAAGAAATAAAAATAGCGGGAATCGTATAGGCAAAAATTAATACAACATATTGGGCAATCTGTGTATAAGTAATGCCCTTCATTCCCCCTAACACCGCATAAATAAAAATAATCACCATCCCGATTAAGAGTCCAGTTTGTACTGACAGATCGAGAAAGCGTGCAAAGGTAACACCTACCCCTTTCATCTGACCGATAACATAAGTTAGTGAAACAATCAGTAAGCACAATACCGCGACTAAGCGGGCGGCATTGGAGTCATAGCGTAGACCAATGAATCCGGGGACAGTAAATTGACCTAACTTACGTAAATAGGGCACGATTAATAGTGCTAGTAAGACATAGCCCCCCGTCCAGCCCATAATAAAAGCAGACCCCTGATAACCACTAAAGGCTAAGATCCCCGCCATAGAAATGAAGGAAGCCGCAGACATCCAATCAGCAGCGGTGGCCATACCATTAGCAATCGGGTGTACTCCTTTGCCTGCCACGTAGAACTCGCTAGTAGTTCCGGCTCGTGCCCATATCGCTATGGCTAAATACAAGCCAAAACTCACCCCGACCACAATATAAGTCCAAAGCTGCAAATCACTCATCCCGTAGATCCTCGCGTAAATTACCAATGCACCGGTAGAAAGCTAACAAATAAAGTTGTGCCTAAATACGTGACATTAATTATAAGGTAGAAAAAAGCGTGTGCGCGGGAAGTTTAGAGCTTTAGAGCGAATTATTTATATGCTTAACATAGAGTTATTATAACTTAAGAAGAGAGTGACACTGTGACTGGCTAGGGGATTGTTTACGCTTCGCCCTAATATGGTGCATTGACTAGACTAAACTTGATAATAACGGGTGCTAGCTCCAGTAAAAACAATATCTAGCAAGGATGGCGTGATATTTGCATTTACAAAGCCTAATCACATAGCTAGTGCATACTTAAAATAGGTAAGTCCTCAATGAGAGTAATCAATGATCTGCTCAATATCATGACCAGTGCTATCGTGGTATTAGATCATGATCTGCATATCCTCTATATGAATCAATCGGCTGAAGTGTTGTTGGGGCAAAGTGTTCATCGCTCTTTGAGTCATCCCTTTTTACAGTTGATTAAAAGTGAGTCGTTTGCCGAGCAATTACGGCTAGCGCGTGGTTTGCGTGAGCCTCATGTGATTCGTGAGTGTGCGGTCGATTTAATCGGTTTAGAAAATATTACGATTGATTGCATTGTGACGCCCCTATTAGATAACGATCAAGAGGGCGAGCTATTGCTGGAGTTATGGCGTGTTGATCGTCAATTACGCATTGTGCGTGAAAAACAGCTACTTACCCAGCAACAAGCGATTCATGAAATGATCAGGGGTATTGCCCATGAGATTAAAAACCCGCTCGGTGGTTTACGCGGTGCGGCGCAATTATTAGAAAGTGAATTACCCGATCCAGCTTTAAAAGAATATACCCAGATTATTATTGCTGAGGCGGATCGACTCAAACAGTTAGTCAATAATATGTTGGGACCGCGCAAAATTCCTAATGTAGAGCGGGTTAATATTCATGAGGTACTGGAGCATGTACGTCACTTGGTGAGCAGTGATAGCACGAATGAAGTGACCTTTGAATTAGATTATGACCCTAGTATTCCCGATGTCATGATTGATCGCGGACAACTCATTCAGGTATGCCTCAATATAGTGAATAACGCCGTGCGTGCTACGCACTATAAAGGTACGGTGTGGTTGCGTACCCGCGTGATGCGACAATTTACTATTCGTCAGCATCGCCACCGCTTAGTTTTGAGGGTGGATATTGGTGATGATGGTGAGGGTATACCTGAGCATTTACGCGACAAACTATTTTTGCCTATGGTGAGTGGTTATGCCGACGGAACTGGGCTTGGTCTATCCATAGCGCAATCGATTATGCGTCAATACAGTGGAGTCATTCACTACGAATCAGAGCCGGGCAAAACCTGGTTTTCCATCTTAATTCCTTACTCAAATGGCAAGGAGAAAGCCTTATGCCCGAAAACATGATTTGGATTGCGGATGATGATCGCTCGATCCGCTGGGTACTGGAGCGTGCATTGCAGCGTGCTGATATGAAAGTACGTAGCTTTGAAAGTGGTGATCAAGTACTAGCCGCCTTACGCCAGCAGCAACCCATCGCTTTATTAACCGATATTCGTATGCCCGGCTTGGATGGAATCGGTCTATTAGAGCGTATGCAGCGCGACTATCCTAATATTCCAGTGATTATTATGACTGCACATTCCGATCTAGATAGCGCGGTATCCGCGTATCAAGGCGGAGCATTTGAGTATTTACCTAAGCCCTTTGATGTTAATGAGGCGGTAGATTTAGTGCGGCGTGCGAGTCATGTGTATGACAAGACTGTATCTAGACCAGTACTCGATAATGAAATGCTAGTGTCACGCGATATTATTGGACAGTCACCCGCGATGCAGGATGTATTCCGTGCCATTGGGCGTTTATCCAAATCGAGTATTACGGTACTGATTACGGGTGAATCTGGAACGGGTAAAGAGCTAGTGGCCAAAGCGTTACACACCCATAGCCCGCGTGCCAATAAGCCGTTCATTGCGCTCAATACGGCAGCTATTCCACGTGAGCTATTAGAATCAGAGTTATTCGGGCATGAAAAGGGGGCTTTTACCGGAGCGTATGCGCAGCGTAAGGGGCGTTTTGAGCAGGCGGATGGGGGCACGTTATTTCTAGATGAAATTGGTGATATGCCCGCAGAATTACAAACCCGTCTATTACGCGTCTTAGCCGAAGGGACTTTTTATCGAGTAGGAGGACATACGCCAGTACAAGTGGATGTCAGGATTATTGCCGCAACCCATCAAAAGCTTGAGGAGTTAGTGCGTAAAGGCACGTTCCGTGAGGATTTATTTCATCGCCTGAATGTGATTCGGATTCATAATCCTCCTTTGCGTGAACGCCGTGATGATATTCCTTTGTTATTAATTAATTTCTTACATCGTGCGGCAGAAGAGTTGCAAGTTGAAGCTAAAACTTTGTCCCCAGCCGTGTGTGAATATATGCAATCTTTGCCTTGGCCGGGCAATGTGCGCCAATTAGAAAATACCTGTCGTTGGTTAACCGTTATGGCTTCCGGTCAAGAAGTGGTAATGGAGGATTTACCGGCTGAGCTATTGCATATTGATCAGCATAACAGTGGTATGGAAATACCGGCTGATTGGAGTAAGGCTTTAGCACAATACGCCGAGCATCGTTTAACTAATGGTTCAAAAGCGTTGTTGGATGAATTAGCCCCTATTTTTGAGCGCGTATTATTGCAAGCAGCTTTAAATAAGACGGGTGGACGTAAGATTGAAGCAGCCGAATTATTGGGTTGGGGACGTAATACCTTAACGCGTAAATTAAAAGAGTTGGGGATTGATGAATAATAAGTGGGCTATAAATCAGTTAATAGGGTTTTGAGTGCGTAGTAATTCTTTGCCGCTTATCTTGAATAATTAGTCACTAATCGTTTATTTGCCTTGGATTCGGTTATTTAATGAAATTTCTTCTAGCCTCATAACCGTAGGCTCAGCGCATGGAGTGTTTGTGCTGGCTAAACTCAAAAAATGGTCAATAAACATAAGCGGTTATAGGATACAGAAAATGGAAATGGATACTACCGGTCGAACCTCTATAAGTACGAGTGCGCCCACTGCCAGTAGTGGTAGTACTACGGCTCCTAGTTCATCTGATGTTTCGCAGTTTTTAACAGCATTAGGTATGCCTAGTGATGTGTCAGCACTGAGTACTGAGGAAGCTGCAACCTTGCAACAAGTAGTAGGTCTGGCTCAAAGCAGCGGAGTTGACTTAAATACTTTAGCATCAATGGCAACTCAGTCATTAGGTAGTGGAACCTCTAGTGCTACCACGACTACCGATATGCCAGTCTCTAGTGCTCCTGCTGCTACTGTGAGTCCTACTTCTGTATCCAGCAGTGCCGCTCCTACTGTAACAGTAGCCGCTACTCCAGTGAATACCACTTCTCCCACGCATCATATGGCCGCTAATGCCAGCTTAGCGCCTAGCTCGACAACGAGTGGTAGCAGCTCTACTACCTCTACTAGCAGTTCTACTGGCAGCAGCTCCGGAACAGGTACAACTACCTCTACTACCTCAGGTACGAGCCAATTAGATGCGGTATTAGCTAGTGTGGGTGGAGTGGAAGGTTTAAAAAGCATTCTAAGTACTTTAGGCATGGATAGCGCGAGCATTAATAGTTTGGTTAATGGTCTTGCCGCAGGCGATGTGAATGCCTTTAATACTTTGATGAGCATACTCAGTGGCGCTAGCGGTTCAACTGGTTCAACAGGCTCCACTGGCTCAACAGGCTCAACAGGCTCAACAGGCTCAACAGGCTCAACAGGTTCAACCGGTTCAACAGGTTCAACCGGTTCAACCGGTTCAACCGGTTCAACCGGATCAACAGGTTCAACCGGTTCAACAGGTTCAACAGGTTCAACAGGTTCAACAGGTTCAACAGGTTCAACAGGTTCAACAGGTTCAACAGGTTCAACAGGTTCAACCGGTTCAACAGGTTCAACAGGTTCAACCGGTTCAACAGGTTCAACAGGTTCAACAGGTTCAACAGGTTCAACAGGTTCAACAGGTTCAACAGGTTCAACAGGTTCAACAGGCTCCACAAGTTCTAGTGGTTTGAGTCAGTTAGATAGCGTATTAAGCAGCATCGGTGGGGTAAATGGCTTAAAGAGCCTATTAAGCAGCATTGGTATGGATAGCAATACCATTAACAGCCTCGTCAATAGCTTGGCGGCAGGCGATGTAAATGCCTTCAATTACCTAATGAGTATTCTAAATTCTGCCACTGGATCAACGGGTTCAACCGGATCAACAGGTTCAACCGGTTCAACAGGTTCAACAGGTTCAACAGGTTCAACAGGTTCAACCGGTTCAACAGGTTCAACAGGTTCAACCGGTTCAACAGGTTCAACAGGTTCAACAGGTTCAACCGGTTCAACCGGTTCAACAGGTTCAACAGGTTCAACTGGTTCAACTGGTTCAACTGGTTCAACTGGTTCAACTGGTTCAGTAGGCGGTGGTACTTCTACGGGTGCTATGGGTGGATATGGTAAAGGCTCAGCACCGCGCGGCGAGTTCTATGGTCATGGTGGTTTTGATCGAGCAGGTGGTTCTGGTGCTTATCGGGGGCACTGGGATGGGGGCGGACGTGGTAGCTTTGGTGGCGGACATGGAGGGGGCTTCAGCGTGAGTGCGTGGAGTTCTGGTGGACATGGCGGCTGGGGTGGTGGTATTAAAGGTGGCAAGTTTTGCTAAGCCTTAAACTTCACAGATTATAAGTCATTGCTCATAAGAAACCCCACTAATGTGGGGTTTCTTATGATTGGCTTAAAAGGCTAAAGCTGATTAGCAGCTATAATACATTTCAAATTCAATCGGATGAGTAGTCATACGGAAACGAGTTACTTCGCCCATCTTTAACTCGATATAAGCATCGATCATCTCATTTGAGAATACGCCGCCCGCTGTTAAGAACTCACGATCTTTATCCAGTGCATCTAATGCCATATCTAAAGAGTGGCAAACTTTAGGAATGAGTTTGTCTTCTTCAGGTGGTAAGTCGTATAAGTCCTTATCCATTGCTTCGCCCGGATGGATTTTGTTTTTGATACCATCCAAACCTGCCATCATTAATGCTGCGAAAGCGAGGTAAGGGTTAGCGGATGGATCAGGGAAACGTACTTCGATACGACGACCTTTAGGGCTAGCTACGAACGGGATACGGATAGAAGCCGAACGGTTACGTGCTGAGTAAGCTAACATAACAGGTGCTTCAAAGCCGGGAACTAAACGCTTATAAGAGTTAGTGCCGGGGTTACAGAAAGCATTTAAGGCTTTAGCGTGTTTAATGATACCGCCGATGTAATAGAGAGCAGTTTCAGAAAGACCAGCGTACTCGTCGCCTGCGAAGGTATTGACGCCATCTTTAGCTAGAGATTGGTGAACGTGCATACCAGAACCATTATCACCCACGATAGGCTTAGGCATGAAAGTTACGGTTTTGCCGTATTGATGAGCCACATTGTGAATGACGTATTTTTGACGTTGTGTCCAGTCAGCACGCTCAACTAGAGTAGAGAAACGAGTACCGATTTCGCATTGACCTGCATTCGCTACTTCGTGGTGGTGAACTTCAACGGGAACGCCTACTTCTTCAAGGATATTACACATAGTAGCGCGAATATCTTGGAAAGAGTCAACCGGTGGTACTGGGAAATAACCGCCTTTGACTACTGGGCGATGACCCATATTGCCTTCAGGGTATTTCTTAGCTGAGTTCCAAGCGGCTTCTACAGAGTCGATTTTTACGAAAGTGCCACTCATATCAGTGCCCCAACGTACATCATCGAAAATAAAGAATTCAGGCTCTGGACCAAAGTAAGCGGTATCCGCAATACCAGTGGATTTTAAGTAAGCCTCAGCACGTTGAGCGATAGAACGTGGATCACGCTCATAACCTTCCATCGTGGTAGGGTCAACGATAGTGCAGGTGAGGTTAACAGTCACATCTTGGAAGAAGGGATCAACGAAAGCACTATTAGGATCAGGCATTAAAATCATGTCTGATTCATTAATGCCTTTCCAACCAGCGATAGATGAACCATCAAACATTTTGCCGTCAACGAAGGTGTCTTCGCTCACTTGATGTACCGGAGCAGTTACATGGTGTTCTTTACCACGAGTATCCGTAAAACGAAAATCAACGTACTTCGCATCACTTTCCTTAATAAGGTTCATGACGTCTTGAGCCGTTTTTGCCATGCTGGTCTCTCCTAAACTAGAGCAATCTGAAAGAAAATAAATAATCAGTAGTTTGATCTAAAGCCCGCTAAGAAAGTACTTAGGTTAATCACTAAGTTGCTTTTTATTAGGCTTTTAATCATGATAACGGATTAAAGCAATATATATGCCAAGCATTGATAGTGTTTAATCAAGTGCTTGGGCATGATATTTAATTAAACATTGCACTATTTTCGTGCTTAATTTGGGTTTTTTGCACTTTATAAGTGCTTTGGTGCTAAGTTGAGTTTGTATAAGAGGGTTAGCGTGCATACTTTGCCCTTTTATGCCTTAGCAGCGGTGCGTAAGGTAATGTGATATTCACGCTCAACAGTTTCGGTATGCACCACACTATGCCCGTGAATTCGCGCCCAAGCTGGAATATCCTGTAAAGCCCCCGGATCAGTACAAATCACCTTAAGTAGTTGCTCTGGAGGTAATTTGGCTACCGCATCTTGAGTACGAATCACGGGTAGCGGACAGAGTAGTCTACGAGCGTCAACAATGATTTCATCGGAGGTGGACATAGCCAGAGATTCACTTACTTAGCGGCTGATAAAGTGTGCCAGTTTGCCTCAAGTGAGGGGGTAGCTTCAATGATGCTGAGAAGTTTAATTTTAAATTCCTGCGGATCTTTTAAAAAAGTGAGTGTGCCAGAAGGGGGATTGCGTTGTGACAAGGCACGCGAGAGCCAAAAACGTAATGCTGCCGCTCGCATCAGTGCAACCCCTGATGCACGCTCCAGCACAGTCAAAGGACGCAGCTCATGATAGCCTTGCAGACAAGCCAGCAAGCGCGATTCATTTAGCTCACCAGTGTCATAACACCAGTCATTAATCACTATAGCTAGATCGTAAAGCCAAGCATCGTAACAGGCATAATACAAATCAATAATACCTGTTAGTTGCTGGTCTGAGCCTAAAGCATTATCGCGAAATAAATCGGCGTGAATGGTTCCCTGAGGCAGTTGCTTCCAATTGACGGAATCTTGATAGGCTAGCTCAGCCTTTAATAGCGCATGATCGGTTCCTTGAAAATAAGGTAGTAACTCTTGTCCTACCTGCATGCGCCACTCATGCCCGCGATCGGGTGCACGGTATAAAGGGAAGTGTTGAGCACTGAGGTGCATGCGTGCAAGCCATTGCCCTAGCTCATAGCATTGCTCGGTATTAGGGGTTTGAATAGTAGATCCGGGCAAGCGTTGGACTAAAGCGGCGGGCTTAGCTTTCAGGATGGAGAGTAATTGACCCTCTTGGTTGCTAATAGGGCGAGCGGTCGGAATACCTTGTTCCGCCCAAAACTGCATCAGTTTTAAAAAATAATCTAATTCTTGAGCGGTATGTTGCTCAAAGAGGGTAAGAACAAACACACCTTGAGTGGTGGTTACAAAGTAATTGGTATTTTCAATTCCAGCCAAGATACCCTGATAGTCCACCAGAGTACCCACCTCATAATGAGTCAGAAATTGCGTTAGTTCTTCGCTAGTAATAGAGGTATAGACCGACATAAGCTTACCAAGAAAACACTTTCCAGCTGGGAATCATGAGCTGTTTATCTTGTTCGGTAGGGCGTTGTGAATTCGTACCGACTAGCCGATAGCTACTACCGCTTTGTGAAACATAGCGTGTTTCAGAATGAATAGCGGGTGTTAAAGACTCTTCAATAGTGCCGTAGCGATCAGGCGTGGAGATAGTAATAGTACGAGTGCGCCCTAATTTCTCAGTACTAGTAGTAACGCTAGTCGCTTGAACATTAGTATTTGCGGCAGATGTGTCATTCGTATTGACGCTCTCAACAGTGCTGGTAGCACCAAAAGTAGCATTGGTATTATCGGCGTAAACAGTTGCAGTCATTAAACTAAGTAGAGTGGCTAAAAATAAGCAGCGCATGGTTTAAAGCTCCATATAGCGATCACGCTCTTCACTGCTAGGGCCAGCAATCGCGCGTTCATAGTGTTGGAAAATATAGTCGACAATGGCATTTGCATCATCAAGCAGTACAAATAAATCCATGTCTTGAGGAGAAATTGTACCCTGCGTAACTAAGGTGTCCCTGAACCAATTTAATAATCCCGACCAAAAGGGGGTATGCACTAATACAATAGGAATGCGTCGCGTTTTTTGGGTTTGGACTAACGTGAGTATTTCAGCCAGTTCATCTAAAGTCCCAAAGCCGCCGGGCATCACCACATAGGCGGAAGCATGCTTAACAAACATCACTTTACGCGAGAAGAAATGGCGAAAATAGAGCGAAATATCCTGATAAGCATTAGCTTGCTGTTCATGCGGGAGTTGAATATTTAAACCGATACTAGGTGATTTACCACTAAAAGCGCCTTTATTAGCCGCCTCCATTAATCCCGGTCCACCACCACTGACCACAGCAAAGCCTGCATTGGATAGTTTGTGCGCAATTTCTTCGGTGAGGTGATACAGCGGATCGTCTGGTTTAGTGCGTGCTGAGCCAAAAATACTCACCGATGGGCTAATACGCGCTAAACGTTCAAAGCCCTCAACAAATTCCCCCATAATTTGGAAAATTTTCCAACTTTCGCGTGCCAGTTCTTGGTCATTAATCGGTTTTAATACGGGGTGATTAGCACGATGAAGTTTATCCATTCTTATTATTCCTTGAGCAGTTAAGTAATAGTTTTAAGATTGAGCTGCCTCTTCAGGCGTTTGCGTGTAGAGTGTCAACGCATGCAATTGCCCAGACGTTATCACCTCAGATAGGGCAGCATATACGCGTTGGTGGCGTTTTACTTTACTTAAGCCAGTAAAGCTGGCACTGATAATACGGGCTTCATATTTATAACCATCCCCATTCACGGTGACGCTAGCATCGGGTAGATGATTTTGAATGATGGCCTGAACCTCGTCATTAGCTATGCTCATTTCGCGCACTACTCCTAAAAAAGGTTGAGTATACCTAGGTCGAGTCAACAATTTGAGTTTCCAGACTTAAAATTGCAGAATTCTTATTCGTGGCATTGATGTAAGGGAGAGCAAGATGGATGTGGTCAAAGCAATACGCGAGACCTGCGTAGATTTTTGTAAGGCATTAACGCCAGATGAGGTGCAGCGTTTTGTCACCTATACCCAAGAAAAGGTCGTAGGGGCACATGAGCTGATTTCTGATATTGGTGCGATTAATGACTCGTTCTATTTGATTGTTCAGGGGGGAGTGCATCTTTATCAGGTGGAGGGTGATAAAGAGTTTGAAGTAGGCTCGATTAAGGCGGGAGGATTAGTGGGGGAGATGTCCTTTTTTGATCGTAAGCCGCGCACGATTCGTTTAAGAGCTTATGAAAAAGGGGCGGTGCTATTAGAGATTAATCGTCAGCGTTTTAATCGTATGCGGGTGGATGAATCTTATATTGCCACTAATTTATTAGAATTTGTAATCCGTAGTTTGGATTGGCTGATTCGTAATTTAGGTGAGGAAAATGCCAGATTGTATAAGCTGGTAGCCCAAAGTAATCAGGCTCAGGAAGAGCATTTAACTAAACCGACTCCCGCTCCGATTTTATAATTTGTCTTTTATCATTCGTTCTATCAAGGCCGCAGAGCGCGGCCTAGTCCAATGCCTTAGCCGATGTAAGCAATACTAGAGTCGCAGATTACTATGTTCTAACCGATAGCGTTCTGTCGCTTGTACTAAAGCCGATTGAATCGCAGGTTCACTCGCTGCATGTCCGCACGCTTGAATAATTTGTAATTGCGACTTAGGCCAAGCTTTATGTAATTCAAACGCTTGATCTAGCGGGCAGATCATGTCGTAGCGCCCGTGAATAATCACTCCTTCAATATCCGCTAGTTTATCGGCATTATTAATTAATTGATCTGGCTCAAAAAAGCCATGATTAATACAATAATGTGCCTCTAAACGCGCCACGCTTAAAGCAGTATGGGCGCTAGTAAAATGTTCTACGGTACTCTCTTTAGGAACAAGATTAACCGTCATACCTTCCCAACTCGACCACGCTTTAGCCGCCTGCATACGCGCAATTTCATTATCGCCCGTCAAACGTTGATAATAGGCTTTGAGCATATTGCCGCGTTCAGCAACCGGAATAGGCGCTAAATAGTGCCGCCAATAGTCGGGAAAGACGCGACTTGCTCCCTGCACATCTTCATAAAACCATTCAATATCACGCGGACGACACAGAAAAATACCGCGCAAAATTAAATAGCTAACTCGACTAGGATGGGTTTCTGCATAGGCTAGTCCTAGCGTTGACCCCCATGAACCCCCAAAGATTAGCCATTGATCAATTTCTAAATGAGTGCGGATTTTTTCCATATCCGCGACTAAATCCCAAGTAGTATTATTTTCTAATGAAGCGTGCGGACGCGAGCGCCCACAACCGCGTTGATCAAATAGAATAATGCGGTAATGCTCTGGGTTAAAAAATTGCCGATGCCATGCCTCACAACCCGACCCCGGTCCGCCATGAAGAAATACAATCGGAATACCTTCCGGTACACCACATTCCTCAACATATAATTGATGTCCATTGCCCACATCTAAATAAAAATGATAATTTTCCCGAATCGCAGGAAATAAAGTACTCATCAGTTTGCTTCCTGTTCTAATTGTTGCCGTGCTTGCTCAAACAGTACTTTATCCTTATCCGAAACGGTAGGGTAGGCTAGGGGGAGAGCTTTTAAGGTTTGGACAATAGTTTCCGCCACCGCCACGCGCATATAATGTTTACTATCGGCAGGTATGGCGTACCAAGGCGCATCATCACGCGAGGTTTCACTCAAAGCATCCTCATAAGCCTGCATATATTTATCCCAATGCTTACGCTCCGCTATATCACCGAGCGCAAATTTCCATTGCTTTTCAGGATCGTTGAGGCGATCTAAAAAGCGTTGCTTTTGTTCTTCTTTGGAGACATTGAGGAAAAATTTAAGGATCACAACACCATTGCGGGCTAAATGCTGCTCGTGTGTACGGATAGATTCATAGCGTTGCTGCCACAACTCGCTCAGCTCAGCTTCTGTTTGAGGAGTAAAGGGTAAATGTTGCCCGCCTAGATACTCAGGATGGACTTTAACGACTAATACCTCTTCATAGTAACTGCGGTTGAATACTCCAATCCGTCCGCGCTCGGGTAACTGTAAGGTAGTACGCCAGAGAAAATCATGTTCTAACTCAGTGGCAGAGGGCTGTTTAAACGAACTCACTTGAAAACCAGCAGGATTTACCCCGCTGGTGACGGCTTCAATCGTGCCGTCCTTACCGGCTGCATCCATCGCTTGAAATACCAAAAGCACCGCATAGCGATTGTCGGCATAAAGTTTTTCTTGTAAAGCCGCTAGTTCTTTAGTGAGTTCAGAGAGGCGTTTTTTTAGCTCATCTTTGCTTAGATTATTGGCAGGTGGTTTCGTGCTAACCTCACTGAGTTTAAAATCTTGCGAGGGAACACGGTGTTGTGGTGGAAATTCATACATAAGCGCTTACCCTGACAGTGGTTTGGTTATTAGTAGGAGTAGTTTAGAATACTGTGCCTACCAGCGATAAGCTACTAACCTACTCTTAATCTTTGCCTAGTTGAACCTACACTGTTACTAACGGCAAAGATGAATTCACCTATTACGATGTGATCATTATGAATGCTGTACTGCAAAACGACGAACTCAATACTTTAGGCTTTATTAAGCCACCCAAATCACTCTTACGCTTAATCGGTAAGGCCATTGGAGATTTTGGCTTGATCCGTGATGGGGACAAGATTTTATTAGGCTTATCGGGTGGTAAAGACTCGTTGTCACTGCTGCATTGTTTGCATCATTTTCAACGCCATGCTCCGATTAAGTTTGAATTTGGTGCGGTAACGATTGACCCCCAATCCGGCGCATTTGATCCCAGCTCCTTGATTCCTTACATGAAATCTCTAGGTATTCCTTATTTTTATGTCAAAGAGCCAATATTAGAGTTAGCGGAAACGCATATGCAAAATGACTCGTATTGTGCCTTTTGTTCACGTATGAAGCGTGGATTGATGTATAAAACAGCACGCGAGCAAGGTTATAATGTTTTAGCGCTAGCTCAACACCTCGATGATTTAGCCGAAAGTTTCCTAATGTCAGCATTCCATGGTGGCAAGCTCAAAACGATGAAAGCACACTACCGTATTGAGGCGGGGGATTTACGGGTGATTCGTCCTTTGGTTTATGTGCGTGAACGTCAGACGGCTGATTTCGCTAAAACGGCTGGATTGCCTGTGATTATCGAGAATTGTCCAGCCTGTTTTGCTATGCCAACCCAACGTCAACACACTAAACTGCTGCTGCTAAATGAGGAAAAAAACCATCCTAAATTGTATCGTAATCTGCTCAGTGCTCTGCGTCCTTTAATGCGTGAGGGGATAGAGTCGGCTTAAGATTGTCGACATTTTGGGAAAATTGCCTTAATCTCTAGAGCTAGAGAATGGAAGTTACATAAGATTAATAATGGCCAGTATTTGAATAGGCTTTTATACCTGCACCACCGCTCGTAAAATTTAATACCCTAGTGAGGAGTCGACACGTATGTCTATAAAGACCTATCCAGTTCCAGCCGAATTTGCCGCTCAAGCTAATGTGAATGCTGAGCAATATGCTGCTATGTATCAGCAATCGGTAGAAGATCCTGAAACCTTTTGGGCTGAGCAAGCAGATCAGTATCTAACTTGGCAAAAAAAGTGGGATACTGTTTTAGATTGGAGCTTTGAAGGTGATGTTCGTATTGCTTGGTTCCAAGGAGGACAGTTAAACGTCTCTGAAAACTGCTTAGATCGTCATTTAGCGACTCGTGGTGATCAAGTAGCGATTATTTGGGAAGGTGATAGTCCTAATGAAGATCGTAAAATCACCTATCGTGAACTGCACGAAGAAGTATGCAAATTCGCCAATGTATTAAAAGGTCGTGGTGTTAAGAAAGGCGACCGCGTTTCTATTTATCTCCCTATGATCCCAGAAGCGGCTGTGGCTATGCTCGCTTGTGCGCGTATCGGTGCGGTGCATTCTATCGTATTCGGTGGGTTCTCTCCTGATGCTTTACGTGATCGCATTCAAGATGCGGAGTGCGGTGTAGTGATTACCTCCGACCAATCTATGCGCGGCGGTAAAAAAGTACCTTTAAAAGGTAATGCCGATAAAGCGATTGCAGAATGTCCTACGGTACATACTTGTATCGTCGTGCAGCGCGGTGGTGATCCAGTGAAGTGGCATGACCACGATGTGTGGTATCACGAAGCCATGGCGACTGCTTCTGCTGATTGTCCTCCTGAGGCGATGGATGCTGAAGATCCTTTATTCATTCTTTATACCTCTGGCTCTACAGGTAAACCTAAGGGTGTACAACACACCACAGGTGGTTATTTACTCCAAGCAGCCATGACTCACAAATTAGTCTTTGATTATAAAGACGGTGAAGTCTATTGGTGTACTGCGGACGTAGGTTGGGTTACTGGTCACTCCTATATTGTTTATGGCCCTTTAACCAATGGCGCTACTTCATTAATGTTTGAAGGCATTCCTACTTATCCCGATGCAGGTCGTTTCTGGGATGTGTGTGATAAGCATGATGTGTCTATCTTCTATACTGCACCGACTGCCATTCGTATGTTAATGGGTGCGGGCGAGAAATTTGTCGAGCGTGCCAAATTAGATAAATTACGGGTGCTAGGTTCAGTGGGTGAGCCAATCAACCCAGAAGCGTGGGAATGGTATAACCGTGTAGTAGGTAAAGGTCGCTGCCCGATTGTGGATACATGGTGGCAAACGGAAACGGGCGCTCATATGTTGACCCCATTGCCGGGGGCTACTCCTCTAAAACCCGGTTCTGCTACCTTCCCCTTCTTTGGTGTTCAGCCATTATTAGTGGATGACAAAGGGGTCGAAGTTAAGGGTAATGGGGTGGAAGGTAATCTATGTATTCGTGCTCCTTGGGCCTTCCATGGCACGTACTTTGTACAAGAACCATGATCGCTTTGTAGAAGCTTATTTCTCTATGTACCCCGGCTACTACTTCACCGGTGACGGCGCTCGCCGTGATGAAGATGGCTACTACTGGATTACCGGTCGTGTGGATGACGTATTAAACGTATCGGGTCACCGTATCGGTACGGCTGAAATCGAATCTGCGCTAGTTCTGCATCCAAAAGTGGCTGAAGCAGCGGTAGTGGGTTATCCGCATGAGTTAACCGGTCAAGGTATCTATGCCTATGTGACTCTGATGACAGGTGAAGAAGGTAATGCGGCTCTTGAGAAAGAGTTAGTCGATTTAGTGCGTAAAGAAATTGGTCCGATTGCAAAAATCAATCTGATTCAATGGTCTCCGGGCTTACCAAAAACTCGTTCTGGTAAAATCATGCGTCGTATCTTACGTAAGATTGCTGCGAATGAGTTAGACAGTTTAGGTGATACCTCAACGCTCGCTGATCCAACCGTAGTCGATGATTTGATTAGTAATCGTGTGAATAAATAACTCGATTATTCGCGATTATTCAGGTAGGGGCAGACCTATGTGTCTGCCCTAATATTTCTGCTATAAGCTATAGACGCTCTTGCACTAAGACCCAAGGTGCTATTACCACCGCCCACAATTTAGAATCATCCGCTACCCAGCTTTTAGCGGTTAAATCTTCTAAATGTTTCACTAGCCCAGCACTAGTCCATTCCGTAAATTTGGCTAGATTATCCTCTACCAAGGCTTCCGCCACATCGAGTAAATCTAAGCTGCTAGCAATGTGTAGCACCCGTCCTCTAGCAAAAAAACGCTCAAGCTCAGACCAAGTAATCCGCGCTGTTTCTAAATTTAATCGTGCTTTGAGAGGAACAGAGTATTGGGTCGTCATAATGTATTGGGGCAAGCAAGAAAAGCTTAAGAGTGTGTCATAAGGTGAGGGAGATTTGAAAGTGTTTAATAAAGCGTTTTAATTGATTCTCGACCCTGATGCTGGCATGTAATATGCTACTGTTGGAGCTAGAGCGGTGATTATTATCACAATAGCTTTGATGTGTCTGCCGATTAAACTTCAGGGAGTGTGCCTTATGCGGAATATTTTTATGAAATCTCTTGCCGCCACCTTATTAAGTGCAAGTATTGCCTTAGTGCCTGCCCTAGCTGAAACTAAAATCCCCTTTACCTTGGATTGGCGCTTTGAAGGGCCTTCTGCCCCCTATTTTATGGCGATAGATCAGGGGCATTTTAAAGCTGAGGGCTTAGAGGTTGAGATAGCAGCAGGGCAAGGCTCTTTAGATGCGATTCCCAAAGTTGCCAGTGGTGCTTATCCTTTAGGCTTTGCGGATATGTCCAGTCTAATCAAATTTTTGGATCAAAACCCTGAAGCACCCGTGACGGCGGTCATGATGTTATATGATAAGCCTGCCTTTGCGGTCGTGGGACTTAAAAGCCGTGGTGTTGAAAAGCCTGCTGATTTAGAGGGAAAAACATTAGGTGCTCCGCCTCCTGATGGTGCATGGGCACAGTTTCCAGCCTTTGCTGCGGCTAATAATTTAGACATGGCTAAAATTAAAATCGAACCCGTCGGTTTCCCAACCCGTGAACCCATGTTAGCTGAGGGCAAGGTAGATGCAGTCACCGGCTTTTCTTTCACCTCGTTTTTAAATACCTTGCGTCTGGGAGTAGAGGAGAAAGATATTTCTGTCATTTTAATGGCCGATCATGGCCTAGCCTTATACGGTAATGCCATTATTGTGAATAAAGACTTTGCCACCAAGCATCCCGAACAAGTAACGGGTTTCCTACGTGCTGTGGCTAAGGGGCTACAAGGCGTGGTGAATGATCCTAAAGCAGGTATTGAAGCTATGGTATCGCGCAATCCTGCTATGGATAAAGCCCTTGAATTGCGTCGCCTCGAAATCGCTCTCAAAGATAATATTATGACTGACTGGGTACTAAAAAACGGTTTGGGTAATATTGATAGCGAGCGCTTTGCTAAATCGCTTGAACAAATTAAGCAAACCTATACCTTTAAAAAAGAGCCTGATGCCCGCTTATATTTCACGGCTGATTATTTACCCAGTGATGGTAGTTTAACCGTTAAAGCAGCACCGTGAGGTTAGTTTATGCGTACTGAAACTACCGAGCTGATTGCTCTGAAACAGGTCAGTCATGCCTATCGCACCGCTTCAGGTTTACTACCTGTATTAGATCAGCTTAATCTGAGTATTCCTGAGGGTAGTTTCTGTGCGGTAGTAGGGCCTTCTGGTTGTGGTAAGTCGACCTTAACTCGGCTAATCGCGGGTTTAATGTTTCCTGATCAAGGTGAGGTCTGGTTACACGGCGAATTAGTACGTTCGCCGCGTAAAACGGTGGGTATGGCGTTTCAAAACCCGGTGTTATTAGAGTGGCGTAGTATTTTAGATAATATCATTTTGCCGCTGGAAATTGTTGCGCCCCGTATGCCCAAAGCCGAGAAAATAGCGCGTGCTAAGCAATTATTAGCTTTAGTGGGTTTGAGTGGTTTTGAGCAAAAACGCCCTTCCGAATTATCGGGGGGGATGCGCCAACGCGCTTCTCTATGTCGTGCTTTAGTCCATAAGCCTGATGTATTGATTTTAGATGAGCCTTTTGGTGCTTTAGATGCCTTCACTCGTGAGGATTTATGGCAGACCATGCACGTCTTGCGAGCAGAGCAGCCTTTTACCGCTTTGTTAATTACGCATGATTTACGTGAAAGTGTTTATCTAGCAGATCAGGTTGTCGTGTTATCGGGGCGACCAGCACGGACTCAGTTTGTGCTGGATATTCCGATACGTGGGATTCGTCCTTTGGCAATGCTCTATGAGCCGCAAGCGGTAGAGTGGTTGGCTATCCTACGCCAACAAATTGAAATTGCTCAAGGTCGTGTGCCACCCACTCTCATAGGAGCCTCTGTATGAAGCCCACGTCTTTAGCTTGGCAGAAGTTTTTTGTCCCCGTGGTTGCTGTAGTGGTAGTGCTATTAGCGTGGGAGATCTTAGTTTGGTACAAAGGGTGGCCGACTTATAAGATGGCTGCACCTAGCGATGTATGGCCTGCTTTTTGGCGCTACCAAGACTTATTTATGGAGTACGGTTGGCAAACCTTGTGGCGTACTGTCGTAGGTTTAGGTTTAGCGGTATTAGTGGGTACATTAATCGGTATGGTGATGGGCTTAAGTCGGATTATGCGTGAGGCTCTCTATCCCTTACTGGTGGGCTTTAATGCCATTCCTAAAGCCACAGTTGTACCAGTGGTGGCGTTAATGTTTGTGGGACAACATGATTTCAACACCGTTTTAATTGCTTTTTTGATTTCATTTTTCCCCATTGCGGTCTCTGTTTCCATCGGTTTATCGACCTTGGAGCCGGAATATCGGGATATTTTGCGCTCTTTAGGTGCTTCACGTTTTACCATTTTCTGGAAAATCGCTTTACCTAAAACCTTACCGGAGTTTTTCGGTGCTTTAAAAGTGGCGGTTACTTTAGCCTTTATCGGTACCAATTTGGTTGAAATTATCACCCCTCACGGTAGAGGGTTGGGGCATTTATTTGATAGTGGTCGGATTAATTCCGATTATCCATTAATGTTCGCCGTACTGATTGCTTTGGCTTTCTTAGGTATCTTGCTGTATTACGTGGTGGTTGCCTTAGAGAAGCTATTTGCCGGTTGGGCAGAGCGCGGCGTGAGTTAAACGTTGTATTTCTCCAGTGCGGGTAACGAGACAGGCTGCGCAGCATAAATCGTTACCCGTAGTTTCTTGCATCCAACACCAACGTACATCGTTAGCATTGGCGAATGCCGCGAGTTCGTTATTATATCGTGATCTCATCTAGCCCATTGCCCGATCATCTACCCCAATTCAATGCTTGAGCCTAGCTTACGTTACTATAAGCGCTATGTGCGTATTATGCTTAATCGTAGTGTGAAGTGATGCGTTAGGGTGCGAGCCTAATAGTAGAGATTTATGGATCAACAAAAAACGACCTCCTCTAATAAAAAGCTTTCCAGCTTGGTATGGGAATTTAATTTCCGTCCCGATAACTATATTCATGCGAGTTGGTTAGCGGCCATGCCTGATGGTGAGTTAATTAGCAAATTAGTCGGCAAACATCGTGGTGCTGAGCGAGTCGTGCAACATCTAATGGGGCGGTTGGGGCTAGAAAACCAAGTCTATTTTAATTTTTCTAGTTCACTCGCCAAGATGGCGCTTTGGTTAGCTGAGGATTTAGAGACTTTAGTGTTGCATGCGGGAGCGGTGATGATTCGTGATCAGGTGCAGCGCTCGGTATCACGCGATGATGTAGTGAAAATCCGTGCCGATATAGGCGACGATTTATATTTCTTTATTCAGCGGCGTGTACCTATGGTAATGCGCCGCCCGCCGGTGGGTTTAGAATTTCCTAATGGGATGGAATTAAAAAAGCGCCTTATTTTGGGTGGGATGCTATGTTTTAACGAAGCGTTTATGGAGTTTCCGCTAGCCTTACGCAAACGTTTAATGATTAAGTTACCGATTCAATGGTATGAGTTATTGGATACTCAAGCGGCATTAGGTCAGCCTTTACGCAACCAACATGCCGAGTGTGTCGCCTTAATTCAAAAAATTGCCATTGATATTAAAATTGGAGTGAGCCACGATGGAAAAATTCGTCTCGGTTAAGCCATTAGACTCACAACTGAGTCCCGAACAACGCGTTTTAAAAGCTCAGGATTATAAGCGCTTAGTGACCTATGAGCAGTTGCTCAAAGAATTAGAATTAAAAGATAAGCGCCGCGAACAGGAGCTATTAGCCGCTAAAGCCGCTGCCTTACGCGCTGGTTTTCAACAGGGCAAAGCACAAGCTAATGCCGAGCTAGCCGCGCAATTACTCGATTTTACCGTCAAGATGAATCATGCAGTCGCTAATACGGAGCGTCAATTAGTGGATGTAGTGATTCATGCGGTGCGTAAGATTGTACATAATTTTGAGGATGCTGAATTAGTCGCAAGCGCGGTAGAACGGGGTATGGAGTTAGTACGCGGTAGCCAAAAGCTGATTATTCGGGTGAATCCTCAACTCTATGATGCAGTAGCGAAGAAAATTAATTCCTTACAAGATACCAGCCGACAGGTGGAGATTGTGAGTGATGCGCACTTAAAAGCGACTGAGTGTGTATTAGAGTCCGATATAGGCATTGTCAATGCAAGCACTGAGCAACAGCTAGAAGCAGTTACTCGTGCATTACAAAAGGCTTTTCCTGATAAAGTAGGACGTATTCAACCGCATTAACCAATTAAACAGCCGAATATTAAGGATCGGGGGCACGATCCTCAGATTTTGCATAAGCTACCGCTTTGGCCTCGATTTCGACAATTTCTTTCATCTTCTCAAACTGTAGAGTCATTTGATCGGACTTTTGTTTGCTAGATTGAAAGGCGGCTTCCGAGGCTTTGAGTTGGTTTTCGGCAGTATTAATCGCTTGATAGTAAAACTGCTCTTGCATGAGCATGTTTTCTAATTGTCCTTGGTACTCCCGTAGTGCCTCAGGGGTAAAAGGTTGGCTTTGCAAGGCTTTAAAGCGGGCTTCTTGTTGTTCTAAACGCCAATGCTGATAGTTAGTCAGATCATTTTTGGCTTGCTGGAGTTGTTGGTTATACCCATCCACTTGGCGGCGCTTCTCTTGCATTTCTGCTAATTGTTGTTCCATGCGCCGATTGCGGATTTTTTTTAATTCTTTAAGTTCATTTAAGCTCATTATGATTTACCTGCTAACTGTATGAGGCGCTGTACTGTTTGATCAAAGGTACTGTGCTCATCGGGTTTTTGCTTAAGAAAATCATTGATTTGATTAATTTTATCCAGTGCCTCATCCGCTAGTGGATCAGCACCGCGTTTATATTCACCCACCCTCACTAGAAATTCAATTTCTTTGTATTTATTCAGTAAAGTACGAATATGAGCGGCAGCACGCCGATGCGGTTCTGAGGTGAGACGCGGCATAATCCGACTCAAACTCCCCAAGGTGTCAACAGCAGGGTAATGGTTACTAGAGGCCAGATCGCGCGATAAGATGATATGCCCATCTAGGAGCGAGCGTACTTCGTCGCCAATAGGGTCAGACATATCATCGCCCTCAATTAGTACGGTATAAAAGGCTGTAATAGAACCATTAGAACCATAGCCCGCCCGTTCTACTAATTTAGGTAATTCTGAAAATACCGAAGGCGGATAACCGCGCCGTGCAGGGGCTTCACCTGCTGCTAGACCAATCTCACGCTGAGCGCGAGCAAAGCGCGTTAAAGAGTCCATCAGCAATAACACTTTTTTGCCTTGATCACGGTAGTATTCAGCCACTGCGGTAGCCACATAAGCCGCTTTCAAGCGTTCAATCGGAGGACGATCCGAGGTGGCAACGATGAGTATAGTTTTAGCCATACCATCTGAGCCTAGTGCCTCTTCCATAAATTCGCGCACCTCACGGCCCCGCTCACCAATTAGAGCGACCACATAGACATCAACGTCTGCGTGTTGCACTAACATGCTGAGTAGCGAGGATTTACCAACCCCCGCACCCGCGAAAATACCGATACGTTGTCCTACCCCGCAGGTAATTAGACCATCAATGGAACGAATACCCAGCGAGAGTGGATCTTTAACCATTTTGCGGGTAAGTGGATCGGGAGGGGAGGCCATTAAGGGATAATAGTCTTGAATCGATACGCCAACCCGATTCTGAATACGCCCAATACCATCCAGCACGCAACCTTTTAAATCATCGCCTACACCCACGCGCAGCATTTCACCCGTTACCGTGACTTGAGTATGAATCGATACCCCTTGCATATCGCCAATGGGGGCGAGTAGAGCAATGTTTTGTTCAAAGCCAATCACTTCAGCGGGAATCATGCGCTCGTCTTCGGCATTTTTGAGCATGCATAATTCACCTAAACGTACTTTAGGAATAATAGCTCGCACTACCGTACCCGTTACCTGCACAATGCGCCCGTGTAATACCAAGGCTTGGCATTGATCTAATGCCTGATACATCACACGCGAGACGTAACTTAATTCCATACTTTACATCCTTGGTTGCATCGGCGGCATCATATGCGGTGGTGGTTGAGTCAGGCGTAACTCACCCGCAGGTTGCACTGAAATGGTAGGAGGTAATTCCTGAATTGAGAGTACAGGCAAATCAGGAAATTGAGCCGCTAAATGAGTACGTAGATGGCGACGTAAATCCATACCCGTTAATACCACAGGTCGAATCGAGTCCGGTGTGGCACGTTGATTATATTGCTCTTCTAAGTAGCGTACTGTATTCATTAGTGTTTGAGCGGCGTCAGGCGAGAGCGCTAAGAAAATACCCGCCTGTGTTTGGCGAATACTGCCCTGTAGCATACGCTCAGATTCGGGATCAATCATATAGACGGGTAATTGCCCCGTGCCACGGGTGAAGGAATAGGCAATTTGTCGTTTTAAGGCAATACGCACACGCTCAGAAAGCATGCCCATATCTTTTTCTTCGGCAAATTCAATCAGCGTTTCTAAAATTTGGCGTAAATCACGGATGGAAATACTTTCACTCAGTAAGCGTTTGAATATATCCACCATTTTAGTATTCGGTACTGCGCGTTGAGCCTCTTGTACTAAGGTGACATAGCCAGCTTCTTCGAGGCGACTCATCAGGGTATGTACTTCTTGTACCCCAATAAACTCAGCCGCATGACGCCGCAGAATAAAACTTAAATGATTACTAATGGTTTTAATCGCATTAGCTCCCACCCCAGTATCCGTTTGAGTCGTGACGGTATTCACTACCGCCATATCGGAGTTAGCACCCATCGCCGCTTTGGGGAGTGCTGCCATCGGAGGTGCATTGAGGTCGCCTTGTGCAACGGGAATGCCACGAATCAAAATGCGGTACATATTACCGCTGAGTTGTTCAGATAAACGTAAACCCACTCCTGACAGTGGCACACCTAAATCGGTATAAAATTGGCGTCTGACCTTGGTAAATTCATCATTCAGGGCAGGCAATGCAATCTGACTGCGCATCGTTTCTGGTATTTCTACCAGTACCGGATCTAGTGGTTTTAGCTCCTCCAATAACTTAGTACTGTCATAGGTTTCAGCCCCACCACCCGTGAGTTTTTCAGCACCACCTAAAATCGTGGTTGCTTCTCCTACCGCAAATTCGCGCTTAGATTTAGCTTTTTTCAGAATGAATCCGGTAAACCCTAAAGTAGCCCCTAATACTAAAAAGACCATAGTAGGGAAACCGGGAATCAGACCCATCATAGTCACAATGACGGCAGCAACCATTAGAGCATTGGGTTGGTCGAGTAATTGACCACTAATATCTGTACCTAAATTACCCTCTTCATCCACGGAAACCCGCGAGATAATAATCCCTGCGGTAATGGAGATAAAAAGTGCCGGGATTTGTGAGATTAATCCATCACCGATAGTCAGTACTGAATAAAGTTGAGCCGCATCACCCGCTGTCATACCGCGCTGCATCACCCCAATCGTAATGCCGCCCAAGATATTGACTAAGATAATAATCAAGCCTGCTATCGCATCCCCCTTGACGAATTTCATCGCGCCATCCATAGAGCCAAAGAGTTGGCTTTCTTTTTCAAGACGTAGGCGACGGGAACGAGCTTCAGTCAAACTAATCACCCCAGCGCGAAGGTCACTATCAATACTCATTTGCTTACCGGGCATGGCATCGAGTGAGAAGCGTGCCCCCACCTCAGCAATCCGCTCTGAACCCTTGGTAATGACAATAAATTGCACAATAGTAATGATCAGGAAAATGACGATCCCTACTACCATATTGCCACCCACCACAAATTGCCCGAAGGTTTCAATGATTTTACCGGCATCCGCTTCAGTCAAAATCAACCGCGTGGTCGCAATACTCAAAGATAGGCGAAATAGGGTGGTGAGTAGGAGCACCGAGGGGAAGGATGAAAAGTGCAATGGTGAGGGCAAGTAAACCGATAGCATCAAGAGTAAAATGGCTATCCCCATATTGATAGCAATTAAAATATCCACTATTAAGGTAGGCATGGGGAGAATCATCATAAAGATGATCGCCACCAGCAGCAACGCGAGCGCAATATCACTGCGAGCCGTTAGTTTTTGTAATAAGCCTTGTGATGGGGCACTCATAGTGTCACCTATACTTTAGAAGCATCGTTTTTAAGTTCGAGTTGTACGTAACGATCCATTCCCGTCAATTTGATTAAGCGTTGAATTAAAGCATTAGCACCCAGCAAAGTCGGTGCAACTTGGTGTGTGTGATAAAACTCTAGTAATACCTGTAGACCGTCGGAGGTCATATAGGGAGTTTGTTCAAAATTAATAATGACAGGCGGTGTTAATTTGGTGATGATCGCTCGTAAATTATCGGCTAGCGTGGCATTCAAAGCGCCCGACAATTGGATAACGGCTTTACCCTCTTGGGTTTGAATTTTGATACTGCCATCAGGGAGTTGCATAGTTGGGTCTCATTAGCTAGTTATGCTGCCTTAATCGACTAAGGCAACGTATAATTTTCTATCATCAATACCAATAATTTTGACCCTTGTACCTGCCGCACAATCAGGACCTGAGACTGCCCAATCCTCACGTTGAATATGAATAGTACCGTGCCCATTCATAATGGGCTGATCGAGCACAATAGTTTCGCCGACTAGATGTTGCCCAGGGTAAGCACTAAAAAACTCTTTAAACGACTTAGATAAATCAAAAAATAATGGCGCAATAAAAATAATCAGCAATAGTACCGGCAATTGCCACTGCCAAAAGGCGGCGGGACTCAAGAGCATCAATAGACCTGTGATACCAGCCGCTAGACCTAGCCATTTTTCCCAAGAGCCATATAAGCTATTTTTATAGTGAGAGATCATGCCGTTGGGTTGTTTAATCCACTGTGACAGCCTGAAAATAGCCCGTTGTACCCATAATTTAAGTTCGCCATCCTGCATAGCTTGTCTAAATCCGCTGAAAGGAGAATGACTCGGCGTTTGACTACCTTGAGACGATTCAGACACGGGTACGAGTCCTTGGTCTTTAGATAATTTGGTTTGGTTTTCAGTCATTGTAGTTATCATGCTAATAATGGCTTTAAATATAAGTACTTTGTTTATTTTAGAATAAATAGAAAAATATAACTCACAAAGCACTAAAATAAGGGTGTTAATTAAGTCTTAATTAACGTTTTGGATTTTGGCGCATTGCCTGAGCCACTCCCTCAATACTGGAGGTGGGGATATATTGATCGACCTTACCTTCCTCTAGTAATAATTGTGCTAATTTTGGGTTTTGAATGGTCGGTACATTCTCAATTTGGGCAATTTCTAGCATACGCCTTGCCACAGGGCCACGACCAATAGCTGCGATTAATGGTAGTGGAGTAACTCCCTGCTCAAATTGTAAAGCGATAGCCACCCCTATATCAACAATCACGAGACGGGCTGTTTTAATACGTTTTTGTATATCTTGCTCGGCTAATTCGCGGCGCAGATTACGTCGCTCTCCCACTACATGCGGATCACCAAACATTTCTTTAAACTCGCGTTTTAATTCTTCCTTAGTCATGCGTTGTTCTTTAAGGAATTGTTGGCGCTGAAAAATAAAATCAACCACCGCCATGACTAAGATAGCGGGGATAATATAAAGAAAGAGCTTGGATATTAAATCCTCATTAATAAATTGCTGGCATAAGACATTACATTGCTGTACGTCATTTAGTAGTAGTTTAATGCCGATATATACCACGTAAAGCATAATGATGCTGATAACAATCGTTTTAAGCAAAGATAGCAGTGTTTCTACTAACTGCTTAACAGAAAAAATACGTTTCATACCTTCAGCAGGATTGATTTTAGCAAAGTCGGGTTTCATACTGTCAAATGAAAATAAAAAACCAAACTGACCAATATTCCCCAAAATAGCGGCTACAGTAACCACTAAAGAAAAAGGTAAAATAATTTCTAGAATAATTTTTTCATTAATAACTTTAAGACTACCACTCAGAGCCACGCCAAAGTCGTAAGACAATAATGTACTAATCACATTAAAAGTTTCTTTTAAGTTTTCGAGGATAGTATTCCAGCTCAGTACAAAGTATAAGATAATGGCAATTAGTATCAGTGCTGAAGGTATGTCTTTGCTGCGTGCTACCTGTCCTCTTTTACGGGCATCACGCAGCTTCTTCGGGGTGGCGTCTTCGGTTTTTTCACTACTACTTTCTTGGCTCACTGCAAAATCCCTTCTAAGATTTGTAATTGAGCGCCTAAGGTAATAAAGTTATCTCTTAGGTAGTCAGCTATAATAATAATGTAGTACATTAAAAAGAAAAAAGCTAAACCACTTTTAATAGGCATAGCCATTAAAAAGATATTTAACTGAGGTAAATAGCGTCCAATTAATCCAGTACCTAAATCAATGATAAGCATTAAGCCTAAAAATGGTCCAGCTAAAAGCAAGGTAGTATACATGAGTTTATCTAATTGAGATAAAAAGTATTTAACCGTGTCTAGATCAAGAGGTGGTATAAAATGATTAATAGGCCATGTTTGATAACTAAAGTAAATTGATTGTATGAGTAATAAAAAGCTACCACTGACAAATAATAAAGTAATAGTGAGTTGAGAGAGCAATATCCCCACGGGAGCGACCATATTAGCACTTAAAGGTGAGAAAAATAGTGCAGACATCGTACCGCGCTGCGTATCAATTAAAAACCCCGTGGCGCGTACTGCCCAAAAGGGAATACTAAAAATGAAACCCATAAATAACCCCAGCACACCTTCTTTAATGAGAATCCCTGCCATCAGTACTGAGTTATTATTCAGGAGTAATACCTGATCATGGGTGAGAGGCAGTATAAAGGCTGCGAAGGCTATAATAATGCCACTGCGAATGGTGGCAGGAATTAAAGATTCTACGAATAGAGGCATGAGAGCGAACATCACCAATAAGCGTGGTAGGGTGAAAGCCAGTGCTAAGAGCCACGGTCTAGTGAGTTCTAGTAGTTCCATCAGCGCCCCACTCGTACAATCTGATCAAAAAGGGTAACGGTGTACATATACAGTTCCGGTCCCATCCAGCGTGCTGTGGCGGCTAAGGTCACAATAGTGGCGAGTAACTTAAAACCGTGAGGTAGGGTTTGCTCTTGAATAGACGTAAGTGCTTGGAATAAACCTATTAATAAACCGACGACGGTAGCTGCAATAATAGTTGGCATTGATAAATACAACACTAATTGCATTGCTTGAGCCGTGTAATGAATGAGCTGTTCATCGTTCATTTTATTGATAACTCAGTAATAAGCCATGAATTAAGCGTGACCAACCATCAACTAGCACAAATAATAGTAACTTAAAGGGTAAGGAAACAACGGTGGGTGAAACCATCATCATCCCCATAGAAAGTAAAATATTTGAAATAATTAAGTCGATTACAATAAAAGGTAAAAAGATTAAAAAGCCAATTTGAAAAGCCGCCGTTAACTCACTCACCATAAAGGCGGGAATTAATACTAATAAATGCTTCTGGTCGACTTCTTGAGCATAGCGAGCAGGCCAAATTTTCTGTGCAGTATCCACAAAAAATTGCCGTTCGGTTACTTTTGAGTGTTTGGTTAAAAAATCTTGTAAAGGTCTAGAGCTATCACTGAAGGCTGCGCCAAAATTAGGGTTTTTAATATCAGTCACTTCTATATTATAGCTATTAAAAATTTCATAGGTTTCCATAATAACCGGAGCCATAATATAAATAGATAGAATAATAGCAATCCCACTGACTGCCATATTGGGTGGTTCTTGTTGTAGACCAATAGCGCTCCGTACAATATGCATCACTACTATTAGCTTAATAAAAGAACTGGTTAAAATAGCAATAAAGGGTGCTAGCCCTAATAAGGTCAATAAACCCAGTAGCAACACTGGATTTGGAAAAGTTTCCATGAGTTAGCCTGTTTTTTTACTGCCAAAAATAGTAAGTAATCTAACGCCTAAACGTCCATTAACATCCACTAATTCACCAGTACCTAATAATTTATTTTGTGAGCGAATTTGTACTATTTCAGGTAGAGGTGTGGATAGTTCGATTACATAGCCGGGTCTTAGTTGCTTAATTTCATTAAAAGATAGTGTATGTTGCCCTATGTCAAAGGTGAGTTGAATAGGAACTTGATTGAGACTATCAATCGTATTTTTTTGTTCTTGATCTGTCATAATGTTCCAATCAGAGTTAATAGTAAGCGTTTTATTATTAAAATTAAATAAGCCAGTACAATAAGTATGAGGCGGTAGAACAATACGAAGTTGTTGTCTTTGTAGAAAATCACTATCATTGAGCAATATAACATCGGTCGACTCTAGACTATTTAGCTCAGCTAAAGTTAGTTGTTGTCGGCTTAGCTCAATGCGTAAAGGGGTTTGTAATTGCTCCCAGTCTAAATTAGGGTCAGAAGGCCAATGACGTAAACGTTCTTGAAGTAGCGGGTAAGTACGTTCTTCTACTAATAAAGTACCGGTCATTTGAGCGCTATTATCCACCTGACCATCAACTATACTCATCTCAGTGAGTTCAAATCCTAAAGGTAAGGTATAAAGCTTATTATGCTTATCCGCCGATAAGCCTTGAATTTTTACTTTAGTACCTAAACCATGTTCTGCCACGACTAATAATGGCTCTAGCGCGTTTTCTAATAAGGCAATGGCTAGATTTTCTGGCAACCTATCCAACATACCTTCTGGAATAAAGCTGCGGATATTATCAACTAAAGGCCAGTTGGTGAGCCATAAACCTGCTACTGAATCTCCTAAGCCCACGGTTAAACTAATAGGTGATATATCCCGTTGATTAAGATTGCCGGGCATTAAACGCACACGGAAGCTTTTAGTTTCATTAAGAGAAAAAGAAAAAACACGCGATTTATTGAGCAGCAAATTATTCATGCGTACAGCTAACTCGGTCTGACGCTCTAATTTGAGTGGTTTGAAAGTGATGGTACGACTGCTCATGGTTCTAGTATTGCCGCCTATCCTGTAGCTTGTGTTCTCAGCTTTAGCTCAGCCCACCATGACCTAGAGGATGAAGTTTTGTTATTAAAATAATTATGGCTACTGCCCTAACAGCTTGCCCCACGATAAAATAATCTTATCGTGGGGCGGTCTTTTAAGCAATATCAGGCGACTAGCGTACAATAGTGGGGTGACACTAACCTTAACTGATTGCAGTTCCTCCCCAGTTTTGTAAACGGGGTAGGTTGGGGTTAGCAATCGCAGCACCTAAGTAATAGCCACCGAACGTGCCTCCAGTGGGTGTCCATGATCCATCCGCATTAAATTTAACGGCGACCTCACCAATACTGGCTGACCAGAAGCGATGATTACCATCCGCTGCCTGACCGAGATAAACCGCATTCCAGCCTTGCGTAGCTGAAGTGTTGTCACCAGGTTTATCAAAGTAGTAGGTATTACCTACGGTGAGTCTATCACCCTGATTAGGGTCAAATAGGGCAGTTTCACCCTCTAGATTAGCACGACCATTGACTACTATAGTGCCAGCAGGCGCTGTGCGTACACGAGAGATATAACCACCATCAAAATTCGAGTTATCGAAGGGGTCATACCATGAGGCAATGGCTAGCTTACCTTGAGTACTACGATCAAAGGCAGCTGCGCCAATAGTATCTAACGTTGCCTTTAGATTGAGAATAGTCATCGGGGTGGCACAATCGAAGCGATAGGCACTACGATTGTTAAATAAATCATTCAGTGCATCAGAAGGCTTAATGGCATTACCACTATTATCAGCGGTGCGCATCACCATATAGCGATTACCCCCACGCTGTACAATTTCCCAAAAGTTGTTACGTTCTAGTACTTGTTCTGTACCGCGAGCACCATTAATGGGATCGGTATAGGAGCGCGATTCAGGGCGCGATAATCTACCACCTGCAATTTGCACAATATCATTGGTAAAGCCCCAACCAGAGCCTATGGAGTTAGTGGTAGCGGCCATGTTCTCACGGAAACGAATATCGTATATATCCTGAGCAGTTAAAACTTTGCTACGTAACTGATTACCTGACGCATCACGTACTACTACCGTATCGCCTACACCTAGACGATTATCAGGTGTACCGCCTTCTAGTGCAGTAATAGTTGAACCCGTAGCCACCGTGCCGTTGGCATTTGTCGCAAATAAGCTACTGAGAATACTACGTTCAGAAGCAGTGAGTGTTGCTGTTGCAGGGCTAGGCGCTGGTACAGGCGTCGGAGTAGGAGACGGCACGGGCGTCGGAGTAGGGGATGGCACAGGCGTTGGTGTCGGAGACGGCACGGGTGTCGGTGTCGGAGACGGCACGGGTGTCGGTGTCGGAGACGGCACGGGCGTTGGTGTCGGAGATGGTACGGGCGTCGGAGTAGGCGACGGTACGGGCGTCGGAGTAGGCGACGGCACAGGTGTTGGTGTCGGAGACGGCACAGGTGTCGGAGTCGGAGATGGCACAGGTGTTGGTGTCGGAGACGGCACAGGCGTTGGTGTCGGAGACGGCACGGGCGTTGGAGTAGGCGACGGTACAGGCGTCGGAGTAGGCGACGGCACAGGTGTTGGGCTAGGAGCAGGTGTCTGCCCACTTTGAATTTGTTGTAATAATTGAATAATTAAACGTAGTAATTGTAAAAAAACGGGATTACTAAATAAGTTGGTATTACGAAATGCAGGGCTAGTACTGGTAGAAGAGCTGGTTGAAGTGGGGCTAGTGGTACTCACCGGAGTACTAGTTGTGCTTTGAATAGTTGACATAATTGTTATCTCCTTTATGCATCGTCAAATACCCACCTTCCCTAAAGGTAGGGTATCTCGCCATATATGTTTATCAAGGTATTGCCCTAGCATATGAGTTGCCTGACTAACTGACATAGAGCGTGAGGATGATAGGGAGCAACCAGCGGACAATCTGTTATCTGTCCCCAAATTGCTTGTTATTTAGCGTAAGATCATGACGGCTAGCACTTTCCTTCTATACCAGTTTCGTTAACGTCTATCCTACGGTACTTGGTCTGTTCAGCCACTTGATGTCACACTATTCCCAATACACTGCTAGCAAATATAAATTTTATCTGAGAATACTTAGCATGTTGCGTGCCAAACTCCTTACATTATTAATCTGTTGGCTGATGATCTCCGAGGGTTACACAGCACCCTTGCCTTGGGGAGATAAGCCCTATTCGCACTTCTCGGATCAAGAGCCTTTAGCCGATATGCTAACGACCCTAGCAGCTAATGAAAAAACTCCTATTGCCGTCAGTCCTCAAATCAAACAGGTGATTAGTGCACATTTCAAAGAGCGCTCAGTGAAATCTATCTTTGAGGAAGTGGCTAAAACACAAGGTTTAATTTGGTACTACGACAAAGAAACCTTATATGTGTATAAAGAAGATGAAATTAAAACGGGTTCAGTTAGCTTAAAATCACTTACCCCTACAGAGTTTATTGATGCACTAAAACGCTTAGAAATTTATGACGATAAGTTTAAATGGGAAGTGTCTGAGGTCGATAATGTCATTAAGCTAGCAGGTCCTGAGCGCCTGATTACTACGGTCATTGAAAATGCTAAATTAATGGATTCCCAAGCCTCTAAAGAAAAGCGTATTTATAAGTGGACAGATGCTAAAGGTAAGGTGAACTATAGTTCAGAGCGTCCCGTATTAGCTGATGGTAATTGGGATGTAAAAATTAATGAAAAATATCCGGGTGTAGTAGTACTGGATGTCGTTCCAGTTAAAAAGTAGTGAAAATATTAACAATTACTAAAATCACTTGAGTCTAAATTACTTATGAGTGTTCAACATACTGTGTATTTATTAAAAGTTTTAAGTGGCGCTAACGCAGGGGCTATAGTACGCTTAAAAACAGGTACATTAACTATTGGGCGCTCCATGTCTTGCGATATTATTTTGCATGATGAAAATATTGCAGAGCAACACGTTAATATCGATATTAATAATGAAGTTATTACATTAAAACCCTTAGCTTTACCTGTATTAGTAGATGGGCAGGACATTAACTCTCACGAAGTACAAATTAACCCTTATCAAATTATTACCGTAGGGGATGTGGATTTTTTCATTGCAGATCCTCGTATGTCTGAAGCAGAAGCCAAGGTTGCTAATGCACGTATGCGTAAAGAGCAATCAGCTCAGGCGCAAAAGCTCTCTAATTCAGCAAAAATGGCTAGCAGTCTTAATAGCAATGGAAAAGCTAAAACTAAAAAAGGTTTTTTAAGTAATAAAGCTTATTTGTGGTTAGGGCTATTACTCTTATTACTAGCTAATTTACTGTATTTTTTACCTAATTTAATCTCGCTTTCTGAAAAACTAGGTATTAAATCAACACCCATCGATGATACTAAGCAGTTAGTGACTAATTTAAATAATGAAACACTGAGTGTTATTGAGAAATCCCCCGGAAATATTGTCGTGACTGGATACGCTAAAAATACGGCTGAGCGTAATGATATTATTAATCAATTAATGCGTATGGGGAAAAATGTGACGCATCGTATTTGGATTAATAGTGAGCTGGCTGAGAATGCATCGATGATAGCCAATACCTTGGGCGAGAAAGGGATTCATTTTAAACCTAAGGCAGAACCGGGTGTGGTATCAGCCTTTGGTTTTGTTAGTAATAGTCAGGACTGGGAGCGGGTTAAGGCTAGTATCTTGGCTGATGTGTCAGGTATTAAGCAGATTGATGAGTCTGAACTACAAACTTTACTCAAACGTTTAGAGGCTTTGCAGCAGTTTGTCGAGAAAAATGGCCTTTCAGACCGTATTCGCGTGGCAATCAACCAAGGAAAGATTACAGTTAGTGGAGAGCTAACCAATACAGAAATTAAGCGTTGGAAGGATCTGTACTCTGAGTTTGTTGCCACTTACGGGGAAGGTCCTAGTATTGTAGAAAATTTATATGACGCTAGAGATCGTATTAAATTAGCAATACGTAGCGTTAGTGTAGGTGACGTACCTTTCTTAGTATCTAAGGATGGAAAAAAATACATGATAGGTTCAAGTCTTGGTAATAGTTATTTTATTAAAGATATTAAACCCGACCATGTGTTATTAACTAATAAGGGTGTTGATATTCCAATTTATTATGGTTTAGAGGAAAAATAACAATGCCATTACAAATAGAAGAAAATCTAAAAAAAGATGTGTCCGGTATCTATAAAAACGAGTTATTAGAGAAGTTTAACCAAGCTGCTTCTCAGGTGCGATTTGAACTCAATCAAGGTGTTGATCCGGTTGAGTATAATAAGCTGAATAAATTACTTCAGGCTATTGAAGCAAGCTCTGAGGTAGTAGAACAAGTTTGGGGACAACGTTAACCTAAATCTTGCAATTAATATTAGCATTAGCCATTAATGCTAATTTGCACAGTAGTTATACCTTTATATGGATAATTACTGGAAGTTTGGTAAATTAATAAGGAGATGATTGAATGTCTGATTTAGCTGTTTCTGGTGCTGGCGGTGCGGATCCCTATGCTGCTGCTCTAGCAGATATGAAAACCCAACAAGCCAATAGCTTAAGAAGTCAAGCGGAAATGACCAAAATGAACGCTGATTTTACTGCGCAAAGTGATATTATCGCTATGCAGTCTGCTATGAAAGATAAAATGCATAATATGATTGCACAGCAAATTCGTAGCTTAAGCCAGTAATATTTAGTTAAGAGCACTATGGCGTTTTATACGTTATAGTGCCATTATGGTAGCTAGCTATGCTTAGCTACCATAATTAAAATTCTAAGCTTTCCAATACTAGACAATAAATATTAATAATTTTGTACTGCTCAGGAAGATATTAATACTGAATAGATCTAATAAATCGTTTGGCGGCTTATGCTACATGCCTACTAAATTTTTTAGTCAAGTTTTAATACTAACTGATTATTAAGTGAATACTGCTCTAGGTAGTAGTGTTATTTCTAATCCTGAATATGAAGTAAAAAAATGCAAGCAACAACAGAATTACTGCAATTACTTTCCGAAATTGGTTATATGGCTTGTTTTAGAGGGGATGTTCAACGAGCTAAAGTTATCATGGATGGCGTGGATGCAGTGGGTCGAGAGCAAACTCCGATTAAAATGGGTTTGGCGATTACACGCATTTATTCAGGTGAATACGATATGGCTATCGATATTTTGCGTAATCAGATTTTAGTCCATGAGCCTGATCATATGAGCGCTAAGTGCTTTTTAGGAATCGCTCTTAATCAAATTGGGCAACAAGGTGAAGCTCAACAGTTATTTAGAGAAGTTTCAGCTCATGGTAATGCAGACGAACAAAGTATTGCTAATGCCTACCTCAATCAATAGTAAAGGAGTATCGCTCCATGATTGAATCCAGTGTGTTAATGAGTATTGCCCCCCTGAGTGGGGTGGGCGCACCTATGGCGCAAACCTTACCACCACCCCAATCTCAAGATGTGATGCGTTTTGAGGATGTGATGAGTGGTAAGTTGGATTTGTCCACGCTCAAAAGTAGTACCAACGATCAGGCTGTCCTACAAATGGTAGAGCCAACGACAGGTGTAGAATCAACTTCTTTTAAAGATTTGGTGATTAATAAACTATCCGATATGGATAGTTCTTATTCAACCATTTTGAATCAATTGCAAAGTCATCCTCAATTTAGTGATTATTTAACTCAAAGTGGTGCTAAGGATGGCAATTCCGTCCTGACTTATCCTGATGTAAGCTCGAGTGGAGGTGAGGCAAACGACTATCAGGCTGCCTTGCAGGACATCCAAAAGACTCAAACCGCAGCCTTAAATTACCAAAAAGATACTACGGCTTGGACATTTAATGCCCAAATGTGGACAACTACAGTTAATTTAGCCTCTGCTGTGGTCAATCAGGTCGCTCAAGGCTTTAAAACGCTATTTAGAGCAAGTGGCTGATATTAATACTCTAGGTGCTCAATGAAAATAATAAAAATAAAATCTAAAATTAGCATTAGTTTATTGCTTAGTGTTCTATTGTTAGCTGGTTGTAAAGTACAACTTCACAGCCAGCTTAATGAAATAGATGCTAATAATATGATGGCGATTTTGCTAGAAAATAATATTAGCGCTGAAAAAATTACGGATGCTAAAAACGGTACTTACACGCTTAATGTGGACGAGTCCAAAATTCCTCAAGCAGTGGCTTTATTGCGTGAGCATGGTTATCCACGCGAAAAAGTGGCCTCTATGCAAGAGTTATTTAAAAAGGATGGTTTGATTTCTTCACCTTTAGAGGAACGTGCGCGTTATATCTATGCTTTATCTCAAAGCGTGCAAGAAACATTATCCCAAATTGATGGCGTACTCGTAGCACGGGTGCATGTGGTATTACCTGAGGATGCTGTAGTCACGAACAATAATCCAGTCACTCCCTCATCAGCTTCGGTTTTTATTAAGTATCACCCTTCTTTTGAATTAGAAAGTATGAAGTCTGAAATTAAGCTGATTGTGGAAAAAAGTATTCAAGGCTTAAGTTACGATAAGGTATCTGTAGTCATGGTTCCCGCCCAACTGCCTAATACTCGTAAATAATAGCTGAATCAGTTGGTTAGCGGAGTTTGGCTATAAATATTCAGACCTTCTGGATGAGTTTTAAAAATTTTCAATAGCCAAAGATATTGTTCTGGATAAAGCGCAATTAATTGCTCTAACGCCTGATTCAAAGTAGTCGCATCACGCTCTGCATCACCACTGGGGTAAGCTTGGAGTCGTTCACTCATGGCAATCCTATAGTAACCCGATTGAGGATTAAAACCAGCCAAGGCAGCAAAACAATGTGCCTTGCTTAAGTCAGCAATACGGGCGGGTGTGGTCAGAGTTGCTTTAGTTTGACCCATGAAGGGGGCAAATACAGAGGCTTTTAGACCTAAATCTTCGTCAGGTAAGAAAATTAAGATTAATCCGGGTTTTAAGGCACGTACTAATTTTAATAAGCCAGCTTCACGGGGAATGACAAATTGCACATCTTTTAAACGGCTGCGTGCGATTAACCAATCAAAAATCGGGTTGCTTAGCGGCTTATAAGAACCATAGGCGGCATAATTTAGACCGATAGCTAAGGGTGCAAACTCAAGCCAAGTGGAGTGAGCTAACAGTAGCATGATAGGTTTATGATCAGCTAATGCCTGTTGGAAGGTAGTGGGTAGTTGTAATTGAATACGTTGAGCCAGCGTAGCGCGAGAGCGAAAAAACAGTACGCTGTAATCCAATAAGGCAGCTGCATAATGCTGTAAATGCTGGAGGGCTAATTGATGGCGCTCAACATCAGAAAGCTGTGGATAGCATAGTTTAAGATTGATCTCGACAATAGCTCGGCGCTTAGTTTGATATTTGTAAAGTAAGCGCCCTAACTGTTTCCCTAGCCACCAGCGTAACTGCCAAGGTGCATAGGCTAAAGGCAATAATAACCCTACCCCTAGCCAAGTCACCCCATAGCGTGGATGCAACCAGCGCCACTCAAATGAGGGCGCGGTAAATGAATCTTTCATGGAGTTAGCGTAACACTAACCAGCTTGGCGCTGGCAGGAGATGGCTTGCGCTTGCATTTGTAGCTCAAACCACTGTCCCGCATCGTTGACGGCTTCCGGTTGACCCTTTAAGCCAAAATCAATCACGCGACTACGCTCGGTGCTGGGTAAGCTGGAAAGGCGCACGGCGGGAAAGGTTTCTAGTAATTGCTCCATCATAGGAATGAGGTCACTTTCGAGGACATTGCTAAGCTCCCAACGTTGCTCAATGTCGGGATTAGGGGATTGGAGGTGGCGGTAATGCGTATCTAATACCCATTCAATCATTGGCCACGCCATATTGGGAAAACCGGGGACAAAGTGATGGTGTGCCACTTTAAAGCCCGGAACCTTATTAATAGGATTAGGAATGAGCGTGCAATTGTCGGGTAATTCCGCCATACGAATGCGTTGCGGATAAGCGCGTTCCCCAAATTGACGCTCAATGAGTGCGACCGCTTGTGGGTGGCGATAGAGTTTAAAACCAAAGGCTTCTGCGGCACATTGGCGCGTTAAGTCATCAGGTGTGGCTCCAATACCGCCAAAACTGAATACAATTTCATTAGTTTTTTGTGTCTCATGAAAGGTGCTTAGTAACATTTCACGCTCATCGGCTACCATCCGAACCCAAGCTAAGGTCATGCCGCGTGCTTTGAGCATAGCGATAACGCTGGCCATATGTTTATCTTGGCGTTGTCCGCTTAATAGCTCGTCCCCAATTAAGATCAGTCCTACTCGGTTGGATACTGCCTTCATTGCTTAGCCCCTAACTGTTGTGCGCGTTGGCGCGTTAAATCTGCTTGTCGTTGCCATTGGCTTTGAGCGCTTGGATCGGCTTCGGGCCAGCCTTGGGTATGTTGTTGTACCAAATCAGCCAGCATCCGAATGTGATCTTCTCGTGCGTTCAGAGCTGGAACGTAATAATACTGCTCTCCGCCTGCTTTAATAAAGTGCTCTTGATTCTCAACTTGAATTTCTTCCAGCGTTTCTAGACAGTCGGCGGCAAAGCCGGGGCAGATCACGTCAACTTTTTTAATCCCTTCGGCGGGTAGAGCTTCTAAGGTTTTATCAGTATAGGGCTGCAACCATTCCGCCTTACCAAAGCGTGATTGAAAGGTCACACGATAGTCATTAGGGCGTAAATTCAATTCTTCAGCCAGTAAGCGTGCGGTTTTGTGGCACTCACAAAAATACGGATCACCTAAGGTTAAATTACGTTTCGGGATGCCGTGAAACGACATCAATAATAATTGACCGCGTGCATGCTTATCCCAGTGTTCACGAGCACTATCCGCTAAAGCTTTGATATAGCCTGCATGATCGTGATAATGATTAATCTGACGTAATTCAGGCATCCAACGCCATGAGCCTATTTCCTTAAAAACAGCTGCAAAAGTGGTTCCGCTGGTGGTAGAGGAGTATTGCGGATAAAGCGGCAATACCACCAAGCGTTGCATACCTGCTTGGCGTAATTCTTCTAATGCTTCCTCAATCGAGGGTTGACCATAGCGCATAGCGAGGGCAACTTTAACCGTGCCGGCAAAACGTATTTCTAACTCACGTTGTAATAATTGTTGTTGTTGCTTGCCAATGCTTAATAGGGGGGAGCCTTGAGCAGTCCAGACTTGCTTATATTTCTCCGCACTCGCGGCAGGACGTTTGGGCAAAATAGCCCCGTATAAAATCGGATACCAAATGAGGCGCGGGATTTCAACCACTCTTGGGTCAGATAGGAATTGCCTTAAATAGCGCCGTACTGAGGGCGTATCGGGGGCGTCGGGTGTGCCTAAATTCACTAGCAGTACGCCAATCGCTGCGGTTTTGCCGTGAAAGTAATCAGTATCATTTTTTAATCGGCTCATGGGAGTCACGCTGGGCTGCTAAAAGTGGGTGCAGGATAAACCGAAAAGCCGCAAAAATAAATTTTGTTGCGCCGCATTGGGGTAATAAGGTTTAGCCAGACGCTTGACGCTCATAGAGTGCTCTAGCTAGATTAGCAAGCTCAGCGATAAAGAGAGCAATCATGTTACCGGATTTAGTACAAGTGACCCAATGGGTCAAGCATGTGGCACAACAGGAAATTGCTCCACGTTTTAATAAAGTTGGTTTTTCTATCAAAACCGACGGGAGTGTCGTTACCGAAGCCGATTTAGCCTGCCACCAAGCCTTAGAGCATCAGTTAGCTCAAGCCTATCCGCATATCGCTTTTTTGAGTGAGGAGATGAGTACGGCGCAACAGCAACAGTTGCTGGAGACTCATGAATGGTTGTGGGTGCTCGATCCTTTGGATGGAACCAGTAACTTTACGGCGGGAATGCCGCTATTTTGTACCTCATTAGCCTTATTACATCAGGGGCAAGTGGTGCAAGCTGTGACTTATGATGTCGTGCGGGATGAAGTTTTTAGCGCTCAATCAGGGCAGGGTGCTTATTTAAATAATACCCGTCTTAAATGTTCAAATAGTGGTTTAAGCCTAAAGCAAGCGGTAGGGATTATTGATTTTAAACGCTTGAAGCCAACCTTGCGCACTAATCTAGTCAATCACATGCCTTTTGGTTCACAACGTAACCTAGGGACGTGTGCTTTAGAGTGGGCTTGGATGGCGGCAGGGCGTGGACAAGTTTATTTACACGGTGGCATGAAACTATGGGACTTAGCGGCAGGTACTTTACTGCTCAAAGAGGCGGGGGGTATGGCTAGCACAGTAGAAGGGCAGCCTATTTCAACCGCTCAAGTAGGTTCGCAATCCACCCTTGCAGCCTCTGATCCGGCTTTATTTCCGATTTGGCAACAAGTGATTGCGGATTACTCGACTGGCGTTGTTCATGGCTAAGCGACCGATTGGGGTGTTTGATTCAGGTCTAGGAGGTTTATCGGTCTTATTAGAGATTGAGCGTCAATTGCCGCATGAGGATTTAATCTATGTGGCAGATTCGGCTCATGCGCCCTATGGAGCTAAAACGGCACACTATATTGCTGAGCGCTGTATCAAAATCAGTGATTTTTTACTCAGCCAAAATGTAAAGCTTATCGTGGTAGCATGTAATACCGCTACAGCATATGCAGTCGAAGTGTTACGCCAATATCTTGCGCTTCCCATTATAGGTTTAGAGCCAGCAGTCAAACCTGCCGCCAAATTAACTCAAAATGGCAAAATTGGAGTATTAGCTACTCGTCAAACTGCTAATAGTACACGCCTCCAACGTTTAATTGATACCTACGCTCAACAGGCTCAAGTCTTTGTACAGGCTTGCCCCGGATTAGTGGAGCATGTCGAGCAGGGTGATTTTAATAGTACTGAATTAAAACAATTATTGAGCGAGTACTTACAACCTTTGCAAGCGCAGGGTGTTGATACCTTAGTATTGGGTTGTACCCATTACCCCTTTTTGCGTGCAACCCTGAGCGAATTAACTCAAGGGCAGATGACTATCGTAGAAACCAGTCAAGCCGTGACGCGCCAAGTCGTTAATATTTTAAGCCAAGGTCATTTATTACAAAGTAATCGTACTCAGCAGCGCCAAGTGCAGTTTTATTCGAGCTTGCAGGGCGAGGGACTGAAGAAAAGTGCCCAAAGCGCAGCGCTTTTGTGGCAAAGAGAGCTAGCGCTGCTTTCTTTGCCTAATGAATACCGGTAGGGGCAAACCTATGTGTTTGCCCTACATTTTTTAAACCACCGCGAATGCTTGTTCAATATCGGCGATAATATCGTCTATATGTTCAATACCAATACTCAAGCGAATGCTTTCAGGGCGCACGCCTGCACGCAATTGCTCAGCTTCGGTCAATTGACGGTGAGTCGTTGAAGCAGGATGGCTGGCTAAGCTTTTGGCATCGCCAATATTGACTAGGCGCTTGATCATTTGCAGTTGATCATAGAATTTTACCCCTGCATCAAAGCCGCCTTTAATACCAAAGGTCAGCAGCGAGGCCGGTTTACCATTGAAGTACTTTTGCGCTAGAGCATGATAAGGATTGTCTTCTAAGCCTGCGAAACTCACCCACTCGACTTTAGGATGACTTTTTAAGTAATTAGCCACGGCTAAGCCATTCTCACAATGGCGCTCCATGCGTAAACCTAAGGTTTCCACCCCTTGCAAAATCAAGAACGCATTAAACGGTGAAAGCGCTGAGCCTGTATTGCGTAAAGGTACAGTACGGGCACGACCGATATAAGCCGCTGCACCAAACGCTTCAGTATAAACCACACCATGATAAGAGGGTTCGGGTTGATTCAATACAGGATAACGTTCTTTATTTTCCGCCCAAGGGAATTTGCCCGAATCGACAATAATGCCACCAATCGATGTTCCATGCCCCGCGATATATTTGGTCAAAGCATGTACCACAATATCCGCACCATACTCAATCGGGGTGCAGAGCATAGGAGTCGCTACCGTATTATCTACAATGACCGCTACACCGTGTTTATGAGCCATTGTTGCAATCGCTTCAATATCAGCAATATTACCCGCTGGATTACCGATAGTTTCGCAGTAGATCGCTTTGGTTTTGTCATCAATTAGTTTTTCAAGCGCTTCGGCTGAATCATTTTCCGCAAAACGCACTTGAATCCCTTGGCTGGGGAGCATGTGAGCGAATAGGGTATAAGTGCCGCCATAGAGTTGTGGCGTACTGACAATATTATCGCCTGCTTGTGCAATGGTCAGAATGGCGTAATTAATCGCCGCCATGCCTGAACTCACGGCTAAACCTGCTAAGCCACCTTCTAGAGCAGCAATGCGCTTTTCCAATACATCGTTGGTAGGATTCATAATACGGGTATAGATATTGCCCGGAACCGCTAAATTAAATAGATCTGCACCATGCTGAGCATTATCAAACTCATAGGCAACGTTTTGATAAATCGGCACAGCTACGGATTTGGTAGTAGGTTCGGTCGTGTAGCCCGCGTGAATTGATAGGGTTTCTTTTTTCATTGTCATCCTCCAGTAGTAGTGGACGCACATTAGCATAGATTTGACATGGCATGAATGCACAATGATTCATAAGTATTGGAGCACTAGCTATATCAATAAAGGGCTTGCTCTATTCTATTATATTGGAATATATTTTTAATATATTGGATTTTGAGTGAAGCTATGCCAGAAGATATTCATAGTCGAATCGCTAAGCGGATTAAAAGCTTACGTATTAAACGCCAAATGACACTCGACCAGTTAGCACAAACTACACAAGTAAGTCGTGCAATGCTTTCATTAATTGAGCGTGGAGAAAGTAGCCCGACCGCAGTGTTATTAGAAAAAGTAGCGACTGGATTGGGTGTAACTTTAGCAGCTTTGTTTGAAGATCCAGAAAGTGCATCAAATCCCCTAGTCCGTGCTGATGAGCGCACGAGTTGGTGCGATCCTGACACGCGTTATCAGCGTTGGAATCTTTCGCCTCCCAATTATCCCTCACCTTTACAGTTGGTGAAGGTGATTTTACCTAGTGGCGCACGGGTTCATTACGAAACCCAACAGCGTGAAGGTGCGGTCTATCAGCAAATTTGGGTATTACAAGGTAGCTTGAAAATTACTTTAGGTGATAACACGTATTTGCTACATAGCGACGATTGTTTTGCCATGCAGCTTAATCAAACCATGACCTATTACAACCCTAGCCAACAAGATACTCATTATTTGGTCGCTATTGCTAATCACAGTTAAGTTTCTGCGGAGGGTATAAGCTTGTTTACCATTCAATTATTGACACTGTTTGATGACAACACTATTGCTGGTTTGAGTGAAGTATTAATTGATGCAGTGGAGGGGGGCGCTTCGGTCGGTTTTGTTGAGCCTATGACGATTGCTAAAGCACAACATTATTGGCAAAAATTAAAATCCAGTGTCGAGCAGGGGGAGCGCTTAGTATGGGGGGCTTTTGATGCGGAGAATAAACTCATAGGCACTGTCACCCTTATTATGGATTTACCCGAAAATCAGCCTCATCGAGCCGATCTAGTAAAACTCCTAGTACACCGTAAGGCACGCCAGCAAGGAGTAGGGGAAGCTTTGATGAGGGCAGCAGAGCAGACTGCTTATGAAAGGGGTAAAACCTTATTAGTATTAGACACCGCAACCTATACAGCCGAGCGTTTATATCAGCGTTTACAATGGCAAAAAGTAGGTACGGTTCCCAATTATGCGTTAATGCCCGACCATTCACTGTGTGCCACCAATTTCTATTATAAAATTTTGACTAAATAACTGATTGATCAAATTAAGCTATTACTTATTATGGTAATTATAGAGCTAATTCAACATCAGATTAACGCGGTGGTAGAGCTAAGTTAGCTGGTTCAGACTATGAGTATTACCCATAGTCTGACTAAAGCAATGAATTTGTTCAGCGGTAGATTAGGGCTTAATCCAATCCTGACAACCTTGTTTCATCATGGGGAGCAATTCAAAGTGAGTCGGATACCACACCGTCATACGATAGTGACCATGAATAATGGTTTCATCAGTGCGACAAGCGCCGCCCATACCTTTATGGTCACAAGGTTGCTCAGACCATTTGCCGCCGCCACTATTACAGCCTTCGCCCACACTCTTAATCACTGCCGATAAATTCAACCCTTTCATATCCGCAAAATCTTCACACCAACCATTCTTTAATAAACAACTGCCAACGATACCCGCCCTAGTTTCCAGTTGCCCCGCCGCGCCCAATAAATCAGGCTGAGCGGTATACAACTTAGCTAGTTTGCCTGCTATCGCTTTGAGTTGCTTATCACTGATAGCTTCTGGGTCTTTAGGTTGCCAGCCTACCGCCAACAATAATTGATAAGTTTTTTGCGGATGTTGCAGCGTTAAAGCACTTCCTAGAAAACCGTCTTCAGGTTTACGCTTAGTCATAAAAGTACCTTGCCAACCCTCGATTTTCACCGGAGTAATAATAGTATTCTCTGGATTACCCGCCTCCTCGTCCTCATCCGCCTTAGCTTCTTTACCCACACCAATACTCAAATGCACCGTAGCATCTAACATGCCTGATCTATTAAAAAACGAACACGATGCGCCGGACCCTTCCGAGGCTTCGTCGTCCATCATACACACGGGTGTAGCTTTAAAAGGTTGTTGCGGCACAACCTCACGAGTTTGGTTTTGAAAAGTTGTCAGATCAATGCCCAAGACTTGAGTAGACCATAACGCTAAAGCACAACAATACGCTAATTTATAATGTTTCATAGTTGTGTACCTGCTGCATTAACCACTTCAATCACTTGTTCGGCTAGAATCTTTTGATCAGGTGCAGCTTCAAATTTAAAAACATAAGTTCCGGCTACCTTTGGCATAGTAAAGCGCATAGGCTTATAGTTTTGAACAGCATCTTCGCGCACATAACCTAGTCCCAATGGTTTACCACCTGCCTGTGGATATAACCGTACCAGCCCTTTTAAGCCTAAAGGAGCTTCAAGATTGACTTCAATCTTACTACCTATCGTTGCTTGCGCGGGGGCAACTAATTGAACTGTTGCCTCTAGCAGTTTAATAGGCACTTCAGCCACTAATTCACGCTTATCCCCTTTAGCCAAACGCACTACAAAATCACCGGTGACATTCGGCATGCGGAATTTGGCAATACTATAGCCCCCCGTTTTTTTATCTTTATATAAGTACTGGTGAGCAAGGGCGGTATTTTTCCCCAGCATAAATATTTCAATATGCATATCAGCCGTTTTAGCTATGTCGGGATCACCCTCGACTTTGACGCTAATCTCAGCCCCTTTCAGCACCTCAGTGGGTGTCACGGTCAGAATAGCTTTGGGTAACACAGGCGGTGTAGGTGGCTCTTCAACTTTTGGGCTTTCAGCTACTTTAGCCGTTTGCTCTAAGGCAGTAGTTAACTCACTTGCGTTACCAGCAACAATAAACTTGCCTCCAGTATTGTCTGCCAAGCACTTTAAGCCTTGTTGGTCTTCAGTCTTAGTCACATCAAAGCCAATGACGTGAGCAGTAAAATCAACCCCCAACTTTTCTAGCTCAGTCCCTAGGGCACAAGGGTCAAGATTACAGGTTTCCACCCCATCGCTAATTAAAATAACGGTGGCTTTTTCTTCAGTATATTTCAGCGCTTCCGCCGCCTGTTTCACCGCAGCCGATAGCGGGGTCTTACCTTTAGGTGTTAGCTTGTCGACCCATGCACCGATTTTACTAGCGTTCCCTAATTCGACAGGCAGCAAGACTTCAATATCAGTGCAATCATCTTTTTGCCTATGACCATAAGCGACTAAACCGACGGCTTGATCAGGCGGCCAATCAGCGACTAAGGTTTTGAGCGCAGCACGGGCAATATCAATTTTAGCTTTGCCTTCTATTTGCCCCCACATACTGCCCGAAGCATCTAACACCAGCATAGAGCGTTCTTCTGCTTGCACGAATGACAGAGAACAGACTAATAAACCTGCTAATAATGTTTTGTTATACATAATGATGCTCCAGAGTAAATGATCCAACCTGTTGTCACTCATTGCCTTTCAATCAAGTGTTGATTCTATTATTTGTATTAAAAACAATAGTTTATATTTATGTGTTTCACTTGGCATAGTGACTCTTAGGCTATAACTTAAATCCTACAGGGAGTGGCTAGGGGTAGGAATGGGATTAGTCAATGCATGGGATATTTTGCGTGGTTTAAAGTTTTTTAGGCATAATAACCGCCTTCTTAGCTTAAGAGCTTTACCATTATGGCAAGTAATATACTGATTCAACGTCATCCTACGGTAACGGTCAAAGTAGGGCATGTTTTAGTAGGAGGTAATGCCCCCGTAGTCGTGCAGTCTATGACCAATACTGACACGGCGGATGCATTGCGTACCGCGATTCAATGTGCTGAGTTGGCTCAAGCAGGTTCTGAATTAGTACGTATTACCGTCAATAGCCAAGCGGCGGCAGAGGCAGTACCAGAGATTCGAGAGCGCTTAGATAAAATGGGCTGTAATGTCCCGCTGATCGGTGACTTTCATTTTAATGGGCATAAGTTATTAAGCGCTGTGCCTGCTTGTGCTGAGGCTTTGGCCAAATACCGCATTAATCCGGGTAATGTGGGGCGCGGTAAAAACCGTGATGAGCAATTTGCCCAAATGATTGAGTTTGCCTGTCGTTATAATAAGCCGGTGCGTATTGGGGTGAATTGGGGGTCACTCGATCAGGAGTTACTGGCGCGTAAACTAGATGAGAACTCTAAATTGCCTAAGCCCTTAGAGCTTTACGATGTGATGCATGAGGCCTTAATCGAGTCAGCCTTAAGTAGTGCCGCTAAAGCCGAAGAGTATGGTTTGCCACACGACCATATTATTTTGTCCTGTAAATTGAGTGAGGTGCAGGGCTTAATTCGTGCTTATCGTGATATGGCTTCCCGCTGTGATTACCCACTGCATTTGGGCTTGACTGAGGCGGGTATGGGGAGTAAGGGAATTGTTGCCTCTACCGCAGCGCTGTCAGTCTTACTGCAAGAAGGGATTGGTGACACGATTCGGATCTCATTAACGCCTGAGCCGGGGGCGTCGCGTGATAAAGAAGTGATTGTCGGGCAAGAGATTTTACAAGCGCTAGGCTTACGTTCCTTTACTCCTCAAGTGGTTGCCTGTCCGGGTTGTGGGCGTACTTCGAGTGATTATTTTCAGCATCTGGCGTCACAAATTCAAACATGGCTACGTGAACAAATGCCCGTATGGAAAACGCAATATCCGGGGGTAGAGGCTATGTCAGTTGCGGTGATGGGCTGTGTGGTGAATGGTCCGGGGGAAAGTAAACACGCTAATATTGGAATAAGTTTACCGGGGAGCGGTGAAGTACCTGTCGCACCTGTCTATGAAGACGGACAAAAAACGGTAACTTTAAAAGGGGATAATATTGCCCAAGAGTTTCAGGGCTTAGTGCAGACTTATGTAGAGCGTACTTATCGTCGTCACGTAGGTTGAACGTTAGTAAGGCTTAAAAGGTAGGAAGCGACGATTTAGTTGTCAGACGAAAAAGAGCCGCTTCCTGATCCTTAGATGTTTAACAGCAATTAGTCAGCTGCTTGCCATTGACCATTAGGAGCACGGCAGGCTTTCATAGTTACATTTTCCATCCGACCATTGATAACCGCTTGAATAGTAGCAGGACGGCAGACAGTGGATTGGTTTTGATAGGTGGTTTGATACACAGGACCGGGTTTAGCGGTATAGGTATAGCCAGTGTTAGGATTTTGCCAAGTGGCTGGGCGACCTGTTGCAATGGAGTTAGCGACATTGGCCTGATCTTGTTGATCCATTTGTGCACCGATATTGCCACCAATATAGCCACCAATAATAGTACCTAAAATAGTAGCCGCTTTTTGACCATCTCCCTTGCCAAATTGATGACCAATCACGCCACCAATCACGGAGCCAGTGATAGCGCCGGTTTGGGCATTGCTAGGAGGAGGAATCATAGCTCCACCACCACAACCGACTAATACGGTAGCTGTTAAGCCCAATGCAGTGAGGATACGAATCGATAATTTCATGTAAAGACCCTTTTTTTAGTGTTAGCTATCTGGTTGTATCAGTATAGAGTTTAGTAGTAATAACGGCGTGGAGCAGGGCGCGGTTGTTGATAATATTGATCAGCCTGCGCTCCCACATTACCTCCGATATAACCGCCTGCAATCGCTCCCGCAATGGTAGCAGCCTTTTTGCCATCGCCTTTACCGAATTGATGACCTACCACGCCACCTAATACTGAACCCGCTACAGCACCGTTTTGTGTATGACTAGCAGGTGCTGCACCACAACCAGTGAGAGATAATATAGTAAGAGTTGCCGCAATTGTTATCGGATAGGCAATATATTTTTTCATCGTAAAGCTCCTAATGATAGCAGCAGTAGAGCAGAAGCTTGCCCTACTGCTGGGTTATAATCGGTCAGTTATTAGTTCTGACCGCTATAGTAGCAAAAGGTTCTGAACGAATGCCTAAGCGGTCGTTTTTAGCAGATGAGATTAAGAATTAGGCGCTTTAAATTCAAACGTCTGTTCACTGATTCCTTGAGGACTCACTTCGACATCCTGTTCTAAGGAGTTTTGGTTATAAGTGGCTTTGACTCGATACTTACCCGCTGGCAGTAGTTCACTCACTTGCTCTAATAAAACGTAATTAGTAATAGCCTTATCATTACTGTCATATAGGGCATAGTTGGCTTTAACCGTTTTACCTTCAGCGTCTTTAGCACTCAATTTAAGTGTGCCGATTCTATCAATATTAAAACGGTATTCGGTGGTTTCTTTGGGGGCTACAGTAATCGTTTGGGACTGACGGAATCCTTTCCATAAGGCATTTACTCGATAAGTACCTGCTGAGAGTTGGGTGGTGAATACCTCACCCTGAGTCATCTGTGTCACCAGTTGATTATCTGGGGTATAAATAAAATAACTAGAGCGCAAATTATCAGTTTTGCCTACTTCACCTAAGCTCAGTTTAACTGTGCCCGGATTGCGTAAGGGTTGATTACGATCAGGAGTTAAGACTTGTACTTCGCCTTCAGAACCCACCTCATTAATTGCTTTTTCTTCGATAATAGGTTGTAACTCGGTAAAAAGTGCACCGATAGAGGCGGTATTTTGGGCTAATACAAAGCGTCCACCCGTATTAGTAGCAATACATTGTAATTGCGCTTCGTCTTTAGCATTAAAACCTAATACATTAATCACTAGGTTAGGGTAATGTTTTTTGAGAGTAGCGGCGGTTTCGCAAGGATCTGCTTTACAGCTTTCCTCACCATCGCTAATTAATAAAATATTGCCATTATTTTTGACTTCATTGGCGGCGGCTTTTAGAGCGCTGGCAATAGGCGATTTACCTTTAGGCATCAATTTACTAGCTTTTTTGAGCAACTCGGTGCTGTCCATCCCTATAGCGCCCACGACTTTGACACTGTTACATTTACCTCCATAAGTCGTCAGTCCCAGAGGTGTAGTGCCTGCACCTTTGACAAGGGTATCTAAGCTCTCACGGGCAATCACAATCTTATGTTGACCCTGTACCTGAGTCCACATGCTATTAGAGCCATCCATAATAATCATGGTTGCAGGTTGCTCCGCAGCGAGTGAGGGAGCACTCAAGCAAGCGGATAGTGAAATAAAGCTGGAGTAACGAATCAAGGTTCGAGCAAATGGTTTCATCGTATTAACTTTTGTTTTTACAGGGGTTGATGTCATGAGCGTAGCACCCTAGGTTAAGCAAGCCATAGTAATTGTTTATTAGCGGTTTATCTGGAACTACTAAGAGCTTAGTCTACAATTACTAGGGTGGGGTTAAGGTTAGACTATCATACTTATGAGAACTGTTTATATCCTTGCCATTATTTAGGAGTTTTTATGCCTAACGATAATATTTTTGCTGCTCCTCAAGCCGAGGTTCAAGACTTAGCAGGTGGACAAGGCTTGTATTCTGATACGGTGGTTTTAGCGCTCAGACGTACCCGCCCTTGGGTAATGGTGATGGGAGCGCTCGGTTTAATTAGTGCCGTTTTCATGTTATTAGCCGTAGTAGGGATGATAGCCACCGGTATGGGTGATGTAGCGTTTGGTGCGGGCATGGCATGGCCTATGGCGGCTATTTACCTTATTTTGACTGTGATTACTTTTATTGCTTCTATTCAATTATTTCGTTTTGCTGCCGCCATTAAACGTGCTTTGAGTACCATGCAACCCGTTGATCTTGATGATGTATTACTCACACAAGCTAATTTTTGGCGCTTGGTAGGTATCTTAAGTTTGGTGATGTTAATTCTCAGTTTTGCCATGGTAGGTATGATGGCGTTTATGTTGGTACAGAGTGGGATCTAGCCTGAAAAACTACTTGCAACTTATTCAGGTATCAACGAAACTTATAAAAAAGTTATAAAGGAGTACCACTGAGTACTCCTTTATATAAACCAATAAAAACTGAAACCCGCTCTAGGGTTGCTGTAACCTTAATGACATAAAGAATAATAATATGCAGGTTGCGACACACTCCGATGATTTGGATGTTGCCTTTGGTGAACGTTTAGTCAAGTTAGGCAAACTCAAACCCAGCGATTTCGATAAAGCACTCCGTGCCCGCTCGGAACTAAAATTACCCTTAGGCAAAGTATTAGTGCGCTTAGGGATGTTGTCTGAGCAAGAAATGACCTTTGTGTTATCACGCTTTCTCAGTGTGCCTATGGTGATTACCAAAGACTATCCCGAACAAGGTCTCTCAGATCTAGGCGTCTCTGTTAACTACTTACGCTCGATGGAAATTGCTCCGCTCACCTTAGTAGACGACGTATTGACCATAGCGACTACGCAACCGACCAATGAGCAAATGCTTAAAGCTCTAGCAATGGCGAGTGATAAGACCATCAAGCCGCTTTTGGGGCTACCTTCTGAGATTCAAGCCCATATTGAGCGTTACTATGCTCAAACTAAAACTGATGAAAAAAATGATGAGTTTGAGATTAGCAGTGCCAATCACGATCCTGATGATATAGAGCATCTTAAGGATATGGCGAGTGAAGCACCTGTGATTAAACTCGTCAATCAAATCATGACTCAAGCCATGACTATGCGGGCCTCGGATATTCATATTGAGCCATTTGAAAATCACCTCAAAATCCGTTACCGCATTGATGGGGTGATTCATGAAATAGACTCGCCGCCCGCCCAACTCACCGCAGCGGTTATTTCACGCATTAAACTGATGGCGCGACTCAATATCGCTGAGCGCCGCCTGCCTCAAGATGGACGCATTCAGTTACGCGCACAGGGTAAAGAGATTGATATGCGTGTCTCTACCGTGCCTACCATGTACGGCGAAAGTGTAGTCATGCGTCTATTAGATAAGCATAGCGTTAAACTAGATTTAGAAACCTTAGGTTTTTCAGACACTAATCTGCGCGTATTGCACGAGCAATTAAAGCAACCTCATGGTGTTATCCTAGTCACAGGTCCTACTGGTTCGGGTAAAACGACCACTCTTTATGCAGCACTGACCCACCTCAATACTCCAGAAAATAAAATTCTAACCGTTGAAGATCCAGTGGAGTATGAGTTAGAGGGGATTAATCAGATTCAAGCGAATCCTAAGATTGGTCTGACGTTTTCCGATGCTCTGCGTGCCATTGTGCGTCAAGACCCTGACATTATTATGATCGGCGAGATGCGTGATTTAGAAACCGCTAAAATTGCTATTCAATCCGCTCTGACCGGACACTTAGTACTGTCGACTATTCATACTAATGATGCAGCGGGTGGGGTGACACGCCTACTGGATATGGGGATTGAAGATTATTTAATTACCTCTACGGTGAACGCCATTTTAGCGCAGCGCTTAGTGAGGCGCTTATGCCCGCAATGTCGTGAAGCTAAACCAGTTTTGCCTGAAGTAGCTAGAGAATTAAATCTGCGGCGTTATCAACCAGAGGGCGAATTATTAGCGTGGCAAGCCAAAGGGTGTCCGGCTTGTGGTCATACGGGCTATAAAGGGCGTAGTGCGATTCATGAAATTTTAGTCATGGATGATGATGTGCGCCGTTTAGTACTTAAACATGCGGATGCCGGCGTTATTCAAGATCAAGCCCGTAAAGCAGGGATGTATACCCTCTATGAAGATGGTTTGCTCAAAGCCTTAAAAGGTGTCACGACTCTAGAAGAAGTCTTACGTGTCGCTGAGGAGACTGCTGATGCCCCAGTATAACTATAAAGCAGTCAAATTCAGTGGAGAGGCGGTTGAGAATACCATTGAAGCAGCTTCTGAAGCTCAGGCTATTGAGCAATTACAAGCTCAAGGTTTAATACCCGTCAAAGTGGTAGCCGCTAAAGGTACTAAGACTTCTTCAGCCAATAGTGGCTTAAAGTTATCCGGCAGCTCTAAAGTCAGTCAAAACGATATTGTAGCACTCACTCAACAACTATCCTCCATGCTCAAAGCGGGGCTGCCACTTGATCGTGCTCTAGGGGTGCTATTAGAAATCACTGAGCAAAAAGGTGTTCATCAGCTCGTCAAGGAAATCCAAGATAAAGTCCGCAGTGGGCGCAATTTTGCGGATGCTTTGGATGAGTCCGGTAAATTTAGCCGTTTTTACGTCAATATGGTGCGAGCGGGTGAGGCAAGTGGTTCAGTGGATGAGGCGTTAGCACGTTTAGTGGACTACATGCTCCGAGCTAAAGAGTTACGCGGCACGGTGATGTCTGCACTCATTTATCCGATTATTTTATTAGTGGTGGCGGTTAGCTCGATTATTGCCTTATTGATTTTTGTAGTACCGCAATTCTCACGCATGTTTGAGGATATGGGGGGCGAATTACCAACCATTACTAAGGTGGTAATTGCAGCCGGAGAGGTGCTCAAAACGCAATGGTGGTTAATACTAGGTATCTTATTACTAGGGTTATTATTAATTCAGATATTTCTAAAAAACGAATCAGCCCGCAGTCGGCTAGATCGCGCTATGCTCAAATGGCCTTTAGTAGGCTCATTAATTTCTAAGGTGGAAATGGCGCGTTTTTCTCGTAGCCTCAGTACCTTATTGCATAATGGCGTACCGCTCTTGGGAGCACTGCAAATCGTTAAAAACACCATGAGCAATCGAGTCATGGCGCGTGCGGTCGAAGAAGCAGCAGGCAGTTTAAAGCAGGGCGAAAGCCTCACCCGCACATTACTCAGTAAAGGAGTGTTTCCTCCTTATGCCTTACATATGCTCAGAGTCGGCGAGGAAACCGGACAAATGGAGCATTTACTGAATGAAGTGGCGACCATTTACGATGCGGAAGTCAAAACTTCAGTACAACAACTACTGGCTTTAATGGAGCCATTATTGATTCTCTTAATGGCTTCGGGCATTTTGGTAGTGATTTTTGCCGTCTTACTACCCATGATTAATATGGCAGACTTGGTTAAGTAGTTAACATTAATAGCTAATAAATAACAAACACGATGGAGAATAATATGCAACAACAGCGGGGTTTCAGCTTAATTGAGCTGATGATTGTATTGGTCATTTTAGGTTTAATTGCTGGGATTGTAGGGCCTCAAGCCATGAATTATCTAGGTCGCGGGAAGTCGCAATCGGCTAAGGTGCAGATTGAGAACATTAGTGCTGCACTCGATATGTATAAGCTAGAGGTCGGTAATTATCCAACAGCTTCTGAGGGGTTAAAAGCATTGGTAACAGCGCCTTCGAGTGCCAAAGGTTGGAATGGTCCCTATTTGAAAAAGGGGGGCGTGCCTTTAGATCCTTGGAATAATGAATATCAGTATAAGCGTCCGGGGGCTAATGGTCAGCCTTATGATTTACTGTCTTATGGTGCGGATAATACTCAAGGGGGTGAGGGCGATAACGCCGATATTACCCTGTGGAATAAGCAGTAAGTAGTAGAGTCATAGAATCATGCCGATTCGCCTAGACGCTATACGCGGCTTTAGCTTAATTGAAGTCATGATTGTATTGGCCTTGACAGGGTTATTAATGGGGGTTGTCGCCACTAATTTAACTGAAGGTCCAGTACTGCGTGAGTCTGCGCGTGAGGTATTAGCCAGTTTACGTCATGCGCGTTCTAGCGCCATTATGAGTCAAAAACAAACCCGCTGGATTATGGATACTAGCAATAAAAGTTTCCAAGTAGAGGGGCTAAAGCAAGAGCGTAAGCTGTCTACCGCGATTGAGCTAAAACTGCATACAGCCGCTTCGGAGGTGTTAGCTAATAATCGCGGGGCGATTCGCTTTTTTCCCGATGGTAGTTCCACAGGCGGCTCAGTGGATGTGACCTATAAAGGGCAGACTTATAAAGTGAATGTAGAGTGGGTTACCGGACGTGTCAGTATTGAATAAGCCTAAAGCACATCAAGGTTTCTCATTACTGGAGGTGCTCGTAGCCTTTGTAGTAATGGGTTTGGTGGTAGGCACATTGCTGCAACTCTATGGTACTTCGATGCGCAGTGTGTCGTTAGCGGATGAAATGAGTTTTGCCTTGTTAGCCGCCGAGTCGCAATTAGCCAGAGTAGGGCGTGATATTCCGGTTGAGCATGGGGCTGAAAGCGGTGCAGTCGATGGTTCAGACTATCGCTGGCGCGTAGAGATGGAGCCTGTAGAACTGATGGAAAATCAAGACACCTTCTCTTTAAGTCTAGAGCCTTTTCGGGTAGTAGTCACTATTGAATGGGATAGTGATCATAAGCAGCGTTCTTATACGTTGACCTCCATTCGTTTTGGGGAAAGAAAATAGTGGCGCACTCTTCACTTTCCAAGCCTATACAGCAACAGGGATTTTCGCTTTTAGAGGTGATGATTGCATTTGCCATTTTAGCTTTTTTATTTACCGGATTATTCGCCAGTTTCAATACTATGAGTAAAGGCTGGGACGCTGCGGATAACCGTATGAGCAAAACCGAAGATATGCGCTTGATTGAGGAGTTTCTACGTCGCCAATTAAGTCAAATGATTGTGGTGCGCGTCATGGGAACCGACAAAGGCGGCAATAAAACCCCAGTTTTTGCCTTTAATGGTGCAAGTGATGCAGTGCGTTATGCAGCTCCCTTGCAACCCCTTCAAGGTCAAGGCGGCATTTATTTAATTGAGCTGTCTTTAAAGGGGCAAAAATTACAAATGCGCTATACCCCTTATCGTCCTGATACGGAGTGGGATGAGGCGTTTGATGAGAGTGAGCCGGTACTGGTGTATGACGGTTTGAAAAGCGCTAGGTTTAGTTATTTCGCAGCCGAAACCCTAGATCAAGATCCTGAATGGCAAGACGATTGGGAAACCGAGCAAGGGGTTTATCCTCTATTGCTTAAGTTGGAGCTAGCAGATAGTGAACGTCAATGGCCTGATTTATTAGTGCAATTACCCCAAGTGGACGCCTATGTTACCGCTCAAGTACCGCGTTAAATTACCCAAAATCTCACAGCAACAAGGCGTTGCTATGATGATTGTACTGTGGATGATTGTGATTTTAATGCTGATGGCTGGCTCATTAGTATTTTCCTCTCGTACTCAAATGCAAATGATGGACTATGCACGTTTTAGTGTGAAAGGTCGGGCATTGGCTGAGGCAGCAGCGCATTTTGCGGTTATGCAATTATTTGTGCCAGCGGATGAACGTTTAATCAAAATTGGCGGTGGAACGGCTCAATGGGAGTACGAGGGAGCTAAAATTGATATTCGCATGATTGGCGAAAATGGTTTAGTTGATCTTAATAGGGCGGATCGCAGTTTATTAAGTGAAGTCGCTAAAAAAGCCGGAGTGTCTGATAAAGATATTGAGGCTTTATTAGATGTTATTGAGGATTTTCGGGATTCGGATGATCTGAAACGTATTAATGGCGCAGAAGATCCCGATTATGAGCGTGAGAATATAGAAGCAGGCGCTAAAGATGCCCCTTTTGAACGTGTCGAGGAATTACAACAAGTCTTAGGTATGACACCGGACTTATACGCACGCTTAGCGCGTTATTTAACCGCGAACTCTAATGCTCGCGGTATTAATCCTATGATGGCTCCGCGTCATGTGTTGTTATTATTAGCTAAAGGGGATGAGCGGGCGGTCGATGCGTATATTCAAGAGCGCGAGGAAGCTAAGGGCGGCTGGGTACAACCTAGTTTTGGAGCTGAGTTTTTAGATCAACTAGCAGCTCCTGTCTATCGGATGCAGATTAGTGTGAGTACTCCCGATGAACCACGACCCGCTTATATGGAGGAGCGTTCTATTCGACTCTTACCCGGACGTAACCCACCTTTCATCACCTATTACGTCAAGACAGTGAGTCCTGATGCACGGTTTGAATAAAGTGCCCTAGTTGTTTAAATTCTTCTGCTCTAGCACTGCCGCGCCGCCAAGCCAGACCAATTTCTCTAAAACTATACTCATCCGTTTGCCATAGTTTGACTTCAGTACCTGCCAAGAGTGGAGAGTTTTGTACCATCTGGGGGAGGAAGCTAATGCCTAAATCGGCATCAATCATTTGCACTAAAGTTAAAATACTGGTGGCATTAAAGCGATTCACCTTATCCAGATCCTGTAAATGACAAGCAGCTAAGGTGTGATCACGTAAACAATGCCCATCTTCTAACAGCAAAATACTTTCAGCAGCTAATTTTGCAAAATCATAGTGAGCAGGGTTTAAATGTTGTGTGTTTTCTCGGCAAGCTAAATAAAAAGGATCTTTAAATAAGCTATGAATTTCTACATTACTCATTGCATAGGGGAGTGCTAATAACACTAAATCTAGTTCACCGTCTAATAATTTAGCATGAAGGCGTTGAGTAATATCTTCAGTTAATAATAACCTTAACTGTGGAAAAGCATGACGTAATTTAGGAACCACTTTAGGTAATAAAAAAGGAGCAATCGTAGGAATAATTCCTAACCTAAGATCCCCGGTTAAAGGCGCATGGTTACTACGGGCTAATTCAACCAAGTTTTCAATATCGCGCAAACAGCGCCGAGCTTCTCCTGCTATTTGGCGTCCAATGTGCGTGACTGTGACATTTTTATTAGTGCGGTCAACTAATTGGACTTTTAGGGTGGTTTCTAATTCACGGATGGCGGTACTAAAGGCTGATTGTGAAACAAAACACGCATCAGCAGCACGCCCAAAATGCTGATAAGTATCTAATGCTACAAAATAACGTAACTGCTTGACGGTCGGCAAACTCATAATATTCCCTAACTGGATGCGTCTGAGGTTATATAAACCTAGCTATTTTCAGTGACTTAGATTTTATAAAGAGCTGCTGAGTGGATGAGTAGCATAGCGAATCGGACCCCCTCTAAAAGCAGGAAAACCGCATCCCATCACCACGCTAAGATCTAAAACACTCGCTTCTTCAATTAATCCTAATTCCAAGCAGATACGCGCTTCTTCTACCATCTGTTTGACCAGCTTACGTTTCATCTGCTCACCATTACCTGTCCATTGTTCGCGTTCAATTTTTAAAGCTCTACCATTACGATACCGATAAAAACCACTTTGAGTTTTACGACCTAATTTCATATTGGCTACCAGTGTGCGTAATAGAGCAGGAATTTCTAAACTCATCTGTTGTTTAGCTAATTCCCCTATTTGTAAGCACACATCTAAACCAATATAATCGGCTAACTCTAAAGGGCCATAACGCATACCAAATTCACGGGCAGCTTTATCTACTGTAGTAACAGGAACACCTTGTTGCTGTAAACGCATACCTTGAAATAAATAAGTAATCAAAATACGGTATACCGCAAACTCATGTTGATAACTCAATATGAGGGGTAATTTACCGATGAGACGCATTAATTCTACGGTACGTTCAATAGCGGTTGAATTAGTAAGTTTGGCTATATAAATAATTTCAACTAAAGACAGAGTACTAAAAGGTGTGAAGCTATGTAAGCCTACTACGCGTTGGGCTTGGAGTAGGGGAGCAGTGAGATCTTTTAAAGAGTGAGTGAGGCTAGTAGTGACTAAAATGGTCTGAGCTGGGGTATTTTCTTCCAAATCAGCTAGTAGATCCTGTTTAGCACGTAATTGGTCGGGAATACATTCAATGACAAAATCAGTCTGTACCTCCTGTAAGGATTTAATCCATGTTAAGCGTTCTAGAGCTGGAGTATAAGCTTTAGCATTCAGATGACTAGAGAGCTGTTCTTGCAGAGCGGTTTGGGCTTGTTGGCGTTGCTCGGCATTGGTTTCTTTAATACTGACTTGGCAACCTGCTAGTAGGAACGCCAGTGCATAAGCTTGCCCCACTGTGCCTGCACCTATCAAAGTAATACTAGGTGGGGTTGTAGTTGCACGCGGTAGCTCCAGCAGCCAACGCTGCTCAGCCGTTTTGAGATAGAGCAGATGGGTTCCGGGGGCTTCTAATACTAAATCAGTAAACGTGTGCGCTTCGGATGGGAGCAATTGTTTCTGTGCGGGAAAGCTCAGCCAATTAGTGAGTAGGCGCTTAGGGGCTGGATAAAAGGTTTGGGGATAGTAGCTTTCTATTAATTGCTTTAACCCTAGGCTTTGTATCCATTTAAACGCATTCGACCAATGTTGATGGCGCTTTTGCTTGGTATGCAAAGTGGTTTTTTTGGTATGCGCGATTTTGTCTAGGGTGTGTAGGAGTTCATCTGAAGAGGTAATGTAATCAATCAGCCCATGCGATTGAGCAGTACTCAATGACCACACTTGCCCACTTAAGATAAATGTCCATGCAGCTTTAGCCCCAGCACGACGTATTAACGGTTGAAATTGCCCAATACTAGGGGGGATACCTAGGCTTAAATCGTGATGTTGAAAAGTAGCGGGCGCATGAGTTAAGGCGATTGTAGTGTCACAAGCCAGTGCTAGCTCTAAACCGATACCGGCACAATAACCATTAATCAGTGCCACTATCGGGACAGGTAAGCGCCTCCATAATTGGGTTAGTTCTTGAGCCTGTTGAATGTATTTTAAAACCGCTTGCCGATGGCGCAGGGTATAGAGCTGTTCAAGATCATGACTACCTAAGAAACTGTCAGGATGAGCAGAGGTGAGGATAATGAGTTTTAAATCAGCATACTGCGTAGCCTGAGCACAGATTGACATTAGTTCATCTAATAAGGCTGACGAAACGGTATTACCTTGAGGTTTACTACTATTTAAGTAGATCCACAAGTACTGATGCTCATCAAAAGTTAAACTAAGATATTGATATGGCTTCATATGCTCAAGTTAGGTAGCTGTTATTATAGTGTCTTAGGCTAATTGTAAGATCAAATGAAGAAGAAAAGCAGTATTAAAGTGTTTTTATAAGAAAAAGGCGAGTCCTTGAAGCAGGGACTCGCCTAACGAGGTGAAATGTAAAGCGATTTGATTTACACCATCTATAGTAAAACCTTAATAAGTACAAAATTTGATTACAATGTGCAAAAAGTATGAACAAATGAGTGCAGCAACTTAAGAGTATTTAACTAAACGCATTAAGGCTCATATTTATAGCCTACTGAATACACGGAATGAATCAACTCCCGTTCGGGTTCTAACTGGTCTAGTTTTTTGCGTAGCTTCTTAATGTGGCTGTCAATGGTGCGATCACTCACAATACGGTTATCGGGATAGGCTTTTTCCATCAAATGCTGGCGACTAAAAATACGTCCGGGTTTAGAGGCTAAAGTTTCCAATAGCTCGAATTCCACTAGGGTCAGAGCCGTTTCTTGCTTGCCCCAATGTACTGTGAGACGGTCACGCTCTAATAACAAACCATTAGTTTTATTTACCTCGTTCGCAGTAGTTACTGTAGCAGTGGAGGCGCTGTCATTATTACCAGTGCGCCGTAACACTGCTTTGACGCGTGCAATAACCTCGCGTGGGCTAAAAGGTTTGCAAATATAATCGTCAGCGCCTAGCTCTAAGCCTAGTAAGCGATCAATTTCTTCCGTGAGGGCGGTCAGCATAATAATAGGGGTTGCGGTGAATTGCCGTACTTCCTTACAAACCTCTAGTCCATCCTTACCGGGGAGCATTAAATCTAATAAAATCAATACGGGTTGATGTTCTTTAACCCATGTGGCTACCTCTGTCCCTTGCGTAATCCAATGAGTTGCATAGCCAGAGTTTGCTAAGTATTTAGCCAAAATATCAGCGATTTTAGGTTCATCTTCCACAATCAAAATAGTATCCATGCCAATTATCCTTTATAAAGGGGCAGGGTAATGGTAATAGCTAAACCACCTAAAGGCGAATGGCTAGCCTGAATACTGCCATGGTGGGCATGCACGATATTATAGCTGATACTTAAACCTATTCCTGCTCCCCCCGTGGCACGATTACGCGAACCCTCAACTCGATATAAACGCTCAAATAGTTTAGGTAAAGCCTCATCGGGCACACCGGGGGCTGAGTCACTAAATTGGATCAGCACTTCTTTACTGGTAGTTTGTAGGCGCACCTGTAATTGCCCCGGACTATCGGTATAGCGCTGGGTATTTTTGATTAGGTTTTGAAATAATTGTTGGAGACGCTGTTCATCACCATGCACGATGACAGGAGGCTGTCGAATGGTAGTTGTCAGTGTAATATGTTGATCAGCTAACACCTTTTGAAATTGATTCAGCGTCTCAGTGAGTAGGCTACTAATATCCAAAGGAATTTTATGATAGCTCAATGCGCCACTATCAGACATAGATAGCGTGTATAAGTCATCAACTAAACGATTTAAATGCAAAACCTCTTGATGTAATGAGTTGATAGTGGCTTCATCCGGTTCATTAATGCCATCCTGTAGTGCTTCAATTTCACCGCGTAAAATGGCTAGGGGAGTACGTAATTCATGAGCTATATCCATAATCCATTGCTTCCGTGCCCCTTCATTTTCTTTCAGGCGCTCAGAGAGTTGATTAAAATCGCTAGTCAGTTTACCTAGCTCATCTTGGGATTTTACGGCCATTTGCAAGCCATATTGTCCCTCCGTGAGACGTGTGGTGGCATGGCGCAACTGATCAATGGGTTTGACTAATTGACGTGTCATTAAAAAGGAAAATAACGCAGTGGTCAGGAGTGCTGCTATAGCGGCCAACCAAAGTAAATAATCCAAGCGATGCGTAAATTCACGGTCTAGCTGATCCAGAAACTCCACACTCCGATACATACCCACATAGCCAATAATACGACCTTGATACGCTAAAGGACGCTCAAGACTATGCGGACGTCCCATAAACTCAGGACGGCTGTATACCATTTCACGGTTTTGATCCAGAATGAGTACCCTTGCAAAAAACCGTCCATTGCGTCCAAAAGGGGGGCGACTGTGATGCGGAGGTTTGCGTTTTGCAGGGGAAAACATGTCTTCTAATAATATTTCGGGCGGTGGATTGCTAGGAGGTGGCTGATTTCTAATAATAAAAGGGGCAAGACTACCAATATTAGTACGTAACGCATCCCAGCTTAATTGCGTAGCATAATGCTCTAGTAGAGATTGCTCTAGACGGTCTAATTGAGCCTTATCCTGTTGCTCAATATAATCTAAAAACGCATCCGTAACGGTATATTTAAAAATCAGAATAATCGCCCCTAGCGAGATAAAACAAGCCAGCAAAAAAGCGATAAATAATTTAGTACGAATACTAAAGTGTTTGATAAGCATGGAGGTGTTAAGTCTAAGTGGAGCCGCAGCTAATGCTTTAGTATGACATAACACTTTGCAAAAAAGATGATGCTCCCACTACCAAGAATCCGTACTAGGAGCATGTTGGGTTAGCGTACCACTTGCAGCCAAATATGACCGCTATTGCCAGAGTTTTTGATTTGCACGACTTGGATGGACTGACCTGAATTAACAAAGCCTATGGTTTCACCTAAATTATTGCTACCTGCACGGCGTCCGGGAGGGGCATCACGCAATTTAGCTCCTGTAGCTAAGCGATAACGTTGCCCTTGTAAAGGGAGCTGATCGCCAATCACTAAGCCACGTTGTATCCATGTGCCATTACTAAACTGTCCCGCATAGATCCAGCCACTACCTTGAGGAGGAGTGCTAGGATCGTTAGTAGGAGTGGCAGGTGGATTACCTGCTTGGCGCGTAGTGGTATTTAAACCTGAAGGGGTGGCAGTAGAGGGGGTAGCCAATGTGCGCGGTGTGCTTAAGGGTATACCGCCACTGAGTGCTAATAAAGTAGTAGAGGATACTTTGCTATTACTATTGTCGCTGCGTGTATTGGCATTAATCACTACGGCTGGTGCTGATTGCGGCGATACGGCAGGGTTAGCAATAGGTTCATTGACTAGGCTGACTTCGATAGGGGGCGTAGTCTCAGGACTTGCCGCGCCAGTGCGTTCAGTAGTTCCTGTTGTAGTCGTAGTAGTTGCAGTAGTAGTTGGGTTTGAAGTATTGGTTGGGGTATTCGGTGTTGGTACAGCATTGACTGGGTTTTGCGATAGCGTCGAGCCAGGTAGGGCTTCCACGGGAGCGGTTGTAGGGTCTGTAGTTTCAGTTTGCGTTAGGCTAGTTAAGGGTTCACTAATAGAGGTATTGGCAGTAGTAGGAGCGGGTACATCATTACTAGAGCTGGCAACGACTGGTGCGGGCGTTGTGGCATTAGAAGCTGGAGCGTTTAAGGCAATGGGAGCAGCATTAGTAGTTGAGTTGGCTACCACTGCATTAGGTTCTTCTTGCGGAACCGGTGGAGGTGAGTCCAGACGTTCAGCAGGCGAGGGCACTGAAGCAGGAGTAGTTAAAGCTGCTATAGGGGCAGCGGTGCTCTCCAACTGGGGCGCGTGCTGGCTGCTGATATACCAAATTAAACCACTACCAATAGCGAGGAGCGGAATCCCTAACATTAATAAGCGTCGACGCTTCTGTTCTTGATGGCTGCGTAGCCTGATGAGTGTTCTACCACGAGGCATGGCAATTCTCCATTGCGCTGAGGTTAAGCCTAACCATAGTTAAATTGATTCAAACCCTATCATAATGCACTTAGATGAAAATTAGATTATTCAACTCCATGAATATAATTTTCCGGGGCATAGTTTTCAAAGCGCGTGTATTTACCGAGGAAAGTAAGGCGAGCTGTGCCAATAGGACCATTACGCTGCTTTGCTATAATAATTTCAGCCGTGCCTTTATCCGGTGAATCTGGATTATAGACCTCATCACGGTAAATAAAAATAATCATATCGGCATCCTGTTCAATCGCACCAGACTCCCTAAGGTCAGACATAATAGGTCGTTTATTAGGGCGCTGTTCCAAACTACGATTGAGCTGAGATAATACAATAATAGGCACGGTTAGCTCTTTTGCCAATGCTTTTAAGGAGCGTGAAATCTCAGATACTTCGGTAGTACGGTTTTCACTTCCACCGGTTTGCATTAGTTGTAAGTAATCCAGCACAATTAAGCCTAATTGCCCGTGTTCACGCATTAAGCGTCTGGCTCTAGCGCGTACTTCGGTAGGTGAGAGCCCGGGGCTATCATCAATAAACATCGGCACATCCGCGAAAATACGTACTGCCGTGGCAATACGGGGCCAATCTTCGTCGGATAACTTACCAGTACGCACTTTATGTTGATCCACTCGACCCATAGAGGAGAGCATACGCAGCGTGAGTTGTTCAGCAGGCATTTCCATACTAAATATAGCAACCGGTAATTTTAAATAAGCCGCTGCATATTCAGCAATATTCATGGAGAAAGTGGTTTTACCCATAGACGGGCGACCTGCCACAATAATTAAATCACCCTTTTGCAGACCAGAAGTCATTTCATCTAATTGGGTATAACCTGTAGACACACCTGTAATGGTGGAATCTAATTTACTCAAAGCCTCAATATGAGCCAGCGTGTTTTTCATTAGTTTTTGAATAGGGCGAAACGTTTGACCTTGGCGCGTGCCTTGTTCAGCGATACTAAAAACTTTTTTTTCTGCCTCATCTAATAAATCTTTGCTAGTGCGTCCGTGGGGGTTAAACGCTGCATCGGCTATATCTGTCCCCACACCAATTAATTGCCTTAAAATCGATTTTTCGCGCACAATTTCAGCGTAAGCACGGATATTAGCTGCACTAGGGGTGTCCTTAGCTAAAATAGCAAGATAAGCAATACCGCCGGCGTCTTGAAGTTGGTTATTTTGTTTGAGCCATTCGGACAGGGTGACAATATCAAGGGGTTGAGCATTTTCTGCCAAATAGTTAATGGCACGAAAAATAGCACGATGATCATGGCGATAAAAATCATCAGCAGCCACCTTATCAGCCACTAAGTCCCAGGCATTATTGTCCAGCATTAAGCCGCCGAGCACGGATTGTTCAGCTTCGATAGAGTGCGGAGGGATTTTGAGCGATTCGTACGTATCTGCCATAGTTGGATTACTCTGATTACGCCGTAAGATTAAAGGCAGATAGATGGATTGACAACAGGTAGACTCAGTATAGTGAGTCTACCTCTAGGTGCAAAGCTTAGTAAAAAGAAAAATTACTCAGCTTCAACCACTACTTTAATCGTAGCATTTACATCAGTATGTAAGTGCACACCCACTTCATACTCACCTAAGGCACGAATTGGACCACTAGGCATGCGGAGTTCACGGCGTTCAATAGTAATGCCAGCCGCTTGAATCGCTTCAGCAATCTCAATATTAGAGACTGAACCGAATAATTTACCTTCGCTTCCGACATTAGCTTTAATGGTGAACACCATATCTTGTAACTGAGCAGCACGCGCCTCAGCCGCAGCATGATTTTCAGCCGCTGCTTTTTCTAATTCAGCACGTTTTTGCTCGAAATCAGCAATATTTTGCTTAGTGGCCATTTTGGCACGGCCAGTGGGAATTAAATAGTTACGGGCATAACCTGGACGTACTGAAACAATACCGCCTAGAGTTCCCAGATTTTCAACCTTTTGTAGAAGAATGACTTCCATCGTAATCACCTTTATGGTTCAGACTAGTTGCTACTGGTCTGTCAATCTAAATAGTTGGTTTGCTCGCATTAATCAGGCGGCGTAGATCAGCTTGACTATCAACAATGCCTAGGACAGCTAAAAGCACACTGACAGGTAGAGTGAACACCATCAATAATAGGTATAAAGCGATTAACCAACCTATGCCTAATTTGAGATGGTGGACGGTATAATGAACTAATGACAAACCAGCAAATAAAAATACCGCTAGCCCCACTAAAATCAGATCCGTTAATAAGGCTGAATCAGTGAGTAGTCGTAGTGCTACTAATACCACCATTAATAAGGCCAGAGGGGTGCTAATACGCATCCGGTGAAGTTCAAATTGAAATCCACCAGGATTATATAGTTGCGCCTGCCAATAACGACCTAACATTAACGATGCAATCCAATGCACACCTAATAATGCTGCTATAGCCCCCGTCATATAAGGGGCACTTACTTTCATTGCCTCAGTCAGTTGCAGTGTTTGATCAGTGCTCTCTAAGGACAGGTAGCTTACTAAGCTGGTTAACCATTGCTCCCAAAGCGCAGTGGGATTACCCACTATGAGATGAAACGCAATAATCAAAACCGCTAGCATAGCAAATAAATATTGCAATACCTGAGTCCATGAAACGGTACGCTCTAGAATAGCACCCAAGACAATAATAGGCAGCCAGCTCACCAAACTAGAAGCTAGCCCTACGAAGGCATTGCCTTGCAGCACGAAAATCATGAGCGCTATACCGACTGTCACGGGTAGAGCGACTAATAAACCTTGCTTAGCCCCTAAACGTAATGTCACTAAAGCAATCGCTGCATTAGCAAAAATCCCAAGTGGGGCTAATACAAACGAAATCAGCGTCATGGATAAAGTAAAAATAATCGCATTGAGCCGACTAGACATTATGAAAGAGGCCATCATGGCAATTACTCAATAGTGCTTAACTTAATACTAGGAGCTTAGCCTTATTTATGTTGGTCAGTGTAAGCTAATAACGCTAAATAGCGGGCACGCTTAATGGCAGTGGCTAATTGACGTTGATAGATAACTTTAGTGCCAGTAATGCGGCTAGGAACGATTTTACCGGTCTCAGTAATGAAACCTTTTAAAGTATCTAAATCTTTGTAATCAATCTCGCTGATACCTTCAGCGGTAAAACGGCAATATTTTTTGCGGCGAAAATAACGTGACATATTGTATGCTCCCTAAGCCTTAGTCTTGATCGTCTTCATCGGTATCGTCATCTAATAGTTCATCTGTTTCATCGATGATGCGACGAGCTGGACGGGCTGGTTTATCACCATCTTTCTTGAGAGGTGAAGGTTCAGTAATAGCATTATCACGACGAATAACTAGAGTACGAATAATGGCGTCGTTAAAGCGGAAAATGCTTTCTAATTCAGCTAAGGTCTCAGCATTACACTCAATGTTCATCATCACATAGTGTGCTTTGTGTACCTTATTAATAGGATAAGCTAATTGCCGACGACCCCAATCTTCTAAACGGTGTACTTGACCGCCGTTATCGGTTACTAGCGCACGATAGCGCTCAATCATAGCAGGTACTTGTTCGCTCTGGTCTGGATGCACCAGGAAAACAACTTCATAGTGTCTCATTGAGTCTCCTTTTGGATCTAAAGAGCCTCCCACTGGAGTGGTGAAGCAAGGATTAGGTTGGGAATGTCCCAAGCCAAAATAAAGCGCGTAAGTATCTGCAATAACTTAAATATTGTCAATTAATGATTTTAGTGCAATCGTGATTAGGTAGAGGGATGGCGCTTTAATACCTTTCAGTTAAGTAGTCATTCAAAAGTTATCGAGCATTCCTTCCGCAGGCGCTGTGAATACATCCTTGTACGCTACAAGGCGGCATCCCTGCCGCCAAGACTGCTCCAGCAATACCCGATAACTTTCACTCAAGTACTTACTAAGTCTAAGACGGGATTTAGTGCTTAATTTTGTACACATCAGGGTGCTTACATCGGTAATAAACCTCCTATAAACGCTTTAAGCGCTAATCCTTGTGGGGATGCCCAGCAAATTAACTTGATCTGTTCTAGACTCCAAGAATAAACCTAATGGGTTAAATGCTGGGAAATTCAGGGGCGGTTTAAAACTGGACATTACCATAGGCTTAAGGACAAGCGGGGAAAAGCATATGTATGAAAGGACTAGCAACTATCAATTAGAGCCAAGTAATGATGCAAAAGCGTTAAGGTCTTGCTTATTAGTAGAAGGCTATATCCCCCGTTTAGATTTAGAGTTGATTGTCAGAAAGCAATTAAACTGTGAGGTAAAGCGTTTATTTTTGCCTAGTGAAAGTGCCGAGATCCTCAATGTAAATCTAGGTTATCATTATGATCTGATTTTATTGAATAATGTGCCATTAGAGCGCTTGCAGGGTTTAGAGAAAGTTACACTAGATACCTTAGTGATTGCATTAGTGGATCAGTACAACCCATTACCGCCTCATCCCTTGCCTATCCATTATTACCTACCGCTTCATATAGTGGCTTGGCAATTTGCAGCGTGTGTTAAACAATTATTTAAGTTACAGGTTATTTTGGGTCACTATCCGTGGTTAAAAATGAATGAGTCTCAAGGTCGACCGCTCCAATTGCTGCATCGTAGTGAAGGCGCTGTATTATTTAAGCTCTCTACTCCCCCCACTGAGCGGGTCATTAAATATTTTAAACTGGATACCGAATTATTAGCGGCGCATCACTTTGAGGTGTTTTTAGCCCTAGTAGCCAAACTACAAGCGCTGCAACATCGAGGCGTAGTCCCTATTTTAGAGGCACAAGCGAATACCCAAGGTGTGTATGTCGTGATGGAGTATGTGGAGGGGATTACCTTAAAAGATTGGTTGCGTGATGAGCCTTTACCAGCCTTAAAGCGGCGTTTAATGTGGTATCAAGAAGTCGTAGAGGCCGTGAGTAGGCTGCATCAGGCAGGCATAGTGCATGGTGACTTGAAGTCCTCCAATATTATGATTCGCTATGATGATCAACCGGTATTATTAGATTTTGGTTTAGACGGTCAATTGCTGCGTGAGGCGGGTGCATTAGCCGAGGGCGAGATTTATGGTACTCCCTATTATGTTAGCCCTGAGTTGATTATGGGTGATCCTTTAGATCAGCAGGCTGATATTTATGCTTTAGGGGTGTTGTTTTATGAGGTACTGACCGGTCAAAAACCGTATCAAGGACGCGCTTTAGATCTTATTTTGCGTAAGCATATGCTCGCACCCATTCCAACCTTGCCAGAGACACTAGCTAGCTATCAGCCTGTTCTTAATCGAGCGATGGCTAAGATTCCAGAGAGTCGCTTTGCTACAGCGCAACAGTTATTGGCAGCTTTACAAACGCCTTCATTGCAGCTTAATGAGTAGTTTGTTAGTCTAAGCATTCATCATTAGTAAAAATAATAGTTAATTATAAAAATTAAGTGAATAGGGTGGTTGCCAGTGAAGCAGTTCTTAGTGGGCTTTTTAGTGCTACAAACCATTTTGTTTGCATTAGAGATGCTAACCATTACCCAAACCTATGTGATTTTACCGTGGACTAGCTTTTTAGCCTGGTTGAGTGCGGGTTTGCTGAGTCTATTAGATCCCCATGTGGCCGCCTCTGGGAAGGTAATTGCCAGTACCCTTAAACCTTTTGCTATCTCGATTGAGCCGGGCTGTAATGGTGTAGAGGCTATGATTATTTTAATTGCAGCCATCACCGTCTTTCCCGCCACTTGGGGTGAGCGGCTTAAAGGTTTAGCTTGGGGGCTAATCGCTATTCAAGGTCTTAATTTGGTGCGTATTATTAGTCTGTTTTACCTAGGGCAATGGAATGAAACTTGGTTTGAATGGGCGCATCTCTATTTGTGGCAAGCCTTGATTATGTTAGATGCTCTTGTGGTGTTTTTAATTTGGGTACGCTATGTCAGTAAAAAAGCCCAGCTCAAAGCGGTTGCTGCTTGATGAAAACGCAAATAATTAGTCATTTCATCATTAAGGTCTTGGGTTATTTAGTGTTGACCTTCGCACTTTGGTATTACCTCGCCACTTGGCATTTAGCCCCGTTAGTTGCTTTGGCGCATGTGATGATGTCGGCTTGGCTGCCTGATTTTATTATGTGGGTTAAATTACAAGGCACAACGGTAATCGTTGCCACCCAATATGGATTCGATGTAGCAGGCTTATTAGTCACTCCCCCTAGTCTAGAAGCCGCAGGCTTTACCTTAAATCCCTTAAGTTTTGGCTATGGTTTACCTTTATTTAGTGCTTTACTCCTAGCGACACCGGTGTCTGACAAGGGATTAAGGTTGGTAGTAGGCAGTTTAATACTAATGGGGCTGCAACTGCTGAGCTTGTTAGTGAGTATTTTAAAAGCTCTGACCTTTGAGCTTGATCCAGCGCTACAGCAAGCGCTGCAATGGTCTACTTGGCAACTGGATATGATTGCTTTGACTTATCAAATAGGCTTTTTATTATTACCAATGATCGCACCACTCATTATTTGGGCGCTATTGAGCCAAGCATTTTTAATTCAATTGGCTCCTCAACTACAAGGTTTGCATCGGCTACCTTCAGAGCAGCAAAACTAAGGTTTTTGGTCGTCTTCTGTACTGGTAGGGGGCGTTTTCTGACCGCGCCACTGCTCTAAATTGACGACATTAGTTTCCTCGCGGGTGTGAGGTGATTGGGGATTATGGCCCAGTAATACCGAAGGATTACCGGCTAAAAACTCACGCATGAGGCGCAGCTTTAAACTATTAGGAAAGCGTTCTGCTGTTTCGCCTTGCTCCAAGGCTTCTGATTCTTCTTCAGTTAAAGAATTGACTAGCATTGTCCAGCGTTGATTGAGCGCGTGAGCTAGCGGTTGCCCATTTTTTTCTAATTGGGATTGGACATTTTCAGGTAAAGACTCTAGATAAGCATCTAGGTTTTCCATAATGGTGCCGGAGTGATTAGCCTCTAGACTATCTAAAATATCTTGTAACCACAGTGTTTCGGCTTCACGAGCAAAAAAGTCATGATCTAAAGTAGGTTGACCATGTTTAATACGCCCCTCGGTTTTGCCATGTTTTTGCCAAAACGCGCGTAAAGTTGGGATATGAGTTTTTAGCTGGTCGAGTAGAGAAGGTTCTTCATGTTCACTCGCCGCATAATCATAAGTCACGATCTGTACTTGTTGGCTTAGTAAAAAACCTTGATAGAGTGCACTGACATATTGGAATGCATCAAAGGAGAGCGTGATAATATTTTCTTCATAGTCAGTCGTATCAGGTTCCTCTAATTCAATATTGAGAAACATTTGATAGTCTTCATAAACAATGTCCCAAAAAATCTTACCGTCCTGATGGCGCACATAGATGGGGGTATTTAGGGTAGTATGGGGATTTTCAGGGTTAGAGGTAATCAGCCAATAATCACCATTTTGCTGCACACTTTTTATTAGTGCGCTCAAATCCATGAACTCCAAGGGAGCACTAAAGGCTTGGGAAGGACTATTATAATGATCCTGCACCGTTAAATAGAGGTTAGGCAGGCCACCTTCAAGGGTAATTGTAATTGAGAGACTTTGATCCATACCTTTAGTCTACCAAAAATTGCTGTAGTAGTGCAGTGATTCATTGCTTAATCCATTTGAGTGGAAAAGACATTGCAACTTTGCTGCACTTTGACATATACATGAAGCACCTTAGAGGTGCTACCAAGTACACCTCTTTTAGTTGGAATAAGGAGTATATAATTTGTTCAAATGGATGGCGCGTCGCACCCAAGAATTAATTGTGGCGTTTCTTATTGTAGCGGCATTAATTTGGGGGGTTATTACTCAACCTATTTTACCTCCAACCAGTCAAAGCACTTTACTGCGTTTAGATGCACAAAAACTACAAGCGAATATGTTAGCACTAGGGGAGTTTAAGGGCGATTTATCCGAGGCTGAAGATAATGTCATTATCAAAACCGCTGATTATGTAACGCAACGCCTAGAAGGTTTGGGCACGATTGAATCCAAAGGCTATAGTGCAGGGTTGCATCAAATCAACCTACAAATTGGTAAGGTTAAGGTCGATGCTTCTAATCCAGAATACCCTATTACTCATCCACGCTTAGTCTTGGTGGTACATCATGTTTTATCTACGGTATCTGCTTGGGAGGGCGCTAAATCCTTAGCCGGTCTGATTGAGTTAGCGCAACGCTTAGAGCAAGACACGAAAACTAATAAAAACCTTGCTTTGGAATTAGTGATTTTTCTGCATCACGCTAATACCTTGTCCGATACCATTATGGCTGCGACAGAGGCGCATGTAGAGCAGTTGGAGCGTGATGAACGTAAACAAGATCGGGTGATTGTCTGGATGCCGGGGATTTTATTGCCCGATGCTTATACCAGCTCTAGTCATTGGGGGTTTTTAGCGCCTGCTGTACCGAGTGATGATAGTGATGTGCAGCTTTATAGCCGTTTAGCGGATTATCAGTGGTTACGCGAAGCTAAAAGCATGTTTAGATCGGCTGATATTGCTCAGGTTGACTCCTTAACCGTTTTGAGCAGTTTTCCCAAGGTCAAACGCTTTCCCTTAAATAACTATTGGGAAGAAGACATTATGGTTTTATTAATTCGGACTAAACTGGTAGGAATTAACCAAGATTATGCCGACTTAATGCGTTTTTTAACCGGATTAGAGGTATTGCTTAAACAACCTGTGAATAGACCTAATCCTAAAAAAGATTAGTTTTCCCAACTAAAAGCTCAGAAAGATTAACTACTCTGATAGGTTTTCTGTTATAAAGCGCACATCGAGTTGATCGGGTAATCGCCGTTCGCAAGAAGGGAGGAAAGTCCGGGCTCCATAGGGTAAGACGCCAGATAACGTCTGGGCGGCGTGAGTCGACGGAAAGTGCCACAGAAAATATACCGCCTTAGGCGTCAGTTTAAGGTAAGGGTGAAATGGTGCGGTAAGAGCGCACCGCGCTTCTGGTAACAGAAGTGGCAGGGCAAACCCCGTCTGGAGCAAAACCAAATAGGGACACATTGGTGTGACCCGCACTGTGTCCGGGTAGGTTGCTTGAGGTTATTGGTGACAATAATCCTAGATGAATGATTATCCACGACAGAACCCGGCTTATAGATCAACTCGACTTTTATTTTTCTGCTCTACTTTCTCTGCTTAACGTTCCTTCCTTAGTTAAGAACGATAATAAACAAAGGTTTGACATTGACACAGCTAGGGGGAGTTTCTAACATGCTCTAGCTAATGGAGTGGCAGAGCTGATAGGGTATTAATCAAGGATGATAACCGTCGTTTTATGAGTATTTTAACTCACACAGTTCCATTAATGAGTTCCACTCGCTTCAACGATTATTAACCATTCTTAAATGAGCTGTTACTCCACTATGGTCGGTATTTAGTAGCAATTTTTAATAGCTATAGTGGCTGATAAGTTATTTCATTTTAACAAATAGGGTATTCTGAGACCTTCTTTAGGTAGGCTTAGCGATTCAATATGATGACAGCACCTTTTACCCATGACAGTGTACTGTTATCAGAGGCAGTTAATGCCCTGATGATTAGACCCGATGGATTATACATCGATGGTACGTATGGGCGTGGCGGTCATTCAGCCTTAATTCTGCAATCCTTAGGCGCACAGGGTAAGCTCTTAGTCATTGATAAAGATCCCAGTGCTATTGAGCATGCTAGATTGAATTATCAAAACGATCCGCGTGTGGTAATTTGGCAAGGTTCTTTTAAAGATTTTGATAGTGCGTTACAGGCTTGCAACTTAGCACGGCCCAATGGGCTATTACTGGATTTGGGGGTATCTTCACCGCAATTAGATGATGCCGAGCGTGGGTTTAGTTTTATGCGCCAAGGTGCTTTAGACATGCGCATGAATCCCCAACACGGTATGAGTGCCGCAGATTGGGTGAATAGTGCAGCAGAGACAGAAATTGCTGATGTATTATGGCGTTATGGTGAGGAGCGTTTTTCGCGCCAAATAGCGCGTAAAATTGTCCAAACGCGTACTGCCCAGCCCCTAACTACGACCTTACAATTGGCAGAGTTAATTGCTCATGCTATTCCTAAAAAAGAGCCTCATAAGCATCCCGCCACCCGTAGCTTTCAAGCGATTCGCATTAAAATTAATGAGGAATTGCAGGATATTGAGACTTGCTTAGTAAAAACCTTAGATCATTTAGCCCTAGGGGGGCGTTTATCAATTATTAGCTTTCATTCTTTAGAGGATCGTTTGGTCAAGCAATTTATGCGCGAGTATTCGACGCCCAAGCGTTTACCTAAAGGTCTGCCCATTCTGGATGATCAGACTGAAATGCCCCCTTTAAAGCTAATAGGTAAGGGATTGAGAGCAAGTGAACAAGAAATTGCAACTAATATACGTGCTCGGAGTGCTTTATTGCGCATTGCAGAGCGTATGAGGTAAGAGTATGGAACGCTGGCAGTTTTTTAGCTTAATTTTTCTCTATGTGGCAGTGATTGGTATGGCGGTGTTGTTGGTCGCTAATCGTCACCAAGCACGCCAATTATTTGTTGAATTGCAAACGCTAGAAAAAGAGCGTGATCGGTTAAATTCAGATTGGAGCCGTTTGAAGCTAGAGCAAAGTACACAGCTCCATCACTTACGCATTGAGCAGCGTGCTAGGGAAAGCTTGAAAATGCAAAAACCTTCCACAGAAGGGATTGGAGTGATTCGTGAATGAAGCGTCGTAAAACTCCCTCGCCTATTTTTCAAGGGCGGCGTTTTCTCTTAATGTTGATTTTACTAACTCTGATTGGGGTGTTACTGCTACGCGCTATTTGGTTGGAAATTTATCAGCGTGATTGGCTCCAAGAGCAAGCCGACAAGCGTCAAACCAGTATTGTCAAAATACCCGCCTCACGCGGCATGATTGTAGATCGTAATGGTGATCCTTTAGCCATTAGTTCGCCCGTAGAATCCTTATGGTGTAACCCTAGTAAACTCATCGAAGCCCGCGCTCAATTACGCAAAGAATATGAGCAAGCCTTACAAGCTGCGGATGCGCGTAAAGGTACGGCGGAGGAAGAAAAAGCTAAAGCCTTAGAGTTAGCCAGTCTACGCTTTCAGCGCCTAGAACAAGCATTAGCCAAAATAGAAAGCGAACTAGAACTAAAACCCGGTGAGTTATTAAAGCGTTTGAATGAGTCTAAGGATAAAAAGTTTTTTTATTTAGGGCGCTTGTTATCTCCAGAGGTTGCCGAAGCCTTTTTGAATCTGAATATTGAAGGGGTAGGCAGTACCCAAGAATATCGACGTTTTTACCCAATGACTGAAACAGCAGGGCAGCTAGTCGGTATCACGGATGTGGATGGCAAAGGGATTGAGGGCATAGAAAAAGCTAAAAACGAGCTACTAGCGGGTAAAAATGGTCGCAAACGTGTGGTCTTAGACGGAAAAAGACGCTCAGTGGAGGATGTGGATCGTATTGAGGATATGGTTCCGGGGCAGATGATCCAACTGAGTATTGATCGGCGTATTCAGTATTTAGCCTATCGTGCCTTATTAGCTCAAGTCACCCAACTCAAAGCTCAGGCTGGCTCGGTGGTGGTCATGGATGCTCATACGGGTGAAGTGTTAGCGATGGCTAACTATCCTTCTTTTAATCCCAATAACCGTAAAGAGGTTGATTTAGCGTCTTCGCGTAATCGGGCAGTGACGGATAGTTTTGAGCCGGGGTCTACCTTAAAGCCTTTGACGGTAGCGGCTGCGCTAGAGTCGGGTGCTATTCGACCCGATATTGAAGTGGATACCTCTCCGGGGCATTTAAATTTTGGTAAGTATAAAGTTCAAGATCCCACTAATTATGGTACTTTATCCATAGCACAAATTTTAGCCAAGTCGAGTAACGTTGGGGCTAGTCGACTCGCCTTATTAATGAATCAACGCGATCACTGGATGTTTTTAAATCGTGTCGGTTTAGGACGGATTACTGAGTCTGGATTAATAGGCGAAACCGAAGGTAAGCTCACTAATTATGTTAATTGGGGACAGGTAGATCGAGCATCACATGGTTATGGCTATGGTTTATCGACTAGCTTATTACAATTAACCCATGCGTATACGCCGTTTGCAGCACAAGGGGTGTTGTATCCGGTTAGTATTTATAAACTCGATGCCAGTCCTAGTAATGGTCAGCAGGTCATGAGTCCAGATACTGCCAAAGCAGTGCTGCGCATGATGGAAGCTGTAGTGCAAGCGGGAGGCACGGGACAAAAGGCTGTAGTAGAAGGCTACCGTATTGCAGGCAAAACGGGGACAGCCTACAAATATATCAATGGCAAGTATCGTAATGATAAATATATGACTAGCTTCATTGGTATTGCTCCGGCTAGCCAGCCCCGTCTCGTAGTTGCTGTGCAAATTGATGAACCTAAAACAAATGATAGTGGTGGGCGGGCTGCTGCTCCAGTATTTGCCAAAATTATGGCGGAGTCACTGAGACTATTGGATATAGCACCTGACAACCTACCCAATTTAAAACAAGCAGAACATACGACACAACAAGGGGTAACAGCGGGTGGAACATGATAACTAATACCCTCAGTACACTTTTATCAGCTTGGGTAGCCGATGCGCCCAATATTCCTATTACGGGTCTAGCCGTTGACACGCGTCTTATTCAGCCCGGTATGGCTTTTGTAGCTCTACAAGGGGGACAACATCATGGTATTGAATTTGCGGAAGTAGCGATTCAAGCGGGGGCAGTGGCGATTCTAGCTGAACCCGTTGAGCAACGCAGTTTTCCAAGGCTATCTGTGCCCGTGGTCGTGGTTCCACAGTTGCGCGAGCGCTTGGGACTAATCGCTAAAGCGTTTTATGATGCTCCTTCCGATGAGTTATTTATGGTAGGGGTGACAGGTACGGATGGCAAAACCTCCACTACTCATTTCATCGCTGAAGCACTCCAAGTGTTGGGTACTAGAGCGGCGGTACTAGGCACATTAGGCAGTGGTCTACCCGGTCAATTATTGAAAGCGACTCATACCACACCCGATGCAGCGAGTGTGCATAAAGGCTTAGCTCAGCTCAAAGCACAAGGCTTTCAAGCGGTTGCGATGGAGGTTTCATCTCATGCCCTAGATCAAGGTAGGGTTAATGGGGTGAAATTTGATGTGGCAGTACTGACTAATCTCACCCGTGATCATCTTGATTATCATGGCTCAGTTCATGCTTATGCCGAGGCAAAACGTAAATTATTTCAATGGCCTACCCTTAAGCACATTGTGGTCAATTTGGACGATTCCTTTGGCGACGATTTATTAGAGCAAGCCGAAGCACAGGGCTTATCGGTACTAGGTTATGGTATTGGTGAGCCAGATGAGTATCCAGACAATACTATCGTAGCCTTTAATCCAGTATTTAATCATCAAGGTATTCGTGCTCAGGTTATTACTCCTTATGGCGAGGGCGAGCTATATGCACCCGTTTTAGGGCAGTTTAATCTACATAATTTACTGGCTGCTCTAGGCGTCTTATTAGTCAAGGGTATTAGCTTGGATCAGGCATTACAGGCGATTGCTCAGGTGCAAGTTGTGCCCGGACGCATGGAACGTGTAGCAGACCAAGGTTCTGGCATATTAGTAGTAGTGGATTATGCTCATACACCGGGGGCTTTAGGGCAAGTACTCAAAGCAGCTCGTACCCATACGCAAGGACAATTAATTTGTGTGTTTGGTTGTGGTGGGGATCGTGATCGTGGTAAGCGTCCGCTCATGGCACATGCCGCTGCAACACTAGCCGATCAGGTCATTGTCACCGATGACAATCCACGCACCGAGTCACCCTCACAGATTTTTGATGATATTCGTGCCGGATTTGCCACCAATCAGCCAGCTCTATTTGAACATGATCGTGCTCAAGCAATTCGCCAAGCGCTAGCTATGGCAAAGGCAGGCGATACGGTATTAATAGCAGGCAAAGGTCATGAAACCACCCAAACCTTTAAAGATCATGTCATTGATTTTGATGATCGCTTACAAGCCACCCAAGTGCTAAAGGAGCGCTCAGTATGAGTTGGATGAGGCTAGCAGAGATTGCTCAACGCTGTGGGGGGCGTTTAGTAGGGGCTGATGTAGCTATTGAGGCAGTGCAGCGCGATTCACGTTTAGTTAAACAGGGTGATTTATTTTTAGCACTCAAAGGTGAGCGCTTTGATGCCCATGATTTTGTGCCACAAGTCGTGGGTAAGGCTAGTGCTGCTTTGGTAGCGTGTGAAATAGATTGTGATCTGCCACAGGTTATAGTGGATGATGTGCGTCTAGCTTTAGGTCGTTTAGCGGCTAGTTGGCGTACTGATTTTACTAAGCCTTTAATTGCATTAACGGGTAGTAATGGCAAAACAACTTTAAAAGAAATGCTCACTGCCATTTTAAATCAAGCAGGTAATACCTTAGCTACCGAAGGCAATCTTAATAATGATATTGGTGTACCCTTAACTTTATTGCGCTTACGTCCAGAACATGAGTTTGCTGTGATTGAAATGGGCGCGAATCATTTTGGTGAAATTGAGTATTTAACTTATTTAGCTAAACCGGATGTGGCTATTTTAAATAATGCAGGTGCTGCACATTTAGAGGGGTTTGGTGATATTGCAGGAGTATCTAGAGCTAAAGGTGAAATATTCCAAGGTTTAAAGCTTGGTGGTACTGCTATTTTAAATGCAGATGATACCTATCACAGTTATTGGCAAAGTATTACTACGGATTTTAAGGTATTAAGTTTTGGTCTAGCCAATCCAGCAGATATTAAAGGTTCTTTAGTAGGTAATCAGCTAAGTATTATTACCCCTCAAGGTGATATTGCTATAACCCTTAATTTATTAGGTCGCCATAATGCTTTAAATGCCTTAGCAGCTACCGCTGGAGCCTTAGCGATAGGTATTTCATTAGAGCATATTAAGCAAGGGTTGGAGCAATTAAAACCAGTTAAAGGGCGTTTAGCCTCTTATAAAGCTCCACAGGGGACTTGGTTAATTGATGATACTTATAATGCTAATCCCTCTTCAATGGAAGCAGCTTTAAAAGTACTGGCTGATTTACCCGGTCGTAAAATCTTCATATTAGGCGATATGGCAGAGCTAGGCTTAGATGCGGTGCAGATGCATGAAAAAATTGCTCTACTAGCCAAAGATTTAAAAATAGATACGTTTTATGGTTTGGGGGTAAAAAGCCAAGCGGCTTGTAGTGCCTTTGGTACACCAGAAACGGGTTTTACTCAATTAGAAGATTTAATGGCTGCTTTAGAGCAACAGCATTTAGATAATAATACCATTATTTTAATTAAAGGCTCGCGCTCAGCCAAAATGGAGCGTGTTGTCGCTGCATTAATGCAAGCACAACTAGATGAGGTGCATTAATGTTAGTCTGGCTATTTGATTTTTTAAGCCAATTTTATAGTGGTTTTAATGTTTTCCAATATTTGACCCTAAGGGCGATTTTAGGGGTAGTCACTGCCTTAGGCATTGCGCTATGGACTGGGCCTATGATGATTCGCTGGCTCACCCGTATGAAGATTGGGCAATACATTCGTGAGGAAGTGACCCAACAGCATAGTAAAGCTGGAACGCCGACCATGGGTGGGGTCATGATTATTCTAGCCATTGCGGTGTCTACCTTATTATGGGCGGATTTAAGTAATCGCTATATTTGGGTAGTCTTATTCGTAACCTTAGGTTTTGGTTTAGTCGGTTGGATGGATGATTATATTAAAATCAAAAATCGGCGTAATCTAGGGCTAACCGCAAAACAGAAATATATTAGCTTAAGCTTGATTGGTTTATCAGTAGCGATTTATTTATATTTTACTGCCGCCACTTCTACAGAAACCACTTTATTTTTACCCGTTATTAAAGGTGCTCATTGGCAAATGGGTCTACTGTTTATCCCTTGGGTTTATTTAGTGATTGTGGGTGCGAGTAATGCGGTTAATCTAACCGATGGTTTAGATGGTTTGGCTATTATGCCTACTATTTTAGTCGCGGGTGGCTTAGGGGTATTTTGTTACGTGAGTGGTAACGCGGTAATGGCTAATTACTTGGGTATTCCGCGTGTTCCGGGTGTGGGTGAGTTACTGATTTTTTGTAGTGCGATTTTCGGCGCAGGCTTAGGGTTTTTATGGTTTAACTCTTATCCCGCACAAGTCTTTATGGGCGATGTTGGTGCTTTAGCTTTAGGAGCCGCTTTAGGCATAGTGGCTGTATTAACTCGTCAAGAGTTTGTATTAGCAATAATGGGTGGGGTATTTGTGCTAGAAGCCTTATCCGTCATTATGCAGGTGAGTTATTTTAAAGCCACTAAAGGTAAACGTATTTTCCGTATGGCGCCTTTACATCATCACTATGAGAAAAAAGGTTGGCCTGAGCCTAAAGTGATTGTGCGCTTTTGGATCATTACGGTGGTTTTAGTCATGATTGGTTTGGCGACTTTAAAGGTGCGTTAAATGAAAGCCATTACAGATTATCGCTCTATTTTAGTAGTCGGATTAGGTCAAACGGGTTTATCAGTAGCGCAGTATTTAGCAGCTAAAGGATTAAGCTTTAAAGTAGCCGATTCACGCACTAATCCCCCCGGTCAAGACGCTTTAAATCAGCTTGGTGTCAGCATACCAACACAATTTGGCGAATTTAATGCAGAGTTTTTCGCAGAGGCAGATTGTTTGATAGTGAGTCCGGGGATTGCGATTAGTACTCCCATTATTAAAGCCTGTGCCGAGCGTGGGGCTGAAGTCATGGGTGATATTGAGCTATTTATACGTGAGGCCAAAGCACCGATTGTGGCTATCACTGGATCGAATGGTAAAAGTTCTGTCACGACTCTAGTAGGCTTGATGGGAGAAGCCGCGCATTGGAGCACTTATGCAGGTGGTAATTTAGGCACACCAGCGCTCGATTTTCTAAACCAACCTGTACCTGATGTGTACGTGATGGAGCTGAGTAGCTTTCAGTTAGAGACCACGCGTTCATTACGCGCCAAAGCCGCTACGGTACTCAATATCAGTGAAGATCATATGGATCGCTATGATTCCTATGCGGATTATGCAGCGGCTAAGCAAGTAGTGTATCAAGGCTGTGACGTTGCAGTGGTCAATCGCGATGATCCTTTAGTCATGGCTATGCCTACGGATGGGGTAAAAATAAGTTTTGGTTTAGATCAACCCAATAGTACGCATGACTATGGCATTCAAGTGTTTGAAGGTGAGAGCTATTTGGCTAAGGGTGAACAGCTCCTGCTACCTATTAAGCAGATGAAGTTACCCGGCCTGCATAATGCTGCAAATGCTTTAGCAGCTTTAGCATTAGGAGAGGCTATTGGTTTACCGTTTGAGCCTATGCTGCAAACCCTGAAAAGTTTTACTGGTCTACCGCATCGTACTCAATGGGTACGTGAGTTAAGGGGCGTCACTTATTATGATGATTCTAAGGGTACTAATGTAGGGGCAACGTTAGCGGCTTTAGCGGGTATGCCTAATAAAACGGTGTTGATTGCAGGTGGGCAGGGAAAGGGCGCTGATTTTAGTCCTTTAGGTGAAGTCTTAGCTCGTAAGGCACGCGCGTTAGTATTGATAGGGGAAGATCGCTTAAAAATCGCTGCGGTTGCAGAAGGTCAATGTCCTTATGTGTTTGCTGAAAGTATGCCAGATGCGGTGCAAAAGGCAGCACAATTAGCGCAAACAGGCGACAATGTATTGTTATCACCTGCTTGTGCTAGCTTTGATATGTTCAAAAACTATGGGCATCGGGGCGAGATGTTTGTGCAAGCGGTATTGGAGTTGCCGTCATGAAAACTTGGCTCAATAGCTGGTTAGTGTATTGGGAGTCACTCAATTGGTCGCGTTATATTGACCGAGAATTGTTAGTGGCGGTCATGGCTTTGCTGGCTATTGGGGTGATTATGCTGGGTTCTGCCTCGTTGTGGGTGGCTGAGCGGCAGTATCAGAATGCGTTTTATTATCTCAATCGCCAAGTATTGTTTATTGGGGTGGGGTTAGTAGCAGCCTTGCTGGTGTATCAGATTCGCTTAGGGTTTTGGCAGGATTTAGGCGTAAAGCTTTTACCTATTGCATTGATCCTATTAGTATTGGTATTGATTCCGGGGATAGGCAAAACGGTCAATGGTAGTAGCCGCTGGCTAGAGATTGGTCCTTTTTCGCTCCAAGTATCAGAGTTAATCAAAGTCATTATGCTGCTGTATTTATCAGGCTATTTAGTACGGCACGGTAAAAATTTAGCAACATCTCCCTCTTATCAGCCTTTAGTGATTCCTTTAGCAGTATTAGGAGTAGTGGGCGCACTGCTCTTATTAGAGCCAGATTTTGGCTCAGCGGTGATTATTATTAGCATGGGCTTAGTACTGTTGTTTCTTGGTGGTTTACCCCTAAAACGCTTAGCAGTCTTATTTGGTGGGGCTTTAGTGTTTATGGTTCCCACTGCTTTTATGGGTTATCGCGGTGCGCGGATGGAGGCTTATATTAATCCTTGGGCTTTTGCGGAAGGCAAAGGTTATCAAACAGTACACTCGCTAATGGCGATTGGTGATGGTGGCTGGTTTGGCGCAGGTCTAGGGGGCGGTGTACAAAAGCTTTTTTATCTACCTGAAGCCCATAATGATTTTATTTTTGCAGTACTCGCAGAAGAATTCGGTTTTATTGGGATGGTAGTGGTACTAGCCCTGTATGCGTGGTTAGTGTTTCGCGCTTTTAATATTGGCTTTCAAGCGGATAAAAGTGGGCAACATTATGGGGCTTATGTCGCTTATGGCGTAGGTTTTTGGATGGGGTTTCAAGTAATTCTCCATATTGGAGTAAATTTGGCGGTGCTACCCCCCAAAGGTTTAACTCTGCCCTTAATGAGCTATGGTGGAAGTAGTATTTTAATTACCTTAATTGCTTTAGCTCTATTAATGCGGGTACATCGTGAAACTCAGGCTGCTTTATTTGGAGTGGCAGAACGTAAACCTACCCTTAAACCGTCCGCGCGTTCACGTACTGTAAGACAATTAAATAAAACAACTGAAAAGGCAGGATGATGACCAAACGGCCTATTTTAATTACCGCTGGTGGTACGGGTGGACATGTATACCCCGGATTAGCGGTAGCGCGTGATTTGCAGGCGCAAGGGATTCCCGTGGTGTGGATGGGAACACCTCAAGGGTTAGAGTCCAAAATTATACCGCCGACAGGTATTGAAATGGCGCTATTAAATGTGTCTGGTTTACGGGGCAAGGGTATTAAGCCCATTTTATTAGCCCCGTTTAAGCTCACTAAAGCCTGTTGGCAAGCTTTGCAAATTATGCGGCGCTATAAACCCGCAGCAGTATTGGGTATGGGCGGATTTGTGGCCGGACCCGGAGGCTTTGTCGCCGCTTTAATGGGTATTCCAGTCATTATCCATGAGCAAAATTCGGTTGCGGGTTTAACCAATAAATTATTAGCTCGATTGAGTAAGCGGGTATTAGCAGGTTTTCCCTCAGCTTTTAAACCTAGTGCTAAATTAGACGTAGTGGGCAATCCGGTACGGCGCGATATTGGTGCATTACCTAGCCCACAAGAGCGTTTAGGGGCAAGACGTGATGAACCACTGAAATTATTAGTGATTGGCGGTAGTTTAGGAGCGCAGGCTCTTAATCAAATCGTCCCACAGGCGCTGGCTCGTATGCCAATGGAGTTAAGACCCGAAGTCAGACATCAAGCAGGGGCTAAACATAGTGCTGAGGCAGAAACCGCTTATACTCAAGCTCAAGTAGAGGCTAAGGTATTTGCTTTTATTGAAAATATGGCAGAGGCTTATGCTTGGGCGGATTTAGTGATTTGTCGGGCGGGTGCTTTGACCATAGCAGAGCTTGCTTCAGCGGGTGTGGCGGCTATTTTAGTGCCTTATCCACATGCGGTTGATGATCATCAAACTGGCAATGCTCGCTACTTAAGTGAGGTAGATGCTGCTTTATTAATGCCTCAAGCTACGCTAAATGCTGAGTCATTAGCTGAAAAATTAATATATTTTGCCTCGCAACGTGAGGCGCTTATCGCAATGGCAGCGCGTGCGCGTGCTTTAGCTAAACCGCAAGCCACGGCTCAAGTCGCTGCTATTTGTGCTCAGTATGCTAACTATCCATTTAATTTTGAAGGAGCAAACCAACCATGCAATTAGGCAGCCAAAATTTTACCCGCAAGCGTATTAAGCAACTACACTTTATAGGTATCGGTGGCGCGGGTATGGGCGGTATTGCAGAAGTGGTTGCGAATTTAGGCTATAAAGTGTCCGGCTCGGATGCCGCAGAAAGTGCCATGACCGAGCGCTTGCGTCAGTTAGGGGTGACAGTATTTAAAGGTCATGCGGCGCAACAAATTGAAGGGGCTGATGTTATTGTCGTCTCTACCGCGATTAATGAGCAGAATCCTGAAATTATAGCCGCACGCGAGCAACGTATTCCGATTATTCGCCGTGCCGAAATGCTAGCCGAGTTAATGCGTTTTCGCCACGGAATTGCTATAGCCGGTACTCATGGCAAAACCACGACGACCAGTTTAACGACCAGTTTATTAATTGAGGGTGGCTTAGATCCCACTTATGTGATTGGTGGCAAGCTTAATAGCTCAGCGAGCAATTCAAGATTAGGCACGGGTGAATATTTAGTCGCCGAGGCGGATGAAAGTGATGCATCGTTTCTACACTTACAACCCATGATTGCCGTAGTAACCAATATTGATGCGGATCATTTATCAACGTATGGCGGCGATTTTGGCAAGCTCAAGGAAACCTTCATTGAATTTTTGCATCATTTACCGTTTTATGGCCTAGCGGTGTTGTGCGTGGATGATGAGCATGTGCGAGAAATTCTGCCACAGGTGAACCGCCCGATTATTACTTATGGGTTTACGGATGAAGCGGATATTCAAGCCACGAATGTGCGTTATCAAGGTACACAAAGCTTTTTTACTTTGCATTGTCGCCGTTCTGGTCGTCAGTTAGAGGTCATACTCAATATCCCCGGTCGCCACAATGTACTAAACGCTATGGCAGCAATAGCGATTGCTATGGAGTTAGATATTAATGAGCAGGCTATTTTGCAAGCCTTAGCACAGTTTCAAGGCGTGGGGCGGCGCTTCCAAATCGCGGGCGATATTGAGACAGCAGCAGGCAAAGTGACTTTAGTGGATGATTACGGTCATCATCCGCGTGAAATGGCAGTCACTTTAGCCGCAGCGCGTAATGTCTGGCCCGATAGACGTTTGGTATTAGTATTTCAGCCGCATCGCTATACGCGTACTCGTGATTTATTTGAAGATTTTGCCCAAGTATTATCCGAGCCTGATGTATTAGTATTGATGGATGTCTATGCAGCGAGCGAGGAGCCGATTGCCGGTGCGGATGGGCGTACCTTAGCACGCGCGATTCGGACACGCGGTAAAGTAGATCCCATTTTTGTGAATGGACCGGATGAGGTTCCAACGGTCTTAAAAGACATTTTAAAGGATGGTGATGTCATCCTGACTCAAGGTGCGGGAAGTGTGGGAGCACTTGCGCATAGTTTGCCGAATAGTTTAGGGGTAAAGGGCGATGAATGATAATAAAAAACGCTTTGGTAAAGTAGCTGTATTGTATGGGGGCTGGTCTGCGGAGCGTCCAGTGTCACTCAAAAGTGGTGCTCAAGTATTGCAAGGGCTATTAGCAGCAGGCGTTGATGCGCATGGCATTGATGCCGGACGCGATATTATCGATGTCTTAAAAACAGGTCAGTATGACCGTGTATTTAATATTATGCATGGTCGCGGCGGCGAAGACGGTGTGATTCAAGGGGCTTTAGAGTTATTAGGTATCCCTTATACAGGTTGTGGCGTAATGGCCTCAGCGATTAGTATGGATAAATTAATTACTAAACGCCTGTGGTTAGGGACTGGATTACCGACACCTAATTATCGAGTATTAACGGCAACGAGTGATTTTGGCGCGGTCGTAGCTGAACTGGGTCTACCTTTAATGGTAAAGCCCGTTAAAGAGGGTTCCAGCATTGGTATGACTAAGGTGAAGGAGGCTAATCAATTAGCCGATGCTTATAAAAAGGCAGCTGAATTTTGCCCAGTAGTGATTGCCGAGCAATGGATTACTGGACAGGAGTTTACGGCGGGTATTTTAGCGAATGAGCCTTTGCCGCTAATTCGTGTGGAAGTCCCCGGAGAATTTTACACTTATGATGCTAAATACATTTCCAATGAAACCCAATATCATTGTCCTTGTGGTTTAGCACCTGAGCTTGAAGCACAACTCCAACAATTAGCCCTGACAGCATTTCAAACCGTCGGTGGTAGTGGTTGGGGGCGTGTGGATATGATGTTAGATAATGCACAGCGCCCTTGGTTAATTGAGGTCAATACTAACCCCGGCATGACTGACCATAGTTTGGTTCCGATGGCAGCTAGACAAGCGGGTATGAGCTTTTCACAATTAGTAGTTAAAGTATTGGAGACCACTTTGGTATGACTCGAACGCCTGTTTCAAGGAAGAAGGCGTCTATAACAACAACTACAAACCCACGTCAAAAAAGCTTCAAACGTTCCGCTGAGCTTACACGATCTGCTCAGCGCGGTCGTGCTTTAACCACGAAAACTAATAAATCGAGAGCGTTTGGGAAATTATTAACAATTTGGAAAGCAGCAGCACTTAGCCAGAAAGGTATCAAGTTCCTAACGACTTTAGCTAGTATCATGGTAATGATAGGCTTGGGACTTTTTATTTATTATTGGCTATTAAATCCCAGTAATTTAACTATTAAACAGGTCGATATTCAGGGACAATTTCATTATATTAACCCTGAGGAGTTAGGGACGCAGATAAAACCTTATACAGATACTAATCTATTTCTCTTAGATGAGGCTGGCTTAGAGCAGTTTTTAGAGCAACAGTCTTGGATTAGAGCCGCGAGTTTACGTAAAATTTGGCCCCAGCGTTTAGAAGTTTTATTAGAAGAGCAAGTACCCGTGGCTTTTTGGGGAAAAAGCCAGCTTTTAAATCAATATGGTGAAATTTTCACCGGAAGCTTGCCAGAAAAACAAGGTATATTTCCTTATTTATACAGTCCTAGTGAAAAAGGGCGTGAATTAGGTGAACGTTATGTCGAGTTAACTCGTTTATTAAGTAATCTCTCATTGGAGATTAGTGAGTTGACGGAAGATGCTGCGGGAAGTTGGGTAATTCGTTTTAAAAATGGCCCAGAAGTGGTTATTGGACGAAAAGACTATGAAAAACGTTTGAGCCGCCTTAAAGTAGGCTACGTTCAAGCATTAAAAGACAAATTTTCCCAGATTCGTCGTATCGATTTACGTTACACGAATGGTTTTGCCGTAGAATGGAAGCAAATCCCAACCAGCTTTTTAGAGCCAGACATCTCTAAAAAGATCGGGAGTTAATTTATGTCAAAGAAAAATGACCATAATCGCATTGTTGCCTTAGATATTGGAACTTCTAAGGTAGTAGCATTAGTGGGTGAAGTAAATGATAATGGCCGTTTAGAAATTATTGGTATTGGCTCTTGCCCCTCACGCGGTATGAAGAAAGGGGTGGTGGTCAATATTGAATCTACTATTCAATCAATTCAGCGTGCTATTGAAGAAGCTGAGTTGATGGCAGGTGTGCAAATTGACTCGGTATATGTAGGTATTGCTGGCAGCCATGTACGTAGCTTAAATTCGCATGGTATTGTGGCCATTAAAGATAAAGAAGTGACCGATAATGATGTAGATCGTGTCATGGATGCTGCGCGAGCGGTAGCGATTCCAGCCGATCAGCGTATTTTGCATGTATTGCCGCAAGAGTACATTATTGATCAGCAAGAAGGGATTCGTGAGCCTGTCGGTATGGCTGGAGTACGTCTTGAAGCACGCGTTCATTTAGTCACCGCTGCCCATAGTGCTGCACAAAATATTATTAAATGTGTCGAGCGTTGTGGTTTACAGGTAGAAGATATTATTTTAGAGCAAGTGGCTTCAAGCTATGCGGTCTTAGAAGAGGATGAAAAAGAACTAGGTGTTTGCTTAGTTGATATTGGTGGTGGTACGAGTGATATAGCTGTGTTTTTAAATGGCTCTATTCATCATACTGCTGTTATTCCCATCGCGGGTGATCAAGTGACTAATGATATTGCGGTTGCAGTACGAACCCCTACTCAACACGCAGAGTCTATTAAAATCCAATATGGCTGCGCTTTACGTCAACTCGTTGATGATGATGAACTCATTGAAGTCCCCGGAGTAGGCGAGAGAGAACCACGTAGTTTATCCAAGCAAACCCTAGCTTCGGTCATTGAACCGCGCTATGAAGAGCTGTTTTCATTAGTACTTCAAGAATTACGTCGTAGCGGTTATGAAGAACGCATTGGGGCTGGTATTGTATTGACAGGTGGTACGTCTAAAATGCGTGGAGCAGTCACCTTAGCCGAAGAAGTATTTCATATGCCCGTTAGAATTGGTATGCCACGTGATATAGGTGGTTTACGAGGTGAGGTAGAAAACCCCATTCATTCTACTGGCGTAGGTTTATTGTTATATGGTATTGCACAACAGTCTTACGGAGAACGACGTACTTATGATACTTCTGTAGCCTCTGATGGGGTATGGGAACGTATTAAAAGTTGGTTTAACGGAAATTTCTGACAGTAGGAGAACGGGCATGTTCGAGTTGATGGACGCTTTTGAAAAAGGCGCCACCATTAAAGTAATTGGTGTGGGTGGCGGCGGTGGTAATGCAGTTAAAAACATGCTGGAGTCAGGTATTGAGGGTGTAGATTTCATCTGTGCCAATACTGATGCTCAAGCACTCCACGGCACTGGAGTTAAATCAGTTATTCAGTTAGGTAGTGCACTGACCAAAGGTTTAGGCGCAGGCGCTAACCCTGAGGTAGGGCGTGAGGCTGCTCTAGATGATCGTGATCGTATTAAGGATATGATCAGCGGTAGTGATATGCTGTTTATTACCGCAGGCATGGGAGGTGGCACAGGTACAGGTGCTGCACCCGTAGTAGCAGAGATTGCCCGCGATATGGGGATTTTAACGGTTGCAGTAGTGACCAAGCCTTTCCCCTTTGAAGGCACTAAGCGTATGAAGGCAGCCGAATTTGGTATTGCCGAATTAGCTAAGCATGTCGACTCGCTGATCACCATTCCCAATCAGAAATTACTGACTTCTTTGGGCAAAAATGTTTCTTTATTAGAAGCTTTTAAAGCAGCTAATAATGTATTGCTCAATGCAGTACAGGGCATTGCTGAGCTGATTACTCGCCCCGGCTTGATTAACGTCGACTTTGCTGATGTGCGTACCGTTATGTCCGGCATGGGTGTTTCCATGATGGGTATGGGGCGTGCTCAAGGTGAAGATCGTGCCGCCAAAGCGGCGGCAGCAGCTATTTCTAGCCCGCTATTAGAAGATATTCGCTTAGATGGCGCGAAAGGTATTCTAGTTAATATTACCGCAGGCATGGATATGGGTATCCATGAGTTTGAAGAGGTAGGCGAGGTGATTCGCCAGTTTGCTTCAGATGAGGCTACAGTGGTAGTAGGTACTGTTATCGATCCAGAAATGCGCGATGAAATTCGTGTAACTTTGGTTGCGACGGGTCTAGAGGACAGCCCCTCTAGTGTGAGCTTAACTCAACGGCAAAATGCCCAACCCCAAGCAGCACAAAGACCCGCAGTAGTAGCACCAGCACCTAGTCGTCAAGACAAAATTCGTACTTTGCGTCCGGTAGTGATTGATACCAGTGCTGATAATTTGCCAGTCAAAGATCGCAGTAGTAATCGTTCTTATGATCCAGAGCGTATCTTAGATATTCCAGCTTTTTTGCGTAATCAAGCTGATTAAGATAACAACACATGCCCGTGTGAGTGGCTGTCAATACAGCCACTTTAAGGCAAGAATAAACCCGACGTGTATAAGCGTTTAGCACCCTATTCAGCACCCCGTTAATTATGCACGTTACAATTTGTCCCAACTACTGCATGCTTAGTAACTACACACATTAGCACAAACATCTAAGGACATTGGGCATTTATGCTGAAACAACGCACTTTAAAACAAGCCGTTTCTACGGTTGGCATTGGCCTGCATTCCGGTAAAAAAGTTTCTATTATCTTGCGTCCAGCGCCGAGCGATACGGGTATAGTATTTCGTCGTATTGATCTTGGTATGGAGGCTCTCATTGAATTGCATCCAGAGCGAGTGGGGGAGACCATGCTATGTACCGCCTTGGTGAACGGTACAGTCAAGGTGTCTACCATTGAGCATTTACTATCTGCGCTAGCCGCCTTAGGTATTGATAATCTCTATGTCGATTTAGATGCGCTTGAAATTCCTATTATGGATGGGAGTGCTTCGCCTTTTTTATATCTCATCTTATCCGCTGGAATCCAAGAACAGTCAGCACCGAAACGGTTTATTAAAATTAAAAAACCAATTACTTATGATAATGGCAAAGGCGCTTGGGCTACTTTAAAACCCTATGATGGTTTTAAGATTAAGTTTGAGATCGACTTTAAACATCCAGCAGTCGATGCAACGGCACAGTTTTTAGAAGTGGATTTTGCACGGCAAGCCTATGCGAGTGAGATTTCTCGGGCGCGTACTTTTGGCTTTATGCGTGATATTGAAAAATTGCGCTCCTTAAATTTGGGACTAGGCGGAAGCTTGGAAAATGCCATTGTGTTAGATGACTATCGAGTTTTGAATCGAGAAGGCTTGCGCTATAGCGATGAGTTTGTGCGCCACAAAATCTTAGACGCAATTGGTGATCTATATACGTTAGGGCACGGCATTATTGGAGCTTATCATGGTTTTAAATCAGGGCATGCGATTAATAATTTGCTCGTGCGCGAATTACTTAAGCAACGCGAAGCTTGGGACATTGTGACTTTAGGTCATACTCAGAAAGAAAAAGCAATCTTTGCGGATAACTACACTTTAGCGCCACTCTGAGGTCATTAAATTTTAAGCATCATGCTAAGCCTGAAGCAAAGTAGGCTCAGTAATCGCTTCAGCTAAACGCCCTAACGCCATACCTAAGTCTTTATCCGGTATATCGGAAGCAATACTTTTCATAATAGTAAGAGTCTGGAGTGATGCTTTTGCACGCTTTGGTGGTCGAGTAGGTAGATACAGCGGTAAACTTAAAAGCTTGATCTCTACTTGGCTTAAGTTGAGGTGTAAAGTAAGGTTTAATGTTTTGCAGATTTTCTTGCGTAAAAAGCGCGCTTGTGTAGCCAATACCACATCATCGGTCATTAACAGTAAAGTATTTCTTTGAATAATAGGCCAGATACGATGAGGTTCAGAAATAGGCAATAAAGGTTGCAAAGATGCCGTGATTTGGTCAATTTCTACCAGTCTTTCCTGTAGTTGTGGATACATTGAGATATAAGCTTTTTTCATAACTGACCAAATAAAATTCAAGCATGCTAAGTAAGCACAAGTATCATTTTGCTGAAAAGCAATCCACCTACACAGGGCGCGTGTTAGCCTAAAACTAATGTTTTCTTTAAGTGATTAGGGACTACAATGAGTAGTATTTGCTATTAATACAGCAACTTATGAAATTTGACCCGCGTTTACCTTCTTTTCAAGAAGGATAGTATAAGATAGTAGCGAGTTGATTGGCGACCCCTCACTGACTATCTGCCTTTAACACTACTCACCTTCGCTTCACTCGTCAACGTAGTATTTTCGATAGCTTTTATTAATTATTTGTAAGGTAGTCGATGAAAGCATTCGCTGCTATTGGGCATCCGCTACAGCACTAGGTTTTGAGGGGAAAAGCTAGTTTTTCACCACCTGTTAGGAGCAAGGATTAACTTTTGCAGGGCTTGACAACGATCAGATAAATAACAGTTAGTGAGTATGAGTTGAGTGACTTGAAATTCATGATTTATACATTGCCAATTAATTCACACTACGTCTATGCTTTTACGTTAGAATTCAGCCGCAAAAGAGGAGGTGTAGTGATATAGCCTCTTTACAGGTTGATAATCAGCCATATTACATACAGATGCTAACCGTTTAGCCATTATTAGATGCTAAGGCTTGTATTTGCCAAGGGCAGACCCATATATAAAGTCTTAGACGTTCAGCTTACTCAAGCAATATAATCTTGACCTTTAAGTGATATGGCGCTGTTTCCACCCAGTTAGGTGGATGAATAGGAGATAATAAAGCAAATGCTCGGTTCTGTTGCCAAAAAATTGTTCGGAAGTCGGAATGACCGACTGATTAAGGGATACTCAAAAGTTGTCAAAATCATCAATGGCTTAGAGGATAAGTTTGTTGCTCTGACGGATGAGCAATTAAAGGCAAAAACCACAGAATTTCGCGCCCGCTACGCTAAGGGTGAAACCTTAGATGCCTTACTACCAGAAGCCTTTGCTACCGTGCGTGAGGCCAGTAAACGGGTGTTAGGCATGCGCCATTATGATGTGCAATTAATCGGCGGTATGGTGCTGCATGATGGCAAAATTGCTGAGATGCGCACGGGCGAGGGTAAAACTTTAGTCGCTACCTTAACAGCCTACCTCAATGCGCTCTCTAGCAAAGGGGTGCATGTTATTACAGTGAATGACTATCTAGCCCAACGTGACGCTACGATGATGTCTAAACTGTACGGTTTCTTAGGTTTAACCACGGGCGTGATTATCAGTGAACTCGATTCCAATCAGCGCCGTAATTCTTACAGTGCCGATATTACCTATGGAACGAATAATGAATTTGGTTTCGATTATTTACGCGACAATATGGCGTTTAGTAAAGAGGAGCGGGTGCAACGTGAACTCAACTATGCCATTGTCGACGAGGTTGACTCGATTCTGATTGATGAGGCACGGACTCCGTTAATTATTTCTGGTCCAAGCCAAGATGCGTCAGACTTATATCGTGCCTTAGATGCTATTGTCCCCAAACTCAAGCGTAAAGCCGGCGGTGAAAAAGATGAAGGTGAGGGCGATTATTATGTGGACGAAAAAGCCCGCCAAGTTTATCTCACCGAAGATGGACAAGAATATGCCGAGCAGTTATTGCAAGAGGCTGGTGTATTAGTCGACGGTGCAGGTTTATATGATGCTGCCAGTATCACTATCCTACATCATCTCAATGCCGCACTCCGCGCCCACTCTTTGTTCCAACGCAATGTCGATTACATCGTTCGTGACAACAAGATCGTCATTGTGGATGAGTTTACTGGACGCACTATGCCCGGTCGCCGTTGGTCAGAGGGGTTACATCAAGCGATTGAGGCGAAGGAAGGGGTGGATATTCAGGCTGAAAATCAAACCTTAGCCTCGATTACCTTCCAAAACTATTTCCGCCTCTATAAAAAACTCTCTGGTATGACCGGTACGGCCGATACCGAAGCCTTTGAGTTACAACAAATTTATAAGCTTGAAGTCGTCGTTATTCCTACTAATAAGCCTATGATTCGGATCGATTCTAATGATTTGATCTATATGACTATCGGTGAAAAGTACGACGCGATTATTAAAGATATTCAGCAGTGTGTAGAAAAAGGTCGCCCTGTGCTAGTAGGTACGGCGTCTATTGAAAACTCGGAATTAGTCTCAGATAAACTAAAAGCGCTGCGTATTCCTCACGAAGTACTTAATGCTAAGCAACACGAGCGTGAGGCACATATTATCGCCAATGCGGGGCGTCCCGGCGCTGTTACGATTGCGACCAATATGGCAGGTCGTGGTACAGACATTATGCTAGGGGGCAGTGTTGAAGAAGAGCTAAATATGTTGGGTGATAATCGCACCCCTGAAGCGGTAGAAAAAATTAGAGCGATGTGGAAAAAGCGCCATGATGCGGTGATTGCCTCAGGTGGTTTGCATATTGTGGGTACTGAGCGCCATGAGTCACGTCGTATCGATAACCAGCTACGTGGACGGTCGGGGCGTCAAGGTGATCCAGGTTCATCACGTTTTTACCTGTCACTTGAAGATAATCTGATGCGTATTTTTGCCTCTGACCGAGTAAAGGGTTTGATGCAAAAACTCGGTATGGAAAAAGGGCAAGCGATTGAAGCAGGGCTAGTCTCACGCTCGATTGAAAGTGCTCAGGCGAAAGTGGAAGCGCATAACTATGATATTCGTAAGCACTTACTCGAATACGATGATGTTGCTAATGATCAGCGCAAGGTCATTTACGAACAACGTTCAGACCTATTAGAAGTACAAGATATTCAGGACATGATTAACTCTATTCGAGTTGATGTGGTGGATAGTACTATCAGTAAACATATTCCAGCCGGTAGTGTTCCAGAGCAATGGGATATTCCTGGTTTAGAAAAGCAGCTAAATGAAGAGTTTGCTTTAGCTTTACCCGTTCAGCAGTGGCTAGATACGGATAAAAATCTTTATGAAGAAACCTTGCGTGAACGCATTCAAACTGAGGTTGAGCAGACTATAAAGGCTAAAGAAACGCTCATTGGTTCTGAAAGTATGCGCCGCTTGGAGCGTGAAGTGATGCTGCATATTTTAGATTCGCATTGGAAAGATCACTTAGCCGCTATGGATTACTTGCGCCAAAGTGTAGGCTTACGAGGCTATGCGCAAAAGAATCCTAAACAAGAATACAAGCGTGAAGCGTTTGAAATGTTCCAAGAAATGTTGGAGCGGATTAAACATGAGGTGATTTCGTTCTTAGCCCGCATTCAGGTCAATACCACAGCGCCTGAGCCAGAACCAACACCTGAGCCACAATATCGTCATTATTCCCATCCGCGTGTAGCCAGTGCGCTCCAAGTGGAAGAGGACGATGAGGTAGTTGATGCCATGACACCGGAAAAGCCTTATCGCCCTGACAAAACTAAAGTAGGGCGCAATGATCCCTGTCCTTGTGGTTCAGGCAAAAAATATAAACAATGTCACGGTCAATTGGCTTAAAAGGGGCATAGTATGGCTGTTCATTTATCAGTTCCAGAGTTTTTATTACCTATTAAAGGTATTCGTTTAGCTACGATCAATGCGGGCATTCGTTATAAAAATCGTGATGATATGGTGCTCATTGAGGCTGCTGAAGGTAGTAGCGTAGCTGCCGTATTTACGCGTAATGCTTTTTGTGCCGCACCGGTTACGGTAGCAAGAGCACATCTGGCACAAGCCCCAATTCGCTATTTAATGATTAATGCAGGTAATGCGAATGCAGGTACGGGTAGTGAGGGCTTAGCCGCAGCCACCACTACTTGTGAAGCTTTAGCACAAGTAGCGGGGGTGAATACTAATCAAGTATTGCCTTTCTCCACGGGTGTGATCGGTGTGCAATTACCGGTGGCAAAAGTCACTTCAGCGTTGCCGGAGCTAGTTGCCTCGCTCACTGAAGATAATTGGATGAAAGCTGCACGCGCAATTATGACCACGGATACTCTGCCCAAAGGGATTAGTAAACAGGTCAGTATAGGCGGGCAAACCATTACTATCACGGGGATAGCTAAGGGCGCGGGCATGATTCATCCCAATATGGCTACGATGTTGAGCTATATTGCGACGGATGCTCAAGTAGAGGCTAGCTTTTTACAACAAACGCTGAGCAGCGTGGTAGACGATACCTTTAACTGTATCACTATAGACGGCGATACTTCGACTAATGATGCTTTAGTGTTGATTGCAACAGGGGCATCAGGGGTAGCGGTAGGCGAAAATGAATTAGCAACTTTCCACGCGGCACTAAAAGAGGTTTGCCTATTCCTCGCTCAAGCGATTGTTCGCGATGGTGAGGGCGCTACTAAATTTATCGATGTTCAAGTAGAACAAGCACGTAGTCGGGAAGAAGCGCACACGGTTGCTAATACGGTGGCTCTATCTCCTTTAGTCAAGACCGCACTCTTTGCTAGTGACCCTAATTGGGGACGCATTTTAGCCGCAGTAGGGCGTAGTCCGATTGATAGCTTAGATGTGAGCCGTATTAGTATCTATTTAGGCGATACGCTGCTGGTGAAAGGGGGGCAACCTTCACCGGATTATACTGAGGCTCAAGGTCAAGCCGAAACTAAAAAAGACGAGATTAAAATTCGTATTAGCTTAGGTCGAGGTGATGCAGTCGCCAATGTGTGGACTTGTGATTTCTCCTTTGATTACGTGAAAATCAATGCAGAATACCGCAGCTAATTTACCCATCATCCATGTTGTGGCGGCTATTATTGTGAGTCCTGATAGTCGCCAAGTGCTCTTGGCTAAACGTCCTAGTCATAAGCATCAAGGCGGTAAGTGGGAGTTTCCGGGTGGAAAGGTAGAGCCTAATGAATTAGCCACTCATGCTCTGGCGCGTGAGTTAGCTGAGGAATTAGGGATTGATACCCAGCCACACGAGATGCATCTTTTTCAAGAGATACATCATACTTATCCAGAAAAGCAGGTGCATTTAGAGTTTTGGTGGGTAAAGGCTTTTAGTGGAGTTCCACAGGGTTTAGAGGGTCAAACAATACAATGGTTTGCTTGGGCTGACTTAAGCAGTCTAGTGTTTCCTGAAGCCAACCAGCCAATTGTAAAGCGTTTAGTTGCTCAAAATAATTAGTTATTCTGAGCAACTGCTCAGCCCTTAATGGTGCTCTCTGTGAGGTAGGTTAAGCATTCATATCGGGTATGAGAGCGCTATTGATTTTTTGAATCATATCTTTGATGTGTAGCTTGCGTTTTTTCAAGCGCGAGACTAAAAGCTGGTCATAAACACCTTCAAGCATTAAAGCAGCAATTTGCTCATCAAGCTCACGATGTTCACAGCGTAGTTTGACTAGCTGTGCACGTAATTCATGTTGGGGTTGTTGGGTTAGCATAAGCAAGCATAAAGAGTATGAGGGCACATTTATTTCAGTAAAGTACGACGTTTTTCTTTATAACGAATGACCACCTTTTTATCTGGGTTAACCGTTTTAGTGGGCATGTAATCAGTCTGATTTTCCCAGTCACCGATAGCATAAGGGGCGTCATGAGTTAAGGTTGAGGGCATGCGCATACCGTGGTCGGAACGCTTACGCACAGGGTTATTGGTACTAGGCGCACCACCATTGCCATTAGTACGTCCATAGGTGCTTTTACGGTCGTTCATAGCTGGATTAGTACGACGTTCGTTTTGATAGTTATTTTGTCCTTGACCTTGCCCCTGGCTGTGGTTAGCACGCGGAGGACGGGTATCACGGTCGCGGGTGTCACTACCATTATTAGTGCGTACTGGACGTTTTGCATGCGGCTGCTGAGAGCTGTGTGCATTACGCGAGTCGCGTTCAGGTTTATTGCGATTGATAGCTCGGTTAGAGGGTTCTAGACCTGCAATAGTACGCTGCTCAAAGGCTTCACCTAAGTATTCTTCAATCTTTTTAAGTGGTTCACGCTCTTGACGACCGACTAACATAACAATAGGCACGATGCTAGGTTCATCTAAAAACTCTTGTAGACGACTGACATAATGCTCGACTTTTTCGGGTACATCAAAATGAATGACCCGTTCCCCACCATTAATTTCAGCCTGAATGCCTTCTTGATCAGCCACAATCAGAATAGGACAGGCTTCTGTATTACGTTCTTCTTCAGCTAATAAATGCACCGCGTCCGCTGTATGACCATGGTTAGCTAGACTATCAGCGAGTGATTTAGCAGTTTTAGCATTAACGGTATAAATAATAGTAGGAACTACCTGACGTTGATCTAATAAATGATCCATCAGGGCAATTTTATGGGTATAGTCATCAGCGAAATAAACGTGTTGCTTGAGTTGCAGTAATTGAGTTTTTTCGTCCTGAATCGTGATTTCTTCAGCGCCTGTTAGAATCTGTCTAGCATAAGGCGTGACCTGCTCATCATGGCGCACAAAGGCAATAATCGGATAGGGAGTGGTACGTTGAGCTAGGATTTTATCAATTAAATTATGTAAGCCTTTTTTGTAAATTGCAGTGAGGTCATCAATAATCAGCATCTCTAAGTTATTAAAACTCGCTTTATTATTGTCCACTAAGTCATTCAACCGCCCAGGAGTTGCAATCATTAAATCCAAGGGACGACGTAATAGGCGCATTTGGGGCTGATACGGACGACCGCTTACAATAAAGCCTGTGCGGATTTGTTGTTCACCCAACAGACGTTTAATAGTGTAGGTAATTTGGTTAACTCGATCACGCCGTGAAGTGAGGATTAACACACGCGCTCCTCGATGGTCTTCTAAGGGATTGGATAAGACGTAACTAATCGCAGGTATCAAAAATGATCCTGTTTTCCCAGAAGCCGATTGTGTCCATACCAGTACACTACTGCCCTTATTGATACAAGGAATCAGTTGTTGTTGTAACTCGGTAGGATGTTCATAACCAGCGGCTTGTACGCTAGTTACAAATTCTTTATTTAAACCTAAATCCTCAAAAGACAAGACATATACTCCCCGGATGAGTGCGCTCAGGTAGCGTTGGAACCTTTTCTTTAGAAATTAAAAAGGGGAAATTAGCATTAGGAGCCTTTGTAAAAGCCGCACAAGACCCAGATTTGTGAAATTGAAATTGCGACCTCAACACTGACTTTAAACTATTATATATGTTGCATCTAGTCAACAGCTCTGAGATAAACGTGTGGTAAATTTACATCAAAACCTCGATGGCTTTATCTAATCGTGGCACGGCAATGATGTCCATACCCTGAATGCTATGATGAGGCTTATTAGCTTTTGGTATAATAGCACGTTTAAACCCATGTTTGGCAGCTTCATGGAGTCGCTCTTCGCCATTAGGCACAGGACGAATTTCTCCGGCTAGACCCACCTCGCCAAATACAATTAAATCCGCAGGTAAAGGGCGATTTCTAAAACTGGATAGAGCCGCTAAAACTAACGGTAAATCAGCAGCCGTTTCAGAGATTTTAACACCCCCCACAATATTGATAAATACATCCTGATCAAACATGGAAATTTGACCGTGGCGATGTAGCACCGCTAAGAGCATAGCCAAACGATTTTGCTCTAAACCTAAGGTCAAGCGTCGTGAATGTCCTCCATGACTACTATCGACTAGGGCTTGAACCTCAACCAATAAAGGGCGTGTACCCTCGCGGGTAACCATAATCACACTACCTGCTACAGGCTCCTCATGACGTGACAAGAAAATAGCTGAGGGATTACTAATACCGCGCAACCCTGTCTCAGTCATGGCAAATACGCCTAATTCATTGACAGCGCCAAAACGATTTTTCACTGCGCGTAGAATACGATAGCGTCCCCCCGGATCGCCCTCAAAATAAAGCACAGTATCCACCATATGCTCTAATACTCTAGGACCGGCTAGTGTTCCCTCTTTAGTCACATGACCTACGATAAATAATGAGGTTTGAGTTTGCTTAGCAAAACGTACTAATTGAGCGGCAGCTTCACGAATCTGGCTCACTGAGCCGGGAGCTGACTGCAATTGCTCAGTAAAAATCGTTTGAATCGAGTCCACCACCATGATTTTAGGCTTTTCAATCAGGGCTAACGCAATAATAGTTTCTACACAGGTCTCGGTTAAAAGCCTAAGATGTCCAGCGGGCAAATTTAAGCGATGTGCTCGCAAACTCACTTGCTGCATCGACTCCTCACCGGTCACATAAAGGCTTGGTATCTCTGGCAAGCCACACAAAGCCTGCAAAAGAATGGTGGATTTACCAATCCCCGGATCACCCCCAATCAAGACTACCGAGCCTGTGACTAGACCACCACCCAGCACCCGATCCAGTTCTGTCATACTGGTAGATAGGCGTGGGTCTTCTTGTACGGTCACATCCTTGAGTGATTGAATTTGTACTTTATCCCCTGCATAGCCACTAAAGCGTGGATTTTGCTGTTTAGCAGTGGGTGCAGAAATAGCTACTGTTTCTTCTAAAGTATTCCATTCGCCACAGTCTGGGCATTGCCCAATCCATTTATTTTGAGTAGTACCACATTGCGAACAAACATACTGAGTTTTGGTTTTAGCCATTAGTGTTATCTAGCTCTAAATCACGAGTTAAACGAGGATAAATAATAGCAGTTTTTACCGCATTATTACGCGTTTTGCGTATTTCTATAGGATATTCATTAATTAATACGGTCATTCCGGGAACAGGAATCGCTTGCAAATGCTCGGTTATTAATCCGTTAAGGGTTTTTGCACCATCAATAGGTAAATTAATTTCCAATAAGCGATTAATTTCACGTAAATGCATACCGCCATCCACCCAAGCACTACCATCTTCTTTACGTTGGATTTCGCGTGATAAACTAGGAGGGACTGTAGAAAACTCTCCTACAATTTCCTCTAAAATATCCTCCATCGTAATCAGACCTTGTACTTCACCATATTCATCCACAACAAGAGCAATACGTCTTGATTCAGCACGGAAGTTAATTAACTGTTGGGTAAGGCTTACGCCTTCAGGGACAAAATAAGCGGGTCGTATAATACTTTCTAAGCGCTCACGCGTTAAATAACCGTCGCGCAGTAGAGGAAAGATTTTGCGTACATGCACAAAACCCTCTACTTGGTCTAAACTCCCGCGATAAACCAAAATACGAGTAAAATTACTACGTGCTATTTGATCCTCAATATCGCTCCAATCGCTTTCCAAATCGACAGCATAGATTTGGCTACGTGGAATCATAATATCCTCAATCGTTGTGGATTCTAGGTCTAATACACTCACTAGCATATCAACGTGATTTTTAGGGATGGTTGCACCGGCTGCGGTGACGACACTGCGTAATTCTTCACGGCTTAAAGCAATGCGGTTGGTGTTATCAGACTTTAGTCCAAAGATTTTCAGTAGTACACTAACTAAGCTATTGACAATCCAAACAAAAGGCCAAAAGATTTTGAGTATAGCGGTGTAAATATAAGAGGCTGGAAAAGCAATACGCTCAGGATGTAAAGCTCCCACCGTTTTTGGCATAACCTCACCAAAAATCAGCAATAATAAGGTTAAAATACCAGTAGCTAAGGCAAGACCTGCATCACCGAATAAACGTAAGCCTAGTAAAGTAGCTAATTGAGTAATAATAATATTTACGAAATTATTACCTAATAAAATCATGCCTATCAGTCGCTCAGGTTTTTCCAGTAGCTTTTGAGCTAACTTAGCACCTTTATGATTTTGCTCCGCTAAGTGCCGTAGGCGATAGCGGTTTAAAGTCATTAATGCGGTTTCAGAGCCAGAGAAAAATGCTGACAGGCTAAATAATCCAAGTAAAGATATAACTAATAGACTAATCGGTATGCTATCTATATTCATTAGCGTTGCACCAAAAATTCGATAATAAATTTACTGCCTAAAAATCCTAACATTAAAATTATACTTCCTATTAAAGTCCATCGTATTGCAATGCGTCCACGCCACCCGTAATGCCAATGACCAATCAGCAAGGCTGTGAAGATAAACCAAGCTATTAAGGATAAGATGGTTTTGTGAGCTACATGCTGAGCGAATAAATCGGTTAAATAAATAAAACCAGTCATCAGCCCTAGGGTTAAAAAAATCACTCCTACTAAAATCAGGCGAAATAATAAGTCCTCCATATCTAATAAAGGAGGAAGTGATTTTAAAATTAAAGTGTGTTGGCGTTTATGTAGATAATGGTTTTGAATGGCTAGTAAGAGGGCTTGAAAAGCTGCCAGAGTTAGCATGCTATAGGCGAGTAGTGAAATAATAATATGAATACCTAACCCATTATCCAAACTTGTATTGACTCCTATAGGCTGGGGAAGAAGCTGAATAGTCAGACCCAGCAATGTCAAGGGTATAGTAAATAGGCTTAAGCTTTGTACCGGACGCTTTAATTGGGCAATCAGTAGGAGCAAATTAGTTAACCACATGACTAAGGATGCAGTTATATTAAAATTTAATACAAAGCCTGATGAGGTGCGCATAAGCCATAATAGACTAAGCCCATGCGCTGCGAGAGCTATCAAGGTTAAGGGTTTTAACCATCGGGTGGATAATAGCTTAGGAGTCGATTGGCTGGGAGTTTTATATAGTTGAAAGAGTAGCGTAAGCCAAATTAAAGACCAAGCTATTACTGCCAACAGGGTCATCATTATTGTCATTGTGCGGTGTAAGTTTCTTAAAGGTTAGCAAGCTATTTCGTGACGAGTGCAATGAAATAGCACATTTGATGTTATCATACCAATATGTACCTGACTCGGACTAGCAGAAGAATAAATCATGTTTGAAAATTTAAGTGGTCGTCTCTCACAAACGGTCAAAAAATTGCGTGGTCAAGCGCGTTTGACTGAGGACAATATTAAAGAAGCACTGCGCGATGTACGTATGGCATTGTTGGAAGCCGATGTTGCTTTGCCTGTGGTAAGAAGTTTTATTGAAAATGTGAAAACCCGTGCCGTTGGTCAAGAAGTCCTTTCTAGCCTAACGCCCGGTCAAGCTTTCATTAAAATTGTAAATGATGAGTTAGTGACGGTTATGGGTAAGGCGAATGAGGCCTTAGCGCTAAACAGTCAGCCGCCTGCGGTGATTTTAATGGCAGGCTTACAAGGGGCTGGTAAAACCACTACGGTGGGTAAATTGACGCGCTTTCTTAAAGAGCGTGAAAAGAAAAACGTTATGGTGGTGAGCTGCGACGTGTATCGTCCAGCCGCTATTAAACAATTGGAAACGGTCGCCCAACAAACCGGAGGCGTCTTTTTCCCCAGCCAACCCGATCAAAAACCCGTAGCTATTGCAAGAGCTGCGTTTAATGAAGCTAAGCTCAAATATTTTGACGTACTGATTATAGACACCGCTGGGCGCTTGCATATTGATGCAGAGATGATGGGGGAGATTCAGGAGCTACATGCTGCGGTTAAACCTATCGAAACCCTATTTGTAGTGGACAGCATGACGGGGCAAGATGCTGCGAATACTGCCAAAGCGTTTAATGATGCTCTACCTTTAACCGGCGTGATTTTGACTAAGGCTGATGGGGATGCACGGGGTGGAGCTGCATTGTCGGTGCGGCATATTACGGGCAAGCCAATTAAGTTTATCGGGGTAGGCGAGAAACTGGATGCGCTAGAACCCTTCCACCCTGATCGTATGGCGTCGCGTATTTTGGGTATGGGCGATGTGTTGAGCCTGATTGAAGAAGCTCAGCGTCAAGTTGATCATGAGAAAGCTAAAAAGCTCGCTCAGAAGCTTAATAAAGGTAAAAGTTTTGATTTTGAAGATTTAAAAGAGCAAATGGAACAAATGCTTAAGATGGGAGGCATTGCTAGCCTGATGGATAAGCTCCCCGGTATGGGTAATGTTCCAGAGCAAGTAAAAAATCGCGCTAATGATCGTGAAATTCGCCAAATGATTGCTATCATTAACTCAATGACACCTCAAGAGCGGCGCGACCCTGATGTGATTAAAGCCTCACGTAAACGTCGGATCGCTGCTGGATCGGGTTTGCAGGTACAGGATGTGAATCGTTTGCTCAAGCAACACATGCAAATGAGCAAAGCAATGAAACAGTTTTCTAAAGGAGGGATACGTAAATTAATGCAAACCATGAAGGGGCGTTTACCCTTTAATGGCGGTTTGCCACCGACGGGAGGTAATCTCTCTTAAGTATTACCTGCATTAGTATGTATAATGCATATTCATCGTAATGCTGGGGGCAATTAATGGGGCTTAGCGTACTAAACTACCCTTGCCAAGCATTATGATCACCTAGCTCAGTTTGTAATTGCAAAGATTTGGTACTAGGACAAACTACTGAGAGACTAATTTTATTTTATGCTAGAACCAATAAATATTATTGGCTTTAGCTGGGGCAGGGTTAATTTGTTGTATAAAAGCACTTCTTGCTATCAAAAATGTGTTTTCTCGCAACTTTGTTGTATTTTGCTATTGAACTTTTCATTTATTCAGGGCAACTTAAGCAGGTGGGGATTCCACATCACCCCAAGAGGCATGGAGTGCGTCAAATTAGCTAGCTTATGTATGGTTAGGCTTAAGGTGTTCAGTTCGTGCTAGATATTTATGAGGTAGTTGATAATTTTATTAACTACATTTGAAATGCTTTCCCTTAAACAACGAAAGAGACTTAAGATTATGAAAATCAAGACTCAGCTCACACTGGCGGCATTAATGGCTATGGGTCTGTTTGCATCTGGTTGTAGCCAACAATCAGCCGATGCTAGCGCTAGCCCAGCTCAGCAAACAACACAAGCCACTTCTCAGCAAACAACTTCTCAACAAACGACTTCTCAGCAAACTTCTCAGCAAGCAACAGCTGAAGAAGGCGAAAAAGTAGTTGTAGAACCAGTAGAACCAGCACCAGCTAAGCCAATCGTTAAAGAGGTTGTGCGTACTGTTGTTGATTGCAGCAAGTGTGGTAAGCGTCCTGGTGGTCGTCCAGCAGGTGGTAAGTGGACACATTCTCATCCAGCTATCCCTGGTTGCACGAAGTCTATCACTCACAGCCATCCATATTCTAACCGTAACCACAAGCATAACTATAGCTGCAAAAAAGCAGGTCCAAAGAAAGTAGTTAAGCGCCCACCAGTGAAGCGTGGTGGTGGTAGTGGTGTTAAGCGTACTCCTCGCCCAATGGGTAACAAGTGGTTACACTCTCATCCAGCCATTCCTGGTTGCACTAACAGCGTAACTCATGCTCATCCATACACCAACCGTAACCATACTCATGCTTATGGTTGCCGTCCAAAGGCTAAAGGTGGTAAGAAGGTAGTTCGTCCACCAGTACGTCGTCCAATGCCTCCAATGGTGCGTCCAGTGCCACGTCCTTTACCTCCAGTACAAGTGCCAACTATCGTTGTGCCACCTACCAAAGCTAAAGGTAACTACAAAGGTCCAATCGGCTACAATCCAGCTACCTTAAAAATGATGAGCGATTATCAGCAAGCTAAATAATTTAATTATTCTTAGCGTAGTTAGATAATCTGAGTTCAGCTCAGCTATGTTAACGTCCAGTCTTATCAGCTAAGGCTGGACGTTTTTATTTGGTGCTTACTAAATTTGCTCTGGCTCTAGCAGCATAGGATCAGGAATCTTGGTGCGGCATGCAAAAAATCTAGTGTCGGATCAATAAAACCAATAGAATAAGCACGCTCAGCATAAACCGCTTGTTTATGTGGTAAATATGAGACATACTAAGTCACAATTACACTACTTTGGTGTAGTTCTTAGTTAAACTTATGTATTAGTGAGGGAGTTCTAGTACATTAAAGAAGAAGGTAAGGGATTGCTTTAGTAGTTAATTTAAGCTTCTAAAAAAGCTGGAGCAACAAACAGGTTGGGACTAAAAGTATTACAAGATCGCTAATGGTGGTTTAGCTGTTATCTATCTGTTAAATCAGATGATATTCTGAATTGTTATAGCAATCTTAATCTATCAGGTTGTATTCAAGCAACTTAATTAAGCTAAGTAGTTAATAGATCAATGATCAGTTATTTTCAATAAACTGGCTATTGAGTATTTATACTTAAGTGTTTGATATTAAAATACTTTATTCAATATAATGTCACTTAATCTGATTTTGTTGCTTATCAACAACAACTTCTTGGTATTATTTGAAGATACTTTCATTTAAACAACAAAGAGACGAAGACTCATGAAAATCAAAACTCAATTAACACTAGCTGCATTAATGGTAATGGGTATGTTTGCTACAGGTTGTAGCCAACAATCAGCGGATGCTAGCGCTAGTCCTGCTCAGCAAACTACCGGTAGCCAACAAACTTCTCAACAAGCTACACAAGAATCAGGTGCTACTGAGACTACAGGTACTGAAACGACTACTACTGAAGTAACTGAAACTGTTCAGCCTCAAGTTAAAACTGTTATTAAGTATGATTGCAGTAAGTGTGGTCCACGTCCATCAGTACGTCCTGCACAACCACGTCCAGTACGTCCTCATGCTCGTCCATCAGTACGTCCAGTACAACCACGTCCTTATGTTCGCCCATCAGTACGTCCAGTACAACCACGTCCAGTACGTCCTTATGTGCGTCCAGTACAACCACGTCCATACGTGCGCCCAGTACAACCACGCCCAATGCCAGTTGTGCCAGAAGTGGTAGTACCTGCTGTGAAAGCTAAAGGCAACTATAAAGGCCCAGTAGTTTTAACACCTGCTACTCGTGAAGCTATCATGCAAATGCAAGCAGAGTAATGAATTAATAGCTAGGTAGTGCTACTGCCTGCGTTGTTAAATCGTTAAGTCTAATGCTTATGCCTAGTTATGTTATGTAACTAGGCATTTTTTTTGGCTTGAAATTATTGAGCCTGACAATTAGTCTAGGCGTTTTAAATAATTGAGCATTGAACATCCGCTTACAGCTAAGCTTTGAGTGGCTCATTTCGTCAGGTGGTCTTTAGGATCTATGAAAAAAATCAAATATTTTGCGCTGCTGTGTATTACCAGCCTTGCCGTTTTGGCGCACTCAGCTCAGGCTGCGGTGTGGGAAACCTTATATCAATGGGATAATACGTGGGAAGAACGTTATCGAGCATGGGTGAAAACCAACATGAAAGATGACATTTTCATGAATCCTGCTAAGCCCATCTACTATAAGTTTGAGAATGATTGTGCAGATGCTGTATATGCAATGCGCTTGATTTTTGCCTATGAACATAACCTGCCTTTTGTGGTGAATAATCAACAATCACCGGGAAAGTTAATCAGTAATGACATGAAAACTTGGGATAACTTGCCTCCTCCGATGCGAGTGCGCAAGTTCATGGATTATGTCGCTGATATGACCAGTACTAAGTCATTGCGCCAAGATACTTATCCCATTGCCTTAGCTGATATTAGACCGGGAGATCTTTATGTTGCCCCCGGAGTGCATTCTTATCAAATCGTGAATGTAACCGACACAGGCATTGCGGAAGTACAGGCTTCTACGACACCTAAGTCAGCCCGCTACCTGTTGCGTACACCTTCTTTTCCGTTTTACATGCCAGAAGATAAAAATTTTCAGGATGGCTATCGGCGTTTCAAACAACCGCAAAACATCAAAGCATCACAGAGCCAACAGCCCGGCTTTAGTCTTGAGCAGTTTCAATTAGCTAAAGATGTTAATTTTGATTACGTTATTTTTACCGACGTCATCTCACGTAAGTTAGGTAAACGTGCTGAAAAGCCGGATGAAAAAACCTTACGTCTACTGCTAGCTTTGTGTATGTATGCGAATGACCGCAGCGTTTATGTTTATGATGCCCTATGGTATCTACAAAAAATTCGTCGTGAGGGCCGTCAATGTATGAATGCTAGAGAGTACGATGACCATTCTACTCCGGGACGTGACAAGCGCTTGACTATGTTCTTTGATTCAGTCAGACATCATTTAGATCGGATTGGGCGTTTTGATCCGCGCTCTGTGCCTGCACGTTGGGCGAAAGCGGTATTTTCGCGTGATAAGCCACCTAAAAGTGAGATGGATCTGTTAAATAAATTCTGCATGGTTCAAATGACTCTAGGGGAAGAATACTATATGACGCTGCGTGATCTACGTAAAAACGTAGAGGATAAGTTATTAGTATCCGACCCACATGCGCCACTGGAATATCGTTGGGGGCTGGTAAAGACTCCTTATCAACCGACTTGCCCTACCTATTAAGGTTTAAGTTGGCTTGAGTTCAGTGAACATTTAGTGCCTGTTGATTATAACGGATGAAAGAATTATCAACAGGCTTCTCAAGGTAGAGGCAATGACCAGTAGGTGGATAATGAGTATTGGTATGTTCATGAAAAAGGCGTTTAATACTAGCGTTACCTTAGTAACTTCAGCGGTGGTAATGGGTAGTTTTGCTGGTTGTGCAGCACCTGCTAAAGTTGCCGAAGAGACGGTAGCGGCTGACACCCCTAAAACAGTAGAGGATAGTTCGGTCTTATCAGAAGCTAGTTTTGGTGATATTAAAAACAATGTAGTGCGTAGTACTAGGACAACAGTAACGACAACTAAGACAAATAATAATATTAGCACTAAGACAACTAAAACACAGATAGTTACAGTTCCTAAACCTAGACCACAACGCTCAACGGTGGTCAGACGTAAACCTGCCAGTGTATCCGCACCGCAACAGGCTCTAGCTAGCGCTCAAGCCAATGCTAGAGAAGAAGAGTGGTTAAATTATCAACGTAAATGGGAGCAAGATCAGGCTAGACGACGTTCCCAAGCCAGTAGACGCGCTCCACGTACACAGGTTGCACAAGTTCGCCAACAGACTTGGCGCAATGATAATAATGTTGCACAAGCGCAAGCTTGGTCAGATGCTCCTCGTGCACCTAGACAGCAATTAATTCAAATTGCTATGGCTCCAGTCATAGATGCCGGACGCTTATCTAATGCAGCAGTGAGCAGAACACGCACTAATGTCATGTATGATGGACGTTATATACCTCTGCGTTATCCGAATGGGGATGTCCCTTCTAACATTGGGGTGTGTACGGATGTGGTTATTCGCTCCTATCGGCAATTAGGTGTCGATTTGCAACGCTTATTGCATGAGGATATGACCTATAACTTTAACTCTTATCCTAATTTGCCTAAATGGGGACTCAATGCCCCCGATCCTAATATTGATCACCGCCGTGTGCATAATCTAAAAGCTTTCTTTGCCCGTTATGGTCAGCGCCTGCCGATTACACATAATCCTAGTGATTACCAACCAGGTGATATTGTCACTTGGAGCTTAGGAGGTGATCAGGAGCATATTGGTGTGGTAGTAGACCGCTATTCAGATGCTGATCCAAGACGCCCGCTCATCGTACATCATATCGATGCGCGTGGGGTTAAAATGGAAGATATGTTATTTACTCTGCCTATCACCGGACATTATCGTTATTTAGGTGGTGCAGGTACGACTCAGTTAGTATCGATGTAGTTGCTCTTAGCGCTTCTTGCTGGTTAAAAAGCCTTGTAAGTGTTTACAAGGCTTTTTCATTACTGGACTTAGGAAATTCTAGATCAAAATACCTTTCTTTTTTTCCGAAACTCAGTACAATTGCCCGTTTACTTTGACCTGCTGGTTTTCAGTGGGAGAAGTGGTTTAGATTTTATAAAGGTTTAACGCATGGTCAGTATTCGTTTAGCAAGAGGCGGAGCTAAAAAACGCCCATTTTATCACGTAGTTGTGAGTGATAGCCGTAAACCACGCGATAGTGGTTATATCGAGCGTATTGGTTTTTATAACCCTGTTGCACGCGGTCAAGAAGTTCGTTTAAGCATTAATACTGAGCGTGCTAATTATTGGTTAGCTCAAGGTGCTCAGCCTTCAGATCGTGTAGCTAAGTTAATGAAAGAATCTGCTCCAGCAGCAGCTTAATTGAGTGAATTGAGTATTTAAGCTATGAGTTCCTCTCCCCAGCCCTTGATTGTAATGGGTAAGATTGCAGGAGCTTATGGTATTAAGGGGTGGGTAAAAGTGATGTCTTTTACCGATCCACCTGAAAAAATATTACGCTATCGACCTTGGCATTTATTGAAAGAAGGTCAGCCTCAAGTTATTAAAGTCAAGTCGGGTAAGCCGCATGGTAAGACATTAGTAGCGTGGTTGGAAGGAATTGAGGATCGTAATCAAGCTGAATTACTCAATGGTTATGAAATAGCTATTGAACGTCAGCAATTACCCCAACTAACTAATAATGAATACTACTGGTCGGATTTACTCAATCTACAAGTGGTTAATCTACAAGGGATTGACTTTGGTCGTGTGACTTCGTTAGTAGAAACAGGTGCCAATGATGTGCTCATAGTACAAGGTGAACGTGAACGTTTAGTGCCTTGGATTTGGGAGCAGGTAATTAAGCAGGTTTCATTAGAACAGGGTGTCATTACGGTAGACTGGGATGCTGATTTTTAGCCATGCGCTTTGATGTCATAACCTTGTTCCCTGAATTAGTCGGTACAGTCGCTGAGTCTGGGATAACAGGGCGAGCCGTTAAGCGCGGATTAGTCACAGTAAATTGTATTAATCCGCGCGCTTATGCCACCGATGTCCATAAAACTGTCGATGATCGACCTTATGGTGGTGGTCCGGGCATGGTGATGCGTTCCGATTGCTTGCTACAGTCCATTACTGAGGCTAAGCAAGTCAATCAAGGTAAAGTACTTTATCTGAGTCCGCAGGGTAGAGTATTAAATCAAGCGTTAGTTAAGCAGCTCGCGCAAGAGCAAGGTTTAATTCTGGTCTGTGGCCGCTATGAAGGCATTGATGAGCGTGTCATTGAATTGGGCGTGGATTTAGAGTGCTCAATAGGTGATTACGTATTAAGCGGTGGTGAGTTGGGAGCGATGGTTATTATTGATGCTATCACCCGATTGCTACCGAGCGCTTTAGGTCATACTGAATCGGCTGAGCAAGATTCGTTTAGTGATGGTTTATTAGATTGCCCTCATTATACTCGCCCCGAAATAGTACAAGGTTTGACTATTCCTGAGGTGCTGAAAAGCGGTAATCATAGTGCCATAGCACGGTGGCGTAGAAAGCAATCATTAGGTCGGACCTGGCAACGCCGTCCAGACTTATTACAATCAAAAACGTTGTCTCAAGCGGACCAAGTTTTGCTTGAGGAATATCGACAGGAACAACAAGCTTCAGCAGAGGTTTTATCCCATGAGCAACATTATTCAACAACTTGAACAAGAACAAATGACCAAGCAAGTCCCAGCCTTCCAAGCAGGTGACACAGTAGTGGTAAATGTTCGTTTTAAAGAAGGCGATAAAGAGCGTATCCAAGCCTATGAAGGTATTGTGATTGCTATGCGTAATCGCGGTTTAAATTCTTCTTTCACAGTGCGCAAAATGTCATACGGTGAAGGGGTCGAGCGTGTATTCCAAACCTATAGCAACTCGATTCACTCTATCGAAGTGAAGCGTCGTGGTGATGTGCGTCGTGCGAAGTTATACTATCTCCGTGGCTTAACAGGTCGTGCTGCACGGATTAAAGAAAAGGTTTAATTTCCTTACTTTGTTCATCTCAAGAAAGCCACCCTAGCACTATAAGGTGGCTTTTTTCATTGTACCTACACCGTTTAGCCTACCCATTGCCTATTCTGGCAGGTATTCAAGTAAACTAATGCTCTTCAGTGCTATTGGATAGCCTCTCATTAGATTATTTTATATTAATCCCAATGTGATAAATTCTACTAAAAACTACTGGGGTATATTGGGTGGATAGCTGGTCATTGTTGCCCATCACCGTGAATGTCAGTGTCTTGATTAGTCTATTATTAGCTGTAGGACTCATCATTGCGCTCATAGTATTGTGGTCTAAATACCGAGCTGAGCGGCGTCTGCAACTTTTACAATTGGATATATTAGTCAATTCTTTGATTGATATTGATGAAATTGCGGTCTTAGTCGATCATCGCGGTTATGTCGAGTTTATGAACCCAGCCGCAGAAAAATTAATGCGCTATCGTTGGATGAATATGCGCAATAAGCCCTATCGTTCTATTTTTGAACTGATTGATCCTGTCAAACGTATCCCTATCCATTGGTCAGTGCCCTCTTCAAATATACAGTCTTCTGCCAATACTTATAAATCTTGTATTTTAAATACCAAAGAAATTAATGACTTAAATACCACTTATACCGTGCGCTCTATTCGTTTAGAGGGAAATAAAAAACTATTTACACTCTTACTATTACGTGACTATGCAGAGGTCAGAGCCTTACAAGCAAAACTTGATTACCTTGAAATGCACGATCAGCGTACTGGATTGTTAAATCGTAAATGCTTTGAGCTACATTTGAAAAATGCACTGGATGAAGCACGGCAGCAAGGGGTGAAACACTCCTTTATTCATGTAGCACTAGATCAGTTTAAAATGATTAATGATACAGTAGGGCACAATGCGGGCGATGCGTTTATTGAGCGTATCTCTGATTTACTCAAAGCGGCGATTACACAACAGCGTGATGTGTTAGCACGTATTGGCGGTGATGAGTTTGGGATTTTATTTCGTGAAATTGAACCCATTGAGGCGCTAAAAAGAGCTGAAAATATCCGCCAACAGATTGAGTCCTATATCTTTTATTGGAATGCACGGGCGCATAAAATCACTGCTAGTATTGGTTTTGTACCGATCTATAAACGTTCGGGTACACCTAATCGCATTCTCTCTTTAGCGGATGCCTCCTGTCGGGTAGCTAAGTCTAAGGGAGGCAATCATTTGCACTTATACCGCCCTGATGATAGTGAGGTGAAAAAGCATCGTGGGCAGCTAGTCTGGTTAGGGCGTTTGCAAAAGGCATTTGAAGCTGCCCAATTTCGTTTAGTGGCTCAGCCGATTCAGTCACTTAGTCCAGAAAAGTTCAAGTTGCCCTTTCATCATTACGAGGTGTTACTGCGCTTATTTGATGATAATGGGCAACCTATTTCGCCCAATGAGTTTATTCCCGCCGCTGAGTATTATTCTATGATGCCGCGCTTAGATCGTTGGGTGATTCATGCTTTATTACAAGAGCTACAGCGCATTAATCAAAAAGCTCCCTTACCCATCTTTAGTATTAATCTGTCAGGGCAAAGCTTGGATGATTCGACCTTTTTAGAGTTTGTACAGCAGGAAATTAAAACAGCGGGTATTGATCCGCGCATGTTGTGTTTTGAGATTACGGAGCGGGTAGCGATCAGTAATTTAGGTTTAGCACAAAAGTTTATTGCCACCCTCAAAGCTCAAGGCTGTAGCTTTTCCTTAGATGATTTTGGGACAGGGGTTAGCTCGTTCAGTTATCTGAAATCATTGCCAGTCGATTATTTAAAGATCGATGGTAGTTTTATTAAGGACATTCTCAATGACGGGGTGGCTCATACTATGGTGCAATCGATTCATCAGGTCGGTCAAAAGATGATGGTGCAAACCATTGCTGAGTATGTAGAGAATGAGCGTATTATGCAGCTATTGCGCGACATTGGGGTGGAGTATGGACAAGGCTATGGTATTAGTCGACCTGTAGCGCTTAACGATATTATTGAAAGTCATATTATTAAATAAGTAGCTGATAAAAAGTAATCGTGCATTGCTTGCGCAGTCGCTGTGAATACATCCGTGTACGCTACAAGGCGGCATCCCTGCCGCCAAGACTGCTCCAGAAATACTCGATTACTTTTAGATAGGTAGTTAAATTAACGATTGCAATTTAGGGCTATGGCAGTGAAGCATATTCATATTTTAGGTATTGGTGGCACGTTTATGGGTAGCCTCGCGCTATTAGCCCGTGAGTGTGGTTATCAAGTTTCAGGTTCCGATACTAATGTTTACCCTCCCATGAGTACTATGCTGGAGGAGCAAGGCATTACGATTAGCCAAGGGTATAAACCCGAACATATTCCGACTGACGTGGATCAAGTCGTGGTCGGTAATGTGATGAAGCGTGGTTTAGAAGTGGTTGAGTACTTGCTAGAGCGTAATATCCCCTATATCTCAGGACCGCAGTTTTTATATGAGCATATTTTAAAAGACCGCTGGGTGCTTGGCGTGTCGGGTACTCATGGCAAAACTACCACCTCGACGATGGTGGCGTGGATGCTCGAATATGCGGGTTTAAAGCCCGGATTTTTAATTGGAGGTGTACCAGAAAATTTTGCTCTTTCAGCGCGGTTGAGTCCTGAAAGCCCATTTTTCGTAGTAGAAGCAGATGAGTACGATACGGCCTTTTTTGATAAGCGCTCGAAGTTTGTGCACTACCACCCCCGCACGTTGATTGTGAATAATATTGAGTACGATCACGCCGATATTTTCCCTAATGTCGAAGCTATCCAAACCCAATTCCATCATCTCGTGCGTACCGTACCGCGCAATGGTTTAATCGTAGCGAATGGAGTGGAGCAAACTGTACAAACGATGCTCAAGATGGGTTGCTGGACACCTATTGAGTATTTTGCGGGTCAAGGGGAATGGCAGGCTGAATTAGTTCAAGCGGATGGTAGTGAGTTCAAAGTATTGCATAAGGGTAAAGTATTAGGCACGGTAAAGTGGTCTATGTTAGGCGTGCATAATGTTAATAATGCCCTCGCTGCACTGGCGGCGGCACGTCATGTCGGAGTACCTGTAGCAATTGCTATTCAAGCCTTAGCTGAGTTCCAAGGGGTAAAGCGACGTATGCAGCAGCGCGGAGTGGTACGCAATGTGACCGTGTATGATGATTTTGCGCATCATCCGACTGCGATTACTACCACACTAGCGGGCTTACGCGCCAAAGTGGGTTCTGCACGTATTATTGCGCTGTTGGAACCACGCTCTAACACTATGCGTATGGGGACACATAAAGAGCAATTAGCACAATCGCTACAAGGCGCAGATCAAGTATTTTTGTATCAGCCTGCGGGTTTAGATTGGGATTTATCGGGGGTAGTGGACGAGCTAAAAGGTAAGGGGCACTTGCTTTATGATATTGATCAGCTCGCGCAAACCGTAGCCCAATTCGCCCAAAGCGGTGACCACATATTAGTGATGAGTAATGGCGGTTTTGGCGGGATTCATGAGAAGCTATTGCGCTCCTTAAGTACTACCTAAACTATGATGCAAAACGCTCCCACCATTACCTTAATTATGACGGGCGCTTCGGGCGCTCAATATGGCTTACGTTTACTAGAGCAGCTCATTAAGGCTAAGTGTCGGGTATATTTATTGCTCTCACGTCCGGCTCAGTTAGTGATTAATACTGAAACGGATCATCACCTACCTGGGCGTGCCGCTGAAATTGCTGAGTATTTTACTAAGCTCTACCAAGCTGATCCGGGACAGTTACAAGTCTTTGAGCGAGAGCAATGGATGGCTCCGATTGCCAGCGGGAGTGGGGTAGCTGATGCGACAGTGGTTTGTCCTTGTACCACTGCCACCCTTTCCGCTATAGCCTGTGGAAGCAGTCGCAATCTTATCGAACGGGCGGCGGATGTGGCATTAAAAGAGCGTAAAAAGCTGATTTTAGTCATTCGTGAAACGCCGTTTTCAGATATTCACTTAGAGAATATGCTCAAACTGTCGCGTATGGGTGTGGTAATCATGCCTGCGAATCCGGGTTTTTATAATCGCCCGCAAACCATTGATGATCTTATTGATTTTATGGTGGCGCGAGTGTTGGATCATTTGAATATTGCCCAAACTTTACAGCCCAAATGGGGTACTCAGGGTTAATAGTACCCTTGTGTGATTCTGTGCTACGCTTAGGGCTATTGATCGGACAACCCAAATGTGTTGCTTTGATTAATCTTTATTAGAATTTATAGAGGAGTTGTCATGGCAACTGTTGAAATTACTGCCGATACTTTTAATGATGCAATCACTGAAAATGATATTGTGATTGTGGACTTTTGGGCGCCTTGGTGTGGCCCTTGCCGTTCATTTGCCCCTACTTTTGAAAAAGTATCCGAAAAGCATACTGATATTATGTTTGCTAAAGTGAATACGGAAGAAGAGCAAGATTTGGCGGGACATTTCCAAATTCGCTCTATCCCCACATTAATGATCTTCCGTGAGCAAGTGGTATTGTTTGCTCAGCCCGGAGCCTTGAGTGAGTCGCAATTGGAAGAAGTGATTGGCAAAGTACGTGAGCTGGATATGGCTAAAGTACATGCTGAAATTGCCGCTCAACAAGACGCAGCTAATCAAGAATAATAGCGAACTGTTTACACGCTAGAGAGTTCTAGGCTCTCTAGCTGGTAAAGTAATCACTCCAAAGCATCACAGCTAAGCTTCACCTGATAGCCGCCAAACTTACGAATATTCAATACCCCTGTATCCAATAATAAGTACTGCCCCTTAATCCCCCGCAATGTCCCACTGATTTGGGGTGTTTTATCCAAATTTAAGGCAGTCACTTTAGTCGGGTAGTGCTGAATAGGATAAATCAGATCAATGCTATCTGTGGCTATATACTCAATACCCTCCAAACCTAAGTTATCAATATCCTCTTGCACTAATGTCAATAGTTCATCACGTTTTAGATGTAAATCAACTTTTTCGGCCTCTGCTTTAAGCATTTTTTGCCATTGCGTCTTATCGGAGATATGTTGTGCTAGTGTATTTTCTATTAAGCCCGATATATGACGAGTGGGTACTTTTAAAATGGGTAAGGCTTGAGTAGCACCTTGATCAATCCAACGAGTGGGAATTTGGGTGTGGCGTGTGATACCTACTTTGACGCCTGATGAATTCGCTAAATACACATAATGTGGTTGCATACAGTGTTGCTCACCCCAAGCAGGTTCACGACAAGTTCCTTGCGCGTAATGACATAATTCCGGTTTGACTACACAAGTATCGCATTGTGCTAAACGGGTGAAACAGGGATAGCAATAGCCTTGATCAAAGCTTTTACTGGTTTTACGTCCACAGTGAATACAGTTAATTTGTCCGGTAAACTCTAGGCTCAAAGTGTGACCTAGCGCTGGATTCAGTAAGATAGCGCTATCATTGAGTACTAATGAATAACTCACTGGAGTCGTTGCTTGGGTGTGCATTTTGGATAGATTGCCAGTGACTTGCATAATACGCTCTGCTCAAGGGTTGAATTTCAATAATAACATGGCTTAGCCACTGATGGCTCAATAGGGTAAGATTTGTGACTTTAATACCACGTTTGATCTTTAATGCATTATTGCTAGCGGCTTTGGGGCTATTTATTGCGGGCGTGTTTGCCCCGTTGATTGAGCTAGAAAAACTATGGATTTTTAAAAATGTTTTTTCATTAGCCTCTAGCCTTGAAACGCTCTTAGCTGAGCGTGAAATCGCCTTATTTGCGGTGTTATTTCTATTTAGTATAGTGACGCCCATTATCAAAATAATGGTCTTAGGCTTGGTAGCGAATACTTCGCAGGGGTATCGTGAGCGCCACCATCTATGGATTAGTTTTTTAGAAATTTGGGGCAAGTGGTCAATGCTGGATGTGTTTGTCGTAGCACTCATGCTCGTTGCAGTAAAATTAGGACCCTTAGCTCATGTGACAGTACATCAAGGTGTGTATTTATTCACAGGAGCGGTATTATTAATGCAGATCTTAAGTGTTTGGTTGCATTGGGTATTAAAGCGCCAAGCTAAACTCAGTGAGTCACGCGCACTGAGTGTCATTAAACCAGAATAGCGAGTCTTTTATGTCGGAGCAGGAAACGATTATAACTACTACCCAATGTTGGGTTGAGCATTGGGTTATCGGTGAAAGTTTATGCCCTTTTGCGCATAAACCCGCCACAGAAAACCGTATCCTGTATCAGGTCAGTAACGCTCAGCGCCCTAAACAGTTATTGCTGGAGCTGGCTCAAGCCTTAGAGCATTTAATGAATACCCCTGCTCAAGTCGTCGAAACGACCTTATTAATACATCCTTATGTGCTAAAAGATTTTTTGGCTTATAACGCTTTTTTAGATCAAGTGGATGATTTGCTAGTGGAGATGGATTTAGAGGGTGTTCTGCAAGTCGCTTCATTTCACCCTGATTATCAATTTGCCGATACTGATTATGACGATGTAGAGAATTTTACCAATCGCTCCCCTTATCCTATGTTACATCTCATCCGTGAAGCTAGCATTGAACAAGCCATCCGTTATCATCCTAATATTGAAGCGATACCTGAGCGTAATATCGAACAGGTGCGTAGCTTAGGTTTAAAGCATATTCAAACCTTACTCGCTCACTGTAAAGGCGAATGACCTGATAAATTTATACACCACAAGAGGCTAACCCATGGCAAGTTTTTTGAGTCGTACCACTACCCAAAGCCATATACATCGTATTAAAGATGAGTTGTGGTTGGTGTTTCTATTTATTGCGGCTATTTGGGGCGTATTTTTGCTAGATCGCTTTTTGCCTTTAGAACAATGGGGGCTAATACCGCGTGATAGCGGCGGCTTAGTGGGGATTATGACTATGCCGTTCTTGCATGGCAGCTATACACATTTACTCAATAATACGGTTCCTTTAGTCATACTATTGGTGTTACTGGCCGGTTCTAGGGCTGATACGCGCTGGGTAGTATTAGGGATTATGCTCTTAAGTGGTTTGTTGCTGTGGCTGTTTGGACGCTCAGCCTTACACATTGGTGCGAGTGCTTTGGTATTTGGTTTAGCAGTCTTTGTGATTATGTCGGGATTATTAGAGCGGCGGGCAATACCTTTAATCTTAAGTGCCGTCGTGATTTTTATGTATGGAGGTACTTTGCTGTTGGGGGTTTTACCCGGACAACGTGGTGTATCTTGGGATGGACATTTATTCGGTGCAATAGCAGGTGCATTGGTAGCTTGGTTATTCTTAAAGCGTAGTGAGTATGGGCGCTAAATGAGATTTTTAGAAAAAGTCAAACCCGCGTAGTGAGTTGATAGGCACAACGCGGGGAATCCTCTATTAGTCAGTTGTTAAAGGAGGCATTGGGGAATTTTTTATATTATCGTTTGCTAAGTCGTCATCTTGTGTCAGTGTTTATAGTCTAATAGGCAACCGTGCAAGAATGATGAATAAGATGTGCAATTTCGTGCACATCTTATGTTTTAGTTACCTTAGTAAGCCATACCTGTTTCAGGTAGACGTGGTGGGAACATCTTAGCGATCAGTCGCGCAGTTAAGCCGGGTTTATAACTGGGGCGTCTTTGCTCAATACGTAATAAGCTACCGAGAGTCACGCTAGAGAGTAAGCTATGGAGCTTATTATCCATTTCGCGCCAAATTTCCTGAGTCACTAATTGCTCTACCGTAGTAGGCTGCATATCTAACCATTGCGCATGAGGCTCTGGTGACTCAGCAGCAGTGACAATTTCCGCTAGAGTAATTTGATGAGCAGGTTTACTTAGGTAATAACCGCCCCCTGTGCCGCGAATTCCTTCAACCAAACCGGCTTGGCGTAACTTAGCTAAAGTGCGCTCCATATAGGGACGAGAAACTTTGACTTGAGCGCGAATGTCTTTTAGACGTAATGCCTCTGCCCCCATGTGGGTGGCTAGGGTTGCCATCGTCATGATAGCATTCCATCCGTGTTCTGAAAGTGTCATAATACTTTCTCCCTAATTTTCTATTTATCGTAATATCAACTATAGGTCTAAGAGGTAAGATTTAACAGTCGATTATCTCGGACTCTTATCAATTTAAAGTTGACGATTCTCAATGCTCAATTATAAACATCTGTATTATTTTCGAGAGGTCGCCAAAGCTGGGAGTATCGCTCGTGCCAGCGACAGGCTTCATATTACCCCACAAACGATCAGTATGCAGCTAGGCATGTTAGAAGAAGATTTAGGTACTCAACTCTTTCATCGCCGTGGTCGCAATCTAGAACTCAGTGAAGCAGGGCAAGTTGCTCTCGATTATGCAGATGAAATTTTTGCCCTCGGTGCGGAAATGCGTGAGTTGCTCCAACATTATCCTGAGGGAAAAGCTCAACTATTTAGAGTGGGGGTGTCGGACTTAGTTCCCAAGTCTATTGCGTATAAAATTTTAGAACCCGCCATGACATTAGCTAAACCTATACACATTATTTGTACCGAAGGAAAGTTACCCGATCTATTGGGTGAATTAGCGGTACATCGAATGGAGCTGGTGATTGCTGATAGTCCTATGCCTTCTACTATGAATGTCAAAGGGTTTAGTCATCCTTTAGGGGCGAGTGGTATTAGTTTTTTTAGTACTAAGGAGGTGAAGCAAGCTCTAGCAGGAGCGTTTCCGCAGTGCCTCCATCAAGCGCCTCTACTCATGCCTAATGAAGGGGCTGCGATTCGTACCCAGCTCATGCGCTGGTTTTATGATCAGAACCTAGAGCCTAAAATTGTAGGTGAGTTTGATGATAGTGCTTTAATGAAAGCATTTGGCTTGGCAGGGCGTGGCATTTTTACAGCGCCCACAGTATTAGCCGATACCCTTAAAAATGAGGGCGTTGAGTTAATTGGCAGCCCCGAAGAAATTTGGGAGCGTTTTTATGCCATTTCGGTAGAGCGGCGTATTACTCACCCCGCAGTACGAGCTATTACTGATCAAGCGCAAGATTGGCTCAAAGCTACTGTTCCTTTAAAACAGCGTAAAGCTAAAACTTTCCTCAATGAAGAGGATCTTTAAACTGACTGCGTTCCAGACCGTATTTGCTCATTTTATCGGTTAGCGTTTTGCGTGGAATATTTAACTGTTCCATTACCAAACGAATATTACCTTGGCACTGATTTAAGGCTTGGCGGATCAGCGTTTTTTCAAAGCTCGCTACTTTGGCAGCTAAGGAGTCCCCACTTAGCGTTGTGTCAGAACGCATGAGAGCGCCTAAATCATAACTATAATTTTCACCTAATAACACATAACGCTCAGCGATATTACGTAATTCACGCACATTACCCGGCCAGTCGTAGCGTAATAATACCTCTAGTGCTTGATGATTGAGAGGGGGTACTTCGGTTTCACAACGTGCAGCCGCTACCAATACAAAGTGTTGAAATAGCAAGGGAATATCATCCGGTCGAAAGCGTAGAGGAGGAATTTCTAAACTCACTACATTCAAACGATAATATAAATCGAGCCTAAATTCCTCACGCTCAGCTGCTGTTTTTAAGTCAATTTGACTAGAAGCAATGAGGCGAAAATTAACCGGAACCCGTTTAGTACGTACCTGAGTCTCTAAAGAGCGTTCTTGCAAAGTGTGTAATAAACGCGCTTGAGTATTTAATGGCAAATACTCGATTTCGTCTAAAAACAAGGTTCCTCCGTTGGCAGCCTCCATTTTGCTGAGGGGGTTAGTTTTATTGCCTTGTAGGGCGGGGAAGCCAAACAGTTCCTGCTCTAAAGCGAGTTGGTTGCCAGAAGCACAGCTAAAGGTAATAAAATTATGAATACGGCGCTGGCTTTGCTCATGTAGGGAGCGAGCGACTAATTCTTTACCTGTCCCCATTTCCCCCCAAATTAAAACATCGGTATCTACTTGCGCTAAACGCGTAATCATTTTACGTAGATTCAGTATCGAGGGGGCTTGTCCCATAATGCGGGGACCAATACGCTCTCGATTAGTGAGTTCTTCTTTAAGTGAGCGATTTTCTAAGGTTAAACGGCGCTTTTCTAGGGCACGTTTGACTACCTCAACTAATTGATTAGCGGCAAAGGGTTTTTCTAGTAGGTCATAGGCGCCATCACGCATGGCTTGTACTGCGGTGGCTACATCCGCATGCCCACTAATCAAAATAACGGGTAAGTCTTTATCAATATGTAAAGCCTGTTGTAAAACCTCTAAGCCATCCATGCTCGGCATACGAATATCGCTAATCACTATTCCATTAAAGTCTGGTGTGAGATGGGCAAGAGCGCTCATGCCTTCGGCAAAACTCAATACTTCATACCCTGCTAGTACTAGAGTCTGACTCGCAGAGTTACGAATCATTGGTTCATCATCAATGAGTAGAATTTGCGCCATGATTATTCAGTGCTGGTGGGAGTGATAAAGTAAAGACAGCGCCACGGGGAGAGCGGTTGGCAGCACTCAGTTCGCCTTGCATATCTTTGGCTAAACGATAAGAGATAGATAAGCCTAAACCAAGCCCTTGCCCTAAACTTTTGGTAGTAAAAAAGGCTTCAAATAAATGCTCTAAATCAGCGGCTTGAATACCAGTGCCATTATCTAATACCTGTAAATAGACTCGTGTCACATCAGCATAAGCTTTTAACTCGATTTCACGCCTTGTTTGCTCTTGCGTGGCATCAATGGCATTACTGATTAAATTAACAATAATTTGCTCTAGCCAAATCTGATCTGCCCATACCAACGGTAAATCAGGAGCATAATCGGTGTTTAGAGTGACTTGGTGTTTTAGTAATGCAGGGTGCATGATTAATAAGGCGGCTTGAATGGCTCCTTCTAAGGAGCACGCGCTAAAACTACCGTGGCTCTTACGTGAAAACAGTTTAAGTTGATGAGTGATGGTTGCCATGCGCTCGGTGAGTTGACTAATTTCAGTGAGATTTTGTTGTACTAAGGTGTAATGGCTAAGCGTCAGTAATTGCTGTGCATTATCGGCATAGGTGCGTATGGCGCTTAACGGATTATTGAGTTCATGATTAATGCTAGCGGCTAGTTGTCCTAGTGCAGCCATTTTGGCCGCTTGGATCAGTTCCCCTTGAGCTTGTTTTAGTGCCTGAGTACGTTCGGTGACTTTAGTTTCTAAGGCTTCCAGTGCTTGTTGCTCATAATGACGCCGCTGTCTGCTCATGCGCCAAGCGAAATAACCTAATAACCCTGCCATGCCCAGTACTAAGCTGGTTATCAACGTAATCCAAAGCAGTTGGCGCTCAATAGGTTGTTGATCTATTAAAATGTGTACCGTCCAGCCCTCTTGGGGCAGCTCCTTATAAACATGGGTATAGGTGTGCTTATCCCATTGCCATTCAGCAGCATTTGTTAGTAAAGGGGTTTGAGTAGCGAGGGCTGGAATCGTTTTGCCATTATAACGTCGTGTGGTATTAAGTTTTTGTTGTGCTTCAGCGTTCAGAGGGCTGAGTGCATGTAGCGACCAGTGCTTTTGACTGGTCATAAAAATAACACCTAGTTCATCGGTAATCATAAACTCAGCAGGTGCTTGATCTGCCGTCCAGTCTTGTTCAAAGTGCGTAATATTAATTTTGACGGTAATCACCCCGATGATTTGCCCCTGCGTGTTTCTAACCGCATAGGAAAAATAATAGCCACGCTCTTTGGAGGCACTACCTAACGCATAATAGCGCCCCAATTGTCCTTGCATAGCCTGTTGAAAGTAGGGGCGAAAATGATAGTTTTGCCCAATAAACGTATTAGGGCTTTGCCAATTACTAGCAGCGATAGTTAGTCCAGCAGTATTTTTAAGATAAATATCTTGAGTACCGGCTTGTTGATTAAGATCGGTGAGATAGAGATTTAAATACGGTAGCGTTGCTGGTGAGGGGGCAGGTGTGCTGAGGTAGTCAATAATCAGCGGGTTTTTAGCTAATATTAGGGGCAAATAAGCATGACGCATCAAGAGAGCATCTAGTTTACTTTTTAAATGGGCTAGATGATAATTCGCTTCTTGTTCTAACTGAACATACAGTGTGTGGCGTGCGAGTGAGTAGGTGATACCTAGCAATAAGCCACCCACTAATAGCAGCAAACCAGCTAATAGCAGGGGGCGCACGGCATTAGAAACGTAGGTTAGGCACGTTTTAGTACTGAGTTGGGTCATGTAGTATCAATAACATAACCCCTACACACTGTCACGGCCTACTGTGTGATACTCATCGGTTCATTAATACGTACCATACGTAGTTGTTGCTCACGTTGCCGTAGAATTTTGTCTTTGACCTGTAACTGTTGATTGAGTTGTTCAATCATCTGTGTTTTAAGCTGAATCACTTTCTCACGTTGTTTCAACGCCTCCATATAACGGCTGCCTTCTGAATCCTGATAGCTTTGTAGCGCGGCTAATCGCTGGATAATTTGCTGCTCCAAGCCTTGTAAATGTTGCTCACGTTGTTCTAGGCGGTGTTGAGCTTGTTTAAGTAGCTCGGTAGGTTCAGCATAGGAGGGTTGTGGTGTTTTTAATAGTTCTGCAAGAGTCGCTAATTGTGCTCTGAGTTCTTCTTCTAAAGTGGTGACACTGTGATGACGTAACTCTAAATCCTGTTCGCGTTGGCTGAGTTGTTTTTCCCAGTCTTTCAAATGAAGCGTGTGCTGTTCTAAAGCACGACTATGCTTAATCAGGGTTTGATCTTTTTCCGCAATCACATGGTCTTTTTCTAGCAGTGTGCTTTGTAATTGCGCAACATGGAGTTGTTGTTGGGTGAGGGTGTGCTCGCGCTCTTTGAGATGTTGTTGCCATTCCTGCATCTGATGCTCTAAAAACTCAATATGTTGAGCTTTTTTGGATAAAAGCTGTTCTAGATTAAGAAATTGCTGATTGCATTCTTCTAGTTTGGCTTGGCGGGTTTGCAAAATCGCATCCAGCTTTTCAATGCGCTGTTGTAACTCTTGAATGGTTTGATCACGTTCCTGAATCGCTTGATCGCGGTTATTAAGCTGATAAGTTTGCTCGGTTAAGTGAGTATCACGTTGGGTTAGTAGTTCTGCTTTAGCTAATGTGACCTGATCCCGTTGGGCAATTTGTTGATCGCGCTCCGTGATTTGTTGATCCCGTTGGGTTAATTGCTGCTCGCGTTCTAATAAATGCTGTTCTTGTGCTTGCAGTTGTAGGGTCTGAGTGTGTAATAACTCTTGCTGTTGCTTAAACTGTTGTCCTTGCTGCTGAATCAGTTCTAACTGTTGCTTAATCGCTTGATCACGCTCTTGTAATACGGTTTCACGTTGTTGAAGTTGCTGTTCTAATTGAGTAAGGCGCTCACCCCATTGGCTGAGTTGTTTATTACGCTGTTGAATGTGCTGCTCTTGCTCGCTAATCATTTGTTGATGATCAGCCACTAAATTAGCCGCCTGAGCCTGTTGTTTTTGATGCTCATGTGTCCAACGATTTAGCTCTAATAGTTTGGCTTCTAAGGCAGTAATAATCTCATCACGCTTTGCTAGTTGTTTGTCACGCGCTTCAATCTCACGGTGGCGCTTCACTAATAAGCGCTCACGCTCTTCTAGTTGCTTATCACGTTGATGCACATCTTCTTCATAGTGCAGTTTGAGCTTATAAATTTCGTGTTCTTTATCAGAGAGCTGTTTGCGCAATACATTCAGTTGGTGGGTATACTGTAAGTTTGGCTTAATACCTTGAGCGCGTGCATGCTCTTGTATCTCCATAAAGCTTTGTAATTCGCGGATTTTGCTTTGAAGCTGTAGATCTTTGTCATTGATTTGCTTGGTACGAGTTTCTAATAGATACTCAAACTCTTCAATAAGTTGGTTACGTTTAATGAGTTCCGCTTCTAGCACCTGAATGCGTTGACTAGAATCGAGTTGCTCTGTGGGGAGAGGTGGAATTTTTAATCGAGTAGAGTTTGCCTCTAGGACATTGCTAGTGGCATGAGAGTCAGTGGAATGATCTGTAAGGCCAAGCATAATAGAGCCACTCTAGGTTATAAGACAGTTTAATAATAAGGCGAGCTAGAGAGGCACTAAAGGGTGGGTAGTACAGAGGTAGCAATTCTGTTTACGAGCTGTCAAGGGGTTTTAACCAAAAAAATTAGCACTCATCATTAAAGAGTGCTAAAATAGCAAAAAGTCAAGCACTAAAAATCGTTAATCTTAAGGAGATTACCCTATTATGAGTCAAGCATTGATGTTACGTGGACAAACTTTACCAAGCCCTGTGGGTAGCTTGGAGAGTTATATCCATGCCATTCATGCGATTCCCGTACTCGAGGCAGACGCAGAAAAAGAATTAGCCTCACGTCTCCGCTTATATAATGACTTAGATGCGGCACGACGTTTGGTGTTGCATAACCTACGCTTCGTGGTAAAAGTGGCGAGGGGCTATAATGGTTATGGTCTGGCATTAGGTGATTTAATCCAAGAAGGGAACATTGGGCTGATGAAAGCGGTCAAACGTTTCGATCCGGAGATTAATGTGCGCCTGATCTCGTTTGCAGTACATTGGATTCGCGCTGAAATTCATGAGTTTATTTTACGCAACTGGAAGATTGTTAAAGTTGCTACCACTAAAGCACAACGTAAGTTGTTCTTTAATTTACGTAGTAGCAAAAATCGTCTGGGATGGCTCACTCATCAAGAGGCACAGTCTGTCGCCGATGATTTAGGGGTGAGCACGGCGGATGTATTAGAAATGGAAAAGCGCATGAGTGCGCAAGATGTGGCGTTTGATTTATCACCGGATCAAGAAGACAGTGAACAAAACTATGCACCACAACACTACTTAGCCAGTAGTGATTATGATCCTTCTGAAGTTCTCGAAAATGAGGAGTGGGAGGATTTTACGCGTGAGCGTTTTGCGCTAGCACTCAGTGAACTCGATGAGCGTAGCCGTGACATCTTAGCGAGTCGCTGGTTAGCGGAAGAAAAGGCAACCTTGCAAGAGTTGGCTGAGCGTTATCACGTATCAGCCGAGCGTATTCGCCAATTGGAAAATGTGGCGGTGAAGAAATTAAAACAGGCGGTTCTGTTGGAAGCATAAAATGACTTCTATAAAAAAAGCCGCGTTAAGCGGCTTTTTTTTGGTCTATTCAAAGGCTGTTAATTGCCAAAGAAGACTACCGAGAAGAATGAGAACCATGACCATGCCACTAAGGCAATCACAATTGCCATGGGCAAACCAAAACCAAAATCTAATTTAAACATAGTATTTACCTTTTCACAGATGACCTAATGTAGAGCATAATCCAATCGAGGTCTAACCGACAAGCATTAGGTTTCGTTAATATGCTCATTTATGGCTTGTCACCAAACTTTAACTTTTTTTATGTACTCATTCAGTAGGATAGGAGCCTATCAGTGCTGACACACTAGCAAACAAGGATAACGATATGGAACAAAACTTAAATCAAGCGATTTTGCGAACGGATATCAGTGGCTTGCCACTCGAATGGATTCATTTCCAAACGGCCGTAAAATTATATTGTGCCGATCAAGTAGCCTATACCTGTGGATCGCCTCTATTAGTGATTCATGGTGGGATTAATGCGCGTACCGGCGAACAAAGTGTGCTTGAGATTAATTCTATTATCGCAACGGTGGGTAGTCAGCACGGGCTTAATAGCCAACGCTATATACCCCCTTTGAATAATTCAGCTTTGTTTAGGCGTGATAGCCATACCTGTATGTATTGCGGCGAAACCTTTAGTGAGCGGCACTTATCCCGTGATCATATTCGCCCCCTTGTACAAGGTGGACAAGATACTTGGACGAATGTGGTGACGGCTTGCCGTGATTGTAATAGCCTTAAAGGGGGACGCACCCCTGAGCAGGCGCATATGCCCCTCTTGGCTATACCTTTTCAGCCGACTTATGCGGAATATGTGTATCTTCAAGGTAGGCATATTTTAGCGGATCAAATGGAGTTTTTATGTGCGCATTTTCCGCGTAGCAGTCGCTTACGGGAACGCTTGCAGTAACTTGACTCAATAATCCTTTGACTTAAGCTCCTAAGGTATACACTTTAGGAGTGACAAGGATTAAGAGGTATTAGGATGATAGTCCCCATATGCTGCCAGCGAGTATTGCTCATCGCTACCTTGAGTTTGCTATGCACCGCTTGCCAAGAACAAGCTGATGCAACTTTGACTCCTAAAGTCGAAATCAAACCCACCCCTAATACTCAATTGACCGAATTAGCCCTGCCCCCGATGGATTCAAAGCCCTATATTACGGATCAATATCAACTACCTACGGGGCTAGTAGTGCAGCTATGGCAAGAACAGGGTCAGTGTCAACTCCAAATAGGGCAACACGCTAAACAAGTATTAGCACTACAAGCCCCCTGTCGCTTTATGCGTTCTCCAGCCACTGATAAGGTACAAGTCTTCAAAGCAGATCGTGTAATACGAGTGGTAGCCCTAGTAGGGGACGTTATAAATAAGGATTGTGGCAATGCAGTACGCGCTCTAATCGTGCGCGGTAATAGTGTGCATTTAGCCGATAAAACCCTTAAACAAGGCTCGTATTGTGTGAGTCGAGGGTTAGAAAACGCGCATTACGTACAGTTTTTGAAGCCTTAAGCTTTTAGTAACTCGGTTGGCGCATTAACACGAAACTTTTACTCAATAATTTGGGATAGCGGCGGCGAATCTGATCACGTACTGCACGGGCGCTATTTAAATTAGCATAACGTCCTACTCGTACTCTAAATAATATGCCAGCCTTATCTTCTATTTGGTAAATATAAACTAAATAACCATCTTGCTCTAAGGAGCGCCTAATACTGTAAGCCGTTTTTGAATAATAGCCGGCATAGACTTGTACGGTGTAATAACCTTTAGCTAAATTGGCTGGAAACTCAGCAGGTGGATTAGTGACTCGCACTGGAGCAGAGCGGGTGCTGCGTCTATATTCTAAGCTTTGGGTTTGTGGCGTCTCTTGTATGGCTTGGGTAGCGGCGGCAACAGGTTCTTGAGTCATCAGGGAGGTGCTATTGGAGTCGTTACTGTCTTGATACACCGCATTATCATCATTGGGTGGAACCCATTCATCGGTTAAAAGTTCACCCTCTGGGGCAGCTACCGAGGCATTAACCCCTTGATTAGTCGTATTAGCAGGCACTTTGGGCAGACTGATACTAGGTAGTCTCTCAGTAATCTGGCTCATACTGGGGAGTTTATCCATGCCGGGGATCATGTTTTTTTTGTATAGCAGAATTAAACCCACCACGATAATAACAAAGATGAGTACGTGCGATAAACGAAGTCCCCCCCCTCTGGGGCGTTGAGTACTTGGCGCAGGCTGAGACATATGAAACCCATGTTAGTTTTCCCTAACTATAGACAAGTTCTAATACTTTCCCAAGTAAAACTCATTAATGCCTAAAGTCTGCTTATAAAATGTACTCTAACCATGGTGCGCTGCAATAGTATAAGCACTTTTTTAGTGCAAAATGGATGCACTATTTAAGTACTTTTCTATTAATAGCGCCTCTATAAGGGTTTGGCATATCAATTGCAAAGTATTTCCTAACCGGACACTTTTAGAGTCCATTCCACAGACGGTTATGGAGTACACATTAAATGAAAATGATCACTGCCATTATTAAACCCTTTAAGCTCGATGATGTGCGCGATGCCTTGGGTGAAATTGGGATTAAGGGAATAACAGTTACAGAGGTCAAAGGATTTGGTCGCCAGAAAGGACATACTGAGTTATATCGTGGTGCTGAGTATGTTGTTGATTTTTTGCCTAAAATTAAATTAGAAGCAGCGGTGGATGATGCAGTGGTTGATCAGGTGATTGAAGTAATCACTAATTCAGCTAATACCGGAAAAATTGGTGACGGCAAAATTTTCGTATCCCCTATTGAACAAGCTATTCGGATTCGCACTAGCGAACGCGGCGTGGATGCACTCTAAGGAGCATTGAAATATGAAGTATTTACGGTTAATGAGTTTAATGACTTTATTGGGGGCATCGAGTTTAGCACTAGCAGATACTCCTGTGCCGGATAAAGGCGATACCACTTGGATGATGATTTCTACCATTCTGGTTATTTTGATGATTTTACCCGGTTTGGCTTTATTTTATGGCGGTTTAGTACGCGCTAAAAATATGTTGTCAGTACTGAGCCAAGTGTTTGCTATTTTTTGCGTGATTGCCATTTTATGGGTGGTTTATGGTTATAGCCTAGCCTTCACCGATGGCGGAGCGCTCAATAGCTTTATAGGTGGTTTTGACAAACTGTTCCTTAAGGGCGTTGATACTGCTGCGGTGGTTGAAACCTTCTCCAAAGGTGTAGTCATTCCTGAAATGGTATTTATGGTATTCCAATTAACCTTTGCGGGGATTACGGCTGCTTTGATCGTGGGTGGATTTGCCGAGCGCATTAAGTTTTCAGCCTTAATTGTCTTCAGTGCTTTATGGTTCACTTTCTCTTATTTACCCATGGCTCATATGGTGTGGTTCTGGGGTGGTCCTTCAGCACCTACTGCGCCAGCAGGTTTTTTATTTAGTCACGGTGCTCTCGATTTTGCAGGTGGTACAGTCGTCCATATTAATGCAGCGATTGCCGCTTTAGTGGGTGCAATGGTGATTGGTAAGCGGATTGGTTATGGTAAAGAAGCGATGGCTCCTCATAATTTAGCCTTAACTATGATCGGTGGTTCGTTACTCTGGGTCGGTTGGTTCGGCTTTAATGCGGGCTCTAATTTGGAAGCCACAGGAACAGCAGTCTTAGCCATGGTCAATACAGTAGTAGCAACGGCAGCGGCGGCTTTAGCGTGGATGTTCGTTGAGTGGATGATTCGTGGTAAGCCTTCTATGCTGGGTATTGTATCAGGTGCAGTGTCAGGTCTGGTTGCAGTGACTCCGGCGGCGGGTTTCTCTGGCCCTATGGGTGCGATTATTTTAGGCGCAGTGGCAGGTGCGGCGTGTCTATGGGGTGTGACCGTAATGAAACGTTGGATTGGTTACGATGATTCACTCGACGTATTCGGTGTACACGGTATTGGTGGGGTAATCGGTGCGCTAGGCACTGCGGTGGTGGCTAGCCCAGCGTTAGGTGGTTCTGGTGTATTTGATTACACTGCCAATGCCGTTGCCGAATATAATATGGTGGCACAATTTATCAGCCAAGCTTGGGGTGTAGTCACTGCGATTATATGGTCAGGTGTAGTGAGCTTTGTATTATTTAAATTGATTGATGTCACTATGGGATTACGTGTCAATAGTGAAGAAGAACGTGAAGGTTTAGACACAGTAACTCACGGTGAACGCGCTTATAATCTATAACTCTATTCTTCACTCCCAAGGTATCGCAATGATACTGCTAAAGGCTGGTTGATCCAGCCTTTTGTATAAGCGAGAAAAAAGTCGTTAAACCGTCCCACCCACACCTTTAAATTTCTCCACAAAGGCTGCTATTTTTTGAAAAACACTTTGTTTTTTCGTTAAATAGTGCGGATTAAGCGGACTCATCTTTGGAAGAACCGCATTGAGTTCTGTACCATTTTCACTGGCATATTCTCGTTTTAACGATACCGTGATATAACGTTTGGCTGCTTCCACATTCAGGTTTTCCGAACTAATCAACTCATCTGCCTCACGCTGTTGTTCTGCCTGAGCAAAGGTAAAAAAAGCTTCAATAATACTAGGTTTGTCGAGAATGCTGTCCAAGTTAGTTTGATTAATAAAATCAACCAGCAAACTTTCTTTGGCACGATTACCAAGACTGGCACGAATTAAACGGCGCACTTCTTCGACCAATGCCACCTTATCTTTTATTTTTTTGTTGTGTTCAAAAACTAACTCAAGAATATAATCCAGATTAATCTCTTGCGACTTAAGTAAATCCACCTCAAAAACCACATCATCCCAATCAAGGGTAGATGCTTCTTTTTCTTTGGTAGATTTTTCCCGTCGTAGCCAGTCACGAATATCGTTATAAGTTGAGCGGTAATCTTGAATAGTTCGCTCACTTGGAATCGTAACCGCCTGCATCGCAGTTAAGTCAGCATCGTTTAAGTAATACTTAGCCTTAAATGCTTCGACATTAGCAGGGTCGGTCATATCCACATTCTGCAAAGCTTTTAAGCCTGCAAATTCATCATAGTTTTGCAAGACATTCTCGACACGTAAATATTCACCAAATAATTTAGCAAAATCTTTTTTATCTTTTTCTTTAACAATATCATCAGGGTTTGGAAAGCGTTGTTGTAATTCTTCTACCACATCCATAAAACCACGACGAGCTTCACCAGTTACACTATCAGTGAAGCCTTCCATGTATTCTTTATAGCTTTTTTCCAGCACCACATTTTTGGTATTCTCATCACCAAAACAGGTAATGGCTTCCTCAGTAGCTTCCTTTAGATCACGGAAAGTAACGATATTACCAAATGTTTTAGTCGCATCATAAATACGGTTAGTACGTGAGTAGGCTTGTATCAAACCGTGGTAACGCAATTTTTTATCCACGAATAGGGTATTTAATGTAGGCGCATCAAAGCCTGTCAAAAACATACCCACTACAATGATCAAATCAACCTCTTGGTTTTTTACTCGTTTTGCCAAATCACGGTAATAATTTTGAAATGCCTTGCTATCAACACCGTAATTGGTTTTAAAGAGTGCATTATAATCAGCAATGGCTGAGCTTAAGAACTCCTTCGCACTACTATCCATCGCGCTAAGCTCAAAGCTTTCATCTACAATATCGCCTACCGCGTCTTGTTCTTCATTGGCAGCAAAAGAAAAGATAGTCGCAATCTTAAGTGGCTTATAACTATCTTTCTGTAAATGCTTAAAGGCTTCATAATATGACTTAGCTGCATCTACACTACTTACCGCAAACATAGCGTTAAAGCCCTTGCCGTTAGCCTGTAAGCGGTGAGTTTTTTGCTTAAAATTATTCAGAATATATTGTGCGATTTCCCGAATACGCTCAGGATGCAATAAGGCGTGTTTGTTTTCTGCTGCGGTAAGCTTTTTCTCGTCTTGTTCCGTTTCAATTGCCTTAAACTTTGGACGGACATCATTATAATCCACTTTAAACTTTAATACTTTCTCATCACGAATGGCATCAGTAATCACATAAGAATGCAAGTTATACCCAAACACCGATTCAGTGGTTTCTGCACCTAATGCGTTTTTCCCAAAAATCGGTGTGCCTGTAAATCCAAACTGATAAAACTTTTTAAATTTTTTCTTTAAGTTTTTTTGAGCCTCACCGAATTGCGAGCGGTGCGCTTCATCAAAAATAAATACGACTTGCTTAGTATAAATAGGCAAGTCGTTTTCATTTTTCATCAAGTTATTCAGTTTTTGAATGGTAGTGACGATGATTTTATTATCGTCTTTATCAAGATTACGTTTTAGTCCTGCGGTACTCTCTGAGCCATTGACACTATCGGGTGAAAAGCGTTGATACTCCTTCATGGTTTGATAATCGAGGTCTTTACGATCCACCACAAAAAATACTTTATCAATAAACTCTAACTCAGTCGCTAAACGTGCTGCCTTAAAACTGGTGAGGGTTTTTCCTGAACCTGTTGTGTGCCAAATATAACCACCGCCCTTAGTAGTGCTCCAGTTTTTTGTCTGATAGGCGCTATTGATTTTGCACAAAATACGCTCAGTCGCAGCAATCTGATAAGGGCGCATAATTAACAAGGTATCGCTGACATCAAATACTGAATAGTTTATCAGTACATTCAACAAGGTATTTTGTTGGAAAAAGGTAGTAGTAAAGTCTTTTAAATCCTTTATCAGGGTATTGTCCGATCTTGCCCAATTCATGGTGAAATCGAAACTGTTTTTATCACGCTTAGTCGTATTGGAAAAATAACGGGTGTCCGTGCCGTTTGAAATCACAAAAAGCTGCAAATACTTAAACAACGAGTGTTCAGCATTGAAACTTTCCTTGCTGTAACGATGAACTTGGTTAAAGGCTTCACGGATGGCTACGCCCCGTTTTTTTAGCTCAACTTGCACTAATGGCAAGCCATTCACCAAAATAGTAACATCATAGCGATTAATCTGTGTACCTTTTTGCTCAAACTGTCTAATCACTTGTAATTTATTACGGGCAATAGTTTTTTTATCTAAAAGGTAAATATTTTGTATATGCCCATCATCAAAAACAAAATCATAAATGTAGTCATTATGAATTTTGCGGGTTTTGTCGATGCTATTATCACTAGGCTTGTCTAAGTATTCCTCAACAAAGCGTTGCCATTCGCTATCTGAAAACTGCACATCATTGAGGGTTTGCAACTGTACTCGCACATTAGCCAGCATTTTTTCGTGGGTATTGAGATCACGCAGATACTCATAACCTTGGCTTTCCAAATTTTCGATAAATTCACGCTCTAAGTCATATTCGCTTTGATAGCCTTCATTGACCTGTGAACACTTGGTGTACTTATCTAGCACGATGAAGCTATTCGACTCTACGATGGTTTTATATTCTTTCATTTACTCATCCTCGAATAATACTTTTTCATTTAGCTAACAATCGACTTGAAACGATAGGTTTCATTAATGTGCTTCACCAAATAGCTCAAAACACGCTTATCATCAGTGTTCAATTCAACTATCTCATCCCCTGAATGCTTAGAGTGGCTTGATATATTGATAATACGTGCTTCATAAGGGTTACGACTACCTGCGATCTGAGGCAGTAACTCTGCCCAACTTTGATAACCCAGAAATGTTGATGTTTTTTCCAAAATATTTCTAAGGAAATTAAAGTGGTATTTGTGCAAAAAACCCGTCTCAATAGCTTTTTCAAGCTCAGCCTTAAGATAAAGATGATACGAAAATGGTGAATCACTGGACTGAGATACTAAATCATATTCTCCATTTTCATATTTTTTAAGAACATACTTCTTAAAGGTGTCTTTCTTAAACTCATTGTGCAGTATGTTGTAAAAAAGTGGGTTATGAGTTGTGATAATAAACTTAATACTTGATGTACTGGATTTAACCAGTTGCGCTAAATTCACTGCCAGCTCAATTAAATGATTCTCATCTAAAGAACTTACGGGATCATCAATAAATACATATTCTAACTGATCAAAATCCGACGTTTCACGTTCGCTAGGTTCTGCCACATTCAAGACATCAATTACTTGCTTGAGCAAAGAATAAAACACACTCCAGATAAAGTTGCTTTCCTCGCCTTTTGATATTTTTATATTTTCTGATACCTCATCATTTCCTCGCATATAAGAAAATGTAACTTCAGAAAAATCAGAACTAAATTTAGGAGTTAGCTTTTCATTGGTATACTGTTGAAAGCTGGTAGTAATATTCTGATCTTGACCTTGATTTTGCAGAACCCATTGAGTAAAAGAGTTTGGTTGAATTTTTAATTTAGGCTCAACATCAAACTCCAAGTCATTATCCCAATAGAACAAATCTTCCGTAAATGCATTGTAATAAAGTATTTTTTTGTGTACTAATTTTGTTTCCTCTGCATCTTTTTCAGTTTCGGTTTTTGGTACAATTAAATCTTTAAACTCTCGCGACAAACGAGTCTTACCAGTACCATTAAAGGCATAAATCAAATGAACTTTTTTATTGGATTTTTTGAGTTGTTGTGCAATATCTGTTAATGATGATGCCATACTATGCCTCTAGCGCTGGTTTTGGAAAACTCAATAGCTTTTCACGATAATATTCATATTGCTTTTGACGTAATTCGACTTCACGCGGTAAACCCTCAGTAATTGAATTGGTTAGCACATAAAATTTATCCAAAATAGCAACAATTCGCTTTTGTTCGGAGAACGAAGGTACTGGTATCGGAAAGTTTAGAAACATTGGCCTGCGGAGTGAAGTGACAGATGAACTCACCGATGCTTTTTGTATGTACGTGTAAAAATATGATGCTATGTAATGATATACAAATCTCGAATCCATATTTTCGCTTGGGACAATACGGTATGCTCGCTGATGTAGTGCATATTTACCTTGGGCGTAATGAAATACTTTTCCTACCCCAGCACCATCTCCAGCAGTGATAATCGCAGTTTCATCAAAGTCAAACATATTTAGCTTTAACGGCTCACGACCGCGAGCATAAAAAATATAATCCCCATCCTCAATAGCATCTTGTGTGTCATGACTGCCTGTACCAATTATTGCCACCTCTCCCAAAGTTTTCCATTCCACATCCCCCTCTTCAAAACTCAACAACTGATCACGATAGTAGTTGTATTGTTTTTTCCGCATAGTAAGAGCGACGGTAAGAGCGGCGGTAAGAGCGGCGGTAAGAGCGGTAAATGCGTCCAAAATACGAATGATTTCGGTTTGAATATGCAGCGGAGGAATGGGGATTGGAATTTTGTTTAAAATAGCTTGTGTTAAGCTTGGCCTACCTGAGCCAGCATCCAATGCCATGAGGTCTATTGTTGTAATAAAATAATAAAGAAATTTTGGAAAAACCTTCGATTCATCAATTTCTGTATAGTAAATTGTATCAACGTTCCAAAATGGCGATTCAACATAAAAAATATTTGTAATCGAGCCTTTTCGAGGAATCAAAACTGTTGGCTTGTTATATGAGTATGTATCGACATATCCCATGACTCCTCCCGAACCATAAACCGGAATATCTCCTGAATTTAAACCTTTCCAATCTTTTCCATGCTTTATTTTGGCAACTTCCCCCAGCGGTTTCCATTTAACTTCAACACCTTTGAGTAGGTCTAAGATATTACTCATGGTTATAGCTCCTTGGTTTTGAAGATGCTATAACCTGCGTTATAATAGCTAACCTCGATTCCCTTCATAAAACTCATTTTTTGTCACCTTCCAATAACCTACGTTCTGCCAGCCGTTCGCGTACTTCAATCAATGCGCTATGCAACTTTTCTTCCAGTAATTTCCTAGATGGCAAGCATGTCCAATACTCAGCAACCATAATATTATCCTTGGGCATATTCAGCAGCTCCACCTGCTCAGAACCCGCTTCTGCACAAAGAATCAAACCAATGGGTGCTTCCTCTCCTGCTTGCCGCTCGTGTTTATTCAGCCAGTTCAGATACAGCTCCATCTGCCCTTTATAAGCTGCTTTAAAATGGTTTATTTTCAGTTCAACCGCGACCAAACGTCTCAGCTTACGGTGAAAAAAAAGCAGGTCAAGATAAAAATCTTCTCCGTCAATGATCATACGTTTTTGGCGTTCTACAAACGCAAAACCTTTCCCCAACTCCAGAATAAAAAGCTCAAGTTCTTTGAGGATGGCATTCTCCAGTTCATTTTCTAAATATCCCTCCTTCAACCCCAAAAAATCTAAGAAGTAAGGATCCTTGAAATTTCCGTATAAATGCCCTGCATCGGCTAGTGCCAGCTTAGTATCAGCGATCTCAGCGCGTTCAAAGACTTTACGCTCAATCTGAAGCCTCAATACCCGTTTACTCCAACCTGCATCAATAGCGGTACGTGCATAAAACAATCTAGCTTCGAGTGATTTCAAAGGAATCAATGCCAGAAAATGCGACCAACTCAATTGTCGTGCCAGCGGAACGACAATCTCAATATCTGGAAAAGTCTCTGCAAACTGCATCATGCGCCGCAGATTGTTCGCCTCAAAACTTTTGCCATAAAGTGCGACAAGCTCTTGAGCCAGAGACACCACAACCTGCTTGCCGTATTCCGCTCTCTCACCATGCAGCACTTCTGCATTTATTCGACGGCCAACCTGCCAATAGGTGAGGGTAAGCGCACTATTCACCGCTACAGCGACTTGGCCACGACCTTGTTCAACAAGAGCCTTTACATCGCGCAGCAGATCACTCGTTTGCAGGTTGGGTGGTTGATTTTTTGATTCATCTAACATCATACCGTCCCCTCAATCTCTGCAACAATGGCATCAATATCAGCACGTAAACGGTCAATCTTCGCCACCGTGCTTTTCAATTCGGCATTGAGCTTGGCAATATCAATCACTTCGCGGGTATCTTTAGCTTCCACATAAGAACTGACCGACAGGTTGTATTCATTTTTAGCAATATCAACGTATTCCACCGATTTAGCAAAATGGGCAACCTCATCCTTGCTATCGAATGCCCTCATGATTGGCTCGATATGTTCATCGGTGAGCATATTGTTATTGGTTTCTTTTTTGAACAAACTGCTGGCATCAATAAACTGGGTTTTGGTATCGGTTTTGTGTTTGGAAAGCACTAAGATATTGACGGCAATAGAGGTACCAAAAAACAAATTGGGGGCTAAAGCAATCACGGTTTCAACGTAGTTATTATCCACCAAATATTGGCGAATTTTCTGCTCCGCACCTCCTCGGTAAAAAATACCGGGGAAGCAAACAATCGCTGCCCGTCCTTTGCCAGATAAATAACTTAAGCAATGTAATACAAATGCAAAGTCAGCCTTAGACTTGGGGGCTAATACACCAGCGGGGGCAAAGCGTTCATCGTTAATAAGGGTGGGGTCGTCGCTGCCAATCCAGTTCACCGAATACGGCGGGTTAGACACAATCGCATCAAAGGGTTTGTCATCGCCAAAATGAGGGTCTAATAGCGTGTTACCCAACGCCACATGGAACTTATCGTAATTGATGTTGTGCAAAAACATATTCATACGCGCAAGGTTATAGGTGGTGTGGTTGATTTCCTGCCCGTAGAAACCTTCTTCGATGATATGAGCATCAAAGTGTTTTTTAGCTTGCAACAACAATGAGCCTGAGCCAGCAGCGGGGTCGTAAATTTTATTGACGGTCTTTTGCCCGTGCATTGCCAGTTGCGCAATCAGCTTGGATACGTGTTGCGGGGTAAAAAACTCACCGCCTGATTTACCCGCATTCGCGGCATAGTTAGAAATCAAAAACTCATAGGCATCACCAAACAAATCAATCTGGTTATTTTGGAAATTGCCAAAACTAAGTCCTGCCACGCCTTTGAGTACAGCGGCTAAACGGGTGTTTTTATCTTTAACCGTATTGCCCAATCGGTTACTGGTGGTATCAAAATCGGCAAACAAGCCTTTAATATCATCTTCGGAGGGGTAGCCATTCGCCGAACTTTCAATAGCGGCAAAAATAGCAGCCAAATCGGTGTTCAAATTAGGATTATTATTGGCGTTAGTAGCAACGTTTACGAACAACTGGCTGGGGTAGATGAAATACCCCTTGGTTTTAACCGCATCGTCTTTAATTTCTGGGGTAATAACATCATCAGGGAGTGCGGCATAATTTACACTTTCGTCATCCCCCTCAAGGTAACTGGCAAAGTTTTCACTAATGAACCGATAGAACAACGTGCCTAACACATATTGTTTGAAGTCCCAGCCATCGACGGAGCCACGCACCTCGTTGGCAATTTGCCAGATTTGGCGTTGCAGTTCGGCGCGTTGTTGGGTACTGGTCATGGGTAAATTCCTGTTTTATGAGTATTGGAGTAAGTTCAGCAAGGAACAAAATAGGATTATAACGAGTATTAACCCTCTATTGGAGAGGTAGACAACACTGCTAGGTCTTTTTATAGTGGCTTTATCTCTGCTAGGAACCCATTTAGTCACGTATGTCTTTAACTGTCCAATCAATTAGTTACGACTATAATGAACACTCATTACTAACAAACATCAGCTTTGAATTAGGGGCAGGGCAGTGGCTGTTTGTCAAAGGCGCTAATGGCAGCGGTAAAACTACGCTATTAAAACTACTGACTGGGTTTAAATCGCCTCATCAGGGGCAAATTCTTTGGCAAGGCACACCTATTCAACAACAGCTTTCTCATTATCAACAAAAAATTGCATGGTTAGGTCATACCAATGGCTTAAAAGCGGAACTGACGGCGCTAGAAAACTTACGTTTTAATCCGGCTATGCAATCCACCGCGTCTATTCAAAACACCTTAAAACGTGTAGGGCTTAAAGCTCAACAGCATCACAGGGTCAGTACCTTCTCGGCTGGTATGAAGCGCCGTTTAGCGTTGGCACGGTTATGTCTTAGCGCAGCCCCTCTTTGGATTTTAGATGAGCCTCAGACCGCTTTAGATCAGGCGGGTACTCAGTTATTGGTCGAGTTATTAACTGAGCACTTACAGCAACAAGGCTCGGTGATTCTAAGCTCGCATTTACCCTTAAAGCTCGTGGGTTTCGAGCCACACTATTTGGAGTTGAGCGAGTGCGAAGGTTGAAGTTACTGATTCAACGTGAGGTATTGCTAGCATGGCGGCGGCGCTCCGAGAGTTCAGCACCTTTATTATTTTTAGTGTTGGTAGTCGTGTTATTTGCTTTTGGTATTGGTGTAGAGGGTAAGATTCTGCAACGTATTGCCAGTGGTGTGATTTGGGTGGCGACTTTATTGGCGATTTTATTAGCCAGTGAATCCTTGTTTAAGCCCGATTATGAAGATGGGTCTTTAGAGCAACTGGTTTTAAGCCCCTATCCTTTGAGTATTACCGTCTTAGTACGAGTATTAGTGCAATGCAGTTTTATTCTAGTACCTTTATTGGTGTTAGCTCCTTTGATAGCGGTGATGCTGGAAATGACAGGGGCGATGACTTTAGCATTGGTGCAGGGTTTAGTATTGGGTGTGCCTACTTTAAGCCTGATTGCCGCTATTGGGAGCGCTTTAACGGTGAGCCTCAAGCAAAGCGGTATGTTGCTCGCCTTGGTGGTGTTGCCGCTGTATATCCCCGTGTTAATTTTTGCCAGTAGTACTGTGGAATTAACACGCCAAGCACTACCTATTACCGGACAACTGTATAGTTTGGCTGGCTTATTAGTATTGAGTGTGAGCCTAGCGCCTTGGGCGATTGCTAGTGCTTTACGGGTGGGAGTCGCGCAAACATGACCCTATTCAAAGGTTGGCAACGGCTAGCGTCTCCAGCCGTCTTTTATCAACTTGCTACGCGTTTAATCCCTTGGCTAGGAACCATTACGGTTGTGCTATTGCTAGTAGGGCTGTATGGCGGTTTAGTCTTAGCGCCCCCTGACTATCAACAAGGTGAAGCTTTCCGCATTATCTATGTGCATGTTCCAGCGGCTTGGTTATCTTTAATGATTTATACCCTGATGGCAGTCTGGGGCGCGATTATCCTGATTTGGCGGATTAAATTAGTGGAGCAGCTTTTGGTCGAAAGTACGGTGATTGGTGCGAGTTTTACTTTAATTGCTTTAGTGACAGGTTCCATTTGGGGTAAACCGATGTGGGGCTCTTGGTGGGTTTGGGATGCGCGTTTGACCTCGGAGCTGATTTTATTATTTCTCTATTTAGGGGTGCTGAGTTTGTATCAGGCTATTCCTGATAAGCGCATGGCGGCAAAAGCGGCGGCAATTTTGGCGTTAGTAGGAGTGGTGAATATTCCTATCATTCACTATTCGGTGGAGTGGTGGAATACCCTGCATCAAGGTCCTACTATTACTAAATTCGATAAGCCCTCCATTCATATGTCTATGCTGATTCCTTTATTAATCATGGCGTTGGCTTTTAAGCTATTTTATGTCTGGGTATTACTATTACGGGTACGTAACGACCTCATCAGGCGTGAAAGGACGCGCCACTGGGTTAAGCAATTAGTACAGGAGCAAAAGCTATGAGTGACCTCAGTGCGTGGACTACTTGGTTAGCCATGGGCGGTTATGCCGGTTATGTGTGGGGTGCGTTGGGCTTTACCTTAATAGTCTTGGCAATGAACGTGCTATTACCTTGGCTACAGTTGCGTGCTTTACGCAAGCAGATACGTCAGTCTTATGAGTCGCAGGAGGAGTGATAACCATGACTGCTATGCGCCAACAACGGTTAATTTTAGTGCTACTGATTGTTTTGGGTGTGGGGATTGCTGCTGCTTTTATGCTGCGTGCTTTTCAAGAAAATATGATGTTTTTTTATGGCCCTAAGGAAATTAAAGCCGGACAAGCGCCCTTAGATCGAGAGTTTCGGGTAGGTGGATTAGTGGTTAATGGCAGTGTCGAGCGCGGTGAGTCCTTGCAGGTTAAATTCGCTTTGACCGATTGGACGGAAACCGTACAGGTACACTATGAAGGTATTTTGCCCGATTTATTTCGTGAGGGGCAGGGTATTATTGCACGCGGTAGGCTATTAGCGAATGGCACGGTTCAAGCTGTTGAGGTACTCGCCAAACATGATGAAAACTATATGCCTCCTGAAGTAGCCGCTTCCTTGCCTCATACGTCAAAACCCACAGGGCAAGGACAATGATTCCAGAGTTAGGTCATTATGCTTTGTTGTTGGCGCTAGCCGTTGCTCTCATTCAGACCGTATTTCCCTTATGGGGCAGTGTGTCGGGTAATACTACGTGGATGAGTTTGGCTAAGTACTCAGCACGTACTCAATTTCTATTAGTGGCTTTAGCCTATGCCGGATTAACGCTGGCTTTTATTGCACAAGATTATTCAGTGGCTTATGTGGCAGCCAGTTCACACGCTAGTGTGCCCTTGGAGTATCGGATTTCAGGGGTTTGGGGTGGGCATGAAGGTTCACTATTGTTATGGGCGCTGATTTTAGCCTTATGGTCAGCCTTAGTCTCCGTCTTTAGTCGTGCCTTACCAGAGCGTGTCTTGGCGCAAGTATTGGGTGTGATGGGGTTTATTAGTGTTGGCTTTTTATTGTTTATTTTACTTACTTCCAATCCTTTTGAGCGTTTATTACCTGCACCCGAAGAGGGGCGTAATCTCAATCCCTTATTACAAGATTTTGGTCTGATTATTCATCCCCCTTTGTTATATCTGGGTTATGTGGGTTTTTCGGTGAGTTTTGCGTTTGCGCTTACGGCGTTAATGGAAGGTCAAATGTCTGCGCACTGGTTGCGTTGGGTGCGCCCTTGGACTTTGATCGCTTGGGTGTTTTTAACGCTTGGCATTGCAGTAGGGAGTTGGTGGGCTTATTACGAGTTGGGTTGGGGCGGTTGGTGGTTTTGGGATCCGGTAGAAAATGCTTCTTTGATGCCGTGGTTAATAGGGACGGCGTTAATTCACTCTCTAGCCGTGACGGAAAAACGTACCACCTTTCAAGCATGGACTTTATTACTCGCCATTGCTGCGTTCTCATTAAGTTTATTAGGGACATTTTTAGTACGCTCAGGGGTATTAACTTCGGTGCATGCGTTTGCTTCGGATCCAGAGCGTGGGTTATTTATTTTAATCTTTTTAGTATTGGTAGTGGGTTTATCTTTGACGCTCTATGCCTTGCGAGCGCAGCAATTTACCCAAGCTCAGACCTTTCATTGGCTCTCCAGAGAAACGGGCTTATTACTCAATAATCTAGTCTTGGTAGTCATGACCGCTACGGTGCTACTCGGTACTTTGTATCCTTTAGTATTGGATGCCTTAGGGGCAGGTAAGATTTCAGTAGGGCCGCCTTATTTCAATAGTGTCATGTTGCCCTTAGGCGGGCTATTGGCGCTTCTCATGGCATTGGGGGTATTCGTGCGCTGGCGCTCAGATGAGATGCAACGTTTGAAGCGTGCATGGTTAACGGTTTTAGGTCTAGCTCTCACATTGGCTGCGGTATTGCCGTATTGGGTGACGGGCGAGTTTTCCATTATGACAGTGTTAGGGCTATTCGTGGCTTTTAGCGTGTTAGTAGGAGCACTCAATTGGTTAATCAGACAGGCGCGTAATCTGAGTATTGTGGGAGGGGCGCTAGCACACATCGGTATGGGTATAGCGATGATTGGCATTACTCTGACCTCGCTGTATAGCACGGGCAAGGATATACGTTTAGCACCTCAACAGCGTTATGAATTAGCGGGCTATGAATTTGAATTTAAAGGGGTGAAAGAAGTGCGCACTCCACAGTACTTAGCCTATGAAGGGCAAGTTACTGTTTATCAAGAGGGGCAAGTCATTACTGAGCTATATCCGCAAAAGCGTACCTATCCAGTGCAAACTATGCCCATGACCGAGGCCGGTATAGAGGCTGGCTTATTACGTGATTTGTTTGTTGCCTTAGGCGAGCCACTGGATCAAAACGCTTGGAGTCTGCGTATTTATCATAAGCCTTTTATTCGCTGGATTTGGTTGGGGGCGCTCTTAATGGCGTTGGGTGGATTAGTGGCAATGCTAGATCGACGCTATCGCCTAGCCGTAAAGCAGGATAATCCGGTATGAAATACCTAGTTCCCCTAAGCGCCTTTGTAGTTTTGGTCGTGTTATTAGCGTTTGGTTTAGGGAATAATCCACGTCTTGTTCCTTCCCCTTTGCTCCATAAACCCGCTCCAGCATTTATCGCGCCGCTATTGCTGGAGCAGGGTAAAGTCAGCTCGGAGCAAATGTTGGGAAAGGTCTGGGTATTAAATGTATGGGCTTCATGGTGTGCAGGGTGTTTAGATGAGCATGCAGTCTTGACGCAGTGGGTTACAGAACAACAACTTCCCACCCTAGGCTTAAATTACAAAGATACGCATGCTAAAGCCGAGGCTTGGCTCAAGCAATGGGGTAATCCGTATAGTGTGGTAGCTCTTGATCCCAAAGGCGATATTGGTTTGGAGTGGGGTGTGTATGGTGTGCCGGAAACCTTCATTATTGATCAAAAAGGGATTATTCGTTACAAACATATTGGTAGCTTGACCGAGGCTGTAGTCCGGGAGCAATTGAACCCCTTAATCCAACAATTGCGAGGTCAACCATGAAGCAATGGTTAGTGGGTTTAGTTTGGGTTTGGTGTTTGGGATGGAGTGCTCAAAGTTTTGCTTTAGAAGTCTACCCCTTCCAAAATGCTGAGCAGGAAGCGCTTTATCAAGAGCTGATTCATGAGTTGCGCTGTGTCGTGTGTCAAAACCAAAGCCTAGCCGAATCCAATGCACCCTTAGCCGTTGATTTGCGTCAACGTATTCACGAAAAGATTATGCTTGGGCAAAGCCGTGAGCAAATTATGACTTTTATGGTAGAGCGCTATGGTGAGTTTGTGCTGTATCAGCCCCCGCTAAAATGGAGTACAGGCTTATTGTGGTTAGCACCCTTAGTCTTTTTAGGTTTAGGTTTGCTGATGCTAGGGCGCTTGATACGGGGTAAGAGGGAATAGGCTATGTTGTGGTTATTAATGTTGGTTTTATTGCTCCTCACTTGTCTGTTAGTGCTGTGGCCGTTATTACAATCCACCCAACGCTCCTATGGTTTAGTGGCGAGTATAGTGACCTTAATTATTGCGGTGAGTACTCTAGGCTATGCCGCCCTAGGTAATCCAGAGGCATTAGGGTTTAGAGAAAAGATGGCAGAGCAACATCGCACCGCGCCCGATCAGGGAAATAGCTCTGCTGATCTCACCGTGATGCTGCAAAGTTTAGAGCAGAAACTTAAAACTAATCCCGATGATCTAGACGGTTGGCTCATGCTAGGGCGTTCTTATCGTAATTTGCAACGCTATCCAGAGGCAGAAGCGGTCTTAATGCGCGTCATCGCTCAGCGCCCACAAGATTTAGAAGCGTTGTTGATTTTAGTGGATGTTAAATTAATGAACCCGCTAGCTAATAAAGCTGCTGAAACGGAGCCACTGATTCGCCAAGCCTTACAACTCGCTCCTCAAGATACCACTGCTCTGTGGTTAGCAGGTATGGTAGCCATGCGCTTAAATCAACCGCAACAAGCCCAAAACTATTGGAGTACTTTGTTGCCGTTACTCAAGGATGAGCCTCAGTTACAAGCTGAAGTCCAAGGGCTATTGGAGCGTTTAAATCAACCCCAAACTAAAACGCTAGCGAGTGCCGCAAAACCTAATAGCGCCGCTGCACCCGCTCAGTTAGTTGATCCCAACAGTATTCAAGTGACGGTGCGTTTAAGCGCTGAGCTAGCAGCCAAAGCAGCACCCACGGATACCGTGTTTATTTATGCCAGAGCACAAGATTCTAATGCACCCCCTATGCCGGTAGCAGTACACCGTGTAACAGTGCAGGCTTTGCCCATTACAGTGGTATTGAACGATAGTATGGCAATGACGCCCGCAGCAGTGTTGTCGCAATTTCAGCATTTTAAGGTCGGGGCGCGGATTAGTAGTACAGGTAAAGTATCTGCTAATGAAAAGGATTGGATGATTGAGCAGCAGGGTGTGAGTTTGGGTGCAGTTATTACTCTGGTTGTCCATGACAATCAGCAAAAATAACCCCATAAATTGTATCCAAAAGAGATAGCCTGTCCTAAAAACATTTCTCTTATAGACAGATTGTATTAGTATCGAAGTGGCTTATTCGTTAAATCAATGGTTTAGATAATTAATAATTCTTGGTTTCAAACTGATGATTTCAAAGCCAATATAACGAACAAGCTTTTGCATTTTAGGAGTTAGGAGGAGCTACTATGAGGCAAACAGCCTTATCTATTTTACTCGCTATGACCTGCCTAGGTTTTGGCGCTAGTGTATCTGCTGAATCAAATACTAAACCTGCCGCAGCGGCCGATCTCACTAATCGAGCAGCATTATTAAGTTTCACTTGTGCAGGGTGTCATGGGATGGATGGGGCGAGTGTGGGTCCCGCTTCTCCTACTATTGCAGGGTTATCACCTGATACTTTCACCGAGGCTATGCAGCAATTCAAAAAAGGTGAGCGTCCTTCTACTATTATGGGGCGTATTGCTAAGGGCTATAGCGATGAAGAAATTGAGCTAATGGCTGAATACTTTTCCAAACAAACCTTTGTGCCTGCTAAGCAAGAAGCGAATACTGAGCTAGTGAATAAGGGTAAGGAATTACACGAAAATTATTGTGCCAAATGTCACGAGGACGGAGGTACTAAGGACATAGATGGTTCTAGTATTCTGGCGGGGCAGTGGAAACCTTATTTGGAAATGACCTTGGCTGATTTTTATAGTAAAGAGCGTGAAGCGGGTAAGAAAATGGCTGCCAAGCTAGAAGACTTGCAGAAAGATCACGGCGATGATGGGGTCAAAGCCCTCATTGAATACTACAGCAGTCAGCAATAATGAGGGGATAGGCATGACAACGTTATCACGCAGAGGATTTATCAAAGCGGCGGCTAGTGCAACAGCAGTCGGTTTTATGGGTATGCCTTATGTATCATTCGGGGCAGGTTCTAAAGTCGTTATCGTCGGTGGCGGTACAGGTGGTGCGACCGCAGCTAAGTATCTGCGCAAATTAGATCCCAGCCTTGATGTAACTTTGATTGAGCGCAACGAGCATTACTATACCTGTTATATGAGTAATGAGGTGATTGGTGGCGAGCGCAATATTGAGTCCATTAAGTTTAGCTACGATGGCTTACGCAAACACGGTATCAATGTCGTCATTGACGAAGTAACTGCTATTGATGCAGCAGCTAAAAAAGTGACTACTAAGGGTGGTGAGTTTAGTTACGACAAATTAGTCGTTTCTCCGGGCACGGATATGAACTGGAACGGTATTGAAGGTTATACCGAAGAGGTGTCCAAAGATATTCCCCATGCTTGGAAAGCGGGTGAGCAAACCACGATTTTACGTAGCCAATTAGAAGCGATGCCAGATGGTGGCTTGGTGGTGATTTCAGCGCCTGCTAATCCTTTCCGCTGCCCACCAGGGCCTTATGAGCGGGCTAGTTTAATTGCTGGCTATTTGCAACAGCATAAACCCAAATCTAAAGTCTTAATTCTCGATGCTAAAGATAAGTTTTCTAAGCAAGGCTTATTTATGGGCGGCTGGAAGCAGCTTTATGGTTATGGTACGGATAAAGCGCTGATTGAGTGGAAGGGTAAAGAGGATGAGGCGGGTGTAGTCAAGGTTGATCCTGCTACTAAGACCGTTACCACGGCTTTTGGTGATACCTTTAAAGCCGATGTACTCAATATTATCCCACCGCAAAAAGCAGGTACGATTGCCATTACCGCAGGTTTAACCAATGACTCTGGCTGGTGTCCAGTCGATCCTAAAACCTTTGAATCCACTATCCATAAAGATGTGTATGTGATTGGTGATGCGAGTATTGCGACTAGCATGCCGAAATCTGGCTATGCTGCTAACTCTCAAGCTAAAGTCTGTGCGATGGCGATTGTGACCTCTCTGCAAGGTAAGGAAATGGTTGAGCCTACTTATGTCAATACTTGTTACAGTGTTGTGGGCAAAGACTACGGTATTTCCGTCGCTGCCGTTTATACCTTAGGTAAAAATGACAAGGGCGAAGCTAGCATTGTTGAGGTTAAAGATGCCGGAGGTGTAAGCCCAGCCGAGGCGAATGCTGAGCACCGTAAGCGCGAAGTAGCCTTTGCGCATAGTTGGTTTGCTAATATTACCCATGACATTTTTGGTTAGTGATTAGTAATGGAAGCAGGTAGGTAGGCGCTGTGCTTACCTACTGGTGTTAAGTACAAGGAGTTAGACTTTATGTCTGATCAACCCCTTAAAAAGAAACGTCGTTGGTTGCCTATTACCCTAATCTTTGCGGGTGGGATTCTAGCGGCGGGGCTGGTAAATAGTGCTCTCGATTACACGAACCGTACTGAGTTCTGTGTGTCCTGCCATACCATGCAAACCAATTTTAAAGAGCTACAGGAAACCGTACATTGGTCGAGTGCTTCAGGTGTGCATGCGGGTTGTGCGGATTGTCATGTGCCCAAAGCCTTTTTCCCCAAGATGAAAGCTAAGATTTTAGCGGCTAAAGATGTGTATCACGAGATCGTGGGTACTATCGACACGCCGGAAAAATACGAAGCGCGGCGTTGGCAAATGGCGAATGCAGTGTGGGATAAAATGCGTGCGAGCGATTCGCGTGAGTGTCGTTCTTGTCATTCAGTGGATCACATGGACTTTGAAGAGCAAGACAAAAGCGCTGCAAAAAAACATTCACAAATGGTTGAGCGTGGTCAAACCTGTATTGATTGCCATCAAGGCATTGCTCACAAAGAACCTGACGAGCCTAAAGACGCCAAAACCAATTAATCGTACTAAATCATACTGAATCTTCACCCGTTTTAGGCGAGCTAAGGGCTAAAGCGGGTCAGTTCCATCGTAATTTTGCCTCCCTTAAATACCTCGGCATCGAGGGGTTCACTACGTTCTAGCTTCACCAGCCCTATATTAGGCGCATACCATTCACGATTCGTAATGGCTAAATCGACATAGCCCTTGCGTGCATCCGCATACACATAGAGCTGTGCTTGCCCCTCCACCAGCCAGCAGTTTTCAAATGTACCAGCCGGTGTAGTAATAGTTTCATTCAGACTGAGCAAAGTATAAGCCATATTAAATTGGTAGCCCTGACTAGACGGCGGCTCAGGATTAGGTGCGATACGATGCAGGGTATAAGGCACTGATAAGGCTGACCACGTAAATCCTACGGTGGCGTGAGCAGGATGAGGCAGGACTAATGGTGGGGCGGTGTCCCAGTGCGGTTTAGTCTGTACGAGCATACGTTTGCCATAGCGTTTTATACCTTGCTCATCAGCCTGTAAGTAGTAATCCGTACCTTCGCTAGTACGTCGCACTGAGTAGGCGTGGTCTTTAAGCGTTTGGGGGGAAGCAACTTCAATACTTAAAGAGCGTGTTTGCTGCTCGTTAATCAGATCAGTCGTAACCTCATAGTCCCATTGATAGCCTTCTACTAAAGGAAAGTAGCGTGTGCTGTCATCGGGTGGCTGAGAACAAGCACTTAAGATCAGTACTAACAATATAATGAAGTACTTCATCTTATTTCTCAGGTAAAGAAGGGTCAGGCAGTTTTTCAAACTTCAGCTCCAGTTGTTCCTCGCCAATCCCGTCTAAGTTTTGTGGAGGCTTATTCCCTTTTTGTGAGCCTTTACTTAAGCCTCCCATTTGTAAATTACCCTCGCGCATATTTTTTAGTGCATCCTCTAAGGCGGAGTGCGCTTGCTTACCATACGGAATTAAATAAGCGCGTGGCTCACTAACAGGAAAACTACCTTTTAAGGTTGAAGCCCAAATAAAAATTTTGCCCTTAGTTCCTGCCTCCACATCCGGTTCATCAATCACCGAGGCATGGAGTAAAAACTTGTCAGGTAAAGTGGTGTGACTTGGCCAGCCTTGGGTTTGTTGCCATGCCTGATAAGCTAGCAAATAACAGCCTGTGGTGAGGAGTACTAAGCCTAGTTTGAGCCACGTTTTAAACGGTGCATAGATTAAGGCTAGACTGACTAATGCCAGTAGCAAAACATAGGCGAATACTTGGAGCAGTAAAGCTTCGGTCATAATTTGCCGCCTTTGACAAGTGAGCGTTGCAAAGTATTAACCTCGCTTACTTTGCCATTAGGTAAAATAGTAAAACGCACGGCGGTTTTCTCCTCACCTTCACGGCGCAGAGTAGTGGTCGCGTAATGCAGTACTTTAAGTTTGGGATTGACTTCAGCGAGATATACCGTAACCGGAACTTCGCGCCCGTTAGTGCTGCGGTAGTAGTGGATATTAACGGTAAATTCCCCCGCTGGACGCCCGCGTATAGTGACGATTTCTTGATTGAGGGGGTTAATGACCTCACGCCCATCGATGAGCTGCATATCATTAGCAAGTCCTCGATCATCCCGATCTAAGTGCATTAAACCGTCTTGAGTATGTTTAAACCAGACGGTTTTATTTCCGGGTCCTTCTACCCACGTATCAATATCATTCGGGTCATTATCCGGCCAACTAGCAGTAATCATGAACTCAGCTTTTGGGTCAATAATGCCGCTTTTGGCAGGCGGGTTGAGCAATAAAAGGGCAATTAATAGTAAAAAGGTAAATGTCAATAAGCCATTAAACAGCAGGTCAGTGAAGGGATCAATGCTGAAGTCACTGGCTTTTTTGCCACTAAAAATCGCCATTTAGTGACTGCCGGAGGTTTTGGGAAGTTGCAAAATGTGCATCAATAAGGCATCAGCATAGCGATCTAGCGCTAGATATTGAATGCCTAGAATCAGACTCCCAATTAAGCCAAAAATCGTAGTATTCAATGCTATGCCCATCCCCTTAGTCATTTGCTGCATGAGAGTTTGCAATTGGTTAATGTCGAGTGATTGCAGACCATCGAGGGAGGTCAGCATCATCACAAAGCCTATGACCGTGCCGAGTAATCCTAATTTAATTAGCATTCCATTGATAAACCAGCCTGTTTGATGCGCACCACGTAGATATTCGGCTAACTGTTCGGTGAGTAGGGTTTCATTAGTACTGGGATCTGAACGCGCTTGTAAATATGTATGCAAGGGGATGGCGCGGTTGAGAGTTTGTAAAGCTTGTTGCTGTCGCGCTAGAAAATAGGCACGGTAACCGCCGTGGAGTAATCCCGCCAGCCCTAAGAGTAGAATTACAATACTAATACGCGTAGTGTCGGTCGTGATCATAGGCTGGAGTACGTGTAAATCCCAACTGATATAGACCCCCAAACCCACTAATCCCATAAACCAGAGCCAATACAGCACACTGAGATAGGGGGTGGATAGGTTCATTTAGGTCAGTACTCCAATTAGCGAGAAGCTAGTTTAGGGTAGGGAGGTTTAAGAAAGGTTGGTGACTTTTAGCAGGCGTGTAGTGAGTTTTAGGTCGGTTAGGGGATGTGGTCTAGGCGAGTCTAGGATAAGATGTTATACCGAGATTCTATATCATAAACTGTTAGCCACTCAGGGAAAAGATGAGTCCTGTTGCACTTTTCGACAAATCGTTCTTGCAGTCATTGAGCGTAGATGAATCGGTCTGGTTCGACCGATTCTTTACCCCTAATATTTCACCTCTGTTCTATGTAGAAACACTTGCGGATTTAGACAAGGAAGTGAGCAGAGGAAGAACAGCGGAGCAAGTAGTTGGTAATATTGCAGAAAAGTCCCCTCAGCTAAGCGGTGCTCCAAATGTTCACCACAGTGACTTGCTGTTAGCTAATCTAATGGGGCAGCCAATTTCGATGTCCAATAGACCAATTGTTGCAGGTGGTAGACCTGTACAGTCTGAAGGAAAGAAAGGTGTAAATTTTGATATATCTCCTGAAGCAAAAGCCTTTAACAGGTGGCAAGACGGTGAATATCTAAAGATAGAAAGAGAGTTTGCAAGGATCTGGCGAGCCAACATTAAGTCAATGACGTTTGAGAGTTCTGCGATATATGCGCAAAAACTTGGTATAGACATTTCTCTTTGTAAAAATATGCAAGATGCATATACAGTCGCAAGTCAAATAGTCACGAGTTCAGCCAAGCCCTATGACTTGATATCATTCATTGTTCAATCACTTGGAATACCTCGCAAATATCATCAAAAATTAGTTCAGAGGTATCAGATATCTGGGTTTCCAGCGCTAAGTTACTATGCTCCCTATGCGGCACACGTTATAAAAGTTGAAGTTTTCTTTCACATTTGTATCTCACGTGGGTTTATTTCTGCTGATCGCCCTTCTAACAAAATCGATATTGCATATTTACATTACTTACCTTTTTGCAATGTATTCATTTCAGGGGATAAATTACATAGAAGTACAGCACAATATTTTCTCGCTAAAAATCAGAGGTTTGTTTGGGCGGCTGAACTCAAAGAAGATCTCAATAAGTTAAATGATCATTACTTGAAGTTACCTGAAGAAACCAAGGATAGAGGTGTAATTTCCTTTGCCAGCAAGCCTCCCACGGATGGTAAATTTCTGACTGCCGAATTATGGGATATATTAGGCATCCGTTGGCGGGATGAGAAAGTCGATAACATTGCTCCTCTTTCTGAGGAAGCAAACGACAAGCTTTTTCAGCATATAAAGGGCTTTACAGATGCTCCAACCTTGCCAGCCGATCAGATAGACCCATATGAAGAATTAGATAGCTTATCAATTCAAAGGTCTATCAGAAGAAAAAGAGGAAGTTGGTATCAAGTGCCTAGAAGCCTTAAAGATAGCTAGCAATGCACTTGCTTGGATTGGTATTATTATATAAATCAATATATTATAAAAATATTGATCTTAATGATTAAGCTTTTCTACATCCTACAAATACCCCACTGGAATAACATTAACCTCACCAGAGAGCGGAATATCGCTTTCTCTGAGGCAAACAATCACACCCTCTCCGCGTGGCTTATCTAAATTATCCAACACACTAAAATGCTTAGCAGCACTTAAATTCGGGCTGGCTGTTTTCTTAAACTCGACCGGATAAATTTTATTATCACGCTCTAACAGTAAATCAATTTCGCGTTGTTCTTTATCTCGATAAAAATATAGATTGGGATTTAATCCATTATGCCAATAGCTTTTTAGTATTTCGATCAATATCCAATTCTCTAAAATAGCGCCCGACATAGCGCCTGCTTCCAATGTTTCAGGTGATGACCACTGCGTTAAATAGGCACATAAACCCGTATCTAGAAAATAAAGCTTGGGTGTTTTAATTAAACGCTTATTCACATTATTAAAATAAGGTTGCAGCAAATAAATAATGCCCGAAGTTTCTAAAATGGAAAGCCATGCTTTTGTGGTTTTCTGGTCAATATCGACCTCTCGCGCTAAATCCGCATAATTGAGTAATTGCCCCACTCGCGCTGCACAAGTACGCAAAAATAACAAAAAGCTGCGCTCATCACCCACTCGTGTTAAATGGCGCACATCGCGCTGCAAATAGGTTTGTAAATAGGCGCTATAAAACAAGTCACGCAGCATTGCCTCATGCAAAGCTACTCGTGGATAGGAGCCGCGCCAAATACGCTGATAGAGCGTTAATAGGGTGAGTGGTGGTGTGGCTTGCTTACGTGCTGCTTCAATCCAAGTGCGAGTAGGTACAAAAGGCTGAGTATTTTGAGCACGGCTCTCTAGTTCTGCTTGCGAAAGTCCCAATAAATCCAGTACCGCCACCCGCCCCGCCAGACTCTCGGTGATGCCTTGCATGAGATGAAATTTTTGCGAGCCTGTCAGCCAAATCAAGCCATTGCGTTTGTCCTTATCCACCAACAGTTTAATGGTGCGGAATAGTTCAGGGGCATATTGCACCTCGTCAATAATAACGGGCGGCGGATGGCGTTGGAAAAATAACGCAGGGTCAGTATGCGCCAATTCTGCTTCCAATGGGTCATCTAGGGTCACATAACGGCGTTCAGGCTCGGCACAGGTTTCTAACAGAGTGGTTTTACCCACTTGGCGAGCGCCTGTGAGTAAGAGCACGGGAAACACTTGTGATGCAAGACGAATGGTAGTTTCTAGGGTGCGAGGTAGCATAAGGTTCGACTAATCTGGAATTAAATTCCAGATTAGTCGGGTTTTAGATGCGTGTCAAAAATTTAATGCTGTTGTAGGGGCAAACCTATGTGTTTGCCCTGTTCTACCTGTGATAGCCAAAGCATAAGGTCGTAGTCCCGCCTTTACCTAGCAGGCTCTTCAACATCTCCCTTCTGGGATGAGAATCTGAATCTAAGTCGTAGTCCCGCCTTTACCCAGCAGGCTCTCCAACAAAATAGAGAAGGAGACAAAAAATGAAAAATAATGTCGTAGTCCCGCCTTTACCCAGCAGGCTCTCCAACAAAACCAAACTGGCAAAAGGGGCTGCCAGGTTACGTCGTAGTCCCGCCTTTACCCAGCAGGCTCTCCAACCAAGGGCATAGTTAATATAGTATCATAATGATAGTCGTAGTCCCGCCTTTACCCAGCAGGCTCTCCAACCATGAAGGATTGGACGGGATTATTTGTATCCGTCGTAGTCCCGCCTTTACCCAGCAGGCTCTCCAACGCAGGCTCATATGGAGTTGCTATTTCTGGTGTGGTCGTAGTCCCGCCTTTACCCAGCAGGCTCTCCAACACCAAACTGGCAAAGGGACGCCAGTTAACAGTCGTAGTCCCGCCTTTACCCAGCAGGCTCTCCAACCCCTACCCGTGCTATTTCCTTTGTACAAACAAATACTTGCATAGCTTTTCTTTCTATATCAAAAGAGATAGATCGAGTTAGCATTTTCGGCATACTCCTTGCTTGGAAAAATCAACCCCTACACCTCTAACGCCCGATAGCGTTGATCTAATTCTAACCGCAACTGCTGATTCAGTTGCTCATAAATCCCCTTAAGCTTTTCCGCCTGCTCCGGCTTATCAATCGGTGTCAAACCCTCCGCATTCACCGCCACCGCCCGATGCGCAAAATAAAACCCCGCCGCCACCGCCCTATACCCATACACTAAATCCCGCACCTCCTTAGACACAAACAAACCCGCATGTTGCTGATAAAACACCTCACTCAACTCATGCAACATAAAACGCTCTAAATGACCAAAGTGATAAAAATACTGAATGTCGCTACCCTCTCGACTATGTTTAGTCCAATGAATAATCGCTTTATCGCTCTTTTTATCACTCATATACGCCAATAACGCCCAAACCGCCTCCAACGCCGCAATCTCACGGCGCAAGCGGTCGGTGCGAATCGTAGTATTGTGCGTAATCCGACTCTGGCGCGTGGCAAACACATACGCCAACCATGCCGCAATCACCACACCGATAAAGCCTAATACCGCTACCATCAAATCAGTGATTTCACCCACCGCAAAGGTCATCCCGAATAACTGCATCACCTTACCTCTGACTGTTTTGTAAATAATTAAACCACGGCTGACACAAACGCTCCATGTGTTCCGCAAAGCGCACCGCCACCTTACGATGCAGTGCAGGGTTATCCGGTGTTGGCTCTAACCGTACTCGTGTCGCTAAATCAGGAAAGTGCTCTGCTTCAGGATATTGATTGTGGGCAAACGCATTGCGAATCAGGCGAAATTGTCGAAACGCAGCCACACTAAACCCAGCCCCCCGCACATGCGCCGCCTGAGCCTGCTGATAGAGCGCCCACAATAAATCCCCATGTCGCCCCTCACCAAAATCTACTAGCGATTGCTTGAGTTGAGCGCGTTGCTCCTCGTTGAGCGTGGAGTCTTTGAGCGCTAGTTTACGCTCTGGAATAGTGCCTAGTGTTTGGATAATAGCGCGTTCTAAGCCATGAATGAGCGCCATAATTTTTACCCGTGTACGCCGATAACTGGCTAATTCAGCACGAATTTCATCATAATGCAGCTGAGTTTCACTCAAAGGATAATAGCCACCATACGCACCCAATAGCCCCACTAAGCGCCGATCCCGCACCAACACACTTAAACCGCCTAAATCACGGATTTTACAGCTCGGATGATACAGACTACGCGCTGTCCACGGTTTAGCAGGCTCGTTTTTCTTGGGTTTAGGTTGTGGAATAGGTAATTCATGCCAAATCGTCGTATTAAGCAGCGTATGAGCGATACCCTGCAATGACCATTGCGGTTTAGGTGCATCAGGCGTTAGTACTAACTTATCCAAATAATCCCGCACATACAGATAAAGTATTTTGTCTTGAGCCACTAAATGCCGCAGCGCCCTTTCATCCTGTTTATAAGCTTTGAGTAGTTGGCTGAGCTTGGCGCGTTTTTCCAACAGCTCATTGGATTTTGCCGCTTTACTCACCACAGGTTCCGGTGTTTTTAGATAAGCACGAATAGCCTCTACTTGAGTTTTACGCTCCGCTTCAGGCAGATAGTATTTAACCTTCTCGGCAAATTGTTTCGTGCGTTTATCCAGCCATGTATCCAGCAAAGGATGCTGACGCGGATAGTCATACATCGCTTGCTCGGCTTCGCCTTGTTGAGCTAAATAGCGTTTCAGTAACCATGTAATAGAGGGTGGAATGACCACCGTTTCATGCTCACGGCTCAAGTGTTGAGAGCCTTGTGCCTCTAGTTCAGCAGGGCTAAGCCCTAAGTACTCGGCTACTCTAGTTAGAATAGGCTGATATAAAAACTGGTCAGGTAAAGGCAAAGGTTGTTTAAAGCTTTGAGTGGTGGGTTCCCATAGTTCATGCAGCCATTGTGCGAGATGAGATGCAGGTCGTAAGCCCAACCACTTAGGCAGATGATCCAGTGACCAGTGTTTTGCGTCATGAGCACATTGTTTTAAAAAGCGTTGGCGCTGTATTAAATAGGCTTCATAAAAACTCAATAAGCCTTGGTATTTATTAGGCTCCTGTTGTAAGCCAAGTTGAGGCAAAAAGGGATGGGCTAATGGTCCCGCTAATAAACCACAATCCTCCAATAAATCAGCGATCTTAGGTGGTTGTTCTAAATGTGCGCCGTAGTAAGCCAGCGTTTTTTGCAGAATTTGATATTGCTGACTATTGAGCTTGCCTCCGTCAGGCTTAGTACTATCCACAGGCTGAAAGCGCATGAAATCATCAGCAAGAAAGTCACCTATCACCCCACACTTAATCGCTTTAAAACCTTTTTGCCCGCGCTTTTTATCAGATTGCAATAGGTTTTTAAGTGCCGTCAAACGCTGTTCAGTCTCTGCACTTAAATACTCAATACGCTGTTTTAGCGCAGCATGTGATAGGGGATTAGCTTTACGCCCTTGGATTAAATGATGCTGTACTACCTGTGGCAAACTACTAAATGGTACTGCAAAGCGCCCTTGTGCATTAAAACACTGGTCGACCCATTGTTGCGCCTCCGTGCGTGTCATGGGGTAGGACGGTTCACCTTGAGCAAGTTTTTTCACTAAGGTACGCATACCTGCTTCATAGCGACGTATCAGGGTATCTAAGCGTGAAGCAGTGTGACCTTGAGCCTGTGTTTTCCACAAATAATGATAAAACGTGGTATGCAATAATTGCTCATGACTCATCCAAAATTGCGGTTGCATGGTCTGAGCACTAGGGGAGGGCAATGCAATAGCCTGCTGTGCGGCATGAGCATTAAGGTCGGGGTAGTCTGCGTTAGTAGGCTTTTCTGCATGATCCAAACGAAAACCAATGCGCTCAGGAAAATAATGGTAATGCGGATAAGCCGGAATTAAATAAGGGTGCAAGGTAACTATGCCTTGAATACCTTGTGCCTTAATGAGTTCAGCCTCTTCGCGTAGTTGAGTGTAATTATTTTCCAGTAGTGTCCAGTCAGCAGGTTTAGTCGCTTGCTCTAAGTCATGCAAACGTCCATAACTGAGTATTTTCTGCCCTAAAGTGCGTATCCGTGGTAGTTGATCGGTAAAGTATTCAGCCGCTTTGAGGCGCACATGATAATGAAACTGCCCCAAATCAAGGGCAAAGCGCAGCCGATTATCCGCATCAAAATCTAAAAAGCGCATCATCAAGCTAGGAAAGCGTTCATTACGCCCGCGTGCAAAGAGCACACTCGCGCCTTCAGGTTCGTTTTCTTCCTCAACTTCGCTAGCCATTGCCGCTTCAAAACGAAACTTAGCTTGATCCTCAGGACTTAAACACTCTAATAAGGGCAAAGGACAGCGGGCAAGTTCCGACAAAGTATCTAAAGTGAGCGCTATGGTGGTATCAGTAGACTCTAAGCGTTGGATGGGTAAATGTAGGCGATAGACCGCGATCATTTCCCGAATAATACTGCGCTGCTCTGTAGTCCATTGTTGTTGTAGGGTAGGGGATGCTGCCTCCCAAAAATGACTCATTAATTCAGCACTTTGGCTTTTCTCTAAAAATAACGCGCAAAACAGTACATGACCAAAGCTATAAAGGACTTGTGATTGGGGGGTAATAGCGTTTTCAGGTACATTAATCGGGTCACTGCACAAAGCAAACACAAATTCATTAGAGCGTTTGGCTTTACCATCACGCCCACAGCGCATAAAGCTAGCCATTGATGCTGTGCTATGACTAAAGCGCTTTTTCACTTCGTGAAAGCTAGCATCGTAAACACGATTGAGTAGAAAGTAGAGTTTACGCTGTAAAACGCGCTCTAACTGACACTCAGGATCAGTAGGATGCACAAAGGTATTACGCAAATCATTCAGCAACGCCAGAACCCAAGTGAGGCGTTGTTCATAATAGCGTGGTAGCGGAACGGCTAGATCTTTAGCTTGGTTAGTCTTGTTGGTGTTATCCATTAATACCTTGAGAAAACCAAAACTACGATGCAGGTGCTTAATCATATTGGCTTGTTCTTCAGGGGGCGCAGTTATTAGACCTAGCTCTTTAATAGCACTTTCAATCTGATCTTCATTCTCAAGTACTTTGCGCCCAACCTTGCTACGGATGTCATTCAAACAAGCCAACACATTTAATCGCGCATCATTGTAGTAAGCCGCTAATACCTCTGGTGGTAAGTAAAAGGCTGTAAAACTAGGCGGAGCATTTTTAGTACTATGGGCTTTTTGAGCTGGCTGGGAGTGGTTTGTGCGAGGCTTGGGAGATTTTCCAGACTGGCGTCGGCGTAAGTGATTCATAGTCTATGCCCTTAAAATTAAAAAACACTCAATTTAAAGATCTTTTTAGCATAGATATTAGGCTGAGCCTATGATGGACTCCTAACACGCTCTCAGTCTGAGCATGATGTGGTGGTTTCGAGGCTGTTTTTTTAATGATTTATAATGAATCTACCTCTTACCGCCTGAGATCCGGCGAGTTTATAAGAGCTAGTGTGCTTTTAAGTTATCGAGCCTAGATGCAAAGCCTTAACTTAATTGCTGTTTTGACTCACTATTCTGGGTGTCTATTTTTAAACTCTCGTAATGGGGCGACTATTTTAATCTGGAAAGCTGGATATTTTTTAAATCCAGCGCATAAATAATTGTAGGGTATAGGGTGGCACACGTATGATTATTAATCAGGAGTGTTGTTCAACGGTTGAAGTGTTTTTTAGGTAGTTTTATGCGCATGATAGCTACTGAAGAGACACATACCTATTTCTCCACAAGAGTCAGAAGCGGGGTAAAAAAGCTATATCGTGCTATGCGGGCAATACTTCTAACCCACCCACACCTAAGCAGGAGAGAGTTATGTATGGTACATTTTTGAATGCCTATCAAGTAGAGCACAAAGTACAAGCTCAAGAAGATATGACAGGGATTAATCTTAGTGGCAAAGATTTAAGTCATGCCAAACTAAGTAAAGCGCGGTTTAATTCTGCTGATCTTAGTAAAGCTAATCTGAGCGGAGCTGATTTAAGCGGGGCCGATCTAGCTGGTGCTAATTTAAACGGTGCTAACCTGACCGGAGCTAATCTAGTTAATGCTACCCTTACCAGTACTGATTTAAGCAATGCTATTCTGTGTGGAGCCAACCTATCAGAAGCCATTATGTCTAATGCTAACCTTAGTAATGCCGATTTAACTAATGCTAACTTAAAACATGCTGATATAGAGGGTATCAACCTAGCTGGAACAAAAGGTTATATGGGTACTCACGGGATATAGAGCCATAGGATAATGCGCTGAGCAATAAGGCGCATTATTGGCGTTATTTAGCGCTAAGCCTTAATAAGCACAGTACTTCATAATGGGCAGTATGGGGAAACATATCAAACAATTGCACCTTTTCAATCGTATACTTATCTAAATATTTTAAATCACTAGCCAGTGTTACCGCATTACAGCTTGAATATAAAATAGCTTTAGGTGCAAACTCATTAATCGTTTCAGCGAGTATTCGACCAATACCCCGTCTCGGTGGGTTTACAATAATCAAATCAGGTCGATTATTGGGTCTCAAAGTAAAAGTACTCGAATCTAGAGCTTGGAAGTTAATCTGTTTTAATCCCAATGCTTGCGCGGATTGTTTAGCACACTCAATTGCTTCCGCTTCAATTTCAATTCCCGTTAAATGCGTTTCAGGTGTGGCACAGTGCAAACCAAAACCACCCACACCACAAAATAAATCCCAAATATGTTTAGCTTCTAAAATACTCGTCCACTCTCTAGCGGTTTGATAAAGCTGAGCAGCAACAAAGGGATTAGTTTGAAAAAAGCTTTTAGGGCGAATCTTTAAGGGAACATGATTAAAATGCTCCTCGATTACTTTAGCTTCAGTTAAAAATATTTCCTGCTCACCCTCTAATACTGCCATGTGAATTGGTTGAATATTGGCGGAGACCACTTTAATAGCGGGAAACTCCGTGAGTAAATAGGCTAAATTTGCCTGAATACGCGCTAGGGCATTTTCACTTCTGAGCACAAAACGTAATAAAAATTCGCCAGTCGCTTGGCTTTGAGTAAGCAAAATATATTTTAATTCGCCTTTTTGCTTATCAATACGATAGGGGGGAATGCCCGCTTTTTGAATCCAGCGCTCTAGATAATTTAATACCTGCTGCATAGTGTCAGAATAAAGCGGGCAATCGACTAGGCTAATATTTTCACCTTGCGGACTAATAATGCCTAATAATGGTTGGTGTGCTGCACCGAGTGCTACCATTTTGGCTTTATTGCGAAAGGCGCTAATAGGGCTGGTTGTGACTGGCTCGTAAGCTTTAACATGATAAGGAGCGAGTATTTGCTCTAAATGCTGTTGTTTTTGTTGAATTTGTTGCTCATAGGGTATATCGAGCCAACGGCAAGAGTGGCAGCGTTGGGCGCTAAAGTGAGGGCAGTGGAGAGCAGTCATACATCGTACTAAGTAGAGGTCGTCAAGTTTAGGCTCTCGATGGTATACTTAAGGTTTGTTTTTCACAAAGACTTCTGTCATGAGCCAATTTTGGAGCGCCCACGTTCACGACCTCGATCCCTATGTTCCCGGTGAGCAACCCAAGGATCAGCGTTATATTAAGCTCAATACCAATGAATGCCCTTATCCACCTTCGCCTAAAGCGATTCAAGCGATTCAAAGCGCTAATCTAGAGCATCTGCGTCTATATCCAGATCCTAATGGCGATATAGTGAAAGAGGCAGTGATTGAGTACTTTAAGGAATATAACTTAGAGCGCAACGAAGTATTTGTGGGCAATGGCTCTGATGAAGTGTTAGCACATGTGTTTTGCGGACTCTTAAAGCACGATTTGCCGCTGCTTTATCCCGATATTAGCTATAGCTTTTATCCGGTTTATGCCAATTTGTATCAGATTGAGACCGATGTAATTCCACTGCGTGATGATTTCACCATCAACATTGATGATTATCAGCGCCCGAATGGAGGCATTATTTTTCCTAATCCTAATGCACCGACTGGAATCGCTTTACCTTTAGCCGCTATTGAAACCTTATTACAGCGTAATCCTCATTCGGTAGTAGTGGTGGATGAGGCATATGTTGATTTTGGGGCTGAGAGTGCCGTTAGTTTAGTAAAACAGTATGCTAATTTATTGATAGTACAAACTCTGTCAAAATCACGGGCTTTAGCGGGTTTGCGTTTGGGATTTGCCATAGGGCAGGCTGATTTAATTGAGGCATTGGAGCGCGTTAAAAACTCATTTAATTCTTATCCCTTGGATCGTTTAGCTCTGATTGCAGGAGCGGCGGCTATTTTAGATCGGGATTATCTTCATTATGTAAGCCGTGCCATTGAGCAGACTCGTTCTACTACGGTGCAAGGTTTAGAACGTTTAGGTTTTAAAGTATTACCCTCGCGGGCTAATTTTATTTTTGCGCGTCCCCCACAGGGTCAAGCTCAAAGCTTATATAGCCAATTAAAAGAGCGGGGTATTTTGGTGCGGTATTTTAATAAGCCGCGTTTAAATGAGTATCTGCGTATTACGATTGGCACGGATGAGGAAATGACTGAGTTGTTGACCCAACTGAGACGCTTAGTAGGGTAAGGCGATGGATTTATATGAGTTAGATCGCTATTTAGAACACTTACTAAGTGTTAGTAAGTTTAAAGATTATTGTCCTAATGGCATTCAAGTTGAAGGTAAGTCTGAGATTACCACGATTGTATCGGGTGTGACGGCGAGCCAAGCTTTATTAGACCGAGCAGTGAGTTTAAAAGCGGATGCGGTTTTAGTGCATCATGGTTATTTTTGGCGTGGCGAGCCTTATGTGGTGCGGGGTATGAAGAAAAAGCGTTTGGCTACCCTACTTAAGCATGATATGAGTTTGCTAGCCTATCATTTACCCTTAGACGCGCATCCTACGCTGGGTAATAATGCGCAATTAGCCCAGCGCTTAGGGTTTCAAGTTGAGGGCGTCATGGATGAGCGCGAGTTACAAGGTGTGGGTAATATTGGGGTATTAGCCCAGCCAATGACCTTAACCGAGTTTGCTTTAAGAGTAGCCTCAGCATTACAGCGTGAGCCTACTTTAGTGAGTGGTGGCTCACACTTGATTAAGCGCATTGCGTGGTGCACCGGAGGAGCGCAGAGTTATATTGATCGTGCCGCCGAGTTAGGGGTTGATGCTTATTTAAGCGGTGAAATTTCTGAGCAAACGACTCATAGCGCCCGTGAATTAGGGATTCACTATATTGGCGCGGGTCATCATGCGACGGAGTGTTATGGGATACAGGCGCTTGGGGAACATTTAGCCGAGCAGTTTGGCTTAAAACATCTCTTTGTGGATTTGGATAACCCTGCATAAAACACATTATTACCGTATTTTTTTGTGGTATTATGCGGCTCCAGTTATCTGTGGTTAAGGATGAAGAGCTGCGTAAGGAGTGGTAGGCGATGTGAGGCAATGTTTCTGACATTCAAAGAGTTGCGTTTAAGCCTAGCACCTTATTTAGTATATGCTAATATAAGCAAGCACCAGAGCCACCACATTATACAGATTTAGCTACTTGTTTAACTTAAATACGCGTTATACAGGGGCTTTTAGTTTTGATTATTTTTGGAGTGAGCTAACGATGGCAAATTCAGGAGTAGATAAAAGCCGCCGCCGCTTCCTTATCGCTGCCACTGGGGTAGTGGGAGGAGCTGGAACGGTTGCGCTTGCAGCTCCATTTCTTACGTCGATGTCTCCTAGTGCGCGTGCGCTTGCAGCCGGTGCACCTGTGGAGTTCAATCTAAGTAAGGTGGAGCCGGGTCAGCAGGTACGTGTGAAATGGCGTGGTAAACCTGTTTGGGTAGTAAACCGTACACCTGAAATGGTGCAAGGTTTAGCCTCTTTAAATGATAAGCTGAAAGATCCAGAGTCGATTATTCCTTCTCAGCAACCCGAATACGCAAAAAATCTCTATCGTTCACGTAAAGAGCAGTATTTGGTATTAGTAGGGATCTGTACGCATTTAGGATGTTCTCCTACTTATCGTCCAGAAGTTGCACCTGCTGATTTAGGGGCTGATTGGATTGGTGGTTGGTATTGCCCTTGCCACGGTTCACGCTTTGATTTAGCGGGTCGCGTGTATAAAAACGTTCCTGCTGGCAGCAATTTAGAAGTGCCCCCTTATTATTTCAAAGACGATAGTACTATTTTAATCGGCTTAAATGATGCTAAGGAGGCGGCATAATGGCAGATCGTCCCGCTCATAATTACAAAGGTTTTTTAGGTTGGGTAGAAGACCGCTTCCCTTTAATGGAAACGTGGAACTATCACTTAGCACAATACTATGCACCTAAAAACTTTAACTTTTGGTATTTCTTTGGCTCACTGGCTATTTTAGTGTTAGTGATTCAGATCGTTTCAGGTTTGTTCTTAGCTTTTAACTATAAGCCTGATGCTGCCTACGCCTTCGCTTCTGTTGAATACATTATGCGTGACGTGCCCGGTGGTTGGTTTATTCGTTATATGCACTCTACTGGTGCTTCCGCCTTTTTCGTCGTAGTTTACCTACATATGTTCCGTGCCTTAATTTACGGCTCCTATAAAGGTAAACGTGAGCTGATTTGGTTAATCGGTATGGCGATTTATGTGGTGCTGATGGCGACTGCATTCATGGGTTACTTATTACCTTGGGGACAAATGTCTTATTGGGGTGCACAAGTTATTATTAACTTATTCAACACCGTGCCCTATATCGGTAATGAATTATCGACTTGGATTCGCGGTGACTTCGTATTAGGTGATGCGACTCTAAACCGTTTCTTTGCTCTGCACTTCTTCTTACCCGCATTAATTTTACCTGCGCTAGTATTTGTGCACATTGTGGCTCTCCATGCGGTAGGTTCTAATAATCCTGACGGTGTTGAAGTCAAGCAAGGTCCTAAAGGTAATCTATGGAGTCCTAATGCACCGACTGATGGTATTCCTTTCCATCCTTATTACACCGTAAAAGATATTGTGGGTGTGGCGGTCTTCTTATTCTTCTTCTTTGCCATTGTGTTCTTTGCTCCAGAAATGGGGGGCTATTTCTTAGAAAAGCCTAACTTTGAACCAGCTAATGCGCTAAAAACACCTTTACATATTGCTCCGGTATGGTATTTCACACCGTTTTATACCGTATTACGTGCAGTGCCTGATCCTTGGTACGGTACTCTAGCGATGTTCTCGGCGATTATTGTATTGTTCCTATTACCTTGGTTAGATCAAAATCCAATTAAATCATGGCGCTATCGTAATCTGGCTCATAAAGCTAATTTACTGATTTTTGCTCTAGTATTCATCGTATTAGGTTGGATGGGTGTGGAAGCGGTGACCCCTGCTTTTAAAGAGCTAGGTACACGTATGACTGAGATTTACTTCTTATTCTTCGTGGTGATTTGGGTACATAGTCGTCCAGCGACCGTTAATTACTTAATGTGGTTTGGGATTTTATTAGGTTTGGTCGTGTTAATTGATTTATTGCGTTATAACGGCGATGTGCAAGAAGAGGCTCATCAAATTTTAGTTCAGTTTATTTGGCCTTTGGCTTATCTGACTATTACCTTGTTGTTGCCTGCCTTTATATCGAAGTGGAATCAGGAAAAGCCTGTTCCAGACCGTGTTACAGGTTAAGGAGTAGCCGTTATGAAAAAGCTTCTAGCAGGTCTTGTTTTATCAACTGCTGCTCTATTTAGCCAAGGGGTAATGGCCTCTGGTGATGTAGTTCCGTTAGAAAAAGCAGATATTGATGTCCATAATCAAGCCAGTTTGGCGCGGGGTGCTAAGTACTTCGTGAACTACTGTATGGGATGTCACTCATTAGCCTTCAGTCGTTATAACCGCCTTGCTCTGGATGCAGGTCTAACCGATCAGCAAGTCCAAGAAAACCTTATCTTTACCAGTGGTAAAGACGGTGAGATGAGTAAGATCGGTGACAATATGGTGAATGCCATGAGACCCGCCGATGTGGAAGAGGGTTTTGGTGCGGCTCCACCTGATTTGTCTTTGACCGGTCGGTTACGCGGTGGTGACTGGATTTATAGTTACTTAAAAGCGTTTTATGTTGATCCTACTCGTCCTATGGGGGTCAATAATACCGTTTTCCCTAATGTGGGTATGCCCCATGTGTTATGGGAATTACAAGGCTGGCAAAAGCTGGAAAAAAATTGTACCCCAGCCGCTGAAGGTCACGGTGAACACGGAGCGCAACATTGCACTGAGCATTTAGTTAGTCTAAATCCGGGTAAAATATCAGGTCCTGAATATAATCAGGTCGTGCGTGATATTACTAACTTCTTAGTGTACGTGGGTGAGCCTGCACAATTACACCGTAAAACCATTGGCGTCTTTGTCCTGTTGTTTATGGTGCTCTTTGGTATAGTGGCGTACTTCTTGAAGAAAGAATATTGGAAGGATGTTCATTAAGAGCAGTCTGGTATAACATAGTAGGCTACTTTGGTTAAATCCAAAGTAGCCTTTTTACTTTAGGTTGTAGGGAGTTTGTGAATGGCGTCGTTATCCAGTCGTCGGTCAGTTATGACATTATTTTCGTCACCTGACTCAGCGGATAGTCATCGTGTGCGTATTGTATTGGCTGAAAAAGATATAACTTATGATACTTTAAATTTAGGCCCTAACGATAAATCGGAAGACTTAGCCGAACTCAATCCTTATAACACTACTCCTACCTTGATTGATCGTGATCTAGTACTTTATGACGCCCGTATCATTATGGAGTACTTGGATGAGCGCTTTCCGCATCCACCGCTAATGCCTGTCGATCCTGTAACCCGTGCTCATTCCCGCCTAGCCTTATATCGGATTGAGCGTGATTGGTTTTCATTAGTGCAGGATATTGAACATGGTGATCAACAAGAAGCGGCTCAAGCACGTAAAATTTTACGTGAGAGTGTGCTGTCTGCGGTCGAAGTGTTTGCTATTAAACCTTATTTCTTAAGTGATGAATTTTCATTAGTGGATTGCACCATTGCCCCGATTTTATGGCGTTTGCCTAAATACGGCATTGATGTACCTGAAAAACAAGCTAAGCCAATTTTACGGTATATGGATCGAGTTTTTTCACGCGATGCGTTCCAACAATCGCTTAGCAAAATTGAAAAGTCGATACGCCCATGAGTACGCATAATTCTCCCACTGAACCGGCTATGAGTCCTAAACGTCCTTATTTATTGCGGGCGTTCTACGAGTGGATTGTTGATAATGGGTTAACGCCCCATGTTTTAGTCGATGCGACTTATGAAAATGTAGTCGTTCCCCGTCAATATGTAAAAAACGGTAGCATTGTACTTAATATTAGTCCGGGGGCTGTACATGCGCTGCATATGGATAATGATGCAGTGACCTTTAGTGCACGTTTCAATGGGGCTTCGTTTTCTGTTTATTTACCCATGCCAGCCTTAAAAGCGATTTATGCTCGTGAAAACCAACAGGGTGCAAGCTTTTACGACTCCGAATACGGTATGGAAGAGCCTGCTAAAGCTAAAGAAAGTGCTACTGAGCGCCTAGAAGTGGTAGAGGGGCATAAAACTGAGGATAGTAATGATCCTACACCACCTCGTACTCGCCCTAATTTACGGGTAGTGAAGTAACGTATGCTGCTTTCGCTCATTGTCGCGATGACCCCTGAGCGCGTAATAGGTCTACAAGGCAAAATGCCTTGGCACGTATCCGCCGATTTACGATGGTTTAAGGAAAATACCCTCCACAAACCGGTTATTATGGGTAGAACTACGTGGGATGCGATTGGTCGCCCTTTACCTCAACGGCATAATATCGTGATCACTCGTCAAGCCAAGCTAGAGTTAGCAGGCGCTACAGTCGTTCATTCATTAGAGCAGGCTTTAGCACAGGTGGTAGATGAGCCGGAGGTGATGATTATTGGTGGAGGGCAGCTCTATAGCCAAGCATTGCCGTTAGCTCAGCGTTTATATCTTACTACCATTCATACCCACACTCAGGGTGATACCTATTTTCCAGTAATTAATCCTCAAGAATGGGTTTCCCAATTCAGTCTTTATTGTCCAGCCCTAAATGAGCAATCATTAGCATGCTCATTCGCTATTTTAGAGCGTCTACCCTAATCCTACCCCAACGCATAGAGTGCATGATATGGCCTCGATACTCATCCTGAACGCCAATATTGTCAATGAAGGTCTCATTATTCAAGGCGATGTTTATATTAATAATCAACGTATTGAGAAAATCGGCGCTAATTTAGCACACTATGGGGCGGATCAGACGATTGATGCAGCAGGGCGCTTTTTAATGCCCGGTATGATTGATAGCCATGTGCATTTTCGGGAGCCGGGTTTAACCTACAAAGGTAATTTAGCCAGTGAAAGTCGCGCTGCTATAGCAGGGGGTATTACTAGCGTACTCGATATGCCTAATACAGTACCTTATGTCCTAAGTGCTGAGGATATTATGGGTAAAAAGGCTTTAGCACAGGGGCAGTGTTGGACTAATTATGGCTTCTACCTAGGGGCGTCTAATGACAATTTAGAGGCTATTAAAGCGATTGACCCTAGTCTTGCTTGTGGTATTAAGATTTTAACGGGTACACCTCATCAAAATCAGTTTTGGGTGGATGATCCAGATCGTTTAGCGCTAATTTTTCAACACGCTCCACTCTTAGTGGCAATGCACTGCGAAGATATGCCGACCATTTTAGAAAATGAAGAAAGCTATCGCAGTATTTATGGTGATGCTATCCCTATGGACTTGCATCCCTTGATTAGGAGCGAGGATGCTTGTTATAAGTCATCTTCCGTAGTGGTAGATTTAGCCCGCTCTTTAAAAACCCGTCTCCATGTTTTACAAATCTCAAGCGCTAAAGAATTAGAACTGTTTGACACGGGATCTAGTGCTGACAAGCTCATTACCGCCGATACCTGCGCCCATTATTTGCAGTTTAGTAATGAGGATTACGCATTGAGGGGGAGCTTAATCAAATGCGATCCTGCTATTAAAACAGCAGCCGATCGTGCAGGTTTAATTCAAGGATTATTAGAACAACGCCTAGACTGCATCAGCTCAGGGCATGCCCCGCATGCTTGGGATGAAAAAAACCAAGGTAGTTATTTTAATATTCCTTCAGGCTTTCCAACGGTACAGCATGCCTTGCCCTCTTTATTAGAGGGCTTTCATGAGGGGCTATTTAGTTTAGAAGGGATTGTAGATAACACCAGTCACACAGTCGCGCATTTATTTCAGCTTAAAGAGCGCGGTTTTATTCGAGAAGGTTATTGGGCGGATTTAATTCTAGTGGATATTAGTAAGCCTTGGGTAGCTGAGCATGAGAACAGTTATTATAAATGCGCTTGGACTGCTCATTTTGGCATGGAGTTTAGAAGTACCATTGATGCAACGATTGTCAATGGCACTTTAGTTTGGTACGAGGGGCAATTCATGCCCACTAATGCGCTGGGGCTAGCATTGGAGTTTAGCCGTGCTTAATTATGGTCAGCTCAGTTATATCAACTCACTCTAAATCACGCACTAAGCGAAAGCCTAAATTAGTATCTAACTCATCAAAGTAACGCTTTTTGCGTGCGGCACTGCGGGCATGTGCTGCTCCATCAAACCACGAGCCTCCTTTAGTCACATACCAGTGTGGATCAGCGGTTTTCGAGGGAGAGCCATCACGGTTAGCATTTAAATGTGATCGAGTCCAGTGCGAGCTGGTAAATTCCCAGACATTGCCATGCATATCATACACATTCCACGTATTAGGCTCGCGGATGCCTACTTCACTGGGTTTTACACTGACCATGCAGCGTGGCAAATACCAGCGTTGCTTATTTTTGCTTTCTTCATAAGGGAAGTTGGGATTAAAGTGTACTTCTTTACAACTCACGCTCTCCCCAAAGAAAAACGGGGTTTGCGTTCCGGCACGCGCCACATATTCCCATTCGGGTTCAGTGGGTAAGCGATATTTAATGCCAGTGCGAAATTGTAGCCACTCTAAATACAAGCGAATATCCTCAAGGCGAATATTAACCACAGGATAGTTACCGCTATACCATAATAATTCAGGGCGCAAAAACCACCCCGTTTCCTGTTTAAACTGCTCGAACTCTGCGCCTGTTACAGGAAACTGACCTATGGCAAAAGGCTGAGCTAAGTTAACCGTATGCACCGGAGCTTCGTGAGGTTGATGACCATGCTCGTCATCACTAGAACCCATTTCAAATAAGCCAGCCGGAATAACCACCATCAAAGGAGCATAGCCTGAGCCGTCACGAAAGGGATCTCTAAATACCGGATCTAAGCCATAAGCTTGAGCGGTCTCATATTGTAAGGCTCTGAAATGATCGGTAGAGATAGAGGGATAAGTATGAGTATTAGAGAAGGCTAGATGAGTCATCTTATGCACTAAACCTTAAATCTTAGCTATTGAGTATCATATGAAGCGAGGTGCAATTGTACCACTAACTGACGATGTTGAATCTATCACTTTTTTTCGGGTAACTATTCACAAGTAATTTGCCCGTGCATCATCTATATTTGATGGAAATATAGTCTACTGGGGAAGACAAGATGATGCAAAGTGCACAACAGCCTACTACTTATGTTCATGAGAGTAGCTATAAGATGACTCAACGTTTGATTGAGGGTTTGATGCTTTATCGCAATGAGTTAGGTGAATTAGGTCAACGCCTTGAGTTATTAATTCGTTGTGAGCGTGTGCTACGTTCTGATCAGGCTTTTTTAGAGCGTGTGCATTAGGTTAGTTTTGTGCACCGCACTTTTATAACAATAACTAATGATAAATGGTGAGGATTTTGAGCTTTGCTCCGTTTATAAGTGGAAATTAGCCTTTTAACGCTAATGTGATAGGCTGGTCTAGTAATTAATGATTAATATAACTTATATGCAGCCGCTAGATCTTTAAGAGCTAGCTATTGGTCTTATCACTCTAATAATAACGACATCCTATGTATGCTAATCATGGTCAACAGCAAGGTTTTAGCCTGCTTGAAGTGCTCATTGCCGTATTGATTTTATCGATTGGTTTAATGGGATTAGCCAGTATGCAGGTGGCTAACCTCAAGGTCATTCATAATTCTAGTCAAAAACAACAAGCTACTTTGTTGCTCAATGATTTAGCTGCACGGGTACGCAATAACTTTATTGGTGCTAAAGCCGGTCAGTATGTCACCAACCTTGTTAGTTGCGATACCGCACCCTCTAATACTTGCCGTAGTGCCAGTTGTACCCCTAGTGAAATAGCAGCGCTAGATCTGTACCAAGTCATGTGTGGAGCAGGATCGGGTAGTGTTGGTATTAAAAGCTCACTCACTAAGGGTAAATTAGTGATTACTTGTGTTGGGGGTTGTAGCGAAGCTTTGAATCTGAGTATTCAATGGCAGGAGCGTATTAATAAGAAAAATGATGTCAATACCTCTAACAATGAAGATGATGACGCAGAGCATGATTCTCAGCAGGGCAGCGAGTTTAAGCCCTTTGAGCTATCCATGCAGATTGTGGTAAGGAGTTTGTGAGATGTTGACAGCGCAATCGAGACAAGCAGGCTTATCCTTTATTGAGTTATTAATTAGTATGGTAATTGGCATTGTGCTATTAGGGGGTATGCTAACCGTTTATATGGCAGGTAAACGTAGTTATAGCGACGGCGAACAATTAACAATGATGGATGAAAGTGCCCGTAATGCCATCGATATTTTAAAGCGTCATTTAGAGCATGCGGGTTATGCCTCTGTCACAGGAGTTCCGGTTACAGATTATGTGCTAACTCCTAACACGCTCATTGTTGGCAAAAGTGTGAATAGTTCTAATAATGTACAAAAAAGTGCTGATGGTTCAGGCAGTGGTGGCGATATAGTAGGAATACGTTTTAAAGCAGATAGTCGTATCCATACTGATTGCGCCGAAAATAACTTAGAAAACAATTTGATCTGTACCGGTTTAGTTGAGAATGAAGTATGTGCTCCGATATTATCAGAAACTGATAGTTTAATTTATAATAGTTTCTTAGTTAAAGTTAATGATGAAAAAAACACAGTGGGTGACAAAATTCCCCTTTTATATTGCCAAGGCTCCTTAGGTCCATCAGTATCAGTAGTACAAAATATCGAGAATATGCAGGTTAATTATGGCGTCGATACTAATAATGATAAAGTGGCAGACCGCTATTTAACTGCTACTCAGCTTAATACCGAAGGACTATGGAATAAGATCATCAGTATTCAAGTCGCGCTTTTAGTACGCTCTCGTGACCCCTTTTATAGCAGCGCTAAGCAAGAAAGCTTTACTTTACTAGATAAAACGCTTTCTAGTTTTAATGATCGTTATCGGCGTGCTGTTTACACCACTACTATTCGCTTAAGAAATCTTGAGGGTTAGTTTATGTCTCTAGGCTCAAGTTCCTATATCAAACAACAAGGCTCCGTTTTAATGTGGGGTTTAGTCATTTTACTGGTAATGACTGTATTAGGTATTGCCGGAGCTAAAATGGCTACTACCGATGTAAAAATTGCAGGTAATGAAATATTTCGTGTTTTGTCTTATCAAGCAGCAGAATCTACCATAGAGCGCTCCACGGATCTATTTTTCCAAAATAAGGCAGCAGAGTCTGCGACTAAATCCGATATTATTGGTCCTTTTACAGATGAGGCTTTAGGTGGTGTTGTAGAATCTAAAGCTAAAGTATTAATGAGTAAAAAAGTCACTTGTGGGCAATTAAATGATTTAGCCATGAGTGTGGCCATGAGCGCCGATGATTATGATTGTCGCCTCTTTGATATTGAAGTTGAAGCTAGAGTGGCAGGAACCAGTGCTAAAAGTACTCATGCTTTAGGTGTTATGCGTTTTATTCCCGCTTCGGCTAATCAATAATATTAACTCTAGAATAATAATGAATAGGTGTTGAATGAAAAATTTACGCTCCCAACAAGGTTTTACTTTGATAGAGTTAATGGTGGTATTGTTAATTGTAGCTATCATTGCTGCTTTTGCCTACCCTAGCTATATTAGTAGCGTACAGAAATCTCGGCGTACCGATGCGATTACCAGCTTAAATGAAATTATGCATTTACAAGAAGAGTATTTTATTCGTAATCGAAGTTATGCTAAAGACTTAACACAACTAGGCTATAGTGCTAATACTATCGATAGTGCTAATAAAGATTATGCGATTACTATGACAGTTGAGCCAAGCGCTTGCTCTGGGAATAATACGCAAACGTGTGAGGCATTTGAGATTAGCGCTCAACCTAAAAGTACTTCCACTCAAGCTAAAGATGACACCTGTCAGGTGATGAGTATTAATAGTCGTGGTTTGAAAAAGTCCCAAAATAAAGAAGATGAAACCTCAACGGCTAGTTGTTGGCGTTAAGTTTAAAACTCAATAGCTAAAATAATAATTTTAAAAGGTAATAGTATGAAAAAGCGGTTTGCTGTTAAATTATTAGCAGGCAGTTTAGGAATACTTTGGGGGTTATTAGTTAATACTACACTAGCAGACCCTACTGAAATATTTTTGAGTAATGCTGCCCAAAATGATGCCGCCAATGTATTATTTGTCTTAGATAACTCTGGCAGTATGTTATTAGATGCAGGCGGTAAAACTCGCATGCAGGTAATGCAAGAGTCTTTACAATTAGCCCTTAAAAAAGCATCAGCGGATGTTAATGTCGGGCTTATGCGCTTTGGTGGCAATGGCGTTTATAATAAAGCCAATGGTGTTTCTTTTCCTATTAGCCCTATAGATGCCGAAGCTTACGCTATTGTTAAGGATTATCAAGCGCTTGATAACTTGCCTGATGCCACGGCGGGTGTACCAGTGCGTGACTATTTAGCTACTATTGCTAATTCATGGGTAGAGTTTAATGGTACTCCTTTAGTCGATGCTTTATATGAGGCAGTATTATATTTTAGGGGTATGACACCTAATGCAGGTTTTTTACCCCCTGCTGCATTAAGAGCTGCTCATCCCACCACGTATACAGGCGCTATTAATGCTTGCACTACCACTGAAAGCGTTTGGTGTTTAAATGAACGTGGTGGCTGCCCGGATACTAAAGATAATTGTAGTTTATATACCTATCAGGGTTTACCGCTAAGTATGTGTTTAACCTCTGAGTGTACCGCTGGAAGTGGTTTTGCTACTTATAAATCGCCTATTACTGAGGTCTGTCAAAAGAATTTTATTGTGCTAATGACGGATGGTGAACCCTCAGAAAATGCAGTTAAAGATAAAATCAAAACGGATATATTTAATAATACTCAAACCTGCCAGACTTCTACTGACTTTTTTGGTATGGGGGAGTGTGGTCCTGAATTGACTCAATATTTAGCGGCTAATGATCAATCTGCTAGTATTGCTGGTACACAGGGTATTGAGACCTTCACTATTGGATTTGGTTTAGAGAATAATGCAGCTGCACAAAGTTATTTGCAGTCCTTAGCCTCGCCGGGTGGCGCATTTTATCAGGCGAGTAATGCTGAGCAATTAACTGAAGCTTTCCAAAGCATTATTCGGGAAGCTGAAAAACAATCTTTATCTGTCAGTGCACCAGCCTATACCTTAAGCTCTTCTAATCATTTGGCTAATGGTGATGAAGTGTTTATTCCAGTATTTGATAGTACTACTAAACCCTTATGGAGTGGTAATTTACGTAAGTTTAAATTACTCGAAGTAGAGGAAAATGGTATCCGAGAAACTAAAGTAGTAGGAAAAAATAATGTTATTGCTTTAGATGATGCAGGTGATGGTCGGTTTGAAGATAATGCTCAAGACTTATGGAGTACTGAGCCTAGTGGTAATAATGTAACTATAGGTGGAGCGGCTAGTTTATTAGATCCAGCAGAGCGTAAATTATGGACTGATTTAGGTGATACAGGTTTATCGGCTTTAGATAATACTAATGGTTTAATCACAACTAGCTTGTTGTCGCGTAATTATAATACTCAGACCAGTTTAGGTAATTTAGGGGGTCTCAGTGTTCTAAATTTGATTTCTCTAATGAATTCTAATACGTGGTGGTATGACTGTAGCGGTCAATATCGGGTTGGTTTACCGCTAGGGGGGCTAAGTGAGCTCATTACTTTAACTACTTGTACTAAAACGATTGATGAGGCGACTCGCACTAAATACTTAAAGTTTATAAGAGGCTACGCTAAAACTGTTGCAGGTGAAATCTCGGATTTACCCCGTAAACATATTGGCGATATTCTACACTCTAAACCAGTAGTATATAACTATGCTAGTGGAGAGCGTACCGTTTTTGTAGGCTCTAATGAAGGTTTTCTACATGCTTTTAATGCTGATACTGGTGTAGAGCGTTGGGCTTTTATGCCGAATAGTTTGTTAAAAAATATTGGAGTATTTTTTGATAATAATGAAAAGCTCAAACACGTTTATGGTGTGGATGGTCAAATTCGTATTTGGGTGAATGATGTCAATAAAGACGGTACTATTGGGCAGGGAGAGGGAATCTATATTATTTTTGGTTTAGGGCGTGGGGGGAGTCACTATTATATGTTAGATGTGACTAATCCTAATACTCCCGCGTTAAAATGGCATATTGATAATACCCAAGCTGATTTTGCTAATTTAGGCGAGACTTGGAGTAAGCCTGCCTTAGCAACGATGAAAGTAAAAGCACGCAATACAAATACAGGTACTAATACTAATACGCTCAGTTATACACCGGTCTTAGTATTTGGTGCGGGTTATGACGCGAATAAGGATGAGCAGGATATTACGCAACGTGCCCCGGATACTAAAGGTTTGGATGTATATATTATCGATGCACTAGAAGGGAAACTATTGTGGTCTTTAAAAAATAATGGTGGAACTATTTTACAGCATAGTGTAGCGGGCGATATTCGTGTCTTAGATATGGATCGAGACGGTTCTTTAGATAGGCTTTATTTTGCGGATACTGGAGGGTATGTGTGGCGTGCTGATATTGCTACCACAGATTCTGGTTCTTATACCTCACAAGTGTCTAAATTAGCTGATTTAGGTGGTAATACCCAAGGGGTGAGTCGACGCATGTTTTTTGCTGAGCCAGATGTCGCTTTGCAAATTAGTAATGGCGCACCCGTGCTGACTATAGCTTTGGGTAGTGGTTATAAAATGCATCCTTTAAGTACGGCAATAGCAGATCGTTTTTACGTGTTAAAAGATGATTATGTCTACACTGCGCGTCCAAGCAGTGCGCCTATTCTCAAAGAAGATGTTAATGTTATGCCGCAAACTAGCCTACAAAGTGAGTCATTTTTAGAAAGTGACTATAAAGGGTGGTATATACCTTTAGCTTTTAATGGTGAAAAAAGTGTATCGAAGGCATTGACCTTTATGGGAAAAATTATTTTCTCTACCTTTGCCTTAACCGATCAAGACGGTGTACCTAGTGTAAGTGACGGCTGTTCTAAAATTACGACCACTTCACGCGTTTATGTGTTGGATTTAATGACAGGGGATGCGGTATCTGATTTAAACCGTGATGGAGCGGGTGCAGATAAGTTTTTAGTGATTACGAATGGCGATATATTAGAGTCACCCCAACTGGTCTTTAAAACCCCTACCGCAGCCGATGGTAGTGCTTGTAAGCAAGGAGATTGTCAGCAATTAGTCGAAGTGCGGGTCGGTAAATTAAATCTGCCTCTTTTAGATAAAAATAACACCTCTAATACATCACTGTTAGATAGTGTGGATTTATCCAAAATTGCCCCGCGCATGTATTGGCTAAATAAAGACGTTTCGCCTCAGTAAGCGACGCTTCTTACTTAATCAAGGACATGACCGAGGGTAACTCGATCATGTCCGGCTAAATCCTGCTTTGTGGCAATAGCTGTAAATCCAGCTTGAGCAAATAATTGGCGTACCGCTAAACCTTGATCATAGCCGTGTTCAACTAATAACCAGCCTTGCTTCGTTAAATAATCAGGTGCTTGTTGAACAATAACCCTTAAATCATTCAAACCATCATGACCTGCGGTGAGAGCTGTTAAGGGTTCAAAGCGTACATCCCCTTGTTTTAGATGTTGATCGCCTTCTGCTATATAGGGCGGATTAGACACGATCACATCAAATACAGGGTGAGCAGTGTTGGCTAAGTTAGTAAACCAGTTTGATTGTATGAATTGAATATTAGTCAATTGATAGCGCTCAGCGTTGAGCTTAGCTATTTGTAACGCTGACAAGCTTTGATCAATAGCCATAATTTGCGCCTGAGGGCGTTCACTAGCCAATGCTAGAGCAATCGCCCCCGTTCCAGTACCCAAATCTAAGATATTACAAGTTTGATTAGGCGGGATGCGTTCTAAAGCTAACTCAACTAATAATTCAGTTTCTGGGCGTGGAATTAAAGTATCAGGTGTGACACTGAGTTCTAAGGTCCAAAATTCGCGTTTACCGATTAGATGCGCAATCGGTCTGCCTTGGAGACGTTGCGCTACCAAGGTCTGAAAAGCATTATTTTGTGCATCGTCTAAGGTCTTTTCAGGCCACGTAAATAAATAGCTACGTGGCTTTTGTAACACATGAGCGAGCAGTAATTCTGCCTCTAAACAGGCACTGTCTTCTTGAGTAGTCAGTACTCCGATAGCCCATTGCAAGGCTTGCTTGAGGCTTAAATGGCTCATGCTTCATCAGCAAGTAGCGCTAATTGATCAGCTTGATACTCATTGACTAAGGGTTCAATCACATCATCCAGATAGCCCGCCATCACATCATCGAGCTTATATAGGGTGAGGTTGATACGGTGATCGGTTACACGCCCTTGCGGGAAGTTATAGGTACGGATACGTTCAGAGCGGTCTCCAGATCCTACTAGATTGCGGCGTGTTTCAGCTTGCTCAGCGGCTTGCTTTTGACGATCACGCTCTAGTAGCCGCGCTTGCAATAGCGACATAGCACGCGCGCGGTTTTTGTGTTGTGAGCGCTCATCTTGACATTCCACCACTAATCCCGAAGGTAAGTGCGTAATCCGAATCGCTGAATCGGTTTTATTAACGTGTTGTCCCCCCGCGCCTGAAGCTCGATAGGTATCCACTTTTAAATCGGCGGGATTAATATCTTGCGCTTCGACCTCATCAATCTCTGGCAGAATGGCCACCGTAGCCGCTGAAGTATGCACCCGCCCTTGAGATTCGGTTTCGGGCACACGTTGAACGCGATGTGCACCCGACTCGAATTTCAAACGTGAATAAGCCCCCGTGCCAATTAAACGCGCAATGACTTCACGATAGCCCCCGTGTTCACCTTCATTACTACTGACAACCTCAACTTGCCAGCGTCTTTGTTCAGCATAGCGCGAGTACATCCTAAATAGATCACCCGCAAAGATCGCCGCTTCATCGCCACCCGTGCCCGCACGAATTTCCAGGAATACGTTACTATGGTCATGAGGATCGGTCGGTAGTAATAAGCGCTGTAATTCTAATTCTTGTGGGGCAATACGCTCTTTAGCCGCATTGAGTTCCTCATATGCCATTTCGCGCATTTCAGGATCATCGATCATCTCTTTAGCCGTTTCGATGTCTTCTAAGGTTTGTTGATAGCTACGAAACGCTAGCGCTACTGGCTCTAATTGCGCATATTCAATGGAGAGTTTGCGAAATTGTTGTTGATCATTAATAACATCAGCCTCACCTAATAACAAGGCAATCTCAAGGTAACGCTCGTTAAGGCTTTCGAGCTTGTGCAAAATAGAATCTTTCACGATTTAATCACGATCAGTTAAATTGAATAGCTTGCGTGCGTATTCGAGTTGAGCATAATCCCCAAAGCGTGCCGCTTGGTTGAGGGCTTGAGTAGGGGCGTGCGTTAATTTATTAGTGAGAGTATGGGCTAAATAGTCCAGTACTTCATCAGCAGGGTGCTGATTATCCAACATATGCTTAGCTTTCGATAATACTTCTTGACGAATCAAGTCATTTTGTTGGCGATAATGGCGAATCAGTTGCATGTGCTGCTGAGCACGTAACCATTCAGCAAAAGTATTTACCTCGGTAATCACCATTTCTTCGGCTTGAGACGCTGCTTCACGGCGTGATTGTAGGTTTTCTTCAATCACTGATTGCAGATCGTCAACGGTATAAAGATAAATATCGTCTAACTCACTCACTTCTGGCTCTATGTCGCGGGGTACGGCTATATCCACCATAAAAATGGGGCGGTGCTTACGTTGTTTGAGGGCGCGTTCTACCATGCCCTTACCGATAATAGGTAGCGGTGCAGCGGTAGAGGAAATGACTATATCGGCTTTAGGTAAGTAATCCGCAATAGCCGTTAAAGGAATAGCAGTACCCTGAAATTGCTCAGCTAGGGCTTGTGCTTTATTAACGCTACGATTAGCGATAATGACGTTACCGATATTATTAGCCACTAGATGTTTGCCCACTAATTCAATCGTTTCACCTGCACCCACCAATAGAGCGGTTTGGCGTTCAAAATGGCTAAAAATTTGCTTGGCTAAACTCACCGCTGCAAAGGCGACCGAGACTGGATTAGCGCCAATATTGGTTTGAGTACGGACTTTTTTGGCGGTGGTAAAAGCGTGTTGTAATAAGCGATTGAGTTGATTGCCTGTGGTTTGCGCTTGATGTGCTGTTTTGAGTGCGTCTTTTAATTGCCCTAAAATCTGTGGTTCGCCTAAAATTAAAGAGTCTAAGCCACATGCCACTCGTAAGGTATGTTGTACCGCTTGTTCAGTTTCGTAGGTATAAAGATAGGGTTTGAGTTCATGTATAGCAATCCCATGAAAGTGAGCAAACCATTGCGTAACTGCCTTGATTTGATCGGGATACAGTACCACGATATACAGTTCAGTCCGATTACAAGTGGAGAGGATTAAACTTTCCGCCGTGAGGAGTCGGGTTTCCTGTAGTGCTTGTTGTAAACGCTCAGGGGTAAAAGCGACACGTTCACGTAATTGCACGGGAGCTGTTTTATGGTTGACGCCGATCACAAAAATAGTCATGGAAGCAGAGGCACTTTGGTACATTTAATTTTCCGAAGCGCCGATTTTCTGCTACGTTATACACGATTACAAGGCAATTCGTTGTGCTATACCCTTAAAGTATTAATATATCTAAACATTTGGGTGTCACAAGACACCGGGGAATGATATGTCACCAACACCAATCTCTCATCGGTTACGTCATACTATGCTGGCATTAATGCTCATGGGGGGGGCTTGTATAACGCCTACCGTATTAGCAGCAGACCCCGTGCTTGAGACTCCAGAGACAGAAGAGCCGATTCAGCTCGTTTTTAGTTCAGAACTGAGTAAGAACATGTTTCACCTCATGTTAGGTGAGTTATACCGCCAACAGGATCAGGTGGAGCAAGCGCTAGAGCACTACGCCATTGTCGCTGAAAATACTAAAGATATAGCCATCTCTAAAGAGGCGGCACAGATTGCTATAGAGGCGGGTAATAATAAATTAGCCGAGCGTTTTGTGACGCAATGGGCTGAAGCTAAACCCACTTCCTTAGAGGTGTATCAGTCGCGGGCGATTGTACGTGCTCGCGCAGGTGAGTATGACAAAGCCTTAGAGGATTTAATTTGGCTACGGGATGCCACTAATAAAAAAGAAGGTCATGGTTTTGAGTATATTTTATCAACCTTGACCTTAGAAGCAGGGCCTGAAGCTGCTTATGAGGTATTTAAGCGTTATAGTCAAAAAGTTGATCAATCAGCCGCAGTGAAGGTAGCCGTAGCGCACCTAGCTAATACCTTAGAGCGTGATGCAGAGGTGTTAGAGTTAGCGGATCAGATTGCTAAAACTGGCTCCGAGGCTGAAAAAGAGCAGGCAGCTTATATCCGTTCTAAAGTGTATCTACGTCAAGGTAAACCCGAAGAGGCTTTAAACGTACTAGAGCCTTTTATTAAAACGACTAAAGAAGATGAGCTAAAACTCGATTATGCCCGCACCCTGATTATGTTAGAGCGTCGTGAAGAGGCTATGCCCATCTTTAAGCAACTGTATGAAGCGCAGCCCGATGACGATAATATTTTTTATACCTTGGGCTTGCTCTATCTAGAGCAAAAGGAATATACCTTTGCTGAGCCATTGATTAAAAAATTGCTTGATATTCCTAGTCGCAGACATGATGCCAATTATTTCTTAGGGCAGGTCTATGAAGGGCTAAATCGTCCTGATGAGGCTTTTAAAGCCTATGAGCAAGCATTACCTAATAGTCGTTTTGCTAACGAGGCTATGGTCAGAGCGACTGCATTGTTAAATACTAAGTCCGGTTTAGATGCTGCTTTAAAATGGCTCACCGATCAGGCTAGCAAATTAAATCTCAATGATGCGCAACAAGCCGATGTATTAAGAATACAATCACAACTATTACAAGACGCCGAGCGTTATCCAGAGGCAGTACAGATCCTAACCAAAGCCGATACTTTACGTCCCAATCATCCTGATACGCTGTATCAACGTTCATTAGTGTATGAGAAATTAGGGAAAATCGAGTTAGCAGAGCAAGATTTAAAGGCTATTTTAAGTACTAGCCCGGATAATGCACCTGCTTTAAATGCTTTAGGTTACTTATTAACGGTCAATACGCAGCGCTATAAAGAAGCTCAGGAAATGATCCAAAGGGCAGCTAAATTAAACCCCGACGATCCCGCGATTATGGATAGCTTGGGGTGGGTAGCCTTTAAGCTCAATGAGCTAGAAACAGCCGAAACCGAATTACGTAAGGCATTTAAATTATTACCCGATGCTGAGGTCGGAAGTCATTTAGTGCAGGTGTTACATGCTCGTGGTAAAACGGAAGAGGCGAAAAAGTTGCTAGCTGAGCTAATGACCAAGTACCCTAATAATAAGTTGTTGGTCGAGGCTAGTAAGCGTGTAGTGGGCTTAAAGTAGTCTATAGTTATTAACTAATTAATTATTCAGGATGAATCCATGAGATCTAGCCTTTTAGTGCTCTGCACGTCTTTATTAGCCGCTGGTTGCGCTCAGCAATCGACCTCTTTGTCGGCTGTTGATCCGGTGACGGCTCCGGTGAGTGTTCCGGCTGTAGCAGTAGCTACCACCATTAAAGCGGGCACACCTAAAGAAATGTGGGCGCAGCGTAATGAGATTTTTAATCGCATGTCAGCATGGCGTATGCAGGGTAAAGTAGGGTTGCAGGTTAAACAACAAAGTTGGACTTTTAGTCTCTCTTGGCTCCAACAAGGCAACGACCAGTACGAAATGAATATTAAGAACCCTCTGACAGGTTCGATCATGGCCTACCTTAAAAGCTCAGGCAGTGTCGTGAACTTAAAAGCTGCCGATGGTAAAGAGTATCAAGACTCCGATGCGGAGCGTTTACTGCAACAGCGCACAGGCTTTAGCTTACCGGTTAGTGGTTTACGTTATTGGGCGCGGGGTATTGCTGCTCCTCAGTCTGAGATTCAAGCCCTGCAATTAGATAATCTAGGGCGTCCCACCTCGCTCCAGCAAGAAGGCTGGCTAGTCACCTATACGGGTTATCAAAATAACTCACCGAGTGCGTTACCTACCAAAATGTCTTTAGAGCGGGCGGCTGAACAAGTGCGTGCTAAAGTCGTGGCTAGAGATTGGCAAACCCGCTATTAATGGCAAGCTGAATGACTACCTTAATTTTACCTGCTCCGGCCAAATTAAATCTGTTTTTGCACATTACGGGGCGTCGTAGCGATGGTTATCACTTACTGCAAACCATCTTTCAGCTCTTAGATTATGGCGATAGTATTCAGCTTACACTGCGTCATGATGGCGTGGTGCGTCGTGTAGCAGGTAATGAGTCGGTGTCAGAACACACTGACTTAATGGTTCGAGCCGCCCAATTATTAAAGCCCTTTACTCCTGCATCCTCCGGAGTAGAGATGGCTATTAATAAGGTGTTACCTATGGGCGGTGGTTTAGGCGGTGGCAGTTCTAATGCTGCCACGGTGCTAGTAGGTTTAAATCAATTATGGCAGTGTGGTTTAAGCACTAAGCAGCTCGCAGAATTAGGACTAAAACTAGGTGCGGATGTCCCTGTATTCGTTGAGGGGCATACGGCTTGGGCGGAGGGCGTGGGGGAAGTATTAAGCCCTATTGATTTGCCAGAGCGTTGGTATCTAGTAGTAGCTCCTGAAGCTCAGGTTGCAACGCGTGAAATATTTTTGCATCCAGACTTGACAAGAAACTGTGAACCCATCAAAATGGCGACCTTCTTGAACGGGGCAACACAAAATGTGTTTGAATCCCTAGTTAGGAAGCAGCATTCAAACATTAATCAGGTCTTTGAAGTATTAAATAACTGTGCAAAGCCTAGATTAACAGGTTCAGGTGCATGCGTGTTTGCTGAGTTTGATACTAAAAACGCAGCAACCCAAATACAACAAAAGCTACCTAAATCTTGGAAAACTTTTGTAGCTAAAGGTGTAAATCAATCGCCTTTAGTAACTCAACTAAAACTCAATTGATGGGCTGTCGCCAAGCGGTAAGGCACTGGATTTTGATTCCAGCATACCTAGGTTCGAATCCTAGCAGCCCAGCCATCTCCCAAATGCGAGTTCCTCATGTCTGACGATAGAATGATGGTTTTTACGGGTAACTCAAACCCCGAACTGTCCAGCAAAATCGTTGACCATCTTGGTATTTCCCTAGGCAAAATCAAAGCAGAGCGCTTCAGTGACGGTGAAGTGCATGTCGAGTTGCTGGAAAATGTCCGTGGTCGTGACGTTTTTGTCGTACAGTCTACTTGTACCCCCACCAATGATAATTTAATGGAATTACTGATTATTGTAGATGCACTGTATCGTGCGTCGGCAGGTCGTATTACTGCAGTGATTCCTTATTATGGTTATGCCCGTCAAGATCGCCGTGTGCGTTCGCGGCGCGTGCCTATCTCGGCTAAATTAGTCGCGGATATGATAGTGACCGCGCATGTGGATCGGGTGTTAACCATTGATCTGCATGCAGAGCAGGTGCAAGGCTTTTTTGATCTACCTGTAGATAATATTTACGCCTCAATGGTGTTAGAAGAGGATTTGCGCAGCAAAGAGCTTACTACTGATAGTCGCTTATTAGTAGTGTCCCCTGATATTGGTGGGGTAGTTCGGGCGCGTGCTTTAGCCAAAAGCTTGGGTGATCATACCGATTTAGCCATTATTGATAAGCGCCGCCCCGAGCCAAATAAGGCTGAGGTGATGAATATTATCGGTCAAGTCGAGGGGCGTCATTGCGTCTTAATTGACGACTTGATTGATACGGGCGGTACTTTGTGCAATGCCGCCGCCGCTTTGAAAGAGCGGGGTGCTTTAAGTGTTTGTGCTTATGCAACTCATGCAGTATTTTCAGGTAATGCCTTGAAAAATATCGAAAACTCAGTCATTGATGAAGTGGTCGTTACCGACACTATTCCTTTGAGTGAGGCTGCACGCAAGTGTTCTAAAATTCGTCAATTATCAGTGGCGGGTTTATTGGCTAAAACTATTTTACGAATTAACCGTGATGATTCGGTTAGTTCCTTATTTGAAGAAGCTTAATTAATTGGATTAAGCACTAATGCTTCTGGTCGCGGAAGCGTTAGCTATTTTAATTTTGGAGTCTATCATGTCTAAAACTTATTCTTTAAAAGCTACCAAACGTGCCGATCAGGGCAAGGGTGCGAGCCGCCGCCTGCGTCACACTGGTGGTGTACCTGCGATTGTATACGGTGCAGGTGTTGAGCCATTGAGCGTTACTTTAAATCACAATGAATTAGTGCGTAATCTACAAGACGAAGCCTTCTATTCACAATTGATTGCTTTAGATATCGATGGCACGATTGAAACCGTCGTATTACGTGATCTGCAACGTCACCCTGCTAAAGTATTGATCATGCATGCCGATCTATTACGGATTCAAGCCGATCATGCTATTCGTGTTACTGTGCCTTTACACTTCACTAATGTTGAAACTTCAACAGGTGTTAAAATACAAGGTGGGGCACTCAACCAGTTAATGAATAACGTTGACGTATCTTGCCTACCCAAAGACATTCCTTCTTACATTGAAGTAGATATGCAAAATGTAGAAAAAGGTCAAATCCTACATTTATCAGATCTGAAATTACCTGAAGGCGTATCCTTGCCTCAATTAGCCTTAGGTCATGACCATGACCAAGCGATTGCAGCTATTCACTAATAGAGTCTAGGACATGACTATCCAGCTTATTGCTGGCTTAGGCAATCCGGGCGCTAAATACGACAAAACCCGGCATAATGCCGGGTTTTGGTTTGTTGATGAGCTTGCTCGGCGCTATAACGCCAGTTTTAACCTTGAAAAACGCTTTTCGGGCGAAGTCTGCCGTATTGTGGTGAAAAATCAGCCCATATGGTTGATTAAACCTACCACTTTTATGAATTTAAGTGGGTTGGCAGTGCGCCAACTAGCCGATTTTTATCGTATTCCTGTTGAGCAAGTACTCATTGCGCATGACGAGTTAGATTTAAATCCGGGTGTAGTGCGTTTAAAGCATAGTGGTGGACATGGCGGGCATAATGGTTTGCGTGATTTACATGCGCATATGACGAAAGATTATTGGCGGCTGCGTTTAGGCATTGGCCATCCGGGGGATAAAAATAAAGTACTGGATTATGTACTGTCCGCACCCTCCTTAAACGATAGTATTGCTATTACTAATGCCATTGATGCGGCAGCCGATTGTATTGAATTAATTACAACAGGTGATATGCAAAACGCTATGCAACAATTGCATAGTCGTACTTAGACATCTGTTTGCAAGAGGATTAAGAACATGGGTTTCAAATGTGGCATTGTCGGATTGCCGAATGTAGGTAAGTCAACGCTGTTTAATGCTTTAACTAAGGCGGGCATTCAGGCTGAAAACTATCCGTTTTGTACGATTGAACCCAACGTGGGCATGGTTCCCGTGCCGGATCTACGCCTTAATGCGCTTGCGGAAATCGTAAAACCAGAGCGAGTATTGCCCACAACGATGGAGTTTGTGGACATTGCGGGTTTAGTAGCCGGGGCATCCAAAGGTGAGGGCTTAGGTAATCAGTTTTTAGCTCATATTCGTGAGACGGACGCGATTGCTCAAGTAGTTCGTTGCTTTGAGAATGACGATATTATTCACGTAGCAGGCAAAATTGATCCTCTAGCCGATATTCGCGTCATCAATAACGAGTTGATTTTAGCCGACATGGAAACGATTGATAAAGCGATGAATCGTGTCAGTCGTGCTGCTAAATCGGGCGCTAAAGAATTAGTTTTACAACTACAAACCATGCAAAAGTTGGCGACTCATTTAGAAAATGGTAATGCAGCCCGCTCCTTAGGCTTAAGTCCTGAAGAATTAGCCTCTATTCGTGAACTGCATTTAATTACGGTAAAGCCATTACTCTTTATTGCTAATGTGGCAGAAGATGGCTTTGAAAATAATCCCTTCTTAGACAAAGTTTTAGCACATGCTCAAACGGAGAAGGCTCAAGTAGTTCCGGTATGTGCTGCTTTAGAGTCCGATATTTCTCAATTAGAGCTTGAAGAGCAAGCTGAGTTTTTAGAAAGTATGGGGATGACTGAACCCGGTCTCAATCGAGTGATTCGTGCAGGTTATGATCTATTAGGCTTACAAACCTTTTTTACTGCGGGTGTCAAAGAAGTACGTGCTTGGACGGTGCATAAAGGAGCTACTGCGCCTAATGGTGCAGGGCGCATTCATACTGATTTTGAACGCGGCTTTATTCGTGCTGAAGTCATTGCCTATGATGATTTCATTACTTATAAAGGTGAGCAAGGTGCAAAAGATGCCGGAAAATGGCGTTTAGAAGGTAAAGATTACCTTTTAAAAGAAGGTGATATCGTGCACTTCCGCTTTAATGTCTAACGTGCCTTGACACTCTAGCTAGCTCCTGTTAAGATTCGCGCCTCTCTTGGCTACGTAGCTCAGTCGGTTAGAGCACAGCACTCATAATGCTGGGGTCGTAGGTTCGAATCCAACCGTAGCCACCAAATTCTTGTCTCACATTGTGTCAGACTGTCCCAAAAGCCCCTACAGGCTGTAATCTGTAGGGGCTTTTGTGTCTCAGATTGTGTCACATTGTGTCAGACTGTCTCACTGAAAACATTGTGTTATCCATTGCTTTTAGCACTCACTCGGAGACGAAGCAATGAAGACGTATAAAAAACTAACAGATTCAATGCTTAAGGGTTTAAAACCCAAAGATAAGGACTACAGCCTAAGCGATGGTGCAAGCCTGTACCTAGTGATAAAACCCACTGGCTATAAATCGTGGCGCTTTAATTACTCTATTAATGGCAAGAGTAGAACCCTCTATATCGGTGAATACCCCACTATAGGGCTAGCTAAAGCTAGGGAGTTGCACCAAGCGGCAAGGGAACTCTTACAGCGCGGTATAGACCCTAGCCAACACAAGCAACAGGTCAAAGCACTTAATCAAGATCACTTAGCTAATACCTTTGAGGTCATAGGGCGGGAATGGTATTTATTTAATTTGCCTAAGTGGTCACAAGGTCATGCTGAAAGAACCTTGAGCTATTTAGAGCGGGATGTATTCCCGTGGCTAGGTCAACGGGCAATAGATGACATAAGCCCTAGAGACATTATTAAAATCATCCAACGGGTAGAAGCTAGGGGAGCTGAAGAAGCAGCAAGAAGGGTAAAACAATACATTCTACATATTTATAAGTACGCCATTACCCTAGAGTTAGCTTCTCATAATCCAGCAGCCGATATAGAAACTTCTATTATTCTCAAACCACGCACCAAGAAACACTTTGCAGCCATTACCGAGCCTATTAAGGTAGGACAATTATTAAGAGATATAGCGTGTTATCAAGGAACTCTAGTAGTGAAAAGTGCTTTAGCACTCAGTGCCTTGGTTATGTTGCGTCCGGGGGAATTAAGAGCGGCGGAATGGTCAGAGATCGACCTGAATACAGGTACTTGGACTATTCCCGTTAAACGGATGAAAGCCCCTACCCATATTAAACAGGCTAACCAGTCTGTGCATACAGTGCCTTTATCCAGACAGGCTATAGAGATACTGCAAGAGCTTAAGCCCTTAACAGGTCGATTCCCGTATGTATTCCCTAGTGCGCGGGGTGCTAGTCGGTGTATGAGTGAAAACGCTATTAGGGTGGCGCTTAGGGCGATGGGGTACGATAACGATACGATGACCCCACATGGATTCCGCTCGATGGCTAGTACGTTACTGAATCAGATGAAAACCAAGGACGGTGTTAGGCGTTGGGATGCAGACGCTATAGAGCGTCAGTTAGCCCATAAAGAGAAGAACCAAATTAGAGCCGCCTATGATCGTGCTGAACACTTAGAGGAACGGCGCGAGATGCTGCAAGTATGGGCGGATTATCTAGACGACCTTAAGGCGGGTGGGAAGGTCATTCCCCTTAAGATTCCAAGATAAAAAACCATAGAGAAAGGGTATTGCTAAGCCGGATAGATTCCGGCTTTTTTGTTGCTACGCTTAGTTAGGTAAAAAAGCTGCTACAGTTGCTACACTTGCTACACTTTGCTACGGATAGAGGTATTTATAGGTAGTAAGGTTAGTTATTTAATATTATTAAAAATATATAAGTTATTAATTTAATTATATTTTATTATTATATATCTTCTTATTCTTACCCTCCTCTAAGCACTAATAGTCTGTGTAGCAATTGCTACTGCTACAGTTGCTACACTTGCTACGCTTATAAATTAACCAGCTATAAAACGGGCTATTAAGTCGTCTTTTTAAGCAATAGAGTGGACGAACCTTGGTTGATGATTGGGTATTAAAAAGGAGTCTTTGACAGATTAACCGGATACTTTGTTAAAGTGGGGTGATCTATAATGATGACACTTAGTCATGATGGGAGAGGACACGATGCTAACTGCTGAAACGCTTTATCAACGAGCTAAACATTGGGCTATTGAGTAACTGCTATGTCAAAACGTGGCAATCATCCTGTTAATATTCCTGATGTATTGATTCCTTATAAGCTAGGTGATCTTAATGACCATCCTGACTATCAGGCGGCAAAAGCAGGGGATTTTGAGGCAGCGTTGCGTATTGCTCAGCAGATGATTACCGATTCAGTAGCTAATGAGGTGGTTCAGCGGTTTGGTACACAAGCCTTGTTATTGCCTGTATTGGCGCAGGAAGCCCAAGGGCGCAATAAAATACCGTTAGCATTGGCCATTCAATTAGAGGCTTTGACAGGTTTAGGCATTGAATTAGGCATAGGACAGCGTACTAAAGTATCCCGTACCACTATGAGCGGATTAGATCGTGTTTTTATTGTTCCAGAGTTTGAAGGGATAGTATTAGCAAAACAGTCCTATATTTTGATAGATGATACCTTGACCCAAGGGGGGACGTTTGCTTCATTAGCCTCTCACTTACAGCAATTTCAAGGTGTAGTGAGTGGTGCATTCGCGTTGACTGGTAAACAGTACAGTGCTAGGTTGAATTTAGATTTTGTTATGTTGCAACTGTTGAGAGATAAGTATGGCGACCTTGAAACCCTCTTCACCACTGTCACAGGCTACGATTACGCAGCCCTTACTCAAAGTGAGGCGCGAACCCTTGTTAGTTTCCGTCCGCCTGAGTCCGTCCGAGTACGCATCATTAATGAGCGAGATGCAACAAGCGGCTTTACAAATGCGGATGATGCTGAATAAGCAGTCTGTACGATCTACTAGCCTTCATTGATCTGTATGACGGGAGAGGACAAGATGCTAACTGCTGAAACGCTTTATCAACGGGCTAAAACGTTAGATGCTGCGACCTTGCAAGAAGTGGGAGATTTTTTAGAGTTTTTAGTGAACAAGAAAAATCTGGAATTTCTACAGGCTCAAAAGCGGCGCTATTTTCCTGCTACTAGCCTAGAGACCGTCGAGCCACCTGCACTAGGTACGCGGGTTTTGTCGCTGGAAGAAATGGATGCGGTGATAGAACTAGAAGCGAGTCAGTCCCATGATAGAGATTGATACCAATATTATCGTGCGCTATTTGGTCAAGGATGATGAGCGCCAAGCCCTAGAAGCTACACAGTTTTTAGATAGTCATAACTGCATGGTGTTGCCTACGGTACTACTAGAAACTGTTTGGGTGCTAAGCTCCAAGAATGGCTATGGTTGGGCTAGAGAGCAAGTAGTGTCACGTTTACGTCACCTATTGGGTTTACCTGCTGTTTATACTCCCTCACCGGATGCTATTTATACCGCGTTAGCGTGGTATGAGGCAGGGATGGACTTTGGAGATGCTTTGCACCTTGCCCACAGTGGTACTCAGTTTGCAACCTTTGATAAGCCCTTACATGACAAAGCTAAACGCCTACAGTCTAATAAGATGGTTATTTTGCTAGGTGAGAAATCTCATTAATGCTTTGCCCTAATACAATACCTTAGCCTTGGTTAAGGAAAATCTTGCAACCCGTGCGAGTGCTAACATGACAGACCAACCCCAAAAGACGCTTAAGATTATTCGTAGAGTTGCGCCTGCAACTATTCCACCTCTAGAATCCACTCAGTCCGTACCAGAACAACCGATTCAACGTAGCGGCAAGCGCGTACTGACTAAGGACAAACTACAGGAAGTCAAACCGGAAAAAGGCACAGACTTTTACCGTGCCAAGAAGTTACCCAAACCTAAGCCAGACTCAACAGCGGATAAACCCAAGCCGCTAGGCACTAAGCCGCTTAATCAAAACACGCTCAAGAAACCCGCCAAACCTAAGCCACCTAAGAAAAAAAACATTAAGCCACCGAGTGACATACGGGCTAAAGAGCTAGACGCTAGCCTAAATGCTTTCCCGATGTGGCGTGAACGTAAACCACTGGCTTTGAACTTTGAGCGTCAAGTGTTTCAGCATGTGGGCAAGCATCATTTGAGTGCATCTAAGCGGGTGGTCATGAAATTATTAGAGTGGCATACCGCTAACCGTTTCTACCTGCAAGCGGTCGCAGAAGGCGGTAAACGTTTTAATCTGGATGGAAGTGAAGCCGACACTATCCAAGAGTATGAGATTGCCCACGCCCTGAATAAGCTGGCTAAGCGTAAGAAGTAAGTGATTGTGAGATTGTAGTTTATAAGTTACAGTATTGGCTATGAATACCTTGTTACAGATGAATACTTATATTGAATGGTTCGATAGTTTGCGCGATAAGCAAGCTAAAGCGCGTATTTTGGCACGCTTGCGGCGCGTGGAATTGGATAACTTTGGAGATTATCACTCAGTGGGTGAAGGCGTTTCTGAGTTGAGGATTCATTACGGGCAAGGCTATCGAATTTATTTTATGCAACATAAAAAACGATTGGTTATTTTGTTGGCAGGGGGTAACAAAAGCACTCAAGATGCTGATATTGCCACTGCGATACAGTTAGCTTCTAACCTAAAGGAATTATTATGACTAACATCACATTAACTAAATGGGATGTGGTTGAACATCTCAAAACAGAAGACGATATGCAAGCCTATTTAGATGCTTGTGTTGAAGAAGGAGATTCTGCACTGATAGCCGCTGCATTAGGTGATATTGCTCGTGCAAGGGGTATGAGTCGTTTAGCACGAGAAGCGGGGTTATCCCGTGAGGCGCTCTATCGTTCCTTATCAGGTGAAGGTAATCCAGAGTTCAGCACTATTTTAAAGGTAGTGAAAGCATTAGGGTTAAAGCTCACGATTAGCTCTGTGGGTAATACCCCAGCCACCGCTTAAATAGTAGTTTTACCTGTTTTTAGCGCAGGTATTACTTAGTGCGTGTGTCTTGATGCAAGAAAACTCTTAGCATTGAACGTCAAAATAAGCTGGCTAAGCGTAAGAAGTGAGCCGGAAATTAAGCGAAAATTAGTCATTAATTAGCTTTTCATTATTAGTTAGCCCGATGTACGCGGACATTCAATGCTATGTGCGCGGACATTGCGCTGAATGTCCGGTCCGTGTACTGGTTCTAATTATTAAGATTCTAGGGAAGAAAAAAGCCTACTTAAACTCAGCAGGCTTGTACCGATAATCACAAAGTTAGGCTGCACTTAAAATTTCATTGACTAGCTCTTGACGGTTAGCAGTGGGCAATGCTTTTAACTCTAACTCAAGCTCTTGGAAAAGAGTTTCCTTTGTTACTAGACTGGTTATAGTATGTTTTTCAAAAAAGATTCTACTATCATATTTAACCAGTTTAGCACATGCTTCTAAAAACCCTTTTTTAGCTTGATCATATTCAGAAACTAAGCTTGTTAGCTTTAATTTTTTATAATTGGCTATTAGCCGGTTTATAATACTATTTATTAATTGCTCTTGCGCGTTAATAATAAAAGTTGCACCCAAGTCTAAAAGTATTAGCTTCTTATTATAAAGCTCGATAGCATTACTGAGGTTCAAGTTTTCTTGATCGATTCGCTCTACCTCTTGATCACTACCAGAAGCTATTAATAGAGCGTAGCCTTCATTATTCCTAGTAATAATAGCCTGAGCATTTTTTATATCTTGCTTAAGATTGGCTTTTTTACCTTCTAGCGATTTTCTTAACTCGTTGGTTTTATCTTTTAAATCCTCTAATGCTTTTAGGTTTTCACTATTAGGCTCTAATTCCTCTAAAATCTTTAGTGAGGTTTTAAAGCTTTGATAAACCTCGCTTATTGGTCTGTAGGATTGAGCTAAATGTGACATGCCCATCGTATTTTCAAATAGATTACCTCTTGCCAAAGATCTACCTTGTTCAGTGGGTTTTCCTAATTCGGGATGTTGGGCTACAACACCTAGCGCACGAGTAATAATCTCGTAGTGTTTATTGATTATAGGGTTATCTGAAAGAGCCGTTTTTTCTTGGTGTAATGTGAACATGGTTTAAACCTTATTTTATGGTATTTAAGGCTTAATTTTACCATTAATTACATATGTATCATATACTTGAATCTACTAATTAAAGTTAAATGTTAAAAGCTATCATAAGCTACTCAAGTGTCCTCACTAAAAATGCACTGAAATGCACAAAAGTGCACAATTTTGTGCATTTTTCTTATGAAAAACCCTTTATTTTTCAATAGTTAGAGGCGATTTTGTGCATAGAATTTTGTGCAGTCTATTTTTACGATTGCCCCCCGCCCCCCACGCGGTTTTGGGCTTGCAATATGCGGTGAAAGCAGGCTGTATAAGCAGTATAATGAGGCTGTTATAAACTATTGTCGGGAGACAACAATCATGGCATTAAAATTCACTCGATCAGATTTACAAACTCTTATAAGCAAGCATACAAACTGCACACCTGTACAGTGTTATGGGCTAATGGAGGCGTTAGAGAAAACAGGCTTGATTAAGCTGGATAAGCCAAATGAACTAAATGAAAACAGTTTTTATTATAAAAAGCAGGCTGAAACCAATGAATCATTCATAGGTTAACTAGCTACTATTCAACGTCGTGAGACGTAGAGGACAACGGAATGAATCCAGTTAGAAGAAGGCTTACAGACCCTTTTAAGGTGGCGATGGTATGGGCTAATTCACAGCGAGCTAGTGTTGAGAGGAGGGCTGGAAAGCGAAGGCGTGGCACATATGAGCGTAATGTTACTTTAGAGTGGTGCAGGCTACTGGATAAACTGTTAATCTGCTAAGCGTTAAGAATAAAAAGGGAAGCCTGCTACCGCTTCCCTTTTTTTAACCCACTAACGATGGGATTTTTGAGCAGATTAATTATGTTAGAAAATATTGACTTTAGCAAGTATCAAAGCTGGGCTAAAAATAATAAGTACGTAAATAGCCTAAGACCTTTGCATAAAAACTATTTGCCTTGGTTATTTATTTGTAGTGAGGAAAGAGCACAAGAACAGATAAAACTACTGAGTCAGTCAATAGATGCTCTAAACCTTCCTCTATCTAAATTAGTATCTGGTAGTAAAGAGCATAAAGATTGGGAAACCAACCAAAGAAGCTACCAACAGCATAAAATGGCGCTGGTATTATTGTCTGATCAGTTAGCCTTAGAAACTCTAGCTAATCTATGCTTTCCTTTTCATTGTCAATTATGGGCTAAGCAAATATTTAAAGACAGTATTTTAAAACTAATTGAGAAAGAAATACTTGCAGTTGCTTTGTACCCTTGGCAGAGCGAGCCTATAACAAGCTTAAATATTAAAGCTAAGCCATATATGAGTAATATTAATTCTATAGTAAGTAACAAAGAACGAATCCATAAGCTTTTAGAATTACCAAGTTTTCTAGCTCCATATACTCAAATTAAGCTAAGCAACTTCTTAGAGGCATCTCATTATGAGAAAAATTTAGAGGCTTGTGCCAGAATTTGGGAGGACTACCTTTACAACTCTACAACATCTGAGATCTATATAGCTCCTGCATTTAATGAGGATTCCCTAGAAACTGTGAACGGATACGCACATTTAAACCATCAATTAATAGATAATACTCCAGATAGCCTACCTATTCCTTGGCTATTTAAACCTAATGAGAGAAAAGCACGGTTTGTAGGAGAAATGCTAGAGGCAGCTTATAGGCTTTATCGTGCTAGACACCATAGAAACCCGCAAGATAAGAACTTTTCAGAGTTATTTGATCTTTTGACCCCTCAAGACTTGCCTGATTTTGTGAGTGAACGTAGTACAGACTCTAAAACCAGTAGTATAGAAATTAAACTTAAAGACAATCAGAACAATAGCTACCAATACAAGAACTTTCTAACCACTATCAAGCAAAAGATTATAAATATATGATTTATAATGAAATTTTTATTCAAACTAATAACTTGAATTAAGTTGAATAGATCGTAATAAGTACTTTGTTGCATAAATAAAAAAGCCACCGTGCAAGGGTGGCTTTACAAAGTTTGTTTTAAACATGAGCGCTTAGTATATGCAAAGTACTACCCACAGACAACGCGAAAAAACCGACGTTTTCCCCTTGACGGTTTTTTCAACTCAACTTAGACTAAAAGGCGCGGTGATTGAGTTCACCGCACTAAACGTAAAGTCCACTAAAGGCGGCAAAGTGAATATGCAACAACCGCCAACCAAGAGCGGTTTTTTTGTATCCGCACTCATGGCAAATAGTACACATTTGTCGAGGGTTGCGAGGAATAAAAAACCGACTCAGCGCGGGAATAATCGCGGCGTTTCCTTTAGGACGCTTTACGACTCTCGGCAGTTAATCTGCCAAAACGTAAAACATACTAAAGAGGTAAACGCACTATGACGCGCACCCTTCCTATCAGCGATCTACTAGCTATCGCTCAAGTACTCCAACAGGCACAAGCCGACAAAGCCCACAAAGGGCGCGGTACTGCCTATAACACCCTACTAAACAGCTTTCACCGTGAAGTGCTCCCTTTCTTTTTGGCAGCCACTCAAGGCAATATCACCGAAGCAGCGGGATTATTAGGAATCCATCGCAGCACCCTAAGCCTATACCTCAAACAAGCGGATTTAACTAGCAGCACCTTCCCTGTGGAGGTAGCAGCATGAAACCTACCTACTTAAAACGCTTAGAGGATGTTAGGAGCGAAATTAACTACTTACAGCACTTAGCCCAATTGTGCGCTGATTCACTTAAATATAGTGGCGTGATCGAACTCGACCATGTAACCCACACTAACCAACTAGCCGCAGATCGTTTATTCGACCTCACCAAAACCCTAGACGAATTAGAGACCGAATTGGCAGCGACTGAGAGTGAGGTGAGCCATGATTGACCGTAAATCACGTCTAGCTCAGCTAGATTTACCTCTACCTGTGCACAACACTCGCTCTACTCCCTTTAAGTACCAGCTTACCGTAGGCGGTAATACCTACTACTGGACAGGACGCGGACGCTTACCTCTCGTCTTTGACCAGTACCTTGACCAACACCGACACCTAGGCAGTCGTGAGCAGCTCCTACAAGGCTTATTGATTCAAGCACCAGTGCAGGAGGTAGCAGCATGAGCCTAGCTATTGCCCTCATTGACGCTGCATTAGGTGCAGACCTCAACAAAAATGAGCTTAAAACCTTCTTGGTACTCTTTCGTCAAACGCTTTGCTACGGTAAGACCTCAGACGCTTTAACCTTCAAGCGTGTCGCTAAGCTCTCTGGTATCCGTAAAGACCGCATTAAACCCGCTCTACAGCGCTTGGTGTCCACCGGACTGTTTGAGGCAACCCCTCACAAACTCTATGAACACGCCTACCGCATTGCAGCTCCTTTACTGGCACAACTAGACGGTGATTTTGTCGCGTTACCTGTCCCAAAAAACGGAGATACCTTCCGAAATTTGGGTGAAAACCTACCCGAAAAACGGGTACATACAATACATACCTCTACAAACAAAACCACGACAACGACTAGCGAGACTAAAACCAAATCTGACCAGTCCTCACTGCAAGCCGTGTGTAGTAGTGATTTTAATTTTGTTGGTGAATTACCTTACCCAAGCGCTTGGGATCATACCCAGCGCTCCAAGGCTGCACAGGTACTCGATGGTCTAAGCCCACAACAAGCCCATGATTGCCTCTTGCTGTTAGCCCATAGCCTCACCAAGGGCAAGGTAAGCAATGCACTAGGCTACCTCCACACCCTAGCCAAAGCCGCTAGAAGCAACACGCTAGACCGTAGCGCGTTAATTGCCTTAAAAGCCAATAGCGCACCTAGAGCGATTTTAAGCGCCTCTAGCACTAACCCGATACCTAATACCCTACAGCGTTTAAACGCCATTAAAGCAGAAATAAACGGCTTAGATGCGTTATTTAACCGTGCAGGAATCCCGATGGACAGTGCCACCGCTGCTAAACGTGCTAGCTATGTGGATGAATACAACGCACTCCAGCAGGGCTTAGGAGGTTAAGCATGGATAATTTATTGGTATTAGCCTTTTTAGGCATGATAGGCGCTCTAGTCTGGTTGCATATCAACAAAGGCAACCCTCACAAACTCAATACAGTACGCACCAAAACCAAAGGGCTAGGCGGCTTGTATATGGTAGAGAAGGTACTCCTACTCGCAGCGGGTTTAATGGGTAGCCTATTTGCTTATGGCATTTTTGCCCCTATTTGGGAGCCGCTAGGGTATCTAGTCGGGGCGATGGTCATAGCCTTTAACTTCTCTGAAGGGTTTTTAATCCGTTTAAGCATTGCAGCATGGCGTTATGGTTTTCAGTTAGTCGCTAGCCTTGCGGCTTTAGGCGTACTCATGATTATGGGGTATTCCCTGACAGCGGGTGCTAGTGTGATCGAAACCTTTTTAGGTAAAAACCAAGATTTACAATTAGCCGCACAGTATAAAATGGCAGCGAGCCAACAGCATATTGAAGCCGCAAAAGCCGATATATTGACCGCACAATTAAAAGCACGGGCTTTAGATCAATACGGTTATTTAAATAACCCCGATGTAGCCCAAGCACAAGCTCATGCCGCTACCATAGCCGCGCAAGAAAATCAGCGTATTGCACAGGTATTAGAAACCAAAACACCGGAGTTTAAAGCCGCTTTTGGTATGTCACGCGATGCAATTGCTTTTCTTGTGGCATTAGCCCTAGAGTTTTCTATTCTAGGTGTAGTGATATTCACCGAGTTATTTGGTAAACCTACCCCTCTTCCGGCTTTAGTACGCTTTGCCAATAAATCACTGGATTGGAATGTAAACCCACACCATTTACATAATCTTGCTATTGAGAAAAGCCCAGCACCTGAAACCATAGCCCTACCTTATACAGCGCCTCAAGTCGGTTTTGCAGGTGCATTACCCTATGCTAACCCTGTGCAACTAGACCCTGTGCAAGCCCCTTCTAACCCTGTGCACAGGGTCACACAGGGTTCAACCCGTGCTACACCTACACAGGGTATTAATGCCCTGCATGATGCCAATTTAGCCCCTAATGACAAACAAGATGAATTATTCGATTTATGGGTAATGAAACTAAGAGCAGGGGAATTAAAACCGAGTACCGAGCAAACACGGTTATTTATTAGTGAGCATAAACTAGCGAATGGTATTAAGTTAATTGCTGCATTAGCCGATTCATGGTTAAACCGTGCTTATAATATTGGCGTCTTAGCCTTAAACCCCATTCAAAAAAATGGTGTATCAAAATATATCTTAGCCGATACTCAACAGGGTAGGGTTGAATTAACTAAAAGGGAGGGTAGTGAAAATGCACTTTAATAACGCCGTACAAACTATTCGACTGGATATAAGCGATTCACAAGCCCTACAAATTCGAGAAAGGGAATTGCAGCGTAGTGGGGTATTTAAGGTAAATATTGCACGGATTCATTCAGGACTGATTGAAATTGAAATATTCAGCCATGCCGTAATAGAGGTAAACCCTAAACGCCTTACTTAGCATATTCAAGCTATCGACTCAGGGTAGGGCAGCTTTAGCCCTACCAGAGTCTGATAATACCCTGATAAGGAATGACGGCGGTTTTTTCGTCGTATTCAAAAAAGCCGAATTGATATTATGAAAAAGCATAAGGTTGCCAGCTTAACCCGTCTGATACCCGCACAGTTAAACCCTGTGACCTTACAAGACGAAAGTATTTATTTAACGATAACGGAGGTAATGGAAAAAACGCGCTTAAGTCGTTCTAGCATTTATCGCCGCATGAAGGAGGGTAATTTTCCAAACCCTACTAGGTTTGGTTCCAAATCGATTCGTTGGAGTCAAAAAGACTTAATTACATGGCTCAATAGCCATAAACAGGAAGTACCAACATGAACGCCACACAAGAAAAAGCCCTGATTACGGCAAATAATCAAGGCGACAAATTAAATATTTCAAGCCAAAAGTATAAAACATCAAATAGTGAAAAACCACTAGCTACGCATGAACTGTTAGCGCAATTTCAGCAAGCAATCTTGGAAGGTTTAGGCTATGCCCCACCGACTATAGAGCCTAGTGGCGTATTAAAGCGTTTTTCCTCCACTGGAAAACGTGCTGATCTAACCGGATGGTATGTCCTGCATCTCCACGGTACTTATGCAGCGGGTGCATTTGGGTGCTGGCGTAGTGGCATTAAACAAACATGGCATAGCGCCCACGGGTCAAGCCGCTTGAGTCGTGAAGATTGGAGCGTCATTAAACAAGCCATTCAGCAGGCTAAAACAGCCCAACGCCATGAACACCAACGCGCACAGGAAGAGGCTCTTACCTTATGGCTCAGTGCTGAACCTGCCAGTGCTGCACACCCTTATCTATTCAGCAAGCGTGTAGGTGCTTATGGGATTAAGCAGCTTGATCAAGTACTGCTGATACCCCTATGTGACCTAGAGGGCAACCTGCATGGGGTACAAAAGATTTACCCTAGCCCCCAAAACCTAGGCGGTTCGCTCACCAATAAAGTATTCCCCAAAGGGACTAACAAAAAGGGGCATTTTCACCTGATTGGCAATAGCCTGACTCACCCTAAAGGTGTGTTTTTATGTGAAGGATACGCCACGGGTGCAAGTTTGTATGAAGCCTATCAATTACCCGTGCTGGTGGCGTTTGATGCAGGAAACCTATTCCCTGTCGCCAAAGCCTATAAAACCCGCTTTCCAAATAGCCGTTTAACCGTATGTGCAGACAATGACCGCAAGCATTCCACTAATACCGGATTAACCAAAGCCAGAGAGGTAGTAGAGGCTTTACCCCATACAGGGCTAATCGTTCCTGATTTTCCAGAGGGTGCGGATATAAACCTAAGCGATTTTAACGACTTGGTAAATTTTATTGCGCATCAACAGCAGGTCTTAAGCAAGGAAGTTTTAGCATGAATATAGCCTCTTCAAAACCTGCTTTAAGTGTAGTGAGTAGCTTTGTTAAGACTGAAAAGCCCACTACTAGCCCGTGGTTAGCACCGGAAAGCCTCACCTCGACCAGCCAAGGGAGAGAATGCCCTATAGAGCACTTACCCAATGTGCTTAAGAAGGCTGTTTTAGAGGTGGTGTCTATTGTGAAATGTCCTATTCCTCTAGCGCTTAACTCTGCTCTAGGTGTCTTAGCAGTAGCAGGACAAGGGGTAGCTAACATTAGACCGCATCGCAATATTAAGCCTTCACCCTTAAGTCTGTACTTAATAGCTATTGCAGAATCAGGCGAGCGCAAAACCACAGCCGATTATTTCTTTAGCGCTAAGTTATTCGATTGGGTCTATGCCCAACAAAAGGAGCTTGAAAGCGACTTTAAGAAAAGTAAGGCACACCTAAGCGCCTGGGAACGTGAACTAGACGGTGTAAAACAAGCCATTACTCATAAAAGCCGTAAAAATGAGCCTTTTAACGAGGAATTGAGCCGCTTAGAGTTGTTAGAGCAGACTAAGCCTAGCTTGCTGAAAATGCCTCAAATGATCTTTGCGGATACTACACCTGAAGCGATTGCTTACGATCTTACCCATAAGTGGCCCTGTGCAGGTATCTTATCGGGTGAGGCGGGTGTGGTTTTAGGTGGGCATGGTATGAAAGCTGAAAATATCACCCGTAATCTAGCTACCTTGAACACGTTATGGGAAGGTGGCGCTATTCAAGTTAATCGACGCGGTGAAGGGGGCAGTTTTGATGTGCGAAATGTGCGCTTGTCGATGGGGTTAGCCGTACAGCCTAGCGTCATTCGAGAGTTTTATGAGCAAAACGGTATAACCGCTAGAGGCTCAGGGTTTTCAGCCCGCTTTTTAATGGCTAACCCAACATCTAAACAAGGCACAAGAGCCTTAACCCTAGAAGAGGTCGAAAACGAGCATAGCACCCCTTACCTCAATAGTTTCAAAGCGCAATTAGTCCAGCTATTAGAGGCTCAATTTCAACAAGCCAAAGCAGGGGCATTAGTCGATTTACCTGAACTAATACTCTCTAAGGACGCCTTAGAACTGTGGATTGATTACCATAACCGTATAGAAAGCGATTTAGCGCCTAATCGTGTCTATGAGCACTATAAGGACATAGCCTCAAAATCAGCCGATAATGTGGCACGCTTAGCAGGTTTGTTTCATCTCCTACAAGGCTATGACACGCAAACTGAAGTAAACCAAGAAACTATGAATGCAGCCGTTAGGTTAGGACTGTGGTACTTAGACGAATCACGGCGCTTCTTTGAAGAGGTGGCGTTACCTGTTGATTTATCCAACGCGCTTAAATTGGATAGCTGGTTGATTAAGTACTGTAAAGACAATCACACCGACTACATAGACAAGCGCAAAGCCCGACAGTTAGCCCCTAATCGCCTTAGAAATATGCAGGAACTAGAGAAAGCACTGACTGAGTTAGAGACCCATAATCGGGTTAAAATCAGTCAAGAGGAACGCAAGACCATTATCGAGGTGAATCCCATTCTCTTAGTTTAATCAATTCAATTTAAAAATTAGTTTATGAAAGCCTAGCATCGTCTAGGCTTTTTTATGCCTATTGAGTCAAGCGTAGCAAAGTGTAGCAACTGTAGCAGTAGCAACCGCCTCTAAGTGTGATTCACGCTCTATATACGATAACGATACTAATCAATGACTTAGCTAAGATCGGTTTCAAGGTGTAGCAAGTGTAGCAACTGTAGCAGTAGCAACCGCCTCTAAGTGTGATTCACGCTCTATATACGATAACGATACTAATCAATGACTTAGCTAAGATCGGTTTCAAAGTGTAGCAAGTGTAGCAACTGTAGCAGTAGCAACCGCCTCTAAGTGATCTAATAGGGTAAGAGGTCGAAAACCAGTACTATAGCCTTGACGGAAAAAGCACCTCACTAGGTGGGGTACTTGATGCTAAGCATTGCTTTTTAGATTGCTTTATGAAAATAGGCTAGGGTGAGTTATGTTATTATTCAAATACTTATGCGGGTTATTCGGTTGCAACCGTAGCCACCAAAAATATCTCAAAAAACCCTTACAGAGTTTAACTTTGTAGGGGTTTTTTGTTTTTGATACTCATATATGACTTGTGCGTTGCCGCAATTTCCCTTTCTGGGTGATGAATTTCCCCTTGATTCGTATTATGATTCGAGTCTTTTCTTAATAGTGCAGGTAGTTTAGGCAATCACCTTTACGGTGCTAAGTAGCTGACTATTTACTATTATGCTTTGTTTGATCAATCCTAATCAGGAGAGAAGAGTGGAACTGACCGGTGCCGAGATATTCGTAGAGTGTCTAAAGGCAGAAGGTGTTGATACCGTTTTCGGTTACCCAGGTGGAGCCGTATTGTACATTTACGATGCCTTATATAAAGCGCAAAACGAAATCAATCATATTCTAGCCCGACACGAGCAAGGGGCTGTACACGCAGCCGAGGGTTATGCTAAATCGACCAATAAGCCGGGCGTGGTGCTAGTTACCTCTGGTCCGGGGGCGACTAATGCAGTCACTGGTATTGCGGATGCTTATATGGATTCCGTGCCACTGGTGGTCTTTACAGGACAGGTTCCTCGCGCTCTGATTGGGAATGATGCCTTCCAAGAAGTCGACATCGTGGGTATTACCCGCCCTTGTGTGAAGCATAATTTCCTAGTAACCCGAATTGAAGATTTAGCGCCTACGATTAAAAAGGCGTTTTATATCGCCAGCACGGGACGTCCGGGACCCGTATTAGTAGATATTCCTAAAGATATTACCCAGATGAAGGGTGAGTTTAATTATCCTAGTGATATTAGCATTCGCTCTTATAATCCGACCGTTAAAGGTAATAAACGCCAAGTTCGTCGTGCTATCGATTTGATTCTCGAATCCAAACGCCCGATGCTTTATACCGGAGGCGGCGTTATTTTAGCGGGGGCTGCTAATGAGCTGACCGAGTTTACTCGTCTAACGGGTTTCCCGATTACTAATACTCTGATGGGCTTAGGTGGCTATCCTGCGACTGATCCGCAGTTTGTCGGTATGTTGGGTATGCATGGTACGTTTGAAGCTAACCATGCTATGCATGATTCGGATTTAATCGTTGCTATCGGGGCGCGTTTTGATGACCGCGTGACTGGTAATATCGAAAAATTCTGTCCTTACGCCAAAATTATTCACGTCGATATTGATCCTGCGACCATTTCTAAGAATGTTAAAGTGGATATTCCCATTGTGGGCGATGTCAAAAACGTTCTAGTGGATTTAATTGATGAATTGCGCAGTCGTGAGCAAGGTGTGAAGCCTGATCAAATTGCGGATTGGTGGAAGCAAATCAACGAATGGCGTAAAACTAATTGCCTCAGTTATAACCAAAAAATGGATAGTCCTATCCTTGCGCAGTATGTAGTAGAAAAACTGTGGGAGGTGACGGGTGGTGATGCATTTGTGACCTCGGACGTAGGGCAGCATCAAATGTGGGCGGCGCAATTCTATAAGTTTGATAAACCGAATCGCTGGATTAACTCTGGCGGCTTAGGCACGATGGGCTTTGGTTTGCCAGCAGCGATGGGCGTACAGATTGCTCACCCTGATGCTACAGTCGCCTGTATTAGTGGTGATGGTAGTATTCAGATGTGCATTCAAGAATTAGCCACCTGTCTACAATATCGCTTACCCATTAAAATCATTACCTTAAATAATGGCTATTTAGGTATGGTGCGTCAGTGGCAAGAGTTCTTCTATCAAAAACGCTATTCCATGTCCTATATGGAGGCCCTACCTGATTTCGTGAAATTAGCTGAGGCTTATGGTCACGTAGGGATGCGTATCGAAAAACCTAGCGATGTTGAGGGTGCTCTGCGTGAGGCAATGGCGATGAAAGATCGATTGGTCTTTATGGATTTCATTACCTCTGCTGAGAACAATGTTTATCCTATGGTTCCAGCCGGTGCTGGTCATAATGAAATGATATTGGTGTAGCCATGCGACATGTAATCTCAATTCTGATGGAAAACGAGGCGGGTGCACTGTCGCGGGTTGCAGGTCTATTCTCAGCGCGTGGTTATAATATTGAGTCTTTGACCGTTGCACCGACCGATGATGCGACCCTATCACGCTTGACTTTAGTGACTGTAGGCAGTGACGAAATTGTAGAGCAGATCATTAAGCAACTGCATAAACTCGTTGATGTGGTGAAAGTCATGGATCTCAATGACTACCCCCATATTGAGCGCGAAATGATGTTGGTTAAAATCGATGTGCAAAAACATGGCGCATGCGATGTAGTAAAGCGTATCTCTGATATTTTCCGTGCGCGTATTATCGATGTAGGTGAAAAGTCCTATACGGTAGAGGTGACAGGCAGTCGTGGAAAATTAGATGGCTTTTTACAAGCCCTACATGAAGTGCGTGTTGTTGAAGTAGTACGTTCTGGCAGTATGGGCATTGCTCGTGGTGCAGTCGCTTTAAACGTCTAATGACTTAATTACTTACTTCGTTTAGGAGTACTTCAAACTTGAAGTACTCTTGCTCTTTAATCTGTTAAATCCAGTACTTACCTGCTGCTCCAATCACAGTAGTAATTAGCCCTAAACTTAAATTAATCCCAATCATCATTCTAATTTGATTGAGTTGTGTACCGGCTGTGCTCCAATCTTGACTAGCGACTGCTTGCTTGAGACGTTTATAAGGGGCAAAAAATAGATGTCCAAAAATCGCCATCATGATTAAGCCTAAGAGCTGCATAATATGTACAAATACTGGCGTATTTTTCATTCCTCCATATGGACCAAAGATCATCCAATAGCCACTGATAAGAATTAATACAATACTAGCTATCACCCACGGAAAAAACTTACTAAAGACTCCGCTCCAAAGACTTAAACGCACGGGTGCATCTAATTGACTAGCAGCAATAGGGCGCAAAGCCATGTAAGCAAAAAACATCCCGCCCACCCAAATAACCACGGCTAGCACGTGTAAAGCTAAGGCAATAGCCATAAATCAGATCCCTCTTAAGTAAATTAGCGAATGCTAAACTAATACTATATCCAAGTCGTACTGCAAAGAGATAGTAAGACCACTAATCGTCAGTTGATGATAAGTAGTCATTCAAAAGTTATCGGGTATCCCTTCCGCAGGAGCTGTGCATTCATCCTTGTACGCTTCAAGGCGGCATCCCTGCCGCCAAGACTGCTCCAGAAATACCCGATAAGTACTTAGTAATAAAAAAGGCGAGTAATTATACCCGCCTTTTGAGAGGCTAGAACAATAAGCTTAAGGCTTAATTAAGCCGTAGCTTTTTCATTTTTATAGTAATAATAGTCGTAGTCATAGCCTAAGCGCCCTGAGGTGTCGACCTTATTTAATACAATGCCCACCAAATTAGAGTTAGCTTGTCTTAAACGCTTAATCGCATTGTGTACGGCCGCCACTTTAGTATCACGACTATTGACGGTTAACAGCGTACTGTCGGCGAGTGAAGATAAGAGTAAAGAGTCAGCCAAACCCAATACTGGAGGGCCGTCTAAAATAATCACTTCAAAGTTACGACGGGCTTGATCTAAAAACTGTTTGAGGCGTCTAGAAGAGAGCAGCTCAACTGGATCTTTAGGAGGATCACCAGCGGTCATAATATACAAATTATCGGCTTGAGCCTTGTGTAGTAGATGATCAGATTCCACCTTACCTTGTAGATAATCTGCTAGACCAATTTTAGCATTCGCTGATAACGCTTCGCCAAACGATGGGTTGCGTAGGTCAGCATCCACTAATAGGGTTTTAACTCCGGCATTAGCATAGGCCAGCGCTAGATTAGATGCAGTAGTTGTTTTACCTTCATTGGCACAAGCACTGGTCACATAAATGACATGTGAGCTTTGTTGGCTTTCCACCGTACTAAAACGCAGTGTGGTTCGTAAGGAGCGGAAGGCTTCTGCAATAGAGGATTTAGGATCTGAAACTACTAAGCGGGCAATCTTGTGCGCACTAGCATTATGTTTAGCCGCTGGAATCGCTGCTAAAATAGGTAAACCTGTTGCTTGTTCTAAATCAGCCACGTTTTTAATGCCATCGTACATGAATTCTTTCAAAAAGGCCGCAGCGACACCGAGCAATAAGCCCAGTAAAGTAGCAAAGGCTAAATTGGTACTGAGTTTGGGTTTATAGCGGGTAGTTGGGACATCCGCTTTATTCACAGCCCACACATTATTGGCGGTCATACTGCCGGCTAAATCAATGTCTTCAATGCGTTTGAGCAGTGATTGGAATACTTCCTGATTATTACGTACTTCACGTTGCAGCGTTTTGTACTCAATCATCTTGCTTTGTTGTTCAAGCAATTCTCCTTGACGCACGCTTAGCTCTTCCCGTAGGAGGTTAACACGTTTACGTGCAGCTTCTATTTCACCACGGCTTGACTTATCTGCGGTTTCAACTTTAATGCGATCATTCTCAGCCTGAACAATTTGTTCTGATAATTTAGTCACAATTAGGCTCAGTGTGGTGCTTTGAGTCTCGACACCATCATCAGCCCCTAAAATACCGTTTTTACGGCTATATTCATTGAGTTGGCGTTCAGAATCTTGCAGTTTGGTTTTAGCATCGGCAATTTTCTTTTCCAATGCTTCGGTTGTTTCAGTGGTTAACAGTGAACGCTTAGATTGATTATTGGCGACAAAATTATCCACCAGCGCATTAGCGATTTTGGCTGATAATTCAGCATTGGGGGTTTCCACATGCACATCTACTAAGCGCGAGTTGCGAATCGGCTCTACCGTAATATTATCCAGTAGACTATCAATTAAGTTCGTTTCAGCATCCGTATTATTGCGGAATAAAGCTTTCACTTGACCCAATAAAGATGGGCTAATAGCCGTCTCATCCAATTTTAGGTCTTTAATCACTTGAGCAATTAAGGAACGGCTGCTAATTAACTCTAATTGGGTATCAAAATAACCACGCGGATCACGAATATCACCAGGGCCTAGTACATCTGTTTCGGCTAGTTTAGCACCCGCCTCACGCTCAATCTGGACAGTAGCCGTAGCGCGATAGACTGGCGTACTTAAAAAAGTAAACAAGAGAGTTAATAGGATAGTAGTTAGTAATATTCCCAATACTAGACCCTTACGCCGCATCAGCGTTTTCCAAAATTCTCTAAGGTCGAGGTTATCCTGTGTCTTTAATAGCTCACTGCGCTGCGAGGTTGATCCGTTGGCTTGCATGGGCTGGCTACTTCCTATGTTTTGCATAAAATATCAAGTTATTAAGGTGTCATTAAGACAATTCGTCATGGGCGCTGATTATAGCGAGTTCAATCAAAAATAATTAGCATCCTGTAATATTTTGTCTCGTCGTGAGCAGTAATTCTGCATTTGGAACCTGTGGCTTAACCAGTTTTACCGGATGAAGCGTAGCGTTGATTAATCCAATGACGTACTGGAGTCTCAAAATAGCGGTAAGACAAAATAGCCAGTAGTGTTAAAACAACGACAAAAACATAAAAATGTAAATGACTGCCTTCTGGTAACCAGCTAGCAGTGATTTGTTTATACACCCCATACGCAGGGCGTTGCAGAATATAAAGTGAATAACTAGCCTCACCTAATAGCACCAGTATGGGGAGACTAAATAAACGACTAACCCGGCTTTTATCGAGCGCTAAAAAAACGATAAAGGCAATAAATAAGGGTGCAATTAGGCCATTATTATACGCCAGTTTAAGTCCCAACGAGTGTTCTAGGGTAGACTGAACTAAGATCAATAATGCAGCGAGTGCAGCGCTCAGTAGCATGAGCGTGGTATTGGTAGTACCTGAAAACCCCTGAAAATAACCGCGGCGGAAGTAAACACCTACGACAAAGCCCATAACGAAAGTACTTAAGTGCATCACCGGATTGTAATAAATAAAGTCGTGGAGTGCAGGAGTTTGATCATGACTTTGCATAAAAGCTCGCGCTTCATAGGCGGGCAAACCCAATACAGGGTTGAGAATATTATTCAGTAAGCCAAATTGCAGCAATTGAGTAATAATCCAAAACGCTAGGGTGAACACTACTAGGCTAGTGAAATGGCGTTTTTGTGCCCAAATTAACCACAAAGGGAAGGTCAAGTAAAAAAACGCTTCCACCGATAATGACCAGCCGGGCGAGTTATAACTTAATGGATACCCCCCCGGAACCCAAGCCTGTAGCATAGTAAGGTTTAATAAAGCGGCAAGCCCATCTAGTTGCCCTTTGCGTACACTATCAGCAATCATAAACAGTAAGGCTAATAGATAAACGGGATAAATGCGTGCAAGGCGAGCTATCCAGTAGCGTCCTTTATCAAGCGGTGGTTTAGTGCGCGGTGAGTAATAGGCAATCGCCATAATGAAACCCGACAGCACAAAGAAGTAACATACCGCAATCGGGCCAGCGGTCATTAAGGGATTGATCCACTCCACATTAGCAGGCCATGCCTCTCGACCGAAGTGGAAGAACACGACGGTCAGGGCGGCAATATAGCGCGTGAAGGTTAACTGCTCGAGTTTCAAAATGGCTGCTCAACTTAAGGATGGGTACTAAAGCTTAGTACGCATTCTTATCGTTTAAAGTTTTAAAGGCAGTAGCAAAAATGATTTTTAAATCCAACCATAAGCTCCAACGTTGGATATATTCCAAATCATATTCAACCCGTTTTTGCATTTTATATAGTGTGTCGGTTTCACCGCGCCAGCCATTGACTTGTGCCCAGCCAGTAATGCCGGGTTTCATCGCATGACGACTCATATAGCCGGGTATTAATTGCTTATATTGCTCATTATGAGCTACTGCATGAGGGCGAGGGCCTACAATCGACATATGTCCTTGGAGCACATTAAAAAACTGAGGTAGTTCATCTAGAGAAGTGCGTCTTAAAAAAGCACCTACTTTAGTAATACGTACATCATTACGTGTGGCTTGTTTAATACTGGCTCCATTTTCACAGACTGTCATACTGCGGAACTTCCACACTTGGAATTTTTCACCGCGCAATCCATGACGGCTTTGTTTAAATAGAATAGGGCCGGGGGATGAAACTTTGACTGCTATGGCAATCATAACTAATAAAGGAGCTATTAGAGCCAAGATTATTAAGCTTACTACGATGTCTTCTACACGCTTAATCAAGGCACTAAAGCCTGTTAGCGGTTCATCATAAAGGCGTACTAATGGAGTATTCATCATCTCCATCGGACGACTGCTCAGAATAGTCTTAGTAAATTCATCAGGTATTAAGCGGATAGGTGTCATGGTATCGGCTAGGCGGTTAATAATGTCATTGTCCAACGGTGACCAACCGGCGGGTAACGATAAATAAATTTGATCCCAAGTGCCGTTGCGTGCAGCCTCTAGCATAGTCTCTAAATCACCAATATGGGCGTATTGGCTAGGGATATGGCTAGATTCTTGGTCGGTGACCGTATAAAAGCCCGCAATTTGTAAACCCATTTCAGGGTGACTATCAACAGTTTGCGCGAAACGTAAGGATTGGCGTGTAACGCCTGCAATCGCAATAGAGCGGTTATTGAGGCCTAGCGTTTTGAGTGCAGATTGTAAGCCACGTAATAAATAGCGTGAACTAATTAGTGCAATTGGGGTGATAAGCAACCAGCTAATCAAGATCAGGCGTGAAAACTCATTAGATTTCTTAGTAGCGAAAATGATAAAGATTAACAGTAAGAAAGTGGCTAACCACGTCACTACTAAACGCATACCTTCATCACGCATAAACGGGCGTCCGCCCCATGAAGCATAAATTTCGGTAAATCGTCCTACAAAGCCAAACAATAACGCAGCGCCTAAACCTGCCACTAAATAAGGATTAAGGTCATAGGTTTTGGGGTAAAAATAAGCTAAAAGCACAATGCTTAAAACACTGAGGGTATCTGCGCTGCGATAGACGAGTTCAGAGCTGATTTTTTTATCTACCATCGCTTTACTAATCCAGTCTCTTTTGAACCTTAACTATGATAAATAGTAGGGTTTTTATTGTAAAAACAAAGAGGTTACCACCGAGCTGGTGTATAAAAACAACACCTACCATTGCTGCTGAAAACTCAGCGCTACGATTTGCACTACTCAATAACAGTTTGTTTTGGATAAAAAACTGCAATCGGAGCCAGTGATGTAACACTCTCTAATAACGTAATCAATAAGGCTAATATAGCTTATTTTTCCAACTTGTGTCTCAAAAAAACACTTAATGGTGTTGTTTTCCTGCTAATTATCATATTCGGTTAAGAATGGCTACTCACTTGACGTGAGGATTCATCTTTTTCCCACCGATAGCTAGACAGTTTTTTAAACTGTTGTTTAGCACGAGTACGAATCACTAAGCTAATGCCGATATAAGCCACAGTGGCCACAAAATCTTTGCTGAATAGACGTTGACGCAAGATTTGAGAGTAGGGCTTATTCTCGGTTTGAGTACACAAACCTTTGGCGGCTAATTCCATATTGCCTAATCGTGCTCTTGATTTAATTTTAATCAGAGAGTTTAGATTATGGGGAGCAGCAATATAAATCTTAGCGCCTTGTACATTACCGCGCTCATGACGTGCAAACTGACAACGGACAAATCCATCATCATTGATGACCGATGGAAAAGCACTAAAGCGTTCATGTCCCTGTTGTGAGATCACATAACTACAAGTAGCGACCAAACCATCACGAATATAAGGCAGGCTCAACCACGTTTTATAGTATTGGCGTACCAGCCAAGAGGATTTTGAAGTATCGATAATCGGCTCTGGAGCAGCTAATAATAACTGACCCTTAGCCATTTCCTGAGTAATACGTAGGATTGCCCCTTCACTCAAGCGCGTATCGGCGTCAATATAAAAGGCAGGCCAAGTCAGAATATGTTTTTCTGCCTCATTTAACGCATTCACCTTGGAAGGTATAGCAATATCTAAACACAGTACTTGAGGATAGCGCCTGCGTACAATATCGGCTGTATTATCGGTACAACCATTACAGGCGACGATAATGCGCTCTACCCCTGCTTGGTTAACTAGCGTATCTAGGCAGCGCTCTATGACGGTTGCCTCGTTATGTGCAGGTACAATAAGAGTAGCCATTAGCGATACCCTCGCATCCAATCACTACGCTGGTTATAGACCGTTTGCCACTCGCGTGCTGCCTCACTGTTTGGTTTGAATAATTTGTGTATAAAATACTTATTCCAAACATATAAAAAGAGTAAGCCTTTATGTATAGGCTGACGCCAGCCTTGTACATGACGATAGGTAAGCTCGATTTTACCCTTCATCAATTTAATCATTTTGCCAGAGAAGCGTGCATGACTCGCTCCACCATGATGAATGATGCGTGCATCAGGATTAACAATAGGACGATAACCTAATTTAGCGGCTTTTAAACAAAAATCGGCTTCCTCGGCATACATAAAGAACTGCGGATCAAGACCACCAATCTCATCCCACAGTTCGCGTGTGGTGAGAAAAAAGCATCCCGAAACAATATCCACTTCTTTGATCGAGTCGCGCTTCCAACAACCATAATTAGCATTATTAAATAAACAGGTATGACTAAAAGCCTTACTCAGACCTGTAGCGCTAAACAATAAATTACTAATATTAGGCTTAGACCAAGCATGTTGGGAGTTTAAGCTCAGATCATTATTCAGTGTAACGCCACTCCAAATACCATTTCTAGGATGTTGTTTGGCGAAAGCCATGAGTTTATCAATCGCATGGTCTACTATTTTGGTATCGGGATTCAGCAGTAGGATGTACTTACCTTGTGAGTTTTTGACGCCGATTTGCACGCCACCTGCAAAACCTAAGTTAGCACCAGAGTCAATTAATTTGACTTGTGGGAAAGCTTGAGCAATAACCTTAAGTGAGTCGTCTTGCGAAGCATTATCCACTACAATAATTTCAAAATGAGTTTTTTGGGTTTGATCATAAACAGACTGTAACGCCGTTATGATTAGTTTGGCAGTATTATAAGAGACTAGAATAATACTTAATTCAGGAATATTACTCATGGTACTACCCGTCCGTAAGCAATCGTATTAATACCGGAGCGTACTACTTTGGCGGGATTACCTGCCACGATACTATTCGAGGGCACATCTTTAGTGACCACGCTGCCAGCCCCTACAATTACATGATCACCTACACTCACACCAGGCATAATGATTGAGGCACAGCCAATAAAACAGTTTTTACCAATTTTGGTTTTTTGGGCAAAAGCGCCGCCATGGCGTTGAGTGGAGTAATCATGTGCTAAAATAATTGAATCAAACGCTATATAGGTTTTTTCGCCTATTTCGACGCATTTGGGATTGGTTTTATCAATCCTAGCCTTAAATGAAATCCGCACATCAGGCGCAATTTGCATACCGTAAAAGGTTCTAAACATCCATGTTCTCAGCCATAATAGACTATCACGAATATGGACTAGCCACATAAATGCACGTTGATTCAGGAACCGCAATCTCATCGCTTAATCCTGTAAGTTATTAGAGGTTTTAAGATTATTATTAGCACGAATCTCTGGAGTTGCCAGATTTTCCGTTGGATGGTCGCTATTCCATGATCGATAGAAACGCGCCCAGCTAATAGCGCCTAGCATAAAGAACATAATAGGTTGTAAAGTACCAAAGTAATCTACGGTAAAACCTATTAAAATCAAAGACATAAATGAAAGTACCCAAGCAGTTACCATCCAGCGTGTAGAGTCATCATGCAGATGGACTTGATTTAAGATATTAAATACTGCATAGAAACCAGCAATCAGTAACACTAATGCAGCAAAAATACCATGCTGTAACGCTAATAATAACCAGAAACTGTCAATACTATTACCCATCCACTCCATCCAATAAGGACGAGTCCAATCATGATGCGCAATACCGAGAATAAGGTTGTCAGGAATATCATCATCTAGTGTATATTGCCATTGCAACATACGGAAATAACCAGTATTAGGATTAAAGGTTAAATAAGAAATTAATATGCCAAAAAAGCCCCGATTAGAAAAGGCATTAATTAGCATAGAAAAGGCTATAAATCCTAAGAATAAGGCTACCCAAAACTGCCGAGCACCATGCCAAAACTTAACTAAAATGGCTGTAGCACCATGAAAAATAACCGACAAGAGCGGGGCTGAGGACATAGTGAGTATCATGGACACAATTAGCGATATTAAATTAATAATATAAGCGGGTCTAATAGTCCTAATAGCTAGTAAAAACGCAAAAGGGAAAAGTAAAGCGGCTAATGTACCAAACAATAATGGATGAATGAATACACTAGCTGCCCGCATAATAGGACCACGTAAATAATCTTCGGTATAAAGTCTAAAGTCTAGTGCACTTTTACCCGTAATTTGCTCAGCCCATTGGTGCAGAATACGATGATGACTAAAAGCCTCATAAATAGTAAAGCCGATTAATAAGGTAATGCCTATAATTAAAATTTGATTGACTTGGAAAAAGCGTGCGGGTGTTATCACATACATCCGTGCTAAATAGAAAGCACCTAAGGTTTCTAAAGCATATAATCCGGTTGATTCCAAGGCTTTTTGTAAGCCGTGATTATACCAGAAACTTGCAAAAGCTAAGGCGACTAAGGCAATTAGCAATACATCTACAATATCAGCACGCGGGATAATCACCTTAAAATTAAATAAGGCATAGAGTAAAGCAATCCCTAAAATAATCCGATAAGCCTCAAGGCGTATGGTTCCCACCATAGTATAAAATTCGGCGGGAATAAACAGCGAGACTAGAAATAAAATGGCGAGTACTCTTAACATGATTTAGGCATAGCTTTTGAGTAGTTGTTTATAAAAGAACAGGATGACTACGCCCCCAGTCAGTACCAAGTTTGCAATCAGTGTCGCCATCGCTGCCCCATTAATTCCGTATAAGGGGATTAAGACCGTGTGGCAGATAATATTCACAATTAACGCCGTGACCAAGAGCATGTTTAAGAATCGTACTTGCTCTTGCATAATAAACATAAAGGAAAATGTCAAACTAAACGCACGAATCATCTGACCTAATAATAGTAGAGCTAATACGGTTCCTGCTGCGACATACTCGGCTCCAAAGGCTAATAACATATAGTCGCGTGCTAGCCATAAAGCTAGTGTGACGGTACTTAACAGCCCCATCACTAAGAAAGTACTTTTCCAAAAAAAAGCTTTCAACTGTTGAGGATGGTTACGTTGAATTTTAAGTAAGCGCGGGTAAATGGTTGCATCCAGCGCCCCTAAGAAAAATAAGCTAATAAATGACAAACGTGCTGCGGTGGAAAACAATGCTACTTGATCATTGGTAAGCAGTAGTCCGGTCATAAAAGTATCTGCCCACAACATCATAAAAGCAGACATGGAGACAGGCGCTAGGGGCAAAGATTGCTTCAGTAATTGCTCCATAGGTACAGTATGACTAGAACGCCGTACCAGCGTTTTTAGCCAAGGTTTGAGCCAGAAAAAAGAGACTAACCCCGCTAATAATAAAGAAGCAGTGTAAATCAGAACATAAGATTGTTGCTGAGCAAAGGTGCTCCACAGTATGACAATCAAAACCAACAAAGCGACAGCGGGTAGGGTATTTTGCACTAATAAAGAGCTAGAAGTATGACGTATGGCTTTCAAAAAGGCTGAATTGGTCATCACTAAATTGAAAGTCAGAATTCCAGTACCTGCAATCATTAAGTACAGTACATTCATTTGTCCATCAAATAGCCATTGATTAAAAAAGGGGGTGAGTACTATCCAAGCGAGTAAAAATAAAATAGAGCTAATGAGTGTTAGACGATAAGCCGAGTGCAGATAGTGAGCAGGCGTATGAGCACTTTGCTCCGGTAAACGCGCAATATCACGCACTATCCATTGCTCTAAACCTAAACGACTAAATAGTGATACACCTGTGACCAGTGTCATGAGCATAAACACCATGCCTGCTTCGTGCTTGGGTAGTAGTCGAGCAATCAAAATAGCGACCGCGAAATTTAGTCCAACGCCTACAAAACGGGCAATAGTCGATAACAAACTTTGAACTAATAGCGAATCACGGCTAAGATTTAATTTCATGCCCGAATCGCTTGATCAATAAAATCAGTTAGCGCTTGGCGTCGCGCCCCTGCTTTACCTTGAGCAGGTTTTAATTCAGGCATGCGATTCAATAGGGCCAATAATTGTTCTTGAGTACTGGCGGTATATACCCCCGGTAACTGTCCCATCCACTCCAAACCATCGGCTTGATGATTATTGCGATGCTCACCTAATTCATATTGGCGATTCATCACAATAATCGGTTTATGGGCTTCCACCGCAGTAATAATATTACCCATGCCCGCATGTGAGATAATCAAATCAGCCTGATTAAGATGTTGATTAAATATATCGGTAGTCATGAATTTTTCGTACTTAATGTATTTAGGTAAGTACTCGCCCTCGGCAATTTGAGCAATGCCTTGATGAAAATTAGCACCACACCATTCATCTACGTAACGAATCAAGCGATCAAAGGCAAATTGTGTTCCTACGGCAACAAAAATCATAAAACCGCTCCTTTAAACAGAATAGTTTTACCATTGCTCAAATGTTCCCATTGAGTTAAGAACACATCTGCTTTGCCCAATACCATAGTACCGGCACGGGAAAGCTTTTTAACATTAGCAATACTATCTACCCAAATAGTCCGGATTCTCAGCGCTTTACCGAGCATAATCGCTACCGCACCCGGAGCAGCGCCCGTTGAAATAATGGCTTGAGGACGTTCTTTGAGAATGATTTTAAGGAGCTGAAAAGCACAAGGAAGCAGCTTCCACTTATCATCAGCGCTTACATCAATAATGGTGTAAATTTTTTGTTGTTTAGAAGGCTTAAACAAAGCATCTGGCATAGCATAAACCACCTCGTACTTTTGCTCTAAGCCAGCACAAATACGCGTGAGCTGAATCCAGTGCCCCCCCGGAGAGGAAATCGCTAATAATTTTGGTTTTTTAGGCGCGGTCATGATGGCTTACGTAAATAAAAGGCAGCTTGGTCGCCTTGATTAAGAGAATTTAATTCTTGGGCACGTTTTTCAAATTCTTTGATTTGAGCCGCACTGAAGATGGATTGTTCGGGATGTTCTGCCCATGAGTTGTTATCACGCAGCATAATACCCTTTTCATATTGTTCACTGCCCCAGAATTGGAAAGCGTTAGAATCGTAAACAATGTTATCTAGCTTAAAGCCACATTGTTTTGCGAGTACTTTAATGCTTTCAACAGAATGCAGGAATAAATGGCGTGGTGCATCGAGCTGTACCCAATTGACGCCGTAGTGTTGCCACGCATAAGAGGTAACGGTAGGCACACGTAATAGAGCCGTACCATTGGGTGCTAATAGCTCAAATACTTTTTTTAGTGTGGCTTGTTGCTCAGGCATATGCTCAAACGAGTGATGGAACATAATCACGTCCCATTGCCCTGTTTCGCTGAAAATATCACGCTTTTCAATGCGCAAGCCGTTAGGGTACTGGATTAGATCCTGATTAAATGGATCAAGCCCTAACAGATTTTTAAAGCCCACTTCACGTAGTGAGTGCAGTAACAAACCTGCACCACAACCCACATCTAAAATACGTGAGTCTTTAGTTAACTTAAGCGGGCGCAAAGTAGTGAGTTTGGCATTGGGGCTAAGGAGTTGTAAGGCTTTACCAACTACGTTTTTACCTGTTGCGGCATATTGATCGCGGAACCGGATCAGCGATTGTTTGGCTCCTCCCTGACTATTCGGCGCTACATAGGAGTAGTAGTTGCTAGGATAGTGATCGCCCAAATTGCTAGGGATAGTCGTGATTTGTAAACACTGACATTGATTACATTGAAAGTACTCATGCTCTTCCAATTGTCCCATCATCATTTCTTTGACCGTGTAGGTACGGTGCACGCCTTCACTACCGCAAATCCGGCATTGCATTATTATTGCTCCTTATGAGTTCCGAATAAGGCGACATTACCCGTCCAAAAACCTTGTTGTTCCAAATACCAGTTTAGTGTTTTACGTAAACCGGTTTGGAAGGTTTCGACTGGACTATAGCCTAATTCAGTACAAATTTTATTATTATTAATCGCATAGCGCCGATCATGTCCGGGGCGATCAGTCACATAAGTAATTAATTGATTGTGTGGCACATTAGGCGAATCAGGAAAACGCTCATCCATCAAAGCACATAAAGTATGCACTAAGGACAGATTGGCCTGCTCATTATTACCGCCAATATTATAGGTCTCACCGACACGACCTTGATGCACAATCAGATCAATACCACGATTATGATCTTCCACATACAACCAATCGCGAATTTGCTGACCATCACCGTAAATGGGGACTGCTTCACCTTTTAATAGGCGTGAAATAGCCAGTGGAATCAGCTTTTCAGGATATTGATACGGGCCGTAATTATTCGAGCAATTACTGGTCGTGGTATTCAAGCCATAAGTATGTTGATACGCCCGCACCACATGGTCAGAGGCTGCTTTACTAGCCGCATAAGGTGAGTTAGGGGCGTATTGAGTCGTTTCAGTAAAGGCGGGATCAGTGGGAGCAAGTGTGCCGTATACTTCATCAGTCGATACATGATGAAAACGGTGTTCAGCACGCTTTTGTTCATCTAACCACACTTTTTTAGCTGCTTTCAGCAGACTATGTGTGCCATCAATATTAGTCTTTAAAAACGCATCAGGGCCATAAATCGAGCGATCCACATGCGATTCAGCGGCAAAATGCACAATCGTATCAATATCATGTGCTTTCAGTAGTTGCTCAACTAGGGCTTGATCAAGAATATCGCCATGCACAAAACGGAAACGAGGATGATCTTGTAAGGCTTCAATATTTTCTTTACGCCCTGCATAAGTTAAAGCATCCAGCACTGTAACGGTTTGTTCGGGATATTTATCCAGCCAGTAGTAAACAAAGTTAGTACCAATAAAACCAGCACCGCCAGTCACTAATAAATTGGTAGGTTGATAGGTTTGAGTCGTCATCATCAAGCATTCATTCCAAGTGTTGTGCGGTATTGGATTAACATATTTTTTAAGCTAGTACGCCAGTGGGGTAGCGCAATCCCTAAAGTACTTTCCGTTAAAGCCTTATCCATTAAACTAAAAGGCGGACGTTTCGCAGGGGTCGGATAGCTTTCAGTGCGAATAGGGCGAATGGGAATAGCCTTGTCTAATAAACCTAAATTCAATGCTTCATCCTGAATTGCTACCGCAAAATCATACCAACTGGCTACCCCTTGATCCGAACAGTGCAAAGTACCTGTAGCACTTTTAGCAATACAGTGCCATATCGTATGAGCCAAGGTATTTGCCCATGTTGGCGTGCCAATTTGATCATAGATCACATTCAAATTGTCTTTGGTCGCCATTAGCTTAAGCATGGTTTTAACAAAGTTATGACCATGGACTGAATACAACCAAGAGGTGCGAATAATCAGATGGTCGGCAAGTGTTTGTCTAAGAATTTCCTCGCCTTGCCATTTGGTAGCACCGTACACACTTAATGGATTAGCTTTAGCCTCCACTGAGTAGGGGAGTGATTGACTACCATCAAAAATGAAGTCAGTAGAAATTTGAATCAGTTTAATCGAGCGCTCTTGAGCAGCTTGAGCCAAGTATTTAACGGCTAGATGATTAATGTTATCGGCTAGTTCAGGCTCGCTTTCAGCTTTATCCACAGCGGTATAGGCAGCGCCATTAATAATAATTTGCGGCTGATAGCGATCCAGTACGGTGTTAATGCTGTGCGGATTGGTAATATCTAAGCTATCGACATCTGTCAAAATCAATTCATATTCAGCAGGGCAACTGTGTTGTAATTCATAACCTAATTGCCCATTAGCGCCCGTAATTAAGATTTTCATGCAAATAGCCCCGCATCCTTAAACCAAACCCCATTGGCATCTTTAGCTGATAGCTTGGGGCTTTCACCTGATGGAATAGGCCATTGGATATTTAAAGTAGGGTCATCCCAACGGATTGAGTGCTCGGCATGGGGGGCATAAAAATCAGTGCACTTATAAATGAAGTCAGCACTTTCACTCATTACATAAAAGCCGTGTGCAAATCCGGGCGGAACCCAAAACATACGGTGATTTTCCTCGGATAATTCCACGCCAAACCATTCACCAAAACTAGGCGAGGATTGACGTAAATCCACTGCTACATCAAATACTTTGCCAGCAGTAACACGTACTAATTTACCCTGAGTGTGTTCGGTTTGATAATGGAGGCCGCGCAGAATACCTTGAGCGGAGCGGCTATGATTATCTTGCACAAAATTAAGAGTTAGACCCGCATTAGCAAAAGCTTGCTGATTCCATGTTTCCATAAAGAAACCACGCGCATCACCAAAGACTCTTGGCTCAATAATGACGGCATCTTGAAGTGGTGTTGGAATAATATTCATGCCAATAGCCTTACTAAATAATGACCATAACCACTTTTCTTTAAAGGGTCAGCTAAGCGTAATAATTGTTCATCATTAATATATTTCATACGCCACGCCACTTCTTCTGGGCAGGCTATTTTTAGACCCTGACGGTCTTCAATGACGCGAATATAGTTACTGGCATCTAATAAGGAGGCATGAGTCCCGGTATCCAGCCATGCAGTACCGCGCTTGAGCATTTCTACAAATAAATTATTTTGTTGTAGATAGAGATTGTTTACATCGGTAATTTCTAGCTCACCACGCGGAGACGGTTTAATAGTTTTAGCGATTTCGACTACATTATTATCGTAAAAATATAAACCTGTAACGGCATAACGAGAGCGCGGCTTTGCAGGTTTTTCCTCAATTGAAATAGCTTTACCTTGTGCATCAAACTCAACTACTCCATAACGTTCAGGATCTTGAACGTAATAGGCAAACACGGTTGCTCCTTGGGTTTGAGTCGCACAAGTTTGAAGGCGTTTGGATAAACCTTCACCGTAATAAATATTGTCGCCTAAGATCAGCGTTACTGGATCATTACCAACAAATGCCTCCCCAATAATAAAGGCTTGAGCTAGGCCTTCTGGTTTGGGTTGGATAGCGTAATGGATATTAATACCCCATTGATTGCCATTACCTAAGAGGCGTTCAAACTGGTTAGAATCTTCAGGTGTGGTAATAATCAATATGTCTCGAATACCTGATAGCATTAGTATAGTAAGCGGGTAGTAAATCATAGGCTTATCGTAAACAGGCATTAACTGCTTACTCACCGCTTGAGTGAGTGGATATAAACGCGTTCCACTGCCACCAGCTAAAATAATGCCCTTACGCTTTAAGTTTGGGGTTTGCATATTGTTGTTCCACTTGGATCTTAACAGGCTTTTGCGGCTGAATTGTAGACGAATCATAGGTAATTTGTCACAACTCAGCGCTATTCGGTGCTGATATTTTAACGATTTAAAAATAAACTGGGGTCGACACTGGTTTGATTCAGGTAAATAGACCAATGTAAGTGTGGTCCTGTAGCACGCCCTGTTTTACCTACAGTACCCAATATCTCGCCTTGTTCTAACCAGTCACCGAGTTGAGTATTAATTTGATTTAAATGGGCATATAAGCTCAGTACACCCTGTCCATGATCGAGAATCACGGTATTTCCGGTGTAAAATAGAGATCCGGTATAAAGGACGCGACCACGATGGGGAGTCTTAATCGGAGTGCCAATAGGGGCTGCTATATCCATACCACTATGGGGCTGGCGTGGAATACCATTCATAATGCGGCGCATACCAAAGCGTCCGGTATCTCGTCCTTTAACGGGGCGCATAAAATTGAGATCCGGTACAAAATGAGAAAGAGTAGTCTTTAGACGCTTAGTCAGCTCTAGTTCGCGCACTATACGTGCTGAGGATTCATCGTCAGGGGTGACTTTGTTTTTATCTTTAATCCTTAAGCGTTGGGTGCGATAGTTTTTAGCTTGAACTGGAATAGGATAGTTGATCCATTGGTTAGCTGCTTGCACTTGAAGTACTTGCATAGAAGGCTCTAGTTCAAGAGGTAAACCAACAATCGCTGTCCATTGCTGTTGATAGAGTAATACAGTCACCCAGTTGTTTTGAAAATAGGCTTGAGGTTTAGGCTGTTGTACACTGCCTAAAGGAATTAAAGCAATTCCGCCCGGAACGGGATGAGCTTTAGGGAAAGCTAGTAGGGTAGAGGAACTAACCAGCATAATGAGGCTAAGCAGCCCTTGAGCTAAATATTTCACAGCACAATACCTTTTTCTCTTAATTTTAATCATTAAATAGTGAGCGTATGTTGAATCAGGCGAATATTGCAGCACGTATGGCGGCTATCCAACCTTTTCATGTCATGGCCATTTTAGCGCGAGCGCGGCAATTACAGGAGCAAGGGCGGGATATTTTTCATTTGGAAGTAGGTGAGCCTGATTTTCCCACTCCACAGCCTATTATCGAGGCAGGCTTGCAAGCCTTACAAAACGGGCAAACTCGTTATACCCCTGCCTGTGGTATTCCAGCCTTACGTGCAAGCATAGCTCAGTATTATCAAGAGCGGTTTGGAATAAAAGTAGATCCTAAGCGTATTATTGTCACACCAGGGGCTTCGGGTGCTTTGCAATTAGTACTCAGTGTTTTATTAAATCCACAAGATGAAGTCTTAATTCCAGACCCTGCCTATCCATGCAATCGTCATTTTGTGCGTTTATTTGAAGCTAATCCTATTAGTATACCCGCCTATGCAGCCACGAACTATCAATTAACGGTAGCCGATATTGAGCAGTATTGGACGGATAAAACCAAAATGGTGATGCTGGCCACCCCCTCTAATCCTACGGGTACTACGTTGAATCCTACTGAGTTGAAGGCACTTCATAATGTGGTCAAAGCGCGTAATGGGGTTTTATTAGTGGATGAAATTTATCAGGGACTGGTGTATGAGGGTGAGGAACATAGCGCTTTAGCCTTGGGTGAGGATGTTTGGGTTATCAATAGTTTTTCTAAATACTTTGGTATGACGGGCTGGCGTTTAGGGTGGATTGTCGCACCTGAGTGGGCGGTGGAAGCATTGGAGCGCTTAGCTCAAAATGTGTTTTTGTGCCCTTCGACACCAGCACAATATGCTGCCTTAGCCGCGTTTACACCGGACGCCAGAGCGATTATGGAGGCTAATAAGCAGATATTGAAAGCACGGCGTGATTATTTGCTACCTGCTTTGCGCGAATTAGGTTTTGTCATTAATAGCCAACCTGCGGGTGCTTTTTATATTTACGCAGATGCTTCACACTTTACGCAGGATGCACAAGAGCTTTGCCTGCAATTATTAGAGCAAACGGGTGTTGCGCTTACCCCCGGCATTGATTTCGGTGAGTTTGAAGCGAATACCAAAATCCGTTTTGCTTATACGACGGGTATTGAGCGTTTAGAAAAAGCAGTTACTTTATTGAAGAACTATTTGCCACGTAGTTGATTATCTTAGGAGTAGCTAGCTTAGAGTGCTCCCTCGTTCAGCTAGTTATTTTAAAGCTTGAAAGGTGTCACAGGTTTTGAGATTGCCTGATTGAAAGCCCGTTTTAAACCATTGCACGCGTTGTGCGGACGTACCGTGAGTAAAAGCATCAGGATTAATACGTCGACCTGACATACGTTGTAAGCGATCATCGCCAATGGAGGCGGCCGCTTGTAAGCCCTCCTCAAGGTCGCCCGGTTCTAGAAGATTGCGTTGACGTTGTGCATGATGTGCCCATACGCCTGCATAGCAGTCGGCTTGTAGTTCAAGGAGCACCGATAGACGATTGGCGTTTGCTTCGTCCATACGCTGTTGCAGGCTGCTGACTTGTTGGGATATACCCAACTCGTTTTGTACATGATGACCTATTTCATGCCCCAAAACATAAGCACGGGCGAAATCACCTTCAGCACCTAATGCTTTGAGTTCATTAAAAAAGCCTAGGTCAATATAAACTTTGTTATCGCCCGGACAGTAAAAAGGCCCCGTTGCTGCGGTAGAGTAACCACAGGCTGAGTTAATTTGATCAGTGAATAACACGAGTTTTGGAGGTGTATAGCGTCCGCCCATTTGCCTAAACATCGGCGTCCACACATCTTCAGTATCAGCGAGAATAGTGGAGACAAATTTAGCTTCCTCATCATTGCCTGCAACGCGCCTAGAGCTTACAGTTTGAGTACCGCCACCTAGAAATTCTTTACCGACCATGCCGAGCATTTGCATAGGATCAGCACCCATGAGTAGACCAATCAGAGCCATAATAATGACTCCAATGCCACCGACCTTAGCGCCGGTTCCTAGTTGGCGTCTATCTTCAATATTAGAACTTTGGCGTCCGCTTCTCCAACGCATGCTTATTCTCCGGCACGGTGTTCGTGATAATTAGGTAGGCATTATTTCACAGAATTGCTAAAGGGTGCAGCGTATTGTCAACAGTAGTGGGATTTAAAACGTTATACGGTGTGATTCCCGGTCGTAATGGTACTTAAGGGATCAAGAAGCTATGAAATCTGCTGAGTCACAGGTCGGTTTGCTATGCGGTGTAGCACAAGGAGAGTGTGCTGATACGGCATTAAAAATGGCAAAAATAAATCAATTTTTGCAGGGTGTAGAAAAAAGAGCTTTCATTGTTGCTCGCTTAGCTACTAAAGATAGTGAAGAGGCTTTAGATATTGTGCAAGAAGCTATGCTGAAGCTAGCGCAACGTTATTTAAATAGTAGTGAAGCCGAATGGGGACCACTGTTTCATACTATTTTACAAAGTAAGATTAATGATTGGCATCGACGCCAGCAAGTTCGGAATCGTTGGCGGGTGTTTTTTCATAGCGATCATGAAGATGCGCATACTGTGGAGCCTGAGGATCAAGTAGCACAAGAGGTATTTCTAGAGCCAGAGCGTCAAGTAGCAGTAGAGGAGTTAAATGAGCGTTTGTTGCATGTGATTGGTCAGTTGCCCCTACGCCAGCAGCAAGCTTTAGTGTTACGGGCATGGGAGGGCTATGATATTGCCCAAACTGCTAACATTATGCAGTGTTCTGAAGGAAGTGTAAAAACGCATTATTCGCGTGCTATCCACCATTTGCGAGCCAAGCTTGAGGATTATTCATGACATCTTCTGCACATAAAACGACCCGATCCAGTGAGCTGTATGCTCATAACCTAAAATTAGAGCTAGATCGAGCGGCCGAAGCTTTGGATATGACCACTCAGTCGCGTCTGAATCAAATTCGTCAGCAGGTATTAGTCAGTTGCGCTCAGCGTGCTCAGGCATGGCGTGCGTGGTGGTTTTCAGGTGCAGTGGTTGCAGGCCTTGCATTTTGGGTTATCACGCAGGCTATACCATTATCACCGGTCATAGTGCCGCCCGCTTCTCATACAGTTGTTAGTGTGACTAGCCCTTTACCCGAAGTCGATTTACCTACTTTGGAATTACTCATGTCAAGCGAAGAGGAGCTAGAAATTCTAGCCGAATGGGATTTTTATACGTGGTTAGTTGCGGAACATAGTTAGTGTTAGTTTTCAGTATCTACCCCTCACACACCAATTAGAGTGCTATTTTTTTAACCTATAGCTCATCTAGTACATTTATAGTAGTATTCGGTCATAGAGTATTTTACCGCTCTTAAAGAGTAGTATCCTGCTCTATCACACTGATTAGCATAGCTTATTTAAAGGATGGCTCCACTATGAAATATAGTATTCTCATAGCCTTATTGGGGAGCAGTTTGTTGAGTAATCTTAGTTGGGCGAATGAAGCTTGGGATGCACTCAACACTCATGAGCAACAGGTTTTAAGTAGCTTTAAAGATCAGTGGGAAAAGCTTTCCGAAGCACAGCAAACACTTTTAAAGCGTTGGGCGCATTTATCCCCCGAACAACGTACCCAGTTCCAAGAGCGTTATCAACGTTGGCAACAATTGACACCAGAACAACGTGAGCACTTGTTAACTCAGCTTAAGCGTTTTAAGGCCTTACCCCCACATAAGCAGCAGCGGATTAAAGCGTGGCGACAATGGCTTAAACGCTTGCCTGCGACCGAACAGCGCCAACTTCAACGGGATTGGCCTCAGTTAAACCCCTCACAACGTCAGCACTATATTCAAGGCTTGCAACAGCGTTTTAATAATTGACGCTTATACTGAATTAGAGCTATGGATTGAATTTAATCGGTAACTATTGAGGTTAAATAACACTTAGTAGTGAAATTACTACCCTCCATCGATTAAACATCCTTTCTTAGTGCTAAAAACGGTACTTGTTACGACACAAGGATAGCTTAATGGGAATGGGCTACCACACAACAATACTAGCCATGCTGCGGATCGTCGGAGTGCTGTTATAAAACGGTCGTTCCTTAATATTTTGCATTAAATTTTATTGCGCTGAGTTGGTGCATAGGTGTTATTAAATACAGCTAATCTACTCATCCATTAAATTTTTATTGAGGTAGTTCACATGAGAACTGACTGAAAAATTTGATTTTTTGACGAATGGTAGCTTCTATTCATTTTTAGTTCAGATTCAATAAAACGGGTAAAGTAAGGGCTAGCATATAATTTATTCATTTTTTGTGAAAAATATCACGGTTAAGTTGGCGTTCAGCTATTTTATGAGGGAAAGATTTGTGTTAGCTTTACAGCACATTAAAACTAAAACGTATTGATTGGGGGAGTAAGCGAATGAAACAGTCCCAGCTGTCTCATTCATATGCGCCTAGGACAACAAAGGAGTTGTACGATGCCTCATGCCATGATGTTCAAAGAAGAAGGTACTCAACCTAGTTATGAGCCGACTCTAGTAGCAGCGGATCTTCCTGAAGAGATAGAACCACTGTTAGAAGAGGATGCTGCATTAGAAACGGATTTATTAGCAGATGATGATCTACTGTTAACGGATGAAGATGAGTTGGCAGTTGAAACAGCACTACAACGCTCTATCACGGATCCTGATGCTACCCAGCTATATTTACGAGAAATTGAAACCTCGCCGCTGTTAAGCCCAGAGGAAGAGGTGTTTTATGGTCGACTAGCCCGTCAAGGTGATGAGCTGGGACGCCAAAAAATGATTGTGTCTAATTTACGCTTAGTGGTTAAGATTGCGCGTCGCTATATGGGGCGTGGCCTAGTACTTTCAGATTTGATTGAAGAAGGTAATCTAGGGCTGATTCATGCCGTAGAGAAATTTGATCCAGAACGAGGCTTTCGTTTTTCGACCTATGCTACGTGGTGGATTCGGCAAAATATTGAGCGTGCCCTCATGAATCAAACCCGCACCATTCGGCTACCGATTCATGTGAATAAAGAGCTCAATGGTTATATGCGTAAATTGCGTGAAATGACCCAGCAATTAGGGCGTGAGCCTAGCATGGTGGAGATGGCAGAAGCTTTAGGACGCTCAGTGGATAGTTTGCGCAAGTTACTCGATTTTAATGAGCGCGTAACTTCACTTGATACCCCAGTGGGTAAAGATGGTGATAGTCCATTGGTAGATTTTATTGCGCCAGAAGAAAGCAACTGTCCAACGGCATCGATGGAGGAAAATGATATTACTCAGTCGGTAGAGAGTTGGTTAGTGCAATTGGATCAAAAGCAACGCGAGGTCATTGTACGCCGTTTTGGTCTGCATGGTTATGAACGTGCCACTCTAGAACAAGTAGGCGCTGCATTGGGCCTTACTCGTGAGCGAGTGCGTCAAATACAAATGGAAGCGCTTAAGCGTCTACGTAGAATATTAGAAAACAAAGGCTTATCGAGTGAGAGTTTATTAGGACTCTAGGGGTATTGCTAATTAATAAATAGAGCAGCAGCTACTGACCGTGCTTCCATTAATAATAAGTTAAATGTTCGACAGGCTGCTGCGGTGTCCATTACTTCAAATCCCTGTTTATGTTCCACAAGGAGCTGATATAGCTCTGGTGCTAGCGGTTGATAGCGGTATCCGCTACCTATCAGTAGGATTTCTACCTTGAGTTGTAGCAAGGGTGTTATATCCGAGACACCCCAATCACGAAACGTTTTAGTTGACCAAGGCTGTTCTAGTGATTGAGCAGTTAATAAAATAGACTGCTCAAATACTTGTCCATTGACCTTGAGCGTTTGTGCATCATACCCTGTGATACGATAAGTACTGTCTAATAATGCCTCACTAAACTTCATTTGCTCCTGACCTCCTAGAAGATAGCTACGTTGAGTGCTTTAAGTCTCAGAGTAGTGACTCGTAATTGACAGTCTAGCAGGTCGATTGTAATGTGACCTATTCCTTTATCAGGCCCCCATTCTGGGGTTAACAGACACACAGATGGAAGATTAACGTGCAAGATGAGTTTTTACGCATAAATCGTTTACCCACTTATGTATTTAAAATAACCGATACCCTAAAACGCGATGCGCGAGCGCGGGGTGAGGATATTATTGATTTTGGTATGGGCAATCCTGATCAGCCTACGCCTGCACATATTGTGGCGAAACTCGTCGAAAGCGCTCAAAACGGTGACACGCATCGTTATTCTATGTCTCGTGGTATTCCAAAGTTACGTAAAGCAATTAGTTCGTGGTACAAGCGCCGTTTTAATGTGGATCTTGATCCCGAAACGGAAGCGATTGCTACTATTGGTTCCAAAGAGGGGCTAGCACATTTAATGCTCGCGACTTTAAGTCGGGGTGATACCGTATTAGTCCCTAATCCTGCTTATCCCATTCATCCCTATGGCAGTATTATTGCGGATGCAGATATTCGCCATGTGCCTTTAGTTGAGGGTAAAGACTTTTTTGCTGAGTTAGAGTCTGCGATTCGTAATTCCTACCCTAAACCTAAAATGCTGATTCTGAATTTCCCCGGCAATCCTACGGGGCAATGTGTCGATTTAGACTTTTTTGAGCGGGTAGTGGCGATTGCTAAAGAGCATCAAGTGTGGGTTGTGCACGATATAGCTTATGGTGAGTTGGGCTTTGAAGGCTATCTGCCCCCCTCTATTTTACAAGTGGAAGGTGCTAAGGAGATTGCTGTTGAAACCTATTCCTTATCCAAAACCTATAATATGCCCGGCTGGAGGGTGGGTTTTGTGTGCGGTAATCCTACTTTAGTGAAAGCCCTAGAACGCATTAAATCTTACCTAGACTATGGCACTTTCACCCCGATTCAAGTGGCTGCAATTGCGGCACTCGATGGTCCACAAGACTGTGTGGCTGAGATTCGTGCTATGTATCAAAATCGCCGCGATGTGTTATGTGATGGCCTAAATGCGGCGGGCTGGATGGTTGATAAGCCTAGAGCGGGTATGTTTGTCTGGGCAAAAATTCCAGCGGAGTATCAACATTTGGGTTCATTAGAGTTTGCTAAGAAGCTCTTAAATGATGCCAAAGTAGCAGTAGCCCCCGGAATTGGATTTGGTGAATACGGCGATGATCATGTACGCTTCGCCCTGATTGAAAATGAGCATCGTACCCGTCAAGCGATACGCGGTATTAAGCAAATGTTTCGCGCTGATAAATTGATAGCAGATAAATTGATAAAAGAGTGAGAGGAAGTATTCATGGAGCCTGTTAAGGTTGGTCTACTCGGTTTGGGCACTGTAGGTGGCGGTACTGCTACTGTTTTAACTCGTAATGCACAAGAAATCGCACGCCGTGCAGGACGCGGTATTGTGATTGATTATGCGGCGGCTCTCGATACCAGTCGGGCGGCTGAATTAGGGTTAACCAATGTGCGCTTAACAAATAATGTGATGGATGTTGTACAAGATCCTAGTATTGACATTATTGTTGAGTTAATCGGTGGCTATACTGTGGCTCGTGATATGGTCATGCGTGCGATTGCCAATGGTAAGCACGTTGTGACCGCTAATAAAGCATTGATTGCATTACACGGCAATGAAATCTTTGCGGCGGCCCAAGAAAAAGGCGTGATGATTGCATTTGAGGCGGCAGTAGCGGGTGGTATTCCGGTTATTAAGGCTTTACGTGAAGGTTTGGCGGCGAATCGTATTGAATGGTTATCTGGCATTATTAATGGTACCAGTAACTTTATTCTGACCGAAATGCGCGACCATGCGCGGAGCTTTGATGATGTATTAGCTGAAGCGCAGCGACGTGGCTATGCTGAAGCCGATCCTACCTTTGATGTGGGCGGGATTGATGCGGCTCACAAACTCACTATTTTATCCTCAATTGCCTTTGGTATTCCGCTGCAATTTAATAAGACTTATATTGAAGGGATTACACGTATCACCGCTGAAGACGTGGCTTATGCGGCAAAGCTGGGCTATCGCATTAAGCATTTAGGGGTGGCACGTCGTACTGATAAAGGTATTGAGCAACGTGTACATCCAACCCTCATTCCAGAGCGGCGTTTAATTGCGAATGTCGATGGCGTCATGAATGCTGTGCTAGTCAAAGGCGATGCGGTAGGGCCTACCTTATTCTATGGTGCGGGTGCTGGGTCTGAGCCAACGGCATCAGCGGTAGTGGCGGATATTATCGATGTAGTGCGTACTATGACGACTGATCCGACTTATCGTGTACCGCATTTAGCCTTCCAAGCCGGACAATTAGTCGATACTCCGATTATGTCTATTGATGAGGTCGAAACCTCATTCTACTTACGCATGCGTGCGGAGGATCGCCCCGGCGTTTTGGCGGAAGTGACTAAGATTTTAGGGGATCGTGAGATTAGTATCGAGGCATTCTTACAGCAAGAACCTAAAGCTAATGAGAGCCAAGTGACTATTATTATGCTCACGCATCGAGTGCGCGAGGGTAATATGAATGAAGCCATTCAAGCGATTGAAAAGCTTGATAGCATTCGTGGTGAAGTCACGCGTATTCGGATGGAAGCCTTAGGTTAAGATCATGCATTATATTTCAACTCGTGGTCAGTCGCCTGCCCAAACCTTTAGCCAGATTTTATTAGGTGGCTTAGCGCCGGATGGTGGTTTGTATTTGCCGGAAAGTTATCCGCAACTCACCGATACTGATTTAACGGCGATGCGCGGTATGAATTATCGTGATCTTGCCTTTGCTGTCTTATCACGTTTTGCGACTGATATTCCAGCGCGGGACTTACGCGATATTATTCATCGTACCTACCGTGCTGAGGTGTATTGCAATACGCGTCCAGATGAAAATGCGGAAGATATTACTCCCCTACGTACTTTAGAACCGAATCTACATATTCTCGGTTTATCCAATGGTCCTACACTCGCCTTTAAAGATATGGCGATGCAGCTTTTGGGTAATCTGTTTGAGTATGTGCTGGCTAAAGCAGGGCAGGGTATTAATATTCTGGGGGCGACTTCAGGTGATACGGGGTCATCTGCTGAATACGCCATGCGTGGCAAACAAGGGGTGAAAGTATTTATGCTTTCCCCGCATCAGAAAATGAGCGCTTTTCAAACGGCACAAATGTTTTCCTTGCAGGATGAAAATATTTTTAATATTGCAGTGCGAGGAGTATTTGACGATTGCCAAGATATGGTGAAGGCGGTATCGAATGACCACGCATTTAAAGCAGCTCATCAAATTGGTGCAGTAAACTCCATCAATTGGGCGCGGGTAGCGGCTCAAGTGGTGTATTACTTCAAAGGCTATTTCGCAGCCACGCAAAGTAATACTGAGCAGGTTAGTTTCTGTGTGCCTTCGGGGAATTTCGGTAATGTATGCGCGGGACATATCGCACGCATGATGGGTTTGCCTATTAAGCACTTAGTGGTCGCCACTAATGAAAATGATGTGCTCGATGAGTTTTTCCGTACAGGTGTTTATCGTCCGCGTGGTTCAGCCAATACCTATCACACCAGCAGCCCTTCCATGGACATTTCTAAAGCCTCGAATTTTGAGCGTTTTATTTATGACCTAATGGGGCGCGATGCCGAGCAAATTCGCCTACTGTGGGGTGAAATCGATAAGGGTGGCGCTTTTGATTTAAGTGCAACGGCGTTATTTACTCAAGTAGCTGAACAGTTTGGCTTCCAATCTGGAGTGAGTACACATCAAAATCGTTTAAACACCATACGCTCTGTTTGGCAAACTTATGGTCTAATGATTGATACCCATACCGCAGATGCGGTCAAAGTGGCATTAGAAGCGCGTGAGGCTGATGTGCCGATGATTGTGTTAGAAACGGCTTTGCCTGCCAAGTTTGCCGAATCGATTCGTGAAGCTTTAGATCAAGACCCGCCGCGTCCTAAAGGTATGGAAAACCTAGAAACTCTGCCTCAACGTTTTGAGGTGATGGATGCTAGTGTGGATGCCATTAAACACTACATTACTCTACATACTTAAACTCAAGTAGTTAAGCAGCACTGACTAATATCAGTGCTGCTATCCCGCAAAGGTAATATCATTTTAATACGACTGTCTTTAACCTTAAAATCTAGTCAGGAATTTGGGTGTTGCGTTTGACTAAGGTAGAAAGCAGTTCCGGCATTGAGTAAGGAAATATTCATGTTTAAACGTCTACGCGAAGATGTGTATTGCATCTTTGATCGTGATCCTGCCGCACGCAATGTATTTGAGATATTAACCACTTATCCGGGGCTGCATGCCTTGATGTTTCATCGGATGAGTCATGCATTGTGGACACACAACTTAAAATGGTTTGCTCGCGTGTTATCGAATGTGGGACGTTTGTTAACAGGTATTGAAATTCATCCGGGGGCGAAGATTGGACAGCGCTTTTTCATCGATCATGGTATGGGGGTAGTGATCGGTGAAACTGTTGAGATTGGTGATGATTGCACGCTTTATCAAGGCGTAACCCTAGGGGGGACAAGTTGGCAACCCGGTAAGCGCCACCCCACTTTAGGTAATAATGTGGTTATAGGTGCAGGTGCGAAAGTTTTAGGCCCTTTTAAGGTACATGATGGCGCAAGGATTGGTTCTAATGCGGTAGTAGTAAAAGAAGTACCAGAGGGTGCAACCATCGTCGGTATTCCGGGGCGGCAAGTGAATAATCGCTCTGAAGATCAAAAACGCCGTGAAGCGATTGCCGAGAAAATGGGATTTGATGCTTATGGCGCAACTCAAGATATGCCCGACCCTATTGCTAATAGCATTAACCGTATGTTGGATCATATTGATTTAATGGATCAACGTATTGAGGGACTGTGTGCTGAATTAAAGCGTTTAGGGGGTAGTTTAGAAGTTGCTCCTTTACCTAAATTAGATGCTGAGCGCATTGATTGTAAGGATCGAGTTCAGAGTCCAAATCAATAACCTTGGAAAACTAATAATACTTGACTGTTTTCGTAGGGTATTGGTACTATGCCCTCAGCTTGAATGGAGAGCCAAACATGAAGCTTACAACAAAAGGGCGCTATGCCGTGACAGCTATGCTGGATTTAGCCTTGCATCACAAAGGTGAACCCGTATCACTAGCTGAGATTTCCGAGCGCCAAGATATTTCACTGTCTTACTTGGAACAATTATTTGCCAAATTACGTAAGGCGGGTCTAGTCGTCAGTATGCGTGGCCCGGGTGGTGGTTATCAGCTTTGCAATGACCCTAAAGAGATTGCTATAGCTGATATTATCGCTGCGGTGGATGAGCACGTTGATGCGACCCGTTGCGGCGGTTTGGGTGATTGCCAAGACAATCGTCGTTGTCTGACCCACGATCTGTGGACTGATTTAAGCAATCAAATTCGAGTGTTTTTATCGGGCATTACCCTAGCCGATATGACTGAACGTGCCGATGTGCGTCAAACCGCAGCACGCCAAGTAAAACGCTTAGAAATAGTGGCAGATTCTGCCCGTTAATTTATTGCAGTTAGGTATGAATATGAGCCAACGAAGCACCCCCATTTATTTGGATTACTCTGCTACAACACCTGTTGATCCCCGCGTCGCCGAAAAAATGATGCAGTATCTGACACCACAAGGCATTTTTGGTAATCCCGCTTCGCGCAGCCATGCATTTGGTTGGCAAGCTGAAGAGGCGGTAGAAGAAGCTCGTACTCATGTAGCTGCCTTAATTAATGCGGATGCTAAAGAAATTGTGTGGACCAGTGGTGCTACGGAATCCAATAACTTAGCTATCAAAGGTGCGGCCCATTTCAATATTCGGCGTGGTAAACACATTATTACGCTTAAGACCGAACATAAGGCCGTATTAGATACTTGCCGCCAATTAGAGCGCGAAGGATTTGAAGTCACCTATTTAGACCCTTTGCCTAATGGCCTACTAGATTTCGACGCGTTTAAAGCTGCTTTACGCCCAGATACGACCGTAGTGTCTATTATGCACGTCAATAATGAAATCGGCGTGATTCAGGATATTGCTGCTATTGGGCAACTCTGCCGTGCTAATAAAACCGTATTTCATGTCGATGCTGCCCAAAGTGCGGGTAAAGTACCTATCGATATGGAAACGCTCGCTGTGGATTTAATGAGTTTTTCAGCACACAAAATTTATGGACCCAAAGGTATTGGTGCGCTTTATGTGCGTCGCAAACCACGGGTACGAATCGAGGCACAAATGCACGGCGGTGGTCATGAGCGGGGTATGCGCTCTGGAACGTTGCCTACTCATCAAATTGTTGGGATGGGGGAAGCGTTTAGAATTGCCAAAGCAGAAATGGCTTTTGATAATGAGCGTATTTTGAATCTGCGTAATCGCCTTTATAACGGTTTAAAGCATATTGATGAAGTTTATGTAAATGGTGATTTAGAGCAGCGGGTAGCGGGTAATCTCAATATTAGTTTTAACTATGTTGAAGGTGAGAGCCTCATGATGTCCTTGAAAAACCTAGCGGTTTCATCAGGTTCAGCTTGTACCAGTGCTAGTCTTGAGCCAAGTTATGTACTACGTGCTTTAGGGCGTAGTGATGAGTTATCACATAGCTCATTGAGAATCTCGATAGGACGTTTTACGACCGCACACGATATTGATGAGGCGATAGTCAGTATTGAAAAAGCAGTGGATAAACTCCGTGAGTTGTCACCCTTGTGGGAAATGCATCAAGAAGGTATTGATTTAAGTAAGGTTGAATGGGTAGCTCATTAAGTCCTAGCGAGGATATGAGTGTCCGATTGAGGAGAAATTAAAATGGCTTACAGCGAAAAAGTAATTGATCACTATGAAAACCCCCGTAATGTGGGCAGTTTTGCCAAGGGTGATAGAAGTGTGGGCACAGGAATGGTAGGTGCTCCTGCTTGCGGCGATGTGATGAAATTACAGATTAAGGTCAATGAACAAGGCGTTATTGAAGATGCTAAGTTTAAAACCTATGGTTGTGGTTCGGCTATTGCCTCTAGTAGTCTCCTAACTGAGTGGGTCAAAGGTAAAACTTTAGATCAAGCACGCGCGATTAAAAATACGGATATTGCTGCGGAATTGGATTTACCTCCTGTAAAAATCCACTGTTCTGTGTTAGCAGAGGATGCTATTCGGGCCGCGATTGAAGATTATCAACACAAACAACAAGAGCAGGATCACTAATGATTACCTTAACTGAGGCAGCCGCAGAGCGTGTGCAACGGTTTCTAGCTAATCGTGGTAAGGGCATGGGTTTACGCCTTGGAGTAAAGACCACTGGGTGTTCAGGTATGGCCTATACCTTGGAGTTCGTAGATCAAGTAGAAGCGACGGATACTGTTTTTGAAGATCGTGGGGTTAAAGTCGTTTTGGACCCTAAAAGCTTAGTCTATTTAGACGGTACTGAGCTGGATTATACCCGTGAGGGTTTAAACGAAGGGTTTAAATTTTCTAACCCCAATGAAAAAGCGCGTTGTGGTTGTGGTGAGAGTTTTAGTGTGTAATGCTAATGATCTCCCCCTCACTCGCTACCCATTGGTTTGAATTATTTGGTCTACCTGTGCAGTTCGAGGTAGACCAAGCGTTGCTCACTCAACGTTTTAGAGCATTACAAACCCAATTTCATCCTGATCGTTTTGCTAACCAGTCGGATGTCGAAAGACGTTTGGCAGTGCAAACTACTTCGTTGATCAATGAAGCCTATACAGGGTTAAAAAATCCTCGTTTACGAGCGCGTTATTTACTAGAGCAAGCGGGTAGTGTCTTAAACGATGAGTTAGATACTATTCAGGATAAGGGCTTTCTCATGCAGCAAATGCAATGGCGTGAAGCTATTGATGAGGCTTTGGAGAGTGTCGAGCCTTTAGAGGCTTTGGATGAGGTAGCCAGCGAGATTCAGAATGCTAATTCGGTACTCTATCATGAGTTTGCTCAAGCATGGGATGCGCAACAGTTAGAAGTCGCTAAGCAAGTCGTATTGAAATTACGTTTTTATGAGCGTTTACAAGAAGAAATTCGCCGCCAACAAGAGCGCTTAGACGTTTAAAATCTACTCATTGCAAAAGGAACAAATATGGCACTGCTGCAAATATCAGAGCCGGGTATGGCTACTGCTCCACACCAACGTCGATTAGCGGCAGGTATTGATTTAGGTACAACCAATTCACTCATTGCCACGGTGCGTAGTGGCGAGGCTGTAACCCTAGCAGATGAACAGGGTAGCCATTTATTGCCTTCTATTGTTTACTATTCAGCCAATGCTTCCCCCTTAGTAGGCGATGCGGCTAAAGCCTATCAACTCACAGATCCACTTAATACTATAGCCTCCGTCAAGCGCTTAATGGGGCGTGGGCAACAAGATATATTGACGCTTGCAGGTCAACTACCTTTTAAATTGGTGACTAATGACAGTTCAGTACCACGCATTCAAACCAGTGCTGGTGCTGTGACAGCGGTAGAAGTGTCAGCTCAAATATTAAAAGCACTTAAAGCGCGAGCCGAGGCTGCATTAGGGGACGAGTTAAGTGGGGTAGTAATAACAGTTCCTGCTTATTTTGATGATGCCCAGCGCCAAGCCACCCGTGATGCAGCCACTTTGGCTGGTTTAAACGTTTATCGTCTCCTGAATGAGCCGACCGCAGCGGCGGTTGCTTACGGCTTAGACCATCAAGCGGAGGGAGTCATTGCAGTTTATGATCTGGGGGGCGGAACTTTTGATATTTCCATTTTACGTTTAGAAAAGGGAGTATTTGAGGTATTAGCTACAGGAGGCGATTCAGCTTTAGGTGGAGATGATTTGGATCATGCACTTGCCGAATACCTACTACAACAAGCGCATTTAAGTGCATCTGATAATCCCAAAATCCTCCGAGAAGCGTTAGTCACGGCGCGTACTGTAAAAGAGCAATTAAGTGCTGAATTAGCAGTATCAGTTCAACTAGGGACGTGGCAAGGGCATATAACCCGTAGTCAGTTGGAGGAGCTAATTAAGCCCTTAGTACAAAAAACTATTCAAGCTTGTCGGCGGGTAGTCCGTGACGCGGGATTGAGTAAAGATGATATTCAATATGTAGTCTTGGTCGGAGGATCGACTCGCGTACCGTTAGTGCGTGCACAAGTCGCTGAATTTTTCCAAACCGAGCCTTTATGCTCACTAGACCCTGATCGCGTGGTGGCATTGGGTGCGGCGTTGCAAGCTGATGTCTTAGCGGGTAATAAGCCTGATGCCGAAATGTTGCTGTTGGACGTGATTCCGCTGTCTCTAGGATTAGAGACTATGGGGGGCTTAGTAGAGCGAGTTATTAATCGCAATACCACTATCCCTGTTACGCGTGCCCAAGAGTTTACTACCTTCAAAGACGGACAAAGCTCAATGTCGATTCATGTGCTACAAGGTGAACGCGATACTGTTGAACATTGTCGCTCGTTAGCACGTTTTGTATTACGTGGTATTCCGCCTATGGTGGCAGGGGCTGCACGCATTCGTGTGACTTTCCAAGTCGATGCTGATGGCTTATTAAATGTGAGTGCTCAAGAGCTAACCAGTGGGGTCAAAGCAAGTATCGAGGTGAAGCCTTCTTACGGTTTAAGTGATGATGAAATAGCTAGCATGTTGCAAGATTCCATGGCAAATGCACATGAGGATTTAGTGGCTAGACGCTTACGCGAGCAACAAGTAGAAGCAGAGCGCGTGCTAGAGGCTATTGATTCTGCATTAAAGCAGGATGGTTCTGAATTACTCAGTAGTGACGAGCAAGCACTCATTGGAGCAGCACGCGAACAACTAGCCTTAGTGCGGCAAAGCCATGAGCCGCAGCTAATTGAAACAGCTATTAAGCAGTTAGAACAAACAGCGGCTTTTTATGTTGAGCGCCGTATGAATCATAGTATTCGTGCCGCTATGGCGGGACATACAGTGGATGAATTTAGAGGTTAACACATGCCAAAACTTATCTTTTTACCCCATGAGGTCATTTGTCCCGAAGGTGCGATGATTGAGGTCGAGGCAGGCATTAGCATTTGCGATGCAGCGCTCCAACATCATATTGAAATTGAACATGCTTGTGAGAAGTCATGTGCTTGCACTACCTGTCATGTCTATGTACGTGAGGGCGGGGACTCATTGGAGCCAGCGAGTGATCTAGAAGAGGATTATTTAGATAAAGCTTGGGGAGTAGATCCCGACTCACGTTTGAGTTGTCAAGCACTGGTCGCCGATGAGGATTTGGTGATTGAGCTACCTAAGTACACGATTAATATGGTTTCTGAACAGCACTAGGAGAGATTGATTATGAGTTTAAAATGGACTGATACCATCGATATTGCTCAGGAATTATATGATACCCATTCCGATGTCGACCCGCGCTATATTCGGTTTACTGATTTACATCGCTGGGTCACTGAACTAGATGGTTTCGATGATTTACCGGATCGCTCTAATGAAAAAATTTTAGAAGCTATTCAAATGGCATGGATTGATGAGGCGGGTCTAGACTAAAATTTCTCATTGGTTCAGCGGCAACTCAGTAAAAATTATACAAGATTATCGCTAGCTTAAATATTTTTATGACGAGGGAGAACAGCGATGGGTCTGAAATGTCGGGATAAACAAGATATTGCGATTGAATTAGACGAAGCACATCCTGATTTAAATCCAGCCAATATTAAAAATGCGCAATTACGGGCATTGATTCTAGAGCTAGATGAGTTTGAGGATGAGCCTGAAAAACTAAGCGATAAAACCTTAGATGCTATTCGTAAGGTTTGGTTAGATGAACGCGGTCTACTGTAAAGTTAAGTCAATAGACTTCAAGATTTAAAAGCCCGAACAGCACTATACTGACGGGCTTTTTTTATAAGCGCATATTACTAGGCTGGATAAATTGCACCTAAAATACGCTCACCTCTAGCTCCGGTAACTGAGGGCATATTACTAGGTTTGCCTTCGAGTGTTTGCTTGGCAAACCACGCAAAAGCCAGAGCCTCTACCCAATCGGGATCAGCCCCTAAATCTGCTGTACTGAGTAATTTAATAGGGTCGCAATGATATTGAATCCGTTCCCATAAATAGCGGTTGTGTACCCCACCCCCACAAATAACCAGTTCTTGCGTTTGAGGTGCCTGTGCTTGTATAGCTTGGCTAATGGTGATAGCAGTAAGCTCGGTTAGCGTGGTTTGTACATCAGCGGGGGCTAGTTCACGGTGACTGCATTTTTGTGCTACCCAACCCAAATTAAAATGCTCGCGTCCGGTACTTTTAGGCGGGGCTAATTTGAAATAGGGGTCTTTGAGCATAGCTTCTAGGACTTCGGGGTGGATATTACCGCTACGTGCCCAGTCGCCATTTTTATCATAGTGTTGCCCTGTATATTTGAAGCACCACTGGTCAATTAAGGTATTACCCGGGCCGGTATCAAATCCATACACCGGCGCATCACGATCCGTGTTAAGAACGGTGAGATTAGCGAGTCCGCCAATATTTAGTACGGTGCGATGAGTCTCAGAGCTAAAGAATACGGCTCGATGAAACGCCGGTACTAGCGGAGCGCCTTGACCTCCGGCTGCCATATCACGCCGCCTAAAGTCAGCTATGGTAGTAATACCGGTACGCTCACTAATTTGATTAGGATCACCTGCTTGCAAAGTAAAAGGTAGACTAGCATTCGGTGCATGACACAAAGTTTGACCATGACTGCCAATAGCTTTTATTTGCTTAGGCTCTAGTTGAGCCTGTTCTAGTAGTGCATTGACTGCTTGCGCAAACTGAATACCTAATAATTGGTCAAGATGACCATAGTCAACTAGGCTACCGTGCCATTCGGGGGATAGCATCTGATTAATGTGTTGACGTAAATCACTGTCTAGTGGATAGCAGAGTGCGTGTTGTAGTTGCACACTTTGGTGTTCAAAACTAGCTAAAACGGTATCAATACCATCTAAGCTAGTGCCAGACATTAGCCCGATATAATAAGAAGGTGTTGACTCACCCATTAATTTGCCTGCTGTGTTAACTTTATGTTATTGATGGCAGGATCATTAGCGAGTTGAAGTTGTGCTAAGCGTTTAACAAAACGTGTTGCCGAGCGATTAAAGGCCAAGCGTTCTTCAGGTGTTAATAACCCTGCTTTTGGTAATGCAACCGTCATAGGATTTAAAGCTTCGTTATTTTGACGGAATTCATAGTGTACATGATTACCCGTTGAACGTCCTGTAGAACCGACATAACCAATCACCTGACCACGCTGTACCGTACTACCTGCTTCAAGCCCTTGTTTGAAAGCAGACATATGACCGTATAAAGTGGTGATATTACCCTCGTGCGCTAGCTCAATAACCTTACCGTAGCCTTTTTGGCGTCCAATAAATTTAACAGTACCATCACCGGTGGCATAAATCGGTGTGCCGCTCGGTGCTGCAAAATCAGTGCCTTTATGTAGCCGCCACTGACCTAGCACCGGATGGGAGCGAAAGCCAAACCCTGAACTCATTCGTCCCCCTTGAATAGGGCGTCGATTAAAAGCAGTACGTTGTAAGACTTCAACGCCACTATTAGGGTCTAGGTAATGAGCTTTACCCTCCGCTAAGCTAAAACGCACACGACGCAGAGTTTTATTATCATGCTGAATTTCAGCCGCTAGCAGGTCTTCGCTATAAATACTTTTGTCCTTATAACGAAAGTCTTCAAAAATGACAGCAATGCGGTCGCCTTGTTTAAAATTGCGAAAATTGATCTCATTTTTAAAGGCTTGAATCAGTTGTTTCGTGATGGTGCTAGGAATGCCTACGTCATGGGCAGACTTAGACAAAGACGTATCAATCTGAAAACCGAGTTCAGTTTGCCGAGCCGTGTAATAGGTAGTGTCCCATTCTCCTTGGTATTGCGAACCAAAGCGCGTTATGACAAAGGCTTTATTCTCATCTTGTGCATAGATGAGTTGGTTTAGCTCCTCACCTTTAGTACGTAAGAATACTCTACGTCCGGCTTTTAGCTCTTTTAAATTAGCACTAATAGTTGGGTTTTCAGCGACTTTAGTAACTATCTGATCCAGCTTTTGTGCCTTAAGAAAGGCTGCTAAGGTTTGATTGTCTGTTAAAACCTTATGCTCCCAACGCCCATACTCCGCTGCTCTAGGTTGCGGTATAGGAGGAATATTGAGGGTTTCAGTAGTGTTCGCCAGAGGGGTAGTGGTTGGTTCAGTAGGACTGTCTTTAGGAGAAGGCATAACAACCTCTCCATTAGAGTTAAAAGGATTATACTGATAGCTTTCTAATTCCAACTCTAGCAAACGTTCGGTTTCTGCCTCGGCATTACTATCTATCAGGTCCAAATTAGCCAACTCTTGCTCTATTTGTAAAGCCGAGTTGATATGCTCATCTAAAGTGCCAGAACTATCGACAGAGAGCCTAGAATAAACAGGGACATTGCCTAAAGCTGCTAAGACTAATGCAGCCATTAGAGTACGTGTAATAAAGTAGCGGAAAGGATGATAGACGTGGGAGGCATTTAAAGTTTGCGCAATTTTATGAGTCGTTAGCGCTTTATCAATGGGAGCAAGATAGGGTGTGCGGGTCGTAATTTTGTGATCATGAGTAATAATAACTTCAATACCCCCGCTAGGGAGATTATAACGCTCCATAGCTTGGCTCCATTTTTTATTCTTATTAGAGGAGGGTCGCCTTTGTCCTGAATTCAGCAAAGTGGATACTCCATGTAATACATCAGTTTGATGGCTAAAGTTAAGATTAACAGCAAGTACTTTAGTTAAGGGTAAGTCCTTAAACCCAATTGCGATGGGGTTAATCACTGATCAATTATAAAATCCTATCCTAGCAAAAAAGTAACACGGATGACGTTTCATGCTAAGCTAAGCCCTGCCTTTTTAGGCTAAAAGTATTTTGTTGTCAAATCATGAGATAGGTATATGGAGCATATTGTCGATCAACTGCAAGAATTAGAGCGTGGCACTGAGGAAGTTCTAGTCAAAACAGAACTTATCGAGAAACTTAAAAAGAACCAGCCATTGCGTGTGAAAGCAGGATTTGATCCTACTGCACCTGATTTGCATTTTGGACATACGGTACTGATTAATAAACTGCGTCAGTTTCAAGAGTTTGGTCATCAGGTGGTTTTCTTGATTGGTGACTTTACAGGCATGATTGGTGATCCCACTGGGAAATCAGCCACTCGTCCGCCGCTCACGCGTGAACAAGTCCTACAAAATGCCGAAACCTATAAAGAGCAAGTGTTTAAAATCCTCGATCCAGAACGTACTGAGATTGCTTTTAACTCGACTTGGATGACTGAACTAGGTTCGGCTGGATTAATTCAATTAGCGGCTAAACATACCGTTGCTCGTATGCTAGAGCGTGATGATTTCAATAAGCGTTATAAATCTAACCAGCCGATTGCTATTCATGAGTTCTTATACCCTTTAGCGCAAGGTTACGATTCAGTGGCTTTGAGAGCGGATGTAGAGTTAGGGGGCACTGATCAGAAGTTCAACTTGTTAGTAGGGCGTGAATTACAAAAGCAATACGGACAAGAATCACAAGTTGTGATGACTGTACCTTTACTAGAAGGCTTAGATGGTGTGAATAAGATGTCTAAGTCTCTAGGTAACTATATCGGTATTACGGATAAACCGGACGATATGTTTGGTAAGATCATGTCTATCTCGGATGAGTTGATGTGGCGTTACTTTGACTTGCTCAGTTTTCGTAAATTGGCTGAGATTAAACAGCTCAAAGACGAGGTTGCAGCAGGTAAAAATCCGCGCGATGTGAAGTTCTTGTTAGCAGAAGAATTAATTGCTCGATTCCATAATCAAGCAGCGGCGGTGGCTGCCCGCGAGAGTTTTATTGCACGTTTCCAAAAGGGTGCTTTACCCGATGATTTGCAGGCAATTGAACTCAGTATAGACGGTGAAGGTATTAAAATTGCGTCTTTACTAAAGCAAGCAGGTCTATGTAGTAGTACGTCAGATGCGTTACGTATGATTGAGCAGGATGCAGTGAAAATTGATAGTGAGCGTGTAGAGGATAAAAACCTATTGATTACTAAAGGTTTTGCGGGTGTGTTCCAAGTAGGCAAGCGTAAGTTTGCTCGTATCACCGTAAAATAATTTAAAAATTCATAAAAAAAGTAGTTGACGGAGAGGAGGAGATGTATATAATGCGCATCTCCGAACGACGCGGCGGACTGAAAAACGAAAGCGAAATCAAGTAGTTAGTAGTGACCAGTAGCTGAGTTTGTTTAGGAAATAAAAGATTCCGGTGCGAATCAGGTAAGTGAAAAACAAGTAGTAGGTTATAGCAAAAAGCGCTTGACAGACTACGAAGCACGAACTAGAATGCGCACCTCTCGTTAAGCAAGACCTTAACGCGTTATTTAAAAAGCAATCAAATAAACTTGTGTGGGTGCTTGAATCATCTGTAGTAACAGAATGTATCAAGTATTCACTTTCGTCAAGAAAGTAATTCACTATTATATATTCTGAGCAAAGAAACACGCTGGTTAGCGGTTATTGAAGGCGTTTAACGTTGTCAGTGACTGGATGAATCAGCACAAGATTAAACTGAAGAGTTTGATCCTGGCTCAGATTGAACGCTGGCGGTATGCTTAAGACATGCAAGTCGAACGGTAAGCCCTTCGTAATTTAGAGTGGCGCACGGGTGAGTAACACGTGGGAATCTACCCAGTAGCGGGGGATAGCCTGGAGAAATCCAGATTAATACCGCATACGCTCTACGGAGGAAAGGCTTTACCACTATTGGATGAGCCTGCGTTGGATTAGCTAGTTGGTGAGGTAAAGGCTCACCAAGGCGACGATCCATAGCTGGTCTGAGAGGATGATCAGCCACATCGGAACTGAGACACGGTCCGGACTCCTACGGGAGGCAGCAGTCGGGAATATTGGACAATGGGCGCAAGCCTGATCCAGCAATACCGCGTGTGTGAAGAAAGCCTTGCGGGTTGTAAAGCACTTTCGCTAGGGACGAAGATGACGGTACCTAGAGAAGAAGCACCGGCTAACTCCGTGCCAGCAGCCGCGGTAATACGGAGGGTGCAAGCGTTAATCGGAATTACTGGGCGTAAAGCGCACGTAGGTGGTTTATTAAGTCAGATGTGAAATCCCTGAGACCAACCTAGGCAGGTCATCTGATACTGGTAGACTAGAATGTGGGAGAGGCCCGCACAAGCGGTGGAGCATGTGGTTTAATTCGATGCAACGCGAAGAACCTTACCAGCCCTTGACATGGCAGGAATCCCTGAGAGATTGGGGAGTGCCGCAAGGAACCTGTACACAGGTGCTGCATGGCTGTCGTCAGCTCGTGTCGTGAGATGTTGGGTTAAGTCCCGCAACGAGCGCAACCCCTGTCCCTAGTTGCCAGCACGTCATGGTGGGAACTCTAGGGAGACTGCCGGTGACAAACCGGAGGAAGGTGGGGATGACGTCAAGTCATCATGGCCCTTACGGGCTGGGCTACACACGTGCTACAATGGCCGGTACAGAGGGACGCGAGACCGCGAGGTGGAGCAAATCCCAGAAAGCCGGTCGTAGTCCGGATTGGAGTCTGCAACTCGACTCCATGAAGTCGGAATCGCTAGTAATCGCGAATCAGAACGTCGCGGTGAATACGTTCCAGACTTTGTACACACCGCCCGTCACACCATGGGAGTTTGTTGCACCAGAAGCAGGTAGCTTAACCGAAAGGAGGGCGCTTGCCACGGTGTAGTGATGACTGGGGTGAAGTCGTAACAAGGTAGCCGTAGGGGAACCTGCGGCTGGATCACCTCCTTTAAGAGCAAGGATGATTCGAGCACCCCCACAAGTTTATTTGAAAGTACCCGAGCCTAACTGGGACGCGAGGGTCTGTAGCTCAGTTGGTTAGAGCACACGCTTGATAAGCGTGGGGTCACAAGTTCAAGTCTTGTCAGACCCACCACTCGGTTAAAAGGGGCTATAGCTCAGCTGGGAGAGCGCCTGCTTTGCACGCAGGAGGTCGTCGGTTCGATCCCGTCTAGCTCCACCATCTTAGCGTTGACGACGGTCAGGTCTAGGTACTTAAGCGACTAATGCGATATAAGAGCATTCGACACCTTCAGTGAGACTGAACAGGGGTTGAGTGTTATTATATGGCATTAGCCAAATCAGCTATAAAAAGATTATAGCTGAGTTCTTTAACAAAATAGGAAAGCATCAAGCGAGAGTAAACTAAGCTTAAGTGGTAACGCACTTAAGAACAAAACAATCTCAAGCAAAATCGTTCAAGTTATAGTTGTACTATAACCTGGCTATTGTGCGGCATGAAGCCTACTGACAGTATCCATCATGAAGATAGGGCAACCTTACGACATGAAGGAAGTGATTAAAAAGCCTTAGCAATAATCCTTTTTAACCCGACTCTAGACACTGATACAGTATCATGCAACAGCAAAAGGAACAATAGACCGTTAAGGGTTATAGAATCAAGCGACTAAGCGTACACGGTGGATGCCTAGGCGGTCAGAGGCGACGAAGGACGTTGTAGCATGCGAAAAGCCATGGGGAGCTTGCAAACGAGCATTGATCCATGGATGTCCGAATGGGGAAACCCACTCTACATGTAGAGTATCCTGAACAGGAAGCGAACGCAGGGAACTGAAACATCTAAGTACCTGTAGGAACAGAAATCAACCGAGATTCCCTCAGTAGTGGCGAGCGAACGGGGAACAGCCGAATCTTTATGGGGTAGTGGAACATTCTGGAAAGGATGGCCATAGCGGGTGATAGCCCCGTACACGAAACGTCATAGAGGACATATTAAGTAGGGCGGGACACGAGAAATCCTGTCTGAAGATGGGGGGACCATCCTCCAAGGCTAAATACTACTGACCGACCGATAGTGAACCAGTACCGTGAGGGAAAGGCGAAAAGAACCGCGGAGAGCGGAGTGAAATAGACCCTGAAACCGTGTACGTACAAGCAGTGGGAGCCCTACGGGGTGACTGCGTACCTTTTGTATAATGGGTCAGCGACTTACATTCAGTGGCAAGCTTAACCGATAGGGGAGGCGTAGCGAAAGCGAGTCTGAACAGGGCGTTCAGTCGCTGGGTGTAGACCCGAAACCGGGCGATCTATCCATGACCAGGATGAAGGTGCCGTAACAGGTACTGGAGGTCCGAACCCACTGTCGTTGAAAAGCCAGGGGATGAGTTGTGGATCGGAGTGAAAGGCTAATCAAGCTCGGAGATAGCTGGTTCTCCTCGAAATCTATTTAGGTAGAGCCTCATGTATCACTCTCCGGGGTAGAGCACTGTTATGGCTAGGGGGCCCTGACCGGCTTACCAACCCATTGCAAACTCCGAATACCGAGAAGTGCGAGCATGGGAGACACACGACGGGTGCTAACGTCCGCCGTGAAAAGGGAAACAACCCAGACCCTCAGCTAAGGTCCCAAAATTATGGCTCAGTGGGAAACGATGTGGGAAAGGCCCAGACAACCAGGAGGTTGGCTTAGAAGCAGCCATCCTTTAAAGAAAGCGTAATAGCTCACTGGTCGAGTTACCTGCGCGGAAGATTCAACGGGGCTTAAGCCATATACCGAAGCTAGGGATTTGCCGTAAGGCAAGTGGTAGAGGAGCGTTCTGTAGGCCTGTGAAGGTGAACTGGAAGGTTTGCTGGAGGTATCAGAAGTGCGAATGCTGACATAAGTAACGATAAGACGGGTGAAAAACCCGTCCGCCGAAAGCTCAAGGTTTCCTGCGCAACGTTAATCGGCGCAGGGTTAGTCGGCTCCTAAGGCGAGGCAGACATGCGTAGTCGATGGGAAACGGGTTAATATTCCCGTACTTAGTTATACTGCGATGGGGGGACGGAGAAGGCTAGGCTAGAACACTATTGGATGTGTATCTAAGCGTTTAGGTAGAGATCTTAGGCAAATCCGGGATCTTAATACTGAGGCGTGATGGCGAGTGTCCTACGGGACATGAGTAGTCGATGCCCCGCTTCCAAGAAAAGCCTCTAAGCTTCAGGTATAACTGAACCGTACTGCAAACGGACACACGTGAGCTGGATGAGAATTCCAAGGCGCTTGAGAGAACTCGGGTGAAGGAACTAGGCAAAATGGTACCGTAACTTCGGGAGAAGGTACGCCTCTGGTGGTGAATAGCTACTGGAGGCCGCAGAGACCAGACAGCTGCGACTGTTTATCAAAAACACAGCACTCTGCAAACACGAAAGTGGACGTATAGGGTGTGACGCCTGCCCGGTGCCGGAAGGTTAATTGATGGGGTTAGCTGCAAGGCGAAGCTCTTGATCGAAGCCCCGGTAAACGGCGGCCGTAACTATAACGGTCCTAAGGTAGCGAAATTCCTTGTCGGGTAAGTTCCGACCTGCACGAATGGCGTAACGATGGCTGTACTGTCTCCACCCGAGACTCAGTGAAATTGAAATCGCTGTGAAGATGCAGTGTACCCGCGGCTAGACGGAAAGACCCCGTGAACCTTCACTACAGCTTTGCACTGAACGCTGAACCTGCCTGTGTAGGATAGGTGGGAGGCTTAGAAGCTCGGACGCTAGTTCGAGTGGAGCCACCGTTGAAATACCACCCTGGTATGTTCGGCGTTCTAACTAAGATATAACCGTATCTAGGACAGTGCATGGTGGGTAGTTTGACTGGGGCGGTCTCCTCCCAAAGAGTAACGGAGGAGCGCGAAGGTGTGCTAATCTCGGTCGGAAATCGAGAGGATAGTGTAAAGGCATAAGCACGCTTGACTGCGAGACTCACACGTCGAGCAGGTACGAAAGTAGGTCTTAGTGATCCGGTGGCTCTGCATGGAAGGGCCATCGCTCAACGGATAAAAGGTACTCCGGGGATAACAGGCTGATACCGCCCAAGAGTCCATATCGACGGCGGTGTTTGGCACCTCGATGTCGGCTCATCACATCCTGGGGCTGAAGCAGGTCCCAAGGGTATGGCTGTTCGCCATTTAAAGTGGTACGCGAGCTGGGTTCAGAACGTCGTGAGACAGTTCGGTCCCTATCTGCCGTGGGCGTTAGAGTTTTGAGGGAAGCTGCTCCTAGTACGAGAGGACCGGAGTGGACGCACCTCTGGTGTACCAGTTGTCACGCCAGTGGCATTGCTGGGTAGCTATGTGCGGACGGGATAACCGCTGAAAGCATCTAAGCGGGAAGCCCCTCCCAAGATGAGAACTCTCTGAGAGCTAGACTCTCCTAAAGGGCCGTTGGAGACGACGACGTTGATAGGTGGGATGTGGAAGTGCAGTAATGTATGAAGCTAACCCATACTAATTGCCCGTGAGGCTTGATTCTATAACCCGTAGCGGTTTGCGCGGTTGAGATTGAGGGTACTGGGGTGCGGGTAGCATCTACGGTACTCAGTAGATAAGTACACACGTTTGATGACTTTCCTAGATTGGGTGATGAAGCCCTGTTGGTGAAATAGACCAACCTAAATAAGCACATGCTTCATCGATACCCTTAAAGTTTGCTTGGTACCTATAGAGCTGTGGAACCACCTGATCCCATCCCGAACTCAGAAGTGAAACGCAGTATCGCCGATGGTAGTGTGGGGTTTCCCCATGTGAGAGTAGGTCAGTGCCAAGCTATATTTCTAGCCCTGACTATCTATTGATACTCAGGGCTTTTTTATTTTACGATAACCTAGATTCAATCTAAAAGGTGTGAGTAAAAAAGTGCATTAGATCTAATACACTTTTTCATGCTTCTGATGGTTTCTGGTGATTAACTTATAATAGGTAGAACGCCTAGACCTGCCCAAGGATTATTCTGCCGCCACCAGTTTTGGGTAATAGTGCCGTATAGTTTGCGAAAGTCCATATGGCTAGGTAAATTCATATTATGATCTAATTCAGTTAGTCGTGGATTATCCCCATACAAACCACCTCTTACACGCCCTCCCATAACTATATGAGTTGAGCCTGATCCATGATCAGTACCACGTCCATGATTTTCTTGTACTCTGCGTCCAAATTCTGAGTAAGTAACTACGATAACATTATCCCATTTACCGGCTCTTTTCATAGCATTGGCAAACGAGGCTAAACCTACGGCTAAATGCTGTAGCAAATTACTTTGCACATCCACTTGATTCACATGAGTATCGAAACCGTCTAACTCAACTTTATAAGCAGCGGCATCAATACCATTAACAATCATTTTGGCTACTGATTCTAAACGTCTACCAAATACGCTAGTAGAAAAAGGTACATTTAACCCTTGTGGACGAGACATTTTAGTACGTAATTGATTACCTGCTGCATATAATTGATGTTGTACTTGGGTAATATGTTTAAGCGCAGGATTATAGGTATTAGGTCTTATATCATCTACTAAACTGACCTGACTTAAGAATACCTCAGGGCTTTGCATAGCAATTGCATTACAATCTTTACCACAAAATGGACCTGCTTCTTCATCCAAAACAATACCATGCAAGCCCGGCTTAAAACGAGGCAATACATCATTAAGCCAACCCTCTGTTTTATACTCATTAACTGAGCTGGCTGTTTCCCAAATGTCTAAAGAACGGAAATGAGATAGATCAGTATTCTGATAGCCTATACCCTGTAGCCAAGCAATTTCACCCGCTTTCCATAAAGGCATTAGCGCCTTCATATACGGATTGAGTGCCATGTTTTGTTCTAAAGGTAAGGCTAAATGTCTGGGTACTGCAACGGTAGGACGTAGTTTGTAATATTGAGGATCTTGATAGGGTACTACCATATTCAATCCATCATTACCACCTGCTAATTTAACAAATACTACAATCCTATCTGGGCTAGTATTAGTTCGTGCGGCTTCGCTGGTAATAGGTAGGATACTAAAAGTAGGTAAAGTTGCTGCTACTTTTAAAAAATCACGCCGTTTCATAAGGCTTCGTTACTCGCGCTACACACTGTCGAATTAGGTAAAGTAATTCGATAATGATTCATTAATATTACTAGACTAATTGAAAAGCGGGGTCTAATAATAACCCACGCACTAAACGTCTATCCCCCGGTATCTCCGGTAATGGATTTACCGCCGGTATGGCAAGCATCCACTCTTGTATTTGTTCATTACTGGTTTTGGGTAGATTTAATCCGGTATTAACTCGTCTATTTAAATTACCCCGCGATAATTTAGTTAAGTAAGAAGTGCGTACTAATAAGGTTTGACTGTTAATCCAATGCTGATTCCCTGCCCAACCTTTTACATTAGGAGGATCAAATAATTCTTGCCCTAATAGTCTGCATAAATTAACCATTTCAGTAATAGTTTCGGGCGGATAGGGAATCATTCGTATAGTGCCCACTAAAATCTCAATAGGTGATTTAATAATAGTGCCACGATTATGCTTAGCCCAAAAAGCTTCATGATTCAGTAAAGCTCGCATAAGGGTTTTAATATCATAATTGCTTTGTCTAAATACCTGAGCCAATTGACGAATACTGCCAGTATCTAAACGATCTGGATTAATGAATTCACGCCATAACTGTATAACAATAGATTCAGCAGTACGCGGCTGTTGCAGCAAAATATCTAAAATATCTTCGCCATCAAATTGCCCACTGCGACCTAGAAAAGTAATACGATTAGTATTGTGTTGATCACGACGTTTAGTAAAGGAACCACTGTGTGGGTCGAGTGTCCAACCAGTAAATGCTTTAGTAGCGGCTTTAACGTCTGCTTCACGATAATGCCCACGACCTAAAGTAAATAGCTCTAATAATTCCCGTGCAAAGTTTTCATTAGGACTCGACTGCATATTTTGATGTCCATCAAGATAGACTAACATCGCAGGGTCTTTGGCAATTGAATGAAGTAATTGCCTGAAATTGCCTAGTGCATGAGTACGTAATAATAGATTTTGTTTATGCAGAAAACTGGGTTGTAAAGTTTTTTGAATAGATGAGGTAAATAACCCATGCCAAAACAAAGTCATCCGTTCAATGAAAGGCGATCTGGTATAGATTAGATGATTAATCCACCAGCTCTGTAATAACTTACCCTCGCGCTGGGCAATCATCCAAGCTTGTTTGCGACCTTGCGCGTTGACTTGTCTTAAAGGCTCTAACTTGTTCCAAGGTGACAAAGCTGGAGGAGCTTTTGGCAAGCTAACAGGCTGATTTAATATTAAATCGACTGCTACTGACCTTTGTTTACCCACCAGTTTTTGTATTGTCTCCCACTCAGCACCTAGCCCAGTGCGAGCTACAAGATGACGAGCCTCACTAAATGTGAGTACTTGCATAATTCAACAGCTTTATTTAGTTAATATTAGCATAATTTATGGTGATTATTTTTGAGTTGTAAGACCATATTATTACACTGATTAGTCGGAACACTGCCTGAACTGTAGCCCTAAACGGGTTAAACAAGCAAGTATTAAGTACCTCATTTTATCACCCTTTTAGTGCGCTACGAGCCGCCATAACCTAGCACAACCTATCACTTTGAAACGAGAGTCTAATTCTAATAGGGGCAAGCTTTATTCATGGTTATTTAGTGTACTTGAGTCATGTATTCAAGCACCTTAGTAATCTTAATATTTGCATATTTTTGACGCACAATTTACCTGATTAGTGGTTAGTATTCAGCTCATGTTCTATTCAATGAGTCTTAGTCAATGAGTTATTTACGTTCGTGGGCTACACCGCTCACTATTGGTTCTTTTGTTATTTCTACTGTAACAGGCATAGTATTATTTTTTCACTGGAATCTAGGTTTAGCTAAACCGGCTCATGAGTGGTTGAGTTGGTTTATGGTGTTGGGAGTAGCGTTGCATTTAAGCGTCAATTGGCGGGCTTTTAAAAATTATTTTACTCAAGTAGTACCTCTAGGAGTGATAGGCTTATTCAGTGTATTAACAGTAGCCTCTTTACTGCCCCTAGGTTTAGATACTGGTGGCAAGCCACCCCAAGTGAAGGCATTAGATGCGCTACAGCGAGCGCCTATCAGTGCTATAGCAGCGGTACAGCAACAACCTCTAGAAGCTGTTACACAACGTTTACAAGCAGCAGGGATTGCAGTCACCGACCCTAACCAAACGATACAACAAGTGGCAGAAGCAGCCCATAAATCTGAGCGTGAGATATTAGGTATTATTTTTAAATAAAGTCTGTGATTTATTCGTGTGCCACTTTATTGGGTGGCGCATAGTCAGCGAAATCATCCGCGTTCGCTTTAGTATCAGCGTCTACATTAGGATGGGCTAGACGTTTATTACTTTCGGAGCGGATAGCGTGTGCGCGACCCAATTTTCCATATTCATCTTGACCGGTGGCTGATTGAATGTCCGCCATACGGATTTTTAAAGTATGCTCATAAGCCGCTCCCAGTGCACGGGGGTTGCGCTCACGCGCTTTACGTATAGTCTCTGCATCCCCCGGAGCTACCAAGTCAGTGACCACCGGAATGCGAATGGTAGTATCAAAACGATCATGTTTAGGCATTATGTTTCTTATCGCTTTATAAATAGGTTAAGCAATGTTGCCAGACACTGGGTTAGTATTGGGGTGTGGTACTAACCGAGCGTATGATAGTCTAGAGTATAGCCACGATCGCGATAAAATTGGTAACGTTTGCGACCAGCGTGCAAAATAGTTTCGTCCTGATCTAAAATTTCAGCAAAGCGCTCAAATCGAGCAAAAAAAGCGGGCATATCACCAGACAGATTAATTAAATAGTCGCAATTTTCAACTGGTTCATAATCATGCCCAATGAGAACGGGGCTATCTTTTTTAGGGCTAGGCGCTAGTTCGTGTGGAATAAAGCTGAAATCATTATAAGTCCATAGCAGCTCATCCAATTGCATACTCATAGCCGCATGTTGAGTATGCACATAGGTTTTTAATTGTTGGCTATAGGCCTTTTCAATCAATTTACAAGCAAGCAATAGTCTTGCTTGTAATTGATTGGACTTAAGCACGTAAAAGCGAATGCTAGTCATATAAATATTAGGTAACTATTAAGCAGCTGCAACACGGTTTAAGAGCCATTGAGTCAGTAAGGGCACAGGGCGTCCAGTTGAGCCTTTAGCTGCCCCGCTTTTCCATGCCACCCCTGCAATATCTAGATGTGCCCAAGGATAGCTTTCAGTGAAGCGTGATAAGAAACAAGCCGCCGTGATGGTTCCTCCGGCAGGGCCGCCAATATTTGCCATATCGGCAAAATTACTTTTGAGTTGCTCTTGATACTTATCGTTCATCGGTAAGCGCCAGACTTCATCATCAGCTTGTTGACCCGCACTCCATAACTCAGCGGCCAGGGCATCATTATTACTCAATAAGCCACTGGTATGATGACCCAGAGCGGTAATACAAGCGCCAGTTAAAGTCGCCACATCTACCACAGCAGCGGGCTTAAAACGCTCAGCATAGGTCAAGGCATCACACAACACCAAACGTCCTTCTGCATCGGTATTGAGAATTTCAATAGTTTTGCCAGACATGCTGGTCACAATATCACCGGGTTTACTAGCACGACCACTAGGCATATTTTCAGCCGCTGCAATAATCATCACTACATTTAAAGGCAACTGCATTTCCACACAAGCCTGAAAACTACCCAGCACACTGGCAGCACCACTCATATCGTATTTCATTTCATCCATAGCAAGTGCTGGCTTTATGGAAATACCGCCCGTATCAAAGGTAATACCTTTACCGACTAAGACCACAGGCGCAGCTTCAGCGCTAGCCCCTTGATAGTGCAAAACAATCATTTTGCCGGGTTGGTCACTACCTTTAGAGACTGACATAAATGAACCCATACCAAGGTCTTCCATATCACTTTCTTCAAGGACGGTTAGTTGCACAGTGGAGTGACTATTCGCTAATTCTTGTGCTTTTTGCGCGAGATAAGTGGGTGTACATACATTGCCGGGGGCGTTGCCTAAATCGCGTGCTAAGTAATTACCGCGTTGAATGGCTAACCCTTGTTGTAAAGCTAACTCGCCCTCCCAAGTTTCAGTCTGAGCTAAGTTCCATTGATTAAGATTAGGTGCAGTTTCCGGCTTACTTTTATAGGCATTGAAGGTATAAAACACATCGCCTAGTGTAAGCAAACTGTGGCGTACCGCTAAAGCGTAGTGCTCACTAGCTAATTCTTGGATGAGGAAAGAACTTACTTGAGTCAGATTAGCTTTTTTCAAGACATTAGCAGCGGTACGGGTAGCATTGTTTAAACTATCTACCGTAAATTTGGCTTTATCACCTAATCCTACTAGCAATACTCTAGGGCTGGTGACGTTCTTAACGGCGTAAAGCATGCTGTTAGTGTTTTTCTCACCTGTGAAGTCACCTATGGCTAGGTGATTTTGCAATGCACCAGCACTCGCTTCATCAACTAATTGGGCAGCTTGCGATAAAGTCTTATCGGCATAAACGCCTAGTACAATACAATCAGTAGTTAAGGTTGCAGGATGAACGCCCGATTGAAATGAGTATTGCATTGCAGAGAATCCTTTAGTGGCATAGTGTGAAATGGTCGCACTATACCATAGCTCAGTGGCTTCAGGCAGTGCGACTCCATTTAATAGGTTTTAGAGTTACTAACGAATCTGATTATTCTTAGCGGGGTGCGGAGATCAGTTTGGTGCGTGAATAGCGGTCGTGCCAAGTCAGTTTTTCAGGGTCAAATAGTGCAATCATAAAACCCGCACCTAGAGCGGCTAGACTGGCTAAGCTTACAATAAAACGCATAGTGGCTTGCTGCCAATTGAGTGGGTTATTTTCAAAGGTGACTACTTTAATTTTCCAAGCTCGCATCCCTAAAGTTTGACCACCATGTGTCCAAAACCAAGCTAATAAACCATAAATCATGCCTACTTCGAGCAAAAACAGCAGATTAGCCAAAGTAGAGCGCGGGGGAATTTCGGGCAAGCCCAGTAGTTGACTAACAATGGTATTAATAATGCCACCCATAATAAAAACGGTCGCTCCAATCAGCATAGTGTCATATAACATCGCCCCTAGGCGGCGCAATAAACTGACTGGTTTAACTACTATAGTATTCACAACATAGTCCTTTGTTAGTCAAAAAGACACTTATTCAGCGTAAAGTGGTTAGGTGTCTTTCTGGAGCAGTCTTGTCGGCATGGATGCCGACTTGTAGCGTACAAGGATGTATTCACAGCGACTGCGGAAGAAAGATACCTAACCACTTCCTTCTATACCTGTGTATTAATTAACGACCGTTTAAAAAGTTCTGCAACATAGCATGACCATGCTCAGTCAAAATAGATTCAGGATGAAATTGCACGCCTTCTACGGCTAGCGTTTTATGGCGTACTCCCATAATTTCATCCATCGAACCATCCTCGTGTTGGGTCCAAGCGGTCACTTCTAAACACTCCGGCAGTGTGCTTTGTTCAATCACTAAGGAGTGATAGCGCGTAGCTTGATAGGGGCTAGGTAAATCACTAAATACCCCGACACCTGTATGATAAATCTGCGAGGTCTTACCGTGCATAATAGATTTAGCCCGAATAATACGCCCACCAAAGGCTTGCCCTATGGATTGATGACCTAGACACACACCAAAAATAGGAATTTTGCCTTTATAGCGCTCAATGGTAGCGAGAGAAATACCTGCTTCATTGGGGGTACAAGGTCCCGGAGAGAGCATAATTTTATCGGGTGCAATAGCATCAATCGCCTCAACAGGAATCTCATCATTACGCTTTACAATCACCTCAGCCCCCAGTTCGCCTAAGTACTGGACGAGGTTGAAAGTGAAGGAGTCATAGTTATCAATCATTAGAATTTTCATAGCCTTGCTCCTTAACGATGTTTACCATTGAGACCAGCGAGTGCTGCACTCGCCGCTTTAAACACAGCACGCCCTTTATTCATGGTTTCATCCCATTCGGCTTGCGGCACAGAATCATAAACCACCCCCGCACCTGCTTGGATATAGAGCTGTTCGTCTTTAATCACGGCGGTGCGAATGGCTATTGCAGTATCCATATTGCCATTCCAAGCAATATAGCCCACCGCTCCTGAGTAAATGCCACGCTTTACGGGTTCTAGTTCGTCAATAATTTCCATGGCACGAATTTTGGGTGCACCACTCACTGTGCCCGCAGGGAAGGTGGCACGTAGCACATCCATCGCGGTTTGATTAGGGAGTAATTGCCCTGTGACATTCGAGACGATATGCATCACATGCGAGTAACGTTCCACCACCATTTTATCGGTCAATTGTACCGAACCAATTTGGCTGACTCGCCCCGTATCATTGCGCCCTAAATCAATCAACATTAAATGCTCAGCGAGTTCTTTAGGGTCGTTTAATAGTTCTTGCTCTAATGCCTTGTCTTGTTCTTCGGTTAAGCCGCGTCGTCTTGTACCGGCAATTGGGCGCACCGTGACGGTATTATCTTCTAAGCGTACCAGTATCTCTGGTGAAGAACCCACAATATGAAAATCTTCTAAATTCAAGAAATACATATAGGGCGAGGGATTGAGGCGGCGTAAGGCACGATATAAATCCAGCGGGGGCGCATTAAAAGGCAGAGTCATGCGCTGTGAGAGCACCACCTGCATAATATCGCCTGCTTTAATATATTCGCGTGCTTGGGCGACAGCTCCTTTAAAGCCTTGCTCAGTAAAACCAGAGATAAAATCATGCTCATCAATAGCATGTGTGCTGGTACTCGCTTGATAGAGGCGGCGAGCTTCTTGTAGTTGCGTTTCTAAAGCATCGAGTCGACGGGTAGCCAGATCAAAGCTCTGCGCATCACTGAGCACAATCAGATACATCTCACCGCGCAAGTTATCAAACACAATCACTTCATCAGACACCATTAAGAGAATATCCGGTGTGCCAATAGGATCGGGTTTAGTGGTTTTGGCGAGTTTAGGTTCAATATAGCGAATAGTGTCATAACCAAAATAACCCACTAAGCCACCATTGAAACGCGGTAATTCTGGTAGGTCAGGGACTTTAAATTGGGTTTGATAGTGTTCAATCCATTGGAGTGGATCTTGTACTTCAAACTGCTCAATAGCTTGATGCGCTTGGTGTAGCTCAATACGGTGTTCATAAACGCGGATTACTGTTTTAGCGGCTAAGCCAATAATCGAATAGCGTCCCCATTTTTCCCCACCTTGTACCGATTCAAACAGATAGGTATAGGGAGCATCGGCGAGTTTTAAATAAGCACTGAGGGGAGTGTCGAGGTCAGCCAAGATACGGCGTGAGACTGGAATACGATTAAAGCCAGCCGCGATATAGCGGTCAAATTCATCCCGATTCATCATTGATCATCCAATAAAACTATTACGAATAAAAAAAGCCAGTTGCTAGTGCACTTAACTGGAGAGACGCCATCGCCTTGTTTTATTGAATATAAGCATATTGAACTAGCTATCATGACTAAGAATGGTGCTGAGTCTAGCATAGGCTCAGAAATAATAAATAGTTGAGCTGAGTATCGAAGGTAGTAAAAGTAAGATTGATGATGAAAGCCGTTTGTGCGACCCCTAAAGACGGTAATCCTTTAGGAGTCGTACCGCTGAGCTATTAATAGGCAGGCTTAATTGCGCCGCTTTTGATTTTAGCTAGGTATTGAGTGACTTCACGCTTGACCACTGGCATGAGCATATACAGACCAATAATATTGGCAATACTCATAGCAAAAATCATCGCATCTGAGAAGTCGATCACAGGACCTAAACTCATACTAGAACCAATCACAGTAAATACTAGGAAGAATAGCTTGAATACTAGCTCTTTACTTTTACCTTCACCGACTAGATAAGTCCAAGCTTTTAAACCGTAATAAGACCAACTAATCATAGTGGAGAATGCAAACATTAACACCGCTACGGATAATAGATAGGGGAACCAAGACACGGCAGAACCAAATGCATGAGAAGTGAGTTCGACACCCTTGTAACCACTACCCAGAGAGCCAGTAATAATAATAACTAAGGCCGTCATGGTGCAGATAACCACAGTATCAATGAAAGGTTCTAAGGTAGATACAATCCCTTCAGTAGCAGGCTCTTTAGTACGAACGGCGGAGTGTGCAATCGAGGCAGAACCAATACCTGCTTCATTAGAAAAGGCTGCACGCTTAAAGCCTTGAATCAGTGCACCAATTACGCCACCTGCAACACCTTCTCCGGTAAAGGCGCCATCAATAATTTGCCCAAAAGCCCAACCAATTTTATCGTAATTCATGAGAATAATGATTAAGCCAGTAACCAAATACCACACTGCCATAAAAGGGATAAGCTTCTCAGTGACACGCGCAATGGATTTGATCCCACCAATAATCACTGCACCTGTTAAACCCGCAATGATGAGTCCGAATAACCAACCCTTATCAGCTAAAAAGCTATTCGCGCCACCGGTCACTACTACCACTTGCTGGAAGGCTTGATTAGCTTGGAACATATTGCCGCCACCAATCGAACCGCCAATACAGCAAATAGCAAAGAAAATCGCTAGAATTTTACCTAAGGTAGCCTTATTTTGTTCCGCTAAACCTTTGGATAAATAGTACATCGGTCCACCTGATACAGTGCCATCAGGGTATTCATTACGATATTTTACACCTAAGGTACATTCGGTAAACTTAGATGCCATACCCAGTAAACCCGCGAGTATCATCCAAAAAGTCGCGCCTGCTCCCCCAATACTGACAGCAACGGCGACCCCTGCAATATTACCCAAACCTACCGTGCCTGATACCGCAGTGGCTAAAGCCTGAAAATGACTGACTTCACCCGCATCTTTAGGGTCATCATATTTACCCCGAATGAGGTTAATCGCATGACCAAATACACGAAATTGAATAAAACCAAAGTAAAGGGTGAATATAATAGCGGCAATAATAAGCCACAGTACAATTAACGGCACGGTTGCACCGTTAAACTCGAAAGAGTAAAAAATGACATTAGAAACAGCATTGGCAATCGGGGCCACAGCATCACTAATCGCCTTATCTATACCTGTTTGTTCCTCAGCAAAAGCTTGTAGAGGCGTTAACCAGATTGCCATTAATAGGCTAAAAAATTTCATAAAGTTCATTAGCTGATCCTTTAGGGGTTAAGGATTTAAGGTACAACTGCAACGGGTACAGCCGCGATTTGAATAAGTGTGCTGGGTACACTTCCTAAAATCATATTGGTTAATTTGGATTCATTAGATTTGGCAAGATAAATAATTTTAGCTTGCTGCTCATCCGCCACTTCTTTAATGGTTTTAGCGACATTGCCATAGCGTACTTCCGTGGTGACCGTATGTCCGGCTTGGGTCAATTCAGCCGCTAGTGGGGCCAGAATATGCTGTTGGGCACGTTCCACCTCAGCAATACGGCGGCTATGACGCTCGGCTAATTCATCAGGGGTGAGGAAGCTATAAGGCGACCATTCAAGTACATAAACAAGGTGTAAATGAGCTTTTGCTAATTGAGCCCGTTCGGCTGCAAATAGAGCAGCACGTTTAGAGGCTTCGCGCCCATCATAGGCGACGAGATAAATATCTGGCATGTTGGCTTCTCCTAGCTGTGGATAAGAAATCAGTTTAATCAAAGCGCTTTAAATGATTAAAGTAACTCAACATTAGTCTAACAAAGCTCAGCCCAAAAAATTCCCTTAATTTTTGGAGTATTTTGCTGATATGCAGTAATTTTTACTGCTAATAATGAATTTTCCAGAATAATTTCTGGAAGAATAGCGATAAAAATAAAAAATGCTGCCTCAAATTGGATAATATACTGAGCATCATTCACCACTCACTACAACACTAGCTCAACTACCACACCGGAGTATGAAAAGTATGCACGTTATTATTATTGGCAGCGGCGTCATTGGCACAACTACCGCTTATTACCTTGCCAAACAAGGACATAAAGTGACTGTATTAGAGCGCCAGCCTCAATCCGGTATGGAAACCAGTTTTGCTAATGCAGGGCAAGTATCTCCGGGCTATTCCGCACCATGGGCAGGCCCTGGTATTCCGCTCAAAGCGATTAAATGGCTGTTAAGTGAACATTCACCCTTAGCCATTCGGGTGAGTAAAATGGATTGGGAAATGCTGCGTTTTATGGTCATGATGCTGCGCAATTGCACGGTGTCACGTTATGACGTGAATAAAAGCCGCATGTTACGCATTGCCGATTACAGTCGTCTGATGCTAGAGGAGCTGCGCCAAGAGACTAATATTCAATACGATCAACGCACACAAGGTACGTTGCAAGTGTTTCGTACCGATAAGCAACTCCAAGGTTCTAAGCAAGACACTGATATTCTAGATGCATGCAATGTGCCCTATGAACGCTTAGATGTAGAAGGGTGTATTGCTGCCGAACCTGCATTGCATCATGTGCGCGATAAAATCAAGGGTGGTTTGCGTCTGCCTTTAGATGAAACGGGTGACTGCTTTATGTTTACGCAAAACTTAGCCCAGATGGCGCAAGGGCTAGGAGTAGAGTTTAAATACGGTGTAGCCGTCCAAGCTATTCAAACCGCGAATAGCCAAATTACCGGTATTCAAACTAATCAAGGACTAATGACAGCCGACAGTTATGTGATGGCTTTGGGGAGTTTTTCACCGCAATTATTGCGCCCTATTGGGATTGATATTCCGGTTTATCCTGTAAAAGGGTATTCCATTACTGTGCCCATTATTAATCCAGAAGCAGCTCCGGTATCTACCGTGATGGATGAAACTTATAAGGTAGCGATTACGCGTTTAGGCGATAGAGTGCGGGTTGCAGGTACAGCAGAGTTAACTGGTTTTGATTTACGCTTGCGCAATGAGAGGCGTGAAACGGTGCGTTTTGTGGTATCGGATATGTTCCCCAAAGCGTCCGATATGAGCCAAGATCATTTTTGGACTGGCTTACGCCCGATGACACCGGATGGCACACCTATTATGGGTGCAACCCCTTATACTAATTTCTTTATTAATACCGGACATGGCACTTTAGGGTGGACTATGGCGTGTGGTTCTGGCAAGTTAGTGGCGGATTTAGTAGCAGGTCAAACCCCCGCTATTGATATGAATCATTTAGGTATGGATCGTTATAGCTTTGCTAATAAGGTGCGGACTTAAGCAAAGTTATACGGGAGGAGAGAGTTAGGAATGAGCTGTTAAAGATCTAATCCATCTTTGGCAGCCTAACTTTAATGTGTTAGATCTATGCGTAAAGATTCGCGTACTTGCATCAAAGCAAATCCTAATAAATTTAGACCATTCCAAGCTTGCGGATTGTTAGCCTTAGCGTGATCAGCAGCCATACCAATTCCCCAAATCTTATCGTAAGGGCTTGCTTCTACGAGTATTTTGTTGCCTGTGCTTAGTAAAAAATCTTTGAGGTTTTCATGTTGAGAGAATTTAGCGTAATTCCCTCTTACTACTAAATCCATCCGCTGCTGTTTCCAAGTTTTTTCGTCAAAGCTGCGCACTTTACGTCCTAACCTTTTTGCTTCATGAGGTGAGCTACTCTGCAAAATTTCTGCAAGTACCTCAGTATCTTCAAAAAGACGCGCTTTACTTGCCATCATAAAATGCTCAGCCGTAGGATAGTAAATACCTTCTACCGCAAAGGTGGCTGGAAACCATTGACTTAAGCAGCTTTTGTCCACTTGGTGCGGATCTTTAGTTATATGTCCCCAAAAATGAAAGTATTCAAGCTGCTGTTCCTGTGCAACGGCTTTGCTTAAGGCATAAATATCTCTAAACATTATCTAATTCACTTCTTTTAATAATTGGGCTAAATGCCACAGTTTGGGTACATATTCTACCGCTGCACGTAATGATCTATCTTCAGGTGTTTTTTTATGAAGTTCGTAGAGATAATAGTAAAAATTAGAGTAATTAGCTTTTAAACCATCTTTTACCACTTGCTCCATTAAGCGTTTCACATTACCCGCACCCCAATTAAATGCAGTAAAGGTTAATAGCCAAGCATCCGTTTCAGCATATTGGGCCACCTTAGCAAAATAAAAATGATAACGATGTAAATGCGCTTGAGCAGCTTGCGTACTGAGTAGCTTATGTTCACGAATTTTATTGATAGAGCTGTTTTGAACTTTTTGGGGAAGATAAGGTAGCGCTTTTAACTCGTTCAGTACTTCAGGTGTCATTTGCCAATAGCCATAGTCGGCTTTTTTATTGCCTTTTTTACCTTGCCATTGTGACTCTAAATAAGCTATTAAAAAAATACTATCGGGCATTCCTTGTAAGTCATGCTTTAATGCAAAGGGATAGGAGTTTTTAAAGGCTTCATTATAATGATTAGTATTAGCTGCATTGAGCCAGCGGATATGAGAGGCTACTTTAATACGAGTCTTATTAAAAGCTTGTTTGCCTTTGCCCCTTAGTGAATTTATAACGAAATAGTCTAATAATACAGCATGACGCTTGGCTAATTGTTTCAAAGTTAAATGATTGGTTTTATTAGGTTCTAGCATTTCCCAGCCAGCTTTGTCTTTTGCAAGACTAGGGTTAATGATGAGCACTATGCAAACCAATAGAGTTAGCATCATACGCTGCATGAGTAGCAATCCTTGTTTAAATTTGAGCGTGACTGTAAAAAGGGTTATTCAATCATCAGCGCCGTGGTTTCACTGACAGTTTCCATCGCCACTAAAGTACGTGAATCACGCACTCCGGGTAAAGTATGTAAAATATCACCTAATAAAGTTCGATAGGATGCCATGTTTTTAATACGAATTTTAAGCAAATAATCAAAATCCCCAGCGACTAAATGACATTCTAATATTTGCGGCCAGCTTTTAACCGCTTCACGAAATTGCTCGAATATATCACCGGAGGTATAGTTTAAACTGATCTCGACAAAGACTAATAAACTCGCATCGAGTTCTTTAGGATTGAGTAATGCGGTATAGCCTAAAATTAAACCAGCCCGCTCTAACCGTCTAACGCGCTCTAAACAAGGTGAGGTACTCAAGCCGACTTTTTCAGCAAGATCAACAAATGAAATGCGTCCATCGATTTGCAATTCGCGCAAAATTTTTTTATCAATACGGTCGAGTTTCGGTGCAGAGGGGGTAGACATAGTTAAGCATCCAAAGTAGAGCAGTGGACGCTAGTATAGCGGCTAGCTAGGAGAAAGAAATAAGAGGAAAATACTCGCCCTATGCTAATGACAGGGCAAGTTTAAAGGTTTAGCCGCAGCGAATCAGTTGCTTCAATTCAGCAAAGGAATCAATGACATAATCAGGGTGATAATGGCGAATATCCTCGCCGTGATTATAGCCATAGCTAGTACAAATGATTTGAAAGCCTGCGGCACGAGCGGCTTTTACATCGGATTTAGAGTCACCAATCATTAAGCATTGTGCGGAATCTACCCCAAAATGCGCCGCTGCATGTAGCAAAGGCAGAGGATGCGGTTTTTTCTCAGGCAACGTGTCACCGCTAATGGTGATAGCAAAGTAATGAGCTATCCCCAAATCACTCAACAGCACTTCGGTAAACTGGGCAGCTTTATTAGTGACACAACCTAAATGCACAGTAGAGCATTGCTTTAAATACTCTAATCCTTCCACCACCCCGTCATATACCCGACTACACCCTGAGGTATTAGCTTGGTAGTAGTCCATAAAAATCGGCATAGCTTGAGCAAATAGCTCTGGGTCGGGATGACCATTGAGGTCATTGGTCAAGGCTCGCTCGACCAAGCGTTGCACTCCATTCCCCACCCAACAGCGCACAGCCGTTTCACCACGTTGCGGTAAACCCACCGCTTGCATGGTTTGGTCTACGCTATAAGCTAAATCCGGCACACTATCCACCAGTGTGCCATCTAAATCACATAATACTAAACGCGGTTGAAACTGCATTACACCTGAGCCTCAGCCAATTGTGCACGGAATTGCTGCAAAATAGTGTTATAGCGTTGTGGGTCATTGGCATTCGCTGCACCAAAAATCGCGGAACCTGCCACAAAGGTATCGGCCCCCGCTGCTTTAATTTCACGAATATTAGAGGCTTTAACGCCACCATCGATTTCAAGACGAATCTCACGACCTGAGGCATCAATAATCTGACGTGCTTGGCGCAATTTAGTTAAAGCCGAGGGAATAAAGCTTTGCCCACCGAAGCCCGGATTAACGGACATGAGTAGAATCATATCCACCTTATCAATCACATATTCGAGAATGCTTAAAGGAGTTGCAGGATTAAACACTAAGCCCGCCTTACAACCCTCGTTTTTAATCAGTTGTAAGGTACGGTCGACATGCTCGGAAGCTTCAGGATGGAAGGTAATATAGCTAGCGCCCGCTTGAGCGAAATCGGGAATAATGCGATCTACGGGCTTGACCATTAAATGCACATCAATGGGGGCGGTGACACCGTGTTTACGCAGCGCTTCACATACCAAGGGACCAATAGTCAGATTAGGCACGTAGTGATTATCCATCACATCAAAATGCACAATGTCCGCACCTGAGGCGAGTACATTGTCCACTTCCTCGCCGAGTCTGGCAAAGTTAGCAGAAAGAATCGAAGGTGCAATAAAGTCGGTTTGGCGCGTCATAATGGTGTCCCGTACAAAAAGCCGATAATAAACCACTCTAGCCTAAGCCTGAATAAGATTCATCTTAGCCCTGAGGGGTAGATGCAGCGTATTAACGGCTATTAGTGATATTCAAAGCGGGTAGTTGAGTTGCTAGACTGCCTAGACACTAATTGAATTAGAATCACTGATTTATTTAATGCTTAGGAGGAACTCATGACTATTATTCGCAATATTTTAGCCATTATTGGTCTGCTCGCCATTATCGGAGCAGGTTTTGCTTATACCAAATTTAATTCAATGATGGCGCAAATGGGCGGCATGGACATTGCGGCTGAAAAAACCGCGCTGGATCAACTCGACCCTAAAGCCAAAGACGTTTACATGACTATGTGGAAAAAGCTCAAAGAGTCGGGCAATTCAGCCGATGCAACCGTAGTGAAATATCCACTGGCTGAGGGGGTGTCTCCTGAAGATGCCGAAGAGGCGATGAAATTTGTTGCTAATGAGCACAATATTAAAGCGGTCGGTGAATTGCCTCTGTCTCAACAAGTGCAATTAGAAACCGGAAAAGAGCAACGTTTCCTCAAGATTTATCAATTTTGTAATCCACAAACAGCGATGAAAATGGTGGATTTCAGTGATGCGTTTTCAGCTTATTTACCCTGCCGTATTGCTATGGTGCAGGACAAAGCAGGTAAATATAATCTTTATTCGCTCGATATGGATATGATGATTTATGGCGGTAAAACCTTACCACCTGAGCTACACGCCGAAGCGGTAAAAGTACAGGAAATTATTACTGATATTATGAAGCGCGGTGCTGCGGGGGATTTTTAAGGATTATTGAGTGTGGCTAGGGATGAGTGATTTTAAATAATAATTAAGCGTTTATTGGCTTCAGAGGCTAAAAATTATAGATAAGTCGGTATAATACCTATGTCCCTGTTTGGTAGGTGCTTATGTCTGATTCAAATTCATCCCCAGCCACCAGCTCAGAGCGTAAAGCGCGTTTACTGAGCCAATTAGAACAGCTCTGGAAACAACATGACTTTGAAACTCGTGTTGAAGAAAAATTACGCCTTAAAAACCTCATCGATGACAAACAGATCGAGCTAAATCAAATTCTTGGGACTATCTCTGATTCGCCTAGTTATCAGCAGCGTATCCACTCCGACCGTCTACCTACCGTAAAAGGTGCATTCTTTGGACGTGAAAAGGAATTGGCACTATTAAACGCTGCTTGGGCGGGTAATGGTATACGTATTATTCAATTTATTGCAGCAGGTGGGACGGGTAAGACTAAGTTGATTCGGCACTGGTTAGATACTGCTGCTCCTGAAAACCTCATCGCTTGGTCGTTTTATTCGCAAGGGTCGAGTGAGGATAAGCAAACTTCTGCAACGCCCTTTTTTAGCCATGTGTTTGAAGTATTAAAGGCTGAAAAGCGGCTGGAGACAGATTTTTCTAGCCCTGAGGCTAAGGGCGAATACTTAGCGCAATTGCTCAATCAACAACGTTGTGTATTGGTGCTAGATGGCTTAGAGCCGATGCAGTATGCCGATAAAGCGAATCGGGGTGAGCTAAAAGATCGGGCTTTGCGTGCCTTATTGAAAAATCTAGCGGGTTCTGGGATAGGGTTGTGCATTATCACCACGCGAATTGCGGTACATGAGTTGTGTGATCGAGCGCAGGTGATTAGCCACAATTTGCATAATTTAGCTTTGCCTGATGGTGTGCAACTACTGGAGTCATTAGGGGTAAAAGGTCGCAAGAAGGAGCTAGAGCGGGCTGTTGAAGAGTATGGTTGTCATGCACTAGCGTTGAGTTTATTGGGTAATTTATTGCGTATTCGTTATCAGGGTGATGTGCATAAACGATTGACTTTAAAAAGCTTAGTGACCACTAGCAAAACCAAAGAAAACCAACACGCTTTTAAGGTAATGCAAGCTTATGCAGAGTATTTTGTAGGGCAAACAGAATTAGCACTGTTGTCTTTATTAGGGTTGTTTGATCATCCGATTGAGATTGAGGTGTTGCGGGTATTGTGGGAAGCGCAAATTCCAGCGTTGACAGCAGGCATTGATGAGGGTGAATGGTGGGAGGCGATTGAGGCGTTGCGCCAAGAGTATCAGTTGTTGGCGGAGCGAGTAGGGGGCGAGGAGCTGGATTGTCATCCTTTGATTCGGGAGTATTTTGGTAAGCGTTTGGAGGAAGGGCAGCCGGAGGTGTGGCGGGCAGCGCATGCACGGTTATATGAGTATTATAAGAATCTGCCAGAAAAGGAATTTCCTGATACGTTGGAGGAAATGCAGCCCTTGTTTCATGCAGTGGCGCATGGGTGTAGAGCGGGGTTACATCAAAAGGTTTTTAATGAAGTTTACTGGAATCGTATACAAAGAAAATCTTATTTCCTTCATAGAAAACTAGGTGCGTTTAGTGAAGATTTAAACTTAATATCAAATTTTTTTATTTCGTATTGGGATGATCCGGTAAGTTTTTTAGCAGAAGACTACCAGACTTTATCTTTAAATGTTTCTGCATTTTTCTTAAACGCTTCTGGTCGATTACAAGAGGCACTTAAACCAGCTCATAGAAGTCTTGAGCTGCGTACAAAACAGAAAAAATGGTTGCGTGCTGCTCATGTCGCTAATACTTTAAGTATATCCTATCTATATCTTGGGGATATTAGTGCTGCTGTAGAGTATTCAAGGCAGTCATTAAGCTATGCTGATGAAACTAATGATATATTTCAAAAGTGCTCAAAGCGGGCTTCTTTAGCTTACATTTTACATTGCGCAGGTAATAGTTTAGCTATTGAAGAGTCCTTAGAGTTATTTAAATTTGCTGAGTCGATGCAAAGTAGTATGCCTGCAAAATATAAGTATTTATTTTCATTATCAGGATACTACTATTGTGATTTACTTATTTATAAGAAAGACTTTTCAAGCTTATTAGATAGAGCAAGTTATTTAATGGATATGGCAAGAAAAACGAATAACTTATTGGATTTTGCTATAAGTCATTTAATTTATGCAAAAATATATTTGCAAAAAGAATTTTTAATTAATAGTGAGCAAGATATTTTGGTAGAAAATTTTTATTTGAATGAGGCTTTAAAGGCATTCAAAGAATATGATGATAAAACTCTGTTACCTCTAGGTTTATGCATCCGTGCCCACTACTACCGCTATGCCAAACAATACACAAAGGCTCACACTGACCTCCAAGAAGTCTACGACATCGCTGAACATAGTGGCATGCGCCTACACCTAACCGACTACCATTTAGAAATGGCTCGTCTACTCATCGCTGAAGGCAAAGAACCCATTAATAAAATCCAAGATCATGTCGATAAAGCCGAAAAGCTCATCAACGCCACAGGTTATCACCGTCGTGATAAAGAATTAGCAGAATTAAAAGAACAGCTTAGGAATTGGGATGATGAGTAATCATACTTTAATAATAGAATTTGAAGGTCAAACCGTAGGTGAGCTAGTACTTGACCCTAATACTGATCAGCTTCATCTGAATTATGATACTCAATGGAAAAGCAATAATTTCGCATTATCTCCACATCTTCCGCTAGATCAAGAACTAAGATCTATTAATGTTCAGCGTTTTATTAGAAACCTATTTCCAGAGGGTAATAGTTTCGAGGTTTTACTAGAATCCTATCGAGTTAGTAAAAATAATACCTTTGGCTTAATTCGTATTTTAGGTCATGATACGGCGAGTGGTTTAGTATTTAAAAGCTCTAATAATACTATAGCAACCTCTTTTAGACCTTTACCTTCTGATGAGTTAATTGAGCGCTTAAGTCAACGTGAGCAGCATGGTTTAGTGGTCTGGGATGAAAAACCGCGTTTATCAGTGGCAGGAGTACAAGATAAAATTAACGTGGTAGTTAAACCTAATGGTGAATTAGGTTTTGGTGAGGGCGAATTGCGTTCTACGCATATTTTAAAATTTGAGCAAAAGCGTCATGCTCATATTGTGCTGAATGAGTATATGATGATGCACTTAGCCACACTTATAGGCTTACCTGTTGCTGAAGTAAGCTTAAAACGTTTTGATAGTTCCCCCGCTTTATTAGTCAAGCGTTTTGACCGCCACTGGATTAGTGACCATAAAACACAATGCCGCTATGTGATTGATGGATGCCAAGCATTAAACTTACCACCAGAATATAAATACGAGCGTAATTTTGGTAGTGGGCGTGATGTGAAACATATTCGAGAGGGAGCTAGTTTGCCTAAGCTTTTTGCTCTCACTGATTATTCACCACAACCTGCTTTAGATAAGCAAAAGCTATTAGATCAAGTGCTCTTTAATTTATGTATTAATAATTTTGACGCGCATGGTAAAAATTTTAGTTTTTTTGTGGCTAGCAAAGGTTTAACTCTGACACCTGCTTATGATTTAGTGAGTATTGCTATTTACCCGCAATTTGATCAAGAGTTAGCAATGGCATTAGGCGATGAATTTAAGGCTCAGGCTATACATGCTTATCAATTGGCAGATTTTGCAGATAGTTGCCATTTACCCCGCACTTTAGTCGCTAAGCGCTTACAGGCTATTGCTAGTAAGCTCCTAAATTCATTAACAATAGCTACGCAAGCCTTTTATGATTTAGCGCTTAATCAAAGTGAGCAGGATTTTATAGCAGCCTTGCTAGAACTTATTAGTAAGCAGTGTAAATATTTTATTGCTGAATCTGATGCCATCGTATCCATTAAGCTATAACCAATAGGCGCTCTTTAAAATAGCTTTGGCTTGATTAATCCCCCGTCTTCGCCAATACCTTATCCACAATATATTGCCCGATTGGAAGCGCTGATGTCGCAGCGGGTGAGGGGGCATTGCATACATGTAAACTATGTGCACTGTCAGCAAATAAAAAATCATGTACTAATGTGCCATCTTTTAAAACAGCTTGTGCACGAATACCCGCAGGGTAGGGTAATAAATCATTGAGCTGAATCATCGGGCAATACTTTTGTACTTGTTTTAAGTAGCCTACCTTAAACCATGAGTTATAAGTTTCGTGCAGTCCAGTCTTCCAATGCTGTTTGAGTACTTGCCAAAAACCACTAAATTGCAGCATCTCTATCATATCTCTAGCACTAATATTAATAGCGCCATAACCCTCTCTTTTCCAACCTTGTACCGCATTAGGACCAACCGTGACTGAGCCATCAATCATACGGGTTAAATGCACACCTAAAAAAGGTAAAGCGGGATCAGGTATAGGGTAAATTAAATGTTTAACAATCTGATTGTATTTAGCAGGTAGACGATAATACTCGCCGCGAAATGGAATAATCTGAAAATTAGTTGCTAAACCCATTAAACGTGTAATACGATCTGCCATTAAACCCGCACAACTAATCATAAAATGAGTATGCAGGGTTTCTATTTGAGAATCATGATTTAAGGTAATAGTCACTGAATCAGTCTGTTCGCTAATTTGCATCACTTGACTATGTAAGCGAATCTCACCACCTAGTTTTTGAAACTCTTGAGCAATATGTTGCGCAACTTGACGATAATTCACTATACCCGTACTAGGCACTAATAAAGCTCCAATACCAGCAATATTAGGCTCCTTGGTTTTTAATTCGCGCTCATTGAGCCATTCCACTGCTAAGCCATTAGTGTGCGCACGCTCATATAAAGCTTGCATGCGCTGATATTCTATTTCATTAGTAGCGACTAGCAATTTACCGCATTGCTCAAAGGCAATGTGATGGGTTTGGCAAAAGGCTTTGGTAGCGGCGGCTCCTTCACGGCAGAATTTAGCTTTTAAACTATCCGGAGCGTAGTAAATGCCAGCGTGAATCACCCCGCTATTATGTCCGGTTTGGTGTTTAGCAAAGTCGGCTTCTTTCTCAATTAGCACAATGCGTTTATGCGGTAGGCGTTGTTTTAATTGCCACGCGGTCGACAGACCCACAATACCCGCGCCAATAATTAGATAGTCGTAGTTCATGGTTGGCACTATAGGGTTATTGTGGCAGTGCCGTCTAAAGTGGCATCAGATACGTGTTGAATAAGGCTGGGATTCATAGCTAGGTTCCTAATCAATAGGGGAGTGAGTTTGCTCATCCTAGGCGATTGCTTAGTGTGGGTAAAGAGGGATGATAATGGTGTGCTTTTGGGGCTGAATTGTACCTTGGACTTTAGTGAACTATAGTGCACTTATTATGTGTAAAAGAGAGGTGTGGTATGAATATTACGCTTTCTATTGATGATAAAGTGGTTAATGAGGCTCGCAAAATTGCCACAGATATGGGCAAGAGCTTAAATCAAATCATTCGTGAATATCTAGAGCAACTGACTCGCCAGCAGCAGGCACAAGCTAGTTTTGCGGAGTTTGTGGCGCTTTCGGGACAAGGGGATTCTAACGGTTGGAAATTTAATCGGGATGAACTGCATGAAAGAACGTAGTTTTTTCGATAGCAATATTTTGCTGTATACCGATGATAAGCGTGACCCTGTGAAACAAGCTAAAGCATTGGCATTGCTACAAAGTGGCTGGGCAAGCAGTAATCTAGTGCTGTCTACGCAAGTACTACAAGAGTATTTTGCCGCTTCAACACGCAAATTAGGCGTTTCCGCTCAAGCAGCACAACGCAAAATCGAATTGCTGAGTCAGCAGCTCAGTGTTTTTAGCATTGCGCCTGAGGACATTATTCAAGCTATTGATATTCATCGACTTCATAGCTTTTCTTTTTGGGATGCGCTTATTGTCAGGATGGCTCAGAAAACTGCTTGCACAGTATTGTTTTCAGAAGATATGCAGCATGGTCAAGTGCTGGGCAATGTAAAAATTGTTAATCCCTTTCTCTAAAGTACTTTAATTTTCTATAGGGATAGAGCGGACATAAACCCTGATAAGCGGTATTATTAATGAGTCATATGCATCATTGCCCCGTGAGATCAGTATGTCCTCAGTGCCTAAAACCCCGAAAGTGTTTATTAGCTATAGCCATGACTCGTTCAATCATAAGGCGTTTGTGCGGGCATTAGCGGATCAATTGCGTAATGAGGGGGTGGATTGTGTGCTGGATCAGTACATTAATGGCTTTCCACCGGAGGGATGGATTAAGTGGATGGAGCGCCAAATTGATCAGGCTGACTATGTGCTATTGGTGTGTACCGAGCAATATTTAGAGCGCTATTGGGGTTTTGCTACTGAGGGCGGGCGTGGGGTGACGTTTGAAGGCGTGGTGATTTCGCAAACTTTGTACGATGCGTTTCAACGTAACGCTAAATTTATTCCCATTATTCCTTCTCACGGGCGCGTGGAGCATGTGCCGATTCCTTTGAAGCAATATAGCACTTATCGCCTACCAGAGGATTATGAAACGCTGTATCGCTTACTAACTCAACAAGCCGCCTTTATTCCGCCCAGCTTAGGGGCAATTCGTCCGGCACGACCTGTTAGTTTTTGGAAGCGCTTATTTACTAAATCTACCTCACTGCCTACTCATCTCAATGCACTTGCGGGTTTAGAAATCTACGATCTGCGTTTTCCGGTTACGGATAATAATGCCATTATCGGGCGTGATGACATGCTGGCGCGGCTGAATCAGTATTGGGAACAGCCTTCGGTGCGTATCGTGGTGCTGCATGCCTTTGGTGGGGTGGGTAAGACGGCATTAGTCAATCTGTGGCGTGAGCAATTGCGCCTAGGGCAAGGGGCGCTGCATCCTCCGGCACGTATCTATGCATGGTCTTTTCAAAATCAAGGCAGCCATCGACAACACACCAGTTCACAAGCGTTTTTTGATCATGCGTTAAAATGGTTTGGTGCGGAGCAAACCCGTTTTGGCTCAGAGCAGGCTAAGGGCGAATACTTAGCACAATTGATCCAGCGCGAGCGTAATTTACTGATTTTGGATGGTTTGGAAGTGTTCCAAACGTGGCAACATGTCGACGAATTAAAAAACCGTATCGCTGATCAGGCGCTCTATGCCCTACTCAAAACCTTAGCGCAAACCCATATCGGGCTATGTGTGATTACTAGCCGTCAATGCTTAGACCCGCGCTTAGAGCATAGCGGTATTGTGCATCAGGCGTTGGATAATCTGAGCACGGAAGCAGCAATTCAACTATTGCAACAGCAGGGTGTGAAAGGTAAAGCGGAGCCATTAAAGCCTATTGCACAGCAGTATCACTGTCATGCGTATAGTTTGGCGCTGGTGGCGAGTTATTTAAAAACGCATGCCAAAGGGGATTATCGGCGCTTAGATACATTGCCGCCGTTGTTGCAAGACGATGTGGAGGTCAATTGGCAGGGGCGGCGCATTATGGTGGCGTATGCCAAAGAGCTGAGCGGTACGCCAGAGTTGGGGTTGTTGTATTTGCTGTCGGTGTTTGATCAGGGAGTGGAGGCGGAGTTAATTCGGGAGTTGCTGCGGGTATTGATGCAGGGGTATCAGTCGGCGGTGCGTCAATTGGGGGTGGAGCGTTTATATGAGGCGGCTAGTTGGGCTAAGTGTGTGGGGCGGTTGCGAGAACAGGGGTTAGTGTTGGGGAGTGGTGAGTATTTGGATTTGCATCCGTTGGTGCGGGAGTTTTTCCGTGCGCAGTTTCAGGAGAAATTAGGCGGGATTAAAACGCGGGTGCATAAGGAACTGTATGCTTATTTTAAGGCGCTACCGGAGAAGGAGTTGCCCGATACGTTGGAGGAGATGCAGCCTTTATTTCAGGCGGTGGCGCATGGGTGTGCGGCGGGGTTACATCAGCAGGCTTTGGGTGAGGTGTATTGGACGCGGATTCTGCGTGAAGGTGAGAACTATACCTGTAATAGACTGGGGGCTTTCAGTGATGATCTAGCGGGGGTAGCGCATTTTTTTACGCTTCCTTGGTCAGAGCCTGCGGCGGGTTTACGTGAGCATGCTAAAGCTTCAGTACTCAATTGGGCAGGTTTTAGTTTGCGTGCCTTGGGGCGTTTGCGTGAGGCAGTGGAGCCGATGCAAGCGAATATTGATATGTTTGTGCATCAAGAAAACTGGATAGAAGCTGCTAAGGGTGCTGGCAACCTCAGCGAGCTACAACTGACCCTAGGTGATATTCATGCCGCGATAGAGAGTGCTAGGGCGAGTGTGGACTATGCCGAGCAGTCGGGGGATTTAGCTTGGCGTACGGGGTTTCGTACCACCCTCGCGGATGCGCTGCATCAAGCGGGAGAAGCTACTTCCGTGCAAGAGGCTTTAGCCCTGTTTCAAGCGGCGGAACAATTACAACAGGAAATGCAGCCTGAGTATCCACGTCTGTATTCACTGCAAGGTTTTCGCTATTGCGATCTGCTGTTGGCACAAGGGCAAGTAGCGGAGGGGGTAGAACGGGCGGAGCATGCTTTAGCAATTGCCAAAGCTAATAGATGGCTCTTAGACGTTGCACTTGCTCAACTCACTCTAGGCAAAACCCTCTCACAGGAGAGCTACCTAAACCAAGCGGTAGACGGTCTACGTGCAGCAGGCACACAACATCATTTACCTCGTGGACTACTCGCCCGCGCCCACTACTACCGTCACACCCAAGACTACCCCAAAGCCCACACCGACCTACAAGAAGTCTACGACATCGCCGAACCCAGCGGTATGCGCTTACACCTCACCGACTATCATTTGGAAATGGCGCGGCTATTGTGGGCGGAACTAGATGCACGAGGGGTTGAGCTACCCCCATCCCAGCCTTCCCCCGAAGTGGGGGAAGGAGTAGAAAAAGCTCCCTGCCCCCCTTGCGGGGGAAGGGTTGGGGAAGGGGGTCTTAATCGCATCATTAAACACATCACCGCCGCCGAAGCCCTCATCAACGCCACAGGCTACCACCGTCGTGATCCAGAGTTAGCAGATTTAAAAGCACAGCTAAAACCACTCAGCCCCTAAGCCACCATTCAAAACACCCCCATTTCCACCCCCAGCGCCACCGCCTCGCCCAATTCCTCCGCATTACTTAAAAACCTATCCTGCCAAGCCCCTTTAAACACCAAAGGCTCTTGTACTAATTTCCAACGTAAGCCCGTCAAAATCCGCGTCACACTTTGCACAGTCCCCGTACCATCACTTCCCGCTCGCACATACAGTGTCACAGGCAAACCTTGCGTCTGCTCCAAACACGGATAATAAATACGCTCAAAAAAATCTTTGATTGCCCCACTCATATAGCCAAAGTTTTCCGTAGTCCCCAAAATCACCGCCGCACTACGCATAATATGCACACTACAAGCCTCTAATGGACTCAATACTTCAATCGGCACAGCACTACGCCGCGCCCCGCGTGCCACCGCTTCACGTAGCGCATAAGTATTCGCAGTGGGTGTATTGGCAATAATCACCACAGGTCGCATCGCACACTCCTAACCTTATGGGTTGCAGGTTTAATCCTGCTCACCCTATGATGCAGTTTTACCACCTTAGCTAGGTTGATACTATGTCCCATCATTTACGTCTGGTCAGCTTTAAACTCTGCCCTTTTGTGCAGCGCAGTGTAATTGTGCTTAATTACTGCCAAATTCCCTATGAGATTGATTATATTGACCTCATGAACCCACCCGATTGGTTCAAAGCCTTATCACCCTTGGGTAAAGTGCCGATTGTGCAGGTAGATCATGAGCGCGTGATTTTTGAATCAGCGGTGATTATGGAGCTAGTGTCCGAACTCAATCCGCCCCTATTACATCCGCATGATTTGCTGGATAAGGCGCATAATCGTGCATGGATTGAATACGGCAGTGCCATGCTCGGCACGCAATACGAGTTAGTGATCGCGCAAGATGAGCCAAGCTTTAGCAAAGCGCTTAACACACTCAAAGAACAACTAGGACGGGTAGAGCAACAAATGCACGCCACACCATTTTTCAATGGTGAGCAGCTCAATCTGATCGATGCCGCCTATGCACCCTTATTTATGCGCCTGGCTGCATTAGATAAGCATCATGCTTTACACGCCCTAGCGAATACCCCAAAGGTCAAAGCATGGGCAGAGCATTTATTAGCCTTAGATGCAGTAAAAACTTCAGTGGTAGACGATTTCGAGCCGCTGTTTTATCAAATGCTGCATAAGCGCAAATCCTACCTAGCGCAATTTGTCCCCGCTTAAAAACCTAAAGCGTGCAGTAGCGGTGGCAATAATACCGAGGCAACAAACGCCGACAATGCCATCGCTAAGCCTGCAAATGCACCCATTTCCGCTGAGACTTGAAAGGCGCGAGCAGTACCAATTCCGTGCGCGGTTAAGCCCATTGCTACCCCTTTGACACTATCGTCTTGAATCCCTAGTAATTGCATTAAGCGCGTCCCCACTAATGCTCCAATAATTCCGGTCACAATCACTAATACCGCAGTGAGTGGCGCAATACCGCCCAATAATTTGGCAATACTCATAGCAATCGGGGTAGTGACTGATTTAGGAGCCAGCGACATTAACACAGGTTTAGAAGCACCCAAGGCTTTAGCAATATAGAGCGCACTTAAAGCACCTACCACCCCGCCCACTACTAAAGTAATGACGAGCGGAAGTAGTACTTGTCTGATTTTATTCAGTTGCCGATACAAAGGAACAGCGAGCGCGACCGTAGCAGGACCTAATAAAAAGTGCACAAATTGCGCCCCTGCAAAATAGTCTTTATAGGGAATATGGGTGAGCAGTAATACCCCAATAATCAGCGCCACTGCAATGGCTACCGGATTACATAAAGGCGAAGATCGAGCCGCTAAATACACTCGATAGGCAATGCCATACGCTACCAAAGTCAGGGTTAGTCCGAATAAAGGCGAGGCTGCTAAATAGACCCACAGCTGGGAAATCGTCGGTTCAGGGCTAGTCATGAGGAACGCTTCAATAGACGTTGTAAGGTTTGCATTAGTAGCGCACTAAAGCCGAGGGTGAATACTGTACTGACTAGCACCGCGATGGTAATAGGCAACCACTCCCGCGCGATATAATCAAAATACACCATCAAACCCACCCCCGCAGGTACAAACAGCAGCGAGAGGTGCATCAATAAACCATTCGCCGCCACGTCTAAAGCTGCGGGAACGCCACGATAGAGCAATAAACCGAGCAATAAATACCCCATTCCAATAACCGGTCCCGGAATCGGTAATTGAAACCAGACGCTAGTGATTTCCCCCGCTAATTGAAACATCAATAATAGGGTAATGCCATTTAAAAACTGCACGTTACACCTGTACTTATTAAAAATATGAATGACCGTTTAGCTAAAAGTTACTGTCGTCTTAGAAACTTAGCCCCTTACCCTAGCACCTTTGGACTATATACAGAGGATAGGTAATGGTTATAGCCACATACTCGATGCTCAGGTTAAGGAGAGTAGCATGGTTTGGAGTTTAATTAACCCGTGGTGGTTAGCGCTGGTGTTTGGAGTGTTATTACTCATCACCTTGCGTTTGAGTTATGCCCATGTGGCAAGAAAAGGAGTTTTGCTCATAGGTTCCATTGCGGTGTTAATCTTTTCAGCCTATTTGGTGTGGTTGAGTTTTGGTTATACTCCCGCGTATGTATTAGCGTGGATGATGGGCATTGCTTTAGCCCTATTAATCAATGATTTTGTGTTTCGCATACCACGCGGCGTGTTTTATGTAGCGAATAAAAAGCGCTTTATTTTTCCGGGGAGTTTAGCGCCTTTTATAGGTGCTCTAGGTTTGGCTCTGTTGTATTACCTAATCAAAACGGGACAGCTATGGCCGATGCCTTGGTCTAATTGGTCGTATTTAAACTATGTAGGCGCTTTGCTCTACGGTTTTTTGGGTGGCTTTTTTATCTCAATCTTTATGGAAATACTCCGCGCTCAAAAAGAACGCCCCATCGGTCAAACTCAACTCTCTAAAGTATATTGGACAGTGGCTAAATAATAGTGGAGTACTGCTATATTAAAACAGTACCCCAACGTGTCAGAGCCAGAGCATTACAGCTTAGTTACTTGGCACAGTAAGGATTTAAAGGGTGGGAAGCCACTAATAGGGTCTAAGTGTTTATCATCCGTTAGTTCATTAATATTGGCATTATTCCAACCGTGAAAACAATGCACTACTCCTTGCTTCATGATAGCGGTCACATCGGCATAAAACGTTATTTTACCGCGAGGTGATTTAACTTCCACTGCATCGCCCGTGTGTATACCGCGCTCCTTTGCATCGCTAGGATGAATTTGAATACGTGGGCACGGGTCATGTTGTAGCATGGCGGCCACATTATGTTGTTGCGAATGGGTAAAATACTTTTGCCGCCCACCCGAAGTGAGTACTAAAGGATAGTCTTTGAATAATTCGGGGGTAGAGAGTGGGCTTTCAGCAGGTTCTTTATACACCGGTAAGCCGTCATAGCCTTGAGCTTTCAATTCCTCAGAATCAAACTCCACTTTGCCTGATAGTGTTTTAAAGCCATGCAAACGCCATTGTCGATCTGCATCTAAAAATCCATGCTCGACTAATTCCTCAATCACCGGACTATATACAATCACACCGTCTGGATTGTTATAGGCTTCCTCTCGCACTTCATCGGGTAAGCCCGACGCCATTTCAGCCCAAGATGCCTCTAAACTGCCATTCCAGAATAATTCTGGCATACCGAGTTTTACCCCTAGCTCTAAGAAAATCTGCCCGTCAGGTTTAGCTTCACCTCTAGGTTCAAGCGCTTGATGACGATATTTTACTTCACCCTGATAGGCGCAGCCCGGATAAGCAATTAAAGCAGGGCGTTCTAAATTAGTAGCGGCGGGTAAGACAATATCCGCTTGTAGAGTGGCGGGATTATGAAAAAAGTCGGATACCGCAAAGAAATCTAATGCGCCTAGAGCCTGTTCCATGCGCTTAGAGTTTGCCCACATCGCAGTATTAATGCCCATAGCGAGTAGAGCACGCAAAGGTTGCGGTTTACCTTCTAAAATACAATCGGGCATGAGCATACTTTGTGCCGCAGGCCAGTACTTCGTCCAAATCGGGAATACTTCATCACCAATACGCGGCGGTAGTTCATTGCGGCATTTATCAAATAATTCAATCGGTTTAGGCAATACCTTGTCATTAAAAAAGCGATTGCCACCCTCTCGATCAATATTACCCGTCACTGCCGAGAGTAAAATCATGGCGCGGTGATTTTGGAAACCATTGCTATGTTGAACGGTCGAGGTGGGCGACATAGCAATTTGCGCGGGTTTGGTGGTAGCAAAGAGTTCTACCGCTGCGTGTAAAGCACTTTCCTCAATCCCACAAATAGCAGCGACCTTCTCTGGGGTGAAGGCTTGAATGTAATCTACAAAGGCAGGTAAGCCATTAGCCCATTCATCGAGAAAAGCCTGATCTTGCCAGCCATTTTTGAAGATCAAATGATGAAAGCCTAAAGCTAATGCGCCATCTGTGCCCGGACGAATTTGCAGGTGAATGTCCGCCAGCATCGCGGTTTCAGTCCGACGCGGATCGACCACTATCATTTTGCGCCCTGTTTTGCGCCGATTGAGGTGATGCGTGTCAAACGGGGGGATAGAGCCTACTGCATTGGTTGACCACACCAGTACGCATTTAGTTTTCGGCGACTCAATAGTCGAGGTCGTCTTAATCTTATGCCCATAAGTGAGCTTTTCCGCCACCATCGTTGCAGAGAAACAGCAACCTGATTCAGTTAAATAGTTGGGGCTGCCAAACGCATGCGCGAGACGTTGTAATTGCGGGCGAGCTTCTTTGGTATAGCCTGCGAAAAATCCCACAGCGGGTGCGCCATAGGACGCTTTTGCTTTAGTTAATTCACGCGCAATCGTGTCTAATGCCTCGTCCCAACTAATACGCTCAAATTGCCCCGAACCCTTAGCGCCAATACGTTTGAGGGGATAGAGCAAGCGCTCAGGGTGATATTGGCGCTCTAATTGCATTTGACCGCGTGGACACTCAGGGCCTTTAACCGCAATAGCGGTTCCTTGGTCATTAATAGTGACATCAAATAAACAATTGGCGTCACATTCATAGCAGGTGGTGCGTTTAATAGTAGTAGTCACGATATAGTTTGGGTGAGTAATAGAATGGTTGCCAAGTGTAGCGTATTCCTAGTAAGGCTCGTATTAGGGTAAGTTTGCTGAGGGATTTGAGCGTTGGCAAAGTACTTAAGATTAGCTTTGCTAGACTGCGTATCAGTATTTGAACCAAAGTAGGGTATCAGTATTTGAACCACAGTAATCGGGTATTGCTTCCGCAGCCGCTGTAAATACATCCGTGTACGCTACAAGGCGGCATCCTTGCCGCCAAGACTGCTCCAGCAATACCCGACTACTGTAGGTAGAGATTTAGTTTAAAAAAGGATGGGATCATGCAAGTCAGTAAACAAATGATAGTAGGAGCACTCATTGCAATGGTGGCGGGTGTTGCTATTGCATGGGGGGCTGCCCAGTGGTGGAAAACTAACAATAATGATGCAGTTGCAGCGGTGCAATATAGTGAGTCATTACTGCCAGAGGGCGGTGATTTTGCCGTTAATTCGGAGCAAGGAGAGGTAAAGCTCAGCGACTTTAAGGGTAAAGTAGTGATGCTTTATTTTGGTTATACGGCTTGTCCTGATATTTGCCCTACCTCAATGGGTACGATGAAGGGTGCTCTCAATCTATTAACGCCGGAAGAATTAACACAAGTACAAGGCTTATTGGTTTCGGTCGACCCTGAGCGCGATACTTTGCAGCAAGTCAATCGTTATGCCCAATACTTCCATCCTAATATTCGTGGCGTCTCTAGCAAAGCAGAGAGTCTTGAAAAGGTGGCACGTCAATACAATGCGTTTTTCCGTAAAGTACCGATGCCTAATTCAGCCTTAGGCTATATGATGGATCACACTTCAACGATTTATGTGATTGATAAAGCAGGGAAAGTGCAAAAGCTGGTAGAGCACGCAGTGCCACCTGCTGAGTTAGCTCAAGCGCTTAAAGCGTTCTTGTAATGTAAAAGGGTAGACACCTAGGTCTACCCCTACAAGATTAAGAAAGTTAGTCCCTAATCTTATTTAAACGCTTCGCCGGAAGGTTTGCCCATTTTTTTCAAAATGATAGCTAATGGGCAAAAACCCGTGAAAGCTGATTGTAATAAATTCACGCCTACGAATACGGTTAACCAAATCCATAATGGATTGACATAAGCCGCCAGTGCAATAGAGATGAGGATCATTGCGCCTGCAAAGGCTAACACCATGCGATCAATATTCATTGAAAATACTCCACAAAGTTACTAAGTCAGACCATTATTAGCTTTTCCTTATGGAGTGTAAAGTATTGCTGTTAGGCTACTTGTTGCAATGCCACAAAGGCTGGTTGCTCCTGTACTGCGCGTTGACGAGAGTGCTTGGGTATTAGTAATTCTAAATCGAGTTCATCACGATAGCGTTGCAGCCATTTTTTTACCGGAGCGGGAGTATCAGCACTGAGCACTAAAGCGGTGACGCCGCTATTACGGCTAATAATGGCATGGAGTAAAGCTTCTTGTTGCGCAGTTAAATGTTCAATAGCAGGTAATAGTGCTAGTTTGACTTCTTTAGCTGCACTGCAACGAATTTGCTCACGTACCGCATGGACTTGTGCAGCAAATTGTTCAGCGCTTTCATCGGCGATTTGTTGGATTAACAAGCCGCCGCGTCGATTGGCAAAGAGCCACTCACAAGCATGCTGTGCTTCGGCGGTATTTAAAGTGGGCTTAGCTTGTACCGCGACAATATGTTTCCAGCGCTGTTGTCGAAAATAGGTTTTTAAAGAACCAACGCTAGAGCGGGCTGATTTAAAACGGGCATGTAATACGGGTTTGACTGCTTGAATAGAACCTGCTGCAAACCAATAGTCGCTAGTGATAGTGGGTTCAAAAAACTTAATCGCTTCTAAGGCTTCTTCTGGTAAACGATATAACTCGGTTACTTGTACCTCAGCAATTAAACGCTCTTCGGGGTCAGTTAGAGCAATACGACCACTTAACTGAGCAGTTTGTTTTTCGGTCGGTGTTAAAGGCAGCGCAAGAGGGAGAGCCGCTAGTTGACCTGTTTGTAAACGTGAGCGACTTGCCACACTTAAAAAATCAGCTCGTCCTAAAAAACCCATTTGGGGGGCTAATGCTCCGGTGAGTAATAGGTTTACAATTTCCACTTGCTGGGAGGTTAGCGTTTTAGTGCTGAGTAACATAATGATTTAATCCTCTTAGCGGCTTGAATAGGGTTGTATTTGCTACCGTCTTAGCCGCAAATGCCATTATCAAATACCCAATATTCGACGGGTTCACTGGGTTGGACGGGTGTTAGGTCAGTGGTACTAGCTTCCTCACGATCGGTAGAGCTATAAGGTTCAAAGCTAGTCTCATATTGATAAGTTTGAGTATCCATGGTGGTAAGACTCCGCCCTTAGGCATTTAATATGTGATCTAGACTAGCTCTATTCTTAAATCTTGAAAAACGATATATTTAGATAACTATATCAGGTTAGGTCATATGAAACTGTTCCAACTCCAACTCCTCAAAACCCTGTATTACAATGGTTTAAGTGTGTCACGAGCAGCGGATCAGCATTTTGTGGTGCAATCAGCAGTCAGTCGGCAACTCGCTTTATTGGAAGAAGAATTAGGTATGCCGCTGTTTGAGCGTAAGGGTAAACGCCTAGTCGAAGCAACCCCCCTATGTAAAGAGATAGTGCGCCAAGTCGATACCATTGATCAAACGATGGAAAATATTCGCGCCTTAGCCGATGATTTTCGTATGACGACCAGCGGCGAGATTCGGATAGCGACGACTCATACTCAAGCCAAATATTTCCTGCCTGAAGTGTTATTAGAGTTTCGTCAGCGTTACCCTAAGGTCAATATTCATCTCTTACAAGGTAATCCCGCGCAATTAGTACAAATGCTGCGTGATGGAGTTGCTGATATTGCAGTTTGTACTGAGGAATTAGCCACCGCGCCGGGGCTAGATAGTGAAAAGTGTTATGATTGGAATCATGGTTTAGTAGTAGCTGCTGGTCATCCGTTGGAGCAGGGCGCATTGACCCTAGAGCGCATTGCTAAGTATCCGATTCTGACTTATGTATTTGGCTTTACCGGACGCGGTAAGATCCAGCAAACTTTCCGCGATCAAGGCTATGAATTAGATGTGAGCTTTGCAGCCACCGATACCGATGTGATTTTAAGTTATGTGCGTTTAGGCTTTGGTGCGGGCATTATTGCTAAAATGGCGTATTCGTATATTCACGATGATGATTTAACCCTGCGCGATTTAGCGCATCTTTTGCCTGTATCGACTACACGAGTCGCATGGCTGAAAAATAAGTATTTAAAACGCTATGTGTCGGAATTAGTGGAGTTATTAATTGAATACGGCAAAAGCGAAGAAGATTATATTTGAGGATTATTGAGTAATGAAATGGAAATTAAGCCTAGTGCTTGCGGCTTTGGTCGTGGGTTTAGGTGTGTGGTGGGTAGTAAGCTCGAATAGCCCGAATACTTCGAGCATAAAAGTAGAAAACTTACCTTGGCAGGTACAAACACTGCCGGATGGAGGCACTCAAGTATTTGGTGTCACAGTCGGTAAAATCACTTTCCGGCAATTAGCTGAGTATTTACGTAGTATCCCTGAGTTAGCGGTGTTTGAAACCCCAACAGGTCAACGTACCTTAGAAGGCTATTACGGCAAAAAACGCCTAGGGGTGTTTGAAGCTAAAATCGTGGGTGAGCTACACGCGGATAAGGCTACGATTGAGCGTTTTGTCGAGGCTCACACCGAGCGCAAACCCCAACCGACTGGCACATGGCGCTATGAGTTGGCAGAGAAAAATGTCTTAGAGTCCAATGATTTTTTGATCAAGTATTTGATCTATATCCCTGTTGTGGATTATTCCAGTGAGCAAATTCAAACGCATTTTGGTACACCGATGAATACCCTTAAAGTCGATGAGCGTTTAACTTGGTGGCTGTATCCGGCGAAAGGTTTAATTATTATGCAGGATAATGACGGAGCGGAAGTATTTTATTACAGTGCAGCGCCGGATTATCCCGCGCTAGAGCAGCGCCTAACCACTACTAAAATGACTCCCCTCAATCATGAATGAACCTAATCTCCCTTGGTGGGAAGCGCTAGCGCTGACCGATATGAGCCGTGAACAATGGGAAAGCCTATGTGATCACTGCGCTAAGTGTTGCCTTATTAAACTTGAAGATGAGGACGACGGTACGGTTTATTATACCGATGTCGCCTGTGATCTATTAGAGTGTGAGACTTGTAGCTGTAGTGATTACGCTAATCGAGAAGTGCGTGTGCCGGATTGTTTAAGGCTCACACCGGATAATTTAGAGGCTTTATATTGGATGCCGCCAAGTTGTTCCTATCGGTTATTGCATGAGGGAAACCCTTTACCTCCTTGGCATCACTTGATCACGGGTGACCTGAATAGTATTCATGAGGCGGGTGAATCGGTTAAAGGACGTTTTGTCTACGCAGCACGCGTAAAAGAGGATGAATGGGAAGAGCACGTAGTGGAGTGGCCACTCCTTCTGAGCCAGTCAGTGAACAACGCTTAGATAAATGGCTCTGGGCAGCACGCTTTTTTAAAACCCGCGCGCTCGCCACCGAAGCGATTAATGGTGGCAAAGTTCATGTGAATGATGAGCGCGTTAAACCTTCACGCTCGATTCGAGTAGGGGATCAATTAAAAATTACCCGTGACATCGATACGTGGTTAGTGACTATTTTGGGTTTAAATGAGCAGCGCCGTCCTGCAAAGGAGGCAGTGTTACTCTATCAAGAGGACGAACACCAAAAAGCAGCGCGTGAAGAGCAACAAGAAATGCGTCGTTTGCACGGCGTGATTATGCCTAAACATAAACCGGATAAACATGAACGGCGTCAATTGGAAAAATTTAAAGAGCAGTGGGGCGAATAGCTTAGTAGCTTTAGCGCTACTATTAACTAGCTCGCTAAGTGTAGCCGATTATTTACCCGGTGATATTCCCGATGAAAATGTTGCTACCCTTGATTATCCTACTCAGCAGGGTATTAAAGGTGAAAGCTATTCCTTTGCTAAGTCTAAATATGCCTTAGCTAAAGAGGTTTATAGCGACTATTTCATTGATTTCTATGGCGGCTGTAAGTATCAGGTAAAAGAAAAGTTATTAGTGCCGATTTGGAATAGTTGTGGTTTTACTCCGCGCAAAAATCCAGAACGAGCTAAACGTATTGAATGGGAGCATGTGGTTCCCGCTTGGACTTTTGGACATCAATTAAAGTGCTGGCAAAATGGGGGACGTGCTAATTGCCGCAATACCAATGCTAAATTCCGCCAAATGGAAGCCGATATGCATAATCTCGTGCCTGCTATTGGTGAGATTAATGGTGATCGGAGTAATTTTGCCTATGGCATGATTGCAGGCGAGCCGCGCCCTTATGGTAAACCTAATGCGGAAATTGATTTTAATGCCAAATTATTTGAGCCAGACGATAAGCGTTTTGGTGATGTAGCGCGTAGCTATTTATATATGCGTGATCGTTACGGTTTTAAATTAAGCCGTGCCGAAGAAAATTTAATGCTCGCTTGGAATAATCTCGATCCAGTCGACGAATGGGAACAGAAGCGTAATGAGCGCATAGCAAAATTACAAGGCAATGATAATCCTTATATTAGCCATTATAAATCTTTACAGCGCGAAACTAATAGTCCAACTCAATCAGCTCCTAATAGTCAGCCGGATAATAATTTAGGGCAGGGTGATTGGTTTGATAAGCTTTATCAATGGGTTAATGAACACCAGAATACTTTGCCTTTTCCTATAGTGTTGTTAGTAGCGGTACTTTATTGGTGGTTTAGAGGGCGTAATACTACTATGAATAAAAAGGTTAGCAATACAGCTAAAAAGGGCACTAAAAAATAAGCTTAAAATTTACAATTTAGTATTTATGTGGGTTAGAGTAAAATAGCTCTTTAAAAATGGTGAGAGTTTATTATGAGTGGTTCATCTTTCTATAAAAATAGTGCTAGAAAAGAATACAAGCTGACCACTGCACAGCGTGAAGAGTATCGTCGTATTTCTAATCAATCACGTCAGGCTAAATTAGCGGCTGAGCAAGGTTTATTTGAGCCTATTCACGCCATACCTACTCCACGGTTTAATCCAGATTCTTTAATGCCTCTTTTAACTCCTAATCATCTCACTTACTTAAGCTTATTTTCAGGTGGTGGGGGTATGGATTTAGGTTTTGACAGGGCGGGTTTTAGCCATTATGCCAGTTATGAATTAATACCTATTTGTGGTCAAACCTATTTGAATAATCGTCCACATTGGCTTGCTTTTACAGGTCTTGAAGCAGGCGATGTGACTAAAGTGAATTGGGATAGATATGAAAATAAAGTAGATATTATTCAAGGGGGACCACCTTGTCAGCCTTTTTCAATAGCGGGTGAGCAACAAGGTGAGAATGACGAGCGTAATATGTGGGGGGAGTTTAGCCGAGCTATTAATGCTATTAAACCACAAGCTTTTGTTGCAGAAAATGTACTGGGTTTATTAAACCCTAAATTTGAGAGTTTTATTGAGCGTTTTATTTTAGAGCCACTCGCTGATTATTCTATTGTAAAGTTTGAAATAAACTCGGCTGATTTTGGTGTACCACAAATTAGACGACGTGTGTTTTTTGTAGGCTTTCGTAGTCTAGAGGCCTTAAGAAAATTTACTATACCTCAGGCAACTCATGTGTGGGAGCATTTAGGAACCATAGAAAGCTCTTTACAAACAGCATTAAGCTTTGAAGCACCAAAACCAAAAACTATGGGTGTGCGTGAGGCATTAGGTTTAAAGGACATTGGTTTTGATAATTTAGCGCCTACTATTAGGAGTGGTTTTACAGGTAAGCGTAATACGACCTCTATCTTAAATAGTGCTGCGGGACAAAAATCTTGGGCTGATTTATTAGTTTGGCCTAATGGTATTCAAGCTACTCGAGAAAAAGCAGCACAGTTCCCTGCTAAGTTAGATCATTTTAGATTATCAGTTCAGGATGTGGCTTTATTACAAGGTTTTCCAGAGAGTTGGAAGTTTGCAGGAGCGGTATATCAAGTCTTAGGGCAAATCGGTAATTCTGTTGCTCCACCTGTTGCGTATCAAGTAGCTAAAAATGTTGCTTTAGCACTCAAATCAAATATTTAAGTCAGTATTCATTATTTAGCTGTTGTTTGACTAATTTTCTTAGTGTCTCAGCGTGATTCTCTGTAATTTCAAACCAATTATCAAAGTACTTAAAAGGAATATGTGGATTATTTAAAGTACTTCCCCGTGCAATTAAATATTTTAAGCGTTCTTGTAGTAATGTGAGCATGCGTTGAGGCGTATAACCTTGGTCACAATCCTGTAATGCTAAATATTGCTCTTTATTATATTGATTTTTTTGTAAGTTTTTTGCATCGGTGAGAGTATAAAATTTTTTCTTACCTAGAATAGCGTATAGATCGGTTAACGTTAGCTTTTGGGGGGCTAAGTTCTTTAAAGCCATATCTTTGGCGATATAGTCAGATTTATCTCTTATCCACTCTGCCATCATAGCTGGAGACCCGTATTTATACGTTATGGTTGTATTGATAAAAAAGCCTATTAGCCAGTGCTTACCTTGCCATTTAATAATATGATCCAAACCAAAATCTCGAACCGTAGTAACTGAGCCATTAGAGGTGGTTTTAAGCTCAAAGGGAATCCATTGTCCCTCTAGCTCTAAAAAAGCATCAATACCTGAGCGACCTTCTTCTTCATCTTTATATAAACCGAAAAGCTGACGCATTGCTTCTTCGCGCAAATCGTCCTGAAAAATACCAGCCATTATTTAACCCACTAATTAGCCCAATAATATGTAAAATTTTAACTACCGCTGAGTAAAATATCCATTTTATTATAAATTGCAACTATTCCTCACCTTCATAATAATCTACTCCCCCATTCTGTTTGGCGATAATTCTAAAGCTATAATCCTGATGAGTTTGTCCGGGGGCTTTGCCAGCAAAGACCCCAAATTTATTAGAGTCTGGATAAAATCCTATTTCAGGCTGCTCCATCGTACTAACAGCTAGATATTTCAGAGGAATAGTACCGGCATTTACTATTTCATGAGGATGCTCTTGTCCAGTAGGACAACAGATAATATCACCTACTTTCACTGTCCATACTTGCCCTGAGTGTTTTAAAGTGCCTTCACCTTCTAAAATGAAAAACATTTCCTCATTCACAAAATGAGCATGATAGGGATAAGCTTTTTTACCCACAGGCACAATAGTAATATTATAGCCTAGCTTTTTAGCACCAATTAAATTAGCGATAGGTGCGATATGAGCTGCAAACTTTTCTCCATGTTGACGCGGCACATAGCTAAGCTCATTAATATTGAGAAAAGGTTTGTCAGTCATATAACACCTATAGCTGCGAAGTATTTTTTAAAGTACGTGTAATTAGATTAAATTCCTAGTCCTACCCTCGGATTAAATGCCAACTCCTTAGCCATTAATTCATAAATTTCTTTAGCTCTATCAGTATCAGCAGAGGGCAGAGCAATATCTAGCACAATATATAAATCCCCCGTCTCAGATTTCGCCGCTAACCCTTTGCCTTTTAATCTGAGTTTTTTACCAGATTTAGAATTAGCGGGAATTTTCATTTCCACACTGCCACCCTGAGGTAAAGGCACGGGCACTGTTGCACCCAAAGCCGCTTCCCAAGGGGTAATCGGTAATTTTAAAGTTAAATCACGCTCACTCACTTGAAAAAGTGGATGGGGATTAAATTCAATTTCTAAAAATAGATCGCCATTACCTGCACGTCCTGCTGCACCTTGACCAGAGAGACGAATCTTTTGTCCCGCTTTTACGCCCTGCGGGATATTAACGGTTAAAGTGCGTGGTGCTTCATTGCCCGTGCGCAGACTAATCGTTTTCTTAGCACCATTGAGGCTATCCTCAAGATCAATAGCGAGTTTAATCGATTGATCATCACCCTTAGTCGCTTGAGCATTCCCCCCACCAAAGCCACCAAAACCGCCACTATTTCTAAACCCACCGCCGCCAAATAAGGTTTCAAAGAAGTCGCTAAAATCGGCACTGCCCCCACTACTACTGTAATATCCCCCAGAACCTGCGCGTGAGCCAAAATCACCCCAATCGGGTGGTGGGCGGAAGTCTTGGCCATTTTTCCAATTTGCCCCTAGCTGATCATAAGCAGAACGTTTTTCGGAGTCTTTGAGTACCTCATACGCTTCCCCCACCTCTTTAAAGCGTGCCTCTGCATCCGCTTCTTTGCTCACATCGGGATGATATTTACGCGCTAATTTGCGATAGGCTTTTTTGATGTCTTCTTCGCTGGCGGTGCGCTCAACGCCTAGTATTTTATAATAATCTTTGTATTCCACCGAATAATCTCCTTTACCCAACCCCAGTTGAGCGAACTACTGATGTGTATGGGGATAGATACTCCTTTTTCAAGGGTAGTCTAGCAATAAAAAAATGTAAAAAATTTAAAAAAAAGCTCTTGAAGTGAATCAAACAGCCCCTATCTTAGTTTCAAGACAACATAACCGACACAAACGTTGGAGTTTAACTATGTACGGATCATTATTAAATTTTGCAGATGAATTATTTTCAAACTTGGATCAATGGCAACGTCAATTAGAAACTCGTGGAGTGGCTAATATACGTCAAATGGCGCAAGGTGCTTTTCCACGCATTAGTTTAGGTAGTACGCCTACTTCAGTTGAGGTATTAGCGTTTGTACCCGATATTAATACTCAATCCTTAGATATTGAGATTGATAAAAATGTATTAACGCTTCAAGGTGAGCGCGTAATTGCTGCTCCTAATACTGAAGACAAGGCTACAGTCTACGCACAAGAGCGTTTCTCTGGCAAGTTTAAGCGTGTGGTATCTTTGCCCGATGATGTCGATGTGAATAACGTTAATGCTACTTATAAAGATGGAGTATTGCGTATTTCTATTGCACGGCGTGAAGAAACGTTACCTAAACGTATTGCGATTCAATCAGGAGAATAATAATGAGTGCTCAAGTGGTAGCTAAAGAATCTAATAATGGAGTTAAAGCAGTGAGTAAAGTGAATCATCAAGAGCGAGTATTAACGCCATTAGTGAATATTATCGAAACCGAAACAGGATTTACCTTAACGGCTGAAATGGCAGGTGTACCTAAAGAAAATATTCAAGTGAATGTGGAAAACTCTTCACTGGTACTAGAAGGGGTAGTTGCGTTAGATTTGCCTGATAATTTACATCTGACTTATAGTGAAATGCCTAATGTAACTCGTTATCGTCGCGTCTTTACTCTAAGTCGCGATTTGGATGCGAGCAAAATCGAGGCAGTGCAAAAGAATGGTGTACTAACTGTCGCTATTCCTAAGGCAGAGCACGCTCAACCGCGCAAGATTCAAGTGCAAGTAGGCTAAACATAAAAATAGCAGAAGAAGGGGATAGAGGCTTGAACCTTCTTCTAGCATACAACGACACACTGGTTGTGGGCTATGCCCACTTTTTTGTGAAGGATGATCAGGACAGGGATGTCCACCTAGTTTGTCTCTTCATCAAGCCCTCAAATTCCGAATCACTTCACTTTTGCCCTAAATTTTTCCCTCAGTCCATATAACTTCATCCAAAGAGCTGATACAATCTGCCCCCTCTTATCAACCTATAATCTGGAGCTTTGGATAAATGTCTCTGAGTGCAGAAGAAAAAGCGGCAATCGTAGCAGATTACCGTCAGTCAGATACTGATACCGGGTCGCCGGAGGTGCAGGTTGCGCTATTAACAGCGAGCATTAAGCACCTTACCGAGCACTTTAAAATTCATACCCATGACCATCATTCACGTCGTGGTATGTTAAAAATGGTTAACCAACGTCGTAAATTGTTGGATTACCTCAAGCGTAAAGATAACGCTCGTTATCAAACGCTGATTGAGCGTCTCGGTCTGCGTCGCTAAACCGATACCCAAAACACCGCCTTGTGCGGTGTTTTGTTTTATAGTTAAATAATCCCTCGATGACACCCGTAACAGACTATCGTTCATGCAGGAAGGTTGTTGAAAAGCGCTGAGTATTAATAGATAAAAGGCTAGTCGACTAGTCAGAACGCAACCGTAAAACCTGTCACTTTCTTTGTTTTCCTTTGCCGCTCTTACTGCTCACTGGGTCTTCAGTGTTTCTCAACAGCCTGCCCGTGGCGATCTGTACTGGGGTCTTTTTCAACCTTAGGAAATTAAAATACAGATGGCAAAAATTACTAAAACATTTCAATACGGCGCTAACAAAGTCACCTTAGAAACCGGTGAAATTGCTCGCCAAGCCACTAGCACTATTATGGTTAATATGGATGACACCATTGTAATGGTCGCCGTCGTTGCCAAAAAAGACGCTGAACCCGGTCGCGACTTCTTCCCCTTAACCGTTAATTATCAAGAAAAATTCTACGCCACCGGTCGCATTCCGGGCGGATTTTTCAAGCGTGAAGCCCGTCCAACCGAAGAAGAAACCTTAGTCGCACGTTTAATCGACCGCCCACTGCGTCCTCTATTCCCAGAAGGGTTTGTGAATGAAGTGCAAGTGGTAGCAACGGTCATATCTTTAAACCCTGAGGCTAGTGCAGACATTGCAGCTATGATTGGTGCTTCTGCTGCCTTAAAAGTAGCGGGTGTTCCTTTCCAAGGCCCAATTGGTGCAGCACGCGTAGGCTATATCAATGGTCAATACGTACTGAATCCGACCCCCAAACAATTAGAAACCTCTGATTTAGATTTAGTAGTCGCAGGTACTCAAGACGCCGTATTAATGGTGGAGTCTGAGGCTAAATTGCTCTCTGAAGAAGTGATGTTGGGTGCGGTGATTTACGGTCACGACCAAATGCAAACCGTGATTCAAGCCATTAATGAAATGGCGGCAGAAGTGGGTAATCCTGCTTGGGATTGGGTCGCACCCACGCCTAACGAGGAACTGATTCGTCGCCTTGCTGAAACTTGTGAGATCGATTTAGTCGCAGCCTTTCAAGTAGCCGATAAACAAGAGCGCCATAATCGTGTTGAAGAGGCTTATGCTAAAGCAGTAGCCGCTCTCGTAACTCCAGAAGGTAGCACTATCTCTGAAGAAGCCTTACGTGTGGAGTTTAAAAATCTCGAAAAGAAAGTGGTGCGCGGTAGTATTCTTTCTGGTAATCCACGTATCGATGGACGTGATCTAGTCACAGTACGTCCTATTACAGTACGCATTGGGGTATTGCCTCGTGCGCATGGTTCAGCACTCTTTACTCGTGGTGAAACCCAAGCTTTAGTAGTCACTACTTTAGGTACTGAAAAAGATTCACAAATTATTGATGCGATTACCGGTGAATACCGTGATCCTTTCATGTTCCATTATAACTTCCCTCCGTATAGCGTCGGTGAAACCGGACAAATTGGCTCACCTAAGCGCCGTGAAATCGGTCATGGTCGTTTAGCTAAGCGCGGTGTAAAAGCCACTATTCCCGTGATGCAAGATTTCCCTTATGTGATTCGTTGCGTATCTGAAATCACTGAATCCAATGGTTCTAGCTCAATGGCGAGCGTGTGCGGTAGTTCTCTAGCCCTGATGGATGCAGGCGTGCCTGTGTCTCAACCCGTTGCCGGTATTGCAATGGGTTTGATTAAAGAGGGTGATGATTACGCGGTTCTGAGCGACATCTTAGGTGATGAAGATCATTTAGGTGATATGGACTTTAAAGTGGCGGGTTCACGTAATGGTATTACTGCGCTACAAATGGACATTAAAATCCAAGGTATTACCCGCGAAATCATGGCGAAAGCGCTTGAACAAGCTAAAGGTGGGCGTTTATTCATCCTCGGTGAAATGGAAAAAGTGATTTCCGCACCGCGTGATGAATTGTCTGAATACGCACCGCGCTATGTCACCATGAAAATCAATCCAGAAAAAATCCGTGAAGTCATTGGTAAAGGGGGCGAGACTATTCGTTCCATTACTGAAGAAACTGGAACCACGATTGATATTAGTGATGATGGCTTTATTAAGATTGCAGCAGTCGATGCTAAAGCCGCCTATGAAGCCCGTAGCCGTATTGAAGCGATTACGGCTGAGGTAGAGCTGAATAAAGTTTATAACGGTAAAGTAGCGCGGATTATGGATTTTGGTGCGTTTGTTACCATTCTTCCGGGCAAAGACGGTCTATTACATATTTCTCAAATCAGCCAAGAGCGTGTTAATAATGTGACTGACTTTGTGAATGTTGGTGATATTGTAAAAGTAAAAGTGATTGAGATCGACAAACAAGGTCGTATGCGCTTAAGCATGAAAGATACAGCTTAATTAGCTGTTTAGCTCAGCGGATGTGTTAGCAGAAAGGCCCATTAGGGTCTTTTTGTTTTTACCCGAACATAAAACTTCCTCACTGAAACTATGAAATCTAGTACCGCATGGATATTCAATAGCTCTTACCAATTATAACTAAAAGAAGAGCTGACGGTCTTATTCGTATTGCTGCCTTGGTACGTGTTAATGGTGGTATCAAATGACCAGTACGGATCGGCGTCATTACTGACCTTTTGTGTTATCGAGTAGCCAAAACTATAGTACTGGGTATCGTTACTAAATAGAGTGTTTGCATCGAGCTGGTTAGTTTGATTTTGTCTATTCGTGCTCACAGTGGCTCGCAAGCTTTGTCTAATGCTACGCTCCTTTTTAATATGAAAAGGAATGGTTTTTAAAAGTTGCCCTTGAGTATTAAATATTTTAATGTTGCCCGTGACCGGTTTAAGTACATTAAATCTTAAACCTACCTCCTCCCCCGGAGTGTCGAATCTAATCTCCTCATTTTTATTTCTACCAGCCAAAAAAACATCATTTTGATGATCCCAATCGATTCTTATTTTTGAACGCTTACGCGCACTTAAGGGAATGAAAAAGTTACCCGTGATACCATCATAGCGAATGTAATTAGTAATGCTATGAGGGGCTATAATCTCATTTAGTATTTCATAGGGTTGCCCTTCCTGTGATTTAATTTTAATATCTAAATTACTATCCAAAATTTTAATGTCTATAGCATACAAGGATGCTGAGTAGCCACTAACAAGTAATAATAGGATAGGTAATAGTTTTTTAATACGCATGATAAGCCCTATATGGAGTTTTTTACTATTATTTATTGCCACTACAAGACTAAACTGGCTGGTTATTTTTTATTAGGGTTATATTGTGACTAGCCACCTTATTAAAAAAATAGAGTGGCTAGCGTTGCTAACCCAGAAAAAATTTAAGCGGTTTTAGTAGCTTAAACTCCTTTTTTGGATCTTAGCTGTAAATCAAATGAGTGTACATACGAAAAAGCTTCGGCGAGCTTTTGAGGCTCAACGACTAAATACTCTAATCCCAGAGTAAGTGTACCGCTAGAACTATTACCTAGAGCAACAAAACCAGTGCTGCTTAAATCCTTTGTTAGCACCTGACCATTATAATTAGTGACCGATAAGGATTTAAATTTAATAGGACCAATACTGGTGTCAATACGATTGGCTAGGCCTATTTCCATCAAACCATACGCACAAGACGCATCAATTTGTGAGGAAAAATCATATTTAAAAGTGATTTTACGAGTAATAGCATCTCCTGCCACTAAATTGCCGTGATACTCGTTTACTACACCTTGATCCAGTGAGGCTGTAACTGTAATAGTTTGACCATCTTTTGCTAAGGCACAACCATTACCGCTAGCACCTGAGGCAGCGAAGGCTGAGTTCATACTAAAAAGGCTGGCTAATAGTAGAGTAGAGGCGAGAGCTTTAGTTTTCATATTATTATTTTCCAATTATTAATTAAGATGATTGGGTATAGGATTTATTATTAAGCTATTTTATGGTTATAATTGAAGGAGACCTCTCTTTTTTTAAAATGACACTAAGGGCTTGGGTAAAAATAACAGAGGGGAGCTGGCACTAATATTTTTAATAGATCCTTACAGGTTTTGAGGTTTTTTCTTAACTGTCAAGACAGCTCATAAATAACGCAATTATTCTTAGATGTACCTGCTGTGCTTTAAGATAGAATTTATGAATTATCAGTCTAATTTGTAGGGTTTTATTCATAATATCTATTATTAATATTAGTAATTTAAATGAGTCAATAGGTTCAAGCTGGTTGATAAACGGTTTGCATCAGGGCAATCGCTTGAACCTTTACCAGTAAAAGGTGCATAGAAACTTTAACTAAGCATTATCTTTTTTATATTATTTCTTAGTAGTTGAATCTTAACTTGTTGATAAGAGTCTGCGTGATATAAAAGGTTTAGTAAAATAGTATGATTTAGCTCACTTAAAGGTTGGGTTAACAAATAACCATAAAAACATAAAGCGAATAACTAAGGTGACTGGGTGAGCTGTTTTAGAGATTTATAGTACTACTACCTTTTCTATACGAGGTGGGTAGCGATATAAGTTATTGAGGTTCAAATAAAACGATAAACGGCTATGGTTTGTTTAAAAAATCATAGCCGTTTGTACGGAAGGGTTTGCTCAGTAAGCTATTTCAAGCTACAGTTCAGTTTCTTCTAGTTGATGTGAAGCATGATTTTGAACAGTAGCAGGTGGGTTATTAATCGGAGCAGGAGAGGCAGTAGTAGTAATTAAAATAGGCTTAATTGGTTCAATAGCTGATTTAACAGAAAGAATTCTTACGAAATCATCTTTCTTTCCAGTATCAGCCCCTTGACGTGAACCCCAAATACCTACTTTATGTTGAGTCATTAAAGCCCAAACTCGAATAAATTGAGCATAAGTGACTACTAATACAAAAGCAGGTAATACGCTCCAGTCACGTTTATATTTATGTAAATGGGGATACTGACGTATAGCCATAGTTAACATCATGCCTAATAATGCTACGGTTAAAGCTTGCATAATAGGCCTATGAGTTTCACCCCATAACATTTGATAAGGCCAGTAAAGAGCTACGATACCAACAGTAAATAGTGAAACTAGAATATCGGTCCAGTACACAAAAAAGGCAAAAGGATAATGATGTAACCAAGGCGAACGTAAAGTATAACCTTGGCTGGTTCTACCCCAGCGCACCCACATTTTAAAGGTTTGTTTAAAAGTAGCGGGAGCTAAAGTAGTAATAACAGCTTCTGGTACTAATACGGTTTTATAGCCTGCTTCTAGAATAAAGTTAGTAATGACGCGATCATCGCCTGCAATACAACTGCGGCGCATAAAACCAAAATAGCTAAACGAGTCATTGACTAATTCATCCATACGATGTTCGACTAATGAGGTTTTGACGGCATACATTCTGCCGGGTAAGCAGGCTACTTGACCAAATAAACTAGCGGCTGCCATAGAAGAATTAAGACGCGCGTCTTCAAGCCAAAAACTAATACGCTCGCTTAACGTTTTTGGATTGTGCACCAGTTGTGCAGTAGTTGCACCACCAATTCTGGGATCAGAAAAAGGAGCCAGTAAGTTTAATACTACCTGATCATCTTTAGGAATCGTATCAGAATCCAAAAAGATCGTAATATCGTAAAGTACTCCGCGTTTGCGTGCTTCTTTTAATAAAGCACGTAAGTTTTTACGCTTATTACGTGCATCAGTGCCTAGTACAACATCGGCATAACGTTGAGTAATTTTATATTGCTCTGAATCAAAGTCGTCATTTTGCCAGCCATCAATAATGGCAATAATGGCGAATTTTTTACAGCCGATTTCAAGAGCACGGCGTACTTTAGCAATACATTGTTCGAGTATAATGGGGTCTTCTTTATAGATGGTTAGTACAACGGTGGCATCTTTTTTAGTTAGAGGATAGTTTTGAATCAGTTTTCTATTTTTTAGCTGATAAAACACACCTGCTAAAATCATACGTGGCAACATAGCTATCCAGACGAAGATGACATAAAACTGGAATAAGAACCATTGATCAGTATGCCAAGTAATATTAGAGAGATAGATAAATTCAAGCATAGTGGTGATTTTTATAATTATTAACTAATGGGGTTATAAATTCCTATTTATTATAGTTTTGCTGCTCTTTAGCTCATCATGGAGAGTTCATGGGTTTTTTAGGCAAAAAGCTTACCTAGCTGCTGTTAGCAGCACTTTTCAAAGCGCCATGTTGCTAAAGAGTTGGCAATAAAGCAGTAAATAATGGAATTTACGTTTTTTAGGGTAGTAGCTAACCAACCTTGATTTCTAAGGGTTGACACTCATTAAAAATGATGGAGGTTAAGTTATAGATTTACTTTGTTATTATCATATCTACATGCCTTATAGCTTTTTTTATTTAATTGGTTTTTAATTTTTGCAGTTTATTCTGACCAGTTGCCACCGAAGCTGCTTTCAACGCCGATAAATACTTGGTTTTCAGCGCTACGGCCAACTAGCGTATTACGATCATAAATATCAGGTGTTTTACCTAAATATTCCACCCGACCTACTCCGGTAAATACACAGGTTTTACCCCATTGCTCAGCGCTTTCTTGGCAAAAACGCACATCGGCTTTAGCACTCACTTGATTATTCCACCATTGATTATTATTAGATGAAACAACTCCACCGACCGTAAACTGTGGGCCAAAGGTTCTACCATCCCCTAAATCCCAAATGACTCCCTGATTTGCATTGGCACGAATGCGCGAACCTACAAAACCAAAGGCTTCATTAGTGACGGTATTAAGGGCAGGATTTTCGGTTTCCACCATAAAATGTTCAGCACGCATATACACCGACCAAGGTAATGAGGGTTGTCCGCATACTGGCTCGCGCACCACTTTTTTAGCCTTTTTCATTTTTCTAGGGGGAGGGCAGGTACTGGCATTTGTGGTCTTGATGGTTTTAACTCGATTAATAGTTGCAGGGCTATCGCCCTCAACATCAACTACCATTAATTCATCAACGGTTTGATCACCCTCAACAAGTTCAATAGTTTTATTAGTATTGACATTACGTGTTTGCGTAATTTTTTTTGAGCTACTTTGCTCTTGATTAGCTACTACATCAGTATTAATAGTAGAATTTTGGTATTGTTCTGTATTAGTACGGCTTTCATGATTTTTAGCCAAACCATCAGCTCTAAAAGCTTCTATGAGTTGTCTAAATCCGGGTTTTTCTTTCTCATATAATTGCCAATTAATTTGTTTAGTATTAGAGGCTAATCCGGGGGCTATAGATTCAAAAAAGAAGGTCACATGCTCTACGCGTGTAAATTCATTACGAATAGAGTCCAACATGTCTTTATACCACTCGACTCGATCGACGCCGCATTTATCCGTAGTGGCTGTTTCAGCAACGCCAATAGGCTTAGTCGTAATGGTGGTGAGTTTCTCATAAGCAGGTCTAAACTCTTCTGCAAATGATTTAGCTTTAGTATGACTAGGTGAAGTACCACAACGGTTATAACTGGAGATGGTCACTTGATCTACATAATCATCACCTGCATAAAGCTCTGCAAAATCTTCTGTTTTACCATTGGCGCTCTTGCGATTATAGTTTTGGTCAAAACGTACTAAATCTCCGGCTTGTTCACGAATTAAACTAACAATGTGACGAAAAGCAGGTGCATAGTCTTCAGGTTTATTAGGTTTTTTATAGGCATGCCACGCATACCAATCACCATTACCCTCATAAAGCGGACGAATAATAATCGGTCGACCATCTTGTTTAATGAGCTGACCCAATTTAGTTAAGTCATCATCGTACTGTCCGTTTAAAATGGCTTCTAATAAACTACCCTCTACTTTAGGGATTTTGAGAATCAATAAAATATTATAGTCACCATTGAAGCGATTGTAGGGATGAGTGGCAAAAGAACCCAAAGTCCAATAGACAGCAGCATGATCCATGCCTCCTAATTCTGCGGACTGTTTTTCATAATGAGCAACACCTTGTGCAGCGGACAACCCCAGACTGACTTCTCTCGCGTCAACGGTGTAGGTAGCCAATAACAGAGTCAATACCCACGGGATTAAGTTTAATAGTTTCACCTCAGTTAGCTCCATTGGTACAGTATTAGCCTAGGCTAGTGATGATTTTTTATTATGTTCATTAGTTTTAGAGGTTTAGTGGCTATATTATAAGTGTTTTACCTTGATTACATAAGAAAATAAGATAAAAGGGTTTTGTTTTTTAAATAATCCACATGCTTTATATTTCAATCTTTATATCGATTATGAGTAATATTGTATTTTTTTATTTATAATCGATCTTTTTTAATAAATTAAAAAGCTTCTTGCTATATTTGATGATCGATATTAGTTGGTCTTAGATTGAGTTTTTATTTTTCATTTTTAATATTAAATTTTAATAAAATAAATCGGATTAGTGTTTTTTAGATTGACACTCTAATTTTAATCACGTAAGTTCCTACCCTCTTAGGTGCGTTCATATGAAGTTCAGTTCAAATGAGACGATAAACGGGAAGTCGGTGTGTATTTTAAGTCCGACGCTGCCCCCGCAACGGTAGGTGAGGCAACTATTGCACCAAGTCACTGTGAGTTTTCATGGGAAGACGCAATAGGGGAGCTAGTCAATGCTCCACTCACAAGCCCGGATACCGGCCTAAGTATTCATTGAGTCTTTATAGGCTTGCTTATTTTACCTTGTTACTGCGCGGTGGGCGCGGTAGTTGGATTATCTTATGAAAACCCCTTTAATAGCCGCAACCAGCGGTGTTGTTGTTTTATTATCAAGTGCCTTACCTAGTTTTGCCGCCGATCAACCCTTAGAAATCGTGATTACCGCAGGGCGCAAAGCACAAACTCTGAAAGAAACTCTAGCCCCTGTCACCGTGATTACCCGTGAAGATATTAAGCGTTGGCAAGCTACCGATGTGGCGGATGTATTGCGTCGTGTACCGAGCTTAAATGTTATTAATCAAGGGGGAACAGGTAAACTCACTAATATTAGTTTACGCGGGACTAATGCCAATCAAGTCTTAGTATTAGTGGATGGGGCTAAGGTAGGTTCAGCCACAGCGGGTTTGACGGCGTTTGAATTTTTGCCTTTAGATCAGATTGAGCGTATTGAGGTGGTACGTGGAGCGCGTTCTAGCCTGTATGGTTCAGAAGCGATTGGCGGTGTTATTCAGATTTTTACCCGTCGTGATACGGCTAGAGGTTTTAAACCGAGTGCCAGTGTGAGCTTAGGTACGGAAAAGACACAAGCAGCCCAGATTAATTTAGCGGGTGGTAATGGACGTAGTTGGTTTAATGCGAATGTCGGTTATGACAAAACTCAGGGCATTAATGTTCAGGATTCTTATTTAGACTGGAATACTTGGCCTGCGACTACGGTTTACGAATTAGATAAAGATGGTTTTGAGAGTCGTCATTTATCTGTACGCGGCGGGCAGCGGTTTAATAATGGGGCTAATGTTGAGTTGAGCGCTTTGCATGCTCAAGGTGACAATGAGTTTGATGGAGTCGATAGCAATCGCGAAGAGTTTGTACAGCGCATTATCAGTGCTAAAGGTTCCACACCCCTAAGTGGGAATACTCAATTAGCCCTGCAACTGAGTCAAACTCGTGATGAGCGTGATAGCTTTAAAGATGCGGTGTTTAATAATCGCTTTAATACTCAGCGCACGAATGCCACGCTGCAACTGAATACGAAATTATCTGATAAGGATCAACTGACTCTAGGGTTGGATGAGCAGCAGGATAAAGTCGCAAGCTCCACTGCTTTCACGGTGACTAAGCGCAATAATCGCGGCTATTTCGCTAACTATCAAAAAACTATTGGCACGACTCAGCTCGATACAGCGCTGCGCTATGATGATAATGAGCAGTTTGGTGCATCTAGAACAGGTAGTATTAGTTTAGGTAAAGCATTAACGCCTCAAACACGCATGACGGCATCTTATAGCACTGCCTTTAAAGCCCCGACTTTCAATGATCTGTATTTTCCTAGCAGCCCAGGGTATGTTGGGAATCCAGATTTAAATCCTGAAAAAGCACGTAATTGGGAGTTAGGGTTACAAGTTAATCTGGCGCAAGGCACTTGGTATACACAGCTATTCCAAAATAATATTAAGGATTTAATTAGCTATGAGTTTGATACAGGTCTTGGCTTAGGGACGATGAAGAATGTGGATAAAGCTAAGATTACGGGCTTAGAGCTAGGTTTTAATCAATCGGTGGGAGCTTGGCAAACTAATATCAATGCCACTTACCAACAACCTAAAAGCACCTCTGGTAGCACCGATGGTAAATGGTTAGCACGTCGCCCACAAGCACAAGCCAAACTCGATCTAGATCGTCAACTAGGGCGCGGTTCGGTTGGTGCTAGTGTGCAGGCCTTTGGGAAGCGTTATGAGGACGCAGCGAATACTCAACCGTTAGGCGGCTACACCACGGTAGATTTGCGAGCGCAATACCCGCTGGCTAAACATTTAACCTTAGGCGTGAAAGTCGGTAATGTATTGGATAAGCAATATCAAACCGCTAAAGGCTATAACCAATTAGGGCGTAATGGTTTAGTGACCTTAAGCTATTCCCCTGAATAATCATCGAGCTAGGAGAGTGATCATGACCGAAGAAGAACTCAAAAACCAACGCCATAAGGCGCGTATGGCAAAGAAAAAAGCCTTGATCGATGCCAGCATTGCCAGTGCCACTAAGCAAAAAGGCTTATTAATCGTGCTCACTGGCAATGGTAAAGGTAAGTCGAGTTCAGCATTCGGCATGGTCGCTCGTGCCCTAGGTCATGGGATGAAAGTAGGGGTCGCGCAATTTATTAAAGCGCGTACCGATACCGGAGAAGAAGCATTTTTCAGTAAACAACCCAAGGTTGAGTGGCATGTCCTAGGCGATGGTTTTACATGGGATACTCAAGATCGAGCCAAGGATATTGAAACGTCTAAACGCGGTTGGGAAGTCGCCACCCGTATGTTGAATGATCCTAGTTTTAATGTCGTAGTGCTTGATGAGTTGACCTATTTGCTCAGTTATCACTACCTCGATAGTGATCTAGTGCTCGATGCCTTAATAAATCGGCCGCCTATGCAGCATGTGATTGTGACCGGACGTGCGGCGACAGAAGCTTTATGTGCCTTAGCGGATACAGTGTCTGAAATTCAAGATATTAAACATGCCTATCGGGATGGAGTGCAGGCACAATTAGGCATTGATTTATAAGGCATAATTTAAATCAGCAGAGCACTGGCTCTTTTATATAAACAACATTTATTGAAATTTAATAATTCCTATGAGATGATCACTCACGGGCTATTATTGAGTTATATTACAGTATGACTTTAATAATTTCATAAACGTTGATAGGGCGAATTACTCTACTTAATTCACTAGGTTGCCGATAGAACCTGTTTTTTTATTCACATAAAACATCACTATAGCGACTTAGTGGAAAACAGATGCTTGCTCACTGATTGAAAATAAATCTAAAAATTTAGATAAAAGCTAATTATAACAAATACTTACTAGAGAGCTTTTTATGCCTAGAATAAGCTATCTTCTCTATGTGCTTAGAGAAAAAATACATTATCTTTTTCTTCCACTATTTCTCTTCCTATTCCTATTCCTATTAGTCAATCCAGCCTTTGCAGCCACAGTTATCATTAACAATGATGGTGGTGCTTGTCCTTTTTCAGGCACTAACGGCGGAAGCAAGATTTTCCTCGGTGACACTTCGCAGGTGCAATTACAACGCTGTAATGCAGCGGGCACTACGGGCAATGTAGGGCAATATTTTAATTCTAATGCTACTCCTACACACTCAGATGTTTATAATTCAGTCTTCTTAAGGATAGGCTCGACAGTTTATGGGGCTTATAACTTTCCTAATTGGGCTAATGCTATTCCCTTTACCAGTGTGAGTAATACGGGGGGGTCTAGTTTAGGTGATGGTACGGTAACGACGGTTTATCAAGCTGTAGAGGGTGGTTTGACTTATACCATTACTCAAACCGTAACCTATTACTATCCCAATGATTTTTATACCGTTAAATTAGATGTCAATGTACCAGCGGGCAATACTCAATTTGTACGCTTGTACAGTTGGACGGACATTATGCTAGACGGGGATGATCGGGGCACTTGTGCGCGTTACACCACTTTCCCTGAGTATATTATTGCTGATAATACCGCTCAAACTGTATATGCAGGTTATCGTCAGCGTTCTATTGCTAATCATTGGGATCGCTATTTCTGCGGGCCTTTTGCCTATCCGGTTCATGGCAGCAGTACTATGATCACCACTACCGGTACTGGAAATTTAGATAATACTATTGAGCCTACCAATGTGGATGTCGGTGCAGCGGTACAGTGGGATATTGGTACGGTTGCTAATACCACCTTTACAGCAGACTATGATTTTGTCTTTTCCCTAAAAGAACCTACTTTAACCAAGCGCTATGGCCCTAATGATGAGCACCCTGATCATAATATGAGCGTGGGTGATACCGTGCCGATGATCTTTACTATTACTAATCGTCCGGGTACTCCCGCTCAGGGTTCCATGAATTTCACCGAGACATTGCCCCTAGGTGTTACTGTGGTAGGTACACCCAACGCAGCACAATGCGGGGGTACTGTCACCAAAGGTAGTAGCGGTGGTCGAGATACGATTACCCTAACAGGGGGAATGATGGTAGGAGGAGCTACTAGCTGTGATATTACCTTTAATGTCACGGCTAGTGCAGTAGGCGCTTATGATGATCCTGCTATTAATGTGACGGCTATTAATAATCTGAAAAACTTAGCAGACGCTACTTTAACAGTAACGGGCGCTGCCTTAAGTTTAGAAGGTACAGTATTTGAAGATATAAACTACGGCGGGGGAGCTGGACGTAGTTTAGCCGCTGCGAGTGGTGCAGGTATCAACGGTGCAAGCGTTGAACTATACAATAGCATTGGTGCATTAGTCTCCTCTACGACTACCACAAACACGGGGTCTTATAGTTTTAATTCCGTAGCCGCTGGTGACTACTACGTGCGGGTGGTTAATCCTAGCGTGCAATCAACCCGTAGTGGCGGAGGTAGTACAGAGCTTGGGGTGCAAACCTTCCGTACTGATGGGGCAACCGCTATCACTAATGAAGTAGGCGGGCGTAATCCAGCAGTAGCCGATAGTGCCGTCAATAGTGGCTCAGAAACACTCAATACCAGCACGTTTATCCTATCAGGGGGCGGGCAAGCTCAATCGGTACAACCTGTGACTGTCGGTGCAAGTGCAGTTAGTGGTGTGGATTTTGGCTTTAATTTCAGCACGGTTGTGAATACCAATAATGCCGGACAAGGTTCACTACGACAGTTCATTCTCAATAGTAATCTATTAGCCAATACCGGATTAGATCAAGTTGATAATCCTAGTGATGGTGCTCCAGACCCCGCAGCGGGTGTAGAAACCTCTATCTTTATGATTCCTAATGTGGGACCTCATACGATTAATCTGACTAGCGCCTTGCCTACTATAACAGGAGCGGCTACGGCTATCGATGCGAGTACTCAAGCAGGCAGTAGTTGTAGTGCTAGTAATCGTACTTTAATGGTAACACTTAATGGTGGGGGCGCTGGTGTGGCAGTCAATGGTTTAGCTATTGATGCTGCTAATGTCAAAGTACGAGGTATTGCTATTGGGCAATTTAGTGAGTCCGGTATTAATGGCTCAGCGAATGCCGATGGTTTACAGGTGACTTGTAGCCATTTAGGTTTAGCGGCAGATGGTACAACTTTATTAGGCAATACCTTACACGGCTTACATGCTAGAAGTGGTCTAAGCAATTTAATGGTAGGGGGTAATTCAGCCGATCAGCGCAATATTCTTTCGGGCAATAGCCGCAATGGTATTTTCTTAGAGGGCGCATCCTTAGCCACGATTGAGCATAACTATATTGGTACGAGTGCCGATGGTTTGTTACCTCGCTCTAATAATCGTGAAGGTGCAAGCTATGCAGGGATTGCCACTTCAACTGCCGCCACCTCGGATATTACGATTCGTAACAACCTTATTTCGGGGGGAGACATTATTACCGGAGCAGGACCAGTCTTTAATGTCACCAGCGGGATTCGCTTAGAAAACTTAAGTAAAAATATCACTATCACCGGCAATTTAATTGGTACAAACCACCAGTGGTACAGGTGCTTTGGCTAATACGGGTTATGGTATTTATATTCATAATTCTACCGATATTACCATTGGGGGGACGACAGTAGCTGAGCGTAATATTATTTCGGGTAATGGTAAGGACGGCATTAATACCCGCTTCGGTACTAAACGCCTCAATATTTATGGTAACTATATTGGGGTGGATAGTACGGGTGCGGTTGAATTGGGGAATACTGATAATGGTATTTTCCTCGCCGATACGCAAACAACGAATATCGGTAATGATGACCCTAGTGGACGTAATATTATTACGGGCAATAAAATCAGCGGTATTCGCAACAGTACCTCCACTAGCACGGTTATAGCAGGTAACTATGTAGGTCTAGATGCAGCGGGCACAGCCGCTTTGGGTAATACCTTGCACGGTATTTATGTGCAGAACTCCGCTACAGTGACTATTGGTGGGGCTACGGCGGGGGCACGCAATATTGTGTCAGGCAATAAAGTAATGGGTGTTTATGTTGTAGGGGCAACTTCTAATACTCGTATTGAGGGTAATACGATTGGTCTGCTAGCCGATGGTGATACCGCAGCCGGTAATACTCAAGCGGGAATTGAAACCTCACTGACTAATGGTGTGGTGATTCATAATAATATTATTTCTGCCAATAAAACGCGCGGTATTCATCCCATCAATAGCCCCAGTACTACTATTACTAATAATATTATAGGCTTAAATGCTGCGGGTACGGCTAAGCGAGCTAACTTAGAGCACGGTATTGATGTTGATACTGCTGCAAGTGATTTATTAGTCGAGAGCAATGTGCTATCGGGTAATAATAAAGCGGGTATTCGCATTTTCTCCGGTACAGCCACTAATAACCGCATTATTAATAATAAGATTGGGGTGGGTTCAGACGGCATTACCGCCTTGGGCAATTTAATCTCTGGGGTGTGGATTGATAGCACTACGGGGGTGCTAGTGGGCGGTACGGGTGCAAACGATGCCAATATAATCGCGCATAATACGGGTGATGCAGTGACCCTGAATGGTACGAATAATAAGGCTAATATCATTAGTCGCAATATTATGTTTGCCAATAGTAGCTTAGGCATTGATCTTGATGAAGATAATGTCACGCTCAATAATGGTAGCGCTCTTAGTACTGGCGCTAATGAAGGTCTAAACTTCCCGCAATTTAAGCAAGTGATTTTAGAGGGCGGTAATTTAACAGTGAATGGTTGTGCGCCCGCAGGAGCGACCATTGAGCTATTTGAGGCAGATGTATCGCCTACGTCTAGTGCTGGTGTGGCAACGGGTGCGAATCAAGCCGGACGTACTCAAGACTATGGTGAGGGTGAGCGTTACTTAGCGACCTTTGTCGAGGGGGTAGGGGAAGAAACACCGACGACAACTATTGACTGCAATACTTTAACCGATAGTGATGCGAATAATGCAACGGGTATGAGTGTGTTCCAATGGACGATACCTGCTCCTAGTAATGTGGTATTAGGCGATAAGTTAACCGCAACGGCGACGTTAGCGGCTTCTGGTACATCCGAGTTTTCCAGTATAGCTACTGTGAGCTTAGGCAATGCCGCACCTGAAATTACTAGCAATGGGGGCGGTGCTAGCGCAGCGCTTTCGGTGGCTGAGAATCAAACCGCTGCCACTACGGTAACAGCTACGGATGCTAATCCTAGTGATACTTTGACTTATTCGATTAGTGGTGGAGCTGATGCAGCACGCTTTAGTATTAATGCGAGTACGGGGGTATTAACGTTCAATACTGCGCCCGATTTTGAATTACCCACCGATGCAGATACTAATAATGTCTATGAGGTACAGGTAACGGTTGCCGATGGTAATGGGGGGACGGATGTACAAACTATCTCAATCACGGTGACTGATGTAGTAGAAACTGTTAACCCCGCTTTCCCTGATGGTGTTGGTCTGGCTGATAGTGTTTGTGGTGTACCAACCGCGACTAGCACTACGACAGATGCAGGGATTTATTGGTCGCATAATGCTAGTGGTGGCACATCCTTAGCGGCACAAATTGCGCGTACTGATCTCGTAGTAAGTGCTGATGATGAGGCTGCTATCGGTTTAGTCGCTCAAGCGCAATCAGGTTCTACGCAGGTTAATATGGCAACGATTCCTGCCCAATATGATCCCACAAAATACCTTCAATACACTTTCACAACCGCAGATCTGGCGGGCAAGGTGGCTGAGCTAACGGGTTTAAGTATGTCGGTTTATCACAAGGGTGATGCTGCCGATACGTTTGCCACAGGCGCTTATCATTTTGCGATTCAAGTGGATGATGATCCCGCCTTTGGCTCTCCTGCAACGTTGATCAGTGATGTTAGCCTTAATAATGGTGATACCTCTGAAGCCACTGTAGCAGCAGCTCCGGTAGATTTAGGTCAAGGGGTACAAACCATGCTGCGCTTTGATGCCAATGGTGCGACCGTGCCTTTAGTATCGAATACCGCTTACACGATTCGTGTGTTTATTTATGGCGTATCTGCGGCAGGTTCGGCGAGTACTCAACCCTATCCTACGGTTGCCTTGTGGGATGACATTATGTTTAAGCTGGTGAGCTGTGGTTATGATCGGGGGGATGCGCCCGCCGCTTATGGTGATCCTACTCATAAAATCTTAGGCGCTATAAAAATGGGTGCAGGTGATCCCGATCCAGAATTGGCGGCTCAGGCTGGTGCTAATGCTGATGGCGATGATACCAATGCCACGGATGATGAAAATGGAGTCACTTTACCCACTTTCATTCAAGGGACTAGCACTTCAATTCAGGTCACTGTTAGCGGTGCAGGCTATCTACAGGCGTGGATAGATTGGAATGGTAACAATACCTTTGATGCCAGTGAGCAAATAGCTACTGATCTGCAAGATAATGGAGTTGGTGACACCAACAGTAATGCTGGGACAATAACTTTCAATGTTACTGTACCTAGTGACGCAGTTTTGACCCCTACTTATGCGCGTTTCCGTTGGTCTAGCACCTCAGGTCTAAACAGCACCGCCGCAGCGAATGATGGTGAGGTGGAGGATTATGCACTGACCGTTGATACGGCCTTTGTTCCGACTTTACCAACAGCGGTCTGTACTATGAATGCTTATGGTTGGGTGGATACGCATATTCCAGTCTCAACTGGAGGTGGCGAACCTTCTCCACCCTACTATTTAACGACGGGTTCGTATGATTGGAATCAAGCGGGTAATCCAGTATGGCCGAACTCTAAAACACCGATTCAAACTTTAAGTGGTGCAGTAGCACTCGCTTTACCGGATTTATCTGCGACAGATAGCTTGAGTGCGAATAATGAAGGCTGGATGACGGTGACACGTTTAGAGGGAGCACCTAGTTCAGCAGGTACTATTAGGATGTACGATGCAGGAGCCGCCGAGCATAAGGTGTATTTGGTTAAAGATGCATTGGGTAATGTACTCACTCGCTACCCTGTTGCACCTAGCACCTCGGAGCGTAATTTAGGTGCAGTTACTTTGAGCTTCACTTATCCCACCGACGGTATTGCCTATGTCCATGTCTATGTAGCGGATTACTCAGGGTTTAGAGATGTACCTTATGTAACTGACTGTAACCAAGATCGTTCTGATGCTCCGCTGGTAGGGACGAGCTATGGTGAAGCGCTCCATAATATATTGAGCACTTTCTACTTAGGGACTCAGATTGATATTGATGCAAGTACTATTGCTAATACAGCAGCGGATGGAGAGGGTGCAGATGATGATGGTATTACCTTATCTAACTTTGCTCGTGGTCAAACGGTTTCGATTAGTGCCTCAGTAACAGGCATAAATGGCTATCTACAAGCATGGATGGACTGGAATGGTGATGGTGATTTTGCCGATGCGGGTGAACAAATCGTTACGGACATGCAGGATAATGGTGCTAGTGATACTAATGCCGCTACAGGACAAATGACCTTTACTGTTAGCGTGCCTAATGATGCTGTTGCTGCACCTACCTATGCACGCTTCCGTTGGTCCAATGTAGCGGGCTTAGATAGAATTACTTCCGCACTCAATGGCGAGGTGGAGGATTATCAGTTAGTGATTAATGCGACACCGGAGATTACCAGCAATGGGGGCGGGGCTACTGCGAGTGTGAGTGTTGCAGAGGGTTCAACTGCGGTTACGACGGTTACCGCTACCGATGCGAATATTACGGATACCTTGATCTACTCCATTAGTGGCGGGGCTGATGCGGCTAAATTGGCAATCGATGCGAATACGGGTGCATTGAGCTTTGTTACTGCGCCTAACTTTGCGACGCCTAGCGATGCGGATACCAATAATGTTTATGAGGTACAAGTAACGGTTTCGGATGGTCAAGCCACCGATGTACAAGACCTCAGTGTCACGGTGACTGATGTGGATGCTCAAGTATTAGAGTACACCGTGCGCCGTACACCGGATGGTCGTTATCATGTCTATATGCGCCCGACGCTTAATACGGTATTGGGGCCTAATCTAAGCCTAACGGGGCAAATTACTTTAACCGTACCAACAGGGATAGGTGCAAATCAGTTTGTAGTCAGTGACTTACAAAACTTAGTGCCTAGTGTAACGTGGTCGCAAACTTCACGTACTAATGCACCAGTAGAAAATACCGGCACGGATTATTTGTCCTTTACCTTTACACCCAATGGTAGTGATCAGTTTAACTGGCAGGCTGGGGTAGAGTTAGAAGTATTTAACTTTGCTAATCCTAATGCGTGTATGGGTATGGTTGATGTGATGGATGATACGGATGCCTTCAATGCCTTGCCTAACTCGGTGAATTCAGTGCCTAGCAATCAGTTCACCAATACGGGTTGGGGTACACCTACCGATAATAATTATCTTGGTAATTATGGTAGCCCCGTGGATTGTGTGAATAATGTTGCACCGCTTATCACCAGCAATGGTGGCGATGCAACGGCGAGTATTTCGGTTCCAGAAAATCAAACTGCCGTGACGACGGTCACTGCAACTGATGCGAATGCTACCGATATTCTCACTTACAGTATCACGGGTGGAGCCGATGCAGCACTCTTTAGTATTGATCCTAATACAGGCGTATTAAGCTTTGATACCGCTCCAAACTACGAAGCGCCCAGCGATAGCGGTACTAATAATAGTTACGATGTTCAAGTGAGTGTCAGCGATGGTAATAGTCATAGCGATGTGCAAGATATTGCTGTGACCGTAACCGATGTGCCTGAAGGAGTGACAATCCAAGTACGTGGTTTATTACAAGGTCCCTTTAATGCCAGTACTGGTTTAATGGAGGATACTCTACGTACTCTCAGTCTGATTCCGAGTAATCAGCCCTATACGATAGCTCCTTTTAACTACAGTGGAGCCGAAGTGTTGAATAATACCTTACTCGCTGTGAGCGGTAATGATGCGATTATCGATTGGGTATTAGTGGAGTTACGGGCTGCGGCAGATCCTCTCACTGTGGTAGCGCAAAAAGCGGCTTTATTGCAGCGTGATGGTGATGTGGTTATGGCGGACACGGGAGCATTAAATATTGATTTCTTAGGTGTCAATGATGGTTCTTACTATGTTGCATTGCGCCATCGTAATCACTTAGGCGTCATGAGTGCTAGCGCCCTAGCTTTAAGCCCTGTTCCGACGGTGGTCGATTTCACTCTACCGGCGACGGCGGTTTATGGTACTCATGCTCGAATTAGTGCCGGAAGTCTAGCCTTAATGTGGACGGCTGATGCTAATAAGTCTAATCAAGTGATTGCTAATGGGCCTAATAACGATACGAGCGATATTTTAGGATCAGTGTTGATGGAGGGGGGCAACACCTTACTCAACAGTAACTACAAACTCCTAGGTTATCGTGTGACTGACTTAGACCTCAATGGTATTACCGTGTTTGCAGGACCAAATAATGACACTAACCTGTTATTAGGTAATGTGTTATTACATCCTGCGAATAGTACCTTCTCAGCCAACTTTGTGATTCATGGAGGTATCCCTAGCGCACAATAACTCTATGAATTAGCCACTTAAAGTGTGCAAGCCACCTGTTAATCGCAGGTGGCTTTTTTTATGGTGTGTTTGCCGCTCGCAAACCGAGATAGCATCCAAATATCAGATGGGTATGGGAGCTATGGAGAGCTTACACGACTATTTTTATTCAAGTGCCAAGCTGCTCTAAGCCAACCAGTACCAATTGAAGCTCTGCTACGATCTTAAGTATTAAGGGGTTTAAGGTCTCTATATCCTCTTCTTGACACTTAGAGTGCTCTAATTCTAAACACAAACTTGCTAGCTGTTTAGCGCCAATATTGGCAGCTGAGCCACATAATTTATGGGTGAGATAATGGATTTTAGTGAGATCCTGAGCGGCTAACGCATCGTTGAACTGAGCAACATCATTTAAATGCGTCTTTCTAAAACCCGCTAGGATGCGTTTATAACTAGGTATTAACTGATGGATGCGTGCTAAACCATCTTGCACATCGATACCGGGTAAAAGTGGAATGCCTTCTATAGAGGGTTCCGGTTTAGGTTCTGGAGGGGCTGAGATTGGTATCAAGGCTGCTTGAGCAAATTGGCGCTGTAAGGCTTGATATAAGAGCTGCGGGTCAATAGGTTTAGTGAGGTAATCATTCATACCCACTTCTAAACAGGCTTGACGATCACGCTCCATCGCATGTGCGGTTAGTCCAATAATAGGTAATTTTTTAGCATCCCACTGCTGCCGTAAGCGTTTGGTGGCTTCAAAGCCATCCATTATCGGCATTTGTACATCCATGAGAACTAAATCAAAAGGCTCTTTCTTTACCCACTCCAGTGTTTCTACCCCATTGCTAGCCAGTACCACCTTAATCCCCACATGCTCTAATAAAATTTGGGTAATTTCTTGATTAATTTCATTATCTTCAGCTACTAATATCGATTTATTAGTGAATAATTGATGCCAATTAGGTGAGATAGCGGGTAAAAGTTGTAGATTTTGTGGTGTGGTATGTCCTAGTACATTCATTAAGGTATCGTAAAGATCCGATAAAGTGACAGGTTTTTTTAAAGTTTTATTAATAACTAAAGCGTCATCTGATTGAAGGTAATAGTGGTTAGGGATAAATAGAATGGTTTTAGGTTTGGGGTTCTCAAGCTGCAACCAGTGATTGATGGGTATTAAGTTCTGATGAGTAGAATGGCTGGGGAGATAATCAATAATTAATACATTACAATGCCCACCGGTAGCAAAAAAGGCTTTTAAAGTCTCGATATTATTATGTATAGAATAACTTATTCCTAGTGTATGCAACATGGCTGCAATAATTTCACTATTGTTTTTTTCATCTGCCAGTATAGCGATAAATTGATTGCGTAAAATAGCTAGATTATTAAAATAGGGCTTGGGGGCGATAGTATAATTAAAAGGCAATTTACAGATAAAGTGACTGCCTTTGCCTAATGCGCTCTCTAATTGAATCGTTCCACCCATGAGTTGTACTAAATGTTTGACTATCGATAGACCTAAACCTGTGCCACCAAAGCGTCTAGAAACCGAGTTATCAACTTGAGAAAAAACCTCAAAAATACGTACTTGATCTTGTAGAGCAATACCAATACCGGTATCGGCTACTATAAACGTGAACCAAAGCCGTTTTTCATCTTGTTGAGTTAGCTTAATAGTTAATTGTACACTGCCTTGTTCGGTGAATTTTATCGCATTCTCACATAGGTTAAGTAAAACTTGTTTTAGCCGCAGAGTATCGCCCATAAGAGTGTAACGAATGTGCCAGTCGATATCTAAAATGAAATTTATTTTTTTATCTTCGGCTTTGCTGCTAATAGTATTACGAATATCATCAACTATCTCACTAAGATAAAACTCATGCTCTTCTAATTCTAGGCGACCAGCATTGATCTTGCTAAAGTCTAATAAGTCATTAATAAGTCTTAATAAAGACTGGGAGGATTGGTAAATATTTTTAATATAACGACTATGCTCTTTCTCTACAATAGAAAATGATAGAATGCGAGACAAATTTATAATGGAATTAATAGGTGTGCGAATTTCGTGACTTATATTAGCTAAGAAACTACTTTTAGCCTCATTAGCAGCTTGAACCTCCGCTAAAGCAGTAGTGAGTAATTGATTGGTATTGGATAAATCGTGCTCTACTTGCTGACGAGAACTAATTTCGTTTTTAAGTTTATGCACAATCGTGTCAAAAGCATCAGCAATCACTTCAAACTCTTTAATAGGAGTAGTAGGTACTAGGCTGGCTTTATTTTGTAGGGTAGTAATAGCATAGTTAGTAAGTTTTTTGACTGCATTAGCAATAATTTTATAAGCTAAGGTTAATAGGATGATACTAATTAAAGTGGTATATAATAAAACTTGGTAGATAGTCTGGCGCAGAGAGCTTTCAAGCCTAGCAATATCATTTAATGGAATAACTAAACCTAAGCTAATATTGGAAAAATTAGTTTGATTAGACAAAGGATGTTTTATAGCACCCCAATTATTGGATACTTCTCGCAGAATATAATCCGCATGAGTAAATTTATTGAAATAGGGTTGGCAAAAATTGCCCTCTCCCTCTAATAGTAAAGTTTTTGCTCCTTGATGAAAGCTCACACATTGGCTGGCTGTTTGTTGTAGGATAGAAACTACTAGCGAGTTATAACCATTTACTTTTAAGCCAGCATATAGTGTACCTCGATCACTGGCTACTCTAGCACTCATAATGACTAAAGCAGTACCGTGGTAATCTATCATTTGTGCGTTCGGAACCTCTTTACTGAGTGGAGCTTGCTTAATTATATTAGTAATAAAATCCTCATTGGAAACCAAGGGTGAATAACTCTGATCGATAATAAGACCATTATCATTACGATAGAAGAAAATATTATAGATGCTCTCTATAGGTTGTTGATCATAAATACTTAACAAAGCTTCAGCTATTTTTTCTTCGTCATTATTGCGAGTGGCTTCTAATAAACTAGGATGTGAGGCTAAAGAAAGCATGGCTATATAAGAAGAAGTTATTTTTTTATCAAAAACGTTTTGGGCTGTTTTTGCGGATTGTAACAGGATATTATCAATATTATTTTTTATGGCTGTTTCAGACAAGCTAGTAATAGCGATATAACTTGATATTAAAAAAATCAAAGTGAGTAAAATACTAATTATTATTAAATAAAGTAGTATAGGTAGGCGCATAAAAATTATTCTCGTTATTCACGATAAAGTGTTTCATAGTAATTACTAAAGAAAGCGCTAAAATTTAGATAAGGCGAAGCTCCTTTTTTAATTTTTATATCAGGTGCTTTAAGAATATAAACTTGATTATGATATAAAGGAATCCAAGCTGCATCATCATGTATTTGCTCAAACACCGTTTGCCATTGTTTGGAGCGCTGCGTTTGTAATTTAGGATCTACTACAGCATCTGCATTATAAGCTAGCAGGTCTGTATTAGGATTATTATAAAAAGACCAATTCCAGCCTCCTTTAGTCGATTTGACGCTAAATAAGGGTAAATAAAAATTAGAAGGATCGGGGTAGTCTGCAATCCATGCTACTCCTTCTGAAAATACTAAAGGAGCTTGTTGAGGGTCAGCGGCTAACTTTAAAAAATTTTCTAGGTTTACAGGTTTAAGTGTTAATTGAATCCCCACCTCGGCTAGGCTAGCTTGTATCGTTCGAGCCACCGCAATAATCCATGCTTCATCTAACACCAATAGCTCAGTGCTGAAGCCATTAGGATAGCCTGCTTCTCTTAATAAAGTACGGGCTTGGTCAATGTCATAAGGATAACCGGTTTGTTGCGGATTATGACCTAGCATATTTGGGGGTAAAACTTGAGTGGCAACTACTGCGTTGCCGACAAAAATATTTTGAATAGCCTTTTTATTAACAGCCATGTTAAGCGCTTTACGTACTTTTAGGTTATCAAAAGGCTTAATATTTCGGTTAATAGCCACGAAAATAGTATTCAACATTAAACCATCTGATTGTATGAGTCTTTTAGCTAGTTCTTCATCATTATAGGGGTTCACCGCCCGTGAGGTGGTAAAATAAGAAAGAATAATGTCAAGATCACCTTTTAAAAGTTTAATAATAGCCCGATTATGATTTTCTTTTAAAAAGAAGATGATTTTATCCCATGATTGCTCAGTGGCTTTAGGGTGATAAGGTGATGCCTTTAAGATTAGTTTATTGTTTTCAAAAGAATCCACCATAAATGGACCACAACTAACAGGATAGCGGTCAAAGTTACCTTTAGTTACTTCTTCTTGGGGTACAATAATGCCAAAATTGGTAGTTAGACCAAATAAAAAAGACACTTGTGGGCGTTTGAGAGTAAATTTAATTTGATGTGGGCCGAGTACTTCTATACCTACTATATGAGACATCTTACCTGTGTAAAAATCTTCATAACCCAAAATACCCTCAAAAAAGGCAGCACCCGGACTATTGGTGTTTTTTGCTAATATACGCTCAATAGAGTATTTAACATCTTGTGCCTCAATAAGTCGTCCATTATTAAAACGCCAAGAATCATTTAAGTTAAAAATATAAGACTTATTATCTTCTGAAATGGTGTAGCTTGTCGCTAGCTCAGGGGTTAGCATCGTTTCAGGGGTATTTGAGTCATTGCCAATATTTAATAAACGACATCCCAGTGCAATGATGGTATGATAGTTAGCCCAGTCATAACCTATAGCAGGATCAAGAGTCAGAATTTCGGTATTAAAGCTAGTGCGCAAGATGCGTTTATTATTTTCAGCTTGAACAGAGTTTGAGAGCAAAACAATCGTAAAAAATAGTACTAAGAAACTAATAATATATTGCATGTTGTTTTACCCACCATAAATGAAGCCTAAAAATAGCATTGCTCTAATTGATCAGCACTCAACGACTGACTAAAATAAAAGCCCTGAGCCGTACTACAACCGTTAGCTAATAAAAAGTCAACTTGTAACTTGTCCTCAACCCCTTCTGCAATGACTCCCATATCTAAAGCATCCGCTAGATGAATAAGCGCTTGAATAATTTTGGCACTTTTGGAGTCATTAGCAATATTCGCTACAAATTCACAATCTATTTTGATCTTATCGCTATGTAAACGCTTTAGTAGCTGTAAAGAAGAATAGCCGGTCCCAAAATCATCAATAGCAAAAGTGATGCCCCAATTAGCGAGATTTTGAATAGCATTTTGGGTTCTAGGGGAGGTATTAATTAAGACATTCTCGGTTAGCTCTAGTACCACATCACTAGGTTCAATATTATAAGCTAAAATTAAGGAGCGTACTTGTTCCTCAAAATGCTCATCTGCTAATTGTTTGGCACAGATATTAATAGAAATTTGACCAAAGCTGTGTTGCTTATCACGCCATTCTCGGATTTGCTCTATGACTTTAACTAATACCCAATCCGATATTTCTTTAATATAACCGCGTTTTTCTGCAATCGGTAGAAAATCACAAGGCATTAACAGTCCACGCTTAGGGTGATTCCAACGTACTAAGGCTTCTGCACCTATATAGCGGGAGCTGAGGAGATCAAACTGAGCTTGATATTCGACGTATAATTCATTGCGATCAATTATACCTATAAAATCTTGTGTAATTTCTAGTTCATAGGCTAAGCTATCTAGCATCTCATTTCTAAAAAGACAATAACCACCTCTATTATTATCTTTAGCGTGATAAAGAGCTAGATCGGCATTTATGAGTACATCCTCAGCAGTGTGTTGAGGATCATGATAGATAAAAACCCCAATGCTAGATCTAATGATAATTTGGGAGGACTCTACTAAATAAGATCGATTAATATTCTCTAGCATTTTTTGACAGAAATGCTTGACCTCTTCTGGTTCATAGAAGCCACTGATAATAACTACAAACTCATCTCCCCCTAAACGAGCTACCTTATTAGTATCGGGTGCTATCTGCACTAGCTGCTCGGCAAATAGACGTAGAATTTTATCTCCTACCGTATGTCCCATACTGTCATTAATTTCTTTAAAATGGTCTAGATCTAATAATAAAACGGCTAAATTAGTTTGATTTTTTTTGAAGCGCTCAATGTCCATATTTAATAGTTCAAAAAAAGCAGAGCGATTACATAAACCGGTTAAATCATCCTGATAAGCTAGTCTATACAATTTATTTTCTACCGCTTTACGAGCAGATATATCAATAAAGCTTATAGTCACTTGAGGAAAGTTATTAGGAGTTTGTACCGGTTGAGTGCGATACTCAACTGGAATCAAGTCGCCATTTTGTTTTATCCAATAAGCATTGTTTTCATAGGTGGGCTTTAAAAATACGTCGGGTTGGGGAACTATCGAGGTTTTTGAACGTTTAATCCCATGCTGACTGCACTGTATATACTTTCCTATTAAGTGTTCTGGGCTGATATAGCCTAATATGCGAGCCGCAGCTTCATTAGCCGATAAACATATGCCACTTTGGTTTAGTTTTATGACCCCTTCTTCTAATAGGCTAAGTATTTGCTTATTAGGTGCTTCGTACTCTACTAAAAAAGCATTGCTTTGATCTAGGGAGGATTGAATTTCTTGTAGATCATGCGAGCGTAACTCGATCATTTTTTCTAAAGAATTACGCAAGCGATAGATTTCCAAATGATTTCTAATACGTGCAATTAGCTCGTCACTATCAAAAGGACGCGTTATATAATCCACTCCACCCGATAAAAATCCAGCTACTTTATCTTTAATATCAGAGCGCACCGTAATAAATATAATAGGTATCTTAGATACTCTAGGTAGTTGTTTTAGGCGATGGCAAACCTCTAAACCATCCATATGCGGCATCATAATATCGAGCAAAATAAGATCAGGTAGTTCTTGTTGAGCTAATTTAAGTGCACTCACTCCATCATTGGCACAAATGACTTGATAACCACAAGCATAGGTGAGTAATTCGGACAAAAAAATTAAATTACTTTCCGCATCATCAACAATGAGTATTTTCTTTTTTGGATTTTGCATATTTTGACTGCTTGCCCCTTAAGCCCACTTAGTCAAAGTAAATAGCATAAAGCAGTATTTTCCTCAAAATAGCAGCTATTGTCGATTATAAATAGTACTTACTTAAAGATGATTCGATTAGAGCTGGCACTTAAACATCAGATCAACCTAACTAAGTAGGTAAACTTACGGTTAGATAACGCTTCCTGCTAAATTCCCTATTCTTTACACTTTGTGGCGCTACACTAGCGCCCTATGCGCTGTTCATTTTTATAAGGCTATCCCTGTATGTTGAAATTCCTGACGATACTACTAAAAATACTACTACCTTTCGTCGTGTTAGGCTTAGGGCTATGGTTTGCCAAATATTTAATGGATACCGCTCCCGAACCCCCTAAGCGCCCCCCTGTTGATCGCACCCCCGTGGTCGAGGTACAGACCTTTGCGCCGCGTGATTACACCGTGATGATTCGTGCCTCTGGTACAGTAAAAGCCCGCACTCAATCCAATCTAGTGACCGAAGTGGCGGGCAAGGTGATGGAGTTAGCACCGAGCTTTAAAGAGGGGGGCTATTTTGAAAAAGGTGATGTATTGCTCACCTTAGATGATACTAATTACCGCGATAGCATCAGGATTGTGGATAGCACTATTGCTGCCAATCAAGCGTCCTTACGCCAACTGGATGTAGAAGAACAAAATATTCGTAATTCCATTGAGCTATCTGAGCGTAATTTGAACAATATTCAAAAAAATCTACAACTAGCCCAACAAAATCGACGCAATGTCGAACGCCAAGCACCTAGTATTCAAAACACCCGTACTTTAACGCAGCAGAACATCAATTTAGTGCAGCAAAATCTGCAATTAGCGCAACGCAATTTAGGTCTAGCCCAAAAGAACTTAAATATCAGTAAGCAAGAATTGGCGCGTGCGCAAAAGTTATGGGATCAGCGCTTAATACCGCGTATGGAAGTAGATGCAGCCCAGCAAAAAGTGGTACAGCAAGAGCAATCCATAGTACAACTTCAGCAATCGATTGTGCAGCAACAACAAGCCATCGTACAGCAGCGCCAGCAATTAGAAAATAATCAGCAACAAGAAGTGCAATATGACCAAAGTACCGTGCAACAAGATCAACAAGTCTTACAGCAACAACAAGCGGTTACGCAACAATTGCAGTCGATTGAAAACCTTAAGGGGCAATTAGCGACTTTTGAAACTAGACGCGAAAGCCTATTAGCCAATATTGAAGCCAATAAAACCCAGCGTTTGCAGCAAGAGCGTAATTTAGAACGCACTAAAATTATTGCCCCTTATACTGGGCGTATTTTGCAAAAAAATGTCGATATAGGTCAGTACGTATCAGCCAATAATACCGTCGCGGTGATTTATGCAGCGGACTATGTTGAGGTCGATATACCGTTGACGCTAGCTCAGTATGCTTTATTAGATTTACCAGCGGGGCGTAATGTGAGTGCTGCGAATTATCCTAAGGTAGAGTTGAGTTTACCCTTTGGAGCTAATGCACAGCGTTGGACGGGGCAGGTGACGGGCACGCGTGCGTCCTTAGATGCGCAGAGCCGTCAAATTACCGTGGTAGCGCGTATTGATCAACCCTTTGCAGGGAGCGGTTTAGAAGCTTTAAAAATCGGGCAATTTCTAAATGCAGTGCTACCCGCACGGACTTTAGCCGAGGTCTATGTCGTACCACCCGCGACGGTACGCCAAAACCGCGATATTTTAGTGATGCGTGATAATAAAGTGCATGTCATACCTATTGAAACGCTATGGACGAATGAAGAGGAAGTCGTTATTCGCCCCTCGGAGTCTTTAGCCACTGAGCAGGTGATCATTACTCCCTTAGCTCAAGCCAGTGAGGGTATGCCCGTTGCTTTAGCGGGACAGAAAAAACGTCGGGGTGGTCAGGGTAAACCGGAAGCAGGGCAAGGTAATGCTTCAGGAGCAGATAACAACGCTAATCCTGCCAATAATGAAACCACGGAGGCAGCACCTAATCCGAATGGTGAAAGGCGGCGTCCTAATGCGGACGGTGCACCTGCATCAGAAGGTAATGGCGAAAGACGCCGCCCTCGCCCTGAAGATGCTCCTCAACAAGGAGGTCAATAATGCAAGGCGGCGTTATTGCATGGTTTGCGCGTAATCCGGTGGCAGCCAATATTTTAATGTTAGCGATTATTGCTTTCGGGGTGTATGCGGTTTGGAAAAAAATTCCTCTAGAAGCCTTTCCCTCCTTTGAAACCAATGTGGTGAATATTTCAGTCTCCTACCCGGGGGCAACCCCAGCCGAAGTCGAGGAGGGGGTAGTACTGAGAATTGAGGATGCTATTGCTGATCTGACGGGCATTAAACGTATCTTTAGTAATGCCAATGAGGGTTCTGCACAAATTAGGGTAGAGATTCTGGATAACTATGACCTTGATAAAGCGCTCAATGAAATCAAAACCCGTGTAGATGGCGTAGTCGGGCGTTTACCCTCTGATGCGGAGCGTCCGGTGGTTGAGCAACTGACTCGATTGCGTGATTTGATTACCGTAGTCGTAGCGATGGATGGTAATGATGAGATTCAGCTACGCCGCACTACCGAGCAAATTCGTGATGAACTACGTAATCTGCCCGGCATTACTCAGCTTACGATGAGCGGAGTACGCCCGTGGGAAATCACCATTAGCATTCCCAAAGCAGCATTGGAGCAATATGGTTTAACGCTCGATTCGGTAGCCGCAGCTATTAAAGCCTCCTCGCGGGATATTCCGGGAGGAACGATTAAAACCAGTGCTGGGGATGTATTAGTGCGTGCTTTGGGGCAGGCGTATCGCAAAGACGAGTTTGCCAATATTAGTATTTTAAGCCGTGAAAATGGCACGCGCATTCGTTTAGGGGATATTGCCACCATTGTCGATGGTTTTAATGATGATCCTTTATATAGCGTGTTCGATGGACGCGCCGCAGCCTTTATTGATGTGTATCGGGTAGGCGATCAAAACGCGATTACCCTTGCGAATACTGTGAAGGATTATATTGAGCGCCGTATGGAAACGCTGCCCGAAGGGATTGAGCTAAGCTATTGGCGTGATGATTCTAAGGTGGTCAAAGCACGCTTAAGTTTATTACTCACTAATGCTGTGCAGGGTATGATTTTAGTGGTGTTAATGCTGGCGCTGTTTTTGCGCTTATCTTTGGCGTTTTGGGTGAGTGCGGGGATTCCGATTAGCTTTCTAGGCGCATTAGCCTCTATGCCTGAAGTCGGTGTAACACTGAATCTGATCAGTATGTTTGCTTTTATTATTGTGTTGGGGATAGTGGTTGATGATGCGATTGTCACGGGTGAGAATGTCTATACCCATTTATTAAATCATGAAGACCCTTTAAAAGCGGCGATTGAGGGTACGCAGGAAGTATCGGTTCCAGTGACTTTTGGGGTATTAACCACAGTAGCTGCCTTTCTACCCTTGCTCTTATTAGAGGGTGATCGAGCGCCTATCTTTGCTCAGATTCCGCTGATTGTCATACCTGTACTACTATTTTCTCTGATTGAATCTAAATTAATTTTGCCAGCGCATTTAAGTACCTTAAAGATTAAAAAAGCGAGTCGTTGGAATTTATTTGGTTATTTACAGCGCGGAGTGGCGGCTGGTTTAGATTGGTATGTGAATCGCTTGCATCGCCCGTTTTTAGAAGTGGTATTACATTGGCGCTACCTGGTGTTGGCACTCTTTATTGCTTTATTGATCGTGACCATGACGCTCTTAGTCAGTGGGCGTTATAAATATGTATTCTTTCCGCGCATTGAGAGCGAAGTGATTTCAGTCACGTTACGGATGCCTGAAGGAACCCCAGTAGAGGTGACCTCGCGCCATATTGAGCGTATGCGGACATTAGCGGAAGACCTACAAGCCAAATATTTAGAACCCGATGGTAGCAGTGTTATCCAGCATATTTTAATGACGGTGGGAACGTCGAGTGGTGGGGGATCGCGTGCTTCTAGTTCGGGTCAATCGCATGTGGCAGGTATTTCATTTGAGGTCAATGCGCCAGAAACACGTATGAATCCGGTAAAAACCCGTGATATTGCTAATGAATGGCAACGTTTAATTGGCGAAATACCAGGCGCACAAGAGTTAAGTTTCCGCTCTGAAATTGGGCGGGCAGGCGAGCCGATTAATATTCAACTTACAGGCAGTAGTTTCGAGGAGCTCAATGAGGTCGGTGAGTTAATCAAGGAAAAGCTCGCCGATTATGATGGTCTATTTGATATTAAAAATAGCTTTGAAAGCGGCAAAACCGAGGTGCAATTACGTATTCGTCCTGAAGCTGAGCAGTTAGGCTTAACCTTGACCAGTTTAGGCACTCAGGTGCGTCAAGCCGTGTTTGGAGCAGAAGCACAAAGTATCCCGCGCAACCAATCCGATGTAAAAGTGATGGTACGTTATCCCAAGGAGGAGCGTTATTCCCTCTCTGATTTACAAAACTTAAAAATCCGTACCCCCAGCGGTGCTGAGCTACCTTTAACCGAAGTGGCTGACGTAAAAATTGGGCAAGGGCGCTCTAAAATTTCGCGTGTGGATCGTAAGCGCATTATTAATATCACCTCCGATCTGGATAAGGACAAAGTGGATGCGGGAGCAGTGAGTGCGGATATTAAGGCGTATGTGACGGAGTTATTGCAGGATTATCCGGGCATTGGGTTTGATGCCGAAGGTGAACAGCGTGAACAACAGGAGTTTGGGCGCTCGCTGGCAATGGGTTTTACTATTGCTCTTTTAGCCATTTATGTATTACTAGCGATTCCTTTGCAGTCCTATACCCAGCCGATTATGGTGATGCTGGTGATTCCGTTTAGCTTCATTGGAGTCATTTTGGGGCATGCCTTGATGCAAATGGATTTAAGTATTAGCAGTATCATGGGCGCTTTGGCTTTAACAGGTGTGGTGATTAATGACTCTTTAGTATTTGTTGATTTTGTGAATCGTCAGGTACGTGAAGGTACTCCTTTAAAGCTAGCAATTCGTCAGGCAGGGGGGGCGCGATTTAGACCGATTTTACTCACCTCTATTACTACATTTGGTGGTTTAGCCCCGCTCTTATTAGAGAAAAGTACCCAAGCACAATTTTTGATACCAATGGCAGTGTCGTTAGGCTATGGGGTGATGTTTGGTACGATCTTGTCCTTGTTCTTAATTCCAGCGTTATATTTAATCTTAGAGGATATTCAGCAGTTACCTCGACGCTTAGTGCAACTCGTTATGGGTAAGCCAACAGTAGTTGAGCCAATTAGCCCAACCACCACACCAGACCTAGTAGCAGAGCAATCACCCCTAATAACCACCAAGGCGTTGCCGGTAGATCTTCCTCAAGCACCGTCGTAGCGGAGGTATTAAGAGGCTGAGCAGCTTGCTCATTCACTAAGGGCGGTGGCGCAATAGTTGCCGCCTTGAGTTTTGTAGCAGGCGGGTTATTGTCGCTAGCAACAGAATGACTCATAGCTAAATCAGCCGTTGCCACATTTGCGTTACTAGACACCGATATATCGGCAGCTTCAGGCTTTAAATCTGCGACAGGTATTTCCTCAATGACTTGGTATTCTGTTTCTAACGGCACACCTTGGGGGGGCGCTACGTGAGGGGCTGTAGGTTCAGGGGTTGAGTGACCGAATAAGCCCGCAGTGCCTAGATTAATCGATTGACGGCGCACATGGCTGTCTAACTCATAAGCAAGCATACGGGTTTCCGCACTATCGAGCGAGGGTAACATCCGATTGAGACGAGCATTAAAGCTAGGACTAGCCCCTGCATCATACAGTACCTCGCGCATTTCATCCGGCATGAGGGTAATTAATTCATCAAGTGCTTGGCTAGGGTTATCATTTTGTTGATAGCGCTGGAGAGCTGCGAAGGCTTGTTGATCACGCTCAATCACGAATTGCAACGTTTGTTGGTCTTTGTGCAGCAGTGGTTCTAGTTGCGTAATGGGTTGCCAGCCTAATTCATCATGATGCACATAGCTGTCGTAGGTGACACCTGAATCAAACAGACCACGCATTTCGGTTTGCATTTTGGCTTGCCAGAGTTTGAGCTTATTCAGGTCACGCTCTTTAAATTCCCAAATACCCAAAATATCGCCTTTAGTGACCCCATCTTTGACTTCATTGATGCTGAGTTTACCTAGGTTTTTAATCGCCAAGTACGATTTGTAGCCTTGCTTGACCTCAAGCGCTTTGATTCCGTAGCGAAACATGGTGTCTCCAATCACTCATTAAGGGATGTTAGTTAGTGGGGGATTTTAGCATACTAGCAAAGTAGTACCTCAATTGATTCGGAAGGTGATAAGAGGTTTAAGTCATTAACCCCTGCACCCCATCCCAAAGCAATTTCAATCCAGTCATAAAAAGCAAGATATAAGCCACCCGATAAAATAAAGCATCAGATACCCGATGGTGTAAGGCAAAGCCCAATTTCATTCCTATAAAGGCTAAAGGTAATAGCACAATAGAGGTCAGAAGATTGGTGGTGCTAAACTGCCCCATCCATGTGTAAGGAATTAGCTTGATATAATTAACGAGAGTAAAAAATAAAATCGTGGTGGCTTGATACTCCGTGCGTGGTAATTTTAAAGGTAATAAGTACACACTCACCGGAGGGCCGCCCGCATGCGCAATAAAGCTAGTAAACCCCGCCAGCGTGCCCCAAAAGCGCCCTTGCACCACGCTGGTCTTAGCGGCTTCAATATGCGGGAGTAAATAAGGCTTAAGCCAGTGATATAAAGCAAATCCTACCGCAATCATACCGACCAATAGTTTTACATCACTAGAACGTAAATATTGCGCGGTTAATGCACCTATAATAATCCCCACTATAGCAGCCGGAACTAAGATTTTTAGTTGCTCTACATTCCATTTTTGCCAATAAGCTTTTAAGCCCATTAAATCCATGGAGCACAAAATGGGTAACATAATGGCAGCAGCGACGACGGGATCGATGGCTAGTGCCATGAGTGGAACAGAAACCACACCTAACCCGCCCCCAAAGCCTCCTTTAGATATACCCGCAATTAAAATGGCAGGAATAGCTAAAAGATAAAATAAAGGTTCGTTAATTAACATCCTAAGAAAACTCAGCAATCCAACGCGCAATCCGACCAATCGTTTGTTGTAAACGTTCGGGATTAACTGGTTTAGTTAAATAAGTGGTCGCTCCGGCTAAAATGCCTTTGACTTCATCTAAGGGCGTGTCTTTACCGCTTAACATGACAATGGGTGTTTTACGGGTTGCTGGGCGCTGGCGGATTTGTTTACAGACTTCATAGCCATCCATGCCGGGCATAATAATATCAAGGAAAATCATGTGATAGTTTTTTTGCTCCAAGAGCGCTAAACCCTGTTCACCGGTTTCTGCCTGTTCACAAGCAATATTCATATTGCGTAGCTCAATAGCGAGCTGAGTGCGAATCGCCAAACTATCATCAATAATTAAGGCAAGAGGGGCATTAGTTTTACTAGGCGCTGTTGGTGCTACAGGTGGTGGTAATGCAGGTGGGCTGTCAGATGCTTTGTCAGACGGGATGGTCGGATTAGGGCTAACAATTTCTGCTGAGCTAGGGGGGCGAATAGGTTCAATGCTGGGTGCAGGAGCTATCGTCTCAGGCTTCGGTAATACAGTGTCGGGCTTTTTATCGGGGGCATTAAGAGTAGCAGACGCAGGTGAGGTGGGTGGTGGATTAGTGGTGACAGGTGCTGGGGAGGCAATAGGTGCTTTAAGACGCAAAGCAGCCTCATCAATAATACGCATCACTCTAGTGACCAATAATGGCGGAGCTAGCAATAACTCATGGGGTGCTAGCACTTGATGGTGAATGCGAATAATCGGAATCGGATTTTGAGTACGTACCGGAGTATCACCCGTAACGACTAAAATATGAGATTCGGCAGGGTTAGCGTGTAGTACATAGGGTTTACCTTGTGCACTACTAAAATTAATCACACGGGTAATAACAGCGGCATCCTTCTCCGCTAATTCATGCAAATAAATGCGCAAAACATTGTCCGGTTGCTCGCTCATCGTAATAGCTCCGTGGCAAGTTGAGAGTACTAATGCAACTTACTAAATCAGTACTCAGGCTAAAAGTGCATCCAGTTGAGACCGTAAAGTAGTAGGATCAACAGGTTTAGTTAAATAGGCATTCACACCTGCTTCAATGGCCATTTGGCGATGTTTCTGTGTACTGCGTGAGGTTAGCATAATCACAGGCAAGGCTTGTTTTTCTGGCCAAACGCGTAAAGCATGGGTTAGCTCTAAGCCATTCATATTCGGCATTTCTAAATCTGTTAAGACTAAATCTACAGGCTCCTGACGCAATATTTCTAAACCATTGTAACCATCGCGTGCGGTTAGAACGTGATAGCCTAAAGGTTCCAAGATTTGCGTCATAGCTTTGCGGTTACTCAGCGAATCGTCGACCACTAAAAGCGTGGTGTGTTGACGCGCTGTCGTAGGGGTTAGGGTAGAGCGAGTTCGTTGATAACGCCGTTGGGGTAAAAAATCCACCGTCAATAAGCGTTGTAAATCCAATACGGGTACTAAGTGACCGTTAGATAAAATACTCGCTCCATACACAAAGCGGCTTAAGTTATACCAAGGTGATAAACTTTTCACCACTATATCTTGCACAGTTGCCATCTCATCCGCACAAATTAATAGTTTTTCATCTCCTGTATCGATGAGTAAAAAGGATTGGTTGGTTCCCACTTGATAAAAGTTATGGCTAGTCCACTCCAGTAAAGTAGCTAAGGTATAGATAGGTAATAAAGCCCCTTCATAGTCTGCCATCCACTGCCCATTTTGCTCAGATTGAGCACGGCTCTCAATTTGCACCACTTGAGTAATAGTGTCAGCAGGGATAGCAACCCAATGTTCACCAGCACGCGCTACTAAGGCTTGCGTGGTGACGAGGGTAAGCGGGATTTCAATCCGAATACTCATACCTTGGTTAGGTTGGGAATCAAGGCGAAGTTGTCCACGTAATTGAGTGACGGTGTGATGTACCACATCCATTCCCACCCCGCGCCCTGAGGTTTCGCTTACCGTAGTACGAGTGCTAAAGCCGGGTAACAAAATGAGTTGCATCGTAGCCTGTTCGCTAAGGATTTGTTCGGGACTAATCAAACCTTGTTCTTCAGCGCGAGCGCGAATAGCCTCCAAATGGAGTCCAGCACCATCATCTGTTAAGGTAATCCGAATATGACCTTGATGGCGGGTAAAGCGTAATTCTAATAATCCCTCAGCGGCTTTGCCTTGTGCACTACGCTGTTCAGGCGTTTCAATCCCATGATCAATCGCATTACGTACCATGTGCAATAAGGGGGCTTGTAACGCTTGTAGCACATCGGTATCAAGCTGCAATTCAGTGCCTACTACAGCAATCCGTGCTTTTTTTCCGGTACTACGGCAGGTTTCACGTACCGCGCGTTCTAAGCGATTAACTAAGCTTTTCACAGAAACCAGTCGTGTACCCAACAATTTACTACTGAGTTCATGTTGCCAATGTTTTTGGCGTTGAATTTGTTCGTGCATCTCGCGTGTAGTTTGGCGCAATTGCCGATTCAATTCGCGGGTATCTAATAGGGATTCAGCGAGTAAGCTATAGGTACTATATAGGGCGTGATAGTGCTCTAATACGAGTTCATCCGTTTCGGCGGGATTAGTAGCGAGTTGATTGGTATGCGCTTGATTCTCAATAGAGTCCTCTAACTCATCAAACAAGCGTTGAATACGTTGATCGTGTTGGGTGGTTTGTTTGAGCTGTCCTTCAGCCGCCTGTATTTGCGCTTGTAGGCGGGTATTACAGGTAATGGTTTCACCTGCTAAATTTAATAAGGATTGCAGTACCTCTACCGGAACATTGATATGGGTTGAGGAATTAGCAGGAGTGGTGTCGGCACTCGCCCCACTATAATCGCCCACGGTAATAAAATCGGGTAATAAGGGTAGCGGTTGAGTATCGGCATCCTCAATCACAGGCGTGGGAGTAGAGCCTTGCACTGGAAGCGGTGTAGTGGGTGCTGAAGTGGTTTTAATACGTTCAATCCACTCGCCCAATAAGGTCACCAAATGCTCATGCTGTTCAGGCATAGCACCTTGGGAGGTCAGGTTATCAAATAGATTAGCTAAATGATCCGCCGCCGCACTTAGGATTTCTTCCAGCCCATGCGGTAGCCACGGATTAATAGCAAGGTCTAATAAGTCTTCTAAGCGATGCGTAAACTGCACCAAGGGTTGAATCCCTAATACAGCACTAGAACCTTTGATAGTGTGGGCTAAACGTGCGGCATGACGCTTTTGTTCAGGATCTGCTTGTTGTTTAGCAATACGTTGAATGAGGTCACAAGCTTGCTCAACTTGATGCGGAGTCTCTTGCAGATAAGCTTGTAATAATTCAGGGTGAGTATCGCTCGACCAGCGCAGTGGATTATTAGGATCAGCAAGCGAGGCGCGAGGTGGTGCTAGAGTACTGACGACAGTAGGCGCAGCAATTGAAGGTTGCGGTAGTTCTGGAAAAGTAGGAAGCGCTAGCGCTGGGCTTACAGGTTGCCCTAGTTGACGCAATGCAATTAAAAACTCTTCAATCAAGCTATTCGGTAAGGGTTCAGGCCAAGCCTCATGGGTGAGCGCTTGGTGGAGCGCAGGCAAGTACTCATCAGCCGCTGCTTCACGCAAACTGATTGAGCCGAGTTCTAACCATTCGGTGAGTAGACCTGCTTGCAATAACTCTACTCCGGCTTCTGGGAGTGCTTCGCGGTATTGATCCAGCAAAGTATCAATATAAGTCGCTAAAGAACCTAAGGCAGGTAGGTTGTATAAACTCGCTGCCATGATCAGGTGCTGATATTCAGCTTGAATATCAGCCACTAATAAACTCGCTGCCGCACTATTAGTGAAAGCCTCAGGTACACGCTCTTGATACAGAGAAAGTTGCATGGCTACTTCCTCTAATTCTCCTGCAAACGCTTGTAAATCATCCATCACATTACGCTTCCAATTTGAATACATTGACCGAAGACACTAGACGGCGACTGTAATCCGTCATGGTTTTAGTGAGGTTCGTTAATGAACTCAATTCACGACCTGTGGTTTGAGTGGCTTCCAAAATACGTTGGGCACGCACTTGAATAGCGCGGCTTAACGCGACTTGATCCGCCGATGAGGTGGCGATTTGCTCGACTGAGTTAATCAGCTCATTAGTCGCATCCAAGGCAAGTCGCATTTGTGTTGCAGTTTCTTCGGCAAGATCAGAGCCTGTAATCACCTGCTCAATGGCTTTTTCCATGGTAGAAATCGTAGTGTTAGCCTCTTGTTGAATATTGTGCACCAGTGTTGAAATTTGCTCAGTGGAGTCGCGTGAGTTTTCCGCAAGGCGTTGAATCTCCTCCGCGATCAGTGAGAAGCCGCGTCCTGCTTCGCCTGCTGCGGTAGCTTGCATACTAGCATTCAAAGCCAGCACAGTGGTACGTTCTGCGATATTATCGATAATGTTGATAATATTAGAGATTTCTTGCGAGCGCTCCCCTAAGCGCTTGAGGCGTTTGCTAGTCTCTTTTACACCCTCACGGATGGTTTGCATATTGTCTAAGGTGCGCGTTACCGTTTCCTGCGTTTTGGTAGTGGCGTCGCTAGTAGTAGCTGCTACTTGGTTAGCACGTTGGGCAGAGTCTGCAATAGTATTGAAACGTTGTAATACCTCATTGAGCTGTTGTTGCGTCTCTTGCGCTTCGGTTTGTTCGAGCTGAGCGAGTTGGTTAACGGATTGGGCGTGTTGGTTAACATTTAAGGAGGTGTTTTCTACCGCGAGAGCAATTTGGCGCACTTGTTTTAATACGTCAGTGGTATCTTCCGCGAGCTGATTAATCGCATCAGCTAGAGGGCCGGTGGCATCCTCAGTGACCTTGGCACGTACCGTTAAATTACGATCACTGAGGTCTGATACGGCTTGCAATAAACCAAAGACAGATTCATTAAGGTGTTTATGATCACGGTCAATTCTTGCCTGAGTGGTAAGACGTTCATCCATCATACGGTCAAAATTACTGCCAAGCTCGGCTAATTCATCTCGACCCGGTAATTCTACCCGTGCGGATAAATTACCCGATTCGACTTCACGAATCGTATTAATTAAACGTTTAATCGATAACGAAATCGAGCGGTAAATCCAATAGCCTAATAAAATAGTTAGAATTAAAGCACCTAAAATAGCAAAGCCTGCTTGTTTAACTAACTGAGAGGATTGTTGCAAACCTTGAGCCAGATCTAGACGAGTATTGTTTAAGTTAGAATCTACAGCGGTGATTAAATCACGAATAATCGGGGAGGATTTTTTCGTTATATCATCCCGTACAAAGCGCTCTAGTTCGGTACGGTCATTTTTATCTATCAGGGTAAGGGTGGAGTTAAATAATTCTTGTAAACTTTTCATTGCCTCAAGCGTGGATTTATCTTGTAGGGTAAGGCGGCGTTGGGTGTTTTGATTATTTTGATTGATTTGAAAGAGGGGTAAGAGTTCTAAACTTAAGCGCTTTTCAGCCGTTTTTAAACGCTCTTTGGCGGTATAGTTTGAAATAGTATCCGCATTTAACTCATACATAGTAAGACGATAATCACGATTAAATAACAGCAAAGCATCTTGGCTGGCATACAGCGTATTAATACGTGTGCCGATACTGGTAAAAGCTAAGTAGTTAGTGTTTAAGGCTAATAATCCTGCTGCCCCCAATAGAGTTAAAACTAATAATGAGATACTGAGTAAGAGGTAAATACGTCGTGCTACGGTGAGGTTTGCGAGAATACTGTATTTAGTTGTTTTATCCCTTGCCATAATAAAATCCTGCTTAAGTACTAGCGTGGTTACTATCAATAGGTTATAGGTGTGTGGCCTGCATAAGTCGTTGAATTAGCGTCTGATGATCAGCTAATAATAATGTTTTATCGTTGTAATGGATGACCCCATGAATCCAACTAGGCAGTGGTGCATCATGGGTGCTGGGAGTGGGACTATTGTCAAATTTTAGTGCCTTGGGGTAGCTATCGCAGGTGATTACAATAGCTGAACTGTGTGCCGGTTTAAGCCACAGTAGCTTGGGGTTTTGGAGAGTGCTGGTTTGACCATAGAGAATATAGTGCATATCGACGAGGGGATAAAAATCCCCTCGTACTGCCACTAAACCTTTACACCAATTAGGAGGAAAGGGTAAAGGTGAGTGGCTAACTTGCATCAATACTTCAGCCAATGTGTCAGGTTCTAGTAATAAAGCATGTGTACCCACTTGATAGTAAAATTGGGTCAGCGGTGTTGTTGAGCTAACTACGTTAGCTGAGGCGGTTTCAACACTCATAATCCTCCTCCTAGAGAGGCTATTAGCTTGATGGGGTAGCGGGTTGAAGTATGTATCAAGACTGCGCCAAGTTTGCAATGCCGTTTAATATATCGCTTTCTTCATAGGGTTTAGTGATATAACCACTAGCTCCTTGTTTTTGCGCCCATAATTTATCTACGGGGTTGTTTTTACCAGACACCATCAATACGGGTATGTGCTGGGTGTCAGCATTACGCTTAATAGCGCGACAGGCTTGGTAGCCATCCCCGTTATCCATAATAATGTCGAGCATGATTAAATCGGGATGATGCTCGATGGCGGCAAGTTTTGCTTCCTCGCCCGACTGGACTTCGAGTACTGTATAGCCAGCACGCTCTAAAATCTGCCGTAATTTAACACGTTCGGTTTGTGAGTCATCGGCGATTAATATGGTGCTAATGGTACTCACTTTGGTGGTTTCACTCATCACTTCGACTCCCTGATTTGCAGCTTTTTGCGGTTAGCTTATAAGTGCTAATCCTCGCACCTGATTAGCCGTATAGCGGCATATTCCTTACCTAAGTTGCTAATAGTACAACTACGATACACATTCCTTATGTCAGGGCATGTTGTTGTTTATTAATACTGGGCTAGAATGCACTAATTTGCCAAAAAATTTTAGCTCTAAGGGCAATAATTTAACTTCTAAGGCGCTTGACAGTAGTAAATTGAACGAATGTTGGAATAAACCTTGAGGCTACTTATAAATTTAGTCATAATCACGCCCTCATCGATGGAGACTCATATCGGTTCTCTCGCAATGGTAGGTTGTGAACCCCGTCAGGTCCGGAAGGAAGCAGCGGTAGCAGCTGATTCATGTGCCGAGATGCGGCTGGTATGAGTCGCCACCCCTCTACCTTCCAGCTACCTAAGTCATGAGTTATCAAGTACTTGCCCGCAAATGGCGACCACAAAATTTTGAGCAAATGGTAGGGCAGCAACATGTACTCCGCGCTCTCAAAACTGCTTTAAATGAACATCGGCTTCATCATGCTTATTTATTTACCGGAACTCGTGGTGTCGGTAAAACAACCATAGCCCGTGTCTTTGCCAAAAGCCTTAATTGTGAAGTCGGCATTTCAGCCTCACCTTGTGGGGTGTGTCGTAGTTGTGTGGAAATTGCCGAAGGACGCCATGTTGACTTAATCGAGGTCGATGCAGCCTCACGCACTAAAGTCGAAGATACCCGCGAATTATTAGAAAATGTACAATATGCGCCTACGCGTGGACGTTTTAAGATTTACCTTATTGACGAAGTGCATATGCTCTCAGGACATAGCTTTAATGCCTTACTTAAAACCCTAGAAGAGCCTCCTGAGCATATTAAGTTTCTCTTTGCCACCACTGACCCGCAAAAGTTACCCGTTACCATTTTATCTCGTTGCTTACAATTTAATCTCAAGCGTATGTCGCCAGAGATGATTGGTGGCTATTTAAAGCAAGTATTAGAAGCCGAGCAGATCACGTTTGAGGAGGGTGCTCTGACGCTATTAGGGCGTGCTGCGGATGGTAGTATGCGCGATGCGTTGAGTTTAACCGATCAAGCGATTGTGACGGGAGAAGGTCAGCTCCTTGAAGCTTCAGTACGTGATATGTTGGGCTTACTGCCGCAGGGTTTACTGGCTGAACTCATTGGCAAAATTGCTCAAGATGATGCGCCTGCTGCGTTTGCAGTGATTGAGCAACTCTCACAGATGAATACTGATTTTATGCAGGCGGCGGAGAATGTGATTTCGTCCTTACATCAAATTGCGATTCGCCAAGCCGTTCCCAGTCGTATTCAGGATGAACTAACACCTCTAGTCGAGCAGCTAAGTGCAGCGGATGTGCAACTTTATTATCAGATTGCGCTCTATGGGCGACGCGATTTGCCGCTAGCACCGGATGCACGGGCGGGATTTGAAATGATGATCTTACGGATGCTAGCGTTTCGTTTAGATCAGCAGGGTAGTTCGCATGAGGACGGCAAAAAAAAAACTTTAGTGCCACCTCTAGTCCCTAGTAATAATAATCCTCAAAAAATTCAGGCTAGCAGTACCACCGCACCTACTCCCAAGCGAGATGTATTGCCTTGGGAGGATCAGCCCGCTTCTATTGCACAATCTAAGCCTAGCAGCCAGTCACCCGTTTCCGCACCTGTGGTTCAGCAGCCAGTTACTCCTAAAGTAATTAACCCTGTCACCACTGAATTACCAGTCTCTACGGCTAAGCCTACGCCGCTCAGTTCAGAAGCATTGGCTACTGCTAGCTCTAATGACGTTAGTACTACCAGAGAAGTTAAGGACGAAAACCCTTGGCATGCTATCTTGCCACAACTGGGTTTAACGGGAATGGCGGCGGAAGTAGGGCGCAATTGTATTTTAGAGCGCTATGATGAATTAGCAGGACGAGTACAGTTAATGTTAGACCCTCATAGTGATTCATTACGCTCGGAGACTACTGAGTCGGTGTTTATTGAGGCACTCAGTCGTTATTACCAGCAGCCTGTGCATGTGGTCTTTCAAGTGAAACCTTTGACGGCTGAGTCACCTGCCCAAAAACTAATACGCTTGAAAAATGCCCGCCAACTAGAGGCTGAGGCGAGTATTCTTAATGATCCTTTTATTCAAGCCCTACAACAAGAGTACGGTGGGGTGATTATTCCGGGGTCGATTCGACCGATTGAGCAGTGAAATAAAATCTATAGTAAACTAAACGCACATAAAATTTAGGAGTTAGAGCCATGATGAAAGGCGGTTTAGGTAATCTGATGAAGCAAGCGCAGAAAATGCAGGAAAACATGCAACGTGCGCAACAAGAGGTAGCCGAGTTAGAAATTACAGGACAATCAGGTGGTGGGCTAGTGAGTGTCGTAGTGACAGGTCGCCATGAGTGTAAACGCGTCACGATTGATCCTTCTTTATTTGAAGATGATAAAGATATGATTGAGGACTTAGTAGCGGCAGCATTTAATGATGCAGCACAACGTTTAGATGAGCGCACCAAGGAATTAATGGCGGGTGCAACAGCAGGTATGCAATTGCCAGCAGGCATGAAGTTACCGTTTTAACTATGAGTGACTCTTCCTTACTCAAAGGATTAATTGATGCCTTACGCGTGTTACCCGGAGTGGGGGCGCGTACTGCACAACGCATGGCTTTCCATTTGCTAGAGCATGACCGTGCGGGTGGACTGCATTTAGCGCGTACTATGGCGCATGCCTTAGAGCATATACATCATTGTCGTTTATGCCGCACTTTGACCGAAAATGAGCTATGCAAAATCTGCTCAGATAGTGGGCGCGATGGTAAATTAATCTGCGTGGTCGAGCATCCGTCCGACGTGATTGCTTTAGAACAAGCTACCGATTATCACGGCTATTATTTTGTCCTAGGTGGGAGGCTTTCACCTTTAGATGGGATTAGCCCCGAAGATATTGGTTTAGATCAGCTCGAAAAGCGTCTAGGTGCTGGTTCAATTAAAGAAGTCATTTTAGCCACTAATCCTACGGTAGAGGGTGAAATGACCGCTTATTATATTAATGAATTAGCTAAGAAATATCAGATTGCCACTAGCCGCATCGCACACGGTGTTCCAGTGGGTAGTGAGTTGGAGTATGTGGACAGTAGTACGCTGTCGCATGCGTTTGAAGGGCGGCGTAAGTATTAATAAGGGTTAGAGATGGATCAAAATTGCATTTTTTGTCGTATTGTGGCAGGCACTATTCCAGCTAAAGAACTGTATCGTGATGATGAGGTAGTGGCTTTTCAGGATATTAATCCACAGGCTCCCTTACACGCTTTAGTGATTCCGACTAAGCATCTATCCACCTTGAATGATGCCGATTCTGTAGACCAAGCGGTGCTCGGTAAACTCATGCTGGTAGCTAAGCAGGTGGCTAATGCGGCGGGCTATAATGATTACAAAGTACAGATGAATTGCGGCAAAGGGGCGGGACAGGTGGTGTTTCATATTCACCTGCATGTATTGGCAGGTGGCTCTTTTAGTAAAGAGGTGGGTTGAGTGTGGCTAGTGATTTTGTTGCATTACTCACAAGGTAACAGCTATGAGTAAAGTCAATTTTAATACTAATTACTTAATACTATGTAATCGCTTATAACTACAATTGCTATAATATCATTAAAAACAATATGTTATAGGCATATGTTAGACGCGATTACTTTCTATTAGGCACTTACCAAAATAAATGGTTTCAACAACGCAAACGCTGAATTAACATACCCAAATCATCGGGCAACAACAGCCTCTCAAATAACATCTTTTTACTTTTGGTTTCAGGCATTTGCCCGAATACGTTGTTCATGTACGGATGCACAACGTGTTTCCAGAAGGTTTTACCGTGTACCCACTGAGCCAGTTGCTCAGATTGGGAAAGTGATTGGACTTCGCTTAAACGCTGCTGAAACTCGGTAAAGATGCGTCGCGGCTCTAGTAATTGATCCCAATCCTCCAAAACACGGCGGATTTCGCTATCATCTTGTGCCGTCGCAACGCTGCTTTCGGCGGCGAGTGCCTCCTTGAAACCGCGTGCGCGTAAACCAGACCAGAGCGGTGTAATCACTTGCCACAATACGCCATGCCGCACGTACTCCGGCAATTTTCCAAGAATATTCTGCGTGAAATCGGCTTCACCATCGGCAATGACAGATTGCTGACGGGGCGGTAAGGCTTGCCAAAGCTCGGCGGGATTGATCAGATAGTTTTCCATGCACCAACGGTTCAATACCAGTAAATTGGGTAGGGCTTGAGCCTGCTGGTCAATGGTTGCTTGATCCCACGTATCGCGATCGACCAAGCCAAGCCATGTGGGTTCAGCATCCAGTATTTCCAATACTTGTCGTTTATTGCCCGCAAAGGCGATGACCCAGCGTTGTTCCCATGTCGGGCAGTGGTGCTTGAGCAGAATGGTCAATGCCGTTTTATCGTCCGCACCCTCGACAATCAGGGCTTGCTTATCCTGAGCACCGATTTCACGCTCACGAACTTTCTGGGCAACGCTTTTTCCGCTCATGTTTGGCTTTCCATTCCCAGCAAGACCCGCTGACCGATGGCTTCATAGCGGCTCCACACATCGGGAACGTGGGAGGTAATGATGAGCTGCCCATCGCGTTCAGCCACCATGTTTTCCAGTTGCGCAAGAAAGCCGGAAATGAGGGAGGGGTGCAAGTAGAGGTCGGGTTCGTCGATCATTACAATGCCACCGCGTTCCATCCAGCGATCCACCATGTAAAGCTGGATTAAGACTTGGTGTTCGCCGGATGAAAGTTCGTCAATACCGTGGGTGCTGCCATTGGCGAGTTGGATACGCAAGCGGTTTTCGCCGAGGATCACTTCTTTGAGGATTTCCTTGCCTGACAGGAAACTGTTCATGTTATCGACCAGTTTGCTGAAACGTTCTTCTGAGGCGATTTTCATCCCTAATAGGGCGGACTCGACTTGTCCATCCCAGTTCTCGGTAGCACGGTAACTACTCAGCCAGCGTTGTTCCATGTTTTCCGCTTTGATTTCACCCAACCCATACTTTGGTGTTACCCAACGGCGTTCCTCGGCATCCAGAAACAGAATGTTTGGAGATTCACTGGGCTGGGGCGAAACCAGCATCTTTTGCCGCGCCCGCGTCCAGTTATTTAGGAATGGATCATAATCAGAAGGGTGGAAATATATTCGCCCAAACCCAGAACCCTCTCCCAAGGCAATATAATCAGGTTTGACCAGTGCTGGATTTGTACTCCAATGCCCTTCACCAAATGCAAGTAATAGTGATTTTGTCTCAGCAAATGGCAAATTTTCCACGACGATGGCAAATCCACCTCCCATAGATAAAAATCTACGTTCAACACTTTTCTCTGGTAAATGCTTACGGTTATGTAGCCAGTAGCCGAAGGCACTCCACAACATGGCAATGCCACGTAATAGCGTAGATTTTCCGCAGCCATTTGCGCCACTCAATAAGATACGGGTTGCCGTTTCATCACTCCAACTGTCACGAAAATCGAAGCTTTGCGTCCCCAATGCCCCAAACTCGTAGGTGTGGATAGCGCGGATTCTCATGCTAACCTCCATAAAATCATGACAAGTGATTGATTCAGAAACGCCATTGCTGGATATTCCTAGTTCTGATGGTTTCGTCACAGTATAGCATTATCACAACCGCTGCCACTCACTGACAATTTCCTCGTATTTCGCATCGACCAAACCCTGCTCATCAGCACATGCAAACAGTGCCACTTGCAGCGCGGAAGACAGCTGGGAGTAGGTTCGCAATTGCTCCATGATACGAATAACTTCCTCATCGCTCAAAAGCCGCTGCTGGATCAATGCCATACTTGCGGGTTCAACAATGTCTTGCATAGGGTGCGAAAACGCCGATTTCCAGTATACATGCAATACCAGAAACGGTGCATCGCCACCGATTTCTAGCAATTGCACAATAAGTTGCTGACATGAGGCGGCGTCGTGACAGGGGAAATTGTAATCGATGTGGGCGTAGAGTTTTTGGTAGGTCATGTCGTTTACATGCCGCGTTCTGCATACAACTTATCCCGATCATGCATCATATCGCCGCCCAAGCTAAAGGTTTCTGCCTTGAACGGTTTGTAAACGTGCGTAGCTCGTAATTGAGTAACTCGATAAACTCTTTGAAGTCGCGTTGGAACATCGGGTAGGAAACTCAGGTAGGATTGACGAAGCATTTCAACAGCATCCAGGCGCTCTGAAATCGGGCGGGTGATCCAATACTGATAGTCGGAGGGTTGATCTTGGTTGCTGGTGATACGTACCACTTTCCTGATCATGCGGGGTTCGCTGGTTGCTGGAATATCTGCCATTGGTGAATGCTGTGGGTAGTAAATTTATGCCTGATTATAGCATTCATTACCCCTTCACACACCCCTCATGCTTCAGCGTATGCAGCACTTCCACCCAATCTCTCTGTACCCCATCACTCGGTCGATCAGCGGGCGGTTTGATATTGGTTTTTCTGGTAAAATGATATTCAATTGATTTTAAATATTAAGTTTTTCTTTTAGGTATTCTTTTAATTCTTGTCCAAGAAAGCTTGTAAAGGTCATATCTAGATAGCTAGATTGATCGGTTTCACACGTATATCTTATTTTTTCAAAATGTTGACTATGAATCTTAAGAAGATTGTGAAAGCTGGGGCTGTTTGGGCTGTTGTGGCAACTGTCGTTGAATTTGGATTCAAGAATAGCTCGAATGTCTGCGCACATCTCATGATTTATCAGTTTGGTAAGATCATGACCTGAGCTATGAGTGTCGGTTTTTAGTTCCATGATACCTTTCATTAACAGCTCGGCTGCAAATGCGTGATGTGTGCCAACAATAACGTATTCAAAGTTGTTATAAGCCCGTGGATTTTTTTGAGAGTTTGCCTTGCATTCTTTCGTAACAAGTGCTGCTGCTTCAAGAAAATACATTGCTTGCTCATAAAAATTTGATGCTTTTTTATGGTGTTGATTATTAGCCATTAGAAAATTCCATTTTGATTTATAAAAAGTTACTCTGTACACGACAATTCGCTTAACTCATTGAATCTTTTTCAAAAGAAAATCGCCTGAGTTTCATCCGTCCATCCTCGATCGCCATGAATTGTGGTGGACAAAGGAACAGAAGCAGCAGCCTAAGCCTATCCACTTTTTCCCGTACCCTTCCATTCAATAAATCGGTCAAGTAGTCCAAGCCGTAACGGAAGACACTTTGCTCTTTGCGTCCATGTTTTTTCGTCTTCAAAGGCTTGACGGCTTTTTCCTTCCATTCGCCGACTTTGTGCGCCCAACAGAAGCCAATGGCAAGCAACGCCATCATCTTTTTGATGCGAGGGGGTTTGGTGAAGTGAGTGGCTTCCATGTGAAAACCACGCCCTTTCAAGCATTGGAACAGGTTTTCAATTTCCCAACGTAGCCGATAAGTGCCAATGGGATCAGCCGTGTAGTGGTTGCTGGCGATAATCAACAACTCACCACTGGGCAGCTTTGAGCCACTGAGCCAAACCCATTCCCCGCTAACGTCGCGACGGTGACGGAGAACGCGCCGTTTACCCGGCTTGAGGTTGGCAAACAGCGAGCGGACATGCGCCTCTTTTTTGTGTTTGTCGGTCATCAACTGATTACCCTTGATACGAATCAAGTAGGGAATCTCTTTGGAAGACAACCACTTCCACCATTGACCACCAATAAACTCACGGTCAGCCAACACACCCAAGATGTTGTTGCGCCCGAATTGGCTGATAAATCGTTGCAGCAGGGCAATACGTTCACGTTGGTTAGAATTACCGCGTTTGTTCAACACCATCCAGTAAACGGGGATAGCCGCACCTTGGTAAACAACCGCCAAAGTCAGGAGATTGAGGTTGGATTTGCCCCATTTCCAGTTGGTTCTGTCGAGTGTGAGGTAGTATTGTTGACCACTAAAGGCGAACATTCCCATAAGAAAATGGGCAATGTCATTGTAATTAAAGAACACTTGGCTAAAAAAGCGTTGCATCCGTCGATAGCGGGAACCAATGTCGGTGTCAGAATCTATGTGTACCGCCAACAACGCCAAATTCATTTGTCGCGCACTCAGCAAGGCCTGCAGCATTCCCACAAAACAATCCAAACGGGGCTTGCCCCAACTCAAGTGGGCTTTTAAACTGTCACGTAGTCCATCGCTCAGATCCATTTTGCTCTCCTGTGTGGTAACTAGAGAGTAAAACATAGGAGCGGTGGACTTTCACCATCTCCATGACAAACATGCTAAATCAATAAGTTAGTGGTTTTGTCGTGTACAGAGAAAAAGTTAGGTGAGCGAATAGCTCACCCCTTCACACACACCACTTGCTTCAACGTATACAACACTTCCACCAAATCGCTCTGCGCCGCCATCACCTTATCAATTGGTTTATAAGCCGATGGGGTTTCATCAATCACCGCTTCATCCACACGGCATTCCACCCCTGCAACAGCAAGCTTATGCTCATCCAGCGACACGCGGCGTTTTGCCTCAGTACGTGACATCACCCGCCCCGCGCCGTGGCTGCAACTGCAAAAACTTTCCTCATTACCCAGCCCGCGCACAATGAAGGATTTCGCCCCCATACTGCCCGGAATAATCCCAAGCTGACCCTTTTGCGCACTTACCGCACCTTTACGTGTTACCCACACATCCTTACCGTAGTGGTGTTCGCGGCTAATGTAGTTGTGGTGGCAATTCACCGCCTCCACGTCCGCTGTGAACGGGATCGTCAACACTTCGCGGATCGCCTGTAAAGTACGCGCCATCATCAGCTCGCGGTTGGCTTGCGCGAAATCCTGCGCCCATGCCACCGCTTCCACATAGTCGCGGAAATGCGGGCTACCTTCGGGAATGTAAGCTAAATCCTTATCCGGTAGGTTAATGAAATAGCGTTCCATATCCTTTTTTGCCTGCTCGATAAAGTGCGTACCGATAGCATTGCCTACCCCGCGTGACCCGCTGTGTAACATCACCCATACAGTTTGGGTTTCATCCAAACACACCTCGATGAAATGGTTGCCTGTACCCAACGTCCCCAAGTGCTTTAGATTATTGGTGTTTTTTAGGAAGGGATGCTTCTCGCACAAACGCTGGAAACCTGCACTTAAAGCCAGCCATTTTTCTAATACGTCTGCGGGTGGATCACCCCAGCTTCCAGTATCGCGTTTACCACGAGTCGCCACCCGTCCATGCGGAATCGCTTGCTCAATCTTATTGCGCATGGTTTCCAAGGAATCAGGTAAGTCAGTACCCTTTAAAGTGGTTTTCGCTGCCATCATCCCACAGCCCAAATCCACACCCACCGCCGCTGGAATCACCGCGCCAATAGTGGGAATCACACTGCCAATGGTCGCACCTTTACCCAAATGCACATCGGGCATGGCGGCTACCCATTGGTGAATGAAAGGCATTTTGGCAATATTGAGTAATTGCTTTTTAGAGTTGTCGTCAAAGGGAACGCCTTTTGTCCACGATTTAACGGGGGCGTGACCTTCTTCGTAGAGAACTTCGTAGTTACCAGTAGTAGTCATTATGTGCTCCTTACTTAACGCTGGTTATGCGAGATATATAGCAAGTGGTATGCCAAGGAGTTTTAAAATATAAGATATTGATATTATTATGTATTTTAAGTGTAGTTGGTCTTAATGCTACTAAGCTCTTGGCTAGGAATATCCAAATAAATAAGTTTTTATCCTGAAAAATATTCATTAGCTAGCTATTGAATTGATGCTGGCTTATTAGAACCAGCAATCGTCTCAAGGGTGGTTTCAAGGATTTCCTTTGCTAAGGACTGAGTAATTTGAATATCATTTGCTCTAGTGGTAGTGAACAACGTTTTAATAATAGCTGGGAGCTTAGGATGCAAAATCGCTGTGTATTTTGTCGTATTGTTCAAGGGATTGAACCAGCGCGTATTTTATATCGGGATGAAGAGGTGATTGCGTTTCGTGATATTAATCCTCAAGCGCCTTTTCATGCTTTAGTTATTCCTACTCAGCATATTGCGTCCTTGAATGATATTGAAGTTGCGCAAGATAGGGTCTTAGGTAAGTTATTTTTGGTGGCTAAGCAAATTGCTCATGGCGCAGGCTATACAGAAAGCGGTTATCGAGTGGCGATGAATTGTGGGCGTGATGCGGGGCAAACCGTCTTTCATATTCATCTGCATGTGCTAGCCGGACGTTTCTTAACTTGGCCTCCGGGTTAATCAGCGTTTAGCTTATTGGAGCTTAGTAGTAGCGGCTTGTTGTAATAGCTGATGCAGTTGCTCAGTGACTTGATACCAATCTAAGGTTAAGGCAGTTGCTCGTGCATGGGTGGCTATAGTGGCGCGGTGAGACGCTTGAGCGGCTTGAAGCGTTTGTTCAATAAAGGCAGCATGATCTCCAAACGGCACAACCCAACCATTGACTTCGTGCTGAATATGCTCTTGCGCTGCCGCATAATTAAAAGCCACGACTGGCAAACCACTCGCCATTGCCTCAGTAATCACATTACCAAACGTTTCACTGAGGCTGGGATATAAAAATAAATCACCACTAGCATAATGTTGAGCTAGCGCTACGCCGGTTTGCATTCCGGCAAAGTGTGCAAAGGGATAAGTTTTTTGTAAACGTGAGCGTTCAGGTCCGTCACCGACTACTAAAAACTGGGCGTTAGGCTGAGTGTGTTGCAAGCGTTGAAATGCTTGAAAGGCTAAATCTAAATTTTTCTCATGCGCTAAACGAGCAACTAATACTACTAATAAATCGGTGTTACTCACCCCTAAGCGCTGGCGTAAAGCGTTACTGCGTTGGTTTGGATTAAATAAATCGGCATCAATCCCGCGTGCGAGTAAGGCAAGATTTTTATAGCCTTTGGTGCTCAAGTACTGGCATAGACTTTGGGTAGGGACGAGAGTAAATAGGGTTTGATTATGTAAAGAACGTAGATAGCGGCTGGCTAAGTTTTTGAAAATACCCAGACGATAATAGTCACTGTATTGATCAAAGTGAGTGTGAAAGTCGCTAATCACCGGAATTTTTAATGTTTGGGCTATCCATAAAGCGGCATAACCTAAAGGCCCTTCAGTAACAATTTGTACCACATCAGGGCGTTGTTGCTTCCATAAGCGATACAATAAATAAGCAGCCGGTGCACCTAATCTCACTTGAGGATAAAACGGTAAGCGCCAACTGGCTACTAAATGCTCGCTGAAATCCGGTCTAACACTTGCCTGATCTTGCTGACTTTGACGGGGGCGAATCAGTTGCACGCAATAACCAAACTCGCTGTGGAGGCGATGTACCAATTGAGCAATAGTATGTGCGACTCCATTAATTTCAGGCGGCCAAGTTTCGGTTACCACGGCAAGGGTTAAAGCCATATAAGGTGCTCATTCTCATGGGTGAGTCAGTACCTTAAAGCTTTTAGACTACGAATTTATGACAACTTCAATTTATTTCAGTGCAATAGCTACTTGTGCTTTAAATCCGCCCAATTGAGTGGAGCGCCCCAAGCTCAAATGCCCACCATACAGTTTAGTAATATCTTGGCAAATACCTAAGCCCAAACCATGCCCACTCACACTCTCATCTAAACGTATGCCGCGTTGGGTGAGTTGGGTTAAAGCGACTGGATCTAGTCCAGCACCATCGTCCTCAATCGTAATTAAAATGTGTTGCTCAGCTAGTTCAAAACTCAAATGAATCTGCTGCTTTGCCCATTTAAAGGCGTTATCTAATAAATTACCCAATAGTTCGAGCATATCTTCCCGATCACCAAAGCGTGGTAATGGAGAGGGAATACTTAAAGTCACCTGTTTGGGGTTATGGGAATAAATTTGCTTGAGCACTTGGAGTAGGGGGGGGATTTCAGTATGGGCATCAAAGCGTTGGGCATTATTGCCCATGCCTGCCATACGTGCACGTTTGAGTTCACGCTCAGTCAATTGACGAATGCGCTCGACTTGTAATTCGAGCACTTGACGCGCTAGAGCTGGAATGGATTCTTGATCTAATTGTTGCAGCAATAAATTCAGCGGTGTTTTGAGAGCGTGTGCCAAATTACCCAGTGCGTGACGTGAGCGTTCTAGGCGTTCATGCAGTAAATGAATTAAATGATTAATCTCCTGCACTAAGGGCTGAATTTCACTAGGAACGGCTGTGCTGAGTTGTTGCACCTTACCTGTTTCTAAGTGTTTTAATTCGGTTTGTAACCATTGAAAGCGTTTAAAACTATGGCGAATCACTAGACTTTGCACTAAAAGCACAATACCTATGGCTATCACTGCCATAAAAGGAAATAACCATTGAAAGCGCCGCATGTGAGTGAGAGTACTCACCTCTAGACTATTAAGGCATTGAGTGGCTACAAGCCATTCGGTAGGGCGTGGTAGGGTATAACCAATTAGCCACATTAACCCCATGACTAAGATTAAAGTAATGGCTAATTGCCATTGTAATTGAGCTTGTAAAGATCGAGTCATCATGTGATTAAGCTATAACCTTGTCCACGTTTGGTCACAATTCGGTCTGTACCAATCATGCGGCGTAAATGTCTAACATAGACCTCAATCACATTACTATCACGGTCAGTATCATACTCATACACATGATCGGTGAGGCGGCTTTTGGTGAGGATTTGATTGGGGTGCAGCATGAAATACCGTAATAAGCGAAACTCTTTGCCCGTTAATTCATGGGTCATACCATCAGCCGTCGTTACCGTTTGATGGTCTTCATCGAGCTTCAGTCCACAACAATCTAAGATATTATTAGGTGTCACGGCTTGATGAGCGCGACGGATTAGGGCTTGGATACGTACCAGTAATTCTTCAAAGTGAAAAGGCTTACCTAAATAATCATCGGCTCCGGCTTTAAAACCATCGACGCGCTCATGCCAAGCATCACGCGCAGTTAGGACAATCACCGGAGTAAGAATAGGTTTGGCTCGCCACGCTTTGAGTACTTCAATACCATTTTTTTGTGGCAAGCCTAAATCGAGAATAATCGCATCATAATCGATTTCCTCGCCCATAAACTGACCATCCATGCCATTATGGGCGAGGTCGACGGCAAAACCAGCAGCTTTAAAGCGTTGTTGAAGGAGGGTTGTGAGCTCTTGGTCATCTTCAACAATCAATAAGCGCATAATAGTTTACCTCAGTGATTAATAAGCACCCGCTCCTTGTCCACGCCCCATACCGCGTCCCATGCCTTGACCATGACCCATACCGCCATGTCCCATACCTTGACCGTTACCGCGTTCTTGGGGGCTAGTGAGAATAGCTTGCACCTCATTGTCTAGGAGTACTTGTGCTTTATATAAAATCCCTTGCGCCGCCAGTTGGGAGGCAAAAGCACGTAAATGATTACGTGAGCCACGCATCAATTCTTCATACACTTGACGGCTTTGTGGGTCTTTAGTGTCAGCCAGCGCTTTTTGTAAATCGGCAATATCGGTTTCCTCAACTAGACCACCGACCTGCAAAGCGTCTTGGGGTGATTTAAGACCCTGAGCTAGTAATTGATTATACAAAGCCTGTAGTTCTGGATTATTAAATTTACCTACGGTTTCATTCACTACCGGATTTTGTTTGAGATAGCTTTGAATCAATTGCTTCATGCTATCAAAGTGTCTTTGCTCGGAGGAAGGGATGTTTTTTAAGGGCATTAAGTCCCATTTGGCGCCCAAGCTCAAATACAGGTCACGGGCTAATTTTTCCTCTTCTAACATATAATTAGCGTGTTGTTGTTCAACGCTAGTGGCTGCTTGAATATAGTACGACATACTCATTCCTACCATTAAAGTAATACTGGTGATTAAGGTTTTGAGTTGCATATTAATTACTCCTTAGTGGGTAAAGTCTTAGGCTTTACCGCATTGCTCTTGTGGTTGTTCGAGAATGCTATTAACAGTGGTACTAGGCAGCACTTGAGCGTTATAACTCACCCCTTGTTGGGTTAAGGCAATAACGAAGCTGCGTAAGTGATTGCGTGAACCACACATTAGGCGTTCATAAGTTTGAATTACCGCCGCTTGATTAGTACCTTGTTGTACCTGTTGAATAGCTTGTTGTAAGTCTTGAATATCCAGCTCCTCGATATAGGCTCCAACTTTTAAGCCTTCCGAAGCTGAGATAGCTCCTTGAGTAGTTAGGCTTTGATAGAGTAGAGCCAGCTCGGTATCGGTAAATGCACCGACTGTATTAGCCAATACGGGATCGGCTAGACCCACTGCACTCAAAAGCTTTTGCATGCTATCCATATGTTTTTGCTCGGATTGGGTGGCAATCGTGGCAAAAGGATTAATCTTCCAAGTCTGATCTAAAGTTAAGTACACATCGCGGGCTAACTTTTCTTCTTCACGTATATAGGTGGCGGTTTGAGCCTCATCAGCACTGAGGGTTTGCAGTTGGCTATAGTCAATGGCATTACCACCTTGTCCTTGACCAGCACTTGAGCCATCACTACCGCCACAACCACTTAATGCGATTACGACACTCAACGTTCCTATTAACTTACCAAAGCCCATGTCTACTCCTTACTTTCTTTAGGTTTTACTTTAGTAACTACTGTAAGGCGGCTATCTGAAATGAAGCTGAAAAAAATCATCCAGCCTTAACACCAAAGTGAGTGATTTTTTAATGCTCTAACAGGAGTGAGGCTTAGCCTTAAATGGTTCTTAAGTAGCTCTTAAGTTAGCTCAGTTATTGGAGTACTGGAATCTAATAAGGGTGGCATAAAGGAGGCTGTTGGCTAACGATTTGTTGTTTTTTTGAGATATTGACATCTATTTTAGTAAAGAAAATTGACTTTTTTAAAGGTTGATAAGGCTATCTTTTTGTAAACTAAAACCAGCTTAAATTCCTACTGATTAAGGAAGGCTTTTGTTACTAATCAAATAGTTAGCAAGAGCTGGCGTATGTTATAAGTTTATAAGGGATAAAGACCATGAAACTGGGTAAAGTAGTATTAGCATTGGCAATCGCTTTGGCACTGCCGACTGCTTGGGCAGCCGATGCACCTCAAGCAGAGCGTGATCCATTATTTAAGCCAATCGAGGCTGTCGCTCCTAAAGATCCTGCTAAAGTAGAGTTAGGTAAAAAGCTGTACTTTGATCCACGTTTATCTAAGTCTGGTGCTATTTCTTGTAATTCTTGCCATAACTTAAGTATGGGGGGGACAGATAATCTCACTTCCTCTATCGGTCATAAATGGCAAGAAGGTCCTATTAATTCGCCGACCGTATTAAACTCTAGCCTCAATATCGCGCAATTCTGGGATGGTCGTGCTAAGGATTTACGTGAGCAAGCAGGTGGTCCTATTGCTAATCCTATGGAAATGGCTTCCACCCATGAGCATGCGGTAGCAGTGGTTTCCTCTATGCCACAATATCGAGATGAGTTTAAGGCAGTATTTGGTAAAGACACGATTGATATTGGGCAAATTACCGATGCAATAGCTGCATTTGAAGAAACCTTAGTTACGCCCGATTCAAAGTTTGATCAATGGCTGAAAGGGGATGATAGCGCTCTGAATGAAGTTGAAATGAAGGGCTATCAATTATTTAAGAGCAGCGGTTGCGTGGCTTGCCATAATGGGGTAGCTATTGGTGGTAATAGCTTCCAGAAAATGGGGGTAGTAGAGCCGTATAAAACCGATAATGCAGCCGAAGGGGTGGCGGGCTTAACTAAGAAAGATGAAGATCGCTTCAAGTTTAAAGTGCCTACCTTGCGTAACGTAGAAATGACCTATCCTTACTTCCATGATGGCGCGGCTCAGACCTTAGAAGAAGCCGTCACTATTATGGGCAAATTACAATTGGGTAAAAGCTTTACTGAAGAAGAAGTAGGGCAACTGGTGGCGTTCTTAAAAACCTTAACGGGTAAACAACCTGAGTTTGCAATGCCAGTATTGCCGCCTTCTACTAATGATACACCTAAGCCTGTGCCTTTTGATGTGGTAGAAGTAAAGGCCTCAGATGCTACTTTAGTTCAACCGCCTAAAGAAGAACCTAAGGCAGAAGAACAAAAAACTGAGCCAGCTAAATAAAGCGGATTAGCTCTTAAAATTAACTGAATCCTCTTGGTTTTGCCCCAGCACCGCGCTGGGGCATTGTTTTAGCAGCTTTGATAAATCCACTAGCCCACGATAATAACGCTTCTTATTGCTTAGTAAGTCTGCTATTTTTACGCCCTTTCTTAGTGCCAGATAATCCTCCTCTGCCTGTCCCTGTCTAACACCCTTGGTTGATTAAGGAGTTGAGTAGTGCCTGTGGTTAAAGCAAAACATGGTGTGCAACGATTTACTAATGCCCTGAAATATTCAAGGCAGGGCTTAAGCGCTGCTTGGCGCGGTGAAGCTGCTTTTCGTGAAGAAGTGATTGCTTTGCTGTTGAGTATTCCTTTAGCGCTTTGGCTAGGTGATACGCCTTTAGAGCAGGTATTACTCATTGGTAGTGTTTTATTAGTATTAATAGTTGAGTTATTAAACTCAGCGGTTGAGGCGGTGGTGGATCGTGTCGGTGAGGAGCGTCATGAATTAGCCGGGCGTGCTAAGGATATGGGTTCTGCTGCGGTATTATTAAGCATATGCCTGAGTGCATTGATCTGGTTAGGTATTTTGCTAAATTGATAAAAGTCAATGTCAAGTCATATAAATTTAAACTTGTCAAGTTTCATCTATTCAAGTTGGCATATTAAGATTCTCTTAAATGGGTTTTTGTTGTATCCTTGGCTGTCAGATGTGTGTTTTCACACAGGTCGCGCATAGGTTAGAAAGAACGTTGCCAACGCAAAGATTCCATCCACTGATTACGCTGCCAATAGGAATTCGGTTTTAAATTTTAAGTTAATGTTGAGGGCAAATGATGGCTCATAGTGCAGTAGCTCCATCAGAGCAATATAACTATGAAATCGTAAAGAAATTTGCGATTGCTGCGATTGTCTGGGCTTTGGCAGGGATGACTGCCGGTGTATATATCGCGTCAGAATTGGCATGGCCGTTTTTGAATTTCGATATCGCCCAGATAACTTTTGGACGCTTACGTCCAGTGCATACTAGCGGAGTTATTTTCGGTTTCGGTGGTAATGCGTTGTTTGCAACGTCTTATTATATAGTACAGCGTACCTGTCAGGCTCGCTTAGTCGGTGGTAATTTCTGGCCTAATTTCACCTTCTGGGGCTGGAATCTTGCTTTAGCCGTGGCAGGTACAGGCTATTTATTTGGTATTACTCAAGGTCGTGAATATGCTGAGCCTGAGTGGTATGTCGATATTGCGATTGCAGTCGTATGGGTAGTTTATTTCTTAATCTATACCTTGACTTTAATGCGTCGTAATCAACCTCATATCTATGTTGCTAACTGGTTCTTTATGTCTTTTATCTTAGCAACAGCGTTACTGCATATCTTCAATAACCTTGCTATGCCTATCGGCTTCTTAAGTGTGAAGTCATATAGCTTGTTCTCTGGCGTGCAAGATGCCATGACTCAATGGTGGTATGGTCATAATGCGGTAGGTTTCTTCTTAACAGCCGCGTTCTTAGGGATGATGTATTATTTCGTACCTAAGCAAGCAGGTCGTCCGGTTTACTCTTATCGCTTATCTATCGTGCATTTCTGGGCGTTAAGCTTTATGTATATGTGGGTAGGTACTCACCATTTACACTGGACTGCTATTCCCGATTGGACTTCATCCTTAGCCGCTGCGTTTTCGATTCTGTTATTGATGCCTTCTTGGGGTGGTATGATCAACGGTATCATGACCCTTTCAGGTGCTTGGGATAAATTACGCACTGACCCTATCATGTTATTCTTAATCACTTCATTGTCTTTCTACGGTATGTCTACTTTTGAAGGTCCAATGATGTCATTAAAAAGTGTAAATGCGCTCTCTCACTATACTGACTGGACGGTAGGTCACGTACATTCGGGTGCTTTAGGTTGGGTGGCGATGGTATCGATTGGTTCGTTCTATCACATGATTCCACGTATTTGGAACACTACCATTTACAGCACTAAGCTGATTTATGTGCACTTCTTCTTAGCCACTATCGGTACTATCTTATACATCACTGCTATGTGGGTATCCGGTATCGGTCAAGGTCTGATGTTACGTGCCTTTGATGAGTTCGGTAACCTCTCCTATTCATTTATTGAAACCGTTGCATTCATGCATGGTCCATTAGCGGCGCGTGCTATTGGTGGTATGTTCTTTTTAACAGGTATGATCATCATGGCTTATAACGTTTATATGACGATTGTACGTGCTAAGCAAGAAGCTCCAGTTCCTGTTGCCACTACTGCCAAAGCCTAAGGAGAGCCTAGATGTTTAAACACGAAAGTATTGAAACGAACTCTGGTTTGCTCATTGTTCTAACCCTAGTAGCCATTGGTATTGGGGGGTTAGTGGAGATTGTGCCGCTGCATTACATCAATAACACGATAGAAAAGGTACAAGATCCTGAAACAGGATTGGATATGGTACGTCCTTACACGCCATTAGAGTTGCGTGGACGTGACATCTATATTCGTGAAGGTTGTTATACGTGCCATTCGCAAATGATTCGTCCTTTCCGTGACGAAGATTTGCGTTATGGTCATTACTCACTGGCGGCGGAGTCTAAATATGACCATCCGTTCCAGTGGGGTTCTAAGCGTACTGGTCCTGATTTAGCGCGGGTTGGTAAAAAATACTCGAATGAGTGGCATGTACAACACTTGATCGCTCCACGTTCCGTTGTCCCTGAGTCTATTATGCCTAACTATCCTTGGTTAGCAGAAACAGAACTCGCTTATGGTGATATACAAGAGCGTATGGTAGCTCTCAAGAAAGTGGGTGTACCTTACTCTCTGACGCAAGAAGAGTATCAATCTAATGTGAAACAATTTGGTGAAGAAGTCGCCAAGAAACTAGACATTAAAGCAGCCGAAAAGAATCTGATGGCAGATGCCGCAGCCGGTAACTTTGATGGTCAAGCCAATCGTATTACTGAGATGGAAGCGCTCGTAGCTTATCTGCAAGTACTCGGTACGATGGTGGACTTTACCAAGTTTGATGAAGATTATTTCATCCAATTCCGTTAATTAGGACAAGTTTGTGGTCAGTATAACGCTAAGGAAATTATCATGTTAACGAATGCTTGGTTATGGCTCACTGATTTAGGAAATAGCAAGGTACTCGCTTTACTGATTTTTTTCGTAACGTTTGTAGGTATTGTGCTTTATGTGTATACCAATCGCCAACGTAGTGAGCGTTTAGAATCCTATAAATTCTTACCGCTACAAGACGATGATGCACCTCAAGTTCCTCACGCTGAGCAACAAACTAAAGGTGAGAAGTAAATTATGGCGAATCCTGTAAAAGACCCTCTGACTGGTGCCGAAACTACTGGTCACGTTTGGGATGAAACCTTACAAGAGTTTAATAATCCGTTACCCACTTGGTGGATATGGACATTCTACGGCACGATTATTTTCGCGCTGATCTACTGGATCGTATATCCGAGTTGGCCGATTGCTGATAGTTATACTAAAGGTATCGGTAGCATTGATTATAAAAATGCCCAAGGTCAAGAGACTACACGTCACTGGAATATGCGTTCATTACTCGCTAAAGATATGCAAGAAAGTGAAAGTGCTCTGAAACAAAAAGAGTATCTCACTAAAGTATCGGCGGCGTCTTATGAGCAAATCGCCCAAGATCCTGATATGAGTGCTTTCGTGCGTTCTTATGGTAAAGGCGTATTTGGTGATAACTGTGCTGCTTGCCATCAAACTGGTGCGAATGGTGTGGTCGGTTTATTCCCTAACTTAGTCGATGATGATTGGTTATGGGGCGGTAAAGCTGAGCAAGTCGAGCAGACGATTCTGCACGGTCGCTTAGGTTATATGCCCCCTTATAAAGAGACTTTAAGCGACGCTCAAGCCGATGATACCGCGCAATATGTGATGAGCCTATCAGGCTTAGAGCATAATGCGGATGCAGCGAAGCGTGGCGAGGTGATCTTTAAAGGTGAAACGGGTGGTTGTTACTATTGCCATACTACTGAAGGTAAAGGCTTAACCTCTCAAGGTTCAGCTAACTTAACTGATAAAGTATGGACTATTGCTAATATTCCCGCCGCTACCGATGCTGCCGCTCAAACTAAAGCGATTAAAAATGTCATTCTGAATGGTGTACAACGTCAGATGCCTGCTTTTGGTCAGCGTTTAGATGCTACTGAAATTAAGGTATTAGTCGCTTACTTAGGTCAAATGTCAGCTAGTAAGTAAACCTTACATTACTGCCTTAGCGCGTTATAAAAAAGCCGGATTTGTTCCGGCTTTTTTATTTTTAATGCTTTTGTATTAAACTGAAACACTCCATTACCCCCACGAGGTCAGTGCATGAACCCTATTATTGATGCGGTGGATTTATCTTCTTTGAATATTACCGAGTTGCAAAAGCAAAAGCTTAAAGCGCTTTTTCCAGAGGTATTTACTGAGGGGAATAAAATAGATTTTGACCGCTTAAAGATGACGTTAGGTGAGGTGGTTGAGGTTAATAAAGAGCGTTTTGGGATGAGTTGGGCGGGTAAAGCGGATTGCTTTAAGACTATTCAACAGCCCAGTATTGCCACACTGGTGCCTGCAAGGGATGAAAGTGTAGATTTTGATAGCACTGAAAATGTGTTTATTGAGGGTGATAATCTTGAAGTATTGAAGTTGTTGCAAAAGAGTTATTTGGGTAAGGTGAAGATGATTTATATTGATCCTCCTTATAATACTGGCAGTGATTTTATTTACCCTGATAATTATAGTGAAAATTTAGAGACTTATCTTGAATATACGGGGCAAGTTGATGGGGAGGGGCGTAAGTTTAGTACTAATGTGGAGACGGATGGACGTTTTCATAGTAAGTGGATGAATATGATGTATCCACGTCTTTTTTTGGCAAAGAATTTGTTAAGAGAGGATGGGGTTATTTTTATTTCGATTGATGATAATGAGGCTCATAATTTAAGAGCACTATGTAATGAGATTTTTGGTGAGGAGAATTTTTTAGCTCAATATTTCATAAAAGTTAGGTATGAAGGAAAAACTTTAGTTGAAGATATGGACTTTCAAAAGCTGATTGAAAGTGTTTTAATTTATCGAAAAAGTATGGAGTTTAAACCTAAAAAAATTTCTAGTGAGTATAGTTTAGATAAATTTTGTTATGAAATCGTTGAGATAGGAAGTCCTATAGTAACTGAAATTGGAGGAAAAAAAGTAGAAATATTCTCTCAGGATAAATATAAAATTTTGCCGTGTTCACCATCAATAAAGGGGCTTAAAGAAATATGGGCTTCTGGTAAAATCCTAGATGGTAATTCTTCTGGACGATTTTTCAGGGATTATTTATCAGGTAGATCAGATAATGATGGTTTAAATATACTCTACAAGGTTTATGGAATTGGAGATGACGGGTTAGGTTATCGTTATTTTACTGGACCGAAAAAATTAACGGCTACTAAAGGAAAATATTTTCAAGGTGTACCACTGAATGTTGCGGACAGCTTTGATTCTAGCTCTAAAGAAAGCCCAATAGTTACATATTATGATTTTTCAGATGCTTTTGGTAATTGTAGGCATGAGGGTGGAGTTGATTTTAGAAGTGGAAAAAAACCAGTTAGATTTATTCAAAAATTATTTGACATAGTTGATTGGTCTAGTAGTGATATTGTATTAGATTTTTTTGCTGGTTCTGCTTCTACTGCCCATGCAATAATGGATTTTAACATCCAAGAAAAAAATAATATAAATTATATTTGTGTTCAGTTGCCGGAGGTAACATATGATTTAATAGATGGGTCAAAAAAAGCTAAAAAAGAATCACAATTTGCCTTTGATGCTGGTTATGAGAAAATTTCTGAAATCAGCAAAGAGCGTATTCGTCGTGCGGCTGCCAAAATCAAAGCCGAACAATTAGAAACACAAGCAAAACCCGACTTATTTGATGACGGTACAGCTAATACCGTACTCGATTTAGGTTTTCGCGTATTCAAACTGCAAAAATCCAATTTTAAGGTATGGGATGCCAATACCCCCAAAGACCCCGAAACCATTCAACAAGCCCTTGAATTACACGTTGATCATATAGACCCTAGCGCCTCCCAAGAAGCGATTTTATTTGAATTGCTCTTAAAATCAGGTTTTGAACTCACCACACCCATTAAAAATCTCACCTTGGCTAACAAAGAAGTGTATAGCATTGCGAACAATGCCTTACTCATTTGCCTAGACAAAGCCCTCACCCCTGAAGTGATTAGAGCAATGGCAGAACTCAATCCGTCACGAGTGATTTGCTTGGATGAAGGTTTTCAAAACAACGATCAACTCAAAACCAATGCCGTTTTGATCATGAAAAGCCAAAGCGTAAACGATTTTAGAACGGTGTAAGTATGAGCAATAGTTTTGATACATTGGTGCTTGGGATTGCTGACACTAGCCGCTACTTTCAGCAACAAGCACAAAAACAGGTCAATGTGGCACTTACTCTCCGCAATTGGCTGATTGGTGCGTATTTGGTTGAGTATGAGCAACAAGGGCAAGACAGAGCAGAATATGGTGAAAAACTATTGCCAAAATTGGCTAGCTCGCTACAAAACAAAGGTTTCAAAGGACTTAGCGTGTCTAACTTGAGGTCGTTTCGGCAATTTTATCTAGCCTATCCGCAAATTATTCAGACAGTAACAGAACAATTTGCCATGATAGGCTTTCCTGCTGAAAAACTATTGTTGAACCTATCAAATAAAATAGCCTTATCTACCAGCAAAGCAATTCAACAGACACCGCCTGTTGAATTGCTAACGCATCCTCATACGCTCATAAATTGCTTGAGTTTTTCGCATATCATCGAATTACTCAAAGCCGACTTACCGCTCAAACGCATTTTCTACGAAAGCCAAGCTATACAAAACAATTGGTCAGTACGCGAATTACAACGCGCTATGAATAGTATGTTGTTTGAGCGTACAGGACTAAGTACCGACAAAGCGGCTGTTGTACAAAAACACGCACAAGGCACAGGCTTAACGGCTGAAGATGTATTTCGTAATCCGTATATGCTGGAGTTTTTAGGCTTATCCGAAAAAGCCGAATATAGTGAATCTGATCTTGAGCAAGCGATTATTGATCACTTGCAAAGCTTTTTACTGGAAATGGGCAAAGGTTTTTGTTTTGAGGCAAGACAAAAGAGGATCACCTTTGGCAACACCCACTATCGCATAGACTTAGTGTTTTACCATCGTATTTTGAAGTGTCATGTATTAGTAGATTTAAAGTTGGGTGAGTTTGACCATGCGGACGCTGGGCAAATGAATGTATATCTCAACTATTACCAAGAAAATGAAATGAGTGAGGGCGATAATCCGCCCATTGGTATTATTTTATGTGCTAGTAAAGACTCTCAATTAGTTAAGTACGCTACCACAGGTATGGCGCAACAACTTTTTGTGTCTCAATACCTTATCCATTTACCCAGTGAAGCCGAACTCACCCAATTTATTCAGCAAGAACACCTAAAGTAACGCATTATGAAAATTAAGTTTGATAGCTCCCAAGCCTACCAACAACAAGCGGTTGCTGCTTTTACAGGATTGTTTGAAGGTCAACCACTGAATCAAGGCGATTTTACCGTAACGATTAATGCCCAAAATCAGTCAGTGAGTAACAACTTGAGTTTGTTTGCCGTAGAGTTGGGAGCAATCAGTAATAATATTGCCTTGCATCCAGACGACATTTATAAAAACCTTGTGAGTGTTCAAGAGCACAACGATATTGAACCAATCAGTCGCGCTGAGTTTGATAAAAACGGCTTAAATTTTTCGGTAGAAATGGAAACAGGTACAGGTAAAACTTACGTTTATTTACGTACCATTTTTGAATTAAGCCAAAAGTATGGCTTTAAGAAGTTTGTCATTGTTGTGCCCAGCGTAGCGATTCGTGAGGGCACACTTAAAAATCTCGAAATGACGGCTGAACACTTCAAAAGCCTGTATAACAATATCGAGTTTGAGCATTTTGTTTACGACAGTAAAAAAGCCAGTCGTTTGCGCCAATTTGCCAGTAAGAATATCTTGCAAATTATGGTGATTAACATTGATGCCTTCCGTAAAGATTTTTCGGATAGTGAAGATACCAAAAAAAGTAATGTGATCTTTAAGGAGAGCGACACGCTATCAGGGCGTAAGCCGATTGAGTTTGTTCAAGCCACTCAGCCCTTGGTCATTATTGACGAGCCGCAAAGCGTAGATAACACGCCAAAAGCACAAGAAGCCATAAAAGCGCTCAATCCTGCCTGTATTTTGCGTTTTTCAGCCACCCATAAAAATCCCTATAATCTTGTTTATAAGCTCGATCCTGTTAAAGCCTATGAGCTACGTTTGGTGAAACAGATTGTGGTTGCCTCCGTACAAGGTGAAAATGCCCAAAATGCGGCTTATATCAAGCTGCTGGAAGTGGATAATAAAAAGGGTATTCGGGCAAAAGTACGCATTCAAGTACAAGGCAATAATGAGGTAAAAGAAAAAGATATTTGGGTTAAGCAAAACGATGATTTGTACCTAAAATCCAATGAGCGCTTTATGTATAAAGAAGGCTTTCAGGTATTAGAAATTAGTGCTGAACCCGATAACTCGTATATTGATTTTAACTCTGGGCGCATCATGCTCGGTCAAGAGCAAGGTGGGATTAAAGAGGATATTGCTTCCGTTCAAATAGAGCGCACTATTCGTAAACATCTTGATAAAGAACTGCAACTCAAAGATAAAGGCATTAAGGTCTTGAGCTTGTTTTTTATTGATAAAGTAGCGAACTACCGTATTTATGATGAAGAAGGCAAGGCGCAAAAAGGCAAATTTGCCCAGCAATTTGAAGATCATTATAACAGGCTCATCGCTTTACCTCAGTACAAGGCTTTAGGACTGCATCCCGTCGAAACGCTGCATAACGGCTATTTTTCAGCAGATAAAAAAGGTGTACTTAAAGACACCAATGGCAGTACACAAGCGGACGATGATACCTATAGCTTGATTATGAGGGAGAAAGAAAAGCTGTTATCAATGGATACCCCATTGAAGTTTATCTTTTCGCACTCTGCCTTGCGTGAGGGTTGGGATAATCCAAACGTTTTTCAAATTTGTACCCTCAATGAGACGCAATCTGTCACCAAAAAACGCCAAGAAATAGGGCGTGGTTTGCGCTTGCCCGTCAATAAAGACGGTGTGAGAGTTTTTGACGATACCATTAACAAGCTCACCATTATCGCCAATGAAAGTTATGATGCTTTTGCGGCGAGTCTGCAAAAAGAATACGAAGAAGATTGCGGTGTGACCTTTGGTAAAGTGCCAGTACACGCCTTTAAGAATCTTGTCACGATGGTGGAGGGTGAAGAAAAAGCCTTTGATACCGAACAAACCCAGCAAGTGTTTGCTGAGTTGGTAAAAAGTGGCATTTTGGATAAAAACGGAAAAATTACCGATAAGTTCACTCCTAGCAAACAAGGCTTTACCTTGGGCTTATCGGCTGATTTTGCTCCCCAAGAATCGGCAGTGATAGAAGTTTTACAAAGCTATGAACTATCACGCCACATTCGCAAGGATGAAGAACCGAAGCGAATGCGGCTCAATAAACAAGTCTTTCTTGATCCTGATTTTGAGATTTTGTGGGAAAAAATTAAGTACAAAACCACTTATAACGTGAAGTATGAAACCGCTGATTTGATTAAGGTTTGTGCAAATGCTATTCGTATCATGTCAAAGATTGAGGCGGTAAAGGTCGTCTATCGTGAGGATAGTGTGAGTGTTGAGGTAAAAGGTGTCACGACAACCAATATTCGCAATCAGGATGTGAACATTGAATACACAGGCAGCTTGCCGGATATGTTGGCATACCTACAAAAACAAACCGAACTCACCAGACGGACGCTAGTTGAGATTATTAAGCAAAGTGGGCGCATTGCTGAGTTTGCTATCAATCCGCAACGGTTTATGGATGAGGTTGCCACAATTATTAAAAAAGAGCTGCATAAGTTGATGATTAACGGCATTGAGTACGAAAAGCTCACCGTTGGTGAAACGTATTATCGTATGGGGCTGTTTGAAGACGATGACCTCAAAGAATACTTTGAGCAATGTATTCGTGTACAAAAATCCGTTTTTGAAACAATACCTTATGATTCAGAGATAGAGCGTAAATTTGCCGAAGTTCTTGATGAGCGCGAAGATATTAAGCTGTTTGTAAAGTTGCCCTCTTGGTTCAAAATCGAAACACCCATTGGCACATATAACCCTGATTGGGCGATTGTGAAGAAGGGTGATGAGAAGTTGTACCTTGTTCGTGAGACGAAGGGCGATACCTTTAAAGCCAAAGGTGGTCGTGCTGGGGAGGCTGAAAAAATTCATTGTGGACGCAAACATTTTGAGGCGTTAAGCGTGGATTTTGAGGTGGTGTCAAGCGCTAGCGCGATTTAGAGTAGATTTTTCATGGTTTTATTGGGTTTAATCAAAGTGCTTATAGTCCATCTTATGCTTCACTAAGCGGCTAGGTTTTTGGGTGCTACATGACAAAATAATTTCTTCAGTATTGGAAATTATCATACTTGTAATATTAGAAGATGTTAAAATACCCCTTCTTCTTCACAAAGTAGTCACGGTGCTCACTAAACAACGCCACTACTTTTTTCATTTGGAGCGTAAGAGTCTTCATGAGTAATGAACAAATTATTCAACCCCATACTAAAGTACAACCCCGTAGTGTACAGGGGCGCTTTAGAACCCTTAAAACAGGCATTTTAATCTTTGCTTATGCCATGTTTTTCATTCTACCGTGGTTACGTTGGGAGCGACCTTACGGTCCAGATCAACTGATTTTATTCGATATTCCAGCGCGGCGTTACTACCTGTTTGATCTCGTCATGCATGCCCAAGATGTATTCTGGCTAACCGCCTTATTATTCTTGGCTGCGGTATTATTGTTCTTTGTGACCACCTTACTAGGGCGGGTATTCTGCGGTTATTTCTGCTTTCAGACGCTGTGGGTCGACGCCTTCCGTTTCATCGAAAGCAAAATTCAAGGGGATCGGGTAGCGCGTATTCGTTTGGATAAACAACCTTGGAATGGTGAAAAAGTCCTTAAAAAAGGCGGTACTCATGCCCTATGGTTATTGCTCTCCTTCTGGACAGGTTTAACCTTTGTGCTCTATTGGGGTGATGCTTTTGAATTAACGGCGCAATTCTTTACCGGACAAGCACCTACTGCTGCCTATGGAACTGCATTTATTCTAATGACCACTACCTATTTAGCCGCAGGTTGGATGCAGGAATATGTTTGTATTCACATTTGTCCGTATTCACGTTTTCAAAGTGTGATGTTTGATATTGATACCTTGATTGTGTCCTATGACAAAAATCGCGGCGAGGGTACAACAGGGCGTATTAAACCTATCAAAGATATGCGTGAGCGTGACAACCGTGTGGCACAGGGACATGGTGATTGTATTGATTGTGGTTATTGTGTGCAGGTATGTCCTACCGGAATTGATATTCGAGATGGCTTACAGATTAGCTGCATCCATTGCGCTCTATGTATTGATGCTTGTGACTCCATTATGGATAAACAAGGCTGGCCGCGTGGTCTAGTACGCTATACGTCAGAAAATGAATTGGGTGGTAAGAAAACACAATTCTTAAAACTGCGGACTGTGGGCTATGGTATTGCGACCTTATTAGCATCGGTTTATCTGGTATGGATGATTAGCTCGACTAAGCAGCTAGAGTTATCCATTGTGCAGGTGCGTAATCCACTCTTTGTAACACTCTCTGATGGACGAGTGCGCAATAGTTATGAGGTTAAAATTAATAATAAGGCGATGGCTCCCGCGCGTTATAAGCTCGAATTAGAGGGTTTAGAGGGTGCTGAGTTGAGTTTGGGCAATAATGTCAGTGATATTGTAGTAAAACCGGATAGTAGTCTGCGTCTTTATGCACAGGTGATTTATATGCCCCCGACCACGGGTAGTATTAGCAAAAATCGGGAATTTACCTTTAAACTAACGCCTCTTGAAGGTGAAGTGCAGCAACCTGAAGTGGTTATTTCCCATTTTATGTTGCCTTAAGGTATTGGATAATCAGGCATGGAAAATCAAAGTCTACTTTTAACATTAACACTAGGAACGGGGCTTTCTTTTGTGCTGTTCTTTGTGTTTTATCTAGGGTTAAAGCTCAGTAGTAAGCTCTCTAGTTTATTAACCATTTTAGCGGTAGAAATTATTTATATCCCGCTAGTGGCGCTGAATTGGCCCGGATTAGATGTCTTTGCGATTCATTTTGCCTTTTTTACTATGGTTCCTTATGGCTTGGGGATGATTACCAGTCAGCGCGACACCCAACGCCGTTATGATAAGTTGCAAGGTCGCCCAATGGATACTCCAGCGCAAAAATGGCGTATCCATTGGGTTCCTGCCACTATTGTAGGATTTTTTATAGTTTTGGCTTGTGTGGATGCGCTGATCATTACGCTAGCTAATAAGGGTGCAGATACGAGTTTTATGCAGCGCTTTTTGCCGGAACCTCGCTCTGGGAATGCTCCCACTTCGACCTTTCCGGGGGTGGTTTCACATAACTATAAAGAAAAATATGACCAATTTAATAGCTATATCAATCAATTAAAAGCCCAACATGATCGCGGCTGGAAGCTTACCGAAGGTTGGCAGTCCAAACCCATAGTGGGGCAAGATACTCCTTTTAAAGTGAGCTTAGTGGATCGTGAAGGTAAACCTATCACTCAAGGGCAAGCACAAGTTATTTTTCTTAGACCCTCTAATCAAAAACTAGACCAAACCCTAGATTTAGCAGAAACAGCGCCCGGACAGTATGGCACGCAAGTACAATTACCAGAGCCGGGCTTATGGCAACTGGTGATTAAAATTCAACAAAATAATCAGCTACATGAAGTGAAAGGCACAACGTGGGTTCAACCAGCCTCTTAAATTCGGGATGCTTTCACTGTGGTTTACCGATTCCAGAAGGTACTATTTATAGTGCAGAGGTATTAGGGGAAACGCGTCAATTTTGTTGTATGGGTTGCCAAGCAGTCGCTGAGGCGATAGTCGCTAATGGATTGACCGATTTTTATCGGTTTCGTACTGATGTGAGTACTAAACCAGAGGCGCTAGTACCGGAGGCTTTACGTCAATTACAGATTTATGATGAGCCGGAGCTACAAAAAAGCTTTGTACAGGTTAAAGCAGGCGAGGAGCGTGAGGCGGCTTTAATCATGGAGGGCATTGTTTGTGCTGCCTGCGTGTGGCTCAATGAACATCATGTCAAACACCTCCCCGGTGTATTAGATTTTAGAATTAATTACTCTACCCATCGCGCCACCTTGCGTTGGGACAATTCCCGTGTGGTCTTAAGCACCATTCTCAAAGCCATTTCTGATATTGGCTATTTAGCTCATCCCTTTGACCCCGGACGTATGCAAGCCCTGCAAAAGAAGGAAAAATCCATAGCCCTGCGACGGGTCGCTGTGGCAGGGCTAGGTATGATGCAGGTGATGATGATTGCCGTGGCGATGTATGTGGGAGCCTACTCGGATATGACTGAAGGCATGCGTGGCTTTCTACGCTGGATCAGTCTAATCATGACTATCCCAGTAGTCTTTTATTCTGCGGGGGTGTTTTTTACCTCGGCGTGGCGCGATTTGCGACGTGGACGCTTCGGGATGGATGTCCCGGTATCTATTGCCATAGCCGTTGCTTTTAGCGCTAGTGTGTGGGCAACGCTTTACAATACGGGTGAAGTGTATTTTGATTCGGTGACGATGTTTACCTTCTTTTTGTTGACAGGGCGTTTCTTAGAAATGCAGGCACGACATAAAGCAGGACAAGTCGCTGAAGAGTTAGTCCGCTTATTACCCGCTACGGCGATACGTTTACGTGACGGTGAACAACAAGTGGTGGCTGTTAATGCTTTAGAGATTAATGATCAGGTATTAATCAAGCCCGGCGAAATTGTGCCAGCCGATGGCATAGTGTTAGAGGGGATTAGTAGTATTAATGAGTCCCTTTTGAGTGGTGAAAGCTTACCAACTACTAAGCAAATAGGTGATACATTAGTAGGGGGTACGGTTAATTTAGAAAGCCCACTGGTGATGCAGGTACAAAAAGTCGGGGACAGTACGGTACTCGCGGCTATTATTCGTCTTTTAGAGCGAGCGCAATCGGAAAAGCCACAATTAGCACGGTTAGCTGAAAAAGTAGCTTCTCGCTTTGTGCCGCTAATTCTGATCACTGCGGTAGCCGTCTTTAGTTCTTGGCAGATGCAGGGTTCTAATGAAGCGTTCTGGATTGCTTTATCGGTATTGGTGATTACTTGTCCTTGTGCCTTTTCCTTGGCGACCCCCGCCGCGTTAACAGCCGCCACAGGTTTACTAACCTCACAAGGGGTGCTTACTACTCGTGGTCATGCTTTAGAAACCTTGGCACAAGTGACGCATGTTGTTTTCGATAAAACCGGAACCTTGACCACAGGGCATTTGGTATTAACTGCCACCCAGCCTCTAGGGACGTTAAACGTGGAGGACTGTTTAAATGTAGCCGCAGGTTTAGAGCGTGTTTCTGAGCATCCGATGGCTCAAGCCTTATTAGTCAGTGCAACCAATCCTTCTGCCGTACAAAACGTTCAAGCCTATTCGGGACGTGGTTTAGCAGGGCAGTGGAATCATGCCACGATTAGAATTGGAACGACGGATTTTGTTGCTGAATTGGTGGGCTTAGAACCGCCTAATACGCATACCGATTCTAGTCAATCCATTATTTGGCTAGGGCAACAAGGTATGTGGTTAGCCCAGTTTTCCCTGCAAGATCATATCCGTGCCGATGCTCAACAAGCCGTTCAAGCGTTGCACCAACAAGGTATTAAAGTGTCCTTACTCAGCGGTGATCATCCCCATGTAGTCACCAAGGTAGCTGAGCAATTGGGTATTAAACAAGCCCTAGGTGCACAATTGCCGGCCGATAAGTTGGCGTATTTAAAGCAGCTCCAAGAGCAGGGCGAAATTGTGGTGATGGTCGGTGATGGTGTGAATGATGCACCGGTTCTTGCCGCAGCTCAGGTGTCATTAGCGATGGGTAGTGGTTCACAATTAGCCCAAGCGAGTGCGGATATGGTGTTATTAAGTGAGCATCTGGAGCGCATTCCCTATGCGATTACGACCGCAAAACGTATGCAAACCATTATTAAGCAAAATTTTGCGTGGACGATTGGCTATAATTTAATTGCTATTCCTATTGCAGCCCTAGGTTGGGTCGCTCCTTGGCTTGCAGCTATTGGTATGTCTATGAGTTCCTTAATTGTAGTCCTCAATGCTCTAAGGCTTAAAAATTAATAATCTAGCGCGTGATAAATTGTGATAATTTTCATATAGAAAATTGAATAGCAACGTTTCATTAATTCAAATTAGATGATACATTAATTCTAAACCACTAATCCTAATGAAAGAGAATGATCTACTATGGATGCTCTTTATATGCTGATTCCTATTGCTATAGGAGTCATGTTTGTGATCGTAATCGCTTTTATTTATACGGTGAAAAGTGGTCAATATGATGATCTGGAGGGACCAGCGCATCGTATTTTAATGGATGATGATGATCCCCGTATTCCGCATCAATCTACTGAACCCCAACCAACCAGCCCCTCAGATAAATTGAAAGAGTAGTAGCTGATTTTTGCATTAGTGTTTAATTTTAAGCCTTTTGTCAAAAATTTTGCTATCCACTACGCATAACTGACTGAGATGTCCTATTCTCAGTGGTAGGTTGCTGTATAGAAAGAGTTTATTAATGTGTTGTTTTATCCGTAAACCAAGTGTTTATATCCGGTAAGGGATGACCGGATAGCCGTAACGTCGCACCATAAGCGTTATCAGGATGGGTGGTGTCGTGCTGGCTAAAAATCTCAACAAGGAGAATTGTTTTTTATGTCAGATAGAAGGTTACAGGTCTTTCATGCTGTTGCAAGACTCTTAAGTTTCACTAAGGCTGCTGAAGTATTGCATATGACACAGCCTGCCGTGACTTTCCAAATTCGTCAATTAGAGGATCAATTTGATACCCGTTTATTTGATCGTACCCATAATCGCGTCACTTTAACCGAAGCGGGGCAAATAGTTTTTGAATATGCGGAGAGGATTTTTGAGCTTTATAACGAAATGGAAAATGCCATTCGTGAAATGACGGATGATATTAGTGGTTCACTGACCATCGGTGCTAGCACGACGATTTCCGAGTATATGCTACCGGCATTATTAGGTGATTTTAAATCTAAAAACTCGGATGTGAAATTACGCCTACGCGTATCTAATACCGAGGGTATTGTGTCAATGGTGGAAAATAATGTCATTGACCTCGGTGTGGTTGAAGGACCTGTTTCTAATAAAAACTTATTGGTCGAAGTGTGCCGTCACGATGAGCTGGTATTAATTGTGCCGCCCCATCATGAATTAGCGGGCAAGAGTTCGGTATCTGCCAAAGATATTCTGAAACATCCTTTTATTTGCCGTGAAGAAGGCTCAGGTACGCGTGAAGTCACCTTAGACTATATGAGTGCACAAGGTATTGATAAACACTCCCTCAGTAGTTGCTTAGAGTTAGGGAGTCCAGAAGCCGTCAAAGGGGCCGTTGAGGCTGGAATGGGGGTCTCGATAGTGTCTAGTGCCTCGATTAGTAAAGAGTTACGCTTAGGTAGTTTAGTACCCGTTAAACTTGACCCGCCTTTAGCACGCGATTTTTCGTTTGTGCGTCAGCGTCAAAAGTTCAAAGTACCTGCTATGGAAGAGTTGCTAGAGTTTGCCCGTAATTATTGTCAAAAAGCGCAACAAGAAGATCTGGTCAACAACCCTCCTTTAGCTTAGCTGAGGGATGGTTGTACTGAGTAAGATGAGATTAAATGCAAACTAAACTATCAAAGGGTAAGCAGTTCTAAGATAATAAGCGCAGTTTTATTCTCTTTGAGTAGTTGAGATACATGTTACTAGGTTCACTCGCATCCCAAAAGCTCTCAGCTAGAGAGCAAGAGCTATTAAATCTGTTTCAATCTCTTGAGGACAGTCAGCAAAGCACCTTGTTGGCTTTTGCTAGCTTTTTAGTGAGTCGCCAAGCTCCTGCTCCTGATAAGACTCTGCCCACCCCTCAACTATTACGTAGACCCGAACAAGAAAGTGTTGTTAAGGCACTTAAGCGTCTTAAGGCTAGTTACTTTATGTTAGAGAGCGATGTATTACTACATGCCTCCTCAGCCCTCATGACAGAACACATTATGCAAGGTCGTCCTGCTGCGGAAGTGATTGATGAGCTAGAGCAATTATTTGCTAATACTTATCAACAATTGGTACTTAAAAATAGCTAAAGCTGAGGCATACTGTGCTTAAACTTATTAATGATTGGTATAACCAACACTTTTCTAATCCTCAGGTCGCTATATTAGCCTTAGTGTTGTTAATTGGCTCCAGTATTATTATTTTTACGGGTGATATTCTTAAGCCCATTTTAGCGGCTATTATATTAGCCTATTTACTAGATGGTGGCGTGGAGTGGCTAAGGCAATTAAAAATACCACGCATGATAGCCGTATTCATTATATTTAGTTTATTTCTGTTGTTGGTGACTTTATTGCTTTTTGTTTTAGCTCCAATGCTCTTAAAGCAGGCTTCACAGTTTGTGGTAGCAGTTCCTAATATGATCTCTACAGGGCAACAGGCTTTAATGCTCTTGCCTGAAAAATACCCCAATATTATTTCCGAGCAAGTAGTCTTAGAAATATTGAACTCTATTCGGACTAATGTTACTCAAGCCTCACAACAAGTATTAAGTTTCTCGATTGCTTCAGTATTTGATCTGATTGCTTTGATGGTCTATATGGTGGTAGTGCCGTTATTAGTATTTTTTTTCTTAAAAGATCGCAATACTATCTTGCAGTGGTTTGGTAATTTCTTACCAGCAGATCGTTCATTAGTGTCTAAGGTATGGAAAGAGTTAAATACTAAAATTGCAGGCTATGTACGCGGTAAGTTTCTAGAAATACTAATTGTGTGGGTAATTACCTTTATTACCTTTTTATTTTTTGGCTTGCAATACGCCATGCTCCTATCTTTCTTAGTAGGATTGTCGGTATTGATTCCCTTTGTGGGTGCGGTAGTAGTTACTATTCCAGTAGTGGCGGTGGCTTACTTTCAATGGGGTTATACCAATGATTTTATTTATGTGGTAATAGCCTATGGGATTATTCAGTTCTTAGATGGTAATTTATTAGTGCCCTTATTATTTTCAGAAATGGTTAATTTACATCCCGCCGCTATTATTATAGCTGTATTATTTTTTGGTGCGATTTGGGGTATTTGGGGGGTGTTCTTTGCTATTCCTTTGGCGACCTTAATTCATGCTATTATTAATGCATGGCCAGCTAGTCATGCCAGTGAAAGTGATTCAGTCAGCTACTAAATGAAAAAGTGCTCATCAATATCCAGCTAAAAGTAATCCTGTGTTTATGGAGCAGTCTTGGCGGCAGGAGTGCCGCCTTGAAGCATACAGGGATGTATTTACCGCGTCTGCGGAGGAAAGGCAGGGTACTTTTGGCTCCAGTACTTATAAGTCTAATCTAAACCAAATACTTGAGCGCGTAATGCTGCAATTTCATCGCGCATTTTAGCAGCTTGCTCAAACTCTAAATTCCGCGCATGGGCAAACATTTTATCTTCTAAAACTTTAAGCTGTTTAAGTGCACGCTCCGGTGATAAGGCACGATAATCGGCGTGCGTTTCAGCCACTTTCTTCTCGCCTTTCTTATTACGATGAATAGTGGCATAAGCCCCTTCCATAATATCCGCAATACGTTTTTGAATAGTGGTAGGCGTAATACCATGTGCCGCGTTATATGCAATTTGTTTAGCACGGCGACGCTCGGTTTCGCGCATAGCTGCTTTGATCGAGTCGGTGATTTTATCGGCATATAAAATCGCTTTGCCCTCAGCATTACGTGCGGCACGCCCAATCGTTTGAATCAATGAGCGCTCAGAACGTAAAAAACCTTCTTTGTCAGCATCCATAATAGCGACTAAAGTCACTTCCGGTATATCTAAGCCCTCACGCAATAAATTAATGCCAATCAGCACATCAAATTCACCCTTACGCAGGTCACGAATAATCTCCACGCGCTCCACCGTATCAATATCCGAATGTAAATAGCGTACTCGAATATCATGTTCCATCAGGTATTCAGTTAAATCCTCTGCCATACGTTTAGTCAACGTTGTTACTAGCACGCGCTCATTCTTTTTCGCTCTTAGGGTAATTTCTGACATGACATCATCCACCTGCGAGAGAATCGGGCGTACTTCAACGATAGGGTCAACTAAGCCAGTGGGACGCACCACTTGCTCAGCAATATTATCCGAATGTTCCAGTTCATAAGCGCTGGGTGTGGCTGATACGTGAATCACTTGAGTGAGTAATTGTTCAAATTCGTCAAAGCGTAAGGGGCGATTATCCAACGCAGAAGGCAGACGAAAACCATATTCGACTAATGTGGTTTTACGCGAGCGGTCACCTTTATACATCCCCCCAAACTGTGGAATAGTGACGTGTGATTCATCGACAAAAATAATCGCATTTTTAGGCACATAGTCGAATAAACAAGGGGGCGGGGAACCGGCGGGACGCTTGGATAAATAGCGCGAGTAATTTTCAATCCCAGAGCAATAGCCTGTTTCTAAAATCATTTCAATATCATAAGTAGTCCGTTGCTCTAAGCGTTGAGCTTCTACCAGTCGGTTCTCATTGCGTAATACCTCCAGACGTTCTTTAAGCTCAGCTTTAATATGCTCGACCGCTTCTAATAATACTTCACGCGGGGTGACATAGTGGGTTTTAGGATAAATCGTAGCACGCGGTACTTTACGCAATACCTCACCCGTGAGCGGATCAAAATAGCTTAGCGTTTCAATTTCATTGTCAAATAGCTCAATGCGTATCGCTTCTTTATCCGAGTCAGCGGGATGAATGTCGATCACCTCACCGCGTACTCTAAACGTACCGCGTTGTAAATCTAAGTCATTGCGAGTGTATTGCATCTCGGCTAAGCGCCTTAAAAGTGTGCGCTGATCAATCTGATCGCCACGCACTAAAAGCAGGAGCATTTTCATATACGATTCGGGATCACCCAAACCATAAATCGCTGAAACAGTTGCAACAATGATGGAGTCGGGGCGCTCCATCAAGGCGCGGGTTGCGGCGAGGCGCATTTGCTCGATATGATCATTCACGGCGGCATCTTTTTCGATATACACATCTTTAGAGGGTACATAGGCTTCAGGCTGATAGTAATCGTAATAGGATACGAAGTACTCTACGGAGTTTTGCGGGAAAAAGGCTTTCATTTCCCCATAAAGTTGTGCGGCTAGGGTTTTATTATGTGCCAAAATGATAGCCGGACGTTGAGTGGTCTGAATCACATTCGCCATAGTGAACGTTTTACCTGAACCGGTTACCCCTAATAGCGTCTGATGGAATAGACCCTGATGGAGTCCATCGACTAAAGAGGCTATGGCGGTCGGTTGATCGCCTGCTGGGGCGTATTGCGTCGCTAAAGTAAAGGCTTTTGACATAGGATGCACTTTTTCGTTTATAACTAGGCGTTAGTTGCAGTAAAATGCCCGCCGCTTTGTGAGCGCTCTTGGGGTCAGGGGCGGACATCACAGTATATCATTGATTGCTTTCCCACCTTAATAGTTAATGGTTGTAATAGGAAATTGAATATTCAATTAGCACAACGAGTAGGGCGCGTTAAACCCTCACCCACCTTAGCGATCACCGCATTAGCCGCGCAACTCAAAGCACAAGGGCGCGATATTATTGGCTTAGGCGCAGGCGAACCCGACTTCGATACGCCTGATTATATTAAGCAAGCCGGTATTGAAGCGATTAATAAAGGGCAAACTCGCTATACGGCAGTCGATGGTATTCCGACTTTAAAACAAGCCGTGCTAGATAAATTTAAACGTGACAATGGCTTAGGTTATACCCTGAAACAAGTACTGGTGTCCTCTGGTGGTAAACAAAGTTTTTATAATCTGTGCCAAGCCTTTTTAGAGGCGGGTGACGAGGTTATTATTCCAGCACCTTACTGGGTGTCTTATCCTGATATGGTGCTGTTGGCTGAAGGTGTACCCGTCATTATTACCGCAGGGCAAGAGAGTCACTTTAAACTTTCAGCAGAGCAATTAGAGGCAGCGATTACCCCACGCACTAAAATGTTCGTGATCAATAGCCCCTCCAATCCAACCGGTATGGCTTATACCGCTACTGAGTTGGCAGCGCTGGGTGAAGTATTACGCCGCCATCCACAGGTGTTGATTGCCTCAGATGATATGTACGAGCATGTGTTATTTGCGGGTAAACCGTTTGTGAATATTCTGAATGTGTGTCCCGACTTATACGAGCGCACCATTGTGTTAAATGGAGTGTCTAAAGCGTACTCTATGACTGGGTGGCGCATTGGTTATGCAGCAGGGCCACAAGATTTAATAGCAGCGATGAATACGGTGCAATCACAAAGCACCTCTAATCCTTGCTCTATCTCTCAAGTAGCCGCTACCGTGGCACTCAATGGCGATTTGAGTTTCACGCAAATGATGGTAGCTGAGTTTGAAAAGCGTCATGCCTTTGTATGCAAAGCCTTTAATGCGATGAATGGGGTAGAGTGTTTACCTGCTGATGGTACTTTTTATAGCTTCCCGAATGTAAAAGGCATGATGGAGCGTTTAGCCATGAAAACGGACGCTGAACTATCGAGCTATATACTGGATAAAGTCGGTGTAGCGGTCGTACCGGGTTCAGCCTTTGGTTTGGATAATCATATTCGTATCTCCTTTGCGACCAGTATGAAAAATCTGGAAGGGGCAATGGAACGGATTGCTGCTATTTAATAAGAATGCCTAAACGCCTACTGCATTGCTTACCAGAAGGCTGTAGCCATGTATGGTGGGGGCGCTGGTTAAATGCAGCAGGGCGTTTATTGGGCCTACATGGACGCTCTTTATTTATCCCTCCGAGTGCTAGCTCGACTACTTCTCATTCGTTGCGCCCGTTGGTGCTGTTTATGGGAGGCTCTGCGGATAGTCGGCATAAAGTCTTGCTGAATCAAGTTTTTAAGCGCTACTACGCTGCTCATGCAGCTACTCAATTGCTAGGTTATGGCACTTTTCATCAGGTCCATACCTTTATTCAATACCTCCAAGCCCACTATCAAGTGGGGCAAAAAATCGTCTTAATAGGGCATTCCTATGGAGGGTATGGAGTCATGAGTGTCACACGGCAGCTTAATGCACGGGGCATTCCAGTGGAGCTGTTGATTACGCTCGATCCAGTAGCCTGTTCGATTGTGATTCACGATCCATTATTAGGTGATCCAGTCAGTGCTCGGCAGTGGCAGCCTAGTGAGTTGCTAAACGAGTGGATAAATATCTATGTTGATTATGAGGCTATGCAGCCCTTTGCCAAACAGATCGGTTTGCCCAATATCGTGGCTTTAAAAGGTGGACCATTAAAGGCCTGTCAGTTTGCTACCAGTAATAGCGTTTTACCTATGGAGTGTTTAGGTCAGGAGCGCTATTTATTAGATGCGCATCAATGGGCAGACGCAATGTTTTATGGCATGGGTTTAGAGCAGCGTGTAGCAGAGGTGGTTTAAGTCGTGGTAGCAAGTCATTATCTGCTTTAGTCAAGAGAGATGAAAGTTAATCCATACCCTCCAATAACTCCCGTACCTTATGCGGTTCTGCGCGGCGCATGCCTTTACCTGTAATCGGACTCAGGGCAGCACTGGCAAAGCGTGGATCATCGGGAATCACCAGTAACTCTACCTCCACCTCATCTACGTAGAGGCGAAACAGCGGGTAGTAATCCTGCTTCTTACCATAATTCAGACGGCGTTCTTGGGTCTGAAAGGGGATTTGATGATCGTCTAAATACATCATCACTTCTTCCGGTGCATTAGCGCGTAATTGTAAAGTCACCGCTGATAAAGGTCCCGCAGTGCCTTCTAAAGCAGAACCTACCAATACCGGATGGAAGTCTTTTAAAAAGCTCATTGCCTCTAAAGCGATTTCACGATGATGCCGCAAAATAGCGGGTTGAGTATCGGCTTCAAATAAACGGATATGATCGTGTAGCGCTTCCTCAACTTCCTCATTGGTGGGTTGTAAATAGGACTGTAATTGTCCGAAGCGCTGTGCTGCTTTAGTTTTGGCTACCTTATAATCACGGTAACCCTCATCGTAAATTAAGCGAGCCGCTTCGGCGGCAATTTGGTGGCGTAAGTCTTGAGTATTGCTATACATTTAAAATATTTGTTCAGGTATTTCGACAGCTTCCGAGCGGGGTTGAACTGGGCGCACGGGGCGCGTGGGCTTAGGTCTCGGACGTTCATTATCAACCCTTGTGCGCGGTGTGTAAACCGTAGAATCGACTTCAGGGCTAACCTCGGTTAGTGCTGCGGTGCTTTTATACTCAAAGCGCGGGATGGGTGGAGTATAGCTATTAGGTTGTCCCGCATTAATGACGACTTTCTCGCCCGCATTGAGCGCCGTGGTTGCGTCATTTGGATTAGCATGGAGTATTGGCTCTGCGGTTTTAAGTCCTTCGGGGGCAACCCAAGCAACATCGGGACTATCACCTAACACACTTGCCATCAATTGAGTCCACACTGGCAAAGCGGCATTAGTTCCGGTTTCACCCTCACCGAGTTCTTTCATATCATCAAAACCCATCCAACTCACTGCACTATAGTCTGGAGTAATACCACAAAACCAAGCATCTTTTTGGTCGTTAGTGGTTCCGGTTTTGCCACCAATCGCTTGACGTTTCAGGATTTTAGTAGCGCTTACCGCTGTCCCTTTTTGGGTAACTTCTTGTAAGACCTGCACAGTAAAGTAATGAGTACGCTCATCCATAATGCGTTTAGCCGCTGGTTGCACGCTGGTGGCGAGTAAGGGATGAATATTATCGTTTTGCGTAGTGCAGTACTCCACATTATCGCCACAGGCGCGAGCGGGGCGGGCATTAAATAGTACTTCACCATTATTATTGGTAATACGGGTAATAAAATAAGGCTCAACTTTATAGCCCCCATTAGCAAACGTAGCATAGGCGCTAGCCATTTGTAGTGGGTTAGTCATAGCTGTACCTAAGGCTAAGGTGTAGTTATTAGGTAAGTCTTGAGGGGCAAAGCCAAAGCGCGTGGCATAATCAATCAGGGATTGCACACCTATAGCTTTTAATAGGCGTACTGACACTAAATTACGTGATTTAGCTAAGGCTTCGCGTAAAGTCGTAGGGCCAATATAGCTACCGCCATAGTTTTGTGGAGTCCAATTGCCACTGGTAGTGGGAATAGTAATAGGCGCATCATTCACAATACTATCGGGCGTATACCCTTGGGTAAAAGCGCTGGCATATAGAAAGGGCTTAAAACTGGAACCGGGTTGGCGGCGTGCTTGAGTGGCGCGGTTGAATTTGGATTGTTGATAATCAAACCCGCCGACAACGGCTTTAATAGCGCCATCTTTGGCGTCTAGTAATACGGTTGCACCACTCACTTCTGGGAGTTGGCTTAATTTTAGGCTGCCGTCGTCTTCAGTACTTAAACGTACTAGGTCACCCGCTTTTAAAACCTCATTCACCCGCTTAGGTTTAGAGCCACGCCGATCTGCGGAAATAAAAGGTCGCGCCCAGTCTACTTGTGGCAGAGCTAACGTTATTTCATCATCGGTACTGAGTAATAAACGCGCTTGTTTAGCTGAACTTTCTAATACAATCGCGGGTTGTAAGCCACCCAAAGTCTGATAGTTAGAGAGTTCACTTAATAAAGCTTCGCGGCTTTTAAAATCGCTTAAATTGAGTTTGACCTCAGCCCCTCGATAGCCATGCCGTTGATCATAATCTATTAAATGAGTGCGTACTGCTTGCACGGCGGCTTGTTGGGTTTTGGGGTTTAGTGTGGTGTAAACATGATAGCCTTGATTATAAGCGTCTTGTTGACCAAAACGTTCAATTACTGCTAAGCGTACCATTTCCACAAAATAAGCCGCATCCGCATTCATTTCAGTACGATGCACCGCAGCCGTGTTGGGGCTAGCAAGCGCTTCTTGATAGGCAGCCTCGGTAATATAGTTTTGCTGCAACATGCGCAATAAAATGTAATTTCGCCGCTCCATTGCCCGCGTAGGATTCACAATCGGATTATAAGCGGAAGGTGCTTTGGGTAAGCCCGCAATCATTGCCATTTCTGCTAGTGTGAGTTCCTGTATCGTTTTACCATAATAGGTTTCTGCCGCCGCCCCAATACCATAGGCACGATTACCTAGATAAATCTTATTCAAATACAGCTCTAAAATTTCCTGTTTAGAAAGGTTTTCTTCGATTTTTAGCGCTAATAAGGTTTCTTTCAGTTTGCGGTCAACAGTTTTTTGGCTGCCTAAAAAAGCATTGCGGGCAAGCTGCATAGTAATAGTACTCGCGCCTTGACTCGCACTTCCGGTAGACAATACCCCTTTCAAAGCACGCGCCACGCCTTTAAGGTCTATCCCATTGTGTTCGTAAAAGCGTGAGTCCTCGATAGCAATAAATGCATTGATCAGTTGGGGAGGGATAGCATTAAAAGCAAGAGGGCGGCGTAGCTCATCCCCATACTCGGCGAGTAGCTGTTGATTTTGATCATAAATGCGCATAGGCACTTGTAGCTCAATTTGATGTAGTGCGGCTTTATCAGGTAAACGGGGCGCATAGTATAAATACAATAATACTAAGCCTAATAAGCCAGTCATCAACAGTGATAATAGCGAGCCGAGCCAAGCACTCACTATAAAGGTTAGAAAGCGACCGATTAGAATCATTATTATGCCGAGTCCCTGAATAACATAATGCTTTAGCCAAGTATGCCATGCTGGGGGTGAACCGTTGTTGTACAGCGTGCTCCTTTTTGTTCGGTGGGAGAAAGTGCTTGAGTTATGAGTATTTTTAGTAGCTTTATAAAGTCACTAGAACAGTGTTTGTGCGTTTCCCGCTCATCAGAAAGAGCGGAACGTTTAATAGAGTCAAGGTAGACTTGAGCCTATAAACAGTCGCCCTAATTTAAGCTGGCTTACCCTAAAAGCGCTTAAGGCTAATTTTTAATAATAAGAGCGAGACAACCCGTGTTTTCTTTCTATCGTCGTAAAACAAACTTATTAGGCATTGATATCAGCTCCTCCGCCGTTAAGCTGGTGGAGATGGCACGTAAGGGGCGTGACTACCGTATTGAAAGCTATGCGGTAGCGGCTCTGCCCGAAGGGGTCTGCAATGAAAAAGACATTGTTGAACCGGAACCGATTGGTGATGCGATTCGCAAAGTCATTAAAGACAGCCGTACTCGTTTGCGCCATTGTGCTCTAGCCATTCCTACCTCGATGGCGATTAATAAAATTATCACTATGCCTGCTAGCATCCCGCTGGCTGAAATGGAGACCCAAATCTCTTTAGAGGCGGATCAGCATATTCCTTATGCGATGGAAGAGGTCAATTACGATTTTGAGGTCTTAGGGCCTTCTTTTAATAATCCCAACACCGTCGATGTATTACTGGCGGGTACGCGCACTGAAAATGTCGAAGTCCGAGTCGCAGCGGCAGAAATGGCTGGTTTAACGGTAGACATTGTAGACACCGAAACACATGCCTTGGAGTTGGTATTACGTACCTTAACCGATGAGCTAAATCAGTACGAGTCCGTTGCAGTGGTCGATTTTGGTGCAACCATGACCGGAATTACCGTATTTGAAAAAGGGCGTTTGACTTTTTCGCGTGAGCAGGCATTTGGAGGGCGACAATTAACTGAGCAGATTATGCACCGTTATGGTTTGACTTGGCATGAAGCGGGACTCGCTAAAAAAGAAGGTAATCTACCTGAAAATTATATTTCTGAAGTATTAGAGCCTTTTAAGGAAAATATGGTGCGGCATTTACATCGCTTTTTGCAGTTTTATTATGCATCGAGTCAGCGCGATAGCGTCAATCAAATTTTAATCAGTGGTGGTTGCTCACGTATTCCGGGGGTGGATGAGCAGATTCAGTCAGTAATTGGTACACCCGTTAAAATCGTCAATCCTTTTCAAAAAGTGGCATTAAGTAATAAAGTGAGTCCTATCCGCTTTACTAATGATATGCAAACTTTATTAGTGGCAGCCGGTTTATCCTTAAGAGGGATTGTGTAAATGGCTAGTTTGAATTTATTACCTTGGCGTGAGCGCGAGCGTGAGCGTAAAAAGAAAGAGTTTATAGCTTTATTATTAGGTACGATAGGTTTAGGCGCAGGTTTAATTTTTTTAGCTAATACCTATGTAGAAAATACGATAGAAAAACAAGAGGCGCGGAATAGCTTCCTTCAAAATCAAATTAGTGTATTAGACAAAAATATTGAAAAGATTAAAGATCTAGATACCACCCGTAAGGCATTATTAGATCGCATGTCCATTATTGAGGATTTGCAAGGTCACCGCCCCGCTATTGTCCATTTATTTGATGAAATAGCCACTGCTTTACCGCAAGGTATGTATTTGACTAGCTTAAATCAAACCGGTGATTTAATTCGTCTCACCGGTAAAGCAGAGTCTAATGCACGGGTTTCAAGTTACATGAATCGTTTAGATCAATCACAGTGGTTGAGTTCCTCTAATTTAAATCTGATTAAGATTGAAAAAGAGGCTCAGGATAAAGATGATAATAGTAAATTGCGTGATTTTAGTTTAGAGGTGTATCAAAAAACACGACGCGGTGATAAGTCATGAAACTACAAGATTTTAACTACCTAGTCGAAGATCCCGCTAGTGTGTCATGGTCGGTTAAGCTCATTGCGCTACTGATGGTATTAGGCTTTGTGTTATTTGCGGGCTACCATTTCATGATTGTAGAGCGCGTTGAAACCTTAAAGACAGTGGCTGCTAAAGAGGATGAGCTTAAGCAGACTTTAGAGTCGCGCCAACGTCGTGCCAGCCAATTGGATAGCTATGAAAAGCAATTAGAGGAAATGCAAAATTCATTTGGTAATTTGCTGCAACAATTGCCTAGTAGTACAGAAATTCCGGCTTTGATTGTGGATATTTCTGAAAAAGGCATTACCAATGGCTTAGAAATTGAGTTATTTGAACCCGCAGCAGAAACTCAAAAAGAATTCTATGCGGAAAAACCTATTAAAATTATTGCATTAGGTAGCTACCGCGAGCTGGCTATGTTTGTGAGTGATATTTCTGGCTTACCGCGTATTGTTACTATTCACGATATTAAGCTAGGTTTTGCCGAAGACCCTGATAAGCTTAAAGATAAGAAAAACGATAAAAATACTAATTTGATGGTCAATGAAAAGCCTATTAGCCGCCTAAGAATGGAGGCGGTCATTAAAACTTATCGTTATTTGGATGAAAGTGTTAAGCAAAAGGCTGAAAAGCCTAATAGTGAAAAGAAGAGTTAAGGTGATAGTTATGCCCATTAAACATTATAATAACAGCGGTATCATCTTATTAGCCCTCGCCTTATTAGCAGGATGCTCCAATGATCTGACGGATTTGGAAGCCTATGTCGAAAAAGTTAGAATGCGTGAGCCTGCTCCTATTGAGCCATTACCCACCATAAAGCCTTATGTACGCTTTATTTACCCCAGTCATGAAAATGACCCCTTTAGTATGGCGAATGTGGCTCATGAAAATATAGTAGAGCAGCAGGTAGTAAGCTCGGTTAAAATTGACGAAAACCGTACTCCTGAGTTTTTAGAAAGTTTCCCACTTGACTCATTAAAAATGGTAGGAACAGTACGTCAAAATAATGAACTTTGGGCTTTGATCCAAATTCCGGGTGGGACTATTCACCGCGTACACCGTGGAAATTACTTAGGTTTAAATCGTGGTAAAATTTTAAAAATTGAAGAGGCGCGAGTTAATCTACTAGAGATTGTGGATAATGGTTCTGGTGGTTTTAAAGAGCAGGAAAACTCAATCGCCCTATTTGACCCCAAAAATAAAGGCTAAGAGTGCCGTATAATAAAGGTTAGCTAATAATGAAAACAATGAAGCAACTTTACCTTGTTGCCGTAATGGCGGCCGTACTTGGCTCCACTAGCCCTGTGTTAGCTGCACCCAATCAGTTGCAAGCAGTACAGGCCAGTTTAGTCGGTGGTAAAACCGAGTTGAGTTTACAATTTAATACCCCGATTGCGACTCCTCAAGGGTTTGTGATGGATAACCCTCCCCGTCTAGTGTTTGATTTTCCAGACGTGGCGGTCAATCCGGTAGTACGGCGTAATCAAGTCAGTGCGGGTGTGGTGCGTAATGTCAAAGCGGTCAATAGTAAAGGTCAAACACGAGTGGTGATTGAGTTAGAACAGTTTGCTGACTACGGCGTGGACATGCAATCGGCTAATCGTATGCTGTTAACCTTTAAAGGGGCTGGCCATAGCGCCCCTAATGACTCAACTAGACGGTTTAGAGCGGCTGAAGCACAACCTGCTTTAGACTTAGCGGAAGTACCCTTAGGAGGGGCTAGTAGTTACGATTATTATCAAGATGCTAGCCAATCTGCCCAATTAGCTAGCCAACAGCAGTATGTAGCGCACCAACCCCAACCTGTGAGATCAGCTCCAGCACCGGCGCAATACCGCAATTTACCGCCTGCTCAATCTAAAACTCAGTTCAAGCCCTATGCAGCGGCTCCACAGCATTATAATGCGGCGCAAACGGGGCGTTTTGTGACGACTCCCGCGTTACGTGGTTTGGATTTTAGACGCTCACCGAATGGTGGGGCGCGTTTGATTTTAGATTTACCAAGTACAGAGGCCACTATTCGTGAGACTAAAAGCGGTTCATCTCTGGCTTTGCGTTTAGAGGGCAGTACCATTCCGGGACATTTGCGTAATCGCTTGGATGTCACTGATTTTGCGACACCTATCTCGTATATTCAGGTGAAGCAAGAAGGCGATACCGGAGTGATTACCTTAAGCACCAATGGTATTCCTTATAATCACCGCATTGAGCGTCAAGGTGCACGCGTAACGGTACACATTGAGCCTATTCGTAATAGTCAGGTGAGTACCGCCCAAGTGCAAGTAGGAGGTAATGCTAATAACCCAGAGGCTACTACTAAGAAAAAGAAAGAGTTTACCGGCGAAAAGCTTTCTTTAAATTTCCAAGATATTGAAGTACGCGCAGTTCTACAATTACTCGCTGATTTTACTGATAAAAATATCGTGGTGAGTGACTCAGTAACCGGCAATATTACAGTGCGCTTAAAAGACGTTCCTTGGGATCAAGCTCTGGATATTGTGTTAGAAACCAAGAATCTAGGCATGCGTGAAAATGGCAATGTGATTTGGATTGCCCCGCAAGCCGAGCTAGAGGCTAAAGAAGAGCAAGTATTACAAGTTGCGAAGCGTAAGGTGGAGTTGGAGCCACTGATTACCGAGTATATTCCAGTCAATTTTGCTAAGGCGGCGGATTTAGCCACACTGATTCAAAAGCGCTCAACCGATAAGAATCACTCTTTATTATCGGAGCGTGGCAATGTGTCCGTGGATGAGCGTACTAATACTCTATTGATTCAAGATACTGCTACCCGCGTGCGTGATATTCGTGAATTGATTAAAGCCCTAGATGTTCCCGTGCAGCAAGTATTGATTGAGTCACGCATTGTGACGGCTACCGATGAGTTTGGTAAGCAATTAGGCGCTAAATTCGGGGTCAATCCACAGTGGAAAAATAAAGATAGCATGGGTCTAGGTAGCGGCAATTTAAATGCAGCGGTCGATAAATATAATGGCAAAGAAATAGGTTTAGGTGATCTATTGAGTGTCAATATGCCTGTAACCGGTGCGGCGGGTAGTTATGGTTTTGCCATTCTAGCTAAAGACTTTATGTTGGAATTAGAACTCTCTGCCTTGCAAGCTGAAAGTAAGGGTGAGGTGATTGCAACCCCACGGGTGATTACTTCTAACCAAACCAAAGCCATTATTGAGCAAGGGGTGGAAATTCCTTACTTACAAGACTCTTCTAGTGGTGCGACTAACGTAGCCTTTAAGAAAGCGGTATTGAGCTTGGAAGTCACGCCCCAGATCACGCCAGATGAGCATATCTCGATGGATTTACGAGTCAATCAAGATACCGTAGGTGCGGTTTATGAGAAAATCCCTAGTATTAACACGCGCGAAATTCAAACCCGTGTTATGGTCAGTAATGGTCAAACAGTAGTGTTGGGTGGAGTACATGAGGATATACGCCTCAATACTGTGAAAAAAGTGCCGGTATTTGGTGATTTACCAGTAGTGGGTCAGCTATTCCGTAATACCGATAATAGCAATGAAAAGCGCGAGTTACTGATCTTCGTCACTCCGAAAATTATTGATTCCAGTAAAACTACTGCGATGAATAAGCGTTAATAGGCGTAGGGGCTTGATTCCCGCGCTTAGTGCTGGCATAACTCCACCATGCAAGAGAATATTATTCTGGTGGGGTTGATGGGCGCGGGCAAGTCCACCATAGGTAAACAATTAGCGCGACGGCTAAAGCTGGAGTTTTTTGATTCTGATCGTTATTTAGAGGAAAAAACTGGCGTTAGCATTCCCACGATTTTTTCTATTGAAGGTGAATCTGGTTTTCGTGATCGAGAAGAAGAAGTAATCGCCGAATTGACTGCTAAACGCGGCATTATCTTAGCGACCGGAGGTGGCTCGATTCTACGTGAAGTGAATCGCCAGCGCCTGATGCAACACGGTATTGTGATTTATCTTAAAGCTAATCCTGAACAGCTTTATGAGCGTATTAAACACGATACTTCACGCCCTTTAATGCAAACCGCTAATCCATTGCAGACTTTACGTGATTTACTGAAAGCGCGTGAGCCTTTTTATACAGAAGTGGCTGATTTGATTATCTTATCTGGAAGACAGCGCTTATCAGCAGTCTTACGCGACATTCAAGCAAAACTCCCCCTCGTTGCAGCTAATAAAGGAATTAATCATGCAAACATTGCAAGTTGATTTAGGGGAGCGCAGTTACCCTATTCATATTGGTCAGGGTTTATTGACTCAATCTCATCTGCTTCGACCTCATATTCACGGCAAGCGAGCGGTGACTATTTCTAATACTACCGTAGCTCCTTTATATCTAGACTCAGTACAGAATGCTTTAGAGGGATTCACTACTTCAGCGCATCTTATGCCTGATGGTGAGGAGTACAAAACACTCGATACTTGCAATACTATTTTCACCCATTTACTAGAAAACAAAGCGGATCGTAAAACAACCCTGATTGCTTTAGGGGGCGGAGTCGTGGGGGATATGGTAGGTTTTGCAGCAGCAGCCTATCAGCGTGGCGTTAATTTTATTCAAGTACCTACTACCTTACTCTCGATGGTGGATTCTTCGGTGGGGGGCAAAACAGGGGTCAATCATCCGCTGGGCAAAAATATGATTGGCGCATTTCATCAGCCCCAATGCGTGATTATTGATACCGATACTCTCAATACCTTACCGGATCGAGAACTCAGTGCGGGTATTGCTGAGGTTATTAAATACGGTTTGATTCGTGATACTGAGTTTTTAGCATGGCTTGATACGCATATGGCGCAATTAGTCGGACGTGATCCTGAGGTATTAGCGGAAGCGATTTTCCGTTCATGTCAGCATAAAGCCGAAGTGGTAGCCGCAGATGAGCGTGAAGAGGGTGAACGCGCTTTGTTAAATCTAGGACATACTTTTGGGCACGCGATTGAAGCCGCAATGGGCTACGGTAATTGGCTGCATGGTGAGGCAGTAGCGGCGGGTATGGTAATGGCAGCCGAGCATTCGATGCTCATGGGTTGGATTACCCCCGCAGAAGTACAATGGATTCGTGAGCTATTACAACGCGCTAATTTGCCTATCGAGCCACCCAGTAGCATGACGGGTGCTGATTTTAAACAATATATGTCAGTGGATAAGAAAGTACTCGATGGCTCATTGCGTTTAGTGCTACTGCAAAAAATAGGTAGGGCCATAGTGACTACTGATTTTCACGAAGGTGCGTTAAATCAAGTTCTCAATCGCGAGCTTTAGATCATGATAGCTAATTATGCGGCTAAACCAGAATTGAGTCGGGGGCGGCGCTTCCCAGAGCCTGCCCCTCTCTATCGCAGCGAATTTCAACGCGACCGTGATCGCATTATTCACTCCAAAGCGTTTCGTCGTCTTGAGTATAAAACCCAAGTATTTGTGAATCACGAAGGTGATCTATACCGCACTCGCTTGACTCATTCGCTAGAGGTCGCACAAGTTGCGTGTGCGGTTGCGCGTAATATGGGTTTGAATGAGGATTTAACCGAAGCAATTGCACTAGCACATGATTTAGGGCATACCCCGTTTGGTCATGCGGGTCAGGATGCTTTGAATGGGTGTATGAAACTATTTGGTGGGTTTGAGCATAATTTGCAATCCTTACGCGTGGTGGATCACTTAGAGACTTCTTATGCGGAGTTTGATGGCTTAAATCTCACCTTTGAAACGCGTGAAGGTATTTTAAAACATTGCGCTGTAAAAAATGCCGCGATGTTAGGCGATGTAGGTGAGCGCTTTCTGACTAAAACTCAGCCGAGTTTAGAGGCACAAATTGCGAATTTAGCCGATGAGATTGCCTATAATAATCATGATATTGATGATGGTATCCGTTCGGGCTTAATTAGTATTGAGCAATTCTGTGCCGTGCCTTTATTTTGTGAAACTTATGAAGAAGTGATAGCGCGTTATCCCAAGCTAGAGGAGCGGCGCTTGATTCATGAAATAGTGCGCCGTTTGATTGGTAAAATGGTGATTGATCTCACCGATACTAGCACCCAAATGATTCAACAATCAGGAGTAAATAGTATTGATCAAGTACGCCAACAATCTAGCCCTCTAATTCGTTATAGCAGCGAATTATTAATGCAAAAAAATGCATTAAAAAGCTTTCTGTATCAAAATCTATATATGCACCCTACAGTTTATCGTATGGCATGGAAAGCACAAAAGATCATTAGTAGCTTGTTTACTATTTATATGCAGGATATAAAACTATTACCGGTTAAATACCAAGACTTTATTAAAAGTATGCCCAATGATGAAACCTATAAAGCACGGGTTATTGCTGATTATATTGCAGGCATGACAGATCGCTATGCTATGAAAGAATACGGGCAATTTCATGATTTAAGTCGGCTGCATTAAGTATTATTTAAACTAGCTTAATTTTAGATCCTAATCTAAGAACAGAGCCGATTCATCTTTGCCTTTAACAGCTCGCCATGACATGCGTATTAAATAGGTCATACAAAGTAGCATGATAATAAAAAATACCCACTCATCTCCTGAAATTAACTCATACTCTAAATAACCCTTTAGTGACGAATAAGAGCTATTATGAGGCTGAATAGCTGTAGCAATAATCAATGTGGCAATATAGAGCAAAGTCGCTATGACCACATAGCCAAATAAGGGAATCAACCAAATAGTAGCGACCGCAAAACACACTAAGAAAATAGGCACAAATAAATCTATTTCAAAAGGATAGGGCATTTGAAAAAAGGGTAAGCAGGCGATAATCGTCAACACGGTTCTAAACAATAATGAGCCAATAGGGTTTTTAGTACTATGTTTGGTTTGTTTGTGATTGGGAATAGACGCTTGCACCCTATTTACTGCCGCCTCATAGTTTTCCGGTAGGCAAAAAAGAGTAATCAGGTCACGCCAGCGATTACGCAATGTAATACGATAGTGTTTAGAGTCATAGGTAGCACTATAAATCCTCTCCCATTCAAACGCTTGGCTTTCTTGCGAGGTGGCAATTAAACCTGTACCGACAGCACCGGGTTTAAGGCTAATAAGCCCTAAAAAAATTAAAGTGCGATTTGCCCATTTAGAGCGTCTACTGGTGATATCACATTGTACTTGGCGGGCATTGATGGTAAAGCGCATAGGCATGCGATTACCAAAAAATAATAGCATCACCACTATCATTAAAACCCATAGTCCTAAAGCTGCGAATGTGGCTCCTAATAATAGTGGTGGCAAGGTATCCCATTCACCCGTAGCACCTAAAATAAGGCTGAATAATATAACCATCACTAACCAAGTGAGTACGCTTAATTTAATCGACGCACGAAAGAGATAAGGATTATTCACTAGGGGCACGTCGAGATTCCAAACTAACTCGGCTTTATTTTTCATGCTGATTATCCTCGGTAGTAGTGGCAATGAAATCAATGAGGAGAACTAGGTTGAGTGAGAGCTATAATAGGACTGTTTAGAGTTATTATATCCCTTCTAGTCCTGCAAAATCCTTGGGCAATGTCATTGCAACTCTCTCTAGTTTGCTCTACAACCAAGCTCGCCTCTTTGATGGGGTGATGGTTGGTAGTCGATATGAATCACAGAGTAATGCTTTGGTATAGTTGCGCACTAAACTAATACTTGGTTCAATGCTCAGTGCTTAGCTTTTGTTTGATTGTTAATATAAAGGACTAGAAATGATTTCAGCACCCTCGCGTTATCATCCCTTAGCGGTGACCTTACATTGGCTCTTAGCTGTCATCTTGATTATAGCTTTAGTCATGGGGAGTCAAGTACTCGAAAAAATTCCTAATACTGATCCTGAAAAAATCAACGCCTTACGTGGTCATATGATGGCGGGTGGTTTGATTTTACTATTAACGTTGCTACGTATTTTCGTGCGTTTTAAAACGATTGCGCCTAATCCCGCACCTACAGGCAGTGCGCTCTTGGATAAGGTCGCGGCTTTAGTCCATGTCTTATTAAATTTAGTGGTGATTGTCATGGCCATTAGTGGTATTGCGCTAGCTTTTAGTGCTGGATTGCCGGATATAGTCTTTGGTGGTTCGGGGCAGCCTTTGCCGATAAGTTTTCAGGATTTTCCTGCTCGTGCTGTGCATGGCATTATAGCTAAGGTATTGATGGCACTAATTGTATTACATATCGTGGATGCAATTTATCATCAGTTTATATTAAAAGATAATCTGATGAAGCGGATTTGGTTCGGTAAGCGCTAATTAAATACTTTAGGTTTGAAAAGAAAAAGCCAGCAGTGATGCTGGCTTTTTTGCTTTGAGAGCTTAGATAATTAATTACTTGGGAATATCGCCTTCCACGCCTTCAACATACCAATCCATTTTAGCTAGATCAGCAATACTCATACTTGTGCCTTCGGGTACTTTAACTTCGCCTTTTTGATCTTTAATCGGACCAGTGAAAGGATTATATCCGCCTTTAATATCTTCAATCATTTTATTAGCTTCGGCTTTAATATCTTCCGGTAAAGCTGGATTAAAGTTATTAGAAGTGACTACACCTTCTGCCATACCGCCCCAGAAATCACCCGATTTCCAAGTACCATCCATAACAGATTTAACCACTCCGGTATAATAATCTTCCCAGTTTTGTACCACAGAAACCAAATGCGCTTTTTCACCAAAGCGTGACATATCAGAATCTTGACCTACACCATACACACCACCACGACGTTCAGCCGCTTGCATTGCAGCAGGGCTATCGGTGTGTTGTAGAATCACGTCCGCACCTTGATCCATTAAAGTATTAGCGGCATCGGATTCCTTACCCGGATCAAACCAAGTATTCACCCACACAATTTTTAATTTCGCTTTAGGGTTATAACGATTTAACGCTAATTGCACCGCGTTAATATCACGAATGACTTCAGGAATCGGGAAAGAGGCAATATAACCAATGGTATTACTCTTAGTCATTTTTGCCGCTAAAAAGCCCGCGACATAACGACCTTCAAAACTTTTAGCAATATAAGTACCGAGATTTTTATCTTGCTTATATCCCGTGGCATGCATAAAGGTGACATCAGGATATTTTTTAGCAACTTTAGCGGTGGGATTCATAAAACCAAACGAGGTCGTGAAAATCAGCTTATTACCGTCTTTGACTAAGTTAGTAATAGCACGCTCAGCGTCAGCGCCCTCAGGAACGTTTTCAATATAGGTGGTTTTGACTTTATCGCCGAGATTTTTTTCTACAGCTTTACGACCTAAGTCATGTTGGTAACTCCAACCATTATCACCAACAGGGCCTACATAAATAAAACCCACTTTAAAAGGGTCTTCTGCCTGAGCACCTAAACTGGCTAGCGTTAAACTAGCGCCTGTTAATAAGGCAGCCAACCATTGTTTGACACGAAATGTGCGCATGTATTAATCCTCATGGGGGTGAAATTCTGTTGCAATTAAGCGTAAGCGCAGGCTTTTTGGGCTAAGCGCCGCGCGGCGGCTTGGTGGCGTTGCATTAATTCCTGCAAATCAATATGAACGGGATTACCGTCCACCACAGTCCATTGCCCTGCAATCATCACTCGGTGAGCGCGTTGTGCTCCACATAATAACAATGCCGCTAACGGGTCATGATGACCGGAAAAACGTAGCTCGTCTAGTTTAAATAACGCTAAATCAGCCTGATAGCCCACTGCTATTTGTCCAATATCATTACGCCCTAGGACTTTAGCTGAGCCATTAGTGGCGAAACGATACGCATCTAAGTGAGTCATTCGCGCCGACCCGTAGCGTAGACGTTGCAAATATAGTGCCTGTCTGACTTCACTGATTAAATTCGAGTGATCATTTGAGGCTGAACCATCCACACCAAGACCTACTGGACTGCCAGCTTGCTCTAATTCCAAAGTACGACAAATGCCTGACGCGAGCATCATATTGGAATTAGGGCAATGGCAAATGCCCACACCCGCTTGTCCAAGTCTTTGAATTTCTTCGTCATTAAAATGAATACCGTGTGCAAGCCACGTTTTATTATGTAGCCAGCCGACACTTTCTAAGTAGTCCACAGTACGCAAACCAAAGCGTTTTAAGCAAAAGGCCTCTTCATCTAAAGTTTCGGCTAAATGGGTATGCAGATGGACATTATAAGTTTGAGCGAGTTGGGCGCTGGCTTTCATCAGGTCAGTTGTGACCGAAAACGGGGAGCAAGGGGCTAGAGCTATTTGGATTTTTGCACCCTCATGAGGCTCATGATAGTCACGAATCAGGCGCTCGCTATCGTCCAATATCACTTGCTCCGTTTGTACGGTAGATTGAGGCGGCAAACCGCCTTGATCTTTGCCTAAACTCATAGAACCGCGTGTGAGTGTCACGCGAGTTCCTACTTTTTTTGCCGCCTCTACTTGAGTATCAATGGCGTACTCTAAGCCTTGTGGAAATAAATAATGATGATCGGCGGCGGTAGTACAACCGGAAAGCATTAATTCTGTTAGCGCCAATTCGGTGGCAACTGTGAGCATCTCTGGCTCTAAACCAGCCCACACTGGATACAGGGTTTGCAGCCACGGGAATAATTCTTTATTTAAGGCGGCTGGATAGGCACGGGTCAGGGTTTGGTAAAAGTGATGGTGAGTATTGATCAAGCCGGGGAGTATGACGTATTCGCTGGCATCGAAAGTTTGATCTACTGGCGTGCTAGGGGTTTGATTAGGCGAGAGTACTTCAATAATTTTATTGTCTTGGATAACAACTCCAGCACTGTTTAATTCATTCAAACCATCAAATAGTGCCAAAGGATTTTTGAGCCAAACGATACTCATGTGGGCTTGCTCTCGTTGGGTTGAGGGTAGTTAAGGAGCGCGGGTAGGAAAAACTCACTCACGACCAAGGGATACAATGCCCCCGTAAATAAGGTTTGTCGACCCCAGAGGGTTGCGGTGTTTTTCACTGCCTGTGGAATATTAGCAAAAAATGCTAGCTCACTAGGCAGTTCGGCGTAATACATGAGGGCACGTTTTAACACGGGTTCGGCGAAAATCCAATGACCCAAAGGGCGAGCACCGAGTTCACGTAATTCGGCATAGTGATCGACCAATGCAGCTTCGGGCAAGATGGAGCTGGCGAAAACGAGCGGAGTCTCACCGTCGCATAAAAGCACTTCGCGTTGCAGGACTGATGCATAGGGCAGTAAGCCGAGGGCTTGGCTCATGAGTGCGGAACAAGTAACGAATTGGTGCTTGAGTACTTGTACCTTAAATTCGCGTTGGCAAATGGCTTGAAGTTGAGCTGTGAGTGATCCGGCGACGCATAGCCATGCTTGCAACCTTGCGGGCGCAGCTTGAGGCTGGGTTTCAGTATTAAAAGCATGCCAATCCACGCCAATCAGAGAATCCATGAGATACCTAAAAATCAATAACAGCGGCGCGATATTCTAGTACTAAGGTTGGGGTTTAGTAAGAGGTAGTTAACAGAATGCTGGTTTCTAAAACATGCTAGACTAGAAGCACTGGAACGCAACATAGCTATCATCATGACTCAGCCACGACTCCCACGTAAAAAACTCCCTATTGGTATTCAAACCTTGAGTCAAATTCGTGAAGGGAATTATTACTATGTCGATAAAACTCCCTTAGCATTAGATTTGGTCAATAATGGAAAATACTACTTTCTCTCGCGTCCGCGTCGTTTTGGCAAAAGTCTATTTTTGGATACCTTAAAAGAATTATTCGAGGGTAATGAAGCCTTATTTAAAGGTTTAGCAGCGGAACAACACTGGGATTGGTCGGTTAAATACCCTGTATTACGTTTTAGCTTTGGCGGTAATAATTACAGTCAGCTAGGTTATCTAGAGTCTGATTTAAAAGAGCAGTTAACCACACTCGAAAAACAATACAAATTTACTACGGATGGTGTTACCTGTGCGGGACGTTTTAAAAGTCTCATTTTGCATGTAGAGCAACAATTTAAAAGCTCAGTAGTAGTGCTCATAGACGAATATGACAAACCTATTCTAGATGCTCTATTAAATCCTGAGGTGGCTAAAGCGAATCGTGATTTTCTGCGAGGTTTCTACGGTACGATTAAAGACTATGATGCGCATATTCAGTTTAGCTTTTTAACCGGAGTGAGTAAGTTTTCTAAAGTCAGTTTGTTTTCAGGCTTGAATAATCTGTATGATCTAACCCTAGATCCGGTTTACTCTGCGATTTGTGGTTATACTGATCAGGATTTAGATGAGCTATTTGCACCAGAGCTAGAAGGCTTAGACCGAGAGCTGATTCGTGAGTGGTATAATGGTTATCACTGGCTGGGGGAAAGTGTCTATAATCCTTTTGATATTCTGCAATTATTTAAGCGCCGCCAATTTGACAATTACTGGTTTGAAACGGGGACACCGACTTTTTTAGTCGAGCTATTATTCAAACGTAAAGTACCTACTCTGCATCTTGATCATATGATCAGTAGCAGTAGTGTAATTTCGAGCTTTGACATTGACAAAATTGCTACCGAAGCACTGTTATTCCAGACAGGTTATCTGACGATTAAACGTAGCCAACGCGCTGGCGGGCAGACCTTTTATACTTTGGGCTATCCGAATAAAGAAGTGTATCAAAGCTTAAATGAAAGCCTATTAGCCGTGTTAGTGAACACCTCTGAACAAAGCCAGAATACCTTACGCCTGTATGAGTTACTGCTGCAAAACGATTTTGCGGGTCTAAAGCAACTGTTTCATAGCTTCTTTGCCAGTATTCCATATCAATGGTATAGCAATAACTCGATTCAGCAGTATGAGGGCTATTATGCCAGTGTGTTTTATTCGTATTTTGCCTCGCTAGGTTTAGACGTAAGAGTCGAGGATAGTACGAATCTAGGGCGCATTGATATGACCCTATTGTTTAATCAGCAGGTTTATTTATTTGAGTTTAAGGTGGTGGAGTTTGCGCCGGAAGGTAAAGCCTTACAGCAAATTAAAGCCAGAGGCTATGCGGAGAAATATAAAACACTTCAGCAGCCTATTTATTTAATTGGCGTAGAGTTTAGTAAAGAGAGCCGTAATGTGGTGGATTTTGTGGTGGAGTGAGGTTCTTGCTGATTTCATGCTTTTAAAAAAAGTACTTAGCTATCCCCCAAGACTTGCGAATGAACGGTTGTCGGTTCTGAGTTGGGTGTTGTATGATTGCTGACCATAAATGTCGCTACCAGATGAGTTTTTTCCTATGCTAATCCCAGACTATACGGAATCTCGCCAAAAAAAAGATAAAGCCGCATTTTTCCAGACTAGGCGGAGTCTGGAATAAGATGTTATACCGAGATTATGTATAATAAACTGTTAGATTTTTCAATTACACATACATGAAAAATATTAAATATGACATAGCTCTATCTTTCGCAGGAGAAGACAGAGATTATGTTCATCAAGTGGCTGAACAACTACGAGCTGCCAACATACGTGTTTTCTACGATTTATTTGAGGAGGATAACTTATGGGGGAAGAATTTATATGATTATTTGAGAGAGATTTATTGTAACTTAGCATCTTATACCGTAATTTTTATATCAAAAGAATATTCAAAAAAACTTTGGACTAATCACGAACGAGAGTGTGCTCAAGAAAGAGCTTTTAAAGAAAACAAAGAATATATTCTTCCGGCAAGATTTGATGATACAGATATTCCTGGGCTAAAAACAACAATTGCATATATTAATCTTAATAATAAATCACCGATACAGTTTGCAGAACTCATTTCAAGAAAAATAAAGAAAGGAGAGTCTTATTTTAAAAAAGAAAAAAAAGAAAGCAATATCTTATATAAAAACTTATCATTTCGCAACAAAACATTAATTGGATTGGTTCTAATTAAAGGGATTCGTTCTTGGTGTTTTTCGACAGGAAAAACAGAAATCAATGAAAATAGCATAATTTTAAATGAAAATCTAAGCTATCAAATAAACACGAAAGAAGCTTATAAAGAAAAACAAAAAAATGCTATTCAAATATTAAAAGATAATGAAGATATCTTTTCCAGCATTGGAAAACAATTAGGGGCGCATATATGTTTAGTAAATCCTCTAACAGTCAACGACTCAATATATGAAAGATTTAATAATTTTGATAAATTTCATTACTTGAAAAGTGAGACTGAACTTAAAAGTTTCTCTTATCCAGTAACAAACTTACAATTTTCCTATATAATATCTTTGGATAATAATAAGAAAAATAAGATTAGAGTTTATAGAGCGCCTTTCTCTTATATGTCTAATAACTTTGGCATCGAGTCAGTGTTGGAAAAAAATGAAATTAGAAAAACTTTAGTAATAAAAGAAGAGGTGTTTAAAAGAAATTCAAAATATATCTCTATAGATATAGGCTCATGTCATATAATTAATACTATAAATGTCGGTGCAAATTTAGAAACAGAAATCATCAATGCGATAGATCAAGATGAAAGCCTGAAACTAAAATCCATGCTAATAGCAAAAGGCATAGACACTAAAGAAAATTTTGAATTAATTACTTATTTATCTAATTCTTTCAATAAACTGACTTTAAAAGAAAAAAGTTTACTACCATTTCTTATTTCAGGAAGACCAATGAAACAAGCTCCTGAGGTGCTTGGAATTACTCAGCCTTATGCCCAAGCTTTAATTAGCAATATAAGAAAAAAATTTGGTGACATTCCAACGACAAAGCTAGCTGCCTATATTGGAATGATGATGGTCTATAATCTTTTATAAACTTGCAATAAATCTAACGAGTGTCGACGATGGAGGCAATGACAGCTAAAATGTCGACTGATCAAATCATGGGTCTTCCTAATCACTCCACTTAATATACACTTACCTCGTTATCATCAGCTTTTCGAGGGACTTAGCATGACCCGTGAATCTCTAAAAGGTAAGCGCGTGCTCATTACGCAGGCGGATGTGTTTATGGGGCCTATGCTCTGTGAAGTGTTTGCTGAGCACGGCGCGAATGTAATTCCCAACACCGACAGCCTACTTACACCCGAAGCCCCCACTTCCATTATTTCGGCGGCGGGCGAGATTGATGTGCTGGTTGCCAACCTTGCTATACCTGCGCCCTCAACTGCCGCTATCGAAGTCTCTGAAGAGGAGTGGAGAAGTACTTTTGCGGCTCTAGTCGATCCACTGCCTCGGCTTTGTCGCGCCGTCCTGCCCTTCATGATCCAGCGGCGTTCTGGCAAGGTTTTAGTAATGGGTAGTGCTTCCGCGCTGCGTGGTATCAAACGGGCGTCTACCTATAGTGCGGCTCGCGGTGCTCAGCTTGCCTATGTGCAGGCGTTAGGGGTAGAGGTAGCCGCTTATAATGTGCAAGTTAACGCGATTGCACAAAACTTTGTTGATAATCCCACCTACTTTCCTGCTGAAATCCAAGCCAACCCTCGCTTTCAAGAGCGTTTAAAGCGTGAGGTTCCACTAGGTCGTTTGGTCGGAGCAAGAGAGGATGCCGAGTTTGCGGCTTATTTATGTAGTGACCAAGCCAATTGTTTTGTGGGGCAAGTTTTTCCGGTGTGTGGGGGTTGGGTACAGCGTTAGTTATATAGCTTATCCAGACGGATCGCTTCAGCCTATGAGTTGAAATCCCTCGCATCGCTGAATTCAACTGTAAAGTAACAGCAATTCAAGTCTGAACTTCAGCATATAGGACAGGTTTTGCCGATTAGTAAAAGTCTATTTTTAGAAAACTTAAAAGAGTTATTCAAGGGCAATGAAGTATAGTTTAAAGGCTCAGAGCCGAGTCACAACAGGCTTGGTTGGTTAAATACTCTGTGTTACGCTTTATTAGTCCGTCTTCAAGGTTAAAACCACCGTCTTTAGACGGTCAGATTTATCTGCGATACTAGCTGGATGAAGGTTGGCATGAGGTCGTGAGAGATGGAGTATCGGTATGGAAGCCACACCGTCTACCGGATTGAGTATCACTTTGTATTTGTGACGAAATACCGCTATCCGGTACTGAAAGGGGATGTGGGGTTAAAGATACGGGAGTTGATCCGTCAAACCTGTCAAGCCTTTGAGATAGAAATAGTGAAGGGGGTGGTGAGCAAGGATCATGTGCATTTGTTGTTATCGGTGCCACCGGAGCTAGCACCGAGCGAGATCATGCGCCGAATTAAGGGTCGAAGTGCGGCAAAAATCTTTGAAAGCTACCCGGATTTAAGAAAGCGGTATTGGGGACAGCATTTTTGGGCGCGGGGTTATTTTTGTGCGACTTCAGGGGAATTGAGTGCTGAGATGATTAAGGCGTATTTAGAGCATCACTTTGAACCGAGGTTAGAGGATAACTTTAAGACAGAAGGCTAGACGGGTCTATTCGACCCGTATCCGGACTTTAGTCCTTTTAGCGAACCCTTCAGCTTTAGCTGATGGTTGTTAAGTTCGGGTAGCGCTAATTATAATAATATACAAAGCTTGAATAAGGTAATGATGAGCTGTTTAAACCAGCTTAACTTCTAAATGCTCATTCCTACGATACAATCACTAGGAGGTTTTTATGAAAAAAATTCTTTGCTTCGCACTATTAGCATCTCTGGGATTGCCTTTAAATGCATTGGCTAAGCCTGATCAATTCTCTGTGGCTGCTGCCAATAGCGAAATCAACTACGAAGTCAGTTATATGCAATATAATACCAGTAAAGGGCGCTTCAATGATTTCGTGGGCGTTATTGTCTGGGATGCTGAAAAGCCGGAAACTTCGAGTGTTAATATAACAGTGCAGGCTAAGAGCGTTGCTACAGGTTATCCCAACATTGACCGTATGTTGCAGGGGCCAGATTTATTTAATTTAATGTCGCTAAATACCCCATGATGTCTTTCAAGAGTACTTCAGTAAAGGCTAAAAGCACTAATGCTCTGACGATTACAGGTGACCTAACTTTATGTGGAGTTACTAAGAGTATCACCTTTGATGTTCAGCTTCTTGGAGTTATGGAACTGGGTGATGGCAAAGCTAAGGCTGGTTTCCAAGGTGGCTTTACCGTTAGTCGTCGGTATTTTTCTATCGGCGTGCACAGTAACGTCAATAATATGTTGGGTGATGATGTTTCGGTCAAGGTACACTTAGAAGGTGATCGTGTAGCCAACTGATTCCCCTATGCTTTGTTTGATTTTCGTTATAGAACATTCACCTATGTATCGTTAGTATGAGTCAATGTAGTGGTTTATTATGTTACCAGTTTATAAAAACACTCACCAAAAAAATATAGCCTCATTTTCTCAGACTAGGCGGATTCTGGAATAAGAGGTTATACTGAGATTCTGTATAATAAACTATTATATTTTGAGAGGTAATTAGTGCTATCACTTGATCTGTTAGATAAGCACATTGCGGAATGCAGAGAGTATGTTGATGCTGGAAAGGAAGAGCAGAGTACTCTTGATTTTTTTCTAAATCTTAAGCGAGATTTAGAACATTCGACTGAAGATGATTGGAAGGCATATAATGAACTGGTAAACCGTCTACCTGATAAAGATGCTGACCCAGTTCTTATAATACTTAAGGGTCAATTATTGATAGAAAAACAAGTTAGAAAATTCATTGATTCTAGGCTACCAAATCCCGACGCACTGGAAAAACAACAATTCAGTGCAGCACAGTGTATTGCTCTCGCTGAAAGCATGTGCCTAGATCAAGATGAACCAAGGTGGTTATGGGCACAAATTAGAGAACTCAACTCTATTAGAAATAAAATGGCACATTCACTTGAGATTGAAAGTCTCGAAACAAGAATAAATAATTTTGTTTCTACTATTAGCAATGCACAAAAATTAGAAAATAAATCACTTATTAATGCTATTGCACGGTTATATGGGATGCTTAAAGGATTATGTGATTTGTCATTTTCAGATCAATTTAAGATCAATAAATAATATAACTTGTCGCTCAATACCGAGCACATAGCCTGCGCCATTAAAAAAAGGGCAAATTATTTCTTAGTCACAGACATTGGTATAATTAAAAAAGCCAACCTTGTACAAACCATTAAGATAAAAGACCCAATTGATTTTATCAGTGAGGTTCTAGCATGATGACTAATACAGAGATAAGAGTAAAAGGTGCTCAAGTTCTTGCTCAATATTTAGGTGATATTGAGATGTAGAGATTTATATCCTTTATTCAAAGGGCGCCGTTTGATTATACTAAATGGCGACAAAAAAATAGACGATGAGGGTATTGAGAGCATTAGCAAAAAGGCAATGCGATTAAGAGGTAATAAGATTAATTAAAATAACCTAACGCGAAAACATCGACTACAGACGCGGTAGCAAACCACGGTTTTGTGCAGCAAAAATAAAAAAAGCCATCACAAGGATGGCTTTTTCACGCTAACTGAAATTAATCCATTAACGACCGAGGATTTTACTCGCTAAACCAATAGCACCGGATACCCCACCCACTGAATCGAGTAGGCTACCCAGATCTAATGAACCACTAGGTGTCGCTTTATCCACCATCTGTGGCAGGGCTTGTTGTAAACCTTTTACCGCTTGATCAGGGCTGATACCTAATTGCTGCGCAAACGCAGAAATTTGGTCTTGACCCACTAACTGAGTGATTTGATCCGCATTTGGCGCTTGATTCGGACCGGTACTAATCCAAGATTGCACCATCGACATCAAACCACTATCAGCTTGAGCAGGAGCAGCAGGAGCGCCACTACCGAGTAATGACGTTAGACCACCTAATAAGCCGCCACCTTGAGCAGGAGCTTGCTGAGCACCTCCTACCATAGAGGCTAAACTACCTAATAAGCCACCTTGACCTTGATTATTACCGCCACTCATTAAACCCATCAGCGCGGTCGCAATTTCAGTCATTTCCAATTGTCCATCACGGTCACGATCCAATTGTCCTTGGAACAATTGCGCACCGAGCTGAACCATAGTACTCATATCCATTGGTTGTTGCCTTTTAAACTAGAGGTGACACATTAGATGTTTTTAGGAATACGGATTTTTTGACCTACGAAGATTTTGTCTGGATCTTCGATAACTTCACGATTAGCTTCAAATACTTGATTATATAAATGACCTTTGCCATAAGCACGCTCAGCAATTTTCCATAATGTGTCACCTTTCTGGATGATGTAATATTCATCATCAGATACAGCGACTTGAGCTTGTTGAGCTGGATTACCCGCTACAGTCATATTATCCGCTTTAACTTCCTGAATACCCATCGCATTACCGACCATCAGTACTGCTTTTTCAAGTGCTTCTGGAGAAGATGCATTACCGCTCACAGTGGCAACACCGTCTTGTACTTGAACTTGTAAGTTCTCTACGCCAGGGTTATTTTGCTCAACGTGTGCTTTTAACGCATCCGGTGCTTCTTCTTCGCTGCCGAAAATTCTTTTACCAATATTGCGTGCAAAATCAAATAAACCCATTTTGATACTCCTCTGATTTTTAAAATGAAAGACGCAAGTCAAGTATAGCTAGATTTGCCTGAATTATCGAAGCTCATCTGTAGGCTGAGTCTCACCGACTCGCCATTAAGTTCATATTAATACCATTAAATATACATGTAATCAGTAGATTAGCCTACAAAAGTACCATATTTAACAATACGTTTTTGCCAATAACTCTTACTTAAATTATCTACCATCACTCGCCCACCACCAGAAGCTGCGTGGATAAAGTTACCGTTTTTTACATAGATGCCCACATGGCTCACGCCTTTACCTAAGGTATTAAAGAAGATTAAATCCCCCGGACGCAGTTCTTTACGTGAAATAGTGCGGCTAGCACGACTTTGCTCGGCTGCGGTGCGGGGAATAGAGCGTCCTAAGGGTTTATGAGTCAATTGAATCAGGGCGCTACAATCTAAGCCTTCACGCACTGAGTTACCCCCATATTTATAACGCACCCCTAGCACTTGATGGGCACGATCTAAAATAACGCGCCGTTCCGCTGGCATAGGCTGTTGTTGTGGGGCTTGTATCATAATGCGCTCCACAGGTGGAGCATATTGCGCACTTTGTTGAAAGGGGAGTAGGCGTCTAGGTGGAGGGGCATACTGAGGAGCAGGGATAATTTCAGCCGGATAATCCGCTTGATAGCCTACGGGAGGGTAGTAGGGTTGCTGGTAGTGCTCAAAACGTTGGACAGGACGGCGTACCCCATAGTTAGGTTGTGGAGTATAACGAGGTTGCACGGGATAACTAGCGGGTTGAACATAAACAGTTTGCTGATAGTGCTGTTGATGACCATAAGGGTTAGCATGAGCACTAGGGGTAGTCATCATAGACACTAAAGCACTCAGCCCAACAGGGAAGATCGATAAGCGCAGCATAACATATAGCCTTTATTATAGTTTTTATTATAAATGAAGGACTTATTTAGTCTCTTCACACTCAATTGGAGCGTTTTCGATGTTAATGCAGGTCACTATAACGAGCTTGTTTAGCGTGTGCTAAAAAAAAGGTATAAGGGGTAGTGTGTTATTTATGCAACAGTTAAGCTTAAATGCAATCAAACTAATTAAAGGTAAGGCAAAATAAGCAGTTAACGAGCTGCTTGCTAAAGATTGTAAAACGGCTGTCGTATTTTCGCTAAGGGTTAAAAAAACATTAAGGCAACTTTTTAACCATTAGCAATTAGCCTATTTATTGCTTATTTTCATACCAATGTTTTGAGCGATTCACAATAGCGACGACGGACAGCATGACGGGCACTTCCACCAATACCCCAACGACCGTAGCTAAAGCCGCCCCCGAATTAAAGCCAAATAAGGCAATCGCCGTAGCCACTGCTAATTCAAAAAAGTTACTCGCTCCAATTAAAGCAGAGGGTGCAGCAATACAGTGCGCAACTCCTAGTTGGCGATTCAACCAATAAGCCAACATCGAATTAAAATAGACTTGGATTAAAATCGGAATAGCGAGCAGTAGAATAATGAACGGTTGAGCTAAGACTTGTTGCCCTTGAAAGCCGAATAGTAATACCAAGGTGATTAATAAAGCGGCTAATGACCAAGGCTGAATAGTTTTTAAAGTACGGTCTAAGTGCCCTTGTGCTAATAGCCAGCGGCGCAACACTTGGCTCACGATGACTGGAATGACAATATAAATGAGCACCGATAAAAATAACGTATCCCACGGCACAGTAATAGCATAAATACCCAGCAAAAACCCTACTAAAGGTGCAAAGGCAATAATCATAATTGCGTCATTAAGCGCAACCTGTGACAGTGTAAAATGCGGTTCACCGTCTGATAAGTTGCTCCACACAAACACCATAGCGGTACAAGGAGCGGCGGCTAATAGAATCAAGCCCGCAATATAGCTATCCAATTGGTCGGACGGTAACCAATCGGCAAACAGTACCCGAATAAATAACCAACCTAGTAAAGCCATAGAAAAGGGTTTGATGAGCCAATTAATGAATAAAGTGACACCAATCCCTTTCCAATGCTGGCTAACTTCCTTTAACGCTTTAAAGTCGATTTTTAATAGCATGGGAATAATCATCAGCCAAATCAACACCGCGACTGGCAAATTGACTTGTGCTACTTCGAGCTTGGCTATGCCTTGAAACAGGCTAGGAAATAAAGCGCCTAACCCGATGCCTAAACCGATGCAGAGTAATACCCATACCGTTAAATAGCGCTCAAACAGTCCCATCGGTTGACGTGTCTGTGACTTAGCCACTACTTCACATTGTGCCGACATATAATTAGCCCTCTAAACCTAATGCGCCGCGAACCGCTGGCACTAAGCGAGCGCGAATATCATCTCGAACAGCTATAAAGCTGTCTAAAGGTTCGCCGTGTGGATCATGGAAGGGCATGTGTATGGTTTTAACAGGACGCGGGAAAATAGGGCAAGACTCTTTAGCGTTGTCGCATACGGTGACTACTAAATCGATAGGCTCATTTAGAAACACATCGACATCTTTAGGATATAAGCCCTTAGTGGGTAAACCTGCTTGCTCTAAAGCAGCGAGTGCACCTTCAGCGACTTTAGGTTGAGGACGAGTACCTGCTGATACAGTGCGCACTTGTCCGGCAAGCTCGTGATTCAATAGTGCTTCAGCCATTTGCGAGCGACAGGAGTTACCTGTGCATAAAATCAATACGGTGAACATAAAAAGCTCCCTCTATCTAGTCAATGGGGCTGGAGCTTATCATATTCGTTTAAATGAATATATGAAGATTTGAATACAGTTTGAGCCACTAAGTCTCTAGCTAAAAGTAAGCGTGCGTTTTTGGAGCAGTCTTGGCAGCAAGGATGCCGCTTTAAAGCGTACAGGAAGGTAGTTACAGCGTCTGCGGAGGAAATGCACGCTTACTTTGGCTCAAGTACTTAGGTAGCTATCAGGGCTTTAGTTTTGTGCTAACTTCACTAAAGCCCCCGTTTATTAAAAAATTATTAGCGATTAGGATTATCAAATGAGGTGGTCAATGCACAGCCCTTTTGTTTACCAATGACAGACACATCACGATAAACCGTGTAGCTGCTATCATTGAGTAAACGATTGCGTTGTTCTTTTGCCCATGCAGTGTTATTGGATTTAAGTTTTTGATATTGTGAGTCTTTTTGCTTAATGGTGGCGTCGAGTTGATTGAGTTCGGTTTGTAATTGGTCGCAGGACATCGACTCATAATCTTTTTTAGGCATCACTTTTACAAAGCTCACATTAGCTTGGGTCAAAGCCACTGGACTATTGGCGACATCGACACAGTTACGCTGCCCCATAGTTAAGTTTTCGCCTGCACTAGAAAGCGCTACTTGGCAGGTAATGCCGCGTGTATCGGTAATCGTGCCGACTAAGGTAGTGCCTTGCAGGGTGAGAGGATAGGACTTATTGCCTTTAAACATGATCAGGTTTTCACCATAGACTTTAAAGACCGCAGGTCCACTGGCTGAGCGTCCCCAATTGCCTTGGAGTGTGCTTAAGGTAGGATTGCTGCTGATAAAGGGAGTGCTAGTATCAAGGTCACTCATAGAGGTAGTACCACAGGCACTTAAGGTTAAAGTGCACAAGAGAGTCAGTGAAATATAGGGTTTCAACATAACTAATCCTTTAGTTGTATTATCCAATGTGCACAGTATAGACCATTCTAAAAAGCATCCACAGAGGTCAATAAAACCAGACTAAGTGTGTATTGTAGCGGCTAGATTAACGCGTTAGGCTATACTGTATACAACACAATAAGCGGGAGGAGAGTGCAATGACCTTAGGTTATACCACCATTGGGCAAGGCTCGGAGTATGTCTTGGTCTTTCATGGCTGGACGAGCGACCATACGGTCTGGAGTCCTATTTTTCCTGCTCTGGATACCCAAACCTTTACTTATGTATTTCCCGACTATCGTGGCTATGGTAAGTCAAGCCATCTCACGGGCAGCTATACTATGAAAGAAATCGCTGCCGATATGCTTGAGCTGATCGAGCATTTAGGCTGGATGCGCTTTCATATGATCGGTCATTCGATGGGGGCGATGGCGATGCAACGTGTGCTAGTAGAGATTAATGACTGGCAACGGATCAAGTCTGCAATAGCCGTTACACCAGTGCCCGCTAGTGGTGCGCAATTAGATGAGCGTAGCTGGGCCACCTTTGAAGCCTCTATTACTGATGATAATAGTCGCTATACCATTATGGATTTCACTACAGGTAAACGTCTTCCTAAAACGTGGCTGGATAAAATGGTACAAGAATCCAGAGCGACCACCACTGAAGAGGCTTATGCGGGTTACTTAAAAGCATGGGTCTATGAGGATTTTTCCGAGCTAGTGGTGGGGCTAAATACCCCTATGCTAACGTTGGTCGGAGAATGTGATTATGCGATTACTGAGCCGAGTATGTTAGCCACCTACCTAAAATGGTATCCCAATGCGACTTTAGAAGCATTGTGTAATAGTGGGCATTATCCTATGCAGGAAATTCCGCTCTCGTTTGTTGCGGCTATAGAGCGTTTTATGAAACGTTTTATGTTAGTGCCTACTTTCTAATACATGCGTACTTCAACCAGTACAAAATAGAGCTTGTGCTGTTATCGATAGGATAATCATCTAAGCAGTACCCGATCTTTATAGGTCGAGTACTTTATTGAGCGACTACACTAAAAAGTGATTAAGAGCCGACTTTAGCGCCCTTGCTACTTAAGAGTGCTTCCAACTCTGGCATGATCGCTGGATCATCAATAGTCGAAGGTACAATATATTCCTGACCATTAATCATTTGGCGCAAATTCTTGCGTAAGATCTTACCAGAACGGGTTTTCGGTAGACGTTGCACGATATAAGTGTCTTTATAGCAAGCAATCGCACCGATAGAGGCACGGATCATTTGAGCCAGTTCTTTGCTAAATTCAGCCTCATTGATTTGTGCGCCTGTTTTGAGCACCACTAAACCGATGGGGATTTGACCTTTGAGATCATCATCACGCGCAATGACCGCGCACTCTGCCACCGCAGGATGACTACCGACTACCTCTTCCATTTCACCGGTAGAGAGACGATGACCTGCTACGTTCATCACATCATCTACGCGACCCATGACGAATACATAGCCATCTTCATCGATATAGCCACCATCACCTGAAGCATAATAGCCTTCAAACATGGACAGATAGCTTTCTTTGAATTTCTCTACACTGCCCCATACGGTCGCTAAACAGCTAGGGGGTAAGGGGAGCTTGAGTGCAATATAACCTTGTTGACCACGCGGTAACTCTTGGCCTGACTCATCCAGAATTTGCACATTAAAGCCCGGTGTCGGCACAGTGGAAGAACCCAATTTAATCGGCATAGGCTCTACCCCTTGCAGATTGGCGGTAATCCCCCAACCGGTTTCAGTTTGCCACCAGTGATCAATCACCGGTTTACCACTCTTATCCATGAGCCATTGCTGTGACGGTGGATCTAAGCGCTCGCCCGCCGAGAAGATAGTAGTCAGTTTGCTCAAATCATATTGCTTGAGGAATTCGCCTTCAGAATCTTCTTTCTTAATCGCACGGAAGGCGGTTGGAGCCGTGAATAGGGCTTTTACCCCATATTCGGAGCACACACGCCAGAATGCACCGGCATCAGGCGTCATAATCGGTTTACCTTCATACACAATCGTCGTGCAACCGTGTAAGAGAGGCGCATACACAATATACGAGTGACCGACTACCCAGCCCACGTCTGAAGCGGCCCAGAATACATCGCCTGCTTTGAGGTTATAAATCGCATCCATACTGTAATTCAGGGCGACTGCATGACCACCGTTTTCACGCACTACGCCTTTAGGTTTACCCGTAGTACCGGAGGTGTAAAGAATATACAACGGATCAGTGCCTTTAACCGGAACCGGAGCCACAGGTTGGGCATGTGCCATTAATGCAGACCAATCATGGTCGCGTCCAGCAGTTAAGGGCGCAGTGCATTCAGGGCGTTGGAAAATAATGCAGCTTTGAGGCTTATGGCTAGAAAGGTTAATGGCTTTATCGAGTAAGGGTTTATACTCAATAACGCGCTTAATCTCAACGCCGCAAGAAGCTGAGATCATAATCTTAGGTTGTGAGTCTTCAATACGCACGGCTAGCTCAGGTGCAGCAAAGCCTCCGAATACTACCGAGTGAATCGCTCCTAAACGCGCTACTGCCAACATGGAAATCACCGCTTCGGGGATCATGGGCATGTAAATAATAACGCGATCACCTTTGGTTACACCAAGGCTAGCCATCATGCCCGCCGCTTTTGCGACTTCATTACGTAGTTGGCTATAGGTGTAAGTAGTTTTGGTATTGGTAACAGGTGAGTCATAAATAATGGCAAGCGTGTCACCACGACCTTGTTCAATATGGTAATCCAAAGCCATATAACTGGTATTTAACTCACCATCAGCAAACCAGTGATAAATACCATCAGAATCTTGAGAAAGAATCGTTTCAGGAAATTTAAACCAAGGTAAGGCTTGGGCTTTTTCACGCCAAAAGCCTTCAGGATCGTTCATCGACCGTTGATATTCTGCTTGGTAGCTCATGTTTATCTCCTCCTGCAAATAATTAAAAACTGTCACCCGGAACACGCACCCAACCTTCCATCAGGATACGTGCACTACGACTCATAATCGCCTTGGTAACTTTCCATTCGCCATCTTCCAATTTAGCTTCCGCACCGACGCGTAACGTACCAGACGGGTGTCCGAAGTTGACCGAAGTACGCTCACCACCACCCGCTGCTAAATTGACTAAAGTCCCCGGAACTGCTGCTGCTGTACCAATCGCTACCGCTGCCGTACCCATCATGGCATGGTGCAATTTGCCCATAGACAGAGCACGTACTAATAAATCCACATCGGACGCATTAATTTGCTTGCCGCTAGAGGATTTATAGTCTTTAGGTTTAGAAACGAACGCAACTTTGGGGGTATGTTGACGAGTAGCGGCTTCTTCGGGGGTTTTGATCAAACCCATGCGTAAAGCACCTGCAACACGGATTTTCTCTAAACGTGCCAAAGCTTTCGCATCGTTATTAATCGCTTCACGTAATTCGGTTCCGGTATAGCCAATGTCTTCGGCATTGACAAATACGGTCGGAATACCCGCTGTAATCATGGTGGCGGGGAATGTACCCACGTCAGGCACTTCTAGCTGATCGATGAGGTTTCCAGTGGGGAATAGGCTACCCCCGTCTTCACCATCATCAGAGGGATCTAGAAACTCTAATACAATCTCAGCCGCTGGAAAGGTCACACCATCGAGTTCAAAATCACCCGTTTCTTGTACCTGTCCATTAGTAACAGGCACATGGGCAATAATGGTTTTGCTGATATTCGCTTGCCAAATCCGCACGGTGCAAACGCCATTATCTGGGATACGTGACGCATCCACATAGCCAGCATGAATCGCAAATGCGCCTGCACCTGTGGATAAATTACCGCAGTTACCACTCCAATCCACAAAATCCTTATCAATCGAAATCTGTCCGTACAGATAATCAACATCGTGATCCGGTTTGCTGCTTTTGGATAAAATAACGCATTTACTGGTGCTAGAAGTCGCACCTCCCATACCATCAATATGCGCACCATAAGGGTCTGGACTACCAATCACACGTTGAAATAGTTTATCTCGTGCTTTGCCCGGTACTTGTGCTGATTCGGGCAGGTCTTCAAGGCGGAAGAATACGCCCTTACTCGTACCACCGCGCATATAAGTCGCGGGGACTTTGACTTGAGGAACATTAGACATAGTTAGCCTCGTTTTTTTCCCTCACCCCAACCCCTCTCCCGAAATGGGAGAGGGGCTAAGATAAGATGTAACAAATGTTTTGAGTCTTATTCCCCCTCTCCCATTTCGGGAGAGGGGGCTAGGGGGTGAGGGTTCTAAGCGGCGTTCGATTCCAAGAAATCTTGGGCAAAACGTTGCAGTACACCACCCGCTTTATACACTCGTACTTCCGCAGCGGTATCTAAACGGCATTTGACCGGAATACGCACGGTCTCGCCATTTTTGCGATGCATGACTACGGTTAGGTTAGTGCGTGGGGCAATTTCGCCTTCTACATCAAAGGTTTCTGTACCGTCGATGTTGTAAGTTTTGCGAGTTTCGCCCGCTTTAAATTCCAGCGGTAATACGCCCATACCGACTAAGTTAGTCCGGTGAATACGCTCAAAACCTTCCGCCACAATCGCTTCTACACCCGCTAAACGCACGCCTTTAGCTGCCCAGTCACGGCTGGAGCCTTGACCGTAGTCAGCACCGGCGATAATGATCAGGTTTTGCTTGCGATTCATATAGGTTTCAATCGCTTCCCACATACGCATCACTTGACCGTCTGGCTCAACACGGGCGAGTGAACCTTTCTTCACTTGACCATCAACAATTGCCATTTCATTGACTAATTGTGGGTTAGCAAAAGTAGCGCGTTGTGCGGTTAAGTGATCACCACGATGCGTGGCGTAAGAGTTGAAGTCTTCTTCCGGTAAGCCCATTTTTGCCAAGTATTCACCTGCCGCACTGTTTAGCAGAATGGCATTAGAAGGTGATAAATGGTCAGTGGTGATATTGTCTGGCAGAACCGCTAATGGACGCATACCTTTTAAAGTACGCTCACCCGCCAATGCACCTTCCCAATAAGGGGGGCGACGGATATAAGTCGACATAGGGCGCCAGTCGTATAAAGGACTAGCCGCTTCTTCCACCTTGCCCAAATCAAACATCGGAATGTAAATTTGTTTGAATTGCTCAGGTTTAACGGATTTCGCAACAATTGCGTCGATTTCTTCGTCAGACGGCCAAATATCTTTTAGCTTAATGGAATTGCCTTGGGCATCAGCACCTAGCACATCATTTTCAATATCAAAACGCATCGTACCGGCAATGGCATAAGCGACAACCAAGGGCGGTGAAGCTAAGAACGCTTGTTTCGCATAGGGGTGAATACGACCGTCAAAGTTACGATTACCTGACAACACCGCAGTAGCGTATAAGTCGCGGTCAATGATTTCTTGCTGGATCTTGGGGTCTAATGCGCCCGACATACCGTTACAGGTGGTGCACGCAAACGCCACAATACCAAAGCCTAACTTTTCCAGCTCAGGTAGTAAACCTGCTTCTTTCAAATACAACTCAGCCACTTTAGAGCCGGGGGCAAATGACGATTTCACCCAAGGCTTACGCACTAAGCCTAGTTCATTAGCTTTCTTAGCTAATAAGCCTGCTGATACCACGTTGCGAGGATTAGAAGTATTGGTGCAGGAGGTAATCGCCGCAATAATTACAGCACCGTCTGGTAATAAACCTTGTGCTTCTTCTTGCTTCGCAGACGCTAATTTAGCCTCATCCGCAATACCGCGCTCTTGTAAAGCTGAAGTCGGTAAGCGCTTGTGTGGGTTAGAAGGGCCTGCCATATTACGCACGACGGTAGAGAGATCAAACTCAAGCACGCGTGGATATTGGGCATTTTTCAGCGCATCTGCCCACAAACCAGTGGTTTTGGCATAGTTTTCAACTAATGCTACTTGCTCTGGTTCACGACCAGTCAGTTTCAAGTAGTCAATGGTTTGTTGGTCGATGTAGAACATCGCAGCCGTCGCGCCATATTCAGGGCACATATTAGAAATGGTCGCACGATCACCAATCGAGAGGCTATCCGCACCGTCACCAAAGAATTCTACATAAGCACCGACCACGCGCTCTTTACGTAAAAACTCGGTCAACGCTAATACGATGTCGGTCGCGGTAATACCGGGTTGACGTTTGCCCGTGAGTTTCACACCCACGATGTCAGGTAGACGCATCATGGAAGGATGACCGAGCATAACGGTTTCGGCTTCTAAACCACCCACGCCGATGGCAATAACGCCTAATGCATCAACGTGTGGCGTGTGTGAGTCAGTCCCTACGCAAGTATCGGGAAAGGCAACACCGTCACGCGCTTGAATCACCGGAGACATTTTCTCCAAGTTGATTTGATGCATAATGCCATTACCGGCTGGAATCACGTCCACATTTTTAAACGCGGTCTTAGTCCACTCGATAAAGTGGAAACGGTCTTCATTACGACGATCTTCGACTTCACGATTTTTGCGGAATGCTTCGGGATCAAATCCACCGTACTCAACCGCTAATGAATGGTCGACAATTAATTGGGTAGGTACAACAGGGTTCACCTTAGCAGGGTCGCCACCTTTATCGGCAATCGCATCACGTAAGCCCGCTAAATCGACTAATGCCGTTTGACCTAAAATGTCATGGCATACCACACGAGCGGGATACCAAGGAAAGTCTAAATCTTGGCGACGTTCAATTAATTGCTTTAAAGAGTCAGTCAGCGCTTCAGGTTCACAACGACGCACTAATTGCTCGGCTAGTACGCGTGAAGTATAGGGTAGGGTGTCATAAGCCCCTGCTTGGATAGCTTCGACAGCAGCACGGGTATCAAAGTAGTCTAAGTTCGTGCCCGCTAGCGGTTTACGGTAGTTTGTATTCATAGGTATTCAAATTCTATTAGGTTTTAACCCCTCCCTAGCCCACCCTTTATCAAAGGAGGAGAGCGGGAGATCTAGCTTATACACTTCAAGCTCCCTGCCCCCCTTGTGGGGGAAGGGCTGGGGAAGGGGGGAAATAAATTACTTGCGCTCGTTCAGTGGAGTCCATGTCAGGTTTTCTGGCCCTACATAATTCGCACTAGGACGAATAATCTTGCCGTCTTGACGCTGTTCAATCACATGTGCTCCCCAGCCTGTTACCCGTGCAATCACAAAAATCGGGGTAAACATATCGGTGGGAACACCCATTTGGTTGTAAGACACAGCGGAGAACCAGTCGAGATTCGGGAACATCTTTTTCACGTCCCACATCACGCTTTCTAGGCGCTCAGCCACATTGAACATAGTCATATCGCCATTTTCTTCTGACAGGCGTTTGGCTACGTTTTTAATCACCACATTGCGCGGGTCAGCAATGGTGTATACCGGATGACCAAAACCAATCACGATTTCCTTATTGGCGACGCGCTCACGAATATCAGCCTCGGCTTGATCGGCTGAGCGATAGCGGCTTTGAATACGGAAGGCTACTTCATTAGCGCCCCCATGTTTTGGGCCACGTAATGCACCAATAGATCCGGTAATACAGGAGTAAATATCCGAGTTAGTCCCTGCAATCACGCGGGAAGTAAAGGTTGAGGCATTAAATTCATGCTCAGCGTAAAGAATCAATGAGGTGTGCATAGCACGTACCCACGACGCTTTAGGTCTGACTCCGTGCAGCAAATGTAGAAAATGTCCGCCTACGGTTTCTTCTTCACTTTCCACCACAATACGTTTGCCATTGATAGCAAAGTGATACCAGTAGAGCAGCATGGAGCCAAAACTAGCCACTAAACGATCTAATATATTGCGTGCTTCTGCTTCGGGGTGATGTTCGTGTTCGGGTAAGCAAGTGCCTAATACCGAACAACCGGTGCGCATAACATCCATCGGATGCGCTGAAGGAGGTAACGCTTCTAAGGCAGCTTTCACGGGTTGAGGTAAACCACGTAGGCTTTTAAGTTTGGCTTTATAAGCTTTCAGCTCAGCTGCATTGGGTAGTGCACCATGAATAATCAGATAAGCAATTTCTTCAAATTCGGCTTGGTCAGCAAAATCGAGAATGTCATAGCCACGATAGTGTAGGTCATTACCCGTGCGCCCTACCGTACAGATAGCAGTATTACCTGCTGCTGTACCGGAAAGAGCTACTGATTTTTTAGCTTTAGGGAGTACTTGTTCAGACATGGTGAGACCCTTTATTCAGCCCCTTGTTTGGCAAATAATTCATCGAGTTTTTGTTCGTAAGCGTGATAACCGATGGTGTCATATAGCTCCATACGGGTTTGCATAGTATCGACTACATTCTTTTGTGAGCCGTCTTGCAGAATATGGGTATAGACATTCTCTGCCGCTTTAGCCATAGCGCGGAAAGCAGACAGTGGGTACAGCACTAATTTCACGCCCACACTAGCGAGTTCCTCAGTGGTATAAAGGGGGGTCGCACCGAATTCAGTGATATTCGCTAATACCGGAACATTTACTGCTTTGGTGAATTCAGCGTATTGCTCTAATTTGTTCATGGCTTCGGGGAAAATCATGTCCGCGCCCGCTTCCACACACGCCATCGCACGATCAATCGCGGATTGCATCCCCTCGACCGCTAAGGCATCAGTACGCGCCATAATCACAAAGCTGGCATCATGACGTGCATCAACCGCTGCTTTCACCCGATCCACCATTTCAGACAGGCTCACAATGGCTTTATTAGGACGATGACCGCAACGCTTTTGCATCACTTGGTCTTCAATATGAAAGCCGCCTGCGCCTGCTTGAATCACTTCACGAGTAGCACGCGCAATATTGAATGCACCGCCCCAGCCGGTATCAATGTCGACTAATAGGGGTAGAGTAGTAACCGCAGTAATGCGCTTAATGTCTTCAACCACATCGTGCAGGGTGGTAATGCCAAGATCGGGAATACCGAGTGAAGAGGCTGCTACACCACCACCGGATAAATACAGGGCTTTGTGTCCTACCTTTTCAGCAATAATCGCACTATTAGCAGTAACCGCGCCTACGACTTGCAGGGGATTATTGTCAATGACCGCTTGGCGTAATTTTTGACCGGGAGTAAGTTTCTGTGTCATGGCTTGTGCTCTTCCTCATCCATCAGTTCACTAATACTTTTCCACGCACCGCTGATGTGGCGACGCATGAGTAACTCTGCGAGTTCGCCATCGCGGTTGGCGATAGCGTCTGCAATCTGGCGATGTTGCTGTAGTGCGGGTCTGGTACGTTGTGCCATACGGCTAGTGCGATAACGGCACATGCGTAACAGGTGGTAAAGCTCATGGGCAAGTAGGTCAATCAGCATTTGATTCCGACTGCCCAAGGCGATGTGGTAATGAAAGTCGAAGTCGCTTTCACTTTGTATGTATTGTGTACTATCACTAGCGGCAATTTGTTGTTCATGCCGATCTAGTAATTCATGCAGGAGGCGAATTTCGCCTTCACTCATATGTTCAGCGGCCATGCGGCACGCCATCCCTTCTAAGGCTTCGCGCACACGGTAGAGCTCACCCATACGGGTTTTATTGAGCTGGACTACACGTGCTCCGGCGTGGGGGATGCGCTGAACTAAACGCATACCTTCTAACTGACGTAGTGCTTCACGTAAGGGGCCACGACTAATGCCGTACCGATTAGCTAAATCGGTTTCACTCAGTTTTTGACCCTGACTGAGCTCTCCTGTGATGATGGCTTGAGTCAAGCGTAAAGACGCACGATCAGATAGCGTTCTTTCCTCATCTAGCGGTTTGGTGCTCATTGATAGGTCGCCTATTCTATTGTTGACAATCCTGCGCTAGAGCATACCATTTTCTAACATAAATGGAAGAAAAAATATGTTTTTGTTAACAAAAAAGGTTTGTAAGGGAGTTTTTGAGCAAATATTACTGAACTATAAAGAACTAGCCCCTTGTAGTGAGGATGGAATCAACTACAAGGGTAAGATTAAGTGAACCATGAGAGCTTAGAAGTGATTAGTAGTTAGGATTAAATAGTGAATGGTTTTTGTTGCTCAAATATTGGATTACTAGCCCCTTCAAGGAGGTATTGGGGCGTTTGATCCCAATTTTGAGGAATCAATTGAGTTATTTGATTCAAGAGTTGCTGATAAGTGCCATTAAAATGACCGTTGTTCCAGACCTGTAGTAATCTTTTAGTAAATACGCCTGATGGATGTGGATCATCAGGATAGGCATCGCCAGAGAGTTGAGTATCTTGACAAGCAGCGAGTTGAATTAATGAGGCTTTAAGTTTGTTGTTCGCTTTGACAAAGTCACGATTCTTGTACCAAGCTTCATCATAATCTGTTTGGTTTAGTTGGGTGATTTGCATAGCTTTGTCTAAACCTAAGCCACGCGCTGGGGGCATGGTGGTTTCGAGTGCTTTGTAATTAGATTCAGCATGGCAACAATCAGCTATATAAAGAATACGTACTCCCTCGGCAAAGTGAGCGAGTTGTGCAAATAACTCATCATCCCAATACATGCGATCATATAGACATAGGGTTTCATCTTTGGGACCTTCTGACCAAAATAGGTCTATTTTGGTTTTAGGATCTTGTCCTTGGTAGCTAACCCCTTCTTTGGTAGGTTCGTCTACGCTTTTATCCCATATCTGTGCGCCGTGACCGGAATAGCTTAGGAGAAAAATGTCACCTGCTTTAAGCTGATTAACAGCGTGTTTGATGGCGGCAATGACATTGCGAGTAGTAGCCTCCTCGGTCAGTAATAGAGTGCTGCTAAATCCTTTAGCCTTAGCTATCGCTTGCATAGCTTTGGCGTCGTTCTCGCAACCGTAAAGTTGTCCATCTTCACCGTAGTGGTTAGGATCTATGGTATTTAAACCAAGGTGTAGCGATATTCCTTTTGGCATGATGTGCTCCTTTTATTAGAAAAATTTTAAATTACGTTTAGCAACAAACATAAACAGGCTGATCTTCTGGGCAGTTCTTACATTTTTTTCTCCCACCATTACAAGGGTTACTTGTTAATTGGCGCGTAGATATAATAGCTGTAGATAGGTAGAGATTATCGATAACATCTTTGGGAATAATTGGATTGTTCGTTTCAGGGTTAGTATACTGGGCATAAATAAATTTTTTTACTCGGTTTTCTGTTTTTTGCATTATTTCTGAAAGAGCAGTAGAAAAGTCATCAGTAGTGATAAAACTTGGAATTTTCAAATGAGTATTAAATACTTTATCATTATAGTATATTTCTTTAATTCTAAACTTTTCTAAAATTTCTGGATATTTGTCATACTCCTTCACGACTTGTTGAAAGGTATCATTGGTATATAAAAATATTTCTGTCCAATCTAATTTATCTAAATTAGCTACATCTTCAGAACAACAGCTAGACATGCTTATTACTCCTTTACTCTATGATTGGTCACTAACACATCGAAATCCAATAAATAATTCAGCCGCTTCATTTGTAATACCTGCTTCAGTACTACATTGCTCATATCCGCCTTGATAGTTTCCTCCTTTTAGAATGGTGGTTTTTGAAGAGGAACTATCTTGTAGTGGATATAAACTCTGTGTCCATTCTGACAGGTTATCATTGAGATTAAATATTTCTGGTACTGTATTGCTAAAATAACTACCTACTGAGCTTAAAGAGCTACAATGATAATTAGATTTTTTTTCATTTTTTAAACAAGCTATTTCCCATTCCTCAGCCGTTGGCAAGCGCTTACCCAAAGATTTACAATATTTATCTGCATCTTCCCAGCTAACTTGTGATACTGGAAACATCATTAGGTGCGGTGCAGGCTTTTCATTTATCCAATCACTAGGTAAGGATTCTGTTTGTCTAATTTTTTCAATATATTTTAAGTATTGCTTGTTTGTTACTTCATATCTATCCATTAAAAAGCCTTTTATATTTATAACGCGTAGGGATTTTCCTAGTTTACCTATTTGGTAGTTACCCGGTTCAATTTTGAAAACCTCTTTATCTAAATCTAATTCTTCATGTATGGCTATTTGTGTATCAGGGCAGCCCGTTCTTTCTATATAATCATGCCAAAAGTATAGTGGTATTATTATGAGCATAGTTAAAATTGGTACTGCTAGTGTGATTTTTGAGGAGAGAAAGTTATAAAGTAAAATTGAAAGGTTCTTATTTCCTATAAATATTTTTGCTATGCTTTTATGTGGCTCTTTCGGCTTTATATTTAAGCTTCTAAAGTGCTTCTTTTTGTCAGAGGCTAGATCTATGGCATTATTACCATAATAGAAAGCCTTTTCAAAGTTATAGTTATGAGATAAATAAGTATAAAAACCTTTGGAAAAAGCTAGTGCCAATTCATCAGCAATAGTACTCTCCATGCCTATAACATAAGGAATATGATTAGTTAAACTTTTAGCTATATCCTCAGAAAAACAAGAGTTCAAAATAACACAATGTATGGATTTAGTGGCAAAAATTAAGTTTGCTAATCCTAAGTTTGAAATAAATTTTGAGTTACCATAGTCATCTTCCACATATATACCGTTTTTTTCACTATGACCACTAAAGTGTATAATATGAGGTTTTTTGCTAATTAATAGCTCTCTTAAGTCTTGTTCACGAATGGCTGACCTACTGATAACAATAAATCCTCTTCTATAATTGCCCTTATCTAAAGTTTCCTGAATCTCTCTAAACTCCTTATCAATACGTAATCCGCTAGTGTCCTTGGGGTTTGCAGAAATCAGAAGTATGCGTATTTTCATATTTTACTACTCAAGAGTTTATTTTAATTTTTATTACCGCGTTTTATAGTTAAACTGATCAATTGTGTTGTCCAATCAGGAGCAGATTTGGCAGATAATGCTAGAGAGCGATTATGTGTATTACTCGCCAGCTGCTCCAGAATATTTCCAAAAGCCCCTTGGTATTCTGATCTATTATCTGAAAGCATTAGACCTTGTTGTATTAATAAACTAGAATCAAATTCTTCTTCGCAAATAATAAGCTTAATAAAATCATTAACCTTTTGGATCCCAGCAGCCAATAGTTCGTCTTTAATATTGATTGGTATCGATCTACCGTCATAAGCTTTGATATTAGGCTGCTTTTTAAAGTGACCTTCTTTTTCAGAACCAGTATGACTAAGCCAACTACCGCTAGCTAAAATATTAGATATTTCCCCTGTACTTCCATCAAAGTAAAGTAAAGCAAAATATAATCTGGGTTGGTTTTCTTTAAGTTTTAGCTCTAAATTGAAAGCAGGGCTATGCCACTTATAACCATCAAAGATATAGTTAAACTCCACATCTTGATTGCTAAAGCGCTCATTATTATAAGTAATTACTATATCGATAGGATTGTTTAAACGACTACTTGGATTATATAGCGCAAGTTTCTGATGCCAGCGAGCCATAACAGCCGCCTGCTGTAATACATCGAAAGCATTATCAACCTCTGGAAATAATATCTGAGTATCATAAGCTTTCGTAATTGTATAGCTGTTGTTATGAAAATGGATGGTATACAAAGGATTTTCGGCGCATTCCTTTAAAAAATGACCTGCATCTGAAATGGTTTCATCTTGAATAAGCAGTTCTTTTAAGGGTTGAATCCCAGTTAGGTTACCCTCAAGCTTTATAGGCATTTTCGGCAGGTTACTGTGTATAAAAATGGCAGTATAGGATGACTGCTTAAGCAAATTTGTATTCTCAATACTAAGGCTGCTTTGGAAGCTTTCAATATCAACTATTTTAGCAATGCTAGTGTTAACTTTTATATGGATAAGATCAGCATTATTTTCAAATAGTGCAACTTTATCTCCTAGATGGAGACCTTGTATACTACCTGCGTTAAGTTTCCAGTGTCCCTCGTTATCTTTAAACGCTAATAATCTTAAAGGTAATAATTCAGTGCCAAAAACAGCTTGGTTAATTTGAGCACCATTAATTGCTTCAATTTGTGGGCTTTGGTTTAAAGTACGCGCTTGTATTTTTTGATAAATACGATTGCGCAGCTCTTGATAACTAATAGAATATTGTAAAGTAGATAAAGCCTCACAGAGTGCGACAGTAAATAAACCATGTCGTCCTAAATGAGCATTGATATTAGCTTCTATTGAAAACTGATAGTCTGAGCAAGCAGCGATTAGAATATGCTTTCCATTTGCAGATCGTACTTGCTCTAGTAATTGATGATTATAGTCAGCGTTTCGTATGAGGGATTTGCCAAATACATAATTGTTTAATGCATAATGGTTAATATCAGCCGGAGCTTGTCTGATACCAGCTATTAATTCAGAGGGGCGACTACCATGACCACCATGACAACAATCTAGTAAGATGACTATATGAGCACATTTTGGTGCGAGCAGGGCAATTAAATAGTGTAATTCTTTATCTAGTAAATCAGGTGTACCTCCTACTCTACTATCATGACAAACTAATGATTCATTAAAGCGATCAGGTTCTAAATCCCAAAATATTTCAGGTGCAATAGATTGTGCTCCATGACCAGAAAAATAAAACATAGCAGTATCATTGGGTTGCCAATTACGCTCTATTAAGTAATTTTGAAAGGTGTCAATGATGTTTTGATGAGTTGCCTCTTGATTAAGAAGAGTTACTAGATTGTCTGAGTGAATATTAAAGCGCTCACGTAAGGTTTTTGAAAGCAGTTCGACATCGTTCACACAGCCCATGAGCGTAGGCACTTCAGGGGCTAAGTAATGATTAATACCAATCAGCAGACCATATATTGCCATGCTTTTTGCTCCTAGTAGAAAGCAAAGACATTACAGGCTAAACTACATTGATGCCTAATTAGGTAACCCAATACCGAGAGAGTTTTATTGACTAAAGCCTGCTTACTAGCTTTTAAATTAGGTAGACTATTAAGGTATTTAATAGTTCAGGAAATTATATGATTATTCTTAATAAATAGGAAAGCATATTTCACTAGCCTATTTATTTGAATTTTCTATGGATATATTGATTTTTATTATGGTTTTTATGCCTATAGGAATAAAAACTATAGACATAAGCTAAAAAAGCAAAGAACAAAATTTAAAGGCACTTAATTACAATACTTAGCTGTCGTTGTAACCGATTTCACTTCTACCTTTGCGCCTTTATCAATCACAAACTCACTAAAGCCAATCGGATTATTCGGCTTACCCCAATCATAGGTATAACCTAAACGCGTCCAAGGATAGCCTTTGTCACCATACGAACTGTCCTTAAGCAAGTTAAACCTATATCCTTATACACAAGTTGCCAACCTACTGTAAACTTAGCTATTTTTATCAATGAACTGGTCATCTACTGAATTTAACGACCTAGATTTGGGAGACAATCGCCTCAAAGTCCGCCGTAAAGAGGTCGTGTGGTCAATTAGTCACCGCCAGCGATGGTTGGTTAGGAGAACACTTATATAGATGGGCGCTGTGGTTGATAGAAGTGTTTTAAATGAGCGCTATAGCCTCAAGGTAATGCCTCATACTTCTTAATCAAGCGATACACATTGCGCTCACTAATGTCCATGGCACGCGCTACTTTGCCTCGATGACCTTGATACTGATCCAGTAATAGATTCACATATTGCTTTTCTACTGACTCTAAAGTAGGAATTTCATCAAATTGCAGACAAAAACTTTTACGATTAGGAGGGGGATAAACACTATGCTCAGCACTCAAAGTAAAATGCTCAGCCATAATCTGCTCTGCATTGCCCGACAAAATAATCGCGCGTTCTACCATGTTTTTAAGCTCGCGGATATTACCGGGCCAAGAATATTCTAATAGCTTGTCGAGTGCTACTGAGGTGATTTGTTTATTTACACGGCGCGAGAAATCGTGATTATGAATAAAGTGATTAACCAAGGCGGGTATATCTTCTTTACGCTCCCGTAAAGGAGGCACATAAATAATAAAAGCATTAAGACGATAAAATAAATCCGCTCTAAACGAGCCATCCTGTGACATAGTAAGTAAATCACGATTGGTCGCTGCGACTACGCGCACATTAGCACTCAAATCACGCGTACCTCCTAAGCGCCTAAAGCGTCCAGTTTCTAAAACACGGAGTAATTTCGCCTGAATCGCCGGAGTAATTTCACCAATTTCATCTAAAAATAACGTTCCGCCCTCAGCACTTTCAATCAGCCCCTTTTTTTGTCGATCGGCTCCGGTAAAAGCGCCTTTTTCATGCCCAAATAACTCAGACTCAAATAAATTTTCCTGCATGGTGCAGCAATCTAAAGCAACATAACCCTGTTTGGCGACTTGGCTGCGCTCATGAATTTCACGCGCCACTAATTCTTTACCGACGCCACTTTCCCCCTGAATCAACACAGTCATCATGCTAGGAGCGACCGCACTAATTATTTTCTCGACTTCTTTAAGGGCTGGACTATTACCGATCATAAACGAGCGCGGTTTAGTCACATGCTCTTTAAGATAGAGAAACTCTTGGCGCATATTATGCGTATCAAGCGTTTTGCGAATGACCAGTTCTAGCTCATCAATATTGACAGGTTTTAATAAGTACTCCGCTGCTCCGGCCCGCATCGCATTGACCGCATCTTTAACATTGCCATAGGCTGTTAAAATAATGACGGGATAATCGGGTGTTAATAAAGGCAATAAGTTAGTACCGCGTGCATCCGGTAGGTGGCAATCTAAGAGCACTAGATGCGGGTCATGTTGTTGCAGATAGACTTGAGCTTCGGCCCAAGAGTGTACGCCCATAGCACCATAACCCATTTTATTAAGCTGCCCCACGATCAAACGATTGAGGGTGACATCATCATCAATGACTAATAAGAGGGGTAACATAACTTAATAGTCCTCAGCTTTATGATCTGCATCGGGAAAGGTTAGACGAAACACCGTGTGACCTGCTTGATGGGCAATGAGTTGAACGCTTCCATGATGTTGAGTGACTAAGCTACGCACAATCGTTAACCCTAAGCCAGAACCCATTTGCCCGATGCGCCGACTAAAAAAGGGATCAAAAATACGTGAGACAATTTCTGCATTAATACCAACCCCCGTGTCTTGCACTTCAATCAGCACCTGATTGTCGAGTATTTCAGTGCGTAGAGTCAAAAGCCCTCCTTTAGGCATGGCATGAAACGCATTTTGTACCAGATTTAAAATAATCATGCGTAGATCATTATCGGCCGCCAAAATACGTGGCTGTTGAGGAGCAAGCTCCAATACCTGTTCAATCTGCTGTTGTTCACGCTCAAAATGCAATAGGGATAGGGTCTCAATAATAACGCTATTCACCTCCACTAATTCGATATGATTACTAGAGAGTGTACCCAGTTTCATGAGCCTACGGGTGACTTTTAGACATTGATCTACTTGTTCGTCCACTAAATGCAGATAGTCTTTAAGTTCGGTGATGGTTTGTGGAGTATTGTCATCTTGATTTAATAAAGTATCGCTCGCTTGCAGTGCGATACGTACCGAGGCTAGAGGATTATGAATTTCATGCGCGACTCCTGCCGCTAGCTCGCCTAGGGCTGAAAGTTTTTGTTCGTGTGAATAATGCACTGCCTGTTCTAAGTCTCGAATCGCTTCAACTACCCAAAGCGCATTGGCGTGTTGAGCAGGTGCTTTGAGACGTGCTGCATAGACCTCTGTATTTAGAATACTACCGTCAGGGCGTTGAATCGTTTCAATAAATTTGAGGCTAGGTTGCTCATCACTCAAAGCCGCTAAGGGGCAAGTGCGTAATGAGGGCGGGCAGGGGCTATCGCGTTGATAGGTAATAGCATAGCAATAGTGTTGGCGTAGTAGTTGAGCATCAGGGTATCCCGTTTGTTGGGCATAGGCTTTATTAGCCACAATAATTTTATAATCCTGATCAATTACACGTACCCCGTCTGGCACACCGTCAATAATGCCCTGCAAAAACTGTTCACGATCTTGTAAGGCAGTATGGCTGGTTTGTAAGTGCTCGGCCATATGATTGAAAGTATGGGCCAGTTGCGTCAGCTCATTATGACCTTGGACGGTAACACGCGCTTGTAAATTGCCTTGTGAGAGCAAAGTACTGGCTTGATGTAATTGCTGAATCGGGTTCAATACATGGCGGCGCATAAACCACCAGCTTGCACCCGCACTAGCCGTGAGCGCTATAAAACCAGCCCCTAGTAAAAATAATAAGATTTGCTCGTTTTTTTGGCGTAGAGCATTCACCTCATGATCCACGACTAAAATGCCATTAACGGGGTGCTGGGTTAGCTCACCATGACAGCCTATACAAGCAGGTTGGTTAGGTACAGGATGAAAGGTGCGCAAACGCGGCTCTTGATTAGGCAAGGTAATAAATTGACTAATCGGTTGCAGCGGCAGGTCTTGAACCCGACAGTGAGAGCAAAAATGTTGAATAATATCCGCGCGTTGTTGCCCAATTAGCTCCTTATCAGAGGCAAAGCGTACCTCACCTTGAGGGTTAAGAATCAATACCTCTCTAATTTGGGCTTGAGCGCCTAAATCAGTCACCGTTTCCTGTAGTCCTACTAAATCACGCCGTAGCATGGCGCGTTCTAAAGCCGATTTTAATAATAAACTCACTGAAGCGGAGGCTTGCGTGCGCTCTTCAGTCAGTTGGGCTTGATAAAAATAGAAAAACAACACCAAAAATAAGATTGACACGCTTATCAAAATGCTCAGCAAAAACGTAATAAACCGCTTACTGAGTGTTGAGCTAGACGAGGTGTTAGCCATTGAAAAGGGTAGAGTCATAGGACAGGTTATCCCGCGCTAAAAAGCTACAGATAATTCTTAAGTATAATCCTATTATGACATTTTGTCTGAATTTTAAATGTCATGCCATTTTGACATATTTATTATGACAAAATGGCAGCATTTGAAGGGCTTATATAGAGCCAGCGCTTGGTTACTTTTGATAAAAATTAAATTAAAACAATAATTTATAGTGATTTTTATTGTTTGGCATAGTTGGTGCAGCGTAAGGGTGTACGCGTCATGTAAAGGATCAGGATTATGCCAATACGTGTGTTAATGAATAGAGTCTTAGTAGGCTTGTGGTTGTTTTCGAGTTCAACATCGATGGTCAATGCAGTTGATTATATTGCAGGTCTTCAGCCCTCTCAGCGTCCTGATCAAGCACCATTACTAACTGAAGTACAAAAAGAGGCTACTTGGTATGCCCACGCTCTTAAAGGTGTGGAGCCGCCTTACCCCTATTCCTTGCGCTTTTTGGAGGATCAAGGTTATTGGTTTACTCCCTTCAATCATGCAGGTATGACACCGCCCTACGATTTACGTGCTTGGCATTCTAAGTAGCTAGTCTGAATTCTTTATCTTTGCTGTGACCCCATCTTTTAGGAGAGATTTATGAAAGCATTATTAAAAAAAGTATTGCCTTTAATGGTTAGTGCTGTGTTGCTTGTTCCTGCTGTGTTTGCTGATCAACAAGGCATGTCAGGCATGGGTGGAATGAATGGTATGTCGGGAATGGGCGGCATGTCTGGCATGCAAGGGATGCAGGGCATGGGCGGCATGTCTGGTATGCAGGGCATGGGTGGAATGAGTGGCATGCAAGGGATGTCTGGTATGGCAGGACAGCCAGCAGGAATGGTGTGTGCTAGATGGGTACCTGCTCAAGCAGGGATGCAAGGCATGCAGGGTATGGGTGGCATGAATGGCATGTCGGGCATGAGCGGTAATCAGCAAGGTATGTCTGGAATGCAGGGCATGGGTGGCATGTCCGGCATGAATGGCATGTCAGGAATGGGCGGTATGAATGGAATGTCTGGAATGAACGGTATGTCAGGAATGGGTGGCATGAATGGCATGTCCGGCATGGGCGGTATGAATGGTATGTCCGGCATGGGCGGTATGAATGGTATGTCTGGAATGAATGGCATGTCAGGCATGGGCGGTATGAATGGTATGTCTGGAATGAATGGCATGTCCGGCATGGGTGGAATGAACGGCATGTCAGGAATGAGCGGTAATCAGCAAGGTATGTCGGGAATGCAGGGCATGGGTGGCATGAACGGTATGTCCGGTATGAATGGTATGTCTGGAATGGGTGGAATGGGTGGAATGAACGGCATGTCTGGAATGAACGGTATGTCAGGCATGGGCGGTATGGGTGGAATGAACGGCATGTCAGGAATGAGCGGTAATCAGCAAGGTATGTCGGGAATGCAGGGTATGGGTGGCATGAACGGTATGTCCGGCATGAACGGTATGTCAGGAATGAATGGTATGTCAGGAATGAACGGTATGTCAGGAATGAATGGCATGTCAGGAATGAACGGTATGTCAGGAATGAACGGTATGTCAGGAATGAACGGTATGTCAGGAATGAACGGTATGTCAGGAATGGGTGGCATGAACGGTATGTCTGGTATGGCAGGCGCTCCGGGCGAAGGTTGGGTTTGTGCTGAATGGGTTCCTGCACAGCAAGGCATGGGTGGTATGTCCGGCATGCAAGGCATGGGTGGCATGAATGGTATGTCCGGTATGGGCGGAATGTCCGGTATGCAAGGCATGGGTGGCATGAACGGTATGTCAGGAATGGGCGGCATGTCTGGTATGCAAGGCATGAATGGTATGTCAGGAATGGGCGGTATGTCTGGTATGCAAGGCATGGGTGGCATGAACGGTATGTCCGGTATGGGTGGCATGTCCGGTATGCAAGGACAAAATTGGACCCCTCCTAAAAACTAATGGACTGTTACTCATAACCTATGAAGCTACAGACACGTACCTTGGTGTCTGTAGCTCTTGATTAAGGGAGTGTTATTATGCATTCAGGTACGGAAAGGTGGGCTTTACTGTCCTTATTAGTGGCGATGCTTTTGGGTGTAGGAGGTATGGCGGCTATTGGCATAAGCCTAATAGTGGGCGAGAACAAGACACCAGAAGTCTTAATGAGTCCCGCCTCTAGTTCGTCATGGGTCACTTCTACACCTAGTCTTCCTATTGCATCAAGTACACAGACCAATAGCGCTACAGTAGCTAATACCGCTAATGCTACAGCTACTGTGACCACTACGCCTAATGCAACGGTAACACCTCCTACTACCCCAGTTGCAATAACTCCTGCTACGACTACACCAATTCAGACTCCAGTAGCTAGTAATACAGTGGTTAGCCTCTCTCCTGAAGAGGTAGCTCAACAGACCCAAATAGCTACCGATGCTCTATTAGCCTCAGTGCCTAAAGAGCCTATTACTATGAATTATGATCAGGCACATTATGATCCTATCCACTTTAAGCCTGCTATCGATCAAGCGACTAATGCGGATTGTTTGAAATGCCATCAAGAAGTGCTTACCACTAAAGTTCGTGATAGCTCGCCAGCGGGATTAAAAAAGGACGCTGTTCTTGCGTGGTATCAAACCCTAGATACTTATCAAGGTGAGCAAATGACCTTTCACCAACGCCACCTGACCGCCCCTTTTATTAATAAAGTCGCCAAAATGCGGTGTACTACTTGCCATCAAGGTAATGATCTCCGTGAAGAAACGGGAACAGGTTCAGCAGACGGACAAGGGAATTTAACAATGCGTAAAATGGTTAGTCCGCAAGTGTGCTTAATGTGTCATGGTCAGTTTCCTAATGAAATTATGGGATTACCCGGACCTTGGCATCAAAGCGGCGCCACCTTCCAAAATAATTGTTTATTATGCCATGCCACCATTCGCACCACGCGCCATCAAGTCAATTTTTTACATCCTGATGTGATTGAAAAAGAAGGTGCTGCTAATAGTGATACTTGTTATGGCTGTCATGGTGGACGGGCTTGGTATCGCAATAGTTTTCCTTACCCGCGTCATCCTTGGGCAGGTAGCGGTAATGTCATCCCTGATTGGGCAAAAGACCGACCTACTGAATCCGATTATCGCTTTGTAATTCAAGGTATGGCTCCATTACCCGCTACTTCAACTAAACCCTGAGAAGCCAGCCATGACTATTTTAGATTGGAAAGATAAATTAAAAGCGGCTTTACTAATGGATCGCCGTACCTTTTTAAAGACTTCTGCTTTAGGTTCTGCTGCGATTGCAGCAGGTGGATTAACGGTAAAACCTAAAGAAGCTCAAGCCTTTGCTTATGCGCCATATCCTCGTGATGATGATTTAACTACAGTAGTCACCAGTTGTGCTCACAATTGTGGTTCACGGCATATGCTCGTGGCGCATAAAAAAGGCGATGTGATTGTGCGTCTCTCTACCGATGATGGGCGCTATCAAAAAGGCGGTGAGGTTGGTAAGGACACCTTTGAGGAGCCGCAAATTCGTGCCTGTTTACGTGGGCGTTCTTATCGAGCACGGCTTTATTCTCAGGAGCGTTTACTTTACCCCATGATGCGAGTGGGTCAGCGTGGGGAAGGAAAGTTTAAGCGTGCTTCATGGGATACAGCGTTGGATTTTGTAGCGGGTAAGATGGAGGAGCTGAAGGCTAAATATGGTCCAACTGCGCTGCTTGATCAATCTTATGCCGGAGCTTCTTATGGGGTACTGCATAAATCGGATCAAATTGAAGGTTTATTAGGACGCTTTTTGGGCATGTATGGTTGCCGTACTAGCTCATGGTCGGTTCCTTCCTATGAGGGTACAAAGTTTAGCTCGCGCATTACCTTTGGCACGATTGAAGATGGTAATGAGGACGATGCGTTTGCCCATTCTAAGCTCATTATTATGTGGGGCTGGAATCCGGCTTATACCTTTCATGGCGGTAATACCTTTTATTACATGCGCATGGCTAAGCAAAAAGGCTGTAAGTTTGTTTTAGTTGATCCCCAATATACTGATTCAGCCGCTGCGTATGATGCGTGGTGGATACCGATTCGCCCTAATACCGATGCAGCAATGATGGCAGGTATGGCACATTATATCTTCACGAATAATCTGCATAATCAAGAATTTATTAATAAATTTGTGCAGGGTATGGATGAAGGCACTATGCCAGACTGGGCAAAGGGTAAAGAGAATTTTAAAGATTATATTTTAGGTAAATACGATAACACTCCCAAAACCCCCGAATGGGCTTCTGCTATTTGTGGCGTATCGCCTGAAGATATTAAAAAGCTCGCTGCTCTCTACGCTAATACTAAACCTGCGGCACTAAAAGCGTCATGGGCTCCCGGTCGTAATGCTTATGGTGAGCAGTACAATCGTATGGCAGCGGCTTTGCAGGCTATGACGGGAAATATTGGCGTACTAGGCGGTTGTTCTGAAGGGATTGGTAAAGCATGGCATGCTGAAGGGGTGGCCTATCCTTATGATGAATTTGCCAATGTGTTTTATGAATCGATTAAATCAGATCGTTGGGCGCATTGTGTCCTCAACTACCCCAATGTGAAGCGCGAAGAGATTGGTTTATGGCCAGGTGGACAAGCAGGGGATGGAGTGATCCCCAATATTCGCGGTATTTTCTGGCAAGGTTCGGATTGGTTTAATCAATTAACCAACATTAATAAAGAAATCGAAGCCATGAAAAAATTGGAGCTAGTGGTGTGTAATGATTCCACTATTACTCCATCGGGTTTATATGCCGATGTACTGCTACCCGTATCCACTCACTTTGAGCGTCATGATGTAGCCTTACCTTGGTATAAAGGTCACTATTATATTCACCGCCCTAAAGTCATTGAGCCAATGGGTGAAAGTAAAACCGATTTTCAAATTTATACCGAGCTTGCATGGCGCTTAGGGGGTGAGCCGTTTGGACGACGTTATAACCCTAAAGCTAATCGTGATTATTTTCAAAATCCTGATGAAGTCGATGAAACCTATCTACGTGAATGGTGGGAGCATAAAGTTATGGTACATCAGCACGTTGACATGTCTTGGGAGGAGTTTAAACAACATGGTGTGTATAAATTCATTCTGCCTCGCCCCCATGTAGCCTTCCAAGACAATGTAGAAAAAGGCACACCTTGGCCCACTGCTTCCGGCAAGATTGAAATTTTTTCTGGTCAACTAGCTCAATATGATGACTGGACTAAGACGGCCTATGGTTATGAAATTCCGGCGATTCCTAAATGGGTTGAGCCTTGGGAATACTTAGGCGCTAAGGATAAAGTAGAGCGACATCCTTTCCATTTAATTTCTCCCCATCCGCGTTGGCGTACTCACTCGATTTTTAACAATATTGGTTGGTTACGTGAGACTTACTCTCAAGAAGTCACTATTAATGCCTCTGATGCTAAAAAGCTAGGCATTAAAACGGGTGATACGGTGGAGGTGTTTAATGATCGCGGTCGAGTGGTTGTGCCTGCTTATGTGACGGAGCGTTGTATGCCCGGAGTATTAGTGATCCATGAGGGGGCTTGGTTGGATTTAGATGAGAATGGAATTGATCGTGCAGGAAATCCAGACTTTTTAACCCTAGATAATCCTAGTCCAGCGGGGGCGTTTGCCTATAACACCGTGCTCGCCAGCATTAAGAAAACCGATTTATCTCATAAACCCGGTTGGGATCAATTAGCGACTTCGCGTAGCCACGTATTTCGGCGCGATCTTTAAGGGAGAATGATCATGGCAAATGAAGTAGTTAAAGATCAAGGCGCTATTAAAGAAGCTATCGTCCGGCGCAAAAAGGAGGTGTATACGCCTGTCAAGCCTGCTCAACAATTTGGCTTTATTCATAATAATGTCGATTGTATTGGGTGTCGTGCCTGCGAAATTGCGTGCAAGGACAAAAATGGCTTGCCTCCCGGTCCGCGTTTTCGGCGGGTAATGTATGTGGAAGGTGGGACTTATCCGCAGGTGTATGCGTATAAGGTCAATATGTCCTGCAACCATTGTGCCGAGCCTGCGTGCTTACCGACTTGCCCCACAGGTGCGATCTATAAGCGTGAAAAAGATGGGATTGTGGATATTGATTCCAGCCTTTGCATTGGTTGCCGTCGGTGTGAGGCGGCTTGCCCATTTGGTGCGCCTCAATTTATCCCTGAACAGAATATTGTGTCTAAATGCAATATGTGTGTGGATGAGATTGATGCAGGGCGTAAACCGTATTGTGTGCAAGCCTGTATGATGCGGGTATTGGATATTGGTCCAATTGACCAATTACGTAATGGTACTTATGCGACGAAAGCGCGTGCCGAGCATGAGACTGTAGTCGGACAAGTGAAAGGTATGGCTGATCCAGAGTTGACCCATCCCTCGATTGTGTTTGTAGCACACAGCCAAGGTATAGTGCAGGGTACTGCACCACTAGGTAATGCACCTACGACACCTAAAGCAACCCCTGTTACTCCTGCCATACCTACCGTAGGTAAAACTAATGGTTAATCATTTAGAGGATGAGTGGGTACAGGGGCAGTTTTGTCAGGTGGTAGCCACTGATTTACGCCTATTAGCTGATTTGCATGCTAGTGAATTAACACCTGAAAGCATGTCGGAGTTACGAGCCATCGGCTTCCCTGAGTTATTGGCTTTAAGCAGCTATGATCATGCCTTGATTTTAGCAATGCAGCAATTAAGTGCCAGTATTGACGCATGGCCGATACCCACTCCCGACCATGTAGTGGATGATTTGGCTGCTGATTTTGCGGATATTTATCTTAACGGTAGTTTACATGGTTTACCCAATGAGTCGGTTTGGTTAGATGATGAGGAGCTGACCTGTCAACAACCGATGTTTGAGGTGCGTGAATGGTATGCGCGTCATCATTTAGCAGTTCCGAACTGGCGTAAATTACCGGATGATCACTTAGTCAATGAATTGCTATTTATAGCGTACTTACTGGATAAAGTGGCGTCAGATCAAGACAGTGATGTATTGGCTGAAATCGCTCAATTTATGGATGAGCATTTACTGCGCTGGTTATTGCCTTTTGGCAAACGGGTAGCCGCTCGGTGCGCTACCCCTTTTTATGGCACATTAGCGCTAGTGACGGCTTTATATGCCGAGCAATTACGAGAGCTGATTGCCATGATTTTAGGGAGTGCTCGCCCTAGTCATGAAGAGCAAGAGTTACGCTTACGAGCGCAAGCATTAGCCGCTAGTGAGGTCCAACCCTTACGCTACTATCCGGGTAGCGCCCCCAGTTGGTAAGGATAGTCTCATGGTGTCATTGACTTGGTTGCGACAGCTTCAATCTGAATGGCACATTCCCGATATTATCCCTGAGCGTTGTGTGCATCAGCATTGTGAAATAGCCCAATGTACCCGCTGTGTTGATAGCTGTCCCTTATCGGCTTGGAGCTTAGATAAAAGTGGGCTAAAGCTTAATGTGGCGACTTGTGATAGCTGTGGGTTATGTGTAGCGGCTTGTCCACAACAAGCATTAGCACAAGCTCAATACCCGCTACTAGGTTTAATCAATCAGCATAAATCATTAATAACCTATTGTGAGCGTTATGAGGGTTTTAAAGCAGGTAAGGGACTCGTTCCTTGCCTGCATGCTTTAAGTTTGAGCACATTAGCGCATTACTATCACCTAGGTTATCGGCACTTATATGTTTTAAGCGGTGCGTGTGAAGCGTGTCAGCGTTTCGGCAAGACGCCTACTTTGCAGCAAAATGTTAATACCTTGAATCAATTGCTAGAAAGTCGGCAGAGTGAGCCTATCCAGCTTCAACTAATCGATCATAAAACACTCAAATCCTACCGTAAGCAACTAGAGTCTGTGCAAGCTGATCAGGCTGCTATTAGTCGTCGCCAGTTTTTTCGTCAAGCCGTGAGTGTAGTGGTGGAAACGGTAGAACAAGGTGAGCTACCTTCGGAAACCTTGAGTGCTGCGGTGATCTCTTGGGTAGAACTACTGCCTAATAATGCACTCAAGGGAGTTCTTTTCCCCTATGTACCTCGTATTGAAGCGCAGCGCTGTAATGGCTGTGATGCGTGTGTGAGATTGTGCCCACAACAAGCTATCACACTCCATAAAGAGTCAGATAGCTTAGCCTATGAAATGAAGGCAGAGCGCTGTACTGATTGTGGACTTTGTGTACAAGTATGTGATCAGGGGGCGATAAGGTTAGAGTACTTACAACCAGCGCCTGAAAATACTCTCTTACAGACTAACTATTGCAAGGCTTGTGGCAGTCCCTTTCATTATCCTGCCGATCAAACCGAGCAGGATTATTGCCGGATTTGTGCTAAGAAAAATCATCATCGCCTATTATTTCAAGTGTATTAGCTCTGTACACGACAATTCGCTTAACTCATTGAATCTTTTTCAAAAGAAAATCGCCTGAGTTTCATCCGTCCATCCTCGATCGCCATGAATTGTGGTGGACAAAGGAACAGAAGCAGCAGCCTAAGCCTATCCACTTTTTCCCGTACCCTTCCATTCAATAAATCGGTCAAGTAGTCCAAGCCGTAACGGAAGACACTTTGCTCTTTGCGTCCATGTTTTTCGTCTTCAAAGGCTTGACGGCTTTTTCCTTCCATTCGCCGACTTTGTGCGCCCAACAGAAGCCAATGGCAAGCAACGCCATCATCTTTTTGATGCGAGGGGTTTGGTGAAGTGAGTGGCTTCCATGTGAAAACCACGCCCTTTCAAGCATTGGAACAGGTTTTCAATTTCCCAACGTAGCCGATAAGTGCCAATGGGATCAGCCGTGTAGTGGTTGCTGGCGATAATCAACAACTCACCACTGGGCAGCTTTGAGCCACTGAGCCAAACCCATTCCCCGCTAACGTCGCGACGGTGACGGAGAACGCGCCGTTTACCCGGCTTGAGGTTGGCAAACAGCGAGCGGACATGCGCCTCTTTTTTGTGTTTGTCGGTCATCAACTGATTACCCTTGATACGAATCAAGTAGGGAATCTCTTTGGAAGACAACCACTTCCACCATTGACCACCAATAAACTCACGGTCAGCCAACACACCCAAGATGTTGTTGCGCCCGAATTGGCTGATAAATCGTTGCAGCAGGGCAATACGTTCACGTTGGTTAGAATTACCGCGTTTGTTCAACACCATCCAGTAAACGGGGATAGCCGCACCTTGGTAAACAACCGCCAAAGTCAGGAGATTGAGGTTGGATTTGCCCCATTTCCAGTTGGTTCTGTCGAGTGTGAGGTAGTATTGTTGACCACTAAAGGCGAACATTCCCATAAGAAAATGGGCAATGTCATTGTAATTAAAGAACACTTGGCTAAAAAAGCGTTGCATCCGTCGATAGCGGGAACCAATGTCGGTGTCAGAATCTATGTGTACCGCCAACAACGCCAAATTCATTTGTCGCGCACTCAGCAAGGCCTGCAGCATTCCCACAAAACAATCCAAACGGGGCTTGCCCCAACTCAAGTGGGCTTTTAAACTGTCACGTAGTCCATCGCTCAGATCCATTTTGCTCTCCTGTGTGGTAACTAGAGAGTAAAACATAGGAGCGGTGGACTTTCACCATCTCCATGACAAACATGCTAAATCAATAAGTTAGTGGTTTTGTCGTGTACAGAGGTGTATTAGGCTCAATGTCTGCGCAAATCCATAGCTAAGAATTTGGCACGAAAGGGTAGACACTTAGGTCTACCCCTACAGTACGGATAGGTTTTTAAGGCTTGCAATAATCAGCAGTGGTTTTAACCGATTTCACTTCTACCTTTGCGCCTTTATTAATCACAAACTCACTAAAGCCAATCGGATTATTCGGCTTACCCCAATCATAGGTATAACCTAAACGCGTCCAAGGATAGCCTTTGTCACCATACGAACTATCCTTAAGCGAGTTAAACCACTTAATATAGGCGGGGCTTAAGGTGTAATTGCGATTAGGGGGGCGGAACTCTAGTTCGGCTACCGTATCAGTGATTTCAGGATCAGGCGCGGGGCGGAATAAATCAACCGGATTCACCCAAAACTCAACAAATTTAGTCTTATTACCATCGGGCGGTAAGCCTAATGCCTGCTTGAGACGTAGATCAACATTCGCTATACCTTTACAAAAGTTTTGCAATTCCGGTACAGCAGTTACCCAGACTTCACGCGTGATCGGAATGGTTTTGCCTATGTCTTTATCGTAACCATCGTAGTTAGTCCACGTCACCATCAGCACTTTATCGGGCGTTTTAGCCGCCTTTTTCCAAGTGATTGCTGAGTTATACGGGGTGATAGCAATCAAATTAGAACTAATGCGTGCAGGGTCACTACGTGCAGCATCTTTGACCGCTTTCAGATAAGCCGTTTGTAGATTAGCCGCATCCGTAGAGGTGTCTGTAGGTGGGGTGGTGGCACAAGCGCTAAGTAATCCAGCCAATAGCAGTATACTACTGGTTTTCAAGTAGTTATTGAGCATATAAAACCTTTGAGGTCAGAGGGTTACAGGAAGATTCGCAAGTTGCTGATGAAATAGTAACCTATAACCAACTGAATGCAAGGCTAAAATGCAGCTAATGAGGCTGCAAGTGCAGTGAGGGCAAGCTTAGTGCTGTAGGCTAAGCCCGATAGAGCTTAGCCACCGAGGAATGTTAAGTGCTTATTTAAAAGGGTATTTAGTACTGAATAGACTGGTTTCAGGTTCTGAAAGTGCTTTTTTGAGATTGGCTTGTTTTTCTAATAGCTCCGCTTCCATCAGCAGAGTATCTAAATCATCTTGCAGCGATTTACCACTTAACACCTCTTCATCTAAATCAAATGAGCTAGGAGGATTCAGCATAAAATCCAAATGCTTAGCTTGAGAACTAATGTCTGTAGTACCAAACTTATTAAAATCTAATTTTTCGATAGGAGTGTCATTGATGGGGGTTTTTGGCTCTATCTTAAGCAGTGCTTCTAGCTCTGGTAAGGTGCTCTCACTAAGTGGTTGGGCTTCAACCTCGGCTACAGTTGGCTCCTCAACCGTTTCATCCATCGTTGCAACATAGGCTGCTTCTGGCGCATCTTCACTGGTGGTGTCATCAACTACAAGGTCAGTGCTAACGTTTTCGCTTTCCTCTAGTGTGGCTGGAGCTGTTGCGCTTGCGACATTAGGAGCAGTAGTGCCTGTGTCTGTCTCAACACTGTCAGCAGTGGCTGAAGCCTCAGCGACTGAAGTTTCAGTGACCTGACTTTCAGCGACTGGAGTCTCAGTGACTGGAGTGGCTGGTGTTAATGCACTTACCGGCAGATCAAGTGCCGCCGCAATTTTTTGTAAGCGCGAACGCACCTGCTTTTCTTGCTCAAAATCATTAAGTAGTAGCTCTAATTCATACACATAATGCACGCGAGCATTAAGGAGCTGGCCGCGTGTGAGCAAGGGTTGGATTAAGTCCAATGCGGCTTTAGTATTTTTTTGGCTGATATGATCACTAATCGTATCAATCGAGGTCACTAAGGTCTGGCAGTCTTGTTGTACGGCAGTAGCACGGGCTTGTTCGAGTGTGGCGGGCGAATCGGCTGCTTCTACCTCCCCCTCAGAAGCAGGTGCAACTAGGGAATTAATGTCTTGTTTAAATTGTTGAATTCTAGTTTGGCGCTCCAGAATACTGTGGGTATTTGCTCTAGATTGTGCCATTAAGTCATTAATAGCCTGCTCAATCGAGGCTTGGAGTTGTTGTGAGTAGGTTGGATTAAACATAGTTGCCCCTAAGCTCAAGTAGTTATAATAGTGTTATAGCGAGTGAGGTATACCTTACATAGTTTGGGTATCATACGGGTTGCAAATTAATTAAGTATTAATGTTAGCTTTTGGCTTTAGTTTATTAGAATACACGATCACTTTTAAGTGATTATTTAGTTAGCAGTAGTTAAAGGAATAGCGTTGATTTTAAATCACTTTATCACCAAACATCCTAAATGGGTGGTGCTCACTGGAGCGGGAGTGAGTCTATCGTCGGGCATTCCGACTTATCGAGATGAAAAAGGTGAGTGGCAACGCTCAAAACCTATTCAACATCAAGAGTTTATTCAAAGTGCCTATGTACGTCGGCGCTATTGGGCAAGATCGTTATTAGGTTGGTCGACAGTGGCTTTAGCCGAACCCAACCCTGCACATTTTGCCTTAGCGGAATTAGAGCGGCGGGGTCAGATTGAGCTATTAATCAGCCAAAATGTTGATAATTTGCATCAGCGAGCCGGTAGTCAAAAGGTGGTAGATCTACATGGTAATCTGAGCCGTGTAGTATGTTTAAGTTGTGGCACATTAAGCAGTCGAGCTGAGTTACAAAAAATTATGTATGAAGCCAATCCCCATTTTGCAGAGTTAGTGGCTGAGACTCGCCCCGATGGTGATGCTAATGTGGAAGGTGAGATTATCGAGCAATTTAAGCCCCCTTATTGCGCGGTTTGTGGTGGAGATTTAATGCCCGACGTGGTGTTTTTCGGTGGCACTGTTCCTAGCGCAAGGGTTGAGACCTGTATGCAGGCATTAGAACAAGCGGATGCTTTAGTGGTGATCGGTAGTTCGCTTAAGGTCTATTCCGGTTATCGTTTTTGTGTCAAGGCAAAGGAGCTGAATAAGCCTATTGCCTTAATTAATCCGGGCTGGACGCGAGCCGATGACTTAGCACAATTAAAAATTACTGAACCTTGTGCGGCAGTATTAGAGTCACTGCTTTAAGCATTTTTAAGCATTAGAGTTACTGGTGCGGTTTTTAGGTAAAAGTACGGTTTTAGGCTGTTCAGTCAGTAGTACAGCCGCTTCGTTTTCTTTAGCGAGGCGCTGTTTTTCGTGGCGCATACGTAATACATAGCCGCCTGCTGTACCGCCTGCGGTTGCCAACAGCATAACCCCCAAAGTCAAGAACTGAGTCATTAATAAAAAAGCACCAAAACTGGCTACTCCTGCGACCGCTACCCCAACTTTAAAATTAGCTCTAGCAGAACTGCGAGTTAGCTCACGACTCATTTCTTTAGTGATCTCTTTTTGAGTATCTTTAACAGCACGGGTTTTGGCGCGTTCAGCATTAACTCTTAGACGCTCACGTTCCTCAGCGTGTTGCTCTTTGAGGCGCATAATTTCATCTTTATGATGATGTCCCTCTACCGCATTAAACCAAAAAGCAGTAAGAACACCGACGACTAACATGGGAAGCAGTACCCGTAACCATTCCCACCCCTGAGGATTGGCTGGAGTGAGGAGTACCAGTGCTACAGTTACGATTTGTAATAATAAAATGCCGGGTAGAAATTTAAGCACACTGTAATCCTTATTTTGAGCAATAGTATTAGAAGCCTAATGATAAAACTTAACTCAGTCATTGAGCAGGTAAGCTTAAAAGATCTAGTGTTTAAAGCGCCTAAACCATGTTAAGGTGACCACTCATTTTAAGTCAATCCAGTCGTATTCGTCACAAGGTTTTTACTCCTAGCCTAGTAGAACAGAGTGTAGATTGACAGAGCTTAGCTATCCCTTGGGTAATCAGCAAGATGAGTCAATTAGACCCCAACTCACCCCCTTTATGGGATTATGTTTATTATACTGACTATCAGGTTCCTTCCGCTGCCGTGCTGCAACATGTCAATACGTGGGTATCCGTACTGAAGCGCTTAACGACCCCCTTTAAGCTGCATGATAGCTCACGCTTTGAGGAGGATACTCCCCTTGAAGCTTTGCCCACAGCAGAGCTAGAGCGTTTAGTTCCTGCCATTGATTGGAATAATGCCAGCCATACTTTACAGTGTCGTATTACTGACTGGTTAGCCAACCCCAACGAGCGTTCAGTCGTGGTGGTGGTATTACCACCCTTTATTGAGCAGCAAACTTTGCTGAGCGCTTGGGCTAGTCAACAGGGTTGGGATATTATTCAGCCGCCTAGCCCTGAGCAGATTCTTGCAGGCGATTTATCATGGCTGGAGCAATTAAAAGCTAATCAGAAACCTTGGGTTTTGCCCGCTTTAGAAGATTGTTATTTGCGGCATCCACAAGGATTAAAATTAGTCCGGCATTTTCTAAATGCTGCCTATTCAGGTGATTATGGTCAGGGATTAATAGGCTGTGATAGCTGGGCGTGGATGTTTTTACGCTATGTATGGCAGGGACGCACGCCGATTACCTTGACCTTGCAAGCCTTTGATGCGGCTAAGATCACTCACTATCTCGAACACTCTTTTAAACAACAGCACTTAAAATTGCGCGAGGCTAAAACCCAACAATGGGTGATTAAGCCCTCTACAAAAACCAATGCTGAAACCGAGCAAGAAGATAAAGAAGAAGATAAGGTCAGTGCTTTTTTGGCTCATCTGACGGCTTATAGTCGTGGCAATATCGGGGTTGCTTTGTCCCTACTACGTTGTAGTTTACGCGATGAACCCGATCAAAGTGATACGAGCGTAGAGGCACATGATGATACCTTTTGGGTACAGCCGTGGTTTGAGTTGCAATGGCCTACATTGCCCACTAATGCTAGTCATGCTGAGGCGATGATTTTACATACCTTACTCTTACATGCGGGGCTGGATTTTAAATTACTCACCCAGCTAGTGCCGCTACCACCGACCCAGATTAGCTCTATTTTAGTGCTATTAGAGCAATATGACTTAGTGCAAAGGACTGCTAAAGAGTTTTGGTATGTAACACCACAAGGTTATCCGCAGATTAGATTATTTTTGCAGAATTTAAATTATGCCGTGGATACCTTTTAATAGCCAAGGATTATCTTAAGGCGAGGTGATTAAGTTGAGTGAAAAAAGCCTATTGCAAAAACTAACCTTAGAAAATATAGCGATTGCACTGCTTATTATATTAATAGCGTGGGCAATTATTAAAGTCAGTCAGTATGTTATTCATTACTTAGCTCAGAAGGTTTCTAATCGTTGGCGTTTACGCTTTTTAAGTGCCTTACCTATTATTCGCTTGGTTGTTATTATTGAGGCTTTAGTCCTTATTATTCCTAAGTTTATTACTCCCACGGTTGAAAATGTAATGGCAATGTTAGGCGCCTTAGCGGTTGCGATTGGGTTTGCATTTAAAGATTATGTGAGTAGTTTGATCGCAGGTCTTGTGACATTGTATGAAAGACCGTATCGCCCCGGCGATTGGATAGCCCTAGATGGGCATTATGGTGAGGTGACACGAGTCAATACGCGCTCCGTTGAGTTAGTCACGCAAGATGATAATTTGATCATTATTCCACACCAAAAAATCTGGACTGATAGTATTGTGAATGCCAATGGCAGTACAAATACGGTGATGTGTACCGCTAATTTTTATCTCCATCCCGATCACGATGGCGCGTTAGTCTATCAGACTCTCTATGATGTAGCGCTCACCAGTGCATTATTGCGTTTAGATCTGCCTATTAAAGTAGTGGTTAAAGAACACGCTTGGGGAACGGAATATGCATTGCGCGGCTATGTATTGGATTTATGTCAACAAGGTGCTTTCATTACTGATTTAACCCTGAGGGGTAAAAGTGCTTTACGCTCATTAGGTATACAGTTTGCTGCCATTGAACCAGAGCCTGAGACAGCCCATTAGATTATAAATTAATCATTTCAAGCTAGTCGCGCTGATTTTGCAGAGTAAAATAGTAAAAATTGAGTATTTATTGTTGCACTTGCAACAAAGTCAGGCATACACTTGCATCCATTGATACAGGCTCCCTTGGTATAAAGGCTAATTATTGGCTATGAGAATAGTAATAGTGTCTATTTGGTCTTTAGTTCACAAATACATAATTAAAAGTTTAAAAATAAAAGTCATACTATTTATTTTTAACTTTATCCGGTAAGCTTTTGCGCCATGACTTCAGAAATAGATATTGTACCCATTGGTGGTCGTTTTCGCGGTTTTTTACCCATTGTAGTGGATGTAGAAACTGGCGGCTTCGATAATCGCCGTGATGCCTTGCTTGAATTAGCAATGGTTGTTTTGCGTATCGACGAAAAAGGTGAATTACGTCGCTATCGTACTTATAACTGGCATATTGAGCCTTTCCCTAATGCTAATTTGGACCCTAAATCATTAGAAGTAAACGGTATTAAGCCTTTTAGTCCTTTACGTTTAGCCGTGCCTGAAGAACAAGCTATGGAAGAGTTTTTTCGCCTAGTACGTAAAGAAGTCAAACTCAATCAATGCAATCGAGCTATTTTGGTGGGGCATAATGCGCCTTTTGATCTCGGTTTTGTGCAATCAGCCGCGCATCGTGTAGATAGTAAGCGCAATCCTTTCCATCCCTTTAGTACGCTAGATACCGTGACATTAGGTGCGGTAATGTATGGGCAAACCGTATTAGCTCGCATTGCACAGGCGGCGGGCATGGGGTGGGACGCTTCACAGGCGCATTCTGCGGTGTATGATGTCGAAAAAACGGCTGATTTATTTTGCCATTTTGTCAATACTTGGCGCACCTTAGATGCTGCTTTTAAAGCAGTACAATCTTAAGGGTATTTAGTTCGTTCCAGTGTAGTAGTCATTAACTTATTTAAGCCATTTAAGGGTTATTGAGTTTATTATTCTTGCACTGCACAATAAGTTGTGTCATATGCTTGCAATCAAGACGGAAATGCACGTAGAGTATGCCACCCGACTTAATTACCAGCATGGGACACCTCCTGTTGCTAGTCCCTAATCTAATTTGCTTTTGCAGGCACACGTTACATGTCAGATATTTTACCTACCAATGACCAACCCATCACGTTTGAGCAGTTTGAGCTAGCCCCCGCGATTTTAACCGCGATTAAAGAAGTGGGTTATGAAACTCCTTCAGCGATTCAAGCTGCCAGTATTCCGCCGTTGTTAGCGGGACGTGATTTATTAGGTCAAGCCCAAACGGGCACGGGAAAAACGGCAGCTTTTGCTTTGCCGTTATTGAGCCGGATTGATCCGCGCTCTAGTCAAACACAATTATTAGTCTTAACGCCGACACGCGAGTTGGCGATACAAGTTTCTGAGGCCATGCAGAAGTATGGTCATCATTTAGAAGATTTTCATATCCTCCCCATTTACGGTGGGCAGGGGATGGGCACGCAATTACGTATGCTCAAACGCGGTGTACAAGTGGTAGTAGGGACTCCCGGACGTATCCTAGATCACTTATCGCGCGGTACTTTGGATTTATCGCATTTAAAAGCACTGGTACTCGATGAAGCCGACGAAATGTTACGTATGGGCTTTATTGATGATGTGGATGAGATCTTAAAGCATACGCCCGAAACGCGCCAAGTAGCGTTATTCTCGGCGACCATGCCAGAGCAAATTCGCCGTATTGCCTTAAAGCATCTCCATGATCCCGAAGAAATTAAAATTGCGGCTAAGACCACTACAGTGGAGGCAATTAGCCAACACTACTGGATCGTGCGTGGGATTAATAAGTTAGATGCGTTAACGCGTATTCTAGAGGTGACTGATTTTGACGGCATGATTATTTTCGTGCGTACCAAGATTAGTACTGAAGAGCTAGCAGATCGTTTAGCAGCACGCGGTTTTGCCAGTGCCGCCTTAAATGGCGATATGAATCAGCAACAACGCGAAAAAACCGTCGAAAATTTACGTCAGGGCAAACTGGATATTTTAATTGCTACCGATGTGGCGGCTCGTGGTTTAGATGTACCACGCATTAGCCATGTGGTGAATTATGATATTCCGCACGACATTGAGTCGTATGTGCATCGGATTGGTCGTACCGGACGTGCAGGACGTAAAGGTGAGGCGATTTTATTCGTAGCCCCGCGTGAAACGCGTATGTTGCGTGCTATTGAACAAGCCACCCGCCAAAAAGTAACGCTGATGCAGTTACCGACTAAGAGTGAGATTGTTGATCGTCGCATTGAGCAATTTAAAAAGTCTTTAATAGAAATGACCCAAGCAGAAGGCTTAGATTTCTTTAAAGAATTACTCAGTAACGTGGCCGAAGAAACGAGCTTATCTCATGAGGATTTAGCCGCCGCTTTAGCTTACTGGGTGCAAAAAGAGCAACCACTCCAGCCCGATATTCAAGATATTCCCGCCGAGCCAGAGCGTCGTGAACGCGAACGTGGTCGTGCTGAGCGTGGTGACCGTTTTGAGCGCGGTGGTGATAGAGGGGAACGCTTTGAACGTAGTGAGCGGGGCGAGCGTTCCGACCGTGATGATCGTTTTGAGCGTAGTAGCCGAGCGCGTACCCCTTCAGCCGATATGGTGCGTTACCGTATTGAAGTAGGTCGTGAGCATGGTGTCCAGCCTAAGCATATCGTGGGTGCTATTGCGAATGAGCTAGATATGGATAGTCAGAATATTCAAAATCTTGATATTCGTAATACCTTTAGCTTGGTAGACCTACCTCAAGGCTTAAGTAAAGATGCGTTTATGCATCTGAAAAAAGTACGTGTTTGCGGGCGTAAGCTGGAGATTACTGCTGATGCGGGAGCACCAGCTAGTCGTGGTTCTTCTGGCACAGGTCGGCGTTTTGAAGAGCGCGGTGATCGTCCTGAGCGTGAACGCGGCAGTTTTGAAGGTCGTGAACGTAGCGGTGATCGCCCGGAACGCGAGCGTGGCAGCTTTGAAAGTCGTGAGCGCTCTGAACGTGACAGCCGCAGTGAACGCTTTGAGCGTAGTGATCGTCCTGAGCGTGGAAGCTTTGAAGGGCGCGAACGTAGTAGCCGTCCTAAAGAGCGCACAGGTGAGCGTCGTGTGAGTGGCGATGCTCCACGCAAACGTCGTTTTAACGATTAGTTTTTAAGTCGTTATTGTTAGTCGTTGGGGCCTGTATTTCTTGAGGAAGAAAACGTGCCCCAATGATTTGATAGGTTTCCCGACTTATCAAGGTATCCCAGAATTGTTGCGCACTCGGTGTGCTATACCACGCTAATGCAGTAGCGATAATCATTATGCCGGACTTAAGCGGTTTGTTGCGGTCTAGTAGCTTTAAGGCAGTGCCAAAAGAGCGCTTAATACGTCGATTAGAAAAGTCCACGCTATACAGTTCATCTAATACTAAGTGTAAAATAAAGCCTAAAAATACAAATAGGCCTAGTAACCACGCCACAAAAGCATTCTTACCTAACCAATAATGGGCAACAGAGGTAACGACGAAGGTAGCAAATAACGCTGCTATGAGCGAATGAATCGAACCACGGTGTGTGGTGTATTGATGAAATACTACCCAAACTGGATAACGAATCGCGGTAAACACACACAAGCCCACAAACCACATTTCTAAAATAGACAGATCCCGATCCATCGTAAAAATGACCGCAAATGCCATCGCAATGCCCAAGAGCGAAAACATGATGCTACTCGGATAAGAATGTTGCAGATCAACATCCGGTAAAATGCCCCCTAATGTACCTAGAAAGGCTAGAAATAGTGCTTCATTAGGCGTCACAAAACCTACTTGTAAACATAAGACTGAAAGTAAACCAGACGCGGCCGCCGCATAGGAAATGTGTGTGGTAAAGTTTGCCATCGTTATTGAATCCTATGTCCAATCCGTTCCCAATTCAGTTGGCGCTCTTTCAGATTAATCGACATCCAAATTAAATCCGCTTTACCTACCACATCGCGCAAAGGCACTGTGCCAAAAAAACGTGAGTCATTACTAGAGGAGCGATTATCACCTAGTACAAACACTTGCCCAGCAGGGACTTTAAAATTGACTTGCGGGGGAAGGTTGGGTTTATCGCGCCACACTACAGTCCAACTATGAGTGTCAAATTGCTCTTCGATGGTGAGTGTTTGTCCAGTGCTATCAGCATTTAAGGTTTTGAGTAGACTTTTATTATTAATACTAATATCGGCATTTTTAATTACCACTTGATCCCCAGGCAGGGCAATCACGCGCTTAATAAAAAATTGAGTACGATCATTAGGATAGATAAAAATGACTACATCGCCACGTGCTACTTTAGTTTGGCAACCGCCGCAGTTATAGCGTTTATTAGCAAACAACATATCACCTGCGTAGATATTAGGTTCCATGCTTTCTGAGGGGACGCGAAACGACTCTACATAATAGTGGCGCACATAAAATTTAGTGAGTGGAATTAACACTACATAAGCAATGACTAAAAGTCCGAGATAAACGCCGCTATTTTGCCAACTATATTCAAACGTAGCACCACGCCACGCCACCCAACCAGCGCCCAATACGGCATACAGCCATAACACTAACATGGCTAACACCCAGAGTAATAAACCATCCATGCGTATATCAGGATTCATAAAGTGGATAATGCCTACAAAAGCAGCCGGAAACAGAAAAATATAAATCAGCATTAGGTAAATAGCTTTGGTGAGTTGACCGTTATACCACTGACCTAAGCCCGGTAAAAAGGCTGATAACAGCATGGCACTTAAAGGATGTGTTTTAGTCATGACTGATTGGATTGATTATTATCATGCGTTGTTTGAAGTGTAGGCGGTTGTACTCTTTATCGAGTAAATCGTCAATCTCATTGCGCTGATCAGATCATCCTACCTCCAGTCTGTAAGTTCATAGGTTATAGCATAGCTTTATGAATTAAAATTATTTATGAGATTTATAAGTAAATATAAGCCACCACCTTAATTTAGATGCAGGTTAATACTTATGTATGCCACTCAGTCCACCCGCTCAACACAGGATAATTCATCGATGTATTACCGTTTACAAGCTATTCCTTGTGTTAAACCTGTGCTTACACCCGCCCATTTAGCGCGTGCTCAACTCATGATTGTATGTGAGCGTGAAGATATTGAGTTAGGGCAAGTATTATCAGGCAAATTAAAAGGTAGCGCTCTTAAAGTGAGTGCAGTGTCTTATAAAACATTACGTATTCAACCTTTATTTCTCCGCGAATCTCAGCCGCAGATGGTGCTAGTGGTATTACCGCGTTTATTGACGGTAGGAGCAGAGGAAACAGAAATACGCCAAGCCGTGACCCGCCTCTATACCTTATTGAATAGTTTGCAACATTATCAGCCAGAACGTTTATTAGTCGCGCAATTTAGTGATGGTCAATTTGGTTTAGATCCCAGTAGCACTCAACATTTGGAGCAGGTGGGCTGGCGCAGTGTATTAGCCCAATGGTCTACTCAATACCCACATAGCAAGGCTACTCTGATTGATTGTGATAGTACTACCGCCTTAGGTACATGGGGTGATTTAGTACTCAGTACTCTACAAGCTCCGCAATCTTTCCAGACCCTCGCTAAACGCCACGATGCGTATTATCAACTGAGTCCCCTGCACCATGAGTTACCTAAAGCACCACCAGCTTTGCCGCTTAGACCCTCATCAGTATTAATGGTATTAGGGGTGCAATCGCCCTTGGTCACTATTTATGCGGCAACCCTTGCTCAACAAACCGGAGTTAGTTTGGCGCTGGTAGGACGGGATGCCTTAGCTAACAATGTCACCATGCAGCGTGTGTTACATCACTGTCAGCAAGCCGGTGTAAAAGTGCAGTATTATGCTTGTGATGTAACGCGTGAAGCGGCGGTCTTAGCAACAGTACAGCAGATTGAGCAGGATTATGCCGCTCCTATTGAGGGTGTGATTTATGGCGCTTTAAGTGCTAATGAAGCCAGTCCTAATCCCACACAGACCACCGATCAAATCTTAAGTGTGGTGTATCTCACGCAACATCTGCCTCAATTAGTGTGGTGGTTATCCATCGTACCGGCGAGTGCGTTATTGGGTACTAAACAGGACTATTGGTCGGGCTATACGTTTGAGTTAATCAATACCTATCTGCTAAATCAGCAAAAAACACGGGCAGATTTACGCGTGCAATTGGTAGGTATGGAGGATATACCGATTAATAAGGGGGTTGCTGCCTTACTGCCTTTAGCTTATGGGCAAAGCGTCAATACTTTATTCATCGGAGAGTATAAACAAGCACCCGTTTGGGGCGCAGTAGTTGATAATAATCAGCCTGAGCCTGAGCCTGAGCCTGAGCCTGAGCCTGAGCCTGAATTAGTATTGGAGTCGAAAGATCAGGCGCAGAACAATGACTCTTTAGATACGACAGATACGAAGATCAATACAGCAAATCTGTTGCCAGCTAATAATGAGCTGCCTAGTGCACCAGCACCAGCACCAGCAGCAGCTACAGAGGAGTTCAAGGGTGTAGAGCAACCTAATGTTATTGTTGATCAGATGAAGGGAAGCAAGGATGCAGTTAGTGAGGTGGTGAGCTTAGTGCAGGAGGGTAGTGTGCTAATACACGCTGCTCCGGTAGTCGTTGCTGATCCAGTAGTGAGTAGTCTACCTGAAGTGCTAGTTGAATCAGTTTCTACACCTCCAGAACCTGTGTTTGATGCACCCAGCCCTAGAGTAGCTGTAGCTAGTGTCGCTCATGAGACTCAAGTTCAGACAAGTACCCAGACCGAGCCTAGGGTCTTAGAACCAGCAACTACAGCACCTAATCCTGATCAACCCTCTAGCGAGCCTGCTCCTATATGGTTGGAGCGCAATTTTACTCATCAAGCGTTGCCCACAACAGACTATTTAACCATTCATGAATTTGGGCGTTGGCAAGCCGAGTTGAGTCTGGAGACTTTACGACCGATAGTGGCAGGTATTTTAAATGCAGAACTGCGAATTTTAACTAATCACGTCGACTGTTTAGATCTTTTAATGGATGGTCATCAACAGACCACTACCCGCGTGTATATTGATGACTTCACCACGAACCGCTTGGTACTCAAGTATGAGCATTGGGGCAAACAGACTTCAGGTGCGTACTATCAAGCGGCTCAAGGAAACGTCATTTTAGGGTATGGAGTGCGCTGTTTAGAACGTTGGTTAGAGCTGCCCTTTCCAGTAGAAATGGTGGAAAAAATCCGAGGTTTTTTAAATAGTTAAATAAGTATCGAATGACCTTTTATTAAGGTGTTTTTGTGTGCTTATTAACCCTAAGTATGCGATAATTAACCCTCTTAAATTCGCTTAAACAATAGCAGGAGTCATCTGCATGGATGAGAACAAAAAGAAAGCATTAGCCGCCGCTTTAGGTCAAATTGAACGCCAATTTGGTAAGGGCGCGGTGATGCGCATGGGGGATAATAGTGCTGCACGCGATGTCGAAGTGATTTCAACGGGATCGATTACTTTAGACGTGGCATTAGGCATTGGTGGGCTACCACGCGGTCGTATTGTGGAGATTTTTGGCCCTGAATCCTCCGGTAAAACCACTTTAGCTTTACAGGTGATTGCTGAGTGCCAAAAGAAAGGTGGTACAGCGGCTTTCGTAGATGCTGAGCATGCACTCGACCCCATTTATGCACAAAAATTGGGTGTAAATGTCGATGATCTTTTGGTATCTCAACCGGATACGGGAGAGCAAGCCTTAGAAATTACCGATATGTTGGTACGTTCTAATGCAGTGGATATTGTGATTGTTGACTCGGTAGCTGCCTTAACCCCTAAAGCTGAAATTGAAGGTGATATGGGTGATTCTCATATGGGTTTGCAAGCTCGTCTAATGTCACAAGCCTTACGTAAACTCACAGGCAATATCAAACGCTCTAATACTTTGGTGATTTTCATCAACCAGATTCGGATGAAAATTGGCGTGATGTTTGGTAGCCCTGAAACCACTACGGGCGGTAATGCACTCAAGTTTTATGCTTCAGTACGGATGGATATTCGTCGTATTGGTGCGATTAAAAAGGGCGATGAAATTATCGGTAATGAAACGCGCGTTAAGGTCGTTAAAAACAAAATGGCGCCCCCTTTCAAGGAGGCCGAATTTGAGATTTTATACGGCGAAGGGGTTTCTAAGTTAGGTGAGTTGATTGAGCTAGGTGTCAAGCAAGGCTATGTTGCTAAAGCGGGTGCTTGGTATAGTTATAAAGGTGAAAAGATTGGTCAAGGTAAGGATAATGCCCGCCAATACTTAAAAGATCATGCAGAACTCGCCGCAGAGATTGAACAATCAGTGCGGAATGATTTACTCTCCAAAGCCGTAAGTTCGAGTGGCTCAGGCGAGGAAAGTTTTGACCACGATGATGAGGATGTCTTGGTTGAGGATTAATCTTCAACCACGTTCCTAAGAGAACGCCCCATGACTGCACAAAGTGATACTGTTTACCGCCGTGCTTACCACACGGCGGTAAATTTATTAGCGGTACGTGATCATTCAAGTGTTGAATTAACACGTAAATTACGGCAACGTTATGCCGATTTAACTACGGACGACTTAGAGCGGGTTTTTGCTGAGCTAGAGCGCAGTGGTTATTTAAGTAATGAGCGCTTTGCGCAAAGTTACGCTCGTTCTTTGGTAAACCGAGGACAAGGGCCATTAAAGATTTTATACGGGTTACGCGAAAAAGGTATTCCTGATGAGTTAGCTAAAGCAGCGCTCGTTCAAGTAGAAACCGATGAAGCCATTGATTGGACTCAAGTAGCTTCTGAGTTGCGTGCTCGAAAGTTTGGAGAGCATCTCCCCAACGATTTTAAGGAACGCGCTCGCCAGTCACGATTTTTGGCGGGGCGTGGTTTTAATTTAGATTCAATAAATGCGGTTTTCCATGAAAAGTGCTGAGGTAAGACAGAAGTTTCTAAGCTTCTTTGCGGATAGGGGACATACCATTGTACCTTCTAGTTCATTGGTTCCGGGTAATGATCCTACATTACTGTTTACCAATTCGGGAATGGTGCAGTTTAAGGATGTATTTTTAGGCATTGATAAGCGTCCTTATTCGCGTGCCACGACGGCACAGCGTTGTGTTCGCGCAGGTGGCAAGCACAATGACTTGGAAAATGTTGGCTATACCGCACGTCATCACACCTTCTTTGAGATGTTAGGTAATTTTAGCTTTGGTGATTATTTCAAGCGTGATGCGATTCATTATGCATGGGATTTTTTAACCAATGTGATTCAGTTACCTAAAGCTAAATTATGGGTGACGGTTTATGCCGAAGACCAAGAGGCTTATGACATTTGGGTGAATGAAATCGGCGTAGACCCACAACGTATTTCACGCATCGGTGATAATAAGGGTTCACGTTACGCTTCCGATAACTTCTGGCAAATGGGTGATACTGGACCTTGTGGCCCTTGTACCGAAATTTTCTATGATCACGGCGAACATATTTGGGGTGGCCCTCCAGGTTCACCAGAGGAGGATGGTGATCGCTATATTGAAATCTGGAATGTGGTTTTCATGCAGTTCGAGCGTTCTGCTGATGGCGTAATGACACCACTACCTAAGCCCTCAGTGGATACGGGGATGGGGCTAGAGCGTCTATGTGCCATTTTGCAGGGTGTACATAGCAACTATGAAATCGATACCTTCCAAGCACTGATTGGTAAAATTGCTGCATTAGCAGGTATGACAACCGACCTAGACAATCCGTCTTTACGAGTCATTGCTGATCATATTCGTTCTTGTTCCTTTATGATTGTCGATGGCGTATTGCCGGATAATGAAGGGCGTGGCTATGTTTTACGCCGTATTATTCGTCGTGCCATTCGTCATGGTCATAAATTAGGATTAGATACCTTATTCTTCTATAAAATTGTCTCTACTCTAGTGGAGCAAATGGGGCAAGCCTATCCCGAACTAGCTAAAGCTCAAACACAAGTAGAAGCTGTGCTTAAACGTGAAGAAGAGCTATTCGCTAAAACCTTAGCTAATGGTATGCGCTTGATTAGTGAGGCAATTGAGGGTTTAAAAGCGGGCGATACTATTGATGGTGAAACCGCGTTTAGACTCTATGATACCTATGGCTTCCCGCTAGATTTGACCGCTGATATTGCACGCGAACGTGAGCTTAAAGTAGATGAGGCTGGTTTTGAACGTGCTTTAGACGAGCAACGGAATAAATCACGCGAAGCGGGTAAGTTTAAAGTCGATATGGCGGGTAAGTTGGATGTCAGTGGCGCTACTGATTTTCATGGCTATGATGAGTTAGCCGAGCCAGCTACTATTGTTGCCTTATTCCATGAGGGCAATGCGGTTCAACAATTGAATGCAGGTCAGCACGGTCAGATTGTTCTGAGTAATACGCCCTTTTATGCTGAGTCCGGTGGTCAAATTGGTGACCAAGGCTATTTGCGCTTAGGTGCAAGCGCTTTCAAAGTACACGATACGCAAAAGCAGGGTAGTACCTTTATTCATGACGGTGTATTGGAATCGGGTAACCTATCACTAGGCGATACGGTACAAGCTGAAGTCGATCAAGAGCGCCGTCAAGCCATTATTCTCAATCACTCGGCTACCCATTTAATGCATGCAGCATTACGTCAAGTACTGGGTACTCATGTCGAGCAAAAAGGCTCATTGGTAACGGCCGAACACTTACGTTTTGACTTCTCACAACCTGAACCTGTCACGGCTGCTCAAATCGCTGAGGTTGAAGCGCTTGTTAATAGCGAAATTCGCCGCAATAAGGCTACCTCTGCTCAGGTGATGAGTATGGAAAAAGCGCTGGAAGCGGGGGCGATGGCGCTATTTGGCGAGAAATACGGCTCGGAAGTGCGTGTGCTGCAAATTGGTTTTTCTACTGAGCTTTGTGGTGGCTGTCACGTCAATCGCACAGGTGATATTGGCTTGTTTAAAATCGTGAGCGAAAGCGGTGTCGCGGCGGGAATTCGTCGTATTGAGGCAGTAACCGGTGCTAATGCGCTTGCTTGGCTCAATGATACCGTAAACCGTCTTGATCAAGTGGCACGCCTATTAAAATCTTCTAGTAATGATGTTCCTGAGAAAGCGGAAGCATTGGTGGCTAAAAACCGCACCCTAGAAAAAGAGCTGGATCAATTAAAAGGTAAATTAGCTTCACAAGCCGGTAATAGCCTGATAGATCAAGCCGAGGTGGTAGGTGATCTCAAGGTACTAGCGGTGAATTTGGGTGATGTTGACTCCAAAGCACTGATGGATACTTTAGACCAGCTTAAAAATAAATTAGGTAAAGCAGCGATTGTATTAGCTTCTGTACAAGGCGGTAAGGTTGGCTTGATTGCAGGTGTTACGGCAGGCGAGACTAAGCTGATTAAAGCAGGTGATTTAGTCAATCATGTTGCTAGCCAAGTGGGTGGTAAAGGCGGCGGTCGTCCAGACATGGCGCGTGCTGGTGGCACTAATCCAGCAGCTTTAGAACAAGCATTAGCTTCGGTAAAAGCATGGGTTGCCGCACAACTCGGATAGAATTTTGCATTAAAACGCTATGGTGACATAGCACAAGGGTAGGTGTAGTTAAATGGCATTAATCGTGCAGAAGTATGGTGGTACTTCGGTAGGTAGTCCCGAACGTATAGCCGCAGTAGCGGATCGGGTGATTAAATGGCGTCAGCAAGGCCATGATGTAGTCGTAGTGGTATCGGCTATGTCGGGGGAGACTAATCGCTTAGTAGGGCTTATTAATGCGGTGAATTCTCGTGGTTCTGAGCGTGAGAAAGACGTGATCTTGGCAACGGGAGAGCAGGTAACGATTGGTCTTTTGGCTTTAGCTTTAGAGCAAAAAGGTCAACCTGCGCGTTCTTATACCGGTGCTCAAGTACGTATTCTAACCGACAATGCCCATTCTAAAGCACGAATTATGGCGATTGATGATGTACCGATGCGTCGTGATTTAGCTGAGGGTAAGGTAGTAGTCGTAGCAGGTTTCCAAGGCGTCACTGAAGATGGCAGTGTAACGACTTTAGGTCGTGGCGGATCTGATACTACAGGTGTGGCGTTGGCAGTGGCTTTAAAGGCGGATGAATGCCAGATTTACACAGACGTGGATGGGGTTTATACCACAGATCCACGTATTGAACATAAAGCTCGTCATATCCCGCGTTTAACTTTGGAAGAAATGTTGGAAATGGCGAGTCAAGGCTCTAAAGTCTTACAGATTCGTTCAGTTGAGTTTGCTTATAAATATGATATGCCCATCAGAGTATTGTCTAGCTTTGATGATGAGAATGGTAAAAGTACCTTAGTGACGCGTGAGGAAGAGGTCATGGAACAAGTTTTAGTTCGCGGTATTGCGTTTAATCGTGATGAAGCTCAATTGACTATACGCGGTGTTCCTGATCGCCCCGGTATCGCACATAGCATTTTAGGCCCTATTTCAGATGCTAATATTGAAGTCGATATGATCGTGCAGAATGTAGGTTCGGATGGTTCTACCGATTTTACCTTCACCGTGCATAAAAACGACTACGATAAAGCCTTTGGTATATTACGCCAATTAGCTGATCGTATGGGGGCTAAAGAGTGTAAGGGTGATGATACGATTGCCAAAGTCTCTATTGTCGGAGCAGGAATGCGTTCTCATGCTGGCGTGGCTAGCAAAATGTTTGCAGCCTTAGGTAAAGAAGGTATTAACATTCGTATGATCTCAACCTCTGAAATTAAGGTTGCGGTCGTTATTGATGAGAAATACTTAGAGTTAGCAGTACGCGTGCTCCATGATGCATTTGGCTTAGCAGGTTAAATCGCTGTCCTCTACGTCATACATTAATTTGCTTAAAAAAGCCCGTGTATTTGCTAGAAACACGGGCTTTTTTATTGGCTTTATCTCATTGATCATAATCATAAATACGCCTTGATAAATAAGACTGTTGTTTTTTGTCACTTAATGGTAAAAATGCAACATTGATTGTGAAAAGTTCAGGTTAAGTTCAGTCATTTTGTGTGATTGTTGGTCATGCTGTGCTGGCGGCTGGATAGTTCACCCAAGTTGTTGACTTTAGTGGGCATAATAATACAGCGATATGGAGATTTGCGTTATGTTGATACTGACTCGGAGGGTTGGAGAGACTCTCATGATTGGGGATGAGGTAAGCGTTACGGTATTGGGAGTTAAGGGTAATCAGGTTCGTCTGGGTATCAATGCGCCAAAAGATGTAGCGGTTCATCGTGAAGAAATTTATGAACGTATCCGTCACGAGAAAACTGATCCTATTTTAGTGAACGAAGAAAATTAAAAATCAAAAAAATAGTAATAAAAAGCTTTACATTGGGAGTTTTATCACTATAATTCCGTGCTTCAAATAGTTGCATACTGGAGAGATGGCCGAGTGGTCGAAGGCACTCCCCTGCTAAGGGAGCATAGGGCCAAAATCTCTATCGAGGGTTCGAATCCCTCTCTCTCCGCCACTAGCAAATAGTCAAAAAAATAACTAATATTTGATTGACCTCAGCTAAGTAAATATGCATAATATGCACCTTCTCAGAGCGTCCGTAGCTCAGTTGGATAGAGTACCTGGCTACGAACCAGGTGGTCGGAGGTTCGAATCCTTCCGGACGCGCCAATTTATTCGATAAAAAGCTGTAAGCAAAAACTTACAGCTTTTTTTTTATCTATTGTTTAGGCTTAACTACGGCAAACTTACTGGTGCAAGCCAAGCGACAAAATCACTCTATTGTCGCTTGTAGCTCTAGAACAATCAGCAGAAGCTAAGTGGAGTAGACTACCTCAATTTGAGTAAACTGATTTTATTCAATGAACTCAGCTTTTAATAAGTCAGGGTGCTCTTTATTACGGCGATATAAGACGGCGACATTCCCCACGCGTTGAATTAACAGAGCTTGTGAGTGTGCTAATATTTCTTCAATCAGTTCATCGCGTAATTCACGATCACCCACACTGAGTTTTACTTTAATGAGTTGATGATGATCTAGGGCAATATTAATTTCTTCCAAGGTCGTGGGTTTTAAACCGTGTTGTCCAATCAATACCACCGGATTTAGGGCATGAGCGAGAGTACGCAAGCGTTTTTTCTGAGTTTCTTTTAGTTCCATGATAGTTTTCCGATAAAATGCAGCGAAGTGTAATGAGTTATTAGAACATGGCAAGAAGTAAAAGCAGTCAACGTTGGTTGAGCGAACATTTTAGTGATCCGTATGTGAAAAAATCCCAACAAGAGGGCTATCGTTCTCGCGCGGTATACAAATTAAAAGAAATTCAAGCAAAAGACCATGTGATTCGTGCTGGCGATAAAGTCATTGACTTAGGTGCTGCTCCGGGAGGGTGGAGTCAATATGTCGCTGAAATAGTCGGTGAGAAGGGTAAGATAGTAGCGAGTGATATTTTGCCGATTGACCCATTAGCCTTTGTTGAATTTATTCAGGGTGATTTTCGGGAAGAGGCGGTATTAAATGAAATCTTACAGGCATTGGGTAGCGACCAAATTGATGTAGTCGTTTCAGATATGGCTCCTAATGTGAGCGGGATGGAAGCAGTCGACCAACCACGAGCTATGTATTTATGTGAGTTAGCATTAGACCTCGCTTGTAAGGTTTTACGCCCAGGGGGGCATTTTCTTGTTAAGATGTTTCAAGGTGAGGGTTCGGATCAGTTTCTCGCTGAAGTGAGAACCCATTTTAAGGATGTCAAAATCCGTAAACCATCAGCGTCAAGACCACGCAGTCGTGAGGTTTATGTGTTGGCTCAGCGTTTTGTGGTGTAAGATTTAGGACAAGTTTACAGGTAGATTACTACCTAAATTTGTGATGTGGAGAAGTTCTTTGAACGATTTGACTAAAAATTTACTGATATGGGTGGTCATCGCCTTTGTACTAATCGTGGTGTTCAGTAAATTTAGCACCACCACACAACCCGGTGCCGTATTATCTTATTCTGAGTTTATTCAAAACGTGCGTAATCATGCGGTGCGTGAAGTGGATATTCGCGGTCAAAAAATTACGGGCATCACGGTGAATGGTGAGCGTTTTGTTACTTATAGCCCGCCTAATGACCCTAAAATGGTCGATGACCTATTAGCTAATAATGTAAAGTTTAAGGCAGCTCCCCCAGAAGAGCGCTCTATTCTTTGGGACATTATTATTAGTTGGGTTCCGTTTTTACTGATTATTGGGTTATGGATTTACATCATGCGCCAAATGCAAGGCGGTGGTGGACGTGGCGGCGCGATGTCATTTGGTAAAAGCCGCGCACGCATGATGACTGAAGATCAGGTCAAGGTGAACTTTAATGATGTGGCTGGCTGTGATGAGGCTAAGGAAGAAGTCGGTGAATTAGTCGAATTTTTGCGTGACCCCGGTAAGTTTCAAAAATTGGGTGGCAAAATTCCGCGTGGCGTATTGATGGTGGGTTCTCCGGGTACAGGTAAGACACTACTGGCTAAAGCCATTGCAGGTGAAGCTAAAGTACCTTTCTTTAGTATTTCAGGTTCCGACTTTGTGGAGATGTTCGTAGGGGTAGGTGCATCACGGGTACGTGATATGTTCGACCAAGCTAAAAAACACGCTCCTTGCATTATCTTTATTGATGAAATTGATGCGGTAGGTCGTCAACGTGGTGCGGGTCTAGGCGGTGGGCATGATGAACGTGAGCAAACCTTAAACCAACTACTCGTTGAAATGGACGGCTTTGAAGGCTCAGAAGGTATTATTGTCATTGCGGCGACTAACCGTCCCGACGTATTAGACCCAGCGTTACTGCGTCCCGGTCGTTTTGACCGTCAAGTTGTTGTACCTTTACCCGATGTACGTGGGCGCGAGCACATTCTAAAAGTGCATATGCGTAAAGTGCCTTTAGGCGATGATGTACGTCCAGAATTGATTGCGCGTGGTACACCCGGTTTCTCTGGAGCGGATCTAGCTAATTTGGTCAATGAAGCTGCTTTATTTGCTGCACGCTCTAATAAGCGTACCGTGAATATGCACGAATTTGAAAAAGCCAAAGATAAAATCATGATGGGCGCTGAACGCAAGTCCATGGTGATGAAAGAGGAAGAAAAGCGTGCTACCGCTTATCATGAGGCGGGTCATGCGATTGTCGGTATGAATGTACCTGAACACGATCCAGTGTATAAAGTTAGTATCATTCCACGCGGTCGCGCTTTAGGTGTCACCATGTATCTGCCTGAAGAAGATCGCTATAGTGCTTCTAAGCAACGCTTAGAAAGCCAGATTTCAAGCCTCTACGGTGGACGGATTGCGGAAGAGCTTATTTATGGTCCAGAAGGTGTGACTACAGGTGCGTCTAATGATATTGAACGGGCAACCAGTATTGCTCGTAATATGGTCACTAAATGGGGCTTGTCTAGTCGTATGGGGCCATTAGCCTACTCAGAAGATGAGGGTGAAGTGTTCTTAGGACGCTCAGTCACTCAGCAAAAGCATATGTCCGATGACACGGCGCATGCTATTGATGAAGAGGTGCGCAAGGTTATTGATCGCAATTACCAACGGGCCAAAACCATTCTGACTGATAATATTTCGGTGTTACATGCCATGGCTGAAGCATTAATTAAGTACGAAACCATTGATCGTGCACAAATTGAAGCTTTAATGAGCGGTGATGAACCTCCACCACCTGCCGATTGGACAGATAGTGATTCAGGTAAAAAAGTGGGTACTCCGCCTAAAAATACCGATACTGGTAGTACAGGGGATACTCCCGTGCCAGCGGCCTAGTTTGTCTTAAGTAGTTGTTAAAAGCGCGGTTAATCCGCGCTTTTTTTATCCACCACGCCGAAAAACCCCGTCCGTTCACGGCGGGGATGTAAGGCGTTAGGCGATAGCCTTAAGGATTAAATTGGTGTAAAATCATTAATATTTTTAAATAGTTAAAAACTTAAATGCCCCTAGTCAAACGAGCCTATCACTACCGATTTTACCCCACCGATGAGCAAGTCCAGCAACTCGCTCACACGTTTGGGTGTGCTCGTTTCGTCTACAATTGGGGCTTAGCGACTAAAAGTGCTGCTTACGAAACGGACAAGACCCAAATCAACTATGTCACCTTATCCTCAAAGCTCACCGAATTAAAAAAAGCGGGTGAGCATCACTGGCTTAAGGCAGTCTCTAGCGTAGTCCTGCAACAAGCCTTACGCAACCTAGATAATGCCTTTGGTAACTTCTTTAAAGGCTTGGCTAAGTACCCTAATTTTAAGAAAAAGCATCATAAGCAATCTGCCACTTATGCCGCGTCCGCTTTTCAATATAAAAACGGTCAACTCTTTTTAGCCAAACACAAGCAACCGCTGAATATTCGCTGGTCACGCCCTTTACCTTCAGCACCTACTACCGTAACGGTGTCTAAGGATGCGGCGGGTAGGTACTTTGTTTCTTGTTTGTGCGAGTGTGAAACTCCATTACTTCCCCTTTCACCTAAAACAGTGGGAATTGATTTGGGTATTAAGTCCGTACTCACTACCGATACAGGTTGGGAGTCGGGCAACCCAAAATATACCCAGCGTTATGAACTCAAACTCGCCAAAGCTCAACGAGTGTTGGCTAAGAAACAACTAGGCAGCCAAAACCGCTTAAAAGCGAAGCGCAAAGTAGCTCGTATTCACGCCAAAATAGCTGATTCACGCCGTGATTTTACCCATAAACTAACGACCCAACTGATTAACGAAAACCAAGTCATCAGCATGGAAATGTTACGGGTTAAAAACATGGTGAAGAATCCTAAGTTGGCTAAAGCAATTAGTGATAGCCATTGGGGTGAGCTGGCTCGACAACTACAGTACAAAGCCGACTGGTACGGACGCACTATAGTTAAAATCGACCAATGGACACCTAGTTCTAAAACCTGTTCGTGTTGTGGTTTCAAACTTGATAGTTTGTTGCTTTCAGTTCGACAATGGACATGCCCACAGTGCCATACCGTCTATCATCGTGATCAAAATGCAGCTAAAAATATTAAAGCCGAGGGACTCTCGGTGTTAGCCTTTGGAGAGCGTGTAAGTGGTGTCGGGCTAGCCCCAACATCCTGTGCTCGATGAATTAGGAATCCCCCATCCCTTTAAGGTGGGGAGGATGTCAATGGTATAAAAATGATGTTACTACCAAGCAATACCTATGTGATGGGTATTATTAATGTCACACCTGACTCGTTTTCAGATGGTGGGCGCTTTAATCATATTGACCATGCTTTAAAACATGCCGAGCGTTTATTAGAAGAGGGTGCTCATATCTTAGATATAGGCGGAGAGTCGACGCGCCCCGGAGCACAAGCAGTCAGTGCTGAGGATGAATTAAAGCGGGTGATGCCTGTTTTAGAGGCTTTAAAAACTCATTTTCCAGAGGCTTTATTATCGGTTGATACTTGTAAAGCTGAGGTTATGCAAGCTGCGATTGACAGAGAAGTGGCGATGATTAATGACGTGATGGCATTAAGAGCACCTCAAGCCTTAGAAGTATGTAGCCAAGCAACCGTCGCGGTATGTCTGATGCATATGCAGGGCGAGCCGCGTACTATGCAACAAAAACCTTACTATAATAATGTCATGGCAGAGGTAAAAGCGTTCTTGTTAGAGCGTGCAGCAGTATGCGAACAGGCGGGTATAGCACAAGAGCGTATTTGGCTAGATCCGGGGTTTGGGTTTGGTAAAACGCTAGAGCATAATGTCACATTATTACAACAGCTTGAGCAATTGACGCTTACGCCTTATCCCGTTTTAGTGGGACTATCACGTAAATCAATGATTGGTGCATTGTTAGGCAATCGTGAAGTTTCAGATCGGATGATAGGGAGCGTAGTCGCGGCGGCTATTGCTTTATTGAAGGGTGCTAAAATACTACGGGTTCACGACGTGAAAGAAACCGTAGATGCTTTAAGAATTGCTCAAGCACTACTCTGATAGTGTAGTAGTTATTTAATTATTTAATAGATTTAGTATAGGTAGGTCTCTATGGCTAGACGTTATTTCGGTACGGATGGCATTCGCGGTAAAATTGGCCAGCGTCCCATGACTCCTGATTTTATTCTTAAATTAGGTTGGGCGGCGGGTAAAGTATTAGTGAATAATAATCACCCTCTAGTATTAATTGGTAAAGATACCCGTATTTCAGGCTATATGCTGGAATCGGCTTTACAAGCGGGATTAGAAGCCGCAGGGGTGCATGTACGTTTACTAGGCCCTATGCCAACGCCCGCTGTCTCTTATCTCACTCGTGCATTTCGCGCCTCAGCCGGTATTGTCATCAGTGCCTCACATAACCCTTATGATGATAATGGTGTGAAGTTCTTTTCTTCCGACGGTATGAAGCTACCTGATGAAGTGGAAGAGGCAATCGAAGCGTATTTAGAGCGTGATTTTTCCTGTGTGGAATCCGCACAATTAGGACGTGCAGTGCGTATTGAGGATGCGGCAGGGCGCTATATTGAGTTCTGTAAGCGTGCCTTACCAACCGAACAGTCACTAGCAGGACTACGTATCGTTGTGGATTGTGCTAATGGTGCGACTTATCACATTGCACCGCATGTATTTGAGGAGCTAGGGGCTGAGGTCATCAGTCTGGCTAATAAACCTAATGGTTTGAATATCAATGAGGAGTGTGGTGCTACTCATTTGACGGGCTTAAAAGAGGCGGTGCTAAAGTATCGCGCTGATTTAGGGATTGCACTGGATGGTGATGGTGATCGTTTAATGATGATTGACCATAAGGGTGACACCATTAATGGGGATCAGGTCTTAGCCATCATTACGCATGCACGCGCTAAAGAAGAGAATTTAGCTAAAGGTGTGGTAGGGACTTTAATGAGTAACCTAGGTTTAGAACAAGCCATACAACGCTTAGGATTGCCTTTTTATCGTGCTAATGTCGGTGATCGTTATGTGCTGGAAATGATGACGCAAAACCAATGTATCTTGGGGGGCGAATCGTCAGGGCATGTGATCGTGCGCGATATGATGCCCACCGGAGATGGTATTATTTCTGCTTTACAAGTGCTGAGTGCTCTTGTGGGTAGTGGTAAAACCTTGTCTGAGTTAAGTGAGGTGATGCAGCAGTATCCACAAACCTTAGTGAATGTGCGTGTGCAACATAAACTCGATCTAAAGCATGCGCTCATTCAATCCGCAGTGCATGATGTAGAAGCGACTTTAGGTGCACGCGGGCGAGTATTGTTACGGGCTTCAGGCACTGAACCCTTAATTCGAGTCATGGTAGAGGGTCAAGATCATCTTGAAACCGAGCAATTAGCGCAGCAAATTGCATCAGCAGTACGAGCAGCGGCCTAAATAGCTAGGTAAATTTTACCTAGCTGAGGGATTGATTTTCCTAAAGTGAGCGGTTACGATTCCGCCCCACAGAGGAGAAGGAGCAGCATATGAGGACATCATTTGTCGCGGGGAATTGGAAGTTAAATGGTAATCAAGCCAGCATTAGTGCTTTGGTAGCCAATATTAATGCGGGTTTAGAGAGCTTAAATCAAACCACAGTCGCGGTATGTGCACCTTGCGTGTATGTTCCTTTAGTACACACGTTAACACAAAATAGTACCCTGAAATTGGGTGCGCAAAATGTGTCAAATTACGAAACAGGTGCTTATACAGGCGAAGTATCAGCACCGATGTTGAAAGAGTTTGGCTGCGAGTATGTTATTATTGGGCACTCTGAGCGCCGTGCGCTGTTTGGGGAGTCTGATGAGATATGTGCGCAAAAGTTTGTCAGGGCACAGCAAGCAGGTTTAACGCCTATTTTTTGTGTAGGTGAAACGCTAACTGAGCGTGAAGCAAACCAAACCGAAGCAGTGATTAGTCGTCAATTACAGGCGTTACTGGCTATAATTGACGTACAAGATTTAGTAAATAGCGTGGTTGCCTATGAGCCGATATGGGCAATTGGCACAGGTAAAACAGCAACGCCTGAACAAGCGCAAGCAGTGCATGCTTATATTCGCCAGATGATTGCAAATTTAAATAAATCAGTTGCAGAAAAACTACAAATTCTATATGGTGGCAGCGTCAAAGGCTCCAATGCTGCTAAACTATTCGCAATGCCAGACATTGACGGTGGTTTAATTGGTGGAGCAGCGCTAAACGCAGATGAATTTTTAACGATCTGCCGAGCTGGAAATAAGGCTTAAACACAGTATGTTGTATAACATTTTATTGATTGTCCAAATTATTGTATCGGTTGCTATTATCGTTTTAGTGTTAATGCAACACGGTAAAGGTGCTGATGCAGGAGCTGCTTTTGGTAGTGGTGCGTCAGGGACAATCTTTGGCTCACAAGGTTCTGGTAACTTTTTGAGTCGCACAACCGCTATTCTAGCGACCGTATTTTTTGTGAATTGCATTGTATTGGCGATGTTAGTTTCTAGCCAAAACCGTAGCAATTCTTTGACAGGTAGTATTATGCAAGGCTCAGCGGTAACTGCTCCAGCAAATTCCGAAGTGCCTGCTGCACCTGGCTCAGCTCCAAAACCTGCATTGCCCGGTGTTCCGGCAAACCCTGAAGTTCCAGCAGCTCCTGCTGCTTCAACCTCAGATGTGCCAGCCGCACCGGCTGCAACTACTGCTCCGGCAGCTACTCAACAGCCCGCAGCACCTGCGGCTAATACGGAAGTACCTGCTGCGCCAGTAGCTCCTGCTCAACCACAGTAGGGGATAACCGCTAATGCCGACGTGGTGGAATTGGTAGACACGCTATCTTGAGGTGGTAGTGGCTTACAGCCGTGCGAGTTCGAGTCTCGCCGCCGGCACCAAATCAAAAAGCTCACCCTAGTGGTGAGCTTTTTTTATTTCTCCACAGACACAACGTTGAGAGGTAACAAGGAGCGCTGATTTCTATCGCCAGCTAGTTCCTTAGTTACATTTATACCAATGGATATGTCAAAAAGTAATGCAAAACTACTCACGTTAATTGGCTTAGTTATTTTCGTGACAAGGCATATGGAACGCTCTTATAGAGGGTTAGTGCATGGCTGGTAGTCTCCTTCTAGCAATGGCTTTATTGCATATTGCCAATGCTTTCATTTCTAGCATTCCCCTTACCCTGAGCGGATTATACGGCTGGCTAGTTTTAATCTGGTTACTCTATAAATTACCAGCTCAGCAATTTATCCAGTTTTTTATATTAGCTGGTGTAGGCAGTTTATTGCTAATTATCGGTTATGCTCGTGGCGCTACCATTTCAATCACTGAGCTATTAACCCAAAACAATGCTCTCTTAGTTATGCTCTATGGTGTAAGTTTTTTAAGACTCAGTGCCCTGCCAAAAGCGGATATTAAGCAACAACAGGGTAAAAGAAGTTTATTAGGTAATTTCTTTGGGATTCAGTCCTTGGGCGCGGTGATTAATCTATCTATCTTAGTATTAGTCGGTGAGTATTTTAAATCGCACCAACTGTTAAAACGTTTACAGATTACTGTAATGAGCCGCGCTTTTGCGATTGCTGCGTTTTGGTCGCCTTTTTTTGCTTCGATGGGGGTAGCTTTAACCTATGCACCTCACGCGAGTTTATTAGGAGTGCTAAGTTTAGGTCTAGGTGTGGCTTTAATAGCTAGTTTGATTAGTTTGGTCGAGTTTAAATACTTGGCTGGTAATAGCTTGAATACCTTTCAAGGTTATCCTTTAAAATTAAATAGTCTAGCTTTGCCATTTAGCTTAGCCTTGAGTATTATTTTACTGCATTATTTAGCGCCTCAATTACCGATTTTAACCTTAGTAGCATTATTAGCCATGTTATTCAGTGCTGCTTTATTAGTAGTAAAACGATTACCAGTAAAAGAACGCTTTGCTGAGCATGTACAGGCCGCACCCTTACGTATGGCACGGGAGTTAGCGCTGTTTTTAGGTGCAGGGGTATTGACGATAGGCTTAAAAGTGTTGTTGAGTACGTTTCCTAATGTAGCTTTATTTACGCAATTTACGGGTTTAGAAGCATCGTTGTCATTAGGTCTAGCCATTATAGTGTCTTTAATGGGTATACATCCTTTAATTTCTATTGCACTCATTGGTCCTATGGCAACGCCATTAGTGGCTGATCCTAATATCTTGGGATTATTATTTTTATCGATTTGGAGTTTAGGTGTCGTTGCTAGTCCCTTATCGGGTATGAATGTTATGATGCGTGGACAATTAGGTATTGCAGGTAAAGATTTATTACGCTGGCATATTGGCTATGTGATAGTAATGTGGGTGTTGTTATCTGTCTTATTCACGTGGCTATTGGGCTAGTTTAACTAACCCAATAGCGAGTAGAGATTTAAATCCATTAACCGGTATTACGCATACCTGCTGCAATTGCATTAATAGTACGTAATAAAGCACCCAGCCAAGGCGAATCAGCTTGCCCAGTACTCGCCACATAATCACGGTGACGTTTAATAAGCGTAATCTGAATATTATTCAGCGGATCTAAATAAGGGTCACGTCTTTTAAGCGAGTATTGTAAGAAGGGTGATTCTTCTAAGAGTGCCGGAATTTGTGCTACCAGTAAAATCTCCTGTTTAGTCAACTCATATTCTGTGCGAATAGTCTCGAAAATAGTCTCAGCATTAGGCGTAGTGGCTAATTGCGCATACGCGTGTGCCGTACCCATATCAGCTTTATACAATGCCATTTGTACATTACTGAGCAGCGCACGGAGGGCGGGCCAGTTTTGATACATAGTGCGTAATATTTCTAAGCCATCACTTTGGGTAGTGCGGTAGGTATGTAATGCAGTTCCAATTCCATACCAAGCAGGCAAAGTATGTCGTGCTTGTGCCCAACCGAATACCCAAGGAATAGCTCGAATTGAGCTTTTATCGCGCACAGTTTGTTTGCGGTGCGAGGGACGCGAGCCGATATTGAGCCGCCCAATTTCTTGCACCGGAGTGGCTTCATAGAAATAATCCATAAAACCCGCTGTACGGTCGGTCAGTTCGCGGTAGGTATCCTCACCATACCCTGCAATAGTTTGCATGGCGGTTCTAAAGCTATCGGGAATAGTGCGGAATTGATGAGTAACGATATGCGTACTCGCTTTGAGTAAGCCTGTTGCGCCTACGCTCAGTTCATAGGCAGCGGTTTCGATATTGCTATATTTCGCGGCGAGTACTTCACCTTGTTCGGTGAATTTAATTTGCCCGTACACTGTACCCGAAGGTTGTGCCACAATCGCCTCGTGAGTGGGACCACCGCCACGTCCTACCGTACCTCCGCGTCCGTGGAATAAGCGGCATTTCACTCCATACTGATTGGCTAGCGCAATGACCTGACGTTGAGCATTATACAGATTCCAGTTAGAGGCTAAGATACCGCCATCTTTAGCCGAATCCGAATAGCCCAACATCACCTCTTGAGTATTACCCGATGCTTGCAGTAATTGCTGATAAATCGGATTACTCAATAAATCGGTGAGTACTGAGGCGATACGCTTGAGATCGTCAATGGTTTCAAAGAGTGGGGCTACCTGAAGATGGCAATAGAGTTGCCCATTTTGATAACCAATTAAGCCCGCTAAACGAGCTAAGAACATAACCTCTAAAATATGGCTAGCATAGTGCGTCATAGAGATAACATAAGCGCCAAAAGTATCCTCGCCTGTTTCTAAACGCATAGCGAGCATAGTGTCGAACACGGCTAATGTTTCAGCACTTTGAGCGCTTAGGGTGGGGCGTTGTGGCAATGGCAAACGCGGACGAGTAATCAGCTCGGCTAACGTAGCAATACGTTCTTGTTCACTGAGATTAGTATATTCAGGAACGAGCTGAGTTTTTTGCAGTACTTCGGCCACGGTATTCGTGTGAATAGTCGATTCTTGGCGCACATCCACCTGATACAGACTAAAACCACAGGTTTCAACTAAGCGAATCAAGTCTTTCAGTTCACGCCCCGCAATTAAATCATCATGATGGCTACGCAATGATTCATTGATCACATTCAGAGCGGTTAAAAACTCGGAGGCATTGAGATAAGCATGGGGCGGTAACACGGCTTGATCACGTTCCATGCGTATCTCGACCGTTTCCAAAGTGTGTTTCAGCCGTTCAGCCATGTAGTTGAGCAATTGTCGATACGGCTCTTCGGGATAGGGGCTTACGACATCGGGGTCATGCTGTTGGAATAGGGCGTGTTGAGTCGCTAAGTAGTCGCTAAAAACAGACGAGGGAGTAATAAAATGAATGCTATGGGTCAGAACACTACTAAGTTCATGTACCCGCTTTAAATACTCCTCCAATACCGCCTGCATATGAAGGCGAATCGCTTGGCGTGTAATGTTCGCAGTCACAAAAGGATTACCATCCCGATCACCGCCAATCCATGAGCCAAAGCGTACAAAGCTAGGCACATTGACTTGATGCAAACCATAAGCTTGGCGTAGAGCACGGTCAAAATAACGATAGAGCAAAGGAATAGCAGCAAATAGACTCTCACGGAAGTAATACAAACCATAGCGTACCTCATCGAGTACGGTGGGTTTGTGATTACGTACTTCATTAGTGCGCCATAGTGCTTGTAGCTGAGCACTCAATTGCCTACGTAAAGCTTGTTGCTCTTCTGGCGCTAAATGAGGGTGGGAGAGTTGGTCAATCGAGACGAAGAGACGCCGTTGAATGGTCATCAAGGTACGTCGCCGTGCTTCAGTGGGGTGAGCAGTAAACACCGGAATATAGCGTAATTGATCTAATAACGCTTGTACCTGTTCGGCATTTAAACCGGATTGTTTAAGCTCGCTAATCGTACCTTGCACCGAACCTTTCCAAAGTGGCGCATCACGGTCTTGTATCAATAAGCGCCGCCGCCGATGTTGGAAATCTTCCTCGATATTATTAGCAAGTACGTAAAAACTATTGAAAGCACGAATGACTTTTTCCAAGGTGGGAATGTCAAGTTGCTCAATAATGCCCATTAATTGCTGACGTAGTGCCGGATCCTCTTGCTGTCTCAGTTGAATATACCCTTTGCGTAAGGTCTCAACGGTTTCAAGGAGCGTGACACTTTCCTGATTTTTCAGAATGTCACCAATTAATTCGCCATATTGGCGCACATCAGCCTCTAATTTAGAGACATTCAGAGCGGCTGGGCTAGTAGTGGGGACTGGGTGCATAGTGTGAGGCTCCTACAGATGAAGAGAGCCTCAGTATACTAGGTCTAAATTTTAAACCATAGTCATCTTAGCAATGCTTTATTCTAAACCCGCACAAGCCTTGTCAACATTAGCCGACCATTGTTCAGCCATTTGGCTATTTTTTTCACCCGTTGTATTTAAGCCTTGTACCAAGGCATTCGCTTGATCGGCAGCTTGGTTCAGTTGGGCGGAGGATTGTGCTTTGAGCGCTTGGTCACGCAGTTTTGGCATCTTAGTTTGCGCAGTCACTAATTGTTGACGCATGGTGGTGACTAGCTTTTTAGTACCAGTAGCACGAGTCAGCATCGAGTTAATGCATTGTCTTTCCTTAGGAGTAGGATTGTCACGCAAATAGCCTTGGAGCGTTTGCTCGTTTTGAGCAAGGGCTTTGAGATTTTTATCCATCTTAGCAATAGATTGGCTCAAAGCACTGAGGAACTGTTGGGTTTTAGCATTAAAATCTTGCTTATTTTGAGCAAGATCTGCCCACGCAGTATTACTAATGAGAGTACCCAGCAGTGTAATAGTGATTAGCCATTGTTTCATAATAATAATTTCCCTTGTGAATAAGTGGAGCATGACTTGCTCTAATGGGATTCTAACCAATCTTGATAGCAAATAAACCTTTAAATAGTTAGCCCATGAGGTTAGTGCGTTAACTCTAGCTATTAGTTTCCATAGTGCTTGAAATATGACAGATTTATATTATTTTGTGCGTTGCACAAAATTCTTGTTGACAGCATGCCCTAAAAAAGTTATTGTGCACTGCATCAAATGGTGCATTGCACCAAAGTTTAGTAAACCCACTCTCACAACCGCGAGGATACAGCAATGACTAACGAAATTATCGACGTACTAAAAAAATTCAGTGAAGACTCTTTAGCAACTGCGCAAAAATTAGGTGAGTTAAACCTCAAAACGTTTGAAAAGTTAACCACTAAGCAAGCGGCGTTAATGAATTCTTATGTAGAGTCTGGCGTGAAAAGTGCTGAGCTAGTAAGCAAAGTAAAAGATCCTAAAGATTTAGTAGCAATGCAAAAAGAAGCTATTACTCAATACAGCACACAATGGGTAAACAATGTACGTGAAGCGGCTGAAACTTTAACCGCAGCTCGTGATGAGTTAATGACAATTCTTGAACAAGCCAAAGGTTATACCACTGAAAGCGCTGAAGAGTTGGCCAAACTCAATAAGCAATTCATGGCTGATTCTATGACTAAAGCCACTGAGCAAGTTGAAAAAGTAACCAATCAAGCGGTTGAAGCTGCTCAAGAAATGGCTAACTTAACTAAACAAGCCACTGAAAAAGCAGTAAAAGCGGCTCAAGAAGCGACTGAAAAAGCAGTAAAAGCGACTCAAGAAGTAACTGATAAAGCGGTTGCTGCTACCCGTGATGCTGCGGCTCAAACCGTTGCTGCTAGCAAAAAAGTAACTGACAAAACCAATTAATCGATATTAATCAGTCGCAGTAGCCTACTCTAGACTTAGTATGATGATACGAACAATGCTGAGTCTAAGGCTTTTAACGATTGAGTGACTGTACTGTGTCCTCTCTCCTAATCGCTCCACAGTGTAGTCTTATTCAAGCCCGCCCAGCAGCGGGCTATTTTTTTATCTAGAGCTTTTTAAGCAGAATTATTCCGATTTATCGGCAGATTTTTGCGTAAACGATTTCAAAATATTACGTTGCACTTGATTCCACATTTGCATATTTTGCTCGCTCATTTTGAGCCATGTATCAAGAGGCGTGCCTTTGAGTACCTTATGCATTTGCTCACTAACCGCTTTTTGCTGAGCTTTAAAAGTACTCATACTGTGCTCCATAAACTCAGTAAAACCTTGATGAGTGCTCAAGCTATAATTACGGATAAATTGCGCTAAAATTTCGGCGCTGAATAAAGGTTGCCCTCCCGACTCTTGCTCCATAATGATTTGTAATAAAATGCTGCGGGTAATGTCTTCGCCTGTCTGGCGATCTACTACTTTGAAAGGGGTCTCGCTCATGACTAATTCGCGTACTTCGTTCAAAGTGATGTAGCTACTGAGTGTGGTGTCATAAAGACGACGGTTAGGATATTTTTTGATAATACGGGCGTCAGGCATGTGTCTCTACCAGTGTCATGATTAAACCCTATGATTCCAATAAGATGGGGTATTATAAGTATAACTATTACACTTGATTCCCTGTGCATTTAGCAAGGAATAATGCTTAGCTAAGGTGTAATCACTACACCTTAACATAAAACATGGCACAATATTAGTGCGGTGTTTCACCACACCGTATTAGTGCATGTATTGACCGCCATTCGCAGAGAAATCAGCGCCTGTAATAAAGGCAGCGTCATCTGAAGCTATGAAAGCAGCTACAGCAGCAATTTCTTCTGGCTTACCTAAGCGTTGCATTGGAATCTGAGCGACGATTTTTTCACGCACATCTTCACGAATAGCCATCACCATTTCAGTGCCGATATAGCCCGGAGAAATCGTATTAACCGTAACACCTTTACGTACTACTTCTTGAGCTAATGCTTTAGTGAAACCATGTACGCCTGCTTTAGCCGCGCTGTAATTGGTTTGACCCGCTTGACCCTTTTGACCGTTAACTGAGGAGATATTAACAATGCGTCCCCAGCCACGTTCCATCATGCCATCTACGAATTGATGGCTTACATTGAATAAGCTATCTAAATTAGTAGAAATAACCGCGCGCCACATATCAGGAGTCATTTTGGAGAATTTGGCATCACGAGTAATACCCGCATTATTTACAATCACATCCACATTGAGACCGTCTGCTTCGATAGCCTGCTTTAATTGGACGCAAGACTCGTAATCGCTAACATTGCATGGGTATAAACCTACTTCAAAATCTTGTTTAGCAGCCCATGCTTTGGCTTGCTCTTCTGGCTCAAAGTAAGTACTGATTACTTTAAAACCGTCAGCAGCTAAACGTTTACAAACTGCGCTACCGATACCACCAGTACCACCGGTTACTAATGCCACTTTGCTCATGTGTCATATCCTTTACGAGAAGTTAGTACGGGAAACCCCGTTATGGACTACAGTTTTTAACTAGCTAAGCTAGTTGAGTTTGTAGACCTAATTGGACGAGTTCCTAACATTAAAATGATGCTTTAGCCAAAACTAGAAACAACATTGAGGGGGCGGAACCCTGATTGCCACCCAAGGTTATAACTTTTAAAGCAAAAGCTGTAACCTAAATACTGTGCTAATGTGGATGGATCTTATGGTCTTTTATCTACAGTCCAGAGCGAACTATAATGCCTGCAAAGCGCTGCCACTTTTAGATTAAACCATCTCAGGAGCAGGAGTGATGTCATGTACTCGGACGCAATGCTGCGATGCACAAAATAACATGACCCTGTACTTGGTACAACCCCCCTTAAAGGATTGCTTATGACTTCTCCAATAGATACGCAAGTTTTGTGGCAACAATGGCTTAATCAACAAGCAGAGTGGAGTCAAGTGATCCAACAGCAAACTACACCCGTAGTCAAAACCACGTTAGAGCGGATTCAAGCCGCTAGTACCTTATATCAAACGGTGGCGCAGAAAATTTTACCTAATACTTTATCCACAGCGCCTAAACCTGAGGTTATTGAGCAGTGGTTAAACGCTATCCACGACACCATGAGTCAGTGGGCGCTGCGTCAACCTTTAGCTGGGATGGTGGATAACACGACTCAAACCTTCCAAGCGCAAGTGCAGCAATGGGAGCAAGTGCAACAGGCTATTAACCATTATCAGCAGGTAGCGACTCGCTATCACCAACAGTTAGAGCAGTTAAATCAACAGACCTTTACGACCTTTAAGTCCGCTGTATTAGAAAAATCCATCGATATTACTTCTTTACAAGGATTAATGGAGCAGTGGGGTAAAGCTTACGAGCAGGACTATGCCGCTTGGACGAGTAGTGAGGAGTATCAAGCTTTATATGCTGAGTTGGTGAATGCGGGGGTGAGTTTGAAGGCTGCTTTACAAAATCATTTACAACCTTTACTACAATGGCTCAATGTGCCGAGTCAAAAAGAGCTGCACTTAGTAGCGGAGCGTTATCATGAATTGCGGCGTGCTCATCAAGAGTTGCGCGAACAGTTTGAGCATTTAGCACAGCAAGTAGCTGATTTAAAATAAAAAATTTTAGGAGCTGCACGGATGCTATTATTCACTACACAACAACTCCTACAAGAAATTGCTCAAGTACAGGATCAGCTTTTTCAAGGTAGTCGAGCTTTAGGGCGTTTACCTTTGGCGAGCGGGGTAACACCCTATGAAGTTGTTTACCAAGAAGATAAATTGCGCCTCCTGTATTATCGACCCGCGACTATTACTGCATCTGTCCCTTTGCTCATGGTTTATGCCTTAGTTAATCGTCCCTATATGACTGACCTACAGCAAGGACGCTCCTTGATTCAAGGCTTATTAGGGCAGGGGCAAGAGGTGTATTTAATTGATTGGGGTTATCCTGATCAGTTAGATCGGTATTTGACACTAGATGACTATATTAATGGCTATTTGCAGCGCTGTGTAAAACAGGTATTAAAACGCCACGCGCTTAACCAGCTCAATTTATTAGGTATTTGCCAAGGGGGTGTTTTAAGTCTGTGCTACAGTGCTTTGCATCAGGATCAGGTGAAAAACCTTATTACGATGGTGACGCCAGTTGATTTTCATACGGTTGATAATCAATTGAGCCACTGGGTACGCAAGATAGATATTGATTTGTTAGTAGACACTTTGGGCAATGTGCCGGGAATAGTATTGAATGGTGTATTCGCTAGATTAAAACCCTATCAGCTTCAGCACCAGAAGTACTTTAATATGATTCAGTCTTTAGATAAGCCCAGTGCTTTAGCAAGCTTTGTCTTAATGGAGCAGTGGATTAATGATAGTCCAGATCAGGCAGGCGAGGTATTTCGCCAATTTGTGAAGCTATTTTTTCAGGAAAATCAATTAGTAGTGGGTGAAGCTTTAATAGGTAAGCAACAGGTTGATCTAAGTAAGCTAACTATGCCGCTATTAAATATTTACGCGACTGAGGATCATATTGTACCACCTAGTGCTACACGACCTTTAGGACAGTTGGTAGGGAGTAGGGACTATCAAGAGTTGAGTTTTAACGGGGGACATATTGGTATTTATGTGAGCGCTAAGGCACAAGCTCAGATACCCAAAGCCATTACTAATTGGTTGTCCGTACATTAAACCCAGCTTAGTGCATCAGTTTGAAAAAAGTGCTTGACGCTCTAAAAGGGCTTCAGTATTATTCGTCACCTCGATGCAGTGCAGAGTCACGTTGTAATCGTAATCAAATGTCGGGGTATAGCGCAGCCTGGTAGCGCGTCTGTTTTGGGTACAGAATGTCGGGAGTTCGAATCTCTCTACCCCGACCACTTCTTTTGATTATATTAGTTTTTCTTTGCCATCCTACTGCTCCCGTAGCTCAACCGGATAGAGCAACGGCCTTCTAAGCCGTAGGTTGCAGGTTCGAGTCCTGCCGGGTGCGCCAGCACAGCAGGTTATTCTATGGTGGCTGTAGCTCAGCTGGTAGAGTCCAGGATTGTGATTCCTGTCGTCGTGGGTTCGAGTCCCATCAGCCACCCCAAAACTTCAGATACAACATTATACAAATGCAATTGAGCTATGTATAATCGCCTCCTTCCTAACTGAGCCTAAAGGTTAAGGTTAGTGTTATATGCGAGAATGGCGGAATTGGTAGACGCACTGGATTTAGGTTCCAGCGGGGTGACCCGTGAGAGTTCGAGTCTCTCTTCTCGCACCACTTAATTATCCACAACATTTCAAAGATAACGTGCCTGTTAATTAGAATTAACATAGGTACATGATGAGGTATGGCATGCAAGTTTCTGTTGAGACAACTGGTAATATCGATCGCAAAATGACCGTGACTGTTCCTGCGGAACGGATTGGTACAGAAGTTGAAAAACGTTTACAAAAGCTCTCTAAGCGTGTACGTATCGATGGTTTCCGTCCGGGCAAAGTCCCTATGAATGTTGTACGCCAACGCTATGCTCAAGCCACTCGTCAAGAAGTTATCGGTGATGTGATTGAGGACTCACTGCGTAATGCTTTGAATCAAGAAAAATTACGTATGGCGGGTTTGCCCCAAGTTGATGTGCAAACGTTTGGTCACAATGAGCCTTTAACTTATGTGGCAGCTTTCCAAGTTTACCCTGAATTTCAACTAGCCGATGTTTCAGGGCTAGCGATTAAGCGTCCGGTAGCGAATGTGACCGATGCGGATATTGATCGCATGATCGAAACCATTCGCAAACAACAAAAAGAATGGCAAAACGTAGAGCGTGCCGCTCAAGCAGGCGATTTAGTGCGTTTGAATTTTGTAGGCACATTAGACGATGTACCTTTTGAGGGTGGAAGTGCAGAAAACTTTGCCGTTGAGTTAGGTGCGGGGCGCATGTTGCCAGATTTTGAAGCCGCTTTAGTGGGTATGATAGTAGGTGAGGAAAAGGTAGCCGATGTTAAATTCCCAGAAGATTACCAAGCTGAAAATCTAAAAGGTAAAACGGCTCAATTTAAGTTGAATGTGACTAGCGTTCAAGAAGGGGTCTTACCTGAAATCAATGAGGCTTTTATTGAGCGCTTTGGTTTAGAAACCACTACCGTTGAAACGTTCCGCGCCGAAATTAAGAAAAATATGGAGCGTGAGCTAAGTAATGCAGTTAAAGCCCAACTCAAGCAGCAAGTGATGGATGGGTTAGCAGCCTTACATACCTTCGATGTGCCTAATGCATTAACCACTGAAGAAGCCAAACAGGTTCGTCAAGAATTTATGCAAAATATGGGCAATCAAATGCCTAATGCTGATTTACCGGATGAACTATTCAAGCCACAGGCTGAGCGTCGCGTTAAATTAGGTTTGATCGTAGGACAACTGATTCGTGAAAATAATATTCAACGTGATGCTAAGCGCGTTGATGAATTATTAGCTTCGCTATCGATGACCTATGAAGATCCAGCCGCCTTGGTAGAATACTATCGCACTAATCCTCAAGCGATGCAGACTATTGAAGCTGCTGCAATGGAAGAGTTAATTGTGGATTGGGTCTTGTCTAAAGCACAGGTGACTGATGAAGAGCGTTCTTTTGAACAAGTAATTGGTCGTGCGCAAGGTAATATTGACACTACTGAGTCAGCAGCGGCTTAATAGCTACCATCCGTTATCCATTAGAGGATGTATTACGAATGAATAGTGCCCTCCATACCCAAGCACTCAATCTAGTGCCTATGGTAGTTGAGCAATCGGCTCGGGGTGAGCGTGCGTATGATATTTACTCACGCTTATTAAAAGAACGCGTTATTTTTTGTGTTGGTCCAGTAGAAGATTACATGGCTAACCTGATTGTGGCGCAATTACTCTTTTTAGAATCAGAAAACTCTGAAAAAGATATTTACTTATATATTAACTCTCCGGGTGGAGTAGTGACTGCGGGTATGTCTATTTATGACACGATGCAGTTTATTAAACCTAATGTGAGTACGCTGTGTATTGGTCAAGCGGCTAGTATGGGGGCAGTACTTTTAGCAGGTGGAGCTGCGGGTAAGCGTTTTGTATTACCGCACTCACGGGTGATGATTCATCAACCCCTAGGTGGATTTCAAGGTCAGGCCTCTGATATTGAAATTCATGCACGCGAAATTTTAAAAATCCGCTCCGAGCTAAATACTATTTTGGCAAAGCATACCGGACAATCACTAGAACGTATTGAGAAAGATACGGATCGCGATAACTTTATGACCGCAGAAGATGCTAAAGCTTATGGTCTAGTAGACGGGATTCTAACTACGCGTGCTTAAGGTAGCGTAGGGTATTTTTTGCTATTATTGATAGAAACAGCCTGCTTAGTCAGGCTGTTTTTATATTAAATACCCTGCAAATCGGGTTTTAACCACTCAAAAACAATTAAATACTCCCAAAAAACACAGCATTCTTGTGTTTCTAAGGGTAAATTATAATAATGAGACTTGAAAAATGCCGAGTTGGTAGAATATTGTCTTTGTAATACACATAGCACGATTAAAAGCAGATCGTCAGGTGGTCTGACGTAGGTAGAGGTTCTGATGAGTAAAGATAAAAAGGGTGGTCAAGAGAGTGGCAAGCTTCTGTACTGTTCCTTTTGTGGAAAGAGTCAACATGAAGTGCGTAAGCTCATAGCAGGCCCTTCTGTTTTCATCTGTGATGAATGCGTTGATCTTTGTAATGATATTATCCAAGAAGAAATTCATGCAGCCCAGACCGGTGAGGAGGAGCCACATACTCTACCTACCCCGCGTGAAATTCGCGCTATTTTAGATGATTATGTGATTGGTCAAGACTCCGCGAAACGTGTGTTATCAGTAGCGGTTTATAACCACTACAAGCGTTTACATCATAAAGGGACTAACAATAATAAGGATGAAGTTGAATTAGCCAAGAGTAATATTCTACTGATTGGTCCTACGGGTAGCGGTAAAACTTTATTAGCCGAAACTTTAGCCCGTTTACTCAATGTGCCGTTCACCATTGCTGATGCGACTACTTTAACCGAAGCAGGCTATGTGGGTGAGGATGTTGAGAATATCATCCAAAAGCTGTTGCAAAAATGCGATTACGACGTTGAAAAAGCGCAAACGGGTATCGTGTATATCGATGAAATTGATAAAATTTCACGTAAATCTGATAACCCCTCTATTACCCGCGATGTATCTGGCGAAGGCGTTCAACAAGCTTTATTAAAACTGATTGAGGGCACGATAGCCTCCGTACCTCCCCAAGGGGGGCGTAAGCATCCACAACAAGAGTTTTTACAAGTCGATACGCGTAATATTCTGTTTATTTGTGGCGGGGCATTTGCAGGTTTAGATCGTATTATTCGTGATCGCACCGAAAAAGGTAGTATTGGTTTTGCTGCTAATGTCAAAGCACCTGATACTAAGAAATTATTCGGCGAAGTGATTAAAGACATTGAAGCCGAAGATTTAGTGCGTTATGGGTTAATTCCAGAGTTTGTGGGACGCTTACCTGTGGTTGCGACTTTAGATGAATTAGATGAGCAAGCTTTGGTGTCTATCTTAAGTGAGCCTAAAAATGCACTGATCAAACAATATTCTAAGTTGTTTGAAATGGAAGACGCTGAATTAGTCATTCGGGATGATGCTCTTCATGCCATTGCACGTAAAGCTATGGAGCGCAAAACCGGAGCGCGTGGACTACGTACTATCATGGAACGTATTTTACTCGATACTATGTATGATCTGCCCTCTGAAAAAAATGTCAGTAAAGTGGTCGTGGATGAGTCGGTAGTCAATGGTGAAGCACCTCCTTACCTTATCTATGAAAATATCGAGCCTAAATTGGTAGCTTCTGCTGCCGAATAAGGGCTAAGTCCAATGGTGTTACAGATACTAGGGTATCTGTAACATAGTTAGTAATACCTTATTCTTATAAAGATTTTTCAATAGGATACCTAATTGACTAGCGTGCCTAGTTAATGCCTGCACGGGAGTTTCGTGATGTCTGAATCAGAGTTAGCACCGGATATTATTGTTCCAGTGTTGCCGCTACGTGATGTTGTAGTTTATCCCCATATGGTCATCCCTTTATTTGTGGGGCGTTCCAAGTCTATTCATGCCCTCGATGCGGCCATGGATACCACTAAACAAGTGCTTTTAGTTTCACAAAAGAATGCGGATGTTGATGAACCCAGTTTAGAGGATGTTCATCCCTTTGGCACTTTGGCGACTATCTTACAATTATTAAAGTTACCGGATGGTACGCTCAAAGTTTTAGTTGAGGGGGTAGAGCGTGCTGAGATTGTGGCGATTGATCAAGGGAGTGAGTATTTTGCCGCTCGTGTGGAGATCCGTAATTCAATCTTTGATATTGAGGAGCGCCATGTTGATATATTGAGCCGTTCCTTAATTAACTCGTTTGAGCAGTACGTTAAACTCAATAAAAAAGTTCCTCCCGAAATATTGTCTTCGCTTTCCAGTATTGATGACTCGGCGCGTCTTGCAGATACTGTAGCAGCACACCTCAATCTAAAAATACCCCAAAAACAAATCATTCTTGAAATGCTCAGTATTGAAGAGCGCATCAAGCATTTGATTGAATTGATTGAAGGTGAGCTAGACTTACTACAAGTAGAGAAAAAAATTCGTGGGCGTGTGAAACAGCAAATGGAGCGCAGCCAACGCGAGTATTATCTCAACGAACAAATTAAAGCCATTCAAAAAGAATTAGGTGATATGGATGAGGCTCCCAATGAGATTGAGGAGCTAACCCGTAAAATTGACAAAGCTGGTATGAGTAAAGAGGCGCTTACTAAAGCGCGTGCTGAACTCAATAAACTCAAATTGATGTCACCTATGTCGGCGGAAGCCACTGTGGTACGCAACTATATTGATTGGTTAGTTAATTTACCGTGGAAAAAACGCTCGCGCGTATTGACTGATCTAGCCGAGGCGGAACGTATTTTAAATGCGGATCACTATGGTCTTGAGGAAGTTAAAGAACGCATTATTGAGTTTTTAGCAGTACAACAACGTGTTAAAAAAATTAAAGGTCCTATCTTATGTTTAGTAGGACCCCCCGGAGTTGGTAAAACTTCATTGGGGCAATCGATTGCCCGTGCGACGGGGCGTAAATTTACCCGTATGGCATTAGGTGGGGTCAGAGATGAGGCAGAGATTCGTGGTCATCGACGTACTTATATTGGTTCTTTACCCGGTAAAGTGATTCAAAATTTAAGTCGGGTGGGGACACGTAATCCACTCTTTCTCTTAGATGAGATCGACAAAATGTCGACTGACTTTAGAGGTGATCCCGCCTCGGCTATGTTAGAAGTATTAGATCCAGAGCAAAATCACGCCTTTGCAGATCACTATCTAGAAGTCGATTTTGATTTATCGGATGTCATGTTTGTGGCAACTTCTAATAGCATGCGTATTCCAGAGCCACTCCTAGATCGTATGGAGGTGATTCGCATTCCGGGTTATATCGAGGATGAAAAGCTCAGTATTGCACGTAACTATTTAATTCCTAAGCAACTGGAAGCGAATGGTTTAAAGGCTGATGAATTGGTGATGAATAATGCTACGGTATTAGAGATTATTCGCCATTATACGCGTGAAGCTGGGGTGCGTGGCTTAGAGCGTGAGATGTCTAAAATCTGTCGTAAAGTTGTTAAACAGCACCTATTAGAAAAGAAAACGAAAACCACGATTACTTCTAAAAATTTAGCTAAATATTTAGGAGTGAAAAAGTTTGACTACGGTAAAGCGGGCAAAGCTAATCAAGTGGGTCAAGTGACGGGTTTAGCATGGACTTCAGTAGGCGGGGACTTGCTCACGATTGAAAGTGCCTTACTCCCTGGTAGTGGGATGATCAAAAGCACTGGACGTTTGGGCGAGGTGATGAAAGAGTCAATTCATGCGGCTGAGACAGTCGTTAAAAGTCGCTCAAGACAGTTAGGCATTACGCGCAAGTTTTTACGCAAACATAATGTGCATATTCATGTGCCAGAAGGTGCTATTCCTAAAGATGGTCCTAGTGCAGGCATTGGCATGGTCACTGTGATGGTATCGGCTATGACGGGTATTCCGGTGTTAGCTGATGTGGCGATGACCGGTGAAATTACTTTGCGTGGTGAAGTATTGCCGATTGGTGGATTGAAAGAAAAACTACTAGCAGCGCATCGTGGCGGTATTAAGCAGGTCTTGATTCCGAAAGATAATGAAAAAGACCTCCCTGAAGTACCCGATTCGGTTAAGGATGGTCTAGACATTAAAGCGGTCAAATGGATTGATGAGGTATTGGCTTTAGCACTAGAACGAGCGCCCATTGCTTTGCGTGATGATGAAGATTTAGACGATGATGCAGAAATACCACCGCCTCCAAGCCCTATACTATCAGAGGAAGAGGTCGAACCAGTACGTACTCATTAAAAATTGTTGTATTTTCGTCACTTCTAGCACTTAGGTGCGTTGACTTGTTTCAGAAGGGGCTGGTATAACAGACGTGCGATAAGATTAGGTAAATTTCATAAGGCATTTACCTAGTTTTGAGAGTTTATTGGTTTCCTTTACAACAAATTTACAAGGATCGCTTTTTATGAACAAATCAGAGCTCATTGATGCCATCTCTGCTAAATCTAATCTGACTAAAGCAGAAGCGGATCGTGCTTATAAAGCATTGGTCGCTACTATCTCTGAAGAGCTTGCAAAGGGCGAGCAGATTTCTTTGATTGGTTTTGGTACTTTTTTAGTACGTGAACGTCAAGCTCGTTCAGGTCGTAATCCAAAAACTAAAGAAACTATCGAAATACCAGCGTCAAAAATTCCTGCATTTAAAGCTGGCAAAGCGCTAAAAGATGCAGTAAACTAGCGCCCTCTTAAGCAGTTGGGTGATTAGCTCAGTTGGTAGAGCAACGCCCTTACAAGGCGTGGGTCGGGGGTTCAAGTCCCTCATCACCCACCAACTACTGTGGAGCGGTAGTTCAGTCGGTTAGAATACCTGCCTGTCACGCAGGGGGTCGCGGGTTCGAGTCCCGTCCGCTCCGCCACTCTATTTTGCAGTGGTAAAACATTTAAAAAATATGTTCTGCATACCACGGAGTGGTAGTTCAGTCGGTTAGAATACCTGCCTGTCACGCAGGGGGTCGCGGGTTCGAGTCCCGTCCACTCCGCCATCATGCAGAACATTCATCGTGCTTAAAGTCGCTGTAATCCTCAGCGGGTGATTAGCTCAGTTGGTAGAGCAACGCCCTTACAAGGCGTGGGTCGGGGGTTCAAGTCCCTCATCACCCACCACTACGGAGTGGTAGTTCAGTCGGTTAGAATACCTGCCTGTCACGCAGGGGGTCGCGGGTTCGAGTCCCGTCCACTCCGCCACTATTTATCTTTTACTCATTTAGTTCTTTCGGTATGATGCACCCCTATACTTAACGGGGCTGAACCTAAGTCATCATTCAGGTGCTGGGTACGTCTTCATTCTTATTCTTAAACTTAATATAACGACTACGTATAACCATGCTGCAAAAAATTCATGATAAAGCAAAAGGCTGGGTTGCATATGCAATCATTGGTTTAATTACTATTCCCTTCGCCTTATGGGGCATTAATCAGTATTTCGAGGGAGGCGGTAAACGTGTTGTTGCCGTAGTCAACGGTGAAGAAATCTTAGAGCCTGCCGTGCGTGTACAGTTAGAACAATTAAGACAACGTATGCCACAGCAATTAGCCAATAATGAAGAACTCATTAAGCCAATGGCCTTGGATGCCACTATTAATCAAACACTGTTAGATCAACTGATTAAAGAGTTTGGTTTTAGAGCCAGCAATGCAGAAGTCAGTAATGCCATTATGCAAGTGCCGCAGTTTCAAGTGAATGGTCAATTTGATACCGCGACTTATCAGCGCCTATTAGAAACTCAAGGTTTAAGCCCAGCGCTATATGAGCAGAATGTGCGAGCAGAGTTGACCCAAGCACAGTTACAAGATGGTATTAATTTAACGGGTTTTGTACCTCTCAGTGCGGCTAAAGCCTATCAGGCGTTACAAGGTCAAGAACGTGAAATCGAAATTTTTACTCTAAAAGCCGATAATTTTAAAGCACAAGTACAAATACCAGAAACGGCGATTAATGAGTATTACGAAAAAAATAAACAGGCGTTCATGACCGAAGAGCGTGTGAAATTAGCTTATATTGAGTTAGATCGTAATGAATTATTGAACTCGATTGAGGCTAATGACGAGGCTCTCAAAGCTTATTTTGAAACCAATAAAGATCACTATGCTATACCCGAAGAGCGTATTGCGAGCCATATTTTAGTCTCTATTGCAGATCCACAAGGGGATGAGCAAGATAAAACGGCTAAAGCACGTATTGATGCTATCTATGAGGATATTAAAGCGGGTAAAGTGACCTTTGAACAAGCAGCGCGTGAACAATCCGATGATAAAACCGCCGCCGCACAAAACGGTTCCTTAGGTACAATAGTGGCAGGTGACTGGGATCCCAGTTTTGAAAAAGAGGTATTTAGCTTAGCCGCAGGTGCTATGTCCGCCCCGATTAAAACACCGAGCGGTTATGAAATTATTAAAGTAACCGAAATTAAGCCCTCACAACCTCGTAGCTATGAGCAAGCCAAAGCGGATGTAGAGCGTGATTATCGCCGGACTACCGCTGAGCAAAAAGCAGGTGATCTAATCGATCAACTAGAGAAACTAGCCTTTGAAAATAGCGGCGATTTAGCCCCAGCAGCGACTGCGACAGGGCTAGTGGTTAAACAGTCGGATTGGATCACCCGGACTAAGGGGGAGGGTGTATTCGCCGATGAGAAAGCACGTCAGGAGGCATTCTCTGATGATGTGCGTAATGGTCGTAACTCTGGCGTTATTAACTTAGGCGAGAGTCGTGCGGTAGTGATTCGTGCAGTATCGCGTGAAGAGGCTAAGCAAAAGTCCTTAGCCGAAGTTAAAGAAAATATTATTCAAATACTGACGGCTGAAGAAGCGCGTAAATTAGCAACACAAAAGGGTGCTGAGTTAGTCAAACAATTAACGACTACTAAAAATTGGACAGTATTAGATACCAGTGGTCTTGGTGCTAGTACCGAGGTTGCTAAGTCTGGTTTTATTAAGCGTTCCGGTAGCAATATAGCACCTGAGGTTGCGCAATATGTATTTGCAATGACGAAACCAGAGGCTAATGCGAGTACTTGGGATGGAGTGGCATTGGCTAATGGTGATTATGTGGTGATTCAGCTCAAGCAAGTCAAAGAGGGTGCTGCTAAAGAAGATCTCCAAGTGACTCAAAATTTTGGTCGTAATGTGGCGCAGAGCGAATTGAATGCAATGTTCCAAGCCTTACGCGATGCCGCTAAGATTGAGCGTTTTCCTGAAAAGCTCTAATAGTTAACACGTTTAATAAAAATGCTACCCAGACTAATACGCTGTGGTAGCATTTTTCTTTTTAGCCCCTAGTGTTTTACTCAATAATTGTGCTGCTATGAAAATCCATCTCAAAGCCCTTGGCTGTCGTCTGAATGAAGCTGAATTAGAACAATGGTCAACCTCCTTTCAACAAGCAGGGCATCAGGTGATGGCTACCCCAGAGCAGGCTGATGTGGTGGTGTTAAATTCTTGTGCGGTTACTACTGAGGCTTCGGCTAAATCGAGACGTTTGCTCAGCCGACTTTATCGTGATAATCCGCAAGCACGCTTAGTCGTGAGTGGTTGTTATGCGACTTTACAGCCGAGTGAGGTAGCTAATCTGATGGGGGTGGATTTAGTAGTGCCCAATAGTACTAAAGACACCTTACCCCAACAGGTCATGGAGCAGTTTGCAGTACCTACTATGCCCTTATTAGCCACGGATCCGGGCGAAAATACTCTATTTATGCGCGGGCGGCAGCGGGCTTTTATTAAAATTCAAGATGGGTGTCGCTATCGCTGTACTTTTTGCATTGTGACGGTCGCTCGTGGTGAGGAGCGCAGTCGTACTGAGACTGAAATTATTGAGGAAATTAATGCTTTATTTGCACAAGGAATTCAGGAAATAGTACTCACAGGGGTGCATGTGGGAGGCTATGGTAGTGATATTAATAGCTCACTGTATCAATTGGTGCAGCGTATTTTGGCTGAAACCGCTATACCGCGTATTCGCTTTGCCTCAGTAGAACCTTGGGACTTACCGCCCGAATTTTTTGCCTTATTTAGCAATCCGCGCTTAATGCCTCATATGCACCTACCCATTCAAAGTGGCGCTGATTCGATCTTAAGACGTATGGCACGACGCTGTAAAACCACCGAGTTTAGCGAATTAGTACAACAGGCTCGCCAATCAAATCCACTGTTTACGGTGACGACCGACATTATTGTAGGTTTTCCGGGTGAAACTGAGGCGGAGTGGCAGGAAACACTGGATTTTGTGCAGAGAATTGAGTTTGGGCATATTCATATTTTTAGCTATTCAGCCCGTGAGGGTACTAAGGCGGCACGTTTACCTGATCCTGTACCTGAAATCATTAAAAAACAGCGTAGCCAACAATTGCATCAGTTGGCGGAGCAGCAAAAATCTCACTGGCTAGCTAAACAGCATAACCACGTCGTCGATGTACTTTGGGAGCAAGCACAAACTCGTGATGGTAAACTGATTTATAACGGCTATACCCCTAACTATTGTCGTGTCGAATTACAAAGCACTAGGGTAGGGCTAGATAATCAGATTATACCAACTCGACTTATGCAGCATCCCAGCGAGACGGGTTTGCTATTAGGAGTACTAGAACCATGAAAGTAGTCATGCGTTATATAGGTAGTGGGTTATTACTCTTACTGCTTTTAACGGGTTGTATCGGTGAGGACAGTAAGGACCCTAAAGCGATTGCTAATCAATTTTGGAGTGCAGTGATTAGCAATGATATGGAAACGGCTAAAAACCTCACCACTTGGGAAAGTGTGCAGTATTTGTCCTATTTAAAAACAGCCCAATTAAACCCACAACGCTATGAGTTGGGTGAAATGAAGTTGATTGAAAATAATACTAAGGCTGAAATTCCTACGGTACTTCATGGCGGTGAGCTGGGCAATGTGGCTATTCCAGTGCGCACTATCGCCGTTAAAGTGAAAGAGCAATGGCGTATTGATGTGCAAACCACTCTAGGGTCATTAGTTCAAGGGACCATGGGAGCGGTGGTGAATGAGCTAAATGGCTTATTACAACAAGGACTAAAAGGACTTGATGAGACTTTGAATAAAACCCTCGATGGTTTAGGGAAGCAGCTAAATGAAGGGCTGGATAAGATTCAAAAGGATTTGCAGATTCCGCCTCCTGTTGATAATCAGCCTGCCCCTAAAGAAGAAAGAATTTGAATAGTGTTGGGTGTTAAACAACGCATTATTTTTGATTAGGCTGTCCTTGTGGCAGCCTTTTTATTGGAATCCTATTTGCTTGATAATTAAGCTGTTTAAATTAAACCCATTTGTCATAATCTGCTATTATTAAATCAGTTCGGAATAGGTTTAGTGGCTCATCACTAGGGATAGTTAGGCTATTAAACAAGAAAATACCGACTAGGTAGCAAATCCTTCATTTTGTCAAAAAGCTTATAGAACAGCTAGTTAGCTTCATGATACTGTGAATGGAGTGAGTGTCCTTTGTTCCCAATGCTTATATTGCGAGTGAACGCTATGCCTAAGCTAATTATTAGACAAAATACCCCAAAAACATTAACCACCTTAAAAATTACTTGGGTAGCAGTACTAGGTTTAATTTTAATGATTGCCGGTACTTTATGGTGGTTTCAACCTCGGCAGGAAAATTTATTACCTTTATTAAGTACGGCGGATAAAACCATCCAAACTCAATATCAAGCTACACAAACTAAACTGAATCAACTCATACAAGGCTTTAATCAGCGCTTTGGTCAAAAACAAGGCTCAAAAAACTATCATGAACAGGCTATAGCTCAAGCTGATGCGATTTTAGAGCAATTAAATCAACTGGATGAAATAGTCGAGCAAGCGAATTTACCCAGTGAAACTTTGAAAACCCTTAATACCGCCCACCAATATCAGCGTGATTATTGGGATACACAACGTCATTTTCAGGAGTTGCGTTTAAGTCGTTTTGAGGATGAGGCTATTTTAGCAAGTAGCCCCGTCCATCATGAGTTAGCTGTTGAGGCTGAAGCAGATGCAGTAGCGCCGACCGCTAAAAAGTTTCAATTTGCTACTCCACCAGCAGGTGTCGAGCTACCGGCCGATTTTTGTGTACCCGGTGCGAGTACTTGTAAGGCACAATAAATTTATAGCTAGCTCTCTACGAGGGCTAAAATGTAATGCCATTGTTCTGGAGTAACAGGTGTAATAGAGAGACGATTGCCGCGTTTGAGTAACGGTAAATCGGTCAATGGTTCGCTATGTTGGCGTAAGGTCGCTAAAGTGATGGGGCGCGTGAGCTTATGCACCAGTTGCACATCAACTCGTAACCACGGCAATTTTTCAGAGGTACTTTTAGGGTCAAAATAAGGACTGCTGGGATCTAGAGCACTGCTGTCGGGATAAGCCGTAGTGATAATTTGCATAATGCCCACAATGGCAGGTTCTTTACAGCTAGAGTGGTAAAAAAAGGCTAGGTCGCCGATCTGAAAGTGATCACGCAGTAAGTTGCGTACTTGATAATTGCGAATACCGTCCCACGGAGCACTATTTAGCCTTACTAGGTCATCAATACTAAAGACATCCGGCTCAGACTTCATGAGCCAATAGTGCTGTTCCATCAATTAAAGCCCTATCAAAACAAAAGCCCACTAGCTTAGAGCAGTTAGTGGGCTTTGTTAAGCTGAAAGCTGTTTTATTGCTTAGCAGGACCTGGTGTGCCTACAGCAGGTGCTGGAACAATAGGAGCAATCGGCGCTAAAGTGGGTGCTGGAGGAATAGCTAGTGGTTGCTGCATCGGTAGCTGTGGCTGCATGTTCATAGGAGCTACTGGATAGGGTTGGTAATAAGGTTGTGAATTATAACCCCAGTTAGGCATACCCATATTCATCATTGGGCCATTAAAGGGCATAGAGTAACCGTTACCAAAACCGTTACCGAAGCCATTATTAAAACCATTATTGCCAAAGAAGGGCATATTAAAGCGATTACCATTAAAGCCATTGTCATTGTTATCGAAGCTATCGAACATCTCTTCCATCCAATACATTGGCGTCCATTCTGGCCAATTACTTTCTTCGTAGTAAGGACCATAAGGGCCCATTTTCCATTCACCATTATTACTACCGAAGAAATTGTCGGCTTGAGTAGTGCTAGTAACAGCCAAAAGCGCTAAGGCTAACAGGGTACGTTTCATAATCTCTCATCCTCCACGGGGGGTAACTGAATATATTTTTAGTATATCAGTATATTCTAATATAAGGCAAGTTATATAAAATGGCGCATCCCACATTCGGTCACTAAACTGTTGAGCCTTACATCCCAAGAGGCTGATTTTAAATCAGTAATTTTTTGAAACTCATAGCCTATCCCTATTAGTATAGGTTTTAGAGGGCGGGGCTTGCGATGGAGGAAAGCAAAGCTACGATCATAAAAACCGCCCCCCATGCCTAAACGTTGACCTTGCTCACCAAAGCCTAGTAAAGGCACTAAGACACTATCTAGCTGTGAGGAAAGCAAACTACGGCTTCTGCCTACTAAGGGTTCTGGAATATTAAAACGATTATTTTTAAAGCGAGTAGTGGGTGTCCATAATAACCAACGCAAGGTATGACGGGGGCGTTGGGCCAAAATGGGTAAATAAAGCTTCTGATGCGGTTTTAATGCGCTGCGAATGAGGCACGGGTCTGCTTCTCCGCGAACAGGCCAATATACACCAATCGATTGAGCGTGTTGTAAACGTGGGTGATAAGCCAAACGCTGAGCTAAACGTCTGGCGTGTTGGTGTTGTTGCCAAGGCGAAAGCGTCGCACGACGCTGTTTTAGCTGGGTGCGAATGAGTTTTAAATCAAGCTGCATAGAGTATCCTCTTAAGAATAACTCTATGTTAATTAATAGGTGCTAAGTGTCTAGCTAAAAGTAATCGTGTGTTTCTGGAGCAGTCTTGGCGGTAGGGATGCCGCCTTGAAGCTTACAGAGCCGTATTAATAGCGTCTGCGGAAGAAGTGCACCATTACTTTGGCTCAAGTACTGAATAGGATCTAGCCTTTCTTCTCACAGAGTTTAAAGCTGGTTTGGTCGAGGCTAAAAATATCTCCAGCATTGAGTTGGCTAGTCTTTTCATCACCATTGCTGAGAATAGAGGTAAGTAAATAGGCATTAGGCAACATGCGTAATATAAGCTGTTCGCCTTCCTCGCCATAAAGCACGAGCGCATCGGGGGCCGGTTTGAGCGCTACTCTAGAACCACCATGACGCCCATTCATAATTTCTAGCCATGCTTTGTAGCTAAGATCGACTAGGGCTGGGCTGGTTTTAAGATGTGTCAGTTGCTCATTAATACGTGATTCGGCACTGTAACTAATAGTATGTCGACCGAGTTGAATAATATCCCCATCTTGCAGCCAATATTCCTGAATCGTGCGCTTATTGACATAGGTACTATTCGTACTGCCTAAGTCCTCTAATAAATATTTAGCGGCGCGTAAGGTAATACGTGCATGCTGATTACTAACAGTTTTATCCCCTAATACCAAGTCACAACTCGCATGACGCCCAATGGTATAAGTATCTTGTTGCAAATTAACGCGTTTAATAATTTGATTATCCGTTTTAACGACTAGCTGCGGCATCATAGGCTCCTAGAATCTAACGCCATAAAGCTTGGGGATACTGATTCAGCGCTACACGCCCCCCATACGCAGGCGGCATAGTTTGAATAATCTGCACTAAATTCGCTGCCTGTTGGCGTGGCAAAATAATACGGTTGGAGTATTCAGGCGTAGTCACACCTAAGCGGAAATAGGGATTTAGATTGGTCAAGGTCTGAGCAGGCAATCCCGCACGGATAGCGGCTTGGCGCAAATCGATAGGCTTATTAATACGCATCTGTGCCAGTACGGGGGCATCTGGTACATAGGGCAAATGAATGCCATAACGCTCTGGGTGGGTAATAATTTCCTTAAAAGCCAAAAGGCGCGGGATATACTCAGCCGTCTCTTTAGGTAAACCTAAATTCCAATAACTCAAACGCTGACCGGAGCGCCGCAAAGGACCTAGTGCAGTATGAATACGATTGGGCCCTGCATTATAAGCCGCTAAAGCGAGCATCCAATCCCCCTGAAATTCTTGGCTTAGGGATTGTAAGTAATTCAATGCTGCTCCGGTGGAGGCAAAAGAATCTAAACGCCCGTCATAAACTTCATTGCGAATCAGTCCATAAGAGTTACCAGTGGTAGGCATAAATTGCCATAAACCCGCAGCACCCGCATGCGAAGCCGCATCCGGAGTAAAACCACTTTCCACTAAAGGTAGGAGCGCAATTTCAGAGGGAATACCACGACGCTCTACTTCTTCAATAATCAGATGCAAATAGCGACTGGCTTTGAGAATTAAAGTATTCATCGCCTTAGGGTTGGCCGTGTATTGGCGAATAAAGGGTTGCACGCGTGGATTGAGCGCATGATCCCCTAATTGATAATTGCGCCCAATGCGTTGCCAAATCGAATGAGGTTGATAGTGTTCAGGTGGTTGCATCTGGGGTGGCACAGGTTGCCTATTCAGAGATGCGGGATTAAAGCTCGCTCGATGTACCCATACGCCTTGTGCTCCATAAGGTTGAAAGTGTTGGGGTTGCTCATAAGCAAAGCTAGCCGTATTGGCGCCTAAACTCACTGTGGTGGTGAGTGAGCTAATAAGTAAAGAGTTAAAACGAATGGTCATATAGTCTTCCCCGTTAGTTATTATGGTTATAAGGATGACCCAGTGATCAATGCCTGAAGGCTCTCATTGGCTTAAGGGTAAAGGTGCATAGCCCTCTAACTCCTGATATGCTCTAGCGGGTTCCAAGTGAGACCTTTAGATACCCTATACTGTACCGAGCTACGCTTAACTAGGCATTGATAAGTTACTTTGTTGTTAGTATTGCAATTAATGCCAGACTATAATCGCTACTAGATTCATGAACAAGCAAAAACCGTTAAATGACATTCCGTCTCTACCTTCAGCGACGACGGTACTACAAAGCTGGTATGAATCCCATCGCGGGCAGGCTACCTTGCAACAGCTCAATATTCCGCTCCAACGTATGACCGCTGATATATTTGGTTACTATGCTTTAGAAATGGGCTTATTAGCCCCTCATCAAACCTTTCTCACTGAATCACGCATTAGTCACCATATTCGCTTAGGGCGCACTGATTTAACCTCACCTTTTATTGATTTAATGAGTACTTGGGAGGCATTGCCCTTTGAATTTGGAACGCTTGATTTAGTACTCAGTACCCATAGCTTGGAGTTAACTCAGCAGCCTAAATTAGTCCTAAGCGAAATTGAGCGGGTATTAATGCCAGAAGGTCATTGTATTTTGATAGGTTTTAATCCTTTTAGTGCCTTGGGCGTGCAGCAGTGGTTAGCCAGTCCAGCGCCAAAGCAGTCTTTTCCCTCACCGTGGCAAATCAATCAATGGTTGCAGGATCTGGGGTTTGAGATAATAGAAACGAAATTATTGAGTTATCGTCCCAATTGGGGGGAGATGCGTTTTTGGCACTATACCCGTTGGTGGGAGCGGGCGTGCCAAAAAATTCAATTACCGCTCAGCAATTTATACATCATTCATGCTTGTAAAAAAGTGACTCCTTTAATTCCGTTGGGTGCTAAACGTAAATGGTGGCGTCCCTCGGTTTTGCGCCCTGTGGGTAGTATTGCGGTGAAACAGACCACTTCCACTAAAAGAGCCTCCTATGACTGAAGATACTCGACCTGTAGTGCACGCTTTTACTGATGGAGCGTGTCGCGGTAATCCGGGTAAAGGGGGCTGGGGGGTATTATTACGTTTTGGTGCGCATGAGAAAGAACTGTATGGCTATCAAGCCGAAACCACTAATAATCAAATGGAACTTATGGCAGCGATTCAGGCTCTTGAGGCTTTAAAGCGCCCTTGTAAAGTAATTCTAACCACTGACTCGCAATATGTACGCCAAGGTATTACGGAGTGGATAGTCGGTTGGAAGCGTAAGGGGTGGCGTAATGCCAAAGGGGATGCAGTCAAAAATAAAGAATTATGGCAACGTTTAGAGCAAGCAACCCAAGCGCATGCGCATGAGATCGATTGGCGTTGGGTAAAAGGGCATAGCGGTCATCCTGATAATGAGCGCGTTGACCAGTTAGCGAATCGTGCCATTGATGAAGGAGCTTAATAATGCGTCAATTAATTCTCGACACCGAAACCACCGGATTAGATCCCCAACAAGGGCATAGGCTCATTGAAATTGGTTGTATTGAATTAATCGACCGCCAAGTCACTGGGCGCAATTTTCATTATTACCTACAGCCAGATCGTGAAATTGATGCAGAAGCTATAGCCGTTCACGGTATCACCAATGAGTTTTTGCAAGATAAACCGCGCTTTAAAGAGGTTGTCCCAGAGCTTATGGAGTATTTAAGAGGCGCAGAACTCATTATTCATAACGCTCCCTTTGATGTCGGGTTTATTGAAAATGAATTACGTCTGGTTGAGTTTCCCACTACACGTTTAAGCGAGATTTGTAGCGTTACTGATACCCTAGTCATGGCGCGGAATATGTATCCGGGGCAGCGTAATAGCTTAGATGCTCTGTGTAAGCGTTATGAAATTGATAATTCAGACCGTCATTTTCATGGTGCATTACTAGATGCGCGGATTTTGGCTGATGTGTATTTAGCCATGACGGGTGGGCAGGTAAGTATGGTATTAGAAACTACCTTAGATTCATGGGGTGGTGGTTCAGCAGCAGGCAAAGGTTTAAGCCATTTAGATTTAAGTCAATTGCGCGTGGTGAAAGCCAATGCTGATGAATTAGTAGCACATGAAGAGCGTTTGGTGGCGATTACTAAATCGGCTGGCAAATGCCTGTGGGTGGTTTAAATGTTATTACTGATTAAAAACGTACTCGATCAACGCCAACTCGCTGAAGTACAAAACCTATTAAAAAGTGCTGAGTTTGTAGACGGTAAACTATCCGCAGGTTTAGAAGCATCGGCGGTTAAGCATAATCAAGAACTAGCCCCACAAAGCCCCCTCCATCGTCGCCTCAATGCTGTAGTGATGGGCGCTTTAGTACAAAATTCCCACTATCAACAAGCGGTGTTGCCTTTACGGGTAGCGACTGCATTTTACGCTCGTTATGAGGTTGGCATGGGCTATGGTTTTCATGTCGATGATCCAGTAATGGGGCCTATGGCAGGGCGTTATCGCAGTGATGTCTCCACGACCATTTTTTTAAATAATGTGGGGGATTACGAGGGGGGCGAGTTAGTCATTCAAACTAGCTTTGGTGAGCAGCGTATTAAAGGTAATGCAGGGGATGCCATTGTGTATCCTTCTAGTAGTTGGCATAAAGTAGATCAGATTCAAGCAGGTACGCGCTTAGTGGCGGTTACATGGGCACAAAGTATGGTCAAAGACCCCAATCAACGCGAGTTGCTCTATCAATTAGCACAGGCGCGTGAAGGTTTAATAGGAAAATTGCCGCAATCAGAAGAAACCGCTAAGGTAAGCACCGTTTATGCCAATTTAGTACGCTTATGGAGTGAAGTATAATGAGTACCTTTATGCAAGCGCTGGATTTTCGCCATGCCTGTAAAAAATTTGATCCTACTAAAACCATCCCTACTGAGCAGTTTGAGCAAATTTTAGAATTTGGACGCAAATCGCCGTCTTCATTTGGGCAAGAGCACTGGAAATTTTTAGTAATCCAAACCCCAGCATTACGTGAGCAAGTGAAAGTTGCCTGTTGGAATCAGCCTCAGATTACCGATAGTAGCCATGTTGTAGTGATTGTCGCTAAGACTAAGGATGTAGAGCCTTATAGTGATTATATGGTGAATTTGTTTAGGCGGCGTGGTTTGCCAGAAGAAGCATTTGATGGCTATTTACAACGCTATGCTGCACACATGGAAAACGAAATTCACCCTGTGATGAGTACCTTTGCATGGAGTTCTAAGCAATGCTATATCGCTTTGGCGAATATGATGACGGGAGCTGCTTCATTAGGCATTGACTCATGCCCTATAGAAGGCTTTGGTAAAAGGGATTTAGAGCAAGTACTGAATATTGATACTGAGCGTTATGGGGTAGCGGTGGTGGTAGCGTTTGGCTATCGAGCCGGTGAGCAAACTAAACAACTGCGTCAATCATTAGATCAGGTGGTTGAGTATCGTTAAGAAGTTTTTAGAGATTTTAGCTGCCACTCAGCGCTTGTATAAAGCAAACGCTGAGTGACAAAGCGATAAGATAAAGCACGTTAAAACATTAGACGCGCTTAATAATTTTAACGATGAATAAAGCAATCACGGCTCCAATCGTCGACCAGATTAAAGAGCCTAACCAAGAGGGCATACCTGCAAGAGCTGGAACAGCACCTGTGATGATGCCACCCACAAAGAAACCAATAAATGAACCAATTAAGCCAACAATAATATTGCCGATTAAGCCAAACCCGCCACCGGCCATTAAATTGCCTGCTAGCCAACCAGCCACCGCACCAATCGCCAACATAATCAGAATTTGCTCTGTACACGACAAAACCACTAACTTATTGATTTAGCATGTTTGTCATGGAGATGGTGAAAGTCCACCGCTCCTATGTTTTACTCTCTAGTTACCACACAGGAGAGCAAAATGGATCTGAGCGATGGACTACGTGACAGTTTAAAAGCCCACTTGAGTTGGGGCAAGCCCCGTTTGGATTGTTTTGTGGGAATGCTGCAGTATTGCTGAGTGCGCGACAAATGAATTTGGCGTTGTTGGCGGTACACATAGATTCTGACACCGACATTGGTTCCCGCTATCGACGGATGCAACGCTTTTTTAGCCAAGTGTTCTTTAATTACAATGACATTGCCCATTTTCTTATGGGAATGTTCGCCTTTAGTGGTCAACAATACTACCTCACACTCGACAGAACCAACTGGAAATGGGGCAAATCCAACCTCAATCTCCTGACTTTGGCGGTTGTTTACCAAGGTGCGGCTATCCCCGTTTACTGGATGGTGTTGAACAAACGCGGTAATTCTAACCAACGTGAACGTATTGCCCTGCTGCAACGATTTATCAGCCAATTCGGGCGCAACAACATCTTGGGTGTGTTGGCTGACCGTGAGTTTATTGGTGGTCAATGGTGGAAGTGGTTGTCTTCCAAAGAGATTCCCTACTTGATTCGTATCAAGGGTAATCAGTTGATGACCGACAAACACAAAAAAGAGGCGCATGTCCGCTCGCTGTTTGCCAACCTCAAGCCGGGTAAACGGCGCGTTCTCCGTCACCGTCGCGACGTTAGCGGGGGAATGGGTTTGGCTCAGTGGCTCAAAGCTGCCCAGTGGTGAGTTGTTGATTATCGCCAGCAACCACTACACGGCTGATCCCATTGGCACTTATCGGCTACGTTGGGAAATTGAAAACCTGTTCCAATGCTTGAAAGGGCGTGGTTTTCACATGGAAGCCACTCACTTCACCAAACCCCTCGCATCAAAAAGATGATGGCGTTGCTTGCCATTGGCTTCTGTTGGGCGCACAAAGTCGGCGAATGGAAGGAAAAAGCCGTCAAGCCTTTGAAGACGAAAAAACATGGACGCAAAGAGCAAAGTGTCTTCCGTTACGGCTTGGACTACTTGACCGATTTATTGAATGGAAGGGTACGGGAAAAAGTGGATAGGCTTAGGCTGCTGCTTCTGTTCCTTTGTCCACCACAATTCATGGCGATCGAGGATGGACGGATGAAACTCAGGCGATTTTCTTTTGAAAAAGATTCAATGAGTTAAGCGAATTGTCGTGTACAGAGCAGAATTTGTTCGAGACCCATGGTCTTACTCCTAATTGTGGTTTTATCTGATTTGATAATAGGTAGTTTTATGAGTTTTCACTACCCTGAAGCTATTTTTAGCTATGCTGCTAGGGGTTAGCTTCTTCCCTTTCAAAGATATAGACCATAACTTCAAATTACGGACTATTTATTTGCAATAATTATAACTGTTTAAGCATTAGCTATTCATTTATAAACAGCAGTAGTGTGAGGCATAGCTGGCTATAAATGGTCGACTATCTGTTTTATAAACGCCACTTAAACTTCTATTATGAACCCTAGTGTGGGAATCGATAACGCTCATATGATGAAATTATTATTTGATATAAAGGTTGGTTTAGTCTGCTACTGGGTTTTGATAGGGTTGTTGCTCAATAGTCCCGTGGCTCAGGCACAACAACCTCATTTAACGTACCTCAATAGTATTGCTGTACCTGCCTTTGAGGTGGATGGAGTCAAGGTTAGTGAATTATCAGATTTAGCATGGGATGAGGATGAGCAGATACTCTATGCTGTTTCGGATAAGGGAGTGTTGTTTCATTTTGAATTAGAGATGAGTGCTAATCAGATTCACCTAGTAACACCTATTAGAGCTATCACTTTATTAAATCAAAAAGGCAAAAAGCTCGATTGGCGTGACTCAGAGGGCTTAGAAGTACTCAACGCTAATAATGGTATTAAAGGTGATACAGAACTGGTCATTGCTCTAGAAGGTGTACCGAGGGTAGGGCGTTTCACTACGCAAGGGCAATTAATCTCAGAATATCCTTTACCTAAAATACTCCAAAATCATAAAAATTATCGGGGACGTAATAACAGCTTAGAATCAGTGACATGGCATCCTCAGTGGGGCTATATCACAGCGCCTGAGTTACCACTAAAGAAGCAGCCTGTTACAACGCACACTATTTATAGTCTCAAAAAGCGTTGGTCTTTTCCTGCCTACCCTGCTGCTAATAGCTCCATTACTGCCTTACAAACGTTGCCTAATGGTAATTTATTAGTACTAGAGCGTGCTTGGTCGGGGGTGATGAATCCTTTAGTGATTAGTTTGCGGTATTTAGATTTTAAGCGTTGTAATAAAAAGGGTCAGTGTCCTATTGAAAACGTAAGTATTCTCTCTAGTCTATTCTTAGTGGATAATTTCGAGGGCTTGACCGCCGTGCGTGATAATCTATATTTGATGGTCAGCGACGATGGTCAGAGTCAGTTTCAGCGTACCTTATTAACCCTATTTCGTTTGGAGTTACCAACACTATGACTGCTTTTAAGATGTCACCTTATCTGCTACGCCTAGTTGCAGGCGCTATTATTGTTTGGGTGATAGCGATGGTATGGATGGCATGGACTAAGGACGTGCATAGTGAAGGGGTTCGCAATATTACAGAGCGTGGTAAGTTGACTTCTGATGAGCAAAATACGATTGAGGTGTTTGAGCGTAATAGCCCCGCAGTGGTTTACATTACCACCACCCAAAAAGTGATTAATCCTTGGACACGTAATGTGAACGAGGTCCCTAGCGGTACGGGGACTGGTTTTATTTGGGATGATAAAGGTCATATTGTCACCAACTATCATGTGATTGAGGGATTTAATATTGCTAAAGTGCGCATGTCTGATCAGCGCTTATACGACGCGCAATTGGTGGGGGCGAGTCCAGAGCATGATTTGGCCGTGTTACGCTTGGCTGAGTTGAAAGATTTACCTAAGCCTGTGCAAATTGGTACCAGTCACGATTTGAAAGTAGGGCAAAAGGTGATGGCGATTGGTAATCCTTTTGGTTTAGATCATACCTTAACCTCAGGCATTGTTTCAGCTTTGGGGCGCAGTATTGATGGTGATAACAATCAATTAGATGATTTGATTCAAACGGATGCGGCGATTAATCCGGGGAATTCCGGTGGCCCTTTACTGGATAGTGCGGGGCGTGTGGTGGGCGTGAGTGTGGCGATTTACAGTCCTTCTGGGGCTTCGGCGGGTATTGGCTTTGCTATTCCAGTCGATACCGTGAACCGTGTCATTCCCCAGTTGGTGCGTTCGGGGCATTATGAACGCCCAATTCTGGGCATTAGTATGAAGGATGAAGTGAATGCAGCGGTCACGAGGCGCTTAGGTGTTAAGGGTGTGTTGGTACTGCAAGTGACCCCACGTTCGCCCGCCGAAGCAGCCGGTATTGTAGGTACACAATTAGACAATGAGGGTGGCTTAATTTTGGGGGATATTATTCAGTCTATTGATGGTAAGCCCGTTACCAAAGTGGCGGATGTCTCACGTATTCTAGATACCTATAAACGCGGTGATACGGTGAAGGTTAAATTATTACGCGATGGAACTGAGCCTGTGGAGGTGAGTGTGAAGCTCACTCAGACGCGCTAACATTATTTGTCCTCTTTCACATTAGTGGGCTAGTTACAAAGCTAGCCCACCCGCAAGCTCTTAATCCAAACCACGATCATGTAAATCAATAATCGGCCAAGCTCTCTCCTTAGCAACGGCATTCAATCTGGGATCAGGATTGACTACAACGGGATAAGTCACCATCTCTAATAAAGGTATGTCGTTGTGTGAGTCACTATAAAAATAGCTGTCCTCTAATGTTTCTGTGTGATTTTTCAGCCAGTCTTGTAAACGCGTCACTTTTCCCATTTGAAAAGAAGCCACCCCATCTATATCGGTGGTATAGCGTCCATTCACCCGTTTAGGTTCGGTGGCAATCAAATGCTCAATACCAAATGCCTTTGCAATCGGACGCGTCACCACGCTATTAGTGGCGGTAATCACCATCAGCGTATGACCTTGAGCACGATGCTGATTTACTAGATCAACCGCTTTAGGCGTCATTTTGGGTCGAATGACTGTAGCCATATATTCTTGATGTAACGTGTTTAGCGCCTCATCATCGAGCTTACTAATAGGGGTGAGCGAAAAGCGGGCAAAATCATAAATATTCAATATACCTGCTTTGTATTGTTCGTAGAACTCTAAGTTTTTAGCAGTGTAAGAGGGGCCATCCACTAAACCCTTACGTACTAAAAATTGCCCCCATTCATAATCACTGTCGCCATCGAGTAAGGTATTGTCTAAATCAAATAATGCCAGCGTCACGATTGCTATCCTATTGTGCTTATCAAAGTGCGCCATTGTAGCGGGTTAAAATTGCCGAATCATGATGAATATGAAAGAATCTTATTAAACATTTTTTAGGAGTGATGTCGTGATTGATGAGGAAGGATTTCGTGCCAATGTTGGCATTATCCTCTGTAATTGCGACGGCAAGGTGTTTTGGGGAAGACGTTTTGGACAAGATTCCTGGCAATTCCCTCAAGGTGGCATTGATCATGGTGAGACGCCTTTGCAAGCGATGTTTCGTGAGCTATTTGAAGAAACAGGCTTACAAGCAAATCAAGTGGAAGTCATTGGTCAGACACGGGGGTGGTTGCGGTATCGTATCCCCCATTACATGATTCGCCGTCGTGCGAAACCGCTCTGCATCGGACAAAAACAACGCTGGTTTTTAGTGCGTATGCTGTGTCGGGATAAAGAGGTTAATTTAGCGGCGTGTTCCCATCCTGAATTTGATCATTGGGAGTGGGTAGATTACTGGGCGCCTGCGCGTAATGTGGTGTTTTTCAAGCGTCGTGTGTATCAACGCGCACTCTATGAACTCGCACCGTATTTAGAGCAAGATAGTTCGGTAGTCGCTTTAGATTAATTGATGGCAAAGGGGCAGTGTTAAAACTGCCTCTTTTTTTAATTGCCCACCTTGTTAAACACCTATTCTCAGTTAGCGTTCAAAAAGGCTTCACGACGGCTAGAATCACAATCAGAATTAATAATAGGCTAGGGGCTTCATTAAAATAACGATACCAGCGATGCGTGCGCTCATTCGCATCAGCTCTAAAAGTGAGCATTAAACGATAGCAAGCATAGTGATAGGCGAATAGTAAGACTAAGAACAACAGCTTAGCGTGAAACCAACCCATCTTAAATAAAATCCAGTTCCCTAGTACTAGCAGAGTTGTACCAAAGACTAAAGTCAGTGCCGCCCCTATAGTCATCATAATAAATAGACGCCGCTCCATGACCTTAAATAGCTCAAAGCTACTCTGATTCTCTGGCATGGCGTGATAGACATAAAGGCGTGGCAAATAAAACAAGCCTGCAAACCACGTCACCATAAAAATGATATGCAGGGCTTTAATCCAAGTGTATAGGTTATCCATTAGCCCGCCTTGAGTTCAGCCACACGCTTTTGTAAATCTTGCAAACCTAGATTACCCATTTTAGCCAGCACAATTTTACCCTCAGCATTAACTAAGAAATTGGTAGGGGTCACTTTGACGCCACCAAACGCTTTAGTGAGCGCACCATCTTGATCAAAAGCAATACTATAATTCATTTGCTTTTGTTCACGCATGGTACGAATGGCAGCGATATTGTCATGAGGCATCGCTATAGCAATGACGGGAACGCTGTTAGTAGCAGGGTCTTGTTTAAATTTGATTAAATCAGGAATTTCCTCCACACACCCCGGACAGTCAGTAGCCCAGAACACTACTAGATAAGGATTACCCTTTAGGCTCGCCAATTCAATTTTCTCACCATCAATAGTGGTCACAGTGGCATTAGGTGCGGCTTGTAAGCCCCCAGAGGGCATAAAGAAAAAGAAGGCAATAGCAGCAGTGAGTACACCCAGTGCAATTAAGGCTTTAATATCGATTTTCATAATGGAGTCAGTAGTTGTCCCAAGAAGAAAGACGTATTATACATGACATTTTTTCCAAAGCAGGATTTACAATAGCTAGTCCAGTAAATAGCACCTGCTCGACGCGGGCGCGGTAAACTCTTGGCTTAAGCTCGTTGCAATGCTTAACAGGTCTGTGGTTTTTAGTCTAAAATCTATGCAAGCACACATTAAAACGTAAACATTATGCGTCAAATAATGCTAACCTTGCACACCATAACACTAGCTTTAAAATGGGCTAGGATGTAGTCGGAAATCCTCAACTTGTATTTTAGGTGGTAAGTGTTTTATCTACCTCATTGCAAGCGTGGCGAGAAAAATATAGCCAAAATCTAGATTACTTAGTCGTAGTCGATATGGCTCATTAACTTATAGTGGACATAGCAAAGAGGTTATTTAGCCGTAAATCTTAGGCGGCTAGACCAGTAACTAATTAGGAGTAAAAATTAATGTTTGGTAAGAGTTCTAAACCCGCCCCAGCGCCTGCCCCCATGCCCCTTCCAGCCGCTCCGCTGAGTCCTTCACCTACTTTAAGTGCTCCCCTGCCAGTGAATACACAACCTCAAGAGCCTAAGGTACGCAGTGCCCGTGTTGATACCTTGATTGGTCGTGGTACTACCATTGATGGTGATTTACAGTTTTCCGGTGGTTTACATATTGAGGGAACAGTTAAAGGTAATCTCATTGCTGAGAATGATGAGGCAACCCTCATTCTGAGTGAGCAAGGCCGTATTATTGGTGAAGTGCGTGTACCGAGTATGGTATTAAATGGCTCGATTGATGGCGATGTGTTTGCTCATGGCAAGGTTGAATTATTTGAAAAAGCGCGTATTTGCGGTGATGTGTATTATAACCTGCTAGAAATGGCAGTAGGTGCTGAGGTGAATGGTAAATTAGTGCGCCAAAAACCTGATGCTAACAAAACTAAACCTGTAGCTCCTGCTCTCCCCACTATTCCAGCTCCAACACCTGCTTTAGAGTCTCCGGTTGAGAACAATAATTCTGCTAATTAGCCTCCACCTAAAGGGCATATTGCCCTTTATAGGTTAGGGTGTTAACGTCTTAGTATACTTTTTTAGTAGGAGATTTTTAGAATGACAGTTGAGACCGCATCTCCTCTGCTTTTTACAGATGCAGCCGCTGCCAAGGTAAAGGCCTTAATTGCTGAAGAACGCAATGATGCACTCATGTTACGGGTATTCGTAACAGGGGGCGGTTGTTCAGGGTTCCAATATGGCTTTACTTTTGATGAAAGTGAAAATGAAGGCGATACTGCTGTGGAGAAAAATGGGGTTAAGCTTTTGATTGATCCTATGAGCTTTCAATACATGGTAGGCGCTGAAATTGATTACACTGAAGGATTAGAAGGAGCACAATTTGTGATCCGTAATCCTAATGCCACCACGACTTGCGGTTGTGGCTCATCTTTCAGCCCCTAAAGCCAGCTAAGCATATAGTTCCTTCATATCTCATTAGGTATGAAGGAAGCCGTATAAAAAAATTAAGTCAATAATTATAGTTTCAATGCTTCAGTAATACGCGCCCGAATATACTCTTGATCATAAGTCTCCGTAATCGGTTCACCATCGCGCCAAGTAATATAAAATACGTCTTCTGCTTGTTCGCCTAATGTCGTAATCAACGCATTACGCACCGTTAAATCTAATTCATAAAACACTGCTCCCAAACGTGATAATAAGCCGGGCATATCACCCGTTCTTAATTCCATTTCAGTGAGGTGGCGCTCGCTATTCTGACGGAAATAAACCCGTGTAGGAATATCGAAATTACGCAGAATACGCGGACGGTGATGTTTGCGCGGTACGATCTCTGGAATAGTTAAATTATGCTTTAGGGTTTGAATCACATACTCTTCATCGTCTTTATTAATGAGCTGATTATTAGATCCTAATACATGCAGAGTATATAAATCATGGTCGTCAATTGATACTAGGCGAGCTTGTACAATATTAAGATTTAATTGCTCCATCGTGGCAGCCACACGGAAAAATAAATCCCCTTTGTCATGTCCGTAAATAAATACTAGATTAATATTACCTGATGCGGTTTCACTTAATTGCACTACGGGTAAATTTTGTTCTGAATTGGTTAATAAACATTCTGCATGCCAACAAATGGATTCAACGGAGTGCTGTAATAAGTATTCCTCACCTAAACGATCCCATAGACTTTCACATTCATCAACTGAAAAACCTTCCTTAGTTAAACGTTCTAGCGCGGCACGTTTTTTCTCACTCACTAATGAATCAGTCTGACGCGAGTGCGGTATACGCGCTTGTAAATAGCGGCGCGTAGCATGATAAAGCTCATGTAATAATGATTCTTTCCAGCCATTCCAGAGCTTAGGATTAGTGCCACGAATATCTGCGATAGTGAGTAAGAATAAATAATCTAAGCGGCTTTGTTCGACAATTTGATCGGCAAAATCAGCAATCACTTCGGGGTCACTAATATCTTTACGTTGTGCGGTAACACTCATAATTAAATGATTGCGTACTAACCAGCTAACTATTCCCGCATCATGTAAATCCATATTATGTTCACGGCAAAACTCATACGCATCTTTTGCGCCTAACTCAGAGTGATCGCCATTACGCCCTTTGGCTATATCATGGAATAAACCCGCTAAATATAATAACTCTGGTTTTTGTAAATTGCGAAATACTTGGCTGCAAAAAGGCATCTCTTTTTCGCCTTTAGGGGTGCTGTAATTGCGTAAATTACGTAGTACCCAAAGCGTATGCTCATCCACAGTATATACATGGAATAAATCATATTGCATGCGCCCGACAATACTAGCGAAGGCAGGTATATAAGCGGCTAAAATACCCAAGCGATTCATCAGGCGCATCACAAAGGTAATACCGGTTTTTTGCTGGAGAATTTGGCGGAATATTTGCCGATGACGCGCTTGTTGCCTAAAGCTATTATCAATCCGATGCACATTGCGCCGAATTAAACGAATGGTATCGGGAGTTAGGCTAGTAATGCCTTGGGTAATTTGCATCACTAAAAAAATTTCTAATAATGCAGTAGGGTAAAGAATAAAGGTATCTGGCGAGTTAACCGCTAAATAACTTCCATAACGTTGATAATGCTCCCCTAACATCACAGGCGCAGGATAAGTTAGCATTAAGACTTTATCACGTAATACACCAATCAATACTTCAGTTAAGCGCTCCAGCTCGGTAATGGTACGGTAGTATTGGTGCATAAAAGCTTCGACCGCGATATTACGATTAGGGTCGTTATAACCAAAGGCCTGAGCAAGCGTATACTGATAATCAAATAATAAACGATCTTCTTTGCGCTTAGTGATTTCATGCAAGAGAAAACGAATACGCCATAAAAATGCCCGTCCGCGTTGTAAGGTACTATATTCACCCGGTTCTAATAATTGGTGCTCATGTAATTCTTGTAGAGATAATTGACCGTATTCGCGTTTAATAATCCAAGTGATCATTTGAATATCGCGCAATCCCCCGCGCCCTTCTTTTAGATTAGGTTCAACACGATAAGAAGTATCACCGAATTTAATATGACGTTGTTTTTGTTCTTCTAGTTTAGCAAGGAAAAATTCTTGACTAGACCACATATTCTCAGGCGCGATGATTTTATTGAGGGCTTCAAATAAATCATGGCTCCCTGTGACATAACGAGATTCAATTAAATTAGTAATAATGGTTAAATCTTGGCGAGCTACTGCCTCACATTCTGGCAGGGTGCGTACACTATGCCCCACTTCTAAACCAATATCCCACAGCATAGTAATAAATTGCCCTAGCTTTTCACTACAATGGGGATCAGGTGTGGCTTTAAGTAAAATTAATAAATCAATATCGGATTGAGGGTGTAGCTCACGTCGCCCATAGCCCCCCACCGCAATTAAAGTAGCATTTAAATTAGCGGCTTCAGGTAAAATGTGCTCCCATAAATCTTTGAGCAAATTATCAATCACATGGGTATGAGCGTGCAGTAGGGTGCGAATATCCAAGCCAGCATTAAATTGCTGACTGAGTAATTCACGAGCTTGGTTTAAATAGTGGCGATAGTGTGGTGGACGCGAAGGCTCTGTTTTCAAAAAGGCTTGATATTGTCTAATAAATGCGTCAGTTTGCTCAAATACACTCATTGTGCCATGCGTTCCTGCCAACCCTGTTCTTCTTGTCTTAGGGTAAGAATTTCAAAGCCCGTGTCAGTGACTAATACGGTATGCTCCCATTGCGCGGATAATTTATGGTCTTTAGTCACCACTGTCCATTGATCAGGCAACACTTTAATATCGCGTTTGCCTTGATTGATCATAGGTTCAATGGTAAAGATCATCCCCGGCTCCATAATCACTTTATCATTATCAGCATTGTAATAATGTAATACTTGTGGGTCTTCATGGAATTTTGCCCCAATGCCATGACCACAAAACTCCTGAACTACACTACAGTTTTGACTGTGAGCATACGCTTGAATCGCTTTGCCGATAGCACTAAGTTTCACGCCCGGTTTGACTTGTAAAATACCTAAATACATGCAGCGTTGCGTAATGAGCGCTAAGCGTTTACCTGCTACGGTAGGTTCACCGACGGAAAACATTTTACTGGTATCGCCGTGATAGCCATCCTTTAGGACTGTAATATCAATATTGACTTCATCACCTTTTTTGAGGCGTTTATCGCTTGGAATACCGTGGCACACCTGATGATTGATAGAGGTACAGATGGATTTAGGGAAAGGCGGTCGACCATAGTTTAAAGGTGCAGGAATCGCTTTTTGTACATTCACAATATAATCATGACAAAGAGTGTTTAGCTCATCAGTACTCACACCGGGTTTTACATGCGGCTCAATCATCTCTAATACTTCGGCCGCGAGTCGCCCAGCAATTCGCATTTTTGCAATTTCTTCAGATGTTTTAATGGTAATAGTCATGTGGCCGTAGGTTCCGGTAGCGCTATAAGGGGAATCATGGTATAAAGCGCCCGCGAATTTCGCAAATACTTGTTACTTTAAATCCACACATACATCTGAAACCTGCCATTCAGGGTGCTCTAGATCACAATAGTCTGATGATTACTAGGGTTGAAGGTAGGGGTGTATGGAGGCATAACCCAGGAGTTAATCATGCCTAAAGTTACCATGCGTCAAATGCTGGAAGCCGGTGTTCACTTCGGACACCAAACTCGTTATTGGAATCCTAAGATGGCTCCGTACATCTTCGGTGAGCGCAATAAAATTCACATCATCAACTTAGAGCAAACTCTGCCTATGTTTAATGATGCGCTGAACTTTATCGGCAAATTAGCCTCCAAAAACGGCAGAATTTTATTCGTTGGTACTAAACGCTCTGCTCGTGAAGCGATTCAAGATGCAGCACTTTCTTGCAGAATGCCTTATATCAATCACCGCTGGTTAGGCGGTATGTTGACCAACTTCAAGACTGTTAAGCAATCGATTCGTCGCTTAAAAGATCTGGAAAAGGGTATGGAAGAAGGCGCGATGATGCGCTTGAATAAAAAAGAAATCTTAATGCAACAGCGCGAACTCGAAAAATTAGAGCGCAGCTTGGGCGGCATTAAAGAAATGAAAGGTTTACCTGATGCGATTTTCGTGATTGACGTGGGCTATGAAAAAATCGCCCTGCAAGAAGCGAGAAAATTAGGTATTCCAGTGATTGGGGTAGTCGATACCAATAACCCCTTAATCAATGTTGATTATCCCATTCCCGGTAATGATGACGCGATTCGTGCTATTCAACTTTATGTCACAGCCGTAGCCGATACTATCAACGAGGCTCGTGCCACTATTACTAATCATAGTGGTGCAGCAGAAGAGTCTGCGGAAGAAGAAGTTGAAGAAGAAGTCGTAGTCGCTGCTGATTTGGATGATGAAGCAGATCAAGACTAATCAGTAATGAATGTGCTCTGCGTGTTGGGTGTTGAACCCAATACGCATCCAACATGAGGATCAAAAAATGGCTATTACCGCTAAAATGGTACAAGAACTGCGTGAGCGTACTGGCGCAGGGATGATGGATTGTAAAAAAGCGCTGACTGAAACCAATGGTGATATGGAAGCAGCGATTGATTTAATGCGTAAAACAGGCGCATTAAAAGCTGAGAAAAAGTCTGGACGGATTGCGGCTGAAGGTCGAGTCGTTATTAAAACCACTCCTGATAGCAAAGTAGCTGCTTTAGTAGAAGTGAATAGCGAAACCGATTTCGTTGCTAAAGATACTAACTTTGTAGAATTTGCTGAAGCAGTGGCAGATGCACTATTAGCTAATCGCCCCGCTGATTTGGAAGCTGTAGCCGCTTTGCGCTTAGCTAGTGGTCAAACAGTGGAAGAAGCACGTACCGCATTAGTAGCTAAAATTGGTGAAAATATCCAAGTACGTCGTTTCCAAATTATTGAAGCCACTGAGGGTTCAATTGCCACTTATCTGCACAGCAATAATAAGATTGGTGTCGCGGTGAGTAGCACAGGCGATGCGGAATTAGGTAAAGATTTAGCTATGCACATTGCTGCTGCTCGCCCCGTGTGTGTGGATGAGTCAGGTGTACCTGCTGATATTGTGGCGCGTGAACGTGACGTACAATTAGACATTGTAATGCAAAGTGGCAAAAGCCGTGAAATTGCTGAGAAAATGTTAGAAGGTAAGATGCGTAAGTTCTTAGCTGAACTCACATTATTAGGTCAAGCTTTCGTTAAAGATCAAAACCAAACCATCGCACAACTGTTAAAGGCAAAAGGTGCTACAGTGGCAGGCTTCGTGCGTTTAGAAGCAGGTGAAGGGATTGAGAAGAAGCAAGAAAACTTTGCTGATGAAGTAGCGCAAGCGGCTCAATCGGTCTAATAAGTAGCTGAGCTAAGCAACAAAAAGGGGCAGTTATTGCCCCTTTTTGCTATCAGACGTATCCAGACCTTTCAGGTTGTTTTACACTTACTAGCTGTTGTAAGGAATTTAGTATGACTTTGCGCACTCAACCCCAACGTATCTTATTAAAACTCAGTGGCGAAGCTTTGATGGGGGAGCAAGACACGGGTATCGATCCGGTGATTTTGAATCGCGTAGGACGTGAGATTTTAGAAGTACAAGCTCAAGGCGTGCAGGTTGCCTTAGTGATTGGCGGGGGCAATCTGTTTCGTGGTGCAGGTTTAGCCGCAGCAGGTATGGATCGGGTACGGGGTGACCAGATGGGCATGCTAGCGACGGTGATGAACGCTATTGCTATGCAGGATTGCATCGAGCAACTAGGCGGACAATGTGATGTAATGACTGCTATGACGCTTGAGGGCATGACGGAACGTTTTAATGCTCATGAAGCCAGAACACGTTTACAGCAGGGTAAGGTTGTGATTTGTGCGGCAGGTACGGGCAATCCTTTCTTTACTACCGATACGGCTGCTAGTTTACGGGCGGTGGAGTTAAAAGCGGATTTGCTCTTGAAAGCCACTAAAGTCGATGGCATTTATACTAAAGATCCTAAAAAGCATGCTGATGCCGTGCGTTATGAGCACTTAACCTTTAATGAGGCGATTGAGCAACAGTTAGGTGTGATGGATTTAACCGCAATGGTAATGTGTCGCGATAATCGACTACCCTTGTGTGTGTTTGATATGTTTGCAGCTAATGCCCTCACCGCTATTGTGCGTGGAGAGGCAATGGGTACTATGGTAGAGGTTTAAATACATGCTAAACGATATTAAGAAAGACGCTGAAGTACGAATGCAGAAAAGTATTGAAGCGCTTAAAGCCGCTTTTGTAAAAATTCGCACGGGACGCGCTCATCCTAGTTTATTGGATCATGTGACGGTTGATTATTATGGTTCGCCAGTGCCCCTAAGCCAAGTGGCTAATATATCGGCTGAAGATGCTCGTACTTTGACAGTTACACCGTGGGAAAAACCTATGGTGGCAGTGATTGAAAAGGCTATTTTAAATTCCGACTTAGGCTTAAATCCGAATAGTGCCGGAACGACTATTCGTGTGCCTTTACCTCCTTTAACCGAAGAGCGGCGTAAAGACCTAGTGAAAGTAGTACGGGGTGAGGCAGAGGGGGCACGAGTCGCTATTCGTAATATTCGCCGTGATGCCAATGACAAATTAAAGACCTTACAAAAAGATAAGCAAATTTCTGAAGATGAAGAGCGCCGTGGTCAAGAAGCGGTGCAAAAGGTAACTGACCAATATATTAAGGAAGTGGATGTCGTTTTAGAACGTAAAGAACAAGACTTAATGGCGGTGTAATGACTCAATCCCAACTACCCCGCCATGTGGCGGTTGTGATGGATGGTAATGGGCGTTGGGCTAAAGCACGCCTGCTACCTCGTTTATTAGGTCACCAGCGGGGTGTAGAGGCTGCCCGCAAAGTTATTCGCGGTTGTAGCCAAGCGGGAGTTGAATGTTTAACGCTATTTGCTTTTAGTAGTGAAAATTGGAAGCGTCCGCCAGATGAAGTGTCAGGCTTAATGTCACTATTTATGACGGTATTGGATCGTGAAGCAGAGGGCTTAGTGCGGTACAATATCCGCCTCCACTTTATTGGTGATCGCCAAGCCTTTTCCCCCTCGCTAAAAGAAAAAATTACTCAGACCGAGGCTAAAACAGCCCACTGTCAGGGTATGCGCTTATTGGTCGCCGCTAATTACGGCGGGCGTTGGGATATTATTCAGGCACTGCAAGCGTACTTAACAGCGCATCCTAATAGTGATCCCACTACCTTGTCTGAACATAGCATCGCCCCTTATTTAAGTACTGCTCGGCTAGATGTACCAGAGCCAGACTTATTTATTCGTACAGGGGGGGAGTATCGGATTAGTAATTTTTTATTATGGCAACTAGCCTATGCCGAATTTCATTTTTCCGAAAAATTGTGGCCAGAGTTTAATGAGCAAGATTTAGCACTTGCCTTCGCTGATTTTGCCAAGCGTCAGCGGCGTTTTGGGATGACGGGTGAGCAAATTCAACAAGGAGCAGGTCATGCTTAAAGAGCGTGTCATAACAGCTATTATTCTAGCGACTATAGTGTTGCTCGCCCTCTTGTTGCTACCCTCCACGGTGTTTGCTGTGCTTGCGTTAATCATTATAGTCGGTCTAGGGAGTTGGGAGTGGGCTGCCTTGGTAGGCTATCGTTTTATGCCCCAGCGTCTCTTAGCGATGTTACCCACTTTAGTTTTGGCGCTTGCGCTCTTAGTCTTGCAGCCTCCTTTATTGCCAGTATTAGTCGTAGGCGTGGGATTGTGGGTCGTCATTTTAAGTCTGTTATGGCGCTATCGTCAGCATACGCGTTTTTACCGTGAGCATCTGTGGTTATTGCCTATTTTAGGCATGCTGGTATTAGCGATTGCTTGGTATGCGCTCAGCCATTTAAATGCTCAATCCGTGGGCTATGTCTTATATATTATTGGTTTGGTAGCAGTGGCTGATATAGGCGCTTATTTTACCGGAAAACGCTTGGGTAAGGTGAAGTTAGCTCCAGAATTAAGCCCGGGTAAGACGCGTGAAGGCGCTTATGGCGCGTTAGTGTTAGGCTCAGTCTGGGCTATAGGAGGCGCTCTCGTGTTTCAGCTTTCGATGGGACAGAGTTTAGCCTTTGTTCTGCTGTCGTTGGTCGTGGTAGTGATGTCGATTGCTGGGGATTTATTTGAAAGCATGGTGAAGCGCGAGGCGGGAGTCAAAGATAGCGGACAGATATTACCCGGACATGGGGGTATTTTGGATCGGATTGATGGTTTACTCGCCGCATTGCCGATTTTTACATTAGGTTTGTGGTGGATAGTAGCAGGGGCATAAGATGAAAAGCGTCACCCTTTTAGGTGCAACCGGAAGCATTGGGGTCAGTACCTTAGATGTGATAGCACAGCATCCTGAGCGTTTTAGTGTGTTTGCTCTGTCCGCTTGTCGCAACGTCGAGCGTTTATTTCAGCAATGTCAAACCTTTAAGCCCCGTTATGCAGTACTCACCGAGCCTCAAGCCGCTGAGCAATTATATGCACTGTTGCAACAAGTCGATTTACCCACTCAGGTTCTAGTGGGCGAAGATGCCTTATGCCAAATTGCTTCTGATCCTGAAGTGGATTATGTCATGGCGGCTATTGTGGGTGCGGCTGGTTTAAAACCTGCCCTCGCCGCAGCCCAAGCAGGCAAACGTGTATTACTAGCGAATAAAGAAGCACTGGTAATGTCGGGTCAGCTCTTTATGGATGCAATACAAGCATCAGGAGCAGAATTATTACCGATTGATAGTGAGCACAATGCTATATTTCAGTGTTTACCGACGCAAAATAGACAGCAAGGTGTACAAAAGCTAGTGTTAACTGCATCGGGTGGACCGTTTAGAACATGGGCTAAGGAGCGTTTAATCAATGTCACTCCGGCTCAAGCGGTGGCTCACCCTAATTGGAGTATGGGACAGAAAATCTCAGTAGATTCAGCCACCCTAATGAATAAAGGGCTAGAGACTATTGAGGCGTGTTGGTTATTTAATGTGTCGATGGAGCAGATTGAGGTGGTAGTGCATCCCCAAAGTACTATTCACTCGATGGTCACTTATTGTGATGGTTCCGTATTGGCGCAATTAGGTAATCCCGACATGCGTACTCCGATTGCGTATGCGTTAGGGTATCCAGAGCGCTTATTATCAGGGGTTAAGCCCTTAGATTTTATCCAGTTGGCGCGTCTAGACTTTGAGCGTCCTGATACAGAGCGTTTTCCGTGTTTGCGCTTAGCATCTGAGGCGCATCAAGCCGGAGGCTATGCCACCATTGCCTTGAATGCAGCGAATGAAGAAGCCGTGCAAGCGTTCTTAAAGCAGCAAATAGGTTTTATGGATATACCTCGATTGATTGAGCAGGTAGTGGTTCAGGCACGAGCTGGGACCCCAACGACTTTAGAAACCATTTTTATTCAGGACAAGGACAGCCGTGAAGCCGCACTATCTTGGATAAAAACTAAAAAAATGCAGTAACACCATGGACTTGCTAATTATTATTCCCGCCTTTTTAGTCACTATTGGTATCTTAGTCACTATTCACGAGTTTGGGCACTATTGGGTTGCGCGTAAATTAGGTGTGAAGGTATTACGCTTTTCAGTTGGTATGGGCAAACCCTTTTGGTCAAAACGTGGTAAAGACGCTGATCAGGTGGAGTATGCACTAGCCCCGTTTCCGATTGGAGGTTATGTGCAAATGCTCGATGAGCGTGAAGGAACCGTTGATCCTAGTGAGGTACACCGCGCTTTTAATCGCCAGCCTGTTTGGAAACGTTTTGCTATTGTAGCCGCAGGACCTATTGCGAATTTCTTATTAGCCATCTTTTTGTATGCATTGATGTTTGGCATTGGAGTGCCGGCTTATCCGCCCCTCGTAACGGCTCTTCCTAATACGCCTGCGGCTGAGGCTGGTATTCAAGCAGGCGATAAAATCGTAGCAGTGGCGGGTCATCCGGTAGTGAGTTTTCAAGATGCACGCCAAATGATCCTAGAGCAGTATCTGGTTGACCCTATTGTGAGTCTTGAAGTCGAAACTCAGCAAGGACAACCCGCCACGCGAACAATGGATTTAACCGATATTGCTATGCTGGCTGATGAGCGTGATTATTTGCAAAAAGCTGGTTTACGTAATTGGGCGCCACAATTAGCCGTGTATGCCGCTGGAGTACGCCCCAATAGCCCCGCTGAGGCAGCCGGTGTCAAGCCTAGTGATAAAATAGTGGCTATTAATGCTGTACCGATTCAAACCAGCGATGATGTTATGCGCTTGGTGCGCCAAAGCGAGGGCAAAGCATTAATCCTTAAATTAGAACGAGCTAACGAGGTGCTTAGTCTGAGCGTTACGCCCCAATGGCAAGAAGTTAATGGTCAGCAAGCATTGATTATGGGTATAAGCCTTACCGAGCGCAGCCCTCCGGAAGTCATTCAGCAGCTACAATTTACCCAACGTTATGGTTTAGTGGATGCTTTAGTACGTGGTATTGAAGAAACCCGCCAAATCACTGTAATGTCAGTTAAATTAATGGGGCGGCTGGTGACGGGTGAAGTATCGCTCAAAAATATTAGCGGTCCTGTAACCATTGCGCAGTTTTCAGGGGAAGCAGCCAAGTCTGGACTGACCTACTTTATCGGTTTTTTAGCTATTATTAGCGTGAGTTTAGGTATTTTAAACCTACTACCTATTCCGATGTTGGATGGCGGGCATTTGCTGTTTTATATAGTGGAAATGATAAAAGGCTCACCTGTCTCCCAACGGGTAGAGGAATTGGGCATGCGTGTCGGCTTGACAGCTATTGGTAGCTTGATGGTTTTGGCCTTGTATAACGATTTAATGCGGTTGATCAGATAATCATGAATAAACAACTAATTCGTCTTTCCGTCGCCAGTGCCTTGGTGGCTAGTCAGTCGGTGTGGGCTGCAAGTTTTGTAATCCAAGGAATTGAAGTACAGGGATTACAACGCCTCACGCCCAATGCCGTGATGCAATATATCCCCGTGCGTGCGGGTCAGCGTTTTGATGAGGCTCAAGCTAATGAGTTATCGCAAATTGTTTATCAGACTGGATTATTCGAGGATGTACAACTGGCACGACGCGGTAATGTCCTGATTGTTAAAGTCATTGAGCGTGAAGCGATTGGCGAAATTAATATTACGGGTAATAAAAAATTACCTAGCGCCAATATCCTTGAGTTTCTAAAAAAATTAAATATTGCTAAGGGCAATGGTTTAGATAAGCAAGCACTAATCAAAGCAGAAGAAGAGCTGGGTAAAGCCTATCAAGGTCAAGGGCTTTATAATGCTAGTGTGAATATCAGTACACGCTCTTTAGGTCAAGGTCGTAATGCAATTGATATTAAAATTAATGAGGGCGGTAATACTCGTATTCAAGGCTTAGAAATTGTCGGTAATCAAGCATTTTCAGATGCGGTTTTATTAGGGCAATTCGAGTCTGGAGTAAAATCTGGTATTTCTTTCTTTAGTACACGCGACCAATATTCGCGTGAAAAATTGGCAGCCGATTTAGATAAGTTAGCCGCTTTTTATCGTGATCGGGGTTATATCAAATTTGAAGTGGTTTCAGTTGATACTCTGCCGGGGGCGACTAAGCAGGGTGTGCAAATTAAAATCACCATCAAGGAAGGACCACAATATCGCTTAGGGCGAGTCAGTGTAGGGGGGAATACTAAACTCTCTCAAGCTCAAGTGGATCGATTGGTAGCACTGAAAGCCGGACAAGTATTTTCCCAACGTAATCTAGAGCAAACGCGCAAAAATATTGAAGACGCTTTGGGCAAACAAGGCTTTGCCTTTACTCGTATTGGTTTAGAGCCACAGATTGATGAGGCTAATCGTATTGTCAATTTACAATTAGTGATTGATCCGGGTAAACGCGTCTATGTCAGACGCATTAATATTCGCGGTAATAATCGTACTAAGGACGAAGTGTATCGGCGTGAAATTCGTCAACTGGAAAGTGCCCCTTTATCCAAAGATTTAATTGAGCGCTCCAAAATACGCTTACAGCGTTTGGCTTATGTAGAAGAGGTGACGATCACACCGGAGCCAGTAGCAGGAACACCCGATCAGGTCGATTTAAAAGTTGAAATTACCGAACGCTCTTCTAATCAATTCCGTATTGGGGCGGGTTACTCACAATCCGGTGGTTTCTTATTTAATACCGAATTAAAGCAAGATAACTTTATGGGTACGGGTAAAGAGCTAGAAATTGCATTTGATAATAGCTCGGCGAATCGTAATTTCCGTATTGGTTATAATAATCCTTTCTATACCCATGAAGGTGTCAGTCGTGGTTTTAATGTTTACTATAATAAATATGATGCCTCGAAAGATGATATCTCCAGCTATGTGTCCAATCGCGTCGGTGCTGATTTAAGCTATGCCATTCCTTTAGGTGAAAATGATGCAATTCATTTTAAAGTCGGCGGGGAAAAGCGTGAAATTGTTTTAGGCACTGATCCAGCAACTCATATTAAAGAATTTACCGACAAACATGGCTTTGATTATCGCCAGATACCAGCGACTTTAAGTTATGTACACGATACCCGTAATCGCGTGTTATTCCCCACTTCAGGGCAACGCCATCGTGTGTCTTTACAAGCGGCTATTCCGGGCAGTGATTTGCAATATGCCAAATTAGGCTATGATGGCGCTTTATATAAAGAAATTAATAAAGATATAACGTTTGCGCTTAAAGCAAAAGTCGGAGTAGGGAAAGGGCAAAAAGGCTTAGATAGCCTACCGTTTTTTGAAAAATATACCGCAGGTGGTATTGGTACTGTACGTGGCTATGACTCGAATAGTTTAGGTCCGAAAGATAGTAAAGGCGAGTCAAAAGGAGGCGATGCACTCTTTGCCACTACCGCAGAGATTTATTTCCCAGTACCTTTAGCCACTGATGTTAAAGGCTTGAAAATGAGTGCCTTCGTGGATGCGGGTAATGTATTCGACGATACTAATTCGTTTAAGGCTAAGGAGTTACGGGCTTCAGCAGGTCTAGGGATTATTTGGGTTTCGCCCTTTGGTCCATTAGAGGTCAGTGTGGCGCGTCCATTAAATGCTAAAGATGGCGATAAGAAGCAATCTCTACAGTTTAGTTTAGGCGCTAATTTCTAAGCATATTTTTGCCCACTGCGGATCTATAACACTCCAAGCCAGCTAGCGACGGTTTGGAGTGTGGCGCTTACAACTATTAGCCAAGGGAGTGAGGCTTGTGCGTTTATTTATTGTCACTTTACTGTTCTTAATCAGCACCTTACTGATTAGTGTACTTAATGTGCAAGCAGAATCTGAATCGCCTACTCCTCCCACTACTAAACCTAGCACGCTTAATCCAACGACTCCCCCTCCCAAAGTAGCTATCATGCCCTCGCGTACTGTGGTGGCGACAGTCAATGTTAGTTTATTACTCAATCGAGCGCCGCAATCCGCAGCCGCGACCGAACAGCTCAAACAAAAATATGCCCCGATTGAGGCTGATTTAGGGCATGAGCAGCAGGCTATACAAGAAGTGCAAGATCAACTAGCACAATTACCCGAAGATGAGCGGTTACAAAAAGATCGTGATTTACGGAGTCGGCAACGTAATTACGAGCGAGCCGTTGAGGATTATCGAGCTGAATTACGTTTAGCCCGTGATGAACAATTGAGTCAGGTACAAAAGCAAGTCATTGATGCTATTAATGCTGTGCGAATTCAAAATAAAATCGATATTGTTCTAAAGGAAAATGACTATATTGCAGCGAGTAGTCAAGTCGATATTACGAATCAAGTGCTCGATTATTTACAACAGCAATTTAATACCCAAGTTAATAGTTCTAATCCAAATCCTCTGAATACTAATACCAAGGAACCTTAGCTTATGTCCCATTCGCCTATTCAAGCGTATAACCTAGCAGCTATTGCAGATTATTGTGGTGCGATATTAAAAACTCAAAACCCTGATAAGTTGATTCAAGGGTTAGCAGCGGTTGATTTAGCACAGGCTCATGAATTGAGTTATATCCGAGGCGGACAGTATCAGAAATTCCTCACTAGCACTCAAGCGGGAGCTTTAATTTTAACGGCGGATTTAGCCGCTAATTATGCTGGGGATTGTTTAATTCATCCTGACCCCTATTTAGCTTATGCTCAGGTGGTGAGTTTGTTTTATCCCAAAAAGTCTTTGACCTCTGGTATTCATCCAACTGCAATCTTAGAGAGTGGGGTAACAATAGCTGAGGGCGTGCACATTGGCGCTTATGTGGTTATAGGCGCGGGAACTGAGATTGCAGCTAATGTGATTATTGGGGCGCATAGTGTCATAGGTGCGGAGTGCCGTATTGGTGCTGATTCTTTATTGCATCCTAATGTCACACTAGCTGATCAAACGGAAGTAGGTGAGCGTTGCATTATTCACTCAGGTGCGGTATTGGGGGCTGATGGTTTTGGTTTCACCCCACAACGTGATGGTTCTTGGTACAAAATTCCTCAAGTAGGTCGAGTAGTATTGGGTAATGAAGTGGAAATTGGTGCTAATACGACTATTGACCGTGCGGCGCTGGGTGTCACACGCATTGGAGACGGTGTTAAGCTCGATAACCTCATCCAAGTGGGGCACAATACGGAAATTGGGGCATATACCGCCGTAGCAGCCTGTACAGCGATTGCAGGAAGTGCCAAAATTGGGCGCTTTTGTCGGATTGCGGGGATGTGTGCGATTGGTGGTCATTTAGAAATCACTGATCATGTCACTATTACTGCAACCAGTATGGTGACTCACTCTATTCACCACGCAGGTGTGTATTCAGCAGGTACGACCATTCAAGAAAATAGCCAATGGCGCAAAAATGCGGTGCGCTTTCATCAATTAGATAAAATGGCACGGCGTTTAGTGGAATTAGAAAAGCAAATCGCTGCATTGCAGCCTAAGAATTAAGGGATCTTAACAGCATGTCGAGCATGAATGTCAACGAAATCAAAAACTACTTACCGCATCGTTACCCGTTTTTATTAGTAGATCGAGTATTAGAGTGTGTAGAAGGTGAGCGTCTGACAGCGATTAAAAATGTAACTTGTAATGAGCCATTTTTTAATGGGCATTTTCCTAGTCAACCTGTAATGCCCGGTGTTTTGATTATTGAAGCTTTAGCTCAGGCAACGGGATTATTAGGCTTTAGAACCATGGGCGAAGAGCCGCGTGCGGGTGTGCTTTATATGTTAGTAGGGGTAGACAAAGCACGCTTTAAGCAGCAAGTGGTTCCGGGGGATCAACTGGTATTGTCAGTGGAGCTTAAGAATCGCAAGGGTATTATTTGGGTTTTCGATGCCAAGGCGACTGTTGATGGCAAGGTGGTAGCCTCTGCCGAACTCATGTGTGCCGCCAAAGAAGGTGCTATTTGAGCTTAATCCATGCGACTGCTGTGATTCACCCTAGTGCTGAATTAGATTCTGAGGTTGAGATCGGACCCTATAGTGTTATTGGGGCTAAAGTAAAGATTGGACGTGGGACAAAAATTATGTCTCATGCCATGATTGATGGGCCTACTACTATAGGTCAAGATAATCGTATTTTCCCCTTTGCATCACTCGGCGCTGAGCCTCAAGATAAAAAATATGCAGGCGAAGCTACTGAGCTGATTATTGGTGATCGTAATGTTATTCGTGAATGCTGTACCTTTAATCGCGGCACTGTGCAGGATAAAGGTAAAACAGTATTAGGTAATGACAATTGGATCATGGCGTATGTGCATATTGCACACGATTGTATGGTCGGTAATAACACCATTTTTGCTAATAGTGCCACGCTAGCAGGGCATGTCACGATTCATGATTATGTGATTTTGGGTGGCTTTACCTTAGTACATCAATTTTGTCATATCGGTGAGCACGCTTTTACTGGGATGGGTAGCGCCATTAGCAAAGATGTCGCACCCTATACTATGGCTTATGGCAGTCCAGCCGAGCCACGTAGTATCAATACCGAGGGGTTAAAACGCCGTGGTTTTACTCCTGAAGCCATTTTGCGTATTAAAAATGCTCATCGCTTGATCTACAGACAGCAACTCACCTTGAATGATGCTTTAAGCCAGATTGAAACCGAGATGGGACAATTCCCCGAAATTCAATTATTATTAGCCTTCTGCCGCCGTAGTGAGCGCGGTCTGATTCGATAAGTGTGTAAGTAACTCAATGATCAAACGCATAGCCATTATCGCGGGTGAAACTTCTGGCGATATTTTGGCGGCTAGGCTTATTAAAGCACTCCATATTCATAATCCAGATTTAGTTTTTGAAGGTATTGCCGGCCCTGAAATGCAATCTATGGGCTGTAAATCGCTTTACCCAATGGAAACTTTATCAGTCATGGGCTTAGTAGAAGTCCTTAAACACTTACCTACCTTAATCAAAGTTCGGCGTGAATTAATTCAGCGCTGGACTCAAAATCCACCGGATTTATTTATTGGAGTCGATGCCCCCGATTTTAATTTGCCCTTAGCTAAGCGCTTACATGCTAAAGGTATTAAAACCGCTCATTATGTCAGTCCTTCAGTATGGGCTTGGCGTCAAGGGCGCGTAAAAAAAATGCAGGATGCTATCGATTTAATGCTAACCCTATTTCCTTTTGAGGTAGAGTTTTATCGCCAACATCAGATTAAAGCGGTATTTGTAGGTCATCCTTTAGCAGATGAAATTCAGTGGGAGGGTGACCGTTGGGTGGCGAGACAAGCATTAGGGGTAACTTCAACTGCATCAAAGGTGATAGCACTTTTGCCCGGTAGTCGTTTGGGAGAAATTGAGCGTTTATTGCCGCCTTTTTTGCAAGCAGCTGAGCAATTAATTCAACGCTATCCCGAATGCACTTTTATTATTCCGGCTGCCCATACCAAAGCGCGTATTGCGATTGAAGCACTTTGTAAGCAATATAGTCCAGAATTACCCATTACTTTGGTCAATGGACAATCGCGTACTGTGATGCAAGCGGCTGATTATATCCTATTGGCATCAGGTACTGCGGTATTAGAAGGAATGTTAAGCGGGCGTTTAATGGTAGCAGCTTATCAAGTAGCGCCTTTAACGGCATGGTTATTGCGTACTTTTAAATTATTAAAGGTGAAATATGTTACTTTGCCCAATAATTTAGCCAATGAGCGCTTAGTACCCGAACTACTGCAAGAACAAGTTAATGCCGAAAATATTGTAATTGAAATGGAAAAGCTAATGGCTCTAACACCGACGGAGCGTGATTATTGCCTAGGCCGATTTAAAACCCTGCAACAGCAACTCCAGCAACAAGCCAGTACGACCGCTGCGGCAGCCATTGTGCAACAATTTAATATCTAAAAAAAGGAACATGAGTATGGCTTATATCACTAAATTTAAGGATGTTGGCTCGATTATTAGCTCAACTGATCAGTTTGGGGCCAAAATGTTTGAAGTTGCCAGTACTCATTTTGGATCTTATGCGCGTGGAGTATTTGTGGGAACAGGTAGTGGAGTAGTAGCACAGTATTTCATTGATGCGGATATTCCCTTTGGTTTTGTAGAAAAACATCCTGATTTTGTTGCCCTTTTTAAAGAGCGTTTTGGACGCAAAACCGATATTTTAGGCGGTGACTTTTTTGATTTGCCCTTAGATGACAGCCGTTATGGTTTAGCGAATAGTTTGATAGTGTCGTGTATGCCGGTGACAGGGCCGTTTTTTTCTGAACGGCTCGTAACACAATTTGCCGCTGCTTTAGAGCAAGGCTCTACGATTATTCAAATGAGCTATATTCCTTTGGTGAGTAAAATTGAGCTATTCCAAAAACTCAGAGCCAAAGGTTTTCATATTGAGCGTAGTGCGACCGTGTTTTTTAACCTTCCTCCTGCTTCTATTTTTACTTTGCGTCAGCCCGGCACATGCGTTTAATTGCGGGAGTCGATGAGGTGGGGCGTGGTCCTTTAGCAGGGGCGGTAGTGACGGCTGCGGTCATTTTAGATCCCTCACGTCCGATTCAAGGATTAGCCGATTCTAAAAAGCTCTCGGAAAAAAAACGTTTAATGCTCGCTGATTTAATTAAAGAGCGAGCTTTAGCGTGGTCATTGGGACGCGCTGAAGTTGAGGAGATTGATCAACTCAATATTTTGCAAGCCACCTTTTTAGCGATGCAACGAGCGGTGGCAGGTTTGAGCTTAAGACCTAACGAAGTATTAGTGGATGGTAATCAATACCCAGAGTTTTACTGTCCTACCCAAGCTATTGTTGGCGGTGATGCCACAGAACCCGCGATTAGTGCGGCCTCGATTTTGGCTAAAGTGACTCGTGATGCTGAACTGATTGAGTTGGATAAGCTTTACCCTGAATACGGTTTTGCCCAGCATAAAGGCTATCCTACTAAGGCTCATCTAGCGGCTATTGCTCAACACGGTATCTTACCCATTCACCGTAAAAGCTTTGCACCCGTGAAGCGTTATTGCACTGGCTAAAATATTCACCTTGGTCGTGACTTGACCAAGGCATTGCGCCATAATCGCCGCTTTTGTAGCCCCTGAGGTTAAAGTTATGTGGTTTAAAAACCTCTATCTGTATCGTTTGCCTACTGAATTTACGCTCAATGTGGATGAGTTACCCGATCAATTAGCAGGAAAAGCCTTTCAGGGGTGCGGCAGTGATCAGCATGAAAGTACTGGCTGGGTTTCTCCTTTGGGGCGTGATGCTGAGCAACTAGCACTGGTGACCAATGGCTATGTATTGGTACGCATGGCGCATCAAGAGCGTATTTTGCCTTCCTCCGTGATTAAAGAAGAACTCGAAGAGCGCGTGCAACAACTGGAAGAGCAAGAAAATCGCAAAGTCGGTACACGCGAGAAAAAGACCTTACGTGAGCAAATTGAGTTTGAATTACTCCCTCGTGCTTTTACTCGTACTCGCCAATTAGATGCGTGGATTGATACCGCTAATGGTTGGATGGTAGTGAATACGGCTAGTCCTAATCAGGCGGAACGCTTGACGAGCCTATTGCGCAATACCATTGGCAGCCTACCGGTCACCCTTTGGTCAGCGGGCAATAAGCTACCTGTCTTAATGACCCAATGGATTAAAGACAATCAAGCTCCCGCGCCCTTTTTATTAGGGGATGAGTGCGAATTGCGTATACCGGGGGAGGCGGGCGCGGTAGCGGTATTTAAAAAACATGAACTCAATACCGAAGAGGTCATGAGCAACCTTAATGCGGGTAAAGTAGCGGCGAAATTAATGCTCACTTGGGCAGATAAGATGAGCTTTATTCTCACCGATAATTTACAGATCAAGCGTGTTAAGTTTCTCGATTTATTGACCGAACGTTTAGATGAAAATAATGCTGAAACCTATGCCGAGCAATTGGATATTGAGTTTGCTTTAATGACGGGCGAGGTCAGCCTATTGCTGAATGATTTAGCGCAGTGTTTAGGGGGTAGTGATACGGCAAGCCCCTCTGTAGCTAAAGCAGCTTAATCCAGTCTATTCAGGCGGGAGTACTTTGCCTGTTACAAAGTACTCTGCTAAATCAATGATTATTGGGACGCTTTACTCGCAACCGATCCCCAAAGCTTTTCAATCGTTGTATCGCGCCCACAATTCCAGCGATAGTACTTATAGCGCACTGGATTCGTTTGGTAATAATTTTGATGGTAACCTTCCGCGACATAAAAAGGCTTAGCAGGCAATAGTTGTGTCACTACAGGGGCTGCAAAGGGTTTAGTAGCGTTCAGCTCTTGCAGTGAAGTTTCAAAGACTTGTTTTTGTGCCTCAGTCTGATAAAACAAAGCAGTACGATAGGTGCTACCCTTATCACAAAATTGCCCTTGAGGATCGGTCGGGTCAATAGTGCGCCAATAGTAATCAACTAACTCTTTGAGACTGACTTTGCTATCGTCAAATGAAATTTGTACCGCTTCAAAATGTCCAGTCTCAGTATGCGACACTTGTTTGTAGGTAGGATTCGGAGTAGTGCCACCTGTATAGCCTGAGACCACATCCAGCACCCCCGTTTTACCTTCAAAATCGGATTCGACACACCAAAAACAGCCGCCTGCGACTATGAGGGTATCCGTTTTAGCGTGGGCTAACGTACTAAAGCTAGCTAAGGTAACACTGGCGACTAATAATACTGTTTTAAATTTAAACATCGCACGTACTCAAATGGGAATAACAAGCTTTTAGACTGGATGAATACCATCTGGTTCGACATGGACGGTCACATCAGAATGGGGGAGTAATTGCTCGACTACCTGTTCAATTTCTTCAGTGAGGGCGTGGCTATCTTGTACCGTCATCTGTCCGGGGACGGTGATATGCATATCTACAAACCAACGTCCGCCTGATGAACGAATACGCAAAGCATGTGCATTAGTAATACCCTCTAAGCGACACACGGCTGCGATAATTTGCTCTTGAATGCCATTTTGGGGCGCTGCATCGATTAATTCATGGATGGCTTTTAAGCCTAATTCACCACTGACAAATAAAATAATAAATGCCACGATGAGAGCGGCAATAGCATCGGCTTTTTCCAGCCAAGGCACATTAAATGACATACTCGCCCATACTAAAATAAGCCCTAAAATCACTACGCCTGACGACCAAATATCAATACTAAAATGTAAAGCATCGGCTTCTAAAGCTTGAGAGTTATGTTTTTCGGCGGCTTTTTTAAGCATGCGTGAGCGTGAATAGTCCACCACTATAGACACGCCCATCACAATAAACGCCCAAATCGACAGTTCTATATGCGTACCCGGATGTATCAGACGGTCAAATGACTCATAGATAATCCAGCCAGCGGTCACAATCAGAATCAGGCTTTGAATTAGGGCTGAGATGTTTTCTAGTTTGCCATGCCCGAAGGGGTGTTCTTTATCAGCAGGCTTGTCCGACACGCGCACAGTGAAATAGGTAATGAGCGCTGCCATGAGATCTAAAGCAGAATGAGCGGCTTCCGCGAGTATACCCAGCGAATTGGTGAGCAAACCCACCACAAATTTCATGGTAGTCAGCCCTAAAGCCGCGATCACCGAGGTCGCTGCAACCAAGGATTTTTCTTGCTGAGCAGCACTAGAATGTGAGTGTGAATGTGTCATGGTCATTTTAATTGATATAACAGAGCCTTAGTATAAAAGACTTTTAGATTGAAATTCAGTGAAGTTTAGATTGCCGAGTTGAAGTTTCGGAAAACACGTCAGTATGGTGCACCATACTGAGTTGAATCTTAACTAGATTTGCACACCTTGCAGCTTAGTCGCATAATAGCGCCCTTTTTGTCAGTACTATGGATGAAAGTGCTAATGGCTCATCGTTCACGTCGTCAACCCCCAAAAGTTGATCATCTACCTCCCGTGGAGTTAACCATTGAATCAATGACTTTAGAGGGTAAGGGGGTAGCCCATTTAGACGGCAAGGTTATCTTTGTTGAGGGGGCGCTACCCAGTGAAAAGGTAAAAGCTCGCTATACCTTGCAAAAAAAGAGTTTCGATGAAGCCACTACCATTGAAGTATTAGAACCATCGACCGAGCGTGTTACCCCTAAATGTGTGCACTACAGCCTATGTGGTGGATGTACATGGCAGCATTTAGCTCCAGAAGCGCAAATCCGTTATAAGCAACAAGCTATGCTGGATCAGCTCAAGCATGTGGGTAAGGTAGAGCCAGCAACTATCCTTGAACCCCTACATGGTGATCTTTGGGGCTATCGGCGTAAAGCGCGTTTAGGGGTGCGCTATGTGCATAAAAAAGAAAAAGTGTTAGTAGGGTTTCGGGAGCGCGAAGGCTCATTTTTAGCGGAACTCAACCGCTGCGAAGTCTTACATCCGAGTGTGGGCGAGCATTTGACTGATTTACAGGCTCTGATCAGCAGCCTGTCACAAAAAGAGCGTATTCCACAGATTGAAGTAGCGGTCGGGGATAATGACACCGCTTTAATCGTGCGTCATTTAGAGCCATTAACTCAGCAGGATATTGAACAGCTACGCGCCTATGGGCAGCGTATGAATCAGCACATTTATTTGCAACCTAAAGGGCCTGATACCGTACATTGCATTTGGCCCGCTGAGCCAGTTTTATATTACGAGCATCCTAGTTTTAATACGCGCGTCGATTTTGGACCACAAGACTTTTTTCAAGTTAATCAATCCATTAATCGCTTAATGGTGCAAAAAGCGCTGGAGCTATTAAACCCGCAAGCAGATGAAACGGTATTAGATCTTTTTTGTGGCTTAGGTAATTTTACTTTGCCCTTAGCGCGTCAGGTGATGCAGGTGACAGGTGTAGAAGGGGATGCAGTGATGGTAAAGCGAGCTAAGCAATCGGCTCAGCTTAATGAGATTCATAATACGGATTATCATGCTTGCAACCTAATGGATGATGAGGCGTTAAAGCAACAGCCTTGGATTAAACGTCATTATGACAAGATCTTATTAGATCCACCTCGCGCGGGAGCGATTGAAATCATGCCCTATATAGGGCGTTTAAAAGCACAACGTATTGTGTATGTATCGTGTAATCCTGCAACCCTTGCAAGGGATGCACATGAATTAGTACATACGCATGGCTATCGTCTTAGCAGCGCAGGTGTGATGGATATGTTCCCTCATACCTCGCATGTCGAGTCAATAGCTGTATTTGATAAGTGATCGTGAATTAGGATTTAAAATGCAAACTAAACCACCTTTAAAGGTTCGCTTGTTATTCGCTTTGTTTATGTCATTTTCAATGGCTTTGATTATGACTTTTATTATTGTGGCGCTAAATACCGGATTTGATAATGGTTTCTTAATCCGTTGGGGAAAGAGTTTTCTGATGGCTTTCCCCATTGCGTTTGGGGCGGTGTTGGTGTTAGCGCCTCAAGTGCAGAAGTTAGTAGCACGTCTGACATAAACCAAAGCTAATAGTAAGCTCAGGATTAGCCAAGAACTACTCCCGCCCCCGCCACTGGATTGGTGGGTACTAGGTGTAGGAGCTGCGACAACCTCTGACGCTACAGGGTTCGCTTGAGTCGGGGCTGGGGTAGGGATGATAGGTTCGGGTGAAGTGGATAAAATGACAGGTGGTGTACTAGGGGGCGTAGTGTGTGCAGGTGTACTCGGAGTACTAATAGGGGTAGTAGGGACAGTAGGCGTTGGTGTAGTAGCTGTTTTGATAGATACACTGATTTCAGTACTAGCACTTAGTCCTACATCATCTGTGACAGTGAGTTTAAAGCTTAATGTTTGAGGTCGGCTAGGTGCTTTAAAGGAAACTTTAGCTTGATAGGAATGGCTAAGCACTACCGTTTCGCCACTGATTTGCTCCCAATGATAGGTTAAGCCTTGAGTATTGTAGACATCATCACTACTGGCAGACGCATCTAGGGTAACAGTTTTTTCACTCAATGCTTCTGAGGTTTTGACGACTACGGTAGGTGCTGTACTGACGGCACGAACGGCATTAAACGCATCGGCTAAGCCAGCTCCACATTGATGAGTGCATAGTGCTTGAGTACCGAAACTAAAGGGACGCGTGCTTTGTTTGAGTTTGCTTTCTATGAGGGCTGGGATTGATTCAGGTGCTAGTTGTCCATTAGTGAGATTAGGATTAGCGGCTAGCATTAACGCGCTAATGCCACTTACTAACGCAGTCGACATACTGGTTCCAGTCATACTGAGGTAGGTCGCTGTTGAGGGGCTGTCATAGCCAGTATTATAAGTCGCTAAAATATCGACCCCAGGCGCTAATAAATCCACCCCACCCCCACGATTACTAAAACTCGCCAATTGACCATTAGCATCAGCAGCTCCAACCACAATCACATGCTCACAATTAGCAGGCATTTGTTGGCTTACTGGAATAGCAGCATTACCAGCTGCTACCACTACGACAACCCCTTTACTTTGAGCGGTATCCAGTGCTTTTTGGAGTGTAGGGGAGCAAATTGTACTCCGTCCACCCAAGCTTAAATTTAAAATCCGCGCAGGGTTTTGGTTCGTAGGAGCATTCAATACAGGTTCGCCAATAGCCCAATACACAGCATCGATTAAATCAGAAGTGTAGCCCCCATTCGCTCCCATCACGCGTACATTGAGTAGGGTACTTTGAGGACTCACACCGCTAATACCCTGTCCGTTTTGACTGGCAGCAATCAGACCAGCGACATGAGTACCATGCCAACCCGTAGTGTCTAGCGTCCCTTGGTCGGTGGGGTCACTATCACGGGCATCATTATCGCGGGCGATGCTAGCACTACTAATAAAATCATAACCAGAGGTGGCAGCATGATGACCGATAATATTAGGGTTTAAATCAGGATGTTCAGTCACTCCAGTATCAATTACCCCCACCACAGTAGAAGCTGTGCCTTTGGTGATAGACCATGCAGCCGTAGCATTAATGGCGCTTAAGTAATTCGTTTTAGGTGCAAATAAATAAGATTGTTGAGAATAAAGAGTATCACTAGGTGCAAGGGTATGGGGATGAATCGGAATATCAGGCTCGACACTCGCCACACCGGGTAAAGCCTCTAAGGTAGCGGCGTAAAGTTGTGCGGCCTCAAGAGTCATACTTTGCTTAGAGATTAATACATCTGCTCCGGTAGCCAGCGTGCGAGCATGCTTTAAATCTAAACCAGTGAGGTTTTCAGCACTTTGAGTGATGAGGCTTTGATGTTCTATTTGATGACTAACACTCATCGCTCCTAAGGTAGGTAAATAATTAATAATAAAACGATCTGTAGTAACTGTATCTTCAGACCATCCTAAACTAGGTAATACTAACCCTGCACAGAGTAAAGCTGTGCCCCATCTATTAAGAGTGATGAACATAATAAGCAACCCGTAAAGCGATAAGGGTTAAGTTACGAATTTGGTTCAAAGAACCCAATGAGAGCAGGTATAAGGGGTCGCAAGTATAAGATTAATAATATTAATGGATTTAAGCAGAGGATTAGTGGTAGGGGATTAATGAGTCTTAAAATAGACGAGCGCAATTATCCAAGTATTTCTAGTACTTGGATAATTCTGTGACTCTGAGCGAGTTAAGGAGCGCGTTTAGCTTTTCTCATCCATGCCGCAGCGCCTAATAAAATCAGTAGAGCAGGATTGAAATTGCCGCCTCCCCCCCCTGATGATTCTGGAGTAGGAGTAGGAGTAGGAGTAGGAGTAGGAGTAGGAGTAGGAGTAGGAGTAGGAGTAGGAGTAGGAGTAGGAGTAGGAGTAGGAGTAGGAGTAGGAGTAGGAGGAGTAGGAGTAGGAGTAGGAGTAGGAGTAGGAGTAGGAGTAGGAGTAGGAGTAGGAGTAGGAGTAGGAGTAGGAGTAGGAGTAGGAGTAGGAGTAGGAGTAGGAGTAGGAGTAGGAGTAGGAGTAGGAGTAGGAGTAGGAGTAGGAGTAGGAGTAGGAGTAGGAGTAGAGTAGGAGTAGGAGTAGGAGTAGGAGTAGGAGTAGGAGTAGGAGTAGGAGTAGGAGTAGGAGTAGGAGTAGGAGTAGGAGTAGGAGTAGGAGTAGGAGTAGGAGTAGGAGTAGGAGTAGGAGTAGGAGTAGGAGTAGGAGTACTTGCGTAAATCGTGACGGTATCGGCTGCTGAGGTAAGCCCTACATCATCTGTCACGGTCAAGGCAAAAGTATAAGTGCTAGGTGTGGCAGCGCTAGTAAAGCTGGGTAAGGCCGAGCTGGCATTACTTAAGGTAACACTAGAGCCAGCCGTTTGTACCCACTGATAACGTACAATACTACCGTCATCACTACTATTTAAGCCATTCAGAGTGACCTTGGTATTAGGGGTGGTATTTTGATTAGTACCTGCATTCGCAGTAGGGGCTGTGCTAACTGCTTTAACCGCTGCCCACACATCTAAGATCCCCGTGCCTCCCGCAGGGCAGGTAGTATTAGTGCTACCTACGAGACAAGCAGGTTGGGCAATATTACTAAATGCACGGGTTGATTCGCGCAATTTCATCTTAATCAGTGTCGGTATAGTCGTTTTGGCAACAGTACCATCAGTGAGTTTACTATTAGCCGCTAACATGAGGCTCACGGTTCCTGAGACTAAAGGTGCAGCAAAGCTAGTACCATAACCGTAAGCATAAGCATCGCCAGAGCCACCTAAAATGGGGGTTTGAGCGCCTAGATTAGTGAGGCTATAAACGGTTCCGGGGGTGCTCAGATCTACTTTAGTACCATAGTTACTATAAGAGGCGCGTGCACCGTTATTATCTAATGCACCCACCACAATCACGCCCTGACAATTAGCGGGAGTAAATTGACTGGTATCGATATTTTGATTACCCGCTGCAACCACAACTACGACTCCTTGAGCTAAAGCGTCGTTAATAGCACTTTGCTCCGTCGCACTACAGGTTCCTACCGTACCCAAACTAAGATTGATTACCTTAGCGGGGTGAGTATTAGTGGGCACATTCGCCGCGCTTAAACCAGCCGCCCAACGCATCGCATCAGCAATATCAGAAGTTAAACCCCCACCTTTACCTAAAACGCGCACATTGAGTAAACGTCCATTCCAACTAATTCCCGTCATCCCTAAGCTATTATTGCCTTTAGCACCAATAATGCCTGCGACAAATAGACCATGCCATGAGCTAGAACCATCACTAACGCTTTGATCCCCTTCGTCAAACGGATTGCTATCTCGTCCATTACCATCAGCGGCCTGTGTAGGATCAGAGATAAAATCATAGCCAGAGGTTGAGACCTGCTGTCCCCAGACATTGGTCAGAATATCACTGTGATCTACCAGACCTGTATCTAAGACGGCTACCGTAATATCGGCGCTACCCGTGGTAATTTGCCATGCACTGGGCAGATTCAGACCGACCACTGAGCTACTATAGTCTTGTAAATAAGTTTGGCGATAAAAGTTAGGATCATTAGGTGTAATAGTAGCGGGATAACGTAAGGAATCTGGTTCAGCGATTTCCACTTCTGGATTCAGCGCAATTTGTTGCGCATAGAGTCGAGCTTCTTGCTCAGTGAGTGCTTGGGGTAGCTTTAAGATATGCCACTGCTCATTACTAGAGCGCACCCAGTTGAGGGGCAGCCCTGTAATCAAGCTCGATTGTTGAGTTAAGATCTGACCTATCTGACCTAATTGCGTGCGACTAAGCTGAGTACTTTGAGCGTTCAAGGGCGCACGTAATTTAACAATTACCTGCTGTACCAAAGGCGCTGCTTTCGTAGTTTGACTATAAGCAGTGCTACTTAAAGCCAAAGAAATACAAAAAAACAGAGGTTTAATAAGTAGTTTCATAATGAATAGGGGGTTCGTTTATTATTGTGGTTTTAATATAAAACCAGTTTATACGTAACTATAGTTAGTATAGGTAAAAATTCCGACTACTTGTATTTTTGTTAATTTTTTAATAAGTAAAATATGCAACATAATCTCTATATAGTGGCCGCTCAATTTCGACGCTTACTTCGGAAGCGAACCTGCTCCATGCGTCAATTACGCCTGCTTAAAATAGCTAGGCATCATTTAGAGCAAGTGAGGCAAATGTATGTCGAGTCGTACCGATTAAGGTATAAGTTGCGTTATCACAACCACCGCTATTATGTATTAGATGATCCCGAAATTTCAGATGCAGAATATGATCATTTATTCCGCGAATTGCAGCATTTAGAACAAACTTTTCCAGAGCTAATAACCCCCGACTCTCCTACTCAACGCGTAGGGGGCGAGGTCGTGGGTGGTTTTGCTGAGGTGAAACATTTACGCCCGATGTTGTCGTTGGCTAATGTGTTTAATGAGGCAGAACTACTAGCTTTTGATAAGCGTATTCACGAACGTTTGAAACTCGATGCAGAGTTAGCATTGGATTATGTCGCTGAGCCTAAATTAGATGGTTTAGCGATTAGCTTAGTGTACCGAGAAGGGGTTTTAGCGCGGGCGGCTACACGCGGTGATGGTGAAACCGGAGAAGATGTCACCTTAAATGTGCGTACTATCAAAACCTTACCATTAAAGCTATTAGGTACAGGTTGGCCGCAACTCTTAGAGGTGCGTGGTGAAATTATTATGCCACGCAAGGGGTTTGAAACTTTAAATCAAAAGCTCAGTGCTCAAGGGCAAAAAACGTTTGTCAATCCGCGTAATGCTGCCGCCGGAAGCCTGCGTCAATTAGACCCGCAACTGACCGCTCAACGACCTTTAGCTATTTATTGTTATGCCGTAGGGATAGTAGAAGGAGGGGCTATGCCCACTACTCATTGGCAACAATTAGCGCAATTAAAAGTATGGGGCTTACCCGTGAGTGATTTGATTGAGCAAGTGCAAGGGGTAAAGGGGGGTGAAGCTTACTTCATGGCTATGAGTGCTAAACGTGCCAATCTGCCTTTCGATATTGATGGAGTAGTTTACAAAATCAATGATTTAAGCTTGCAAGGCGAGTTGGGTTTTGTCAGTCGTGCGCCGCGTTGGGCGATTGCACATAAATTTCCTGCCGAGGAGCAAACCACTACCATTTTAGAGGTGGAGTTCCAAGTAGGTAGAACAGGTGCTTTGACTCCTGTTGCTCGTTTAGATCCGGTATTTGTCGGAGGTGTTACGGTGAGTAATGCAACCTTGCATAATATGGATGAAATTGAACGTAAAGGGATTCAAATTGGTGATGTGGTTGTAGTGAGACGGGCTGGAGATGTGATTCCAGAGGTCGCAAGAGTATTAACCGATCAGCGTAATAGTGCTAATCCTACCAAGACGATTGAGTTGCCAATGGCTTGTCCGGTTTGTGGGTCTCATGTGGAGCGTGTTTTAGGCGACGCGGTCGCACGTTGTACCGGAGGCTTATATTGTCCAGCTCAAGTCAAAGAGGCGATTAAACACTTTGCTTCACGTCGTGCGATGAATATTGAGGGTTTGGGTGATAAGTTAGTGGAGCTGTTATTTGCTCAGGGTTTAATTAAGCATCTTGATGATATTTACCGCCTAGAGGTCGAGTCGATTGCTGCTTTAGAGCGTATGGGTAAAAAATCGGCTGAGAATCTGATTGCTGCGATTGATAAAAGTAAACAGACGACACTGGAGCGTTTTATTTATGCTCTAGGTATTCGTGAGGTAGGGGAGTCTACCGCCAAAGCGTATGCGAAGCATTTAGGCTCTTTAGAGGCTTTAATGCAATCAGATGAGCTAGCTTTGCAGCAAGTTCCAGATGTGGGACCAGTGGTTGCAGCTCATACCGCCAAATTTTTTGCAGAACAACACAATCGTGACACTATTCAACAACTACAAGCTTTAGGCGTGAGCTGGTCAAATTATGAGGTGAATACCAGACCAGCAGGTGTGTTAGCAGGTCAGGTGCTGGTACTCACGGGAACCTTTAGCCAAGTGAGCCGTGAGGGGGCGAAAGAGCGTTTGGAAGCATTGGGGGCAAAGGTGGCAGGTAGTGTTTCTGCCAAAACAACTCTAGTGTTTGCTGGAGAAAAAGCCGGATCGAAATTAGCGAAAGCTGAGAGTTTAGGTGTGCCGATTGCGGATGAGGAGGCTTTGTTAAAAGTACTGAAGGAAGGGCTAGAAAATGAATAATTTTTTAAGCAGGAGCTTGACAGGTTAGGAGTGCTTCTCTATTATTCGCAGCCTGTTCAGCGGGAATAGCTCAGTTGGTAGAGCATAACCTTGCCAAGGTTAGGGTCGCGAGTTCGAGTCTCGTTTCCCGCTCCAAATTAAATTGGACTGGACATTTAACACATTCTATGCGGGAATAGCTCAGTTGGTAGAGCATAACCTTGCCAAGGTTAGGGTCGCGAGTTCGAGTCTCGTTTCCCGCTCCACTTAAGTGTTTTATTTAAGTAGATAGTTCTGTGTTGCGGCTGAATGGCAGAATGGTCATGCAACGGATTGCAAATCCGTCTATTCCGGTTCGATTCCGGACTCAGCCTCCAATCAATAATGCCCCTCAATGCCCAGGTGGCGAAATAGGTAGACGCAAGGGACTTAAAATCCCTCGGATGGTGACATCCGTGCCGGTTCGACTCCGGCTCTGGGCACTCTCATATTCAAGCACTTATCTTAATATCCCGTCTTAATCGTCAAGTTTTCTATTTTGACTAGATGCGCAATTTTGCCAGACGAAAACCGCTTTATGCTTTAGGTTTTATTCCTGCCTATACGAACCAAATACGAACTAAGCAGGCAATAAAAAAGGCAAGATTGCTCTTGCCTCTTGGTTTGGTGTCGATAGGTAGCCTAGTTAATATAAACGTTTGGGATTAACCTCTATTACCTTATTAGGGTAGTGAATTTTAATCTCGATTAAGTCTTTCGAGTAGCGGAATATATCCACTAATGCGCCCTTTGAATTAGCCTCACGTTTAATCTGGAGTGCTTCTAGATCACTAATATTTAAGCGTAGTGTTTCAGTACTCATTTAAGCCACCTTATCCAAATGAATCACCCCACTCTGTTGATTGTTGGCTAATTTATATTTAGAAACGCCGTTTTTCTGTATCGGGTTTAATTCTAAGATACCAATATTATAAGCACGGCTTAACCATGAATCGGCAAGCGCTGCAATTAACTTAATTCCATTAGCCAGTTTATGCTCACTAATAAATAACCGTGTTTGCTCGGTACTCGGTTTTAATTCCCCTGCTCTTAGTTTCATAACCCATAGGTCGAATAGCTCATCTTGTTTATCAGTAGGAGCAAGGTTAGCGTCACTCAGTGCAGGGTCATGACTACCCTGTGTAGGCACTGCACGGGTTGAACCCTGTGTAACCCTGTGCACAGGGTTAGAAGGGGCTTGCACAGGGTCTAGTTGCACAGGGTTAGACACAGGGTAGGCAGGGTTAGCTTGCACAGGGTTAAGAGTGGGTACTACGCCACCAAAACCGACTTGAGGTGCTGAATAAGGCAGGGCGATAATATCCGGTGCTGGTGAGTTTTCAAGGCTTAGGTTAGCAGTATGATGCGGGTTTACATTCCAGTTCAGGGTTTTATTTTCATAGCGCACCGCTGAAAGTAGGGCATCGTTTTGTACATAAAGCACCTGATAAATAACCACGCCAATAATACTAAGCTCTAATACTAACGCCATAATAAAAGCAATACTTTCGTGATCGAATCCAAACGCAATTTTTAAATCCGGTGCTTTGTCCTTCATTAATTGCGCCATGCGGCTATATTCATTCGCGGATAGGGTAGAGGCATTCGCTTGTGCAGTGGCGACGGATTCACTATTTAAATAACCATATTTATCGGATTCCCGCGCTTTTAATTGTGCGGCTAATACTTGAGCCTGTGCGCCTTCTATTCTTTGCTTAGACGCTAATTCCTCATATTGATAATACTTTTTAATATCATCGTGTTTATTTAAAAAGGTTTCGATGACAGAACTACCAGCGGTCAATGAATAGAGCATTAGCATTAATACGGTAATGATTCCAATACCGCCTACTAGAATATTATTGTGCCTAAAACTATTCACAGTCGAGCGTAAAATGTAGCCTTCAGATAGATTGAAGAAGATGACTAGCACCGCTGCCACAATAGCCAACAGTGCAGAAATAGGGCTTAGGAGCTGGTAGGCAAAAAAGCTACCCATAGCACCCGCGCATAGGAGTAGGGCAATTTCGACTATTTTTATTCCGGTTGCGCCTTTAGCTTTGCGTTTAAGCGCGTTTAGTTTGTCGGTATTGCCTTGATTGATCTTGAGCCATACCAAAGCACCCACGGCTACTAGAAAGACGATGAATAATAAATCTTCCATGATTAATCCTCCTTACCTTGACCGATTGCCTGAGCTGTGGCGTTAAATTCATCCTCACAAGCGAGGCTATACAACCAGAGTGCTACCTGTTCTTGACGTGTTTCATAGTCTTGAGTAGTGGAACGGTCAAAGCGCTGCATACAAGCCTCTACATAATCCGCCTCTGACTCATAGTGTTGGTGTGCCCATGAGTCTAAATAGGGCTTTGTCTGGATTTTTCGCCACATAGCAGCGGCTTCATAGCGCCATTTTTCAGTTTCTTGATAGGTGGGTGCTGGTGGAAAATCAGGCTCTCTACACTTATTTCCAGTACACCAAGGGTTAGCGCGAATAGCGCTAACCAATGAAGAAAGGGAACTATCCGGGTAAGACGGGAAGGTCTGTTGCACGGTCTGGTTTAGGTCAAAGTCGGGCTTATACGTAATTTCAGCACCCTTGAGTACGTCATTAAACGTATTGACCGCCTCGGCTTTGGTTTCGATGCGCCATGTATGGACACGGGTTTCGATAGTAGGGTTTGACCATAAACTAATGCCCTTCACCTTGGCGACTATTTCACCGTATTTATTGGTCATAACTTCGCCCGTTTCCTCATTCACACGGGAGAGGGTATAGAGCTTTAAGGGTCGTTTTTTACGTGGAATACATGCGCCACCTTGTGCCACTAGATAACGTTCCCAATCGCCGCTATCGGCTGCACGGTAGGCTTGCTTTAATAGATCGTGCTCAAGGTCGTTTTCATCTTTGACTCTGCGTAGTTCACGCCACACACCGACGGATGCGCCGCCTATTTGCTGGAATTGACGAATACCCCACAGAGACGCCCATGCACGCACACGGGAGGCTGAATCATTCGCAGACGTGCCACTCTCAAAATCTTCATCGACTCCAAAACCATCGATATTTTTTGAGACGTATTTGGCAATGTATCCGGTAGCACTGCCTTTTGTGGTGTCGATTTTGACCGCCTGAAAACGGTATTTAAATGCCCCCTTTTCGTGTCCATCCTCAGAGAGTGCATAGTCACGCATGATGCGAGTGACCTCATAGCGGTCGTTTTTGGGCATGAATAACAATAAATGCCAGTGTGGTGTACCGTCGTGGTGCGGTTCTGCAATACGGAATCCGTACACGTTCAGCTCATAGTAGTTAAAACTGGCACGAATACGCGCCCATAATTTTGTGAGGTACGCTTGTGCTTGGCGTGGATTCGCGCCGTTATAGGTGGGGTTAGGGATTGCCTTACCCTTATTTTGCGTTTGAGCGTGATATTTAGAGGGACAGGTGAGGGTATAAAAGACCGCCACATGACCTTGTGCCTTAGCATAGTGTTCATAACCGCGCATCCGTACCATCAATTCAGCACGTCTTACGTCAGGATTTGCTAGAGAACCCTTAAGAATCTGCATCATCTCGATACGCTCGCCCGTTTCTTCACAGACGGCTTCTAGGCGCTCCATCGCTTTGTAGGCATTTTTGATGCGGTTGGTAATGCGGGTATGGAGCGGATTCGACAAATAAGCACCTCTACCACGTCCGACTGCACCGCTGGCAATCATGAAGTGCTCTTCCTCACGATCTTGGGTCACGGTCAAACGTTTACGCCAAAACTGCTCATCTTGTACTCTGGCGATTAATCCGGCTGGCGATTGATCACCTACTGGCACACCTTGACTCTCCAATAATTCACAAGCGACTTGATAAGCTTGTGCTTGACCATCCTCACTTTTGCCTAAGGAACGAATGGAACGTCTAGCCAAAAGGCTTAGACGTTCTGCTTTGAGTTTTATTGCTTCATCAGAGAGGGAGCTATTGCGCTCACTATTAGGTTTTATACGTTTGGCGGTATCGACTGCCTCTAATAGGCTGTGATTCGCATTACGTCGGGCTTCTGAGGCTCTAAGTGTGGTATCGGTAAAAGCCTGTTCATAACGCTGAATAAGCCAGTCTTGAGCGAGTGTAGGTAATTCCGCTAGACGCTCAGTAATCCACATCGCATCCTCACGATGATGCGAGGGTAGTGAGTTAAACATGGCTCACCTCACTAGATGCGTTGGTAGGTAGATTTTTAGCTAGCCAGCTCACCCATAGACGCGCTCGCATGGCGTATTGATTTGCAGGTTGTTTTTGAGCGATACGCCGTTCAATTTCGGTCTTGACCTGTTGCAGGCGCTGGTCAAAGCTCACCGGAATAGGTAGGGTAGGTTTCATTTTTTCACCCCGCGCCCGTCGGTGACTTCACACTGAGTCAGATAGTGATCTAGGGTAGAACGACGATAGCGCACCGCTTTACCTAATTTGAGATAAGGCAGGCGGTCTGGATAATGACAACGCCACAAGGCTAGGGTGCTAGGGGCTAAATGCAGATAAGCACCCGCTTGCTCGGTGTTCAATAACGGGTCATCTTGCAGGGCAAAGGCGGCTACATTTTGGATAATTTTAGCGCGTTTGGCTTGCTCACGATCACGCCGCCATTTCGGGGCACGTTTGGCGGTAGGAGTGAAGAGGTTAGAGCGGTAGTTTTTCATGCTGCTACCTCCACACGGGATTCTAAGTAGGTTTCTAGGCGATTTTCGAGGGTTTCAAGGGTTTGAAATGCTTTCCATAGGCGGTTCGCTACATCTTGACCGACTAACACACTAGGCTCGGTTTCGCAGGCGGCTACTAGCTTGATATTGTCGTGAACCAGTTGGGAGAGGCTTTGCAGCATTAATAATTCATGCTTAAGCTCGTTGATTTCATTCACAAATTGACGGGTGATCATGCTGTCACCTCGCTAGCTTGTTGCAGTGCAAGCGTTTCAATCGCTTGTACATGGGCTTCTATGTGGCGTAAACGATCAACCACCGCATCTAAATAAGAGACTTGCAAGCCATTGCTGAGTGACCAAAAGCCCTCGTCTTTGTCATCGGGAATAGCGAGTAGTAGCGCTTGAGCTTGCCATGTGGTGAGTTTAATAGCATCGAGTGCATCAAGAACGGGTTGCCTAGCTAGAGTGCTCATGCTGCTACTCCTTGCGTCTGTGCTTTGGCTTCTTGAATGAGCTTAAACAAGGTGGCTTTTTCATCCGCACTGAGTTCTTGAATGAGGTTGCCTAATACGTCTTGATCAACTGGCTTAGGGCTAGCGCTTGCTTTTAATTGCCGCTCAAGGTCGCTTACCTCGCGCTCAATATCGGTGATCTGGTCGCTAATGCCTTGCACCAAACGTTCAAGACCCGACAGGATGCTGAAATATTCATTCTGTTCACCACAGGCGTTAGCGGCTACCGCACCTAATAAGGCTTGCACTTCATAAACACGGCTATGGGCTTCACATACGCTACGAAAGGCACTTTTTGATGCACCAACAGATAGACTGATCATGCTGCTACCTCCACCGCTGGACTGGTAAAGGGGTTATTGGCTTTGAGTGTGGCTTTATTGAGCGGCTGTGTGGGTTGTGGCGTGGCAAATAGGCGGATTAATTCCGCTTTTTGGGTGATATAGGGTAGGTCACTGAAGATCACCTCTAGGGCTTGAAGCGCTTGTTCTAGGCTGTCGGCTTCAAAAGTTTCTAAATTCACACCATGATAGGTGGCACGATAATACACCACATCGACAAAGCGGCTGGTATGGGGTTGGTTATTGAGTTGTCCCTTATGAAAACCTAGGACAATCCACGCGACGGGTAGTCCGTCTTGGTAGGCGATTACGCCCGTTTGAGTATCTAGATAGGTGAGGTTAGCAGGGTAGGCAAAAGCCTTGCTAGTACAGGCACTTAAGGCGGTCATGATCGTTACTCTGTCAAGTTTCAACTTACATCCAGAATTGTCAGGTGTAGTTGTCGCTCCAGAGGACACGATGCGTGTATTTCGGTCTAAGCCGTGTTGTAGTCTACGCACACCCGACATTCCGCCGTTTGGGTAGCTTACAGGCTTATGACCACCGCCTGCGTGTTGGCGGTTATGGTCGCCTCTGTCATTACAACTACTTGCAATTTCTGCGTTTATGCCTAACTCAATAGGCATGGGTGCATCATAGCGTGGTGTAGTGCTTTTGCTCAATTCAATAAAATTGAATGATTGAAGGCTGATTGTTTGATTTTTTTGAACGGTAGGCATACTATTACCCCTGTTAATGTTAGCTTTACCGCGTTACGTTGTTTTAGTTGTCGTCACGCGGTAGGTAAAAGCTCCAAAGCCATCCCAGACAGGTGGCTTTTTTTTTGCCTTGTAAAAAGCAGGCGACTTACGCCGCCTCAACTCAACACAGGGACTCATAAAAACGCTGAAGCTGTTACGGGTTATCTTGTCGAGTACGTGGCTAACTTGCCACGAGTGCGCGGCTGTACTGGTGCAGGTACAGCCTTCATCTGGTTCAAACGTCACAAAATGCTTGCCTTTGGGTTTTCCGGCATAAAAAAAGGCGGTCAGGGGTGAAATGACGTTGAACCACCCGACCGCCTGAAAACATCCCACTATGAGTAATTACCGCTTAGGGACAATCAGGGATGTTTTTCCCACCTGAGAACGAAAACGTTTAACGCTTGACCTGATAGCGTGTCATAAACTCGCACACATCATGCAGCCGATAGCGGCATAATGGCTCTAGGACAAGCTGGGCATTTTTATGCTTACGCGGTACTTCCACAGCCGTTAAGGGCAAGCTATCCACGGAACGCGAATTTTTATAGCCCAAGGCTCTAGCGACTTGGCTTTTATTCATCCACCCGTTGCGATGTTCTAACACCACACCATTAGCAGCGGTGTGCTTATCCAGTAGATAGGCGCGTGGCGTTCTTTTAGGTTTGGCAGTTGGTCCGGTCATGGTTAACTAACCCCTTCTAATTGTTTAAGCAGCGCTTTGATTTTACGTGTAACCGATTGACCATACTCATGGGCTTTTCGGTACAGTACTAAGGCTCGTGCTACATCGGTACTTTCTAACGCATAAGCATAGGCTTCATAGGCTTTACCCCGTACCGAATCAGTGATGCTATCAGTGGCAGTCAGTTCTAATAATTGCGCGATGTAGTCCACCATCAAATAAGGTTCAGGATGTTTGAGTATTTCGTGCGCCATATCCCTTAAAAACACTTCGGGCAAGGGACTTTTAAAATTTTGAGGCGCGTTCATCCCTTGTTTGAGTGCGTATTCCGCTAGAGGCATAAATAACGCCCAATCGTGCACATCACTCGCCCAAATACACAACACTACAAAACTTTCGTTATGACCTGAGCGAGGCTGTATTAGGCAGTTTTGCAAGTACTCTCGATACTTAGGCAACCATTGGCGTTTTAAGCTGATACGATCACGCAAACTACGCTCTAACTTTAACCGTGCTATATCCGCTTCTAAACTCGCAATCATTAAAGCTTTTTGTGGAATAGCACCCACCTTAGCCATAGGTGAGGCGTTGACCACCTCACACTTTGCCCGATGCTGTGACGCGGGACTGATCACCACTACACCCACGCGCCATTGTGTTTAAGCTGAATGGCACTAGAGCGCATCGCAGCAAATTTGCCGTAATCCTCCACCACATAGGCATCATTAGAGCTTAAATATTCCTCTACACGATCCCGCTTAGGATTATCAATAATGGCGCGTCTTACCCCACCCGTCTGATAATAAATACTCAGATTGTCATAGGACGTGACCACTAGACCGCGTTGGGGAAAGAAAGGCGGACAAATGGTGGGCAATCCTGCAATGGCTTGCGTGGCAAACCATGTTTGTAACGCATTGCGTTCGGTCGCTGCACGGCTGTCGTTATACAGATTTAAGCCATGATTCACCCATAGTTCACGCCCTAGCATGAGTACTAGGTCATCACTGCCCACATGCCACGCATCTAATAGACTTGCCATGACATCAAAGACCGCCGCGTCTAGGGTTTGGTATGTGCCACCCTCACCAATTTGATAAACATCACTGGTGGCTTGACCGGTGGAGTCATAGCCCATAAAACGCTGTGGCGCATTAGCGCGTACTTTTTCCAACCATCCGGCATTCACATCTTGCAATAAGGGATAAGTGGCACGGTTGGTCTTTTTGGCGGCATGTGTGCCATTCCATCCGGTCATGATGCGGTCGAGTGCCATACGTTTAAGGGTAGCTTTACGATACAACACCCCAAAGGTTCCAACAGGGTCAGTTCCGCGTGGTTTGGCAATTGCCCACGCATCCATCACCCGATAATCAAGGTGCGTGTCAAAGTTGGTTTGCATACACTCATAATCATCGGGATTGACTTCACCCACATAGGCGGTTTCTCTTTCTTCATCCTTGGTGTCGGTACGGCTGGCAATCGGATTGCCTACCCCGATTCCGAGCTTTTGCCCTTTTTGTTCAGTGACACCGATGATGTTAATTTTACTGAGTAAATCCGCGCTTTCGGTCATTTGCTCGGTCAAGCGCTGTTCTACTGAGGGGGATACCGTGAACTTTTCGGCAACATCCTCCACCCCATTATCATGGGCGACCGCTTCACGGACTTTATTAAATAGTTTTCTAGTTTGAGTTTGCATAATTCTGGTTTAAACCTCTTAATAACTAACGCGGTCATGTTCCGTTTGATAAGACGCGCCACCCGTGGCAGGTCTACGCTTAAAGCGCCCTTGACTGCCATTACCTATTTCTTCAATGATGGTGTGCGTCTCTTTAGCCTGTTGCTTTAGCTCGCTAAGCTGTTGATTAAATTGATTAGTCATGGCTTGCAATTGTTGATTAAGGGACATATGCAAAGCCTGCAAAGCACTAAACCACTGATTGTCCAGCGCCGCACCTGCACCTACTGCGCCCTGATTCATCATTAAGGGAATGGTGGCTTCTAAAGGGTCTGAAATGACCTGCGCTTGGCGCATCGAGGCAGAAAATTGCATCATTCCTAGCCCTAAACTGGCTGGGCTGTCTGTTACGGCAATTCCGGTTAAATAGGTTTTAGGGGTATCGGTCGCATTGATTTTAAAATCAGGGGTTAGCTCGACTGAGAAATAAAGCTTTTGCCCATTGCGTACCATTGCCACTAATTCAGGGGCTGGGGATACTTTGACATAAAGGGCTAACTTGCCATGCAGTGCGCTTCCATCCTTAATCACTTCAACCTTGACCGCCTCGACTCGACCTAGGTTTTTAAAGTCGCTGGCTGGCGATAAGCCTCTAATATGCTCATTAGAAATAGAGGCGGCATATACCGCTAGTGAATAGGTTTCAACCACTTCATTTAAGTGTTGCTCGGTAATTTCGCGCCCGTCGATGGTCATACTAGCCACCGCTGCACGTATCCAATCGGTTATTAACATATGTTTTTCATCCAGTTCTCAAGTTGGGTTTCAACACCACCATGATGCAAAGATTCAAACATTCCGGCTATTGAGGCACGGCTGACCTGTCAACTGCTCAGCCGCACTGCTTACACTTTGTTTACTGTTTAAAGAGTTTTTCGAGTGTTTGCCTGTCGTGTTGGTCTTGCTTAGGTAAGTGCTAAGGTCTTTAGCATCGGGCAAAACAGGCAGGTGTGACTATAGCGGCACGGCTGTACTTGCTACAGTACAGCCACAATCTTTAAAGAGTGCTGTTTAGTTAAAGAATGGCTGAACGCGGGATAAATGCGGGTTTTGTAGCGTTTTGTAGCTTTTTGTAACAGTGCTACAACAGGCTAAGACCTCAATAAGGCGCTAACCCGCACTAGCAAGGGCTTGGTTAACCCTATCAGTAAACTTATTTAACGCTTTTTTATTTTTCGGCAGGTGTGGGGGGGTGCGCGTGGCGTACCCTTAGAAGTTAGGCACACCACTAGCCTAGTCAAACGATGGACATTCAAGGCAATGTACGCGGACATCACCCTAAATGTCCGTATACATCGGGCTAACTACACATGAAAAGCTAATTACTGGCTAATTTCCGCTTAATTTCCGGCTCACTTCTTACGCTTAGCCAGCTTATTGAGTGCATGGGCAATCTCATACTCTTGGATAGTGTCCGCCTCGCTTCCATCCAGATTAAAACGTTTACCGCCTTCAGCGACCGCTTGCAGGTAGAAACGGTTAGCGGTATGCCATTCTAATAATTTCAGCACCACGCGCTTAGATGCACTCAGATGATGCTTGCCCACATGCTGAAACACTTGACGCTCAAAGTTCAAAGCCAGTGGTTTACGTTCACGCCACATCGGGAAGGCATTTAGGCTAGCGTCCAGCTCTTTAGCGCGTATGTCACTCGGTGGCTTAATGTTTTTTTTCTTAGGTGGCTTAGGTTTGGCGGGTTTCTTAAGCGCGTTGGTCGTGGTGGGCTTAGTGCCTGTAGGTGGGGCTTGGTCTGCTGTTGAGTCTGGCTTAGGTTTGGGTAACTTCTTGGCACGGTAAAAGTCTGTGCCTTTTTCCGGCTTGACTTCCTGTAGTTTGTCCTTAGTCAGTACGCGCTTGCCGCTGCGTTGAATCGGCTGTTCTGGTACTGGCTTAGTAGGTTCTGGAGGTGGAGTAGTTGCAGGCGCAACTCTACGAATAATCTTAAGCGTCTTTTTGGGTTGGTCTGTCATATTAGTACTCGCATCGATTGCAAGATTTTCGCTACTGGCTTTTATCTTCAAATGTTACGAATTAAGAGTACTGCTATTTCGTAACATCCCAAGGCACTGAGGCTCGGTAGCGTGTTGTAGGGCTAGGAGTAAAAGATCACTACAGGTCTAGCTCACTATGACTACCTAAACGCACTAATTGCAGCGTTTGAGCGTCTGGCTTGCGGTAGATTAACAATAAATCAGGGTGAACATGACATTCTCGAAAGTCTACCCAATCGCCTGTCAAGGCATGATCACGGTAAGACTCTGGCAACAGTTCATCATTGGATAACTTCCAAAGTACTTCGATTAACGCACTATCTAGCTCACCATGCCGTCTAAAGTCACGCTTAAACGCATTGGTACGTTCAATCTTTCTCATGTAAGTCTGCCATCAAGTCATCAATACTATTAAAGGCTTTTAATTGACCTTTCCGCGCTTCTAACATGGCTTGCACGGTTTCGGCATTAGGTTCACGCAATTCAAAGGGAAAACGATGTTCACGCGCAATCTTGGTAAGCATTAAGCGCACCGCATCGGATACAGTCAAGCCCATAGTAGCCAGTACTTGAGCGGCTTCTTGCTTGATGGATTCATCAACGCGAGTAGTAACAAGAGCATTAGCAGTCATAAAATGTATATCATCTGATTAACAATAATAGCCAGTCTAGCATAGTTCACACCATTTTATAGATTACCTTGCTCTAACAAGGTATCCGCAATCCAATTAAGCGGCTCTTTCTTAGTCTCTACGTCACTAATCACATAGCCTAGGGTCACGTCGGAGCCGTCGGTATGATTCAATAAACGCTTGATAATATACGAATCCATCCCGCCGCTATGCGCCAGCGTGCTAAAGGTGCGCCTTAAATCGTGTAGCGCCCAATGCCTACCGGTACGCTGCCTAATCGCCTTCACCACGGCATCAATATGCTGCAAAGGTCGCTCACCATCGGTCGCACGGAATACCAAACCCGCTTGATAAGGGGTCTGCTGTTGCCAGACTTGCAATAGGGTCTTAGTCGCTGGTGTGAGGGGCAAAGTATGGCGCTTGCCGTTTTTAGTCTGTTCTAGGGTGATCGTGTCGCGTTCAAAATCAATCTTGTCCCACGTCAACAAGCTGCATTCTGTACGCCGATAACCATTAAACAGCACCAATAAGAAATACACCCTAGCCACGGCTGCCAATTTGCCGCCGTACCATTGGGGCAAGGTATTAACCGCCTCTAGCCACTGTTTGAGGTCATGTTCTGAGAGATAAGTTTCTTTACGTGGAACCTTATTCCATGATCGTGTATGGCTCAAGTGCTCGACCGGATTTGAGGTAATCAAGGGTTCATGATGCACATTTTTATATTCGCGCTTAGCAAAATTGAATAATGATCGTAATACCCGCGCTTCATTGTCCGCCCGTGCCTTGGATTCCTGAGAGCGTTCAGCGTGGCGTTGTTCTACCTTTTTTTCATTAATCGCCGTAATAGGTTCAGACAACCAGTCGGGAAAGCCCACTCGCAAACAGCGTTCATAGTCATCAATCGTGGTTTGTCGGAGCTTGCGCCGTGCTTTGAGATAATCATGAAATACCTGTTGCAGGGTTGGAACCCATACGGGGCTAGGTATTGGGCTAGGAGCTGGGTTAGGAGCTGGATTAGGAGCTGGATTAGGTATTGGGCTAGGAGCTGCACCTAATGCCCTCGCTATGACAGGGTGCTGAATTTGCTCTTTCACTAACTCACCTAGTACTAAAATAGCCAGTTCACGCGCTTGCACCGGTGTCATTATCGGGTACTCACCTAGATAGACCGCCTTGGTTTCGCCATTAATGGATTTTCTAACCTTGAATATTTTTTTACCTTTGGGTGATACCACCACCAATAGACCATTGACCGCCGTGTCGTAGACATTGCGAGGCTTGCCGTTCTCACTAGGCTTTAAAGCGTCTAACGTGCGCTTAGTAAAATTGATTTTTTCAGGCATGGCTTAAAGTTCGGTATTAGTTCGCCTTATATCATAGCCTTGTTTTACGGTTTGTCAGTAGTTTGACGTAAAATTGACAGTCAATGAATTAATAATACACTTCTTAAGTCAGGTCTTGAGGTTTATGTGTGATTAAGTAGGCTTAACATTATAAAGGAATAAATAGCAGTAAAATCAGTTGCTTAAAATCCCTCGGATGGTGACATCCGTGCCGGTTCGACTCCGGCTCTGGGCACTTCTTAGTATTCCTCTTAAGCAATTAACGTTTTTTAGTGATTTGTTTGTATATATAGCTATTAGCTTCACAACTTCAAAAATCAAACCATCTACTTTTGCCCTCAATTAAATAACATTTTACTCTAGTCAAACAAACAGTTAAGCGTTATAACAAGCACTTAATATAACTTATCTGCTGGGAGAGTGCTATGAAGAGGTGGGTTGATGCCCTCATTAAGCCTTTTTGGGTGAGCAGTTTTTTATTAATTTCAGTGCTACTGTGTATTTTCACAGCGATTATTGCTCTGTATCAAGTCATTTCAATAGGTCAACACTCTCCTCAAGAATCAATTGTTAAACCTAACGGTAATTTTTCACTTTATAGTTTAGAAGCTTATATTAATGAAAATACGGTAAAAGAAGATATTCTAATTACTACCATCAGCATTTTATTAATAGTTATAGTGTTATTATTGGTTATTGTAATGGCACAGCTTTATTTATGGTCATTAGATAAAAACAAACTCACTAATTTTAAAGAGTCTGGTATTGTATTTGAGCGTTTAGAATTACTAGAGGGTAATAGAGTAAGAGTAGACAATGTGGAAATTTCCCTAAATAAATCACAAATGCAGACCTTAAGTCAGCTAATAAAATCCAGTAAAGAGGGACGCTTATTACATGCGATTGATATTAATAAAGATAATGGCGCTGTTATGATTAAGCGTTTAAGAGATGAGTTAGGAGGACGTTTATTAGAGAAAACGCTTATTATTAATCAACATGGTCAGGGGTATCGTATTAATCTAAAACCGCATGCAGTAGTTATCGATCATTGCACTACGGAGTGGGTTTAGAGAGTTGCTTAAATTCCTTTTCACTAATCACTTTCCAACCTGATTTAAGAATAGTATCTAAGGCATTAGCTTTGCACTTTTCTAGGTTTTTACCTTGATCTTGATGTTTATCCTCTTTGAGTTCCACGCGCTCAATCGTTCTAATCCAATTACGTTCAGGATAAATTTTTTTAGCAATATAAATTAGCTCACACCTGACCCCCTCGTTATTAGCCACTAAGCTAGGGTGATAGATTAATAATAAAAAAATCATTGCCCTTAATACTAAACTATTCATATTCACTAATACTTTGATTATTTTATAGGCTCTCATTATAGTGATTTGGCTCTTGTTAGTCTATAACAACCGTTTAGCTTGCCTAGTTAGCAGATAATATCTAGCTGTTAGATAGATAAAGCTTCGATTAAATAGTATAACAATAGTCCTCTAGTTCAATATATCTATTACTCAGTGATCTTATTAGACAGTGAGGAGTTCAAAGCAATTAACTTGGGGAGTAGATAAAATGGGCTTTGAGAATGTAGGGAAAACATGGCTAGTAGAAGAGTTACAAGATTATCTAGTTTCTTTAGGGGTTAAACCTAGTTGGTGTAAAGCTATTACTTTACATCATACTTATGCACCTTCTTTAGCACAGCGTCCTAATGGTTTAACCACTCAGCATATTAATAATATTCAGCATTTTTATGAAACCGATTGTAATATGAGTAGTGGCCCGCATTTTTTTGTGGATGATAAAAGGATTTTAGGTATGAGCGATCCCTTAAGAACAGGTGCTCATGCAAGGAGTTTTAATGGTTTTTCTTTAGGTATTGAAGTTTTAGGTAATTATGATACTGAAGATCCTTTAAATGGTCGTGGACTAAATTGCTGGCTCAATGCAGCACAGTTAACTGCCATTTTAGCCAATTGGTTAGGGCTTAGTATTACTGAAACGACTATCAAGTTTCACAGGGAAGACCCTAAAACTCAAAAAACCTGCCCCGGCACTAAAGTCAATAAAGCATGGTTTATAGATTTGGTACGTCAAAGTACTCTATCTAGTACACAACAGCTTGAAAAACCTGATGTTGGTATGCCTTGGACTGAGTGGGATTTTCGTGGTGAGCGTTGGTGTGTGCCTTTATACCGTTTTCTTACCGCAAAAACGGTTCAGTCTAATAGTATTATTGCCAAATTAAAATTTGAGGATGGTAAGTTTTATTATGGTGAGGAGTTATTAGAAGGGGCTTATTATCTCGATGCTCGTAGTGCTGTGCAGCCTAATCAATGCACTTGGGTTCCTGCTTATGAGGCATTAGATTTAGTCCGAATCGAGTTAAATAGCTCTTCGACTATAGGTGCACGTTCATTGATGCGCTCCATGAGCAAAGCCTCTTATTCGCAGGATTTAGGCGCAATACTACTGCTAGATGCGAGTTTAGGATTAGCTCATAAAGGACTATTGCAGGAGGATTTATTACCAGCAAGATCTATTGAGCTTATTGATACTCCCCCTGAGACGGATGAGAAACCAGCGCCCCCAGAAATAGAGTCATTTTGTGATATACCAGAGGGCGAACAGGATATTGAGCCTGCATATCATTTAACTGATATGCCTACTGCCAAAGGCATGCATATGAAAGCCTATACAGCAGAGGCTTTAAGTAGGAGCAGTACTAATATCTTTCAGGGTAATGGTCAAGATAAAGTTATTAGGTTGACTGATATTAATACTACTACTCATCCTGTCAAACTTTATTTGGTAGGTCAATTTGGTAAATTAACTTTAGATGGTTTAGTGATTACAGGTAAAACTATTACTATAGAGTCTTATCAAAATAATTTTGTTAATCTTAAAAGACTTGAGATTAATAATTCACAAGGTTTAGTGATAAATGGTTTAAATAAAATCTTGGTTAGTAGTCAAGCGGCTCAAGCCAGTGAGGTAAATTCCCCATTAGTTGCTGTAAATAGTAAGAACTGTACTGTAACAGGATTAATAGTACAGTCTGTTAATACATCAGCACAGTGGCAACCTAGAGATTGGCGCACCAAAGCGAAAAAAGGTATTATCGTTGCAGGTGAAAACTGTTTGATTAGTAAAAATGCTATTACTAATGTGCGTGTAGGGATAGAGGCTTTAGCCGCTAATACAAAAATAGTGGATAATAAAATTCATAATTTTTGTGATGATGGTATTAGACCTTTAGCAGATGGATGTAGTGTGACTAATAACGATATTCGTTATGCTAAAAATAGTCAGGAAAATAATCATTGTGATGCTATCCAAATGTGGAAGTATAAAGCAGCCGATTTAAATACCTCTATTTTAAAAGGCATCACGATTAATAATAATACGATTTATAATATTACACCTAGCTATCCTGATGATATAACTTTCTTCATGCAGGGCATTGTATGCTTTAATGGGCGCTTACAAGATAGTGTTATCAAAGATAATTTGATTATTAATGATCATGAGCATGGCATTAGTGTGAGAAATGCTAGAAATTGCCAAATCATCGGTAATAAGATTTTAAGTAGTCGTCCTACTATTGTACAAAACTGGTTAATGTTAGGTGTGCCATTAGCGGCTCAAGTAGCTAGTTGTGTTAATAATAAAGTAGTGGACAATAAAGCGCTGACTTATAGACTGACTACCTCTATGGTGAGTCAATCAGCTAATAATGAAACGCTGACCTTAGATCAAGTTGAGGAATTATTGGAGGACTTGTTAGAGGAATTGCCTGCTTAGTGTGTAGTTAAATTTCTGAAATCTTAAGAGGTTTCTAGGCAAGTGTTGAGTACCGCGTCATCCTTGGTTTAGTGATAAAGCAGGAGCTAATAAGATGACAAAGTACTCAACGTTTTTAGTGTTAGGTTTTAGTTTGCTGAGTGCTCAGTGGGTAGCGGCTGAGGATGAGTTGTTTTTAGGGGCTGCTCTACAGGTGGAGCCTTCGATTTACAAAGACGGCAAAGATCAAGTCAAATTCAGTGGTTTTAGATTGGATCGTGAGGGTTTTTATCTCCCCGGCCCTTCGCTCAATGTCTACCGTTCCTCGACTAACCGTACCTATATCGGTGCAGGCTTAGATGAGTGGGATCATAAACGCGGTAAAAGCAATGTGACTTCAGGCATGGATAGCCTTGATCGTGCTATCAATTTGCGCGCGGGCACTGCATGGAAAGGACGTGCGGGTGTAGTGGGGTTGGATGTCACGCATGATTTTAATGCGCATAAGGGTAATCAGGTGCGGCTGCGTTATGTTAAGCCTATACCAGCGGGTCGAGCCTTATGGTTGCCGCAAGTATCAGTGCAGTGGCTAGACAAAGATGTGAGTAATTACTACTTTGGGGTGAAAGCGAGTGAGTCCACTGCAACACGCCCGACTTATCAGCTCGGTTCTACTCAAGTACTCAAAGCGGGTGTCGATGTTGAGTTTCCTTTGTCGCGTAATCTTGCCATGATCAGTGGTGTGGGAGTCACGGCTTATGATAGCGCTATTAAAGATAGTCCCTTAGTGGAAAAAGGCTCTGCCCCTTATGCCAAAATTGGGTTGGCTTATAAGTTTCGTTGAAATGAATGAGAGTAGCTTAGAGCTAGCCCGTTGGGTATGTTTTTGGAAGAGTCTTGGCGGCAAGGATGCTGCCTTGAAGCCTACAGGGATGTACTTGCGGCGTCTCTGGAAAAAACGTACCCAACGGGCTAGCGTTAGTTCAAATACCTGAGTTAGTACAAGTTAGGTCACAGCAGCCCGCTTTTGGTATTCAGGTCTATCCCATAGGTTTTTATTAATCACTTCTTCCAATACAGCAACGGCTTGCAGCACATCTGACTCATCGATATATAAAGGTGTAAAGCCAAAACGCATAATATCGGGTGCTCTAAAATCCCCAATCACTCCCCTTGCAATGAGTGCCTGCATTGCTGCATAACCGTGCTCGAAATGGAAGGATACTTGTGAGCCTCTTTGAGTCGCATCACGCGGGCTAGCTAAAGTTAAACTAGGGCAACGTGCTTCCACCTCACGTATAAATAACTCGCTTAATTGAATAGAGCTAGCTCGCACTTCCATCATATCCACACCCTCCCACGCATCGAGTGCGGCGTCTAGGATAGCTAGGGCAATAATCGGAGGTGTACCCACGCGCATACGCTCCACCCCTTGTGCAGGGCGATAATCTAAATCAAAAGCAAACGGTGCATCATGCCCCATCCAGCCCGATAAGGCAGGCCAAGGCTTATTAGCATGCTGAGGCGCTACATAAATAAAAGCGGGTGCACCTGGGCCACCATTTAAATATTTATAGGTACAACCGACGGCAAAATCGGCTTGAGCCTCTAGTAGATGTACCGGAATGGCGCCTGCTGAATGGGCTAAGTCCCACACCGTAATAATGCCTTTAGCATGCGCTAGTGCAGTCAAACGCTGCATATCATGTTTGCGTCCAGTGCGATAATCGACTTCAGTTAGCATCAAGACTGCCACACTTTCATCGATTAGGCTTTCTACCTCATCAGGCTGGGGAACTTTTAATGTATAACCCTTATCCAGCAAACGTACTAAACCATCGGCAATATAGAGATCCGAAGGAAAATTACCACTATCTGACACAATCACACGCCGCTCAGGATTGAGTGATAAAGCCGCTGCTAAGGCTTGATAGACTTTGATTGAAAGAGTATCACCCATCATCACCGAACCCACAGGCGCACCTATTAAACGTGCCACTCGATTAGCGACTCGATTAGGTAAATGCATCCAATCCGACTCATTCCAACCTTTAATCAGTTGTTGTCCCCATTGATCAAAAATGACTGTTTGAGCGCGAGCCAGAGCAGCTTTGGGTAACATACCTAATGAGTTACCATCTAAATAAATCACGCCATCGGGAATATGGAACAGGGTTTTAGTGGTGGCAAAAGAAGTCATAGCGCTTTCCTAGTGGTGAGGTGTAGCGGTGATGCTAATGCTTTAGAACGGGTAGTACAATTCCAAAACATAAACATAGTCTATCGATTACGCTTGTACGGGAAATTGCTATCAGTAGCGGAACTAATGATTGACAGCTTCAGTCTGACCGGATATTGAAAGCCATTTGATTCACTGCAAACTATAAGACTCACCCCTCTGTACACGACAAAACCACTAACTTATTGATTTAGCATGTTTGTCATGGAGATGGTGAAAGTCCACCGCTCCTATGTTTTACTCTCTAGTTACCACACAGGAGAGCAAAATGGATCTGAGCGATGGACTACGTGACAGTTTAAAAGCCCACTTGAGTTGGGGCAAGCCCCGTTTGGATTGTTTTGTGGGAATGCTGCATACTTTGCTGAGTGCGCGACAAATGAATTTGGCGTTGTTGGCGGTACACATAGATTCTGACACCGACATTGGTTCCCGCTATCGACGGATGCAACGCTTTTTTAGCCAAGTGTTCTTTAATTACAATGACATTGCCCATTTTCTTATGGGAATGTTCGCCTTTAGTGGTCAACAATACTACCTCACACTCGACAGAACCAACTGGAAATGGGGCAAATCCAACCTCAATCTCCTGACTTTGGCGGTTGTTTACCAAGGTGCGGCTATCCCCGTTTACTGGATGGTGTTGAACAAACGCGGTAATTCTAACCAACGTGAACGTATTGCCCTGCTGCAACGATTTATCAGCCAATTCGGGCGCAACAACATCTTGGGTGTGTTGGCTGACCGTGAGTTTATTGGTGGTCAATGGTGGAAGTGGTTGTCTTCCAAAGAGATTCCCTACTTGATTCGTATCAAGGGTAATCAGTTGATGACCGACAAACACAAAAAAGAGGCGCATGTCCGCTCGCTGTTTGCCAACCTCAAGCCGGGTAAACGGCGCGTTCTCCGTCACCGTCGCGACGTTAGCGGGGAATGGGTTTGGCTCAGTGGCTCAAAGCTGCCCAGTGGTGAGTTGTTGATTATCGCCAGCAACCACTACACGGCTGATCCCATTGGCACTTATCGGCTACGTTGGGAAATTGAAAACCTGTTCCAATGCTTGAAAGGGCGTGGTTTTCACATGGAAGCCACTCACTTCACCAAACCCCTCGCATCAAAAAGATGATGGCGTTGCTTGCCATTGGCTTCTGTTGGGCGCACAAAGTCGGCGAATGGAAGGAAAAAGCCGTCAAGCCTTTGAAGACGAAAAAACATGGACGCAAAGAGCAAAGTGTCTTCCGTTACGGCTTGGACTACTTGACCGATTTATTGAATGGAAGGGTACGGGAAAAAGTGGATAGGCTTAGGCTGCTGCTTCTGTTCCTTTGTCCACCACAATTCATGGCGATCGAGGATGGACGGATGAAACTCAGGCGATTTTCTTTTGAAAAAGATTCAATGAGTTAAGCGAATTGTCGTGTACAGAGGACTCACCCATCATGTAACGCGCTTAAATTGATATTCACATTATAAAAATCACCGTATTGCTAGGTACTTAGACGCTACTAATCTAAGCAATGCTGTTATGAATGCTATTTAGGATGATGGTTATGCGTTATATCAAATACCCGCGTACCCCCCATTTGCCTTGGTCACGTTCGGTGACGGCTGGTGATATTTACTCGCTCGATTTAGATCATTTCGTTGGGCGTGAGGTGGTGATTACAGAAAAAATGGATGGTGAAAATACCACGCTTTATACCGATCATATTCATGCCCGCTCGTTAGATAGTCAGCATCACCCTTCGCGCGATTGGGTGAAGCGTTGGCATCACACGATTGCGCATGAAATCCCACAGGGGTGGCGCATTTGTGGGGAAAATATGTATGCCCAACATTCCATCGAGTACTTTGAGCTGGAAAGCTATTTTTACGGCTTTTCAATATGGAATGAACGCAATGAATGTTTGAGCTGGATTGAGACTAAAGAGTGGTTTGCACTACTAGGTATTGTCGCACCCCCTGTTTTGCATCAGGGCATTTGGGATGAAAGCTATTTGCGCAGCTTAGTACTCGATACCCAAAAGGTTGAGGGTTATGTGGTGCGCTTAGCAGCGAGTTTTCATTATGATCAATTTGCTCAGTCTGTCGCCAAGTGGGTCAGACCGCGCCATGTGCAAACCGATCAGCATTGGATGTTTGCAGCTGTGCAACCTAACCATTTACGAGGTGATGTATGAAACGTGCTCAATGGTTGCAACAACTTGCACAAGCAGCGACACCCAATTTAGAGGAGTGTATTGAGTATTTAGGCTCGACTTGTGAGTGGTTGTATGAGTTTAAGCATACTCCACAGGATGCTGAGTGGCACGCTGAGGGTAATGTCCATATTCATACTCAAATGGTGCTGGATGAGTTGTATCAATTACTCAAAACACAGGCTAGGCATATCACCGGAGAGCGACGCCAAGCACTCATTTTAGGCGCTGTGCTCCACGATATTGCTAAACCCGTACAAACCAAACCTATGTTATTACAAGGCAAGGAGCGCATTGGAGCACCCCAACATGAAACAGTGGGGCGTTCCTATTTAGCACCGCGCATCATGGAGTGGGAGTTACCTTTCAATGTGCTGTGGCAAGTACTGCATTTAGTGGGCGAACACCATATGCCCAAGCATTTAGCCTTAAAAGAGTCTCAAGTTGCTGCCTATTGGCGCTTAGCGCGTCAGGTCGATCTAGAGTTGCTCTATTGGCTAGAGGTCGCCGATATGCGCGGGCGTATTTGTCCCGATCTAGAGTGGCAACTCATGTGTTTGGATGAGTTTAGAAATCAAGCGCAATGTTTTGCTTGTTGGGGTGATAACCCTCTACCTAAGCATATTGCTACGCGGATGAATAATCTAAGCCCTAAAGCACAGCGCTATGTCTATGCCTATAGTTTGGCAGCCTTGGAGCAGGGTGAGTTGCGCATGGTCGAGGAGGTGATTAGTAAAACCTATGCGCACCGTGAACACTATGCTCATTTAGTTATGACGGTGGGGTTAAGTGGTTCGGGCAAATCGACTTGGCTAGAACGACATTATCCCGATTATGAAGTGATCTCGTTGGATGAGTTACGCGAGCAATTTAATGGTAAACGTAATAGCCAAAAACACAGTGGTCAGATTATTCAAGCCGCCAAAGCGCAGCTCAAAGCAGCCTTACGAGAAAAACGCGGTGTGGTGTGGGATGCTACCAATTTAAGAGCTGAGTTACGGGCGCAGATTTTAGACTTAGGGCGCGATTATCATGCCTTAATCACTCTGGCGGTATTTTTATTGCCGCTTAAAGTGCTTGATAAGCAAAATAATCAGCGTGAGTATGGTGTGGCTCAAAGTGTATTAGAGCGTCAGATAGAGCAGTTTCAATTACCCAACTTAACGGAAGCCCATCAGTATCAAGTGATAGGCGAGAATGGAGTACTCTTATATGAATCAGGGAATTGGAGTACGCTCTAGCTATTAGGAGTACTGATGTACTCCTAATTTTACTCTTGGTTAAGGCATGATTATTTTTTGCAAGTTATCAATAGCGAGGTATGAGTATGTTACGAATCGTATTAGCGAGTGCAGTAGTGAGTTTAGGTTTAGCGCTTCAGAATGTACAAGCGGCGGATGAAATGGTTAGAGCGGGGGATGTGATTGATGCGCTCACCGCCGATTGGAATGATGATGGCTCAATGGATCGTGCGATTTTAGTCACCAATAAAGAAACGGACCAAGCTGATTTATACCTCTATGTAGGGGGCGAAGCGGCGAATGAGTTTAAGCTGGATCTAGTGCGTAAAGATGCGGTTTGGGTGGGGGGTATGTGGGGTACATTACCGAGCTTAGAATTATCGAAAAAGGGTTCGTTATTAATCAAATCTGCCAATGAAGCCATTGGGCGTAATCGTTGGAACCAGACTATTACTGTAGCCTATCGTAATAATAATTTTGTAGCAGCAGGGTTTACGTATAACGACTATGACACTTTAGAGCCTAATGCCGCAGGCACACAGTGCGATGTGAATTTATTAACGGGTAAGGGCACACTGAATGGCAAAGCTATTACCGTTAAAGATAAAGCACCTTTACTCAAGGATTGGCAAATGGATGGTCTATTAGATGCGTGTAAAGTGGGGGGCTAGTCATCTAATCTGGTAAGGGTGAGGTTTAATCACCCTTATCGATTTAGACTTTTAAACCGGTGTAGTGGGTGAAAAACGATAGCCTGCACCCCGTACTGTTTGGATAAAATCGTCATAGCCAAAAGGCATGAGGATTTTACGTAGACGCAAAATATGTACATCCACCGTGCGCTCTTCCACATATACACTAGGGCCCCACGCTTGTTTTAATAGCTGCTCACGACTATAAACGCGCTCTGGATGTTGGAGGAAAAACTTTAATAAGCGAAATTCAGTCGGGCCTAAATCTAAGGTTTCGTGACCAATATACACCCGATGACTGTGAATATCTAAAGTCAAATCACGACAAGTCAAGGTGGCGGGTGGCAATTGCGGCTGCACTCTTCTCCAGACGGCACGCATGCGAGCCAGTAATTCGGCAGGAGAAAAGGGCTTACTCATATAGTCATCTGCACCGGAATTTAAGCCAGCAATTTTATCCGCTTCGTCGGCGCGAGCGGTGAGCATAATAATCGGAATATGGCTTAAATTAACATGGCGCTTAAAACGACGGGTGAGTTCTAAGCCCGTTAAATCCGGCAACATCCAATCCATTAAAATCATATCCGGTTGTTGTTGCGCTAAAATCTCTTGGGCAGCGCGTCCACAATCCGCTTCTAATAAGGTATGTCCTACGCGCTCTAAGGTGTAAGCCACTAATTGGCGGATCGGTGCTTCATCTTCAATGATTAACACAGTATTCATATTAATCTTTCTCAGCTTTGAATGATTCAGCTATTAGAGCGCAAACATATAACACAAAGATGACAAAAGTCGCTAAAATACGTGATTAGCTTTGATTTTCTGAAACAATGGGGGCGTGGCGAGCAGGGAAGCTAGCTTGGAAAATGGTTTCACCCACACGGCTTTTAATGGTTAAGTAGCCTTGATGATTTTGAATCACATGCTTCACAATCGATAACCCCAAACCGGTACCCCCCCGTTCACGCGAGCGTCCGGTATCCACGCGATAAAAGCGCTCGGTGAGATGCGCAATATGTTCTTCGGGAATGCCAGGGCCATTATCAGTTACCGTCAAGGCAGCATAATCCTTATTCAGTCGTTCCCAACGCACCACGATATGAGTACCAGCGGGGGTATGCTTAATCGCATTATCCATTAAATTAGTAATAGCGCTGGTGAGTTCACTCTCAACGCCCATAATGGTGAGATTAGGTTCAATATAGGTTTCTAAGGTATGTGATTGTGCCGCTAAAGTATCGGTCAGGGCTTGGCTGGTATTTTTAAGAATGTCCGGTACATTGACCTCGCGTAATGGAATATGGGTACGTTCCATAGTTTCTAATTTAGAAAGGGTCAGCATATCGCTAATGATTTGCTGCATACGCAAGGTTTGTTCACGGGATTGCTGGATTGCCATAGCTAAATGCTGGGGAACCTCAGGATCTTCCTGCATGAGTTCGAGATAACCACTGACTACGGTCAAAGGGGTGCGCAATTCGTGTGAGGCATTGGCAATAAAGGCTTTGCGCGTATGTTGCAATTGAATACGTTGACTAATATCGCGCACATTAAGCAGCCATAGACCCCGCTCCACAGGCAAAATACGCGCTTGTAATGTAGCTTGAGCATTACGGGGCGAAATAAACTGAATCGCGTCCTCGGTATCCATAGTATTAAGCGCTTTGGCAATCTCTGGGGCGCGTAATAGATTATCAATGCGTTGCCCAACATCGGTTTGGTCGTTAATACCCATCAGTTCAAATGCCATATTATTCGTCCATTGAATAATATGTTGATCATCAAACAAAATGACCGCATCGGGTAGGGCGGAAATAATATTATTAAGGCGTTGCAAGAGTTCTTCTTGTTTTTGCTTACGCTTAATACTTTTTTGGCGCGAGCGATTGATCAAGGTAACAATTTGTTCCCAAGCTCCGTCACTATCCGGTAACTCATCGGGTTTGAAATCATGCACTAGCCATAATTGTAATTGGCGCAGCTTATATAAAAACCACGCGATATAGCCTAACGCGGTGGCTAACAACGAGATTAACCAGTAGCCAGTGATGAACCCCAGCATAAGAGCTAGCACCACGCCACCGATCAGACGGCGTATTTCAATCGACCAATAGGCTTGCATAAGTTAGGTATTGTCCTGTTCAAACCGATAGCCAGCGCCACGCACCGTTTGAATATAGTGATCTACTTCGTAGGGTTTTAAGGCTTTGCGCAGGCGCAAGATATGTACATCCACCGTGCGCTCTTCTAAGTACTTACTCTGCCCCCAAACAAAATCTAAGAGTTGGGCGCGTGAATAGACTCGACCGGGATGCTGCATAAAGAATTCTAACAAGCGGAATTCTGTCAAGCCAATAGCCACAGGCATTTGATCAATACGCAATTGATAAGACGCTTGATCTAAAGCGAGGCGACCTATGCGTAATACGGTTTCTTCATTAAAACCAATGCTACGGCGCAGCAAGGCTTTAATACGGGCGCTAAGCACCTTCATAGAAACGGGTTTAGTGAGGTAGTCATCCGCGCCATGATCAAGCCCCTGAATCATATTTTCTTCATCCGCCTTGGCGGTCAACATAATAGCCGGTACATCATGCGTCAGTTCCTCAGCTCGCAACCGTTTAATCAGTTCAGGACCTGATAAATCCGGCAGCATCCAATCCACTAACATTAAATCAGGTACACGTTCGGCAATTAAAGTACGTGCCTCTTTAGCATTCGCGGCTTCAGAGATTTCATAGCCCTCGCGCTCTAAAGCAAATTTCACCATCTGGCGAATCGGGGCTTCATCTTCAATGAGTAAAATATGTTTCTTCATGATAGGGGAGTGTAATGCTGAATTATGACAGTTTTATGTCATTAAACTGTCATAAGGCTGTGGATGCGACCTAAAATAGGCTAAAGATGAAAGGTTTAAGGTTATTCCTCAGTTTGCCCCTTAGACGAGGCACGTTGGGCATAGAAATCAGTAACAAACTGTTCAAACTCACCTTGATCTAAAGCAGCACGCATACCACGCATCAGTTCTTGGTAATAGTACAGGTTATGAATAGTATTGAGACGTGCTCCTAAAATCTCATTACATTTATCTAAGTGATGTAAATAAGCCCGCGAATAGTGTTGGCAGGTATAGCAACCGCATTGTTCGTCAATGGGGCGAGTATCAGTCTTATTCACGCTATTACGAATTTTAAGCTGTCCGTAGCGGGTAAACAGAAAACCATTTCGTGCATTACGTGTAGGAATCACACAATCAAACATATCAATCCCGCGCCGAACCCCCTCGACAATATCCTCAGGTTTGCCGACGCCCATTAAATAGCGGGGCTTATCGGTGGGAAGTAAAGGAACGGTTGCTTCTAAAATGCGATCCCGATCTTCTTTAGGCTCACCCACTGCCAAGCCACCTACGGCATAGCCATCAAAATCTATAGCTTGCAAACCTTTGGCTGAGATTTTGCGTAAGTCCTCATAAACACCACCTTGAACGATACCAAAGAGTGCAGAAGGATTACCCTCATGAGCATTTTTACTGCGTCGCGCCCAGCGCAGTGATAATTCCATTGAAGTTTTAGCTTCCTCAAAGGTCGCAGGATAGGGGGTGCATTCATCAAAAATCATCACAATATCTGACCCTAATTCGCGCTGCACTTGCATAGATGATTCAGGGGTCATGAGGATTTTATTGCCATTAACCGGAGATTGGAAATGCACCCCTTCCTCGGTGATTTTGCGCATTTGTGCCAATGAGAACACTTGAAAGCCACCCGAATCGGTCAAAATCGGTTTATCCCAGTGCATAAACTCATGTAAATCACCCTTGAGGCGCACTATTTCCGTTCCGGGGCGCAGCATTAGGTGAAAGGTATTACCCAAAATAATTTCCGCGCCTAGTCCTTTGAGTTCTTCGGGGGTCATGGCTTTTACCGTGCCATAAGTTCCAACGGGCATAAAAGCAGGGGTTTGTACTGTACCGCGCGGGAAAGTGAGCTGACCGCGACGCGCAGCACCTTGAGTGTTAAAGAGGGTAAATTGCAAGTGCGACATTGCTAGCTTCCAAGCACTTAAAAATAAACGCGCATCATACCTAATTTAGGTAGCACTAGGGGTAGTGTTGAGTAAATTTTACCTAATCTGGCTAGGTTTTGATGAAAATCAATGCCTATCTCTCTAGTGGGGCATTGTGGTTTTAATACTACACTGTCAGGATGGATTCATACCTTAAATTTTGTAGGTTTTCTAGGAGGAAAAATAACGATGTTAAATGCTCGTCTCGTGAGTCTATCACTCTTAATCTCAACTACCTGTTTCTCTTCAATAGCTTTTGCCACTAATGGTTTAGCGCCTACTGGTTTAGGTATGGCACACCGTTCTATGGGGGGAGCAGCGGTCGCTAATCCTATTAATACTACCAGCATGGCCACTAACCCAGCCGCTGCCTCATTTATTCCCGATGGGTATGATGTGGGGTTGGAGGTGTTTAAGCCTAAGCGTTCAGTAGTAGATCGTACTACTAATACAGAGTATAGCGGTAATAAAAAGTCCACTTTTTACGTACCTGAAGGTGGTTATAAGCGTTCGCTTAGTAAAGGTATGGCAGCTGGTATTGTTATCTACGGTAACGGAGGAATGAATACAGGTTATGCTAATCTTAACTCGCCTCCTTTTATGTCAAGTGATGTAGGTGTGGATTACCAACAACTTTTCGTGTCTCCTACTATAAGCTTTAAAATGGGTGAGACTCAGGCTGTAGGGCTTTCGTTAAATGGAGTTTATCAAAAGTTTAAAGCAGAGGGATTAAGCAGTTTCACAGCTCCTGGTTTTAGTGTCGATTCTAATTCGGTCACGAATAACGGATACGACTCTTCGACGGGTGTGGGGGGCACAATTGGGTGGCAGGGGCAATTAAGTCCGCGTGTAAGTGCGGGTATTTCATATCGTAGTAAAGTAAAAATGGGCAAGCTTGACAAGTATAAGGGGTTATTAGCTAATGGTGGAGAGTTTGATGTACCAGCTGCTACTACAGTAGGCTTAAGTTTTAAGGCAACCCGTAAAACAACTGTAGCAATGGATATACAGCACATTGAGTATAATAAATTAGCTTCTGTAGGTAATACGTCCACAAGTTTTGGGTCTGCCCAACTAGGTTCGAATGGAGGCCCAGGATTCGGCTGGCAAAACCAAACTATTTACAAGTTGGGTGTTAAACACCAAATGACCCCTACTACTGCTCTAATGGCAGGTTATAACTACGGTAAGTCACCGGTTAAAAGTACCGAGACTACTTTTAACGTTTTAGCACCTGCTACATCAGAGCGACATTTATCTCTGGGAGCAGAATTTAAATTATCACCTAAATCAGATCTGACAGTAAGTTACGTTCATGCCTTTGAGAAGGAAATTCAAGGTGCTGGCGTCTCGCCAGTAGGTTTAGATATGTATAATTTAAAAATGGATCAGAACATACTTGGGTTTGCCTATAGCCGCCGTTTCTGAGAAATTTTTTTAAAAACTTTACTGTAAAAAGCCTGCTAAGTGAGCAGGCTTTTTATTTTAAGCTTACACTGTGGCTAGATTGCCCTTAGTTTCTAGCCACTGCTTACGATCCGCCGCGCGTTTTTTCGAGAGCAACATATCCATAAGCGTATCAGCCGTTTCAGCTTCTTCCAGAGCCAATCGCACTAAGCGTCGTGTATCGGGGGTCATAGTAGTTTCACGCAGTTGTAGCGGATTCATTTCACCCAAGCCCTTAAAACGAGTCACGGTAATCGTACCGCGCTTCTTCTCAGCCGCTATTACTTCAAGCCGTGATTGTTTTTCCGCATCATCCAAGGCGTAATACACTTCCTTACCTATATCAATGCGATACAGGGGAGGCATAGCGACATATACATGACCTGCTGCAACAAGGGGACGGAAATGCTTTACAAACAAAGCACATAATAAAGTAGCAATATGCGCTCCATCCGAATCCGCATCGGCGAGAATACAAATCTTGCCATAGCGTAATTGTGACAAGTCGGTACTGCCCGGATCGACCCCTAAAGCGACTGCTATATCATGCACTTCTTGCGAGGCTAGTACTTGTTCTGCATCGACCTCCCACGTATTAAGAATCTTACCCCGCAGCGGCATAATAGCCTGAAACTCACGATCTCGTGCTTGCTTAGCCGAGCCTCCGGCTGAATCACCTTCGACTAAAAATAATTCAGTACGCAAAATATCTTGTGAGGCACAATCTGCTAGTTTCCCCGGTAAAGCAGGACCGGCGGTCACGCGTTTACGTACCACCTTTTTGCTAGAACGTTGCCGCCGATTGGCATTACTGATAGCGAGTTGGGCTAATTGCTCACCTACTTCAGTATTTTGATTGAGATAAAGCGCAAAGGCATCCTTTATAGTCGCAGCGACAAACCCAGCCGCCTCCCGCGAAGACAGACGCTCTTTCGTTTGTCCCGCAAATTGGGGGTCTTGCATTTTAAGTGACAACACATAGGCAATATTTTCCCACACATCATCAGGTGTCAGCTTTAATCCACGTGGAAGCAGGTTACGAAATTCACAAAATTCCCTTAGCGCATCGGTCACACCTGTGCGTAAACCATTGACATGAGTACCGCCTTGCATCGTAGGAATCAGGTTGACATAGCTTTCTTGAATCGCTGTTCCCCCTTCGGGAAGCCATGTTAGTGCACAATCCAAGGCTTGAGTGGTAGCTTTGAGCGAGCTAGTAAAGGCTTTTTCAGGTAAAGTAATAAATTCACTTACAGCCTCCAGTAAATAGTCACGTAAGCCATTTTCATAGTGCCATTCAGTCGTTTCGGGTATCGTTTCTGATTGATCAGTGAAGCGTACTTTTAGACCCGGACATAATACAGCTTTGGCTTTTAGAGTATGACGCAGACGACTTACACTAAATTTGGCACTGTCAAAGTATTGAGCATTAGGCCAAAAATGAACCTTAGTCCCCGTATCTTTTTTAGTCGTTGCACCTGTGACCATTAGCTCACTGGCTTTATAGCCATTGGCAAAGTTCATGTTATAGACTTTACCTTCACGCTTAATGGTGACTTGTAAGCGTTCAGATAGGGCATTGACGACTGAGACACCGACACCGTGTAGCCCACCAGAGAATTGGTAATTATCGGTAGAAAATTTACCGCCTGCATGTAAGGTACATAGAATAACTTCCACTCCCGGAAGTTTTTGCTCAGGATGAAGGTCAACCGGCATACCACGCCCATTATCAGTGACTGATAAAGAGCCATCGCTGTACAAGATTACATCAATAAAGTTGGCATGACCCGCTAGCGCTTCGTCGACGCTATTATCAATAACTTCTTGTGCAAGATGATTAGGACGGGTAGTATCAGTATACATGCCCGGACGTTTGCGTACAGGATCTAATCCTGTTAATACTTCAATAGAAGCAGCGCCATAAGTAGTAGTGTCGGTCATAGGTGTTATAGTGCTTTTTAAACTATTACAATAATTATCAATCAGCTAATTAAGCTGGAGAAGTGGTGATTATTATTCGATTGAGTAAAGTTAGTATACGCTTTTTACTCTAAAAATACCGAAAAGTAAAAAATTACACTAAAATTTTTGGGTTAACTTAACCACCTCTTAATCATTACTTGTTATACTAGAATTAGTAGAGTGTTTTTTTCACCCTGCTATATGAATGAAGTACTTTCAGAAGGAAACTATAGATGACTATGTTAAAAAAACTAGGATTATCATTAGCAGTTGCTTTGTTTGCCGTGACTAGCACTCTAAGCACAGCACAAGCGGCTCCTGCTCAATTAGATAAAACTGTTAAAGTTCAACCCATTAAAAAGGGTAAGCAAATTACAGCGATTAAAGGTCCACGTTTAGGTGGTGCTGCTGGAGCCGGTGCTGGCGTTGGTATTGGTTTAGCAATAGCGGTAGTAGTCACTGTTGCTATCGCTGCTGATATTAGTGGCGATGAGCCTTGCAAAAGCGGTTGCTAATAAGACATTACTAACTAACTGTTGGTTGTTTAAGAAGCCCTGAAGTTGTTTCAGGGCTTTTTTATTTAAAGTGAACCTATGGTCTACAACCCACGCTAATAAGTAAAAAAAATACGTTTATCGGACTTTTATGATCTTTAATGTGGTAACACTCTAAAGTTAAGCCTTAGTAATCAACTATCTATTACTGAGGTATTGCCATGAATCCCACCACTATAATGACTACTTTTCTGGGTGCTACGGCTCTGGTGAGCACTGCTACCGCATCCGCACAGGAGTTAGGTCATATTGCTAGCGTCGCTGGGCGCGTCATCGTTCAAAAAGCTAACGGTTCACAGGTATTAGCTAAAGCGCGTATGCCGCTCTATCACGGTGATCGCGTTATGGTAATGCGTAAGTCACTAGCGACCGTAGCTTATGCCGATACTGGCTGTATAGAGCGCTATGATCAAAATACGCATATTAAAATTGTGAAAGGCAATGGTTGCACAGGAAGTGCCGTTACCGTGACTAAGGGACCTGCACGTACCATCACTAAAAAGTTAGTCACTACTCATAATTTACCCACTTATGTAGCTCCTAATGTAACTACGAGTAGTGGCAGCTTTGCTGGAGTAGGAACAGGATGGGGGATATTAGCGGCTGGCTTAGGCATTGCAGGCGTAGTGGCATTAGTGGACGATGATGACGGCTGTGTAAGTGGTTGTTAATTTGAAATCGTTAGGTTCATTAGTTTTTTTAAATTAATGAGCCCTGTTTTTAGATATTTTTTTCATTAAAAAAAGCGAGTTTTAACTGGTTCCAAATAAAAGCACACGGCATAATGTGTCAAATGAGTGTGAAAGACTAAGTTTAATTATCTTAATAACATTAGTAATTTACAGGTTTTTGATGGTTTTTAATCAAGAAAGTCTGTTGGTTAATAAATAACAAACTTAGAGGAAATTTATATGAAAATGCTAAAAATATTGACACTATCTAGCTTAGTAACTTTAAGTCTAGCTTCAGTTGCCCAAGCTGCCGTAGTTAGTGGTGTAGAAGGTAGAGTAGTGGTAGAGCGAGCAGGCAAACAGTCGTTAGTAACCAATGGGACTGTGTTGCAGGAAGGTGATCGTATTATTACTACTGGCAATGGCAAAGTTAAAATTCAGTTTGATAGCTGCCCTGCGAGATTTCCTGACAGTAGCCGTGTGTACGGAAGTAGTGAGGCGTTAAACATTTCAGCAGCGAATCCGTGCGGAAACTCTCAAAAAGTACGCCTAAGAACTGAAACAGTGACCGATGGCAGTGGTTTTAATAACCGTCCCGTTAACTTACCTTCCACGGGTAATGTTCCTGTTAGCGGTTTCGGTGGTGCTGCTGGGATTGCTGCGGGTGTTATAGGCGCAGGTTTACTAATTAACGAAATCAATAAGGATGATTGTGTTAGTGGATGCTAAGCCAGTCGTTTAATTAATCATATCTTTAAAAGAATAGTCATCTGCCTCTAGTTGCTTAACAGCAATTAGAGGTTTTTGCTTTTATGCGAGGACTATCTTGCTAGAATAGAGCTAACCCATATCTTGGATAGCATAATGTCCCTACCCACCTATCAAACATTAATGTTGCCATTATTGCGCTTAGCTTCGGATCAACGTGCCCATCGTTTACGGGATGCAGTTAATCAATTAGCCAATGAACTGCAACTAAGCATAAACGAGCGTACTGAGCTATTAGAAAGTGGTTCTCAAACCGTTTTTATGAATCGGGTCAGTTGGGCGCGTACTTATTTAAAGCAAGCGGGGGCTTTGAGTACGCCCGAACGGGGTGCTTTACAAATCACTGATCGCGGTCTAAAGCTGTTAGCTAATCATCCAGAGGGTATTACCCTAGCCTTATTACAACAGTTTCCTGAGTTTCAAGCTTTCAAAGAGCGTAAACGCCCTAAAGATCCCGAACAGCATATCAACTGGGATACAGACCTCATTTTTGATGACACACCGGAAGATATTCTAGCTTCTGCTCATCGAGTGATGAGTGAGAGCTTAGAGCAGGAATTATTAGAAACCGTGAAGCAAGCCTCACCAGCCTTTTTTGAGCGTTTGGTAGTCGATTTATTGGTTAAAATGGGTTACGGCGGTAATCGTTTGGATGCAGGTCAAGCCTTAGGTAAAACGGGCGACGGTGGGATTGATGGGATTATTAATGAGGATAGGTTGGGTTTAGATGTGATTTATATTCAAGCAAAGCGCTGGGAGGGGACAGTGGGGCGACCTGATATTCAACGTTTTGCGGGAGCCTTACAGGGGCAACGGGCTAAGAAGGGTGTGTTTATTACCACGTCTAATTTTTCGCGTGAAGCCAAGGAATATGCGTCTTTAATTGATACACGAATTATTTTAATTGACGGTGTGCGCTTGGCTGAACTGATGGTGGAACATAATATTGGGGTATCTACGGTTGAGACGTATGAAGTGAAAAAGCTAGATAGTGATTATTTTGAGGCAGGCTAGGCTGCGCTATGCTATGCTTTTGCGTTTACTAATTTTGATCAAACTAACCATAACGATAAGGTATTTGAGGTAAATCATGCTTGATCCAAAGCGTCTCAGAAACGATTTAGAGGAGGTTGCGCAGCAATTAGCGCGACGCGGTTTTAAACTCGATGTAGCTCGTATTCAAGAATTAGAATCCCAACGCCGTGAATTACAAAGTGCTACTCAAGAATTACAAAACCAAAGAACTCTACGTTCCAAAGCGATTGGTCAAGCAAAAGCACGCGGTGAGGATATTCAGCCTCTTTTAGCCGAAGTCGATGGCTTAGGTGAGCGTTTAGTGCAATCTGAACAAGCTTTAGCTGCTCTACAAGAGCAAATTCAGACTATAGCCTTGAATATTCCCAATATTTTGGATGCATCAGTACCCGATGGCAAAGACGAAAATGATAATCTCGAAGTACGTCGCTGGGGTTCACCCCGTCCATTTGATTTCACGCCTAAAGATCATGTTGATCTAGGTGCGCCGAATGGTTGGATGGATTTTGATGCAGGCAGTAAGTTAACAGGTTCACGCTTTGTGGTGCTACGGACTGCAATGGCGAAATTACACCGTGCACTCATTCAGTTCATGCTCAATACTCATACTGAGCAGCATGGTTATAATGAGGTTTATGTGCCTTATATGGTCAATGCCGATTCTTTGCGCGGTACAGGGCAATTACCTAAGTTTGAGGAAGACTTATTCAAGCTTAATAATGAGCAAGGCTACTACCTGATTCCGACCGCTGAAGTCCCGGTGACGAATCTAGTGCGTGATGAAATCGTGCCTGAGAGTCAATTGCCTTTAAAGTTTATTTGCCATACTCCTTGTTTTCGTTCAGAGGCGGGTTCTTATGGTAAAGACACGCGGGGTTTAATCAGACAACATCAGTTTGAAAAGGTGGAAATGGTATGGGTGGTAAAACCCGAAGACTCATGGCAAACCTTGGAAACTATGACGGGACACGCGGAGGCGATTTTACAGGCGCTTGAGTTACCGTATCGCGTACTAGCGTTATGTGCGGGCGATACTGGATTTTCCTCTGCAAAAACCTATGACCTAGAAGTATGGTTACCCGGTCAACAGAAATATCGTGAGATTTCTTCTTGCTCCAATATGGTTGATTTCCAAGCACGGCGTATGATGGCGCGTTATCGCCCAGAAGGAGGCAAGCCTGAGTTGGTGCATACCTTAAATGGCTCTGGTTTAGCAGTAGGTCGTACCTTGGTAGCGATTTTAGAAAATTATCAAGAAGCCGATGGTCGTATGCGTATTCCTAGAGTACTCCAGCCTTATATGAATGGTGCTGAGTACCTAGCTTAAATTTCCCTAAACTCGTCTGATTTTTACGCCCTCCCTTGATAAGGGGAGGGTTGGGGTGGGGTTTCACATTAGTTCCAATCCCTTCAAAATCGTAATGCCTAAGCTGGTCGTCAAGATGGAAGCTAATGTAGTTAATGCAATAATATTAGCCGCTAATACTGCATTCCCACCCATCGCTCTTACCATAATATAACTAGCAGCGGCGGTAGGGGCTGAAGTCATTAAAAATAAAATCCCCAAACTCATCCCTTTAAAGCCTAATAATGCGCCGATAGCCGTGATCAGCAAAGGGACTATGACGGCTTTCATTAAAGTAGCTAACAGAGTGTTATGAGACTCCAGACGCAACGCTTTGAAACTTAAGGCTCCGCCAGTACAAAGGAGTGCTAGGGGCAAGGCCATTTTTGCCAAATAATCTCCGGTTTGTACCAATAAGGGTGGTAATTTCCACCCTAAGCCCGACACCATTAACGCGAGTACAATCGCAATAATAAAGGGATTTTTGGCAATACCGGTTAAGGTTTTGCTTAAACCACCCTCACGTTGCAAAGAGCGGCTCAAGGTAATAACGGCTAAGACATTAAAAACAATCGTCACTAATCCTACATATAGGGAAGCCGCAGCTACTCCAGCCGTTCCATAAGCATTTAAACAATAAGCTAGCCCAATAATCCCCATATTAGAACGAAAAGCGCCTTGTACAATCACCCCACGATCCGCAGGTGGCTGAATCCAATAATGAGCTAATACTTCCAACAGGATATAAACCGTAAGCGTGGCTAAGGTCGCATATAAGATTAAAGCTAAATCATGCGCCTGATCGGTAGGTGTTTGCACAATGCTGGTAAACAGTAAAACAGGTAGCGCAACCGTAAAAACAATTTTAGAACCAGATTCGATAAACGCATCTGTTAAGATATTTAACTGCTTTAATAAAACCCCTAAGGTCAAAAGAATAAAAATAGGAGCGGTAATAGAGAGCGCAAATTGCAAATTAGCGAGTAATAAAGTCATAGTAATCAGTTGGTTGTAATAAGCTTAGGTGGTTACAGAAAGCGTTGAATGGTGATAGTTATTGGACGGTTCTTGCTAGGTTAAACTTGTTTTCTGCCAAAAAGCCCCCACTTCTTAATGCAGAAACGTGAAGTGGGGCTAAACGGAGGAAATAAGTTAATTTTAAATCGATTTAAGTACTTTTAGCTAAGAAAGTAAAGAGCTGGTATTCAGGAAAGTGCTGATGAATAAATCCCATAAAAACACGATGTTTCCACAATCCGTGCACCATCCTGTGCCACTATTACTCCAACCCGATAAGTGGCGATAGGAAGAATAATCAGGAGATAACCTATGCAACAGTTTAGTTTAACTACAGGTCGTAAATTATTATTAAGCGCTATTTTAGCTACCGGTTTAGGTTTAGGGGCGGTTTCAAGTGGGGCTGATACCACAACGCCTCCCGCACCTCCCGGATTAATGGCAGCGCCTATGGCGGCTGGACTTCCTGAACTAACAGGATTGATTAAAGCGAATAGCCCCGCAGTGGTCAGTATTAGTGTAGATGGTAAAGCAGACGGTATGGGGGCTATGCCCGATGGTTTTGACGAGTTACCTGAGGAATTACAGCAATTCTTCCGTCAATTACCGCGTGGACCGCGTGGCGGTGGGCGTGCCCCACAAGCCTTTGGTTCTGGGTTTATTATATCCTCTGATGGCTACGTCGTAACCAATGCGCACGTCGTGGATGACGCTAAAACAGTCACTGTGCGCCTCACCGATAAGCGTGAATTAGAAGCTGAAATTGTAGGCTCAGATAAGCTTAGTGATGTCGCCTTACTCAAAGTGAAAGCGGATAACTTACCTACTGTGCAATTGGGTGACTCCGATAAATTAGATGTAGGTCAATGGGTCGTAGCGATTGGTGCACCGTTTGGCTTAGATCATACCGCGACTCAAGGGATTGTCAGTGCTCTATCCCGTAGTTTGCCGACCGAAACCTATGTGCCCTTTATTCAAACCGACGCCGCTGTGAATCCGGGGAATTCGGGTGGTCCCTTATTTAATCTCCAAGGTCAGGTCATCGGAGTAAATTCGCAAATCTATAGCCGTAGTGGGGGCTATATGGGGGTATCGTTTGCTATCCCTATTAATGTAGTTAAAAACGTCACTGATCAGCTCAAAACCAGTGGGCAAGTCAGTCGCGGTTGGTTAGGGGTTGAGATTCAAAATGTTGAGCCTAAATTGGCTCAGTCGTTGTCATTACCCCAAACTAAAGGCGCATTAGTGGCGAGCGTATTGCCAAGCAGTCCCGCTGATAAAGCAGGTATCCAAGCAGGTGATGTGATTACTGGCTTTAATAATCTGATCGTGGAATCAGCTAATACTTTACCACTCTTAGTCGGTAATACTGCGATTGGTAAATCGGTTCCCGTGGAAGTATGGCGTGCGGGTAAGGCGGTTACCGTCAATGCTACGATTGAAAAACTACCGAGCAAAGAGGGTACAACCTTAGCTGAGTCCAAAGCTACTAAAGGGGCTTTAGGTGTTGCAGTCGCTGAATTAACTCAACAAGAGCGCGACAAAAATAGCGCTTTAAAAGAGCAGGGTGTGGCAGTGCGTGAAGTACAAGCTGATAGCCCAGCCGCTGAAGCCGGTATTGAGGTTGGCGATATTATTCTATCAGTAGATAATACGGCTATTAAGGATTCGGCTACCTTGCGCGAAATTATTAATAAAGCCTCAGCCGATAAACCCTTGGCGGTGCTGATTTTACGTGATGATCGCACGCGCTTTGTGGCTGTTACCATCAAGAAGTAACCCTGTGCTTATATACGCTAGCGACATAAGCTCGCTAGCGTGCTAAAGCAACACCACGTCGAAGTGTTCTTGGGTGTAGAGTGCTTCGACCTGTAGGCGTATCGGAATCGATACAAACTCCTGTAATTCCGCCAAGCTACTCGATTCCTCATCTAGCAATAGATCAATCACTTCTTGCGAGGCGAGTACTAAGAGTGACTTAGCATCGAATTGGCGTACTGCACGTAATATTTCACGGAAAATCTCATAGCACACCGTCTCAGCGGTTTTGACATAGCCGCGCCCATTACAGGTAGGGCAAGATTCACATAGTACATGCTCTAGGCTTTCACGCGTGCGTTTACGCGTCATTTCCACTAAGCCTAAGGGCGAGACATCACAAATATAAGTTTTGGCATAATCTTTTTCTAACGCACGTTCTAGTACTTTCATAACTTGTTGGCGGTGCTCACCTTCCAACATATCAATGAAATCTAGAATAATAATCCCACCTAAGTTACGTAGCCTTAGTTGTCGGGCGATAGCTTGGGCCGCTTCTAAGTTAGTACGAAAAATGGTTTCCTCTAAATTACGCGTACCGACAAACCCACCAGTATTGACATCAATCGTGGTCATAGCCTCAGTTTGATCAATGATTAAATAGCCACCGGATTTAAGCGGTACTTTACGCTGTAGTGCTTTTTGAATTTCATCTTCCACGCCATGCAAGTCAAAAATAGGGCGCTCACCCGCATAGTGCTCAATCACAGGAACTAAGTCTGGTATATATTTTTCACTAAAACTAAGTACTTTGGAGACGGTCTCACGCGAATCAATTAATACGCGCTCAATACGCTCACCGACCATATCGCGTAAGACACGTAATACTAAGGGTAGGTCTGCATAGACCACAGAGTTTTTTAAAGGCGTACTGGAGGCCATCCCATTCGTACCGTTATGCGTACTTTCAATGTTTTGCCATAAATTACGCAAAAAACGCATATCGCGGCGCAGTTCATCAATACTAATGCCTTCCGCAGCGGTACGTACTATATAGCCATATTGATCATTAAATTCCTCACGTAAAGCCAGCATCAGTTGACGTAGCCGCTCACGCTCTTGAGGGCTTTCGATTTTGCTGGATACCCCCGTATTCGAGCTATCCGGCATGAACACCAGATACCGCGAGGGGATAGTAATATAAGTAGTCAGCCGTGCGCCTTTGGTTCCTAATGGGTCTTTAATCACTTGCACTAGCAGCTTTTTGCCCTCATGTAAAAAACTACCAATATGAGGCATAGGAGTAGGAGTAGGGCGCGAACCATCCGCATTAATAAAATCATCTAAATTTGGCATGGTTAAATCAGAGGCGTGTAAAAAAGCCGATTTATCTAGACCAATATCAATAAAAGCAGCTTCCATGCCGGGCAAAACCCGCGATACTGTACCGCGATAAATATTACCCACAATTCCGCGTTTAGAGGAGCGTTCGATCAAAACCTCTTGCAATACTCCATTTTCCAAGAGGGCTACCCGCGACTCCTGCGGGGTAACATTTATTAATAATTCAGCACTCATCTTATCTCTCTTATTATAGAGCGCCGTAAATGGGTTCTGACGACGCCTGTGGTTAATCTTAAATAAGCAATACCTTATGATAATAGCAAATCAATGCGTAATAAGTAGTTAATCTATTAGGCTAAATGTTTCAGTATGTACACAACGGTTAAGCACGCGCTTAACTAAGTACTGAAATACCGTGTGCCTGCAATAACTGCGCTGTTTCAAATAAAGGTAAACCCATGACTGCCGAATGCGAGCCTTCTAAACGCTCAATAAAAATCGCAGCACGTCCTTGAATACCATATGCACCCGCTTTGTCTTGTGGCTCACCACTGGCCCAATAAGCGGCAATTTCAGCCTCAGTAATGGCTCTAAACCAAACACGACTGTGATTCAAGCGTACTGTTTGACCTTGCGCAGAACATAAAGCAACGGCAGTTAAAATATCATGCTCACGATTAGATAAGGATTTTAGGATGCGTTTTGCATCGGCAAAATCGAGGGGTTTTAATAATAATTCATCGTCTACAAAACCTAGTGTATCGGCGCCTAATACGGGTAAGGTTTTATCACTACGCTCCCATACGGCTTGGGCTTTTTCTAACGCAAGACGTTGCACTAGCTCAAAGGGCGATTCATGGGGGCGTGGTGTTTCGTCAATATCAGCGACTTCAACACGATAGGTAATCCCAATTTGGGTCAATAGTTCCCGCCGACGCGGGGATTGCGAGGCTAAAATAAGATGAGGTTGCATAAGTTATTAAGCTAATCAGCGCGATGATAAGGATGGTTGGAGAGAATACTCCAAGCACGAAATAATTGCTCGGCTACCATCACTCGAACTAGAGGATGGGGGAAGGTTAGAGGTGAGAGTGACCAACGTATTTCAGCGCGATCAATACAAGCTTGGGATAATCCCTCCGGGCCTCCCACTAACAGGGCTACATCACGCCCGCCTACCATCCAGGTATTGAGGTTTTGTGCCAGTTGTTCCGTTGACCATGCTTTGCCCAGAACGTCTAAAGCAATGACTAAACTACCCGCTGGAATAGCAGTGAGTAGTTTGTCACCTTCAAGTTCACGGATTTTTTTTAAATCGGCGGTCTTAGTACGTTTTTCAGCCGCTATTTCATGCGTGATCACACGACAATGTGGGGGCATACGCCCAATATACTCGTCGGTAGCCGTATTAACCCAATCAGGCATTTTGCTACCGATAGCGAGTAGATGAATCCGCATAGACTAACTAACCTTAACCAGCCAAGGCTTGCGTATAGGCTTGGTCAAAGTTGCTATTCACGCCCCAGAGTTTTTCGAGATTATAAAAATCACGCGTCTGAGCGGTCATAACATGCACAATAATATCGTTCAGATCGACTAATACCCACTCAGAGCCACCGCTACCTTCTTCGCCTAAAGGCGCATGTCCAGCTTCTTTGGCTTTCATTGCGACCGCAGAAGCAATAGAACCTACATGACGGCTAGAAGTACCCGTCGCAATAATCATGAGGTCAGTAATGGTGGATTTGCCGCGTACATCGAGTACGGTGATATTTTGTGCTTTTAGATCTTCAAGGCTGTTAATTACCAGCGCTTTTAAGGGTTCTAGTTCCATTTATACCTTGGATTTATACAGTTGTTGAGTCTGAATCATAGACCAGACAGCATCGGGAGTTAAATAACGTGGACTTTGACCACGCGCGATAAGGTTGCGTAATTGAGTCGCTGAAATGTCTAAGCCTTGAATATTAAGTACTAATACTTTACCTACTGTGTGCTTAGTGAGATCAGCTAACGAATCAACCAAGTAAGGCTGAAACCATGTGGTTTCAGAAGTAGTTAGAGCATAACCGGGGCGACCTACCACTATAAAGTGTGTTAAATCAAATAAAGTTTGCCATTCATACCAGCTTGTGAGCTGTAAAAAAGCATCAGCACCTATAATGAAAGCCCATGATTGATGAGGAAATTCTTGATGCAATGCTTGCAGGGTGTGCACAGTATAGGAAGTTTGCTCTTGACGCAACTCTCGATCATCCGCCACAAAACGCGGTTCGCCTTGAATAGCGCTTTGTATCATCGCTAAGCGCTCTGCACCAGAGGCTAGCGGTTGGCGACGATGGGGCGGTACACGATTAGGAATAAAGCGCACTTGCTCTAAATCGAGTGCGTCCGCTACTTCAAGCGCTATCCGCAAGTGACCAAAATGAATAGGATCAAATGTACCGCCCAACAAACCTATCATATGCGTACTTGACCATGTCCCAGGACAATAAATTTCTGCGAGGTTAGTCCTTCCAATCCGACCGGTCCACGCGCATGAATTTTATCAGTACTAATACCAATTTCAGCCCCTAAGCCATATTCAAAACCATCGGCAAAACGAGTAGAGGCATTCACCATCACCGAACTAGAGTCCACCTCACGTAGGAAGCGTCGAGCTTTAGTGTAGTTATTGGTCACTATGGAGTCGGTATGTTGCGAGCTATAGGTATTGATATGGTCAATGGCTTGATCTACGCCGTCCACAATACGAATTGATAAAATCGGCGCTAGATATTCAGTCACCCAATCTTCATCAGTGGCAGCTTTAATCGCGGGTAAAATAGCACGGGTTTTTTCACAGCCGCGTAGTTCAACTTGTTTAGAGTGATAGAGATCAGCGAGTGGAGGCAGTACTTTATCGGCAATGCCTTGAGCGACTAATAAAGTCTCCATGGTATTACAAGTACCGTAGCGATGAGTTTTAGCGTTATCCGCGATTTTAATCGCCATAGGAATATCGGCTTCATCATCGATATACACATGGCAAATACCGTCTAAGTGTTTAATTACAGGTATCAATGACTCATTACTAACCCGCTCAATTAAACCTTTACCACCACGCGGAATAATCACATCCACATAAGCCTTAGCTCGTAATAATTCACCCACCGCAGCGCGATCTGTGGTTTCAACCACTTGCACGGCATGAGCGGGTAAGCCAGCCGCTTTTAAACCTTGTTGCACACAGTGAGCAATCGCTTGATTAGAATAAATGGCTTCTGAGCCACCGCGTAAAATACAGGCATTACCCGATTTTAAGCAAAGCGCTGCTGCATCGGCGGTTACATTGGGGCGTGATTCATAAATAATGCCCACCACGCCTAGCGGTACACGCATTTTGCCTACTTGAATACCAGAGGGACGATAATTCATATCGGTAATCGTGCCTATCGGGTCGGGCAAAGCCGCTATTTGACGTAAACCCTCTGCCATAGTCGCAATATATTTCGGGCTTAAAGTTAAGCGGTCAAGCATTGCCGCATCTAAGCCTTTAGCTCTGCCTGCGTCTAGATCTTTGGCATTTTCAGCGCGTAAAGCAGCTTCATTGTCTAATAGGGCTTGAGCCATGAAGGTTAGAGCTTGATTTTTAGCATTAGTGTCGGCTTTAGCCAGTAGGCGTGCAGCCGCGCGGGCTTGCTGTCCAACTTGTTCCATATAAGCGGCGATAGTCACGTTTTAATTACCTATTGAGTGCTGATAGTCATAAGGTTAATGCTAATACCTGCACACCATAATGCAAGTGTTATTGCTTCATCCCATAGACGGTCGGTATTGCGCGGGGCATCGATACCCACTCCTTTGGCATGTTGTTCTAACCGTCCTAGAGCTTCAAAGCCCACCGACCAGTGCAGTTTTTGTAAATGGGGGCGAGCGCGTTGTAGGGCTTCACGTCGCATCGGTGTCACAGCAGGAGGCATATTACCGTGTACCACTTCATAGCCTTGGCGCATGACTTCGCCAACCGCCCAAATAATTAAGGGCATAGCCGTATCTTCAGCTTGGAGCACTTTAAATACGTGCAAGAGACGCTGTTGATCGCGCTGCAAAATGGCATCACCTAAATCAAAGGTGGTATACCGCGCATTATCGGCTACCGTGCTAGCAATGTGTTTGACATCAATTTCTTGTTCGCCAAACAGTAATTTAAGCTTTTGAATTTCTTGCTGGGCGGCGAGTAGATTACCCTCCATACATTCGCTTAAATAGCGTAAGGCTTCGGTGCTCGTTTTTAAACCCGCTTGCTGAGCACGTTTAGCTACCCATGCTTGAGTTTTTGCAGGCGTTAATTCCCACACATTCACGATCACGCCCACTTTATCCAAGGCTTTAAACCATGCTGAGCTGCGCTGACTTTTATCCAAGCGCTCCGATTGTACTAATAGGATTTTATCGCCAGGTAAGGTGCTCAAATAATATTGCAATGCTTTAGCACCATTTTGCCCCAGCTTGGCATTATATAGGCGCAGATCAATTAGGGTTTGCTGGGCAAAAAGCGATAAAGCACTGGCAGATTCAGTTAATAGCCCCCAATCAAATTGAGCATCCACACTCAGTAACTGTCGCTCAATAAATCCACGTTCCTGAGCTTTGGCTCGAATTAATTCAGCCGTTTCCATCACTTGTAAAGGCTCATTACCCGTGACCCAATACACAGGTAATAATTGGCGAGTTAAATGATCGGCGACTTGTTCAACGGCTAATTGCATAGAAGGTTAAAGTTCATCTATATAGAAGGTGTGATGGTAGCAGTTTTCTACTTTATGACTCTAGTTAAAGCCTAATCAAGTGCTGATACCGCTTATCCATTAATCCTTAGTTCATGTCTAGGCTGGGTAAGCAAAGTTGAAAGTTACTTACCATACTCTAGTTATCACCTTTGCTTGCTGACTAGGGACTGGTTATGGCTTCCAATCATCTCGCCTTTCATGACGCGACGGCGCTCCAAAATGCTCAGGCGCTCTCCGCTTCACATTATCAGTTTACCAATCATAAAGCAGTGGTACTGAGTTCTTGGGCTTTAGCCTATCGAGTAAATGCTGAAATAACGCGTACTCGTATCGCTCCGATCATTCAAGATATAGCGCCTATTGAAATGCATCTTGAAACTAAAGCCTTGCCTAAAGCGCCTATTATTGTCGATACTTCGATTCACTACGGCAAAGTGGAAGTCCCCGCAGTGGCGGCTACCAACAGCGCCACGATTGCCAAAGAGCGCATTCTCGCAGCTAGAGCCTATAACCCTACTTTAACTCCTGTTACTACCAGCACAGCGCCCAAAACTAGCACTAAGTCTTCTAATGTAGTGAGCCATAAAAAACCGACTTATGTATGGAAGCCCGGACACGGTGCTATTGAGAAGGTAGATCGTCGTACTGGAGAAATTTTCCATCTTTGCGAGGTGGGCTACGAAGAACAAGCCGCTGCTTAATCTTGAAGGAATAGTAACTCTCACGTTCCTGAGCATAGAGGTTAATAAGTATAGTACCTAGGTTATAAATGCAGAGTGTTATAACATAACCATTTTGAATACTTATCAGGCGAGGGTGTGTAACTATGGTACGAACGTGCAACCTAATAGGGGTTGTAGGCATGAGCCTATGGTTAATGGGTTGCCAAAATGATGTGGTCTATCTCGATAAAGCCTCGCTTGATAAGCTCAACTCTGCTAACACTCTTTCCGCAGTTGCCAGCTCCCAGTCTCCTCCTTCCGAAACACCTATAGTCGTTAGATCAGTCAGTCACCATAGCGCTACAGTCGAGCGTATTCAGAAAGCTTTTCAAGCCCCTTTAGCTTGTCAGGCAACGGTATTACAGCCAGCCCTTTTTAAAGAGAAAAATACCAAGGTATTAGTGCGTGAGGGCGTGAGAACCTACACCAATAAAACCGCTGTGACTAAAATCAATAGTGTAAAAATTCAGACTATGCCCGCCCGTTTTGCGGAGGAAACCCTACCTGCCGTTTACAAAACAGTAGTTGAAAAAATACCGGTTAAACGTGAGCGTTATGAGTTAGAGGTAGAGCCTGCTCAATATCGTACTGTAATTCATAGGCAAGAACTTAAACCGGCTCATTTAAGCTGGCGCGAGGGCTGTTTTGCTTACACGGATCGCGCTAATCCAGCGGCTACCGCAGTGGTGGATAATAATCCTTGTCTCATCTCACAAGCTGCACAGGTCAAGGAAATTAAGCAGCAATTGGTTGATGTTCCGCCGCGCTTTTCGTGGCGTTTAGTACCCGCCGAGTATGTGGAAGTGGAGCGTAAAGTGCTGCTGAAAGCAGGGCAGGGGCGTGGCTTATTACCAGCGGAGTACCGCACGGTAGATTTACATCATGTGGTGGAAAATTGGGTCGTCGATGCCGATAGCTCCTCTGCTACTAATCAATATGAAACTATAGTCACACCAGTATTAGAACGCGCGGCGCGTGCCCAGACTCAAGTCAGCCTGTGTGAGGCTCAACTGACCGAGCGTGATATTCAGCTTTTGCAAGGTCAATTAGCACGGGTAAGCGGACAAGCTTTAATAGTCAGTGGTAAGATGGATAACGCGACTAAAAATGCTTTATTGCATTACCAGCAACAAAAACGCTTAGCTCAAGGGGCTATTACTTTAGAAACCCTACAAGCGTTAGGATTTTAATAGGTTATCTTCATCTTCATTAGACTATTACAAAAAGTGGGAGCAGCCATGACCGAAACAGCCGGTATTTTATTGGGTAAAGGCGATGAGCCTGTTTATCTCAATCCACGTTTTGCCAATCGGCATGGTTTAATTGCGGGGGCTACTGGAACAGGTAAAACAGTCACTTTACAAGTCTTGGCTGAAAGTTTTTCACGCTTAGGCGTGCCCGTATTTATGGCAGATATTAAGGGCGATCTGACGGGTATCAGTCAACCCGGCAAACTCAATTCTAAAGTAGAAGAGCGCTTAAAAGTATTAGGCATTAAAGACCATACGTTTGAGGCTCACCCTACCGTGATTTGGGATTTAACCGGAGAACGGGGGCATCCAGTACGCACCACCATTTCTGAAATGGGACCTTTATTACTGTCACGCTTATTAGAACTGAATGATACCCAAGAAGGTATTTTAAATATTGCCTTTAAACTCGCCGATGATGAAGGCATTTTATTGCTGGATATGAAAGATCTGCGCTCTATGCTGCAATATTTAGGGGAAAATGCCAGCCAATTTCAAAATGTCTATGGCACGATTAGCTCAGCCTCTATTGGTGCGATTCAACGGCGCTTATTGGTGCTAGAGCAACAAGGGGGCGAAAAGTTTTTTGGTGAGCCTGCTATTAATCTCATGGATTTTATGCGCAACGATGCACGGGGGTATGGACAGGTCAATATTCTTGCCGCAGATCGTTTGGTGAATAGCCCGAAACTGTATTCCACCTTTTTGCTGTGGATGCTATCAGAGTTATTTGAAATGCTGCCAGAGGTGGGCGATTTAGATAAGCCTAAATTAGTCTTCTTCTTTGATGAGGCGCATTTACTTTTTACTGATGCACCCAAAGCCTTAGTGACTAAAGTTGAGCAAGTGGTGAAATTGATTCGCTCTAAAGGAGTCGGGGTTTATTTTATTACTCAGACACCGTTGGATATTCCTGAATCGGTATTAGGGCAATTAGGCAATCGGGTGCAACATGCTTTACGCGCCTTCACACCCCGCGATCAAAAAGCCGTAAAAACGGCTGCTGAAACCTTTAGAGCTAATCCCAAACTCGATACGGCTCAAGTCATTATGGAAATGGGGGTAGGTGAGGCATTAGTGTCTACTCTGCAAGATAAAGGCATTCCGAGTATTGTGCAGCGCACGCTCATCGCTCCGCCACGTTCACAAATTGGACCAGTCGATGATGCAACATGGCAAAGTTTATTGCGTTCTAGCCCCTATGCAGGGCGCTATGATGTGATGATTGATCGTGAGTCGGCGCATGAGGTGTTACAAGCGCGTGCTCAGCAAGCTACCTTAGAAGCACAAGTCACGAGCGAACAAAAAGCCACACGCCGCTATGAGCCTAATAATAAAAACGATTCTATGATGGATAGTTTGCAGGATGTGGGGACTGCCTTTGCTAAAAATCTGGCGCGTTCGGTGGGTTCTAAATTAGGTCAGCAAATAGTACGCGGTATTTTAGGTTCGTTGTTTAAATAATCTAATGCCTACCGTCACCCTGATTCTTCCCCAAGCTTTACAACCCCTAGCTTTATGGGAGCGTGATTTTGGTTTTAAACCACATGCTCCTAGATTCAAGTCGTTGTTTAATCCAAAGCTTAAGCAAACTCTTTCCGTGCAAGGGATAGAAAATACAGTTTTGCTTTTAGCAGGTTTAACTGCTGAGTCTATTTCACTGGCAGCATGGCGCTATGCCGCTCAAGAGGGGCAGTTGCCTACACAAGCGGTATTATGTGCAGACTTGGTGCAATTAGAATCCGGTTTAGATTGTGTGCGTTTATTGCCTGATTTGCCTGCTGTGAGTGAGGCTGAAAATGAGCAGGTAGCACAATTATTAAATTCCTTTTTAGCTCAGGATGGTTTGCATTGGCAGGGAATAGGTAATTATGGTTATCTCTTGCTAAATCAACCTCCTAGTATGAATACTACGCCTCTATCATCAGTAGTGGGGCAAAATATTTTCTCCTATTTGCCACAAGGTGAAAAAAAAGAACGCCTATATTGGCATCGATTATTAAATGAAATCCAAATGCTATTGCATACCCCACAATTAGGTAATAGTGGGTTTAAGCATTTTAATGGCATGTGGTTATGGGGGAATGGAGAACGTATTGAACGCTTGACCACATCTATTAAACAAATAATCGGCAAAGGCTTAAATACTCAGACCCTAGCCTATGGTCTAAATGCTCATTATCAGGAATTACCTAAAAGCTTAAGTGAGTTAGATCTAAGTTTAGGTGATACCGTCATTATCCTAGATGATTTAGTGCTACCTTCATTAAAAGACGATCCCGCTAATTGGCAAAATACCTTATCCCATTTAGAGCAAAATTGGCTCGATCCATTAATTAAGTTGGCTCAGCAAAAAAAGATTAATTTGCAAGTGAGTACTGCTAATGGCGAGTTATATTCAGTAGCTAATAAACCTTTTTGGAAATTTTGGAGTTAGGACTAAGTTTGGGTAGTGAGTTAAATGTGTTGAAAGTATCTGTAGAGATCAGCAAGAATTTTGTTTGAGCCTAAATTACCCCAGATAATATGAAATTTCAACTCTTTAATTATACTTCTAATTTTTTATCGGTGCTTTATTGCTGTGTGCAGATAACGTTGCGCGGCGGGGAGTCGAATGGGCGGAGTCGCGGGCTGTCACCGCGTCCGTCGTCGATGTAATTGTTAGATTTTTATTTTATTTTTGTTTTTAACTCACGTATTGTAATCGGTGGAGTCTGCCGGTGAAGCATACGATGGCAGTTTGAACAAACAGCTACAAGGTCTTTTGTTGAAACTTCTTGACTGGATTTGAAACTTGATACTGGTTTTTTATGGTGAGCTTCAATAAAATCTTTACCTATTGAGCCATATGTTTTTTCAAAATCAAAACCGCAAACCGAACATTCAAAACTAATAAGTGATTTCTTAAATTCTTTTATTAGTTTTATTGATCTTTCGGTTTTTATGTGTGTTTTTAATATTTTTTTGCCTTCTTTGTCTTTGAAATCTACTTCAGCAGGGTCATAGAAATCAGTATAGTCATCTGACGAGTCAAGATAATTAATAACATTTTCTTTGATTTTTAAATCTATGTCTTTATACCATAGGTATCTAAATTTCTTGTTAAAGTTAAATGTTCTATGCTCTTCAGGTAAAAGAGTGCAATCTTTTATTTTTGCCTTGAAAAAATAACTATATGTTAATGGATCAGGTCTGGTTTGAAGTTCAGAGTATACAGTCGCATTTTTGTACCAACCAACTATTTTGCTCCCACCATTTGGGTCAGGTGCAACCCACACTATTGTAATATTATCAACAAAGCCATCTTTTTGTTTTGAACCAAAGTTGGTTAAATCAATTTTCCATTTATTTGCAGTCGCATAGCCATAATAATGACCTTTAAACTTTTTGAAGTTTAGCCATTCTCCATATTCATTATCCTCTTTTTCTTGCCAATCTGCTCCAGTGTACGGCACTGGATATTTGCCATCATATTTTGGATGCCAAGCAATACGTGAAAATATTATATTCAAAACACTCTCCAAAGATTCGATAATGGTTGTACTAAACCTAACATTTTATTAGACGCAATCTCGGTATAATATCTTATTCCAGAATCTGCCTAGTCTGGGAAAATGAAGCTTTGTCTTTTTTTGGCGAGAATCTGTATAGTCTGGGATTGACATAGAAAAAACTCCATCAGATAGCGAAACTTATGGTCAGTAATCATAAGACATACAACCCAGAGTATACAAACTTTTATCCTCAAGCAAATTTGGAATAACTAATGCTCTTTCTCTTTTAAATGATGGAGTTAGCAGAAAATATGTAAACGGATTTATTAGTACTAATTCTTAAACTATTCATAATAGCTTAGTGCCTAGTGGTGCGTCTTTATCGGGTACACATAAAGCCACTTCGCCCTGCTCATTGTGAAAGCCCGTAATCAAACATTCTGACATAATAGAGCCAATTTGTTTCGCTGGGAAATTCACTACACCCACTACTAATTTGCCGATTAAAGTTTCTGGTGTATAAAGCTGGGTGATTTGAGCGCTGGATTTTTTAATGCCTAGCTCCGCACCAAAATCGACATGCAAAATATAAGCAGGTTTGCGTGCTTTAGGAAAAGGTTCGGCATGGATAATGCGCCCGACGCGCAATTCAACTTGTGCAAATTGCTCCCAACTAATCAGCTCCATTTAAGTACTCCAAATCCGAGGGGGAGTGGCTATTTTACCCATAATAGTGGGGCGAATCGTAGCCCAAATGGTGCGCCATAATTGGTGTGCAGCGGCAGTGCTATTACCCAAATAGCGCACCACTAAGACTTCACGCATTAAGGTAGCACCCGCTATCCCTTCTGGTAGTTCAGCGCATAAAGTTTGTACGGATTCCATTAAGTCCGCTGGACAGGGAGTGGCTATGAGGGTTGCAAACACAGGGTGCGAGCGTAAGCCTGCTGGGGCGGTGACATCGGCTAATTGATGAATGCGTTGTTTATCCATCAAGACTAATTTGCCATCCCGCATCAGACGCATACTCACCGTCACTTGTCCGGCGTCGAAAAGTTCATTAATTACCGGACGCCCAAGACAATGGATTTCCCAACCAATAAATCGTGCATCTCCCCGTAACTGAATGTCAGTACTTAAAGTGCTCAAGGTCTGGGGAAAATAAATCGATTCTTGAGGCAACCATTCCAATGCACCTGCATTCACTTCGAGTAGTTGATGTTGGTGTGCCTGTAATCCAGCAGAGCGATAAAATTTGGTAGCGCCCGGAGTGGTCAGCAATGCATGAGCTTGGGGGCATACTTGTACATTAATGTTCAGCTTATCTCCCCCAACCACTCCCCCCGGAGGATGCAAAATATACCCATGACACACCTCACCTTCGGGATAAAACGGACGCTGTAAGGCTAGAGGTCCTAGTTGCTCGCGCTTACTTAATACCGTTTTGTCCGATTGCTGGGTAAAGGTGAGCGCTAAACGTGCTTGCCAGCCTGATAGGGGTGGATTAACGCTCATTACGCTGGCTATAGCGCTGCCATACTTTAAAACCGATCCACGCAGCAATAAATACAGGGAGCGCAAACAGTGCATGCACTAAAAGGTGTGCTACTTCGTGGTGCATTTCGGCGTGAGGAAAGGGTGCATTATGCGCATATGCACTCATACTAAAGCAGGTCAGTAATAAAGCTAATAGTGATTTAGACATAAAAAGACTCCATTTAATCTATGAAAGGTTTTAGGCATTTAAGCAGCTTTTGTGCCAGCTTTTGAATCAGAATGATAAGGTTAGCGGGTTAATCTACCTCTGGCTAGGTTGTTTTATTAGTCTATAGCGGTTATCACGTAGACTAGGAAGCACTACTAATAAACATAAGGATGCAACGTATGCTAGTGACTACTACACCAAATTTAGAGGGAAAAGCCATTGTTAAATATCATGGTATTGTCTCTGGTGAGGCAATTATGGGAGCGAATTTTGTCAAAGATATTTTTGCTCAAGTGCGCGACTTTGTAGGCGGACGCTCAGCCACGTATGAGCGTGAAATGCAAAATGCTCGTGAGATAGCACTCACTGAGTTACAAGAGCGGGCGCGACAAATGGGAGCTAATGCCGTGGTGGGGGTCGTATTTGATTACGAGGTTATTGGTCAAGGTGGCAGTATGATCATGGTGGCAATCAGCGGCACAGCCGTCACTGTCAATTAAAAATTATTCAATTTTCTATTCAACCTCAGTTTCAAGACTGAGGTTATAAAATACTGCTTTAAATGACTCAACTATTAGATTTGGTAGTAGTGCCAGCACTAATAATCTGCCCATAATCTACTTCATCAATAATAGTCATTTCACCCTGATAACTCGCTGCTACAAACGTTTTACGTATAGGCTGAGCATAGTATCCTTCTTGAGTATTAAAACCGCGCTCACTATGACTGATTTTTAGAGTCGTATAAGATTTGTCTTGATAATGGATTTTTACAGGTTTGTCATGATGCTTATTAGCGCGATGATCTTTTTCTTTTTCATAGTCCGTTAGCAATATATTGCAAATAGCTTTATATAAAAACGGATTATCTTTTAGGTCAGTATCATTAGCATTACTAGGTAACAGAGTAGAACGCATAATAGCGCTACTAGGATTAGGGGTGGCAGATTTGGTTTTAATAGGTTGGCTTAAATAGTTGAGCGCCGGAGTGTCATAATTAGTGTTTTTAGTCAGATTCGCTATTAAATTATTAGAAATATTTAAGCGAGCGATGAGTTGCTGTTGGAGCTTAGTAATGAGGCTTAATAGCTTAGTGAGGTCGATATTAATCGAATTAAATTGAATAGGGTTTGAGCTGGTAGTGTTATCAGAGGGATTAGATTCAGAAAACACTACATTCGAGCTAATAGATTTAATAGATACACTACTCATAGGGATCACTTTACTGTTTTTAGGTTACTAAATAAGTATTCAACAAATACTTGCTAGACCCTTTAGTGTTTTGACTAAGCTTGAAATAATTAGAGGTTGTTTTAAAAACAAGGGATTAGCTCATTATTTAAAGTATCTTTACTCACTTGCCGATAGAAAACGGATGAGTGGCTAGCTTTAAGGGATAAAATTAGTAGGCGGATATTTCCCTAAGCAGAGTGGCGCTTTATTTCACGGGTAGCAAAGTATGCTAGCTTGAAGGACTCACACAAATGGGAGTTATCATGATGAATCAGTTGAGCAATGAGCGACGTTACTTATTAAAAAGTGCTGTGGCTTTAGCAGGTATGGGACTAGCACCCACCTTATTAGCCCAAACTCCATTACCCCTAACACCAAGCTGTGGACGAGGGGAGGAGCTGACTTTAGCGCAAACTGAAGGGCCTTATTTTACCCCTAATACCCCACTTAAACATGATTTCAGCGCCGATGATCGCCGAGGAAAGGCGTTTATCTTACAAGGGCGAGTATTGAGTCAAAGTTGTGCGCCACAGGCTAATGTGTTGATTGAGTTATGGCATGCCGATTCTCAAGGCTATTACGATAATGAGGGTTATCGTTTACGCGGTCATGTTTTCACCGATGCACAAGGGCGTTTTCAATTCAAAACCGTCATGCCCGGCATTTATCCGGGGCGCACCCGTCATTTTCATTTAAAAGTACAGCGTCGCAATGGTCGCGTGTTGACTACGCAATTATATTTTCCCAATGAGCGTTTAAATGCGGTCGATGGTATTTATGATTCAAATTTGGTCATGAGGCTAGGTAATGCTAATGGGATAGTCAGTGGACATTATCAGTTTATTGTGGCGTAAGCGCTTGCAAGGCTAGCGAGTCAAGGGCTGAGTTGCTACAGTTTAGACCATAATAATAGTGAGTCAAAAACGGTTATGAGCGAATTTATTTTAAAAGCAACCAGTCCAGCAGCTAGCGGCATCATTGCCAAAGTGACCTCTTACTTATTTGAGCATGGTTGCTATATTAGCGAGTTAGCCCAATTCGATGATCAAGACAGTGGGCGATTTTTCATGCGAGCTGTGTGTCAGATTCGTGAGGGTAGTGACACCTTAGCGAGTATCAGATCAGGGTTTGAGCCTATAGCCAACAGTATTCAAATGACGTGGCAAATGGTAGATCGTACTGTGCCGATGAAAGTGTTGATCATGGTGAGTAAATTTGATCACGGTTTAGCGAATTTGCTCTATCGGTTGCATAAAGGTGAAATTCCTATGCAAATCACAGCGGTGATAGCTAATCATCTGGATTTACGCCCTATGGTGGAGCGTGAAGGGATTCGCTTTATTTATTTGCCTGTGACCAAAGAGAATAAGCGTCAGCAAGAGCAAGAAGTGCTGCGCGTACTTGAGGAAACGGGTACTGAATTAGTGGTACTGGCGCGTTATATGCAGATTTTGTCGGATGAGCTATGCCAAGTATTAAAGGGGCGGGCGATTAATATCCATCATTCATTCTTGCCCGGATTTAAGGGGGCACGACCCTATCATCAAGCCTATGAGCGCGGTGTTAAACTCATTGGAGCTACCGCGCATTATGTGACCGCCGATTTAGATGAGGGGCCGATTATTGAGCAAGCGGTACAACCCGTGGATCATACCTATAGCCCCGAAGCATTGACTGCGGTAGGACGCGATACCGAGACCGTCGCTTTAGCGCGTGCAGTAAAGCTGCATGTGGAGCATCGGGTGTTCTTAGACGGCAATAAAACAGTAGTTTTTAAATAGCGGTTATTTAGTATTAAGTACTTGGGTCAAAATAATCGTGCATTTCCTCCGCAGCCGCTGTGAATACGTCCCTGTACGCTTCAAGGCGGCATCCTTGCCGCCAAGACTGCTCCAGAAACACACGATTACTTTTAGCTAGATACTTAACGCTAAACTTCTTTGGTGATAGGAGCCGTCGCTGCTGGTAAAACCGCAGCAGTGGAAACAGTTTTGAGTCTAAATAGGCGACGTAACAAGTTTTGCAAGTCATCAATCACAGTAAAAATAGCAGGGACAACTAATAAACTGAGTACGGTAGACGCAATTAAGCCCCCAATCACCACAATCGCCATGGGTGCACGGAAACTAGGATCGACCCCTAAGCCTAAAGCAGTAGGTAACATTCCCGCTCCCATAGCAATAGTAGTCATGACAATCGGACGCGCCCGTTTATGACACGCATCAACTAATGCATCAAAGCGCGACATCCCTTTTGCATGCCTTGCCATAATTGCATATTCGACTAATAGAATAGAGTTTTTCGTCACTATCCCCATCAGCATCACAAGTCCAATGACGGAGGGCATAGAGAAGCTATTATGTGTAACTAATAGCGCTACAAATGCGCCACCTAATGATAAAGGCAGAGCTGCGAGAATAGTCACGGGTTGTAGGAAGTCATGAAAGAGCAGCACTAAGACTACATAAATAAACATCACGCCAATAAACATGGCGATTCCAAAGCTGGCAAATAGTTCTTGCATGCTCTCGACATCACCCGCAGCGGGGCGCTCTACCGAAGGTGGCAGATTTTTAAAGACGGGTAGTTCATTCACTTCATTAGTGACCTCGCCTAAGGTGCGCCCGCCTAGCTCCACATCAATACTCACATTACGTTTTTGATCATAGCGATTAATTTGCGTAGGACCAGCGCCCATTTCGACTCGAGCGACCGTGGATAGTGGCACATTGCCATTACGTCCGGTGATGCGTAACTGCTCAATGGCTTGTAGATCAGAGCGTACCGATTTATCCAAACGCACGCGCACCGGAATTTGGCGTTGGGGTAAATTAAGCTTGGGTAGGCGTGATTCAAAGTCACCTGAGGTCGCAATTTGGACGGCATTGGATAGAGCTTGGGTACTAATCCCCAACTCAGAAGCACGGGCAAAGTCGGGGGTAATATGGATTTCAGGGCGTTGTAAACTAGCACTAGAAGTCACATTACCAATACCTTTTAAAGTACGTAAATCACGCTCTACCGCTAGTGCGGCACTTTGTAAGGCTGCGGCATCATTACTAGCCAGCACTACTTGCAATTTTTCCCCAGAACCGCCAGCACCTACTTTAACTCGTGCTCCGGGCAAACCTTTTAAAGCCTCACGGATCTGATTTTCAATCACTTGCTGATTAATATCGCGCTCAGTGCGGTGAGTGAGTACGGCGGTTAATGTCGCTTTGCGACTATCCATACTGCCGCCGCCACCCACCGGGCCACCTTCGCCTGCTTCATAGCCTACTAGGGTCAGTATGCGTTTAACATCTGGTACGGTTTGCATCATAGCCCTAGCTTGCTCAGCAACGCGGGTAGTGTCTTCTAAAGAAGAGCCGGGCTGAAGTTCAATAGTAACGGAGGTCAGGCTTTGATCACCCGGAGGAACAAACCCTTGAGGGAGTAATTTGAGCAACTGCACTGAACCAATAAAAAAGGCAACTGCTAAAACCACCGTAATCCAGCGAAAACGTATGCACCACTTCATGAGCTTTAAGTAGTTACGCATAATCCAGCCGTCTTTTTGTTCCCTTTCAGGATGGGGTTTTAAGATATAAGCCGCCATCATAGGCGTGAGTAAGCGAGCGACTACTAAGGAGAAAAATACCGCGACCGCTGCTGTAATACCAAAAGGCTCAAAGAATTTACCCGGAATTCCCCCCATAAAAGCGGTTGGTAAAAACACGGCAATTAAAGTAAAGGTCGTGGCTATGACGGCGAGTCCAATTTCATCGGCTGCATCAATCGCCGCTTGCAGTGGGGTTTTGCCCATATTGAGGTGGCGCACAATATTTTCTACTTCCACAATGGCATCATCGACCAAGACCCCCACCACTAAAGCCAAAGCCAGTAAGGTCAGAATATTGAGCGAATAGCCAAAATAGTGCATGGCTGCAAAGGTGGGAATAATAGCTAAGGGTAAAGCAGTGGCCGATACAATAGTGGCTCGCCAATCTTTTAAGAACCAGAGCACTACAATAACCGCTAAGAAAGCCCCTTCATACATCAGCAGCATCGAGCCTTCATAATTATCCTGTACGGGGACTACAGTATTATAAGCTTCTTCGATGGTAATATGAGGATGCTGTTGGCGCAGCTTGTCCACCGTAACCCGTGCTACCTCAGCGGTGCTCACTTCACCTGCACCTTTGGTACGAGTCACTTGAAAGCCCACTACAGGTTGACCATTCAATAATGCCGCAGTAGAACGCTCAGCATAAGTATCTTCAACACGGGCAATTTGATCTAAACGCACATAGCGCCCACCTGAGAGAGGTATGGGTAGGGCTGCTATATCATCAGCCGTTTCTACGGCTCCTAAGGTGCGCACGCTTTGTACTCCGCCACCTATATCGCCGCGTCCACCAGAAGCGTCTTTTTGCATATTACCAATCGCGCTAGAAACATCGGCGACGGTTACACCTAAGCCATTCATTAATTTGGGATTTAAGTTAACCTGCACCTCACGGTCTACTCCGCCAATACGTGATACACGTCCCACACCAGGCGTGGCTAATAAGGCTTTAGAAACTTCATTATCGACAAACCAAGAGAGCTGCTCTTCATCCAAATTGTTAGAGGCTACAGTGAAGGTAACAATCGGATTACCCGATGTAGTCACTTTACTCACAATCGGATCATTCATATTGGCGGGTAGATCAGCCTTAATACTATCGACCGCATTTCGTACTTCACTGAGTGCCGTTTCAATGTCTTTTTCAATTTCAAATTCAGCGGCAATAGTGGCTGAGCCATCACTCACCGTAGTAGTAATATGCTTCAGTCCAGAAAGTGAGCTAACTTGTTCTTCGATCTTGCGTGCGACTTCAGTTTCTAATTGAGCCGGAGCAGCTCCTTCTAAACTCGCTACAACAGTAATAACGGGTAATTCAATATCGGGGAAACTTTGGATCATTAATGAGCGAAAGCCCATTAAGCCCATAAAAGTGAGGATCACAAACAGCAATAAGGAGGGGACTGGACTACGTATTGCCCATGCTGAAACGTTCATGGCTTGGGAGCCTCCGTGCTAGCAGCAGGTATAGGGGTGGCACGTTGGATTAAATCGCCATCATTTAGAAACGCCCCGCCCGTGGTGACTATTTCATCGGTCAGGCTAATACCTTCTAAAATTTCGACATTGCCATTGAGGAAACGTCCTATTTTGACCTTCATTTGCTTGGCGCGATTATCACTATCCACACTAAACACATAGCGCGATCCATCACGTAAAATAACGGCTGATTGGGGCAGGGTTATAGCGTCTACCGTGCCACTAAGTATATCGCCACTAGCAAACATACCCGCTTTAGCCCCACTACCATTCGGTAAGGTAATAAAAACAGTGGCATTACGCGTGTTGGCGTCTAAGGTGGGGCTAATCATGCGTACCTGCCCTTCAATGTTTTCCCCCGTAGGTAGATTGACCTGAGCCGGTTGACCTTCACGAATTTTACCTAACTCTTGCCCGGTGACTTCTGCTCGCCATTCTAGTTTGTCTTGACGAATCAGGCGAAAAAGCTCTGTGCCTGCTTGTACTACCGAGCCTAATGAGGCGGTTCGCGCTACTATCGTGCCAGAGTCGGGGGCGGTAATGGTGGTATATTTCAAGCGTAATTGTTGATTGAGCATGGCTGCTTCTTGGACGGCTTTAGCGGCTTTTTGGGCATTGAGTGCTGCTTTTTGTACTTCAACCCCTGCTTGCTGTGCTTCCACGCCAGCCGATTGAGCATCGACCGCAGCGAGTTGGGATTTAATTTCGGATTGTTTAGCAGCCACAATAGCCTGTTGCGCTTCTACAGCGGCTTGTTGTGCTTGTACTTCGGCTTGCTTGGCATTGACACCAGACTTTAGGGCATTAAAAGCGGCTTTTTGTGCCTCTAGAGCGGATTTTTGCGCGACTAAGCCCGCTTTTTGGGCTTCTAATGCAGCGCGTGCAGTTGCCGCACTGGTGGTATATTGATCGGCTTCTTGTTGAGCAATCGCGCCGGTAGCACGTAAACGTCGTGCACGTTCTAAATTAGTTTGGGCTTCAGCTAAAGTAGCCTGTGCTTGATTCACTCCGGCTGCTGCTTGGCTAACTTGGGCGGTGACTTGATTAATCGTAGCTTGGGATTGGGCTAAATTAGCATTAGCTTGATTAACGCCTGCCCTTGCCTGTGCCACACCCGCCTCAGCTTGCAGCACGCCTGCTTCGGTTTGGGCAACAGTGGCGCGTACTTGTTCTACCCCTGCTTCGGCTTGAGCCACGCCTGCTTTAGCCTGATTCACATTGGCTTCAGCTTGTAGAATACTGGTTTCGGCTTGTAGTACAGCGGCTTCTGCCTGAGCAATGGCAGCTTCTTGTTGGGCAATATCGGCTTTAACAGATTCCTGCGCGAGTTTGGCTAGGGTTTGTCCTTCACGTACTGAATCACCAATATCTACTAATAGATCAGTAATGCGTAGACCATTGATTTCTGAAGCCACGACTGCTTCTTGCCAAGCGCTAATCGCTCCACTAGCCGCAATACGCATATCCCACGTTTCTTTGCGAGGTAGGGTGGTATTAACGGTTAAGGTGGGCTTGGGGGCGTTGAGGCTTGGAACGTTGAGACTGGTATTTTCGGGTGCTTTTTCATCAGCAGCAAAACTAGGGTTCGCTAAACCTATTTGAAGCGTACAAACAATAATAAAACTTAAGCTAAGGGGGCGGGATGTAATAGTTTTCATACAGCATTATTGGCTAAAAGATTTTGACGCAAGTGTAGTCTATTGCAGTGCATCATGTCGATTAGCACCCATTAGTAGGGTGTGGCTACAACTATAGGCAGGCTGCTAGGTCTAATTCGGGTTGATAGGCAGTGGTGGTGATATTAAATAGTCCTAATAGGGTGTGGAAAACATTGTCATGGGATAGGCGTTGTTGGGTTTTAGCAGCGGCGCATTGTACTTTATTAGGATACTGTGTTTTATAGCCTGCTGAAAACCATAATAACAGGGGTATCTGTTTTTGTGCATCGGGTGCAATCATATAGGGAAGACCATGTAAATAAATGCCATTTTCGCCTAGGGATTCACCGTGATCAGAGACATAAAATAAGACCGAGTTAAATTCAGACTCATGTTGTTTTAAATACTCAATAGCCTGTTTCAGCACATAGTCGGTATATAAAATGGTATTGTCATAAGCATTGACAATAGTACTGCGCTCACAATTTTGGGGTGCATTATCTTTGCATTCAGGGGTAAAGCGAGCAAATGCTTGTGGGTAGCGTTGATAATAGGCCGGACCATGACTGCCTTTTTGATGTAAGACAATAAAAGTGTCTTTAGGTGCTGCTTGAATTTTTTCGGTTAAGCCTTGTAACAGGATTTCGTCATAACACTCACCTTTATTACAAAATTGTGGATAAGCTTTAGCTAAATCCTCAGCGCTTTCATTGTGAATACGATTACATACTCCCTTACAGCCAGTATTATTATCACGCCAATAGCCACTAATACCGGTATGTTTCAATACATCGGTAATATTTTGATATTGCCATGCTTTACGCACACTAAAATTGGTTTGTAATAAATGCGAATAAATACAAGGCAGTGATTCAGCCGTAGCAGTACCGCAAGACCACACATCTTGATAGAAAATAAGATCAGTATATTGTTTTAATTCTGGATTAGTTTGCCGCCCATAACCCGCTAGTGCAAAATGATCACGACGCGCTGTTTCACCTAAGACAAATAAAACCACGGTTTTTTTGTTGGTGTTGGTACTTTGTAATTGAGCATCTTCTGCGATAGGTGTTAAAACCTTGGGCACACCATAGGCAGTATTATAAAAATAACGGAAGGTAGAGCTAAGCGTATAATAGGGATTAAGGTTCATACGCAAATCACGTTGTTCACGCCCGATCAGTGCTAGGTCTTTATAACTAAACCACACGATGATCAAAGTAACTAAAGTTAATACTAACCATGTACCCAAACGCTGCAACCAGTCACGCCAATAGCCTGTAGTTTTAATAGGTAGCCAAATAATGATTATGGCTGGAATGAGTCCTAAACCTATTAAATAGATGAAGTATTTTAGGGATAAAAATTCAGTCGCTTCTTTAGTATTAGTTTCTAATAAGCTTTGAATCATTGCCTCATTAATTATCACACCCATCTCATTTTGGAAATAACTTACCACGGCACTGATAATCAGAATGAGCACTAGAATAGGCTTTAGAAGGTATTTCATTCCTAGCAACAAGAGTAAGCTAGCTAATATCCATACTAATAGAGCAAAGAAACCTAATAAGGTAGACCAGCCTTGGAGTGTGGCTAAATCTAAGAGGGGTAATAGCTTATTCCAAAAAATTAGATTAGCGCTAATGACTACGAAAATAGTCACTAATAAAATAAGGCGTGATGAGGTAAAGGACATGCAAGCAATCGATAGTAAGTTGGCTAGTAGTAGGGTATTACATACTAGCCAGCTTAAGGAGGGCTTAAGTTAGACAATAGAACCGTCAGGGTTCATGCCTTCTAAGGTTTTAGTCTGTTGAATCATATGCTCACGTTTCAAACCAAAGAATAATAACAAGGGTGAGGCTACTAATACCGAGGAATAGATACCAAACATAATGCCGATAGTTAAGGCTAAGGCAAAATTATGTAAAGCTTCGCCACCAAAAAACAGCATGGCTAATACCATGATTTGGGTAGAACCGTGGGTGATAATAGTGCGTGACATAGTAGTGGTAATAGCGCTATCAATAATATCCGCTATAGATACGTCACGCATAGTACGAATATTTTCCCGAATCCGGTCAAATACAACGACTGATTCATTCACCGAATAACCTAGTATGGCTAGGACACCGGCTAGAACGGTTAAGTCGAATTGCCATTGGAAAAAAGCAAAAACGCCTAAAATAATGACCACATCGTGTAGGTTTGCAATAATAGCAGCTACCGCAAAACGCCATTCAAAACGGAAGGCAAGATAGATAATAATACCTGCCGCCACTAATAATAAGGCTAGACCACCATTTTCATAGAGTTCTTGCCCTACTTGTGGACCGACAAACTCTTGGCTACGTAATTCAATATTAGTATCTTGGGTCTTTAAAGTATTCAGTACGGTTTCACTGACTTGTGCACCCGTCATACCTTCTTTAACGGGTAAACGAATCATTACATCACGGCTAGTACCTAAGTTTTGAATTAATACCTCTTCAAAACCAATGTCTTTAACCGCTGTACGGATTTGTTCGATAGGAGCGGCTTGGCTGTAGCGTAATTCCATTACAGTACCACCCGTGAAATCTACCCCTAAATGCAAACCTTTAAAAATGAGTGCTAATACAGACAAAGTAAAGGTTAATAGTGAAATAGCTGTCGTGATTTTCCCATAGCGCATAAAGGGTATGGGTTTTTTAAAGTGGAAAAACTCAAGCATTATGCGCATCCTTAAATGGAAACATGGGTTAAACGTGGTTTAGAACCATAGTATAGATTTACCATAGCACGCGAAACGGTAACAGCACTAAACATGGAGGTTAAAATACCCAAACATAATACCACCGCGAAACCGCGCACCGGTCCTGCACCTAGTAAGAATAGTGCTATACCTGCAATCAAGGTGGTTAAGTTAGAGTCGATAATAGTGCCCCAAGCACGCTCATAACCCGTATTAATGGCTACTTGTGGAGGCGCACCACTTCTCAATTCCTCTCGAATGCGCTCGTTAATCAAGACGTTAGCATCAATCGCCATACCTAGGGTTAAGGCAATAGCCGCCAAACCGGGGAGGGTAAGCGTCGCTTGTAACATCGATAAAATGGCAAAAAGTAAAAAGCCATTGATAGCTAGGGCAATACTGGAAATGACACCAAAAACTCGATAATACACGATCATAAAAATGACTACGGCAATAAAGCCCCAAATATTGGAGTTCACACCTTTAGCAATATTTTCAGCCCCCATACTAGGACCAATAGTGCGTTCTTCTACAATATATAAGGGAGCTGCTAATGCACCCGCACGCAATAATAAGGCAAGATTAGTGGCTTCTTTAGTTGAGTCTAAACCGGTAATTTGGAAGTTTTTACTGAGTTGTGTTTGAATTTGCGCGACATTAATGACTTCTTGAGTAGTATTACTTTTTAGTTCTACCTTACCATTAACTTCTTTACGCTCTAGTTTAGTTTCAATAAAGACCACAGACATTAAGCGCTTAACATTTTCGCCCGTGACTTTAGAAAACCGATTAGCCCCTTTGCTATCTAAAGTAATATGTACCGCTGGACGATTTTGTTCATCAAAGCCTGCATTAGCATCCACAATATATTCACCTGTGAGCATCACTTGGCGTTTTAAAAGAATCGGATTGCCATTGCGTTCATAATAAAGTTGTGAGTTTAAGGGGATACGTTTAGTTTGTTGGGCTTGCAGAGGATCATTATCTTCATCTACTAGCTTGAATTCGAGAGTCGCGGTCGCACCTAAAATATCACGCGCTTGATTAGGATCTTGAATACCTGCTAATTGCACCACAATACGCTCAGCGCCTTGTTGCTGAATGACTGGCTCGGCTACCCCTAATTCATTAACCCGTTTGCGTAGCGTGGTAATATTTTGTTGTAGGGCATTTTTCTTAATCGTTTGTAATTCAATCGGCGTCATAGTCGCCTTAAGATTATTCGTATCAGCACTCGGTTCGATCAGTAATTGAGTAGGATATTCAGTGCGTAGTGCTTTTAAACCTGCATCGCGTAAAGCGCTATCCTCAAATCTTACATGAATGACCTCGCCTTCTCTGGCCACACCTTGATATTGAATTTTTTTATTGCGTAGCACATCACGAAATTCATCTTCATAGCGCGTTAGGTTTTTATCGAGTGCCGCTTTCATATCCACTTCCATGAGAAAGTGTACGCCACCGCGTAAGTCCAAACCTAGATACATAGGATTAGCATTTAAAGCGCGAAGCCATGCAGGAGTGGAGCTGACTAGGTTTAAAGCACTGGAGAATTGATTGCCTGCGGTTTCTTTAACCACTTCAAGCGCTTGTAATTGTTGGTCAGTATTTTCAAAGCGGAAAGTGGCTTGAGAACCCTTGGCACTGGTGGCGGTAGGCGTTAAGCCTTTAGTTTGCAGGGCTTGTTCAAAGCGTTGCAGTGTAGCTGTATCGATAGTTTCATCTAGCTTGGAGCTAATTTGTACGGCCGGTACAGCAGGGAAAAAGTTAGGAATGGCATAAATCACACCAATTAGCAGAATCAAGCCAATCAGTAGATATTTCCAAAGCGGGTATCGATTCATTATTGTAAGTTCCGTAACAGAAAATCCTCCTGCTGCCCCTGCCACAGGAGGATGGGATGGGTGAAATTAAGTCTAGTCTTATTCGCCCTTAAGTGTGCCTCTAGGCAGTACACTGGCAATAGCGTGTTTTTGTACTTTTACATTCACATTATCCGCTACGCTCATTTCGACATAGTTTTCAGTGACTGCGGTAATTTTGCCCATTAAACCGCCACCTGCTACCACTTCATCGCCTTTAGTTAAGCCATCAATCAGGGCTTTGTGCTCTTTAGCACGTTTTTGTTGAGGGCGAATAATCATGAAATACATAATGGCAAAGAAAATAGCCATCATAATGACCATTTCTATTAAGCCACCGCCCGCAGGGGCTGGGGTTGCAGCGTGGGCATCAGCAATCAAAAAGCTCACTTAAGATTCTCCTTTACTTTTAGGTGGCGTTATTATGCCACTGATCATCCAAAACTAATAATTGAAAACGCGCCTACTCTAGGGGCAAGCCTCAGACTTTTCAACCAACGCAGCGTTATAATGGGAATAGATCTAGTGTTATCAGCAGTCTAAAAGAGGTGAGGTATGCAACAAGTAGTAACTTTTATTGCTAGTCTACTGATGTTGAGTAGTGCACAGGCTTTTATGAGTGATTATTTGCCTATTCCTAATAAGCTCCTACAACCATCCTTTAAGCTAGAGCCACTCGATTTTGCCCTGCAAAGTACGCAGCTCAGCAAAGACATCAAAGTAAGCTATCCTAATGAGGACGATCTGGTATTAAGTGGTGTAGGCACACTCAATAAACCTTGGTCTTTACGCATACCACAACGCTCTTATAGTGCTTATCAAGCGGATTTGGATAAGAACGGCACACAGGACTTAGTGCTCAGTTTCCCTACGATGGGCAATGGTCTTGCGCCCCATACTCATTTGATTACTCTGGCTTTTGATCAACAAGGTCTACCAGTCGTTTCAGAAATCGAGGGCTATTTTGAGGAGGATAAGCGCGGTATTCCCGATTTAGTGGATACTGATCGAGATGGTAAGGCAGAGTTGGTCTATATGACTTTTGATGAGGGTTATTGGCTTACTGCCTTATATGAGTTGAATGATACACGCTGGGTTTCAGTGTCACAGGCGGCAGGTTTGACTTATCCGCTTTATACACGCTTTACCAATAAACCCAATCATAAAGCTGTCAAGCCCAGCGCTAAACGTAATCCTCAAGCGCCTAAAATGGGCAATGCTCAACCCTATCTCCAAGGCGAGTTGCTTAAGTTCAAATGGGCTGAGGTTAATCTGTCTGAAGACATTGAGCTAATCCTACAAGCGTCTAAAACTGTTAGTTCTTGCAAACCTAGCTCATGGCAAAGTACTTTAATGCTCATAGTGGATGATGCTAAAGGACGCAGAATGATCAGCTTAGCGGTTGAAGAAACAGCCTTTAAAGCCTTATTAACCGAAGTACGAGATCGAAAATTAGCCGTCACCTTGTACGGTCAACGTGATGAGGGCTGTAGTCCAGAACTGATTTGGGCGCAAGCCCACTAAATAGTGTACAGAATTTAGTGAGCTGTTAAGCTTTTAAGCTATTAGGATTTAGCGTTTGCTGACAAGGTTTGTCGCAATAAACGAATTTCTTCTCTTAAACTCTGCACTTCCTCACGTAGGGCATGGGTATCTTGTAATACCGGTTCGGTTTCTTGGTGTAGTACCTGCTCAACTGTTTGTTTATCAGTATGCTTTTGATCCTCTTGAATGGTTTGCATCGCGTTGACAATCAAGGCGATAAACAAATTCAGCATGGTAAAAGTAGCAATCAAGATAAACAGTACAAAGAATAAACCTGCCCATGGATAGGTTTCCATAATCGGGCGTGAAATCCCCATTGACCAACTTTCTAAGGTCATGACTTGGAATAGGGTATATAAGGTTTTACCTAAAGTACCAAACCATTGCGGATGCGTTTCGCCAAATAGTCCGGTCGCAATAATGGCAAACACATAAAACACTATGAGCAATAAACCTAAAATCGATAAAATCCCCGGAATTGCGGCAAATAGTGCTTCCACAATAAAGCGTAATTTAGGCACTAACGATACGAGACGCAGCAGCCGTAGTACACGCAATACCGCTAAGGGACCTGAGGCAGGGACTAGAGAAATGGCAATTACTAGAAAATCAAAGATATTCCACGCATTACGGAAGAATTGCGCTCGATACACATAGAGCTTGGTCACTAGCTCGATCACAAAGACCGTGAGTAACACTCGGTCGAGTAAATGTAAAAAGTGTCCCATACTCGCCATTAAAGTCTTGGAGGTTTCCAAGCCTAAAATGAGCGCATTGATGAGAATTAAACCAATAATCACCTGCTGAGTACGGGGCGCGGCGAGTATTTGGGCAGCTTTAGTTTGCAATACCGAGTTATAAGTGGTTGGAGAAGTAGATGTTGTCATATCCAGTCAATTGTTATTAATCATAAAGCCAAGTGCCTAAGCTTATATCCGCGCCTAGGTCATAGGTGGGCAATCATAGCATTGCTAATGTTACGGAGTAGTTAATCCAAAAGGATGGGGGTTATCAATCAGGTTTTGCATGGTTTAAAGCTTGAATCTAAGCATACGCTATGCACCGCTTCGCCAGTAAAGTCGTTAAAGAGAGCGGCTTAATCATCATAATCTTTTTAGACAATCGCCTACAGGACAGCCTAAAGTTCGGGCATAATACGCGTCTTTCTAGCTGATTGTAGGGGCGTCTGAGTGTATCGCTTAATCCGTGACTTATTGTTTTTATTACCTGCCGAAACTTCCCACCATTTCACTCTTAATAGTTTAAAGTTCGTTACCCAACTAGGCTTAAGAGGTAAACCACAAGCACTACAAGGACGCGCTGTCAAAGTCATGGGCTTAACCTTTCCTAATCCAGTCGGATTAGCCGCAGGTTTGGATAAAAATGGTGATTATATTGATGGTTTAGCTACCTTCGGTTTTGGTTTTATTGAGATAGGTACGATTACCCCCCGCCCACAACCCGGCAATCCTAAACCACGCCTATTTCGCCTAAAACAAGCCGAAGCGATTATTAATCGTATGGGTTTTAATAATGAGGGTGTAGAGTATTTAATTAATCAGGTCAAACAAAAAAAATACTCCGGTATTTTAGGTATTAATATTGGTAAAAACTTTGATACTCCTGTTGAAAATGCGCTGAGTGATTATCAAAGGGCGATGCAAGCCGTTTACCCCTATGCTGATTATATTACCGTTAATATCTCCTCGCCTAATACGCCCGGATTACGTACATTGCAATATGGGGCTGAATTAAAACAATTATTAGAGCCTTTAAAACACACACAATTGCAATTAGCGGATCAAACCGGACGTTATGTTCCGGTGGCGGTGAAAGTAGCGCCTGATCTAGAAAAAAGTGATATTGCTGGTATTGCGGAAGTGTTATTAAGTACACAAATGGATGGTTTGATTGCTACCAATACCACTTTAGATCGCACCAAGGTTCAGGGTATGTCTTATGCCGAAGAAAAAGGTGGCTTGAGTGGTAAACCTCTAACGGAACGCTCCACTGAGGTGATTGCCGAGTTTTATCAGCACTTAAAACATGAATTGCCGATTATTGGAGTAGGCGGTATTAGCTCTGGAGCAGATGCTAAAGCTAAATTAGACGCTGGGGCTAAACTGGTGCAAGTGTATAGTGGGTTGATTTATCAAGGCGCTCAGCTAGTGAAAGAGTGTATCGCTGCTACGCGTTAGCAGTTGAGAAGTACTCGGCTAAGGACAGGAGCCGAGTACATCCGCTAGTAGAGGGTAGGTTTTAATACTACTTACCTCGGACCACGCGCTGATTTCATCTCGAATCTGACTTAAGCGCTCCATGCTGGGCGCTTCCACAAAAATCAATAAATCCAAATCCCCTGCCACAGAATGAGCGTGTTTAACCTCTGGATAAATGCCTAGACGTTTGCCATAAGAGCGACAATTAGGCGTTTGAAAAATAGCGATTAAATAAGCACGCACGGCACTAGAAGATAAGCTCAGTGCAGCATGATAGCCCGTAATAATGCCAGTCTGTTCTAGACGTGTCATACGTTGACTCACGGCACTGCGCGATAAGTTGACCTGTTTAGCGATTTCAGAAATGCTCAGGCGTGCATTTTGGCGCAATAAAGTCAGTATGGCATGATCAAACGTATCCAGTGTCATAGGTCAAAATCTTAAAACAGGTTCAGAATTAGGCGCTAGTGTCGCATGCTTGCGCTAAGCAGCGTAGGGCTAGTATATCAAGGATGAAAGCCTATATTTCAAGCGTTGGTGGTGGGCATTCCCGAAAGGAGTGGCGAGTGTTATAGTTCTGCGTCCACAATTAGCAGAACAAGGTTAATCCTAATGATAAGTAAATATCCACATTTAGCGCAAATGGGCGTACAAAATCCGCAAGAGATTACAGGCTATACTCTATATCATGTAGCGCCCGCTACCGATGTATTGAAAATTAAATATCAACGCCCTAAAGGTTCGCTGTTACCGATTACGCGTAGCTATAGCATTGGTCGTTCGCCCCATGTACGGGTGATTGATAGTGGTAGCGGTAAAACCGAGGAGTTTTATGAGATTTCTCCTATTCTTTCTCAAGCGGTAGCTGAGTTGGATAGTATTGTAGACAATAAGGCTTCAGCGGATGAGTTAAAACAACAAATCTTAGCTGAAATTGAACGTATGCAAATAGAGTTGACTACTGAAATTAATGCACTGCGCCAGTTGGTGAATAAAATTAAATAGTAGATTTATAATTTGGTTTTTATGAAGTTGCCTTTAGTACTTGCTAACTTATTAGTGACTAAAGGCAATCAATTATGGCAGTTGTTATCCGCTATTTTCACTCATTAATCGTTCCTTGGTAGCTAAAAATACTTCGTATAGACATCCAAGTGTCATAAAAGCTTACTAACATGAGTCTTTGAAATTTCCTTGCGTTTTTGCATGTAATCTTCATCTATAACCATTATGCACTAAACTCATAGTTACTAGCTCAGTAATGAGCTATATGATTACTATAATGGATACAAGTACTTAAGCGCTAACTCATACCTTCTAAGGACAATAATATTATGAAAAAATTACTCTTATTAGCACTCACCTTAACCACCAGCACCAGTGTATTAGCAGGTGGACTAGGGGGCGGTGGTGTCGCTTATCCTCAAGCACGCTTTGGTGTGGTCTTTACCGGAGGTGAAGCAAAACAAAATGCAAGTATTGATACCGCTGCATTAACTTCACAGGGCTATACCGGTATCACTACCTCGGTAGGCAAGACTAAAAAATCTAGTGGGCGTTTAGCGCTGCAATATCATTTTACCCCGCGTTGGGCGCTGGATGTGGGTGCGGTAGATTTTGGTAATACCGACTTCAACGCTACTCTAACTGCACCTGCGGGCAAAAGTTCTGCTCAAGTAGCTCAAGATGTCGCCAATGCAACCACCAAACGCGGTAATGATCGTGCTTATACCGCAGGTCTGCAATACCGTATGCCTATAGCTTCACGGGCTAGTGTCAATCTAGGGGTAGGGGCTGTGGCATGGAAAGATAAGCAAAATATCACGGTGAATGGCACTAGCCACCAATTCAATACGGATGGAACAGATCCCTATGTGCGTGTGGGTCTAGGCTATGATGTCACTCGCAATATTAGTCTGTTAACCAATGTAGAGCGTTATGATCTAGATAAACCCGTGAATCGTTGGGATGTAGGAATGGCAGTACGCTTTTAATGGTCAATGAATAGTCGTTAGGGGTGCTGGTTATAAGCACCCTTAAATTTTATTCAGCCTTTAGTCTTTTTCAAGTTAAAATAAAATCATAAATAGCATTAATATAGTTGATACCCAATTTATAAAAATACAGGTCTCCTATGATGCTAGCCTTTTTTTCAAGCGTTAAACATCGATTACCTAGCTTATTAAGCCTAATAGTCGTGTCAATCCTAGCCAGCGGCTGTGAAGATCAATTAGATAAAGCAACGCATAGCAAAATAGAACAACAGTTTGCTAATACCTTTCCGCAGGCTGTTGCGGGTCTAGACCAAACAGTGTTAGCTAAGTCAACTGTGCTTTTAGACGCAAGTGCTAGTCGAGATAATGAAGGTGCACTCATTCAATATTACTGGCGGCAGCTCTCAGGCAGTCCAGTCACTTTACAAAATAGCCATACTAGCCAAGCCAGTTTTACGGCTCCTGATTTAACCGCTAATACCATACTAACTTTTGAGTTAGTAGTCACCGATAATCAAGGCTGGCCAGCGTCCGATACTGTTAATGTATTAGTGACGCCTAGCCCTATTGCAGCAAAAGTATTGACGGGAACCTTTATTGCCTCGCCTCAAGGAGTCAGTGGCTTAAGTTATCAAACCGCCACTCAATCGGGTATGACCAATACAGCAGGTGAGTTTAAATATCTAGAGGGTGAAAGTGTTAGTTTTAATCTCTGTACACGACAATTCGCTTAACTCATTGAATCTTTTTCAAAAGAAAATCGCCTGAGTTTCATCCGTCCATCCTCGATCGCCATGAATTGTGGTGGACAAAGGAACAGAAGCAGCAGCCTAAGCCTATCCACTTTTTCCCGTACCCTTCCATTCAATAAATCGGTCAAGTAGTCCAAGCCGTAACGGAAGACACTTTGCTCTTTGCGTCCATGTTTTTCGTCTTCAAAGGCTTGACGGCTTTTTCCTTCCATTCGCCGACTTTGTGCGCCCAACAGAAGCCAATGGCAAGCAACGCCATCATCTTTTTGATGCGAGGGGTTTGGTGAAGTGAGTGGCTTCCATGTGAAAACCACGCCCTTTCAAGCATTGGAACAGGTTTTCAATTTCCCAACGTAGCCGATAAGTGCCAATGGGATCAGCCGTGTAGTGGTTGCTGGCGATAATCAACAACTCACCACTGGGCAGCTTTGAGCCACTGAGCCAAACCCATTCCCCGCTAACGTCGCGACGGTGACGGAGAACGCGCCGTTTACCCGGCTTGAGGTTGGCAAACAGCGAGCGGACATGCGCCTCTTTTTGTGTTTGTCGGTCATCAACTGATTACCCTTGATACGAATCAAGTAGGGAATCTCTTTGGAAGACAACCACTTCCACCATTGACCACCAATAAACTCACGGTCAGCCAACACACCCAAGATGTTGTTGCGCCCGAATTGGCTGATAAATCGTTGCAGCAGGGCAATACGTTCACGTTGGTTAGAATTACCGCGTTTGTTCAACACCATCCAGTAAACGGGGATAGCCGCACCTTGGTAAACAACCGCCAAAGTCAGGAGATTGAGGTTGGATTTGCCCCATTTCCAGTTGGTTCTGTCGAGTGTGAGGTAGTATTGTTGACCACTAAAGGCGAACATTCCCATAAGAAAATGGGCAATGTCATTGTAATTAAAGAACACTTGGCTAAAAAAGCGTTGCATCCGTCGATAGCGGGAACCAATGTCGGTGTCAGAATCTATGTGTACCGCCAACAACGCCAAATTCATTTGTCGCGCACTCAGCAAGTCCTGCAGCATTCCCACAAAACAATCCAAACGGGGCTTGCCCCAACTCAAGTGGGCTTTTAAACTGTCACGTAGTCCATCGCTCAGATCCATTTTGCTCTCCTGTGTGGTAACTAGAGAGTAAAACATAGGAGCGGTGGACTTTCACCATCTCCATGACAAACATGCTAAATCAATAAGTTAGTGGTTTTGTCGTGTACAGAGAGTTTTAATATAGGAGGTATTCAATTAGGTAAAGCACTAGCCAAAGCACAATTATCACCTTTTGATTTGGTAGGGCTTGAAAAGCCGCCTGTGAGTGAAGCTGAAACGAGTAAAGTATTACGGTTTATAGAAAATAATAATTTACCCATGCCAGAAAATAAGGCATTACCTATTCCATTTGAGGCGGCTACCAATATTGCAGCCTTTTTACAAGCCTTGGATGAGGATAGCAATGCCACTAATGGGGTGACTATTCCTGCGTTATTCAACACGCTAGCGCAAGATAAACAACTTGATTTTAAAACTCACTCCAGTCGCTATTTTAATTATCAGCCAACCTTTAGATATTTAATCGGTCAAGGGCGCATGAAGGGTTTATGGGGAGATAGTAAACCTTTAATGAACTATGCTAAGGTTTTGGATTACTTATACAATGGCTTAGGTCTAAAGCCGACCATCCCTAAAGTAGCGAGTGATTGGCGCGATTATACTGATAGTAGCACCTTAGCTCGCAGCACGGCTGAAGTATATGATTTCGATGAAACTAAGCAGCAACTGATTAAAAAGATACTCTTTTATCGCCTACTCTCAGCGTTGCCTACTGATTTCGATATGAAAATAATTAGCTCTTACAATCCACTAGGCTCACTAGCAACTAAGCAGGAGTTTATTATAGATTATGATGTCAGTGGAGATAAAATAACTTTAGATCTGAAAGCAGATTATAATCAGAATAATTGGATCACTTATTTTAGCCACAAAGATATAGACCCAGAGCAAGGTGTTGTTCAAAAGTATGCAGAAAACTACGATTATAACTCTTATGGTTATTTAACTTCAGTTATCTATAGTCATTCTAACTCTTCCTATGTTGAACCAACTCTGATCATGAGTCGATCTCATGATTACTCCTATACTAACAAGACGTTATCAGAAATAGTGACAAGGGAAAAATTGACTGATACTACGCACTATTTATATGATGCTTTAGGTCGATCATTAGGTTATTCCACTGAAACTAAAAATGACTTAGGTAAAATAGTCGCTCAATCTAGCTCAACGATGGATTGGTCTAATCTCACTAAAACTATCACCTTTAAAAACCTTTCTGAGCAAAGTAATGAATTAGTTATTACAGAGCAGACCTTATTAAAATATGATCCCCAATGGCGAGTGATTGATAGTAAAAAATTTAAAGATACCAATAGCGATAAAGTTTGGGATGCAATGGAGGCTTACCAAGCCAACTATGACAATGCAGGGAATCGCACTTATTATGTACAACAATTAGATAATAATGGCGATGGAAAAGTCGATCAAAATAAGCGTGAAATCCTAATAGCCAGCGCCAATAAAATCACCATTACTCAAGAACAGGATACCAAGGGTGGTGGTGTTTATAACCTCCTAAGTAAGGAAGAACGCGCTTTAGACAATAATGGTAATTGGATCAGTAAAACGCTGAATAAAGCCGATGCGACAACGACTTACCAAGAGCGTGGTTATAAAAACTATTCTAATTGGTTTCCGCTTTATACCACCGGAGCAGAGCCGGATAAGCAGCTAATTATTCAAGAGTTCTTTATTAATAATGGAGTTTTCTAATAAAGTAACTTCACTAATAAGGCTGGTTTAATACTAGCCTTATTGTTGTTCGCCATAGAGTACTTGAAAGTTTTGCTCCACTCGATTACCTATTTCATCCACCACCGCAACCTTGTGCTCACCTACCGGAACAGTCATGGCTTGACTATGAAAAGTTTGAGTCGTACCCACAAACTGGTCATCTAAATGCCAATACAGCAAGGTTTCAGGGCGACGCGGTACGGCGCGAAATACCACTTGATTACGTTTACCATCTAATTCGCGCGGGAGGTAAATCTGCGTATTGGGGCGCGGGTAAACTAGAGCAATCGCTTCACTTTGAGTGGTATCCAACCCTTGGCAATCAGCTCGAAAGGGAGGCAGGGGCTGATAGTTTGCATGATGTTGGCGGTAATAATAGGCTTGATCAGGCGGCAAAATAAACCAATTGCGCGTTTGCATTTGATACACCGCTTCACAGTCACTGGTGACGCGCCACTGTCCGGTACTATCTAAATGAATACGTTGATGATACGGACTTAAGCGAGTAAAGCGTCCACTATTAGGCGCATTGACTAGCTTGGTTGCGCACTGACCATTGCTTAGATAACCATCGTCTTGACACACAGCAACTTTACTTAATTGCCATTCGGGTTTAGTAAACCAGTCAGGACTTTGGGGTAAGAGATTAAACGTATTAAATAGTAGCGGCGCAGCACTCAATGTTCCAGTTAACCCATTACGCCCTTCACCACTAGCATTACCCGCCCACACACCAACCGTATACAGAGGAGTAATACCAATCGCCCACGCATCACGATGACCATAACTCGTTCCGGTTTTCCATGCTACTCGTTGGCTACTACTGAATTTTTCCCAATAGCCTTCATCACCCGGACGCGCTACCTCGACTAATGCTTCCAAGGTAAGCCATGCGCTAGCAGTAGAGAGGCTAGCAATACGCCCTGTATCTGTGCTTTGTGTGGATAGCAGTTTTGCTCGTTGCCAGTGACGCGGGGTGGTATAGGGTTCTTGTGCAGCTAAATAAGCAAGATTGGCATACAAATGAGTAATATCCCACAGTGACCCTTCCGCACCCCCTAGAATGAGGCTCAAACCATAATCGCGTGCTGAGCGTTTGAGATGCTGCATGCCGATTTGCTGGAGAAAAACCTGAAAGGGTTGCACACCGTGTTGGCTCAACATATTCACCGCCGGAATATTGAGTGAACGCGCTAGCGCTTCATGTGCAGGCACAGCCCCCCGATAAGCGCGATCATAGTTTTGCGGCGTAAATCCGGTATAGCTAATCGGTACATCCGCAATCAGTGAGTCCGGCACAATCATGCCTTGCTCTAGCATCGAGGCAAATAAGAGCGGTTTTAAGGTGCTGCCCGTACTGCGCGGGCGTTGAATCAGATCAATCGCATGTCCATTTGCACGCGTATCTACATTAGGACGATTACCCATATAGGCACGCACTTCAAAGGTTTTATTATCAATCACTAAAACGGCTAGATTATTCACCCCTTCAAGAGCGAGTTGTTCACCTGTGCGTTGAGTAAGGTTTTGTAATTGGCTTTGCAGTGTGGCATCTAAAGTGGTGTGAAAGCGCTGTCCTGCACGTTGCTTTAAAGACAGTGTGTCTAATAAGTGTGGTGCTAACCGAGGTAAAGCATGGGGTGCATCGGGTAAAGGCTCAGCTATTGCTAGCTTATAATCGAGTTCAGCTAGGTAGTGTTGTTCGTAGAGTTTTTTTAATAAGGCATTGCGCTTATCTAGCAGGCGCTGACGATTACGATTTAAGTGCACCAGAGCGGGGTTATTAGGTAATACCGCTAACATAGCGCTTTCAGCCCATGAAAGTTGATCTGGATCACGCCCAAAATAACGCCAAGCCGCCGCTTCTAAGCCGACCACATTGCCACCAAAAGGCGCATGGCTAGCATAGAGTTTTAAAATATCATCCTTAGTCAGAAGGCTTTCTAAGCGTAAGGCTCGTGCCATCTCCAATAGTTTCTCGCCTAAAGTACGCGGTGGATTGTGACGTGATAGGCGAATCACTTGCATGGTAAGGGTACTACCTCCGCTCACCACGCGGCGCTGACTGAGATTGAGATAAGTAGCACGCAAAAGCGCAATAGGGTCAACACCCCAATGAGTATTAAAACGTTTATCCTCAAATTGAACTAAAGCCGTCGCAAACTTATCGGGTACATGATCAATATCAGGAAAGCGCCATTGTTCATCCTCGGCAATTTGTGCACTGAGTAATTTGCCATTGCGATCTAGCACCACATTGGAGGTGGGAGCAGCAAATAACTCATCCGGTACAGCGAGCCAGTACCACCAAGCACTAAACCCCATCAGTACTACAAGCAAAGTAGGTAAAGCTATTAGCCAATAATGGCGTCGAGGTGAGGGCTGAGATGCTTTAGGTGAGTTGCTATTAGACATTAGGCTAGTCATAGGAGTTTAGGCAGGAGTAGGGCAGGAAAGTACTCGTACTAAATTTAGTATGAGTACTTTGTTATCAGATAAGTCGGGGTACTATAAAAGTAGGCATGTGTTTCTGGAGCAGTCTTGTCGGCATGGATGCCGACTTGTAGCGTACAAGGATGTATTTACAGCGACTGCGGAAGAAATGCGTGCCTACTTTTATTTCTCCATTTACCTAATTAGTTAACTCCGTTCCGGCAGGTGCAGCAGGTGTGGGTGCTGTACTGGCTGGAGTCGGTGCGTTAGTTGCAGCAGGTGCAGGTGCTGCGGGTACGGGTGTGTTGACTGTTTTCACAATCTGCACCGGTAATCCCGCAGTACGCCCACGCTTATTAGGTTCATACATCACCTCAGCACTCACCGCTGGGAAATAGTACTCACCTAAGAAAGCAGCATTAACGGGTACAGTAATAGTTTTCTTTTCACCTGCTTTGAGGTCAAAGTAGCTCAATACCCGATCATCGCGCACATCTTGATAGCTCAAGCCCACTTTGGCAGCCTCAGCCGGTGTACCAATTTCCACGCCGGACGGTACAAGCGTACTTAAGGCAACGCGCTTCACTGCTTTAGGCGTACTATTCGTGATAGTGACTACCACGTTATAGTCTTGACCTTGAGCTAGTTGCAGTGGGGTAGCACTCATAGTCTGACTACTCCAAACCACTTGTTTAGCACTATTCACCACTTCCATCTGTAAAGTTAGACCTTTACTTTCAGGCGCTTCATTGCCTGCTGCGGCAATCCCTTTGGTGTATACGGTAGCATACAGCTTGCGCTCGCCTTCATTGCGTAGATCGACCTTAAAGGGTTTATCTCCTGTAGCTAGCGTTTGAGTGAGTAGAGATTGTGCTGCGTTTAATGCGCTTGCTGCTGCACCATCAATACTCAATTGCCCCTTAAGCGCTTGCCCTGATTGAGACAGATAATGTGCAATCGACATTAACGCCCAAGACAGATCGTGAGTATTGGCATTTTCAGCAATAGCTAACTCAATCGCCATTTGTTGAATGAGTGCATCAGCGTCCTGAGCTTTATTGAGTGCCAAGAGAGTCTCTAATTGAATCCCTAAATTACCCAATTTACCGCTAAAAGTTTGTTCAGGAGTGGGATTAGCAGCTTGAGCAGCATTTAACCCTTGAGTGAGTTGGGTCGCTGCTTCTGCTTGACCGACTTGCTGATAAGCAGCCGCTAGCAACCAACGCGCTTGAGTATTGGCTTTGCCAGACTCACGTAAGCGGTTCATGGCTCCTAACTGAGGTTTACCACCCAAAGCCAATACATATAAACGATAGGCTTGGATATGGCTGGTGTCTTCATTAGGGGTAGCCGCAGCAGTCCACTCTTGAGCTTGATTGGTTTGATAGAGCATCCAACTGGAAAGCAGGGTAGTAGGTACGGCATAACCTTGCTTTTGCGCTTCAATCAGGAAATTACCTGCATAGATACTAGCCCAATCATTCGCTTCATTTGCACCGGGCCAGTACATGAGATTGCCACTAGCGGCTTGATAGCTCCCCATTTTGTCAATCGCATGTTTAATATGGCGCTCAACTTTTTGCTGCTGTTCAGGTGGCAATTGTAAGAGCTTAGGCAAATACAATTGTGGGAAAGCAGCAGAAGTGGTTTGCTCTAAACAGCCATGTGGATAGTTAATTAAATAATCCAAATGTTGATCAAGATTCAAACCCGGAATCGCAGAAACTTCTAAAGTACTTTGATTAGTACCCGCTAAACCGTGAGGTGTAATGGTAGCTGACCAAGTGCCTTGTGGTTCAATCGTAGACATGACGGAACGAATACTAGGTAAGTTGGGCGCTTGGACTGCAATATTAACCTCGTGTTGGCTGGTTTCAGCTCCACTACTGGCAATAAATTGCAGTTTACCCGCCATCGGGGTATTACCTGTTTTGACAGGGACAGAGACTACTTTTTCGCCCATATCCGCAAAATCAACGGTAATAGGAGTTGGAATAGAAGCAAATGCACCATCACCTTTGACTTCAATCTTGACCTGCTTCACCTCTGGTTTACCGACAAACACAGTGAGTGGGATTTGTACTGTTTCATTGGTTTTGAGAGTACGTGGCAGTGAGGACAACATCATCACAGGTTGACGCACAAACACGGGCTTTTCAGCTTTGCCATAGGCTTGATCTTGTGCAGCCACTAGCATAATGCGCACCGCCCCTAAATAAGGTGGCAATTCCACCGTATGCTCTTGTGTTTTACCTGCCTCTAGTGTGAATGCACCTAAGAATTTCACCACCGGAGGGAAGCGTTTAGGCTTGTTGGCGGCATCGTCAATTTGTGCTTCATCGCCACCACCGAGGGCTAGCATGCGTTCTAATTGACCACCATAAGCACCAATCACATCATCAAATAAGTCCCACGTTTTAATGCCAAGGGCTTCTTTGCGATAGAACGATTTGTGCAAGTCTGGCGTTTCAAACTTAGTCAGACCTAATAAACCCTCATCTACTACCGCAAGGGTATAGTTCATCGCTTTACCACTTTGCTCACTCACGGTGAAGGTTTGTGGGGTAGTGGGTTTCCATTCCTCGGCTGCGGTGATCACAGGTTGTAATAGAGTACTAGGATTTTCTACTTTCAAAGGAATAATGCCGTACAGACGAATCGGACGGTCATTGCCTTTGTTTTGATGCGGTTGCAATAGGGCAATACTGACGTAGACATTGGGCGCCATTTTATCAGTAATAGGCACTTCAACTTGAGTACGTTCACCCGTTAGTTCTAACCAGCGTTGATCAAGTATTTGTGAGCTATTTTCTACGGTTAAGAGTGCACGACCTTTAGTCGCTTCAGGGAGTTGAAGCTTAGCAGTTTCGCCCACTTTGTAAGTGTCTTTATCACTAGCAAAGCGCAACATAGCCGCCGCTCCTGATCCTTCTTCTTGTGCACGACCTGCCCAACCCGGCCAATCAACATAGACGGTTTTGCCTGTGCAGTGTTTGCCTGTTAGATCACAAGCGCGAATTAAATAGCGTCCCCAATCAGGGTAGTTAATTTGAAAATTCCAAGTACCACGTCCATTGGTAGTACTCACCACCGCTTGTTGCAATTTACTGCTATGGCTAGAGTCCGAATATTCAGCTAAAGATTCTGGCGTTTTATCCCACCACCATTTCCATTCAATTTTGTATAAAGTGACTTCTACTTGAGGAAGTGATACTTCTTTACCGTCTGCATTTACGCTAGCGATTTCAACGGTGTGTTGTGTATCGGTCAGCAACATACCACGCTCAGCATCACCTTTAGGAAGCTTAATACCGACGTAGTTTTCAAACGGATAATAATCAAGATTTTGCTTGGTAATGCTAAAACCGCCGCCTTCTTCATGCACGCGACTGGTAAACCACGCACTGAGCATACCGGGGGCGGGTTCTTCAGGTTGGAAGGCTTTATTAAAGGTTAAATAGCCATTAGCGTCTAAACGACCATCGACTAATTGCTGATCTTCGCTATCCATACTGCGAGCGGGATCATCAAAAGCATAATCATTAAAGCGCCCAAACTGAGTGGTTTTCTCGCGTAGGCGTACACTCACATCGGCTTTGAGATTGCTAGCTTTGCCACCATGTAACCATTGAGCAAACAACTTAGCATCGGGTAAGGGTTTATAGCCATGTAAGGCTTCAGCGCCATAGCTCAGATCGATTTTGAGGCGATTAGGACGTACCATTTCGACTTTAATAGTCTTATCAAAGGTACTCGCGCCTAAATTAGCTTTGACTAACCAGTTACCTGTAGGATCGTCTTCATCGGTGCGTAATTTAAAGGTATAAAAAGGACCAGTTGGGGTTTTATTGGTTTGTACCTGTTTGACTTTACCCATTGGATCAAATAGTTGCACGGTCACAGGATGATTAGTCGGTAGGGTTTTAGCGCGATCTTGTAGGGCAAAGGTCATATAAATATCATCGCCCGGACGCCATACCCCGCGCTCACCGAATAACACGCCTTTTAAGCCTTTTTGTAGCTCTTCGCCACCGACATCAAATTGGCTAATAGACAGAGCACTATTAGCATTTAATTTTAAATAGCCCGTATCAGCGCCTTGTTTGGCGACTAATAGGAAGGGCGTGCTTGGGGTTTGAATAGAGGCAAAGCCTTTGTCATCGGTTGTCGCAGTCCCTAAACTACGTCCTTGGAAATTGCGGATTTCTAGCTGCACGCCTGCCGCCGAAGTAGCTGTGCGTAGGTCGGTAGCAATCACATGCACCATACCATTACCTTCTTGCTTAGCCATTAAGCCTAAATTGCTGGCAAGGAAATTTTGCCCACCCTTAGTTTTATCATCGTTGTAATAATAATAACTATCGTGGCAAGGATTATTGCGTTGCTCCCAATCATATTCTTGCTCGCTATTGGCATTGGCGTAATAGTCGGCAATACCATCCCAGCCACTGGCTTGACGCTCGCCATCATCCTCATAGTTTTTCAAAGGCGCATCAGCTTTAGTGGGTGCTGTGGTAGTGGGAGGACATTGAAACGCAGAATGGCGGCGATCTACCGAGAGTTGTAGACGATAAAGTGTACCGGGTTTAGTTTTCAGTAATTCAGTGGCATCTAAGGTAAAGCGACTCCATTGATTCGGATTAGCTACTTTCAAAGGAATAGTTTTACGCCATAAGTAACGCCCTACGCGCCCCGTATCGTTATCGCCATGAATATCATTGGTTTGTAAAAATTGCGGAATATTATCAGGATAGATCTCAAACGCGGTGATCTGTACCGCATTCACTGCTTGTACCTCAATCGGAATTTCTAAAGTTTGATTGTCGGGTAAAATACTGCCTTTACCCACAAAGCGTACTGCTGGCTTAGGCGGCTCTAAGCGAATCGTTTCTACTAGGGTTGCGGGTAATTTACCTAAACTTGCGTTAGCCGCTTGAATACCAGAATTAATGATGAGTTTGTGTTCTCCTGCTTCCAACTCGTCGCTAGGGTAAACAGAAATGCGATTACCAATAATTTGAGTGCGAATTTTGTCGCTATCGAGTTGTACTAAACCTGTTAAGTCTTGGCTGGGATTTAGCAGATCTGAAAAGGTCGCACTAATATAAGGTTTGCCACCCTCAGTAGAGGTTTCGGTTTGAATGCGAGTGATATTAAAGGTTTTTTGGCTAGGGATAGCTACGGTTTTTTGACCCTTAGCCTGCGTACCACTGGCATTCAGTCCAGTACCATCCCAAGCAAGCGCTAATTCAGTCGCAAAGGTTTCGCGTGGAATCGCATTCACGGTAAAGCGATGTTCAGTGCCTGCACCGTTGTGTTCCCAACTAATCGGTAAGGTCTTATTTTGGACGGTGGCTTGAAGAATTTTCTCAACAGTTAAGTCTTCTGCATAGTCAGAAGTATAAACCGTGCCATTGAGCTGCATCTGATTTTGAAATTGAGTGCTAGGCACTAAACCATCGGTTTGCACATCAAGTTCTAAAGCAGGTGTTTTAAAACTAAGTTCAATAGGTGCGAGATCAGCAGGAATATTGAGTAAACCATTGGATTTTAAAGCTACGGTATAGGCTTGCCCTGAGTTCAATGCTTTTTCAGGTATAAAGGTAATACTGCTATCTGTATCGAACGTAGCTTTGCCTGTAACAGCTGGGCTGATACTGATATACGTATCGGCTGCTTTACCTACTTGATCGGCGGCCACAATAGGTTGGCGGAAGGTGATTAAGAGGGGTGTAGTGCGACTTAAAATACCTTGAGGATAAGTCTTTACCCATTCCGTCCAAGGCTTTAAATCGGCGGCATTTGCCGTATTAGTATTACTGGTTGCAGCCGTTGCCGCATTAGCAATCGCTGTATTGGTGTTAGCAGTCGCATTAGAGGTGTTAGTGTCATCTTGACAACCCGCCATTAAACCCGCCAAGGCTAATAGCAAGAGCAGACGATATAACCAAGATTGAAGCATTGTTCTAGTGTTCATATGGGTGTTTCCCCAAGGTTTACTTGGCAAGTCTGAAAATTGGGTTTTTCGTTCCGTAGTCTAATTAATGACTATGTTATTTGTGAGTAGTTCATAGGGAGAAGCTGTGCAAGTGCAATTAAATTAACACGTTCTTAGTAAGTCTGTATATGGTTTGAGAAGCAATTAAAATAGATTTTGTTGATTTAATGGTGTGTGAAAATCAAGCAGCAAACTAATGATTTTTAAGTTGATTTTTTAAAAAGCAAATCTGTCTACTGGTCTAAAATGAATAAAGGGAGCTAATCATGAAATTAGCTCCCTTTAGCTAGGTAAAAGATTCTAACGAGTTATTTTTTATCGTTGGAGTCTTTGTCATCAAGGCGTTGAATACCTTCTTCTAGCTTGTGTACTGCCTTTTGAGCAAAACCACGCGCTTTGTCGAACAGACTTAAACCTTGCTCACTCAGATGCTCAGCCTTTTTAACTAAGTCTGGGTTTTTCTCCGCAAAACCATGCAGGGCTGATTTTGCCTTACCTAATAGTTCCTCACCTTTAGCGACTAAATCATTAGGCGTTTCAGGTGTTTTGTTAGGATTGGTTGAGAGGTGCACACTGATGGTGGGCATTTCATTAGGTGTAATAGGCGTGTTAGTAGGCTGCACACTATGAGGATTAATGCGGAAACTCGGCAGGTCTGGGCTAAAGATTTTTTTATCATAGCCAGATACCATAGTTTCTGTACCAGAGGCTTTTATACCAACAGTAGGAGGAACAGCGCTGCGAATATCAGCAAGTTTATCACTGGCTGCATCGGTGAGATTTCCAGCCTTATCAGCCACTGCCTCACCTGCTTCAACGACAGCTTCCTTAGCATCAGCAAGTGTATCGGTTGTGGCATCGACTACCTTTTCTGCTGTATCCACTACCGCATCTTTCGCATCAGCAGCCTTGTCGCTAGCGGCTTCAACTAAGTCCTCTGCTTTACCAACCACAGCTTCGCTGGTATCAACCACAGTTTCTTTAGCATCCGCGAGTGTGTCGCCTGCGGCATCGACTACGTTTTCTGCCGTATCCGCTACCGCGTCTTTTGCATCAGAAACCTTGTCACTAGCCGCTTCTACTAAATCTTCTGCTTTCTCAACCACGACTTCGCTAGTGTCAACGACAGCTTCCTTAGCATCTGCAAGTTTATCGCCTGCGGCTTCAGCCAAGTCCTCTACTTTCTCAACCACGGTTTCCTTAGCATCTGCCACTGTATCAATAGCTACCTCAGCAGCATTTTCAGCCTTATCCGCAACCGTGTGACCGGTATCGACCACGGCGTCTTTGACCTCCACTGCTTTATCGACTACCGCATCTTTAGCATCTACGACTTTATCGACGAACGTAGAACCCACCCCAAGCGCTACTGCACCTGCTGACGCTAAACCTGCTTTGAGTGAGCCAAACAGTGAGCTAGAGGTATCTTCCACAGATTCCGCAGTTGCCACCGCTTTATCGGCTACCGCGTCTTTCACATCAGCAACCTTGTGGCTAGCCGCATCAACTAAGTCTTCTGCTTTCTCAACCACGACTTCGCTGGTATCAACGACAGCTTCCTTAGCATCAGCAAGTGTATCGCTTGCGGTATCGACTACGTTTTCTGCTGTATCAGTAGCAGTTGCTTTCGCATCAGCCAGCTTATCGTTAGCCGCTTCTACTAAGTCTTCTGCTTTATCAACCACGACTTCCTTAGCATCTGCCACTGTATCAGTAGCATTTTCAGCCTTATCTGCAACCGTGTGACCCGTATCGACTACGGCGTCTTTGACCTCTACGACTTTGTCGACTACCGCATCTTTAGCGTCTACGACTTTATCGACGAGCGTAGAACCCACGCCAAGTGCTATTGCGCCGGCTGAGGCTAAGCCTGCTTTGAGTGAGCCAAATAATGAACTAGAGGTATCTTCCACGGATTCCGCCGCCGCTTCTGCTGTATCCACTACCGCGTCTTTTGCATCCACGAGCTTTTCAGTGGCAGTTTCTACTAAGTCCTCTGTTTTATCTGCAACAGAGTCACTGACTTCAATAGCAGCTTCTTTTGCATCAGCAACCTTGTCGCTAGCCGCCTCAACTAAGTCTTCTGCTTTATCCACCATGACTTCGCTAGTATCAACGACAGTTTCTTTAGCATCTGCCACTGTATCAATAGCTACTTCAGCAGCATTTTCAGCCTTATCCGCAACCGTGTGACCGGTATCAACAACGGCATCTTTGACCTCCACGGCTTTGTCGACTACCGCATCTTTAGCATCTACGACTTTATCGACCAGCGTGGAACCCACGCCAAGCGCTACTGCACCTGCTGAGGCTAAGCCTGCTTTGAGTGAGCCAAACAGTGAGCTAGAGGTATCTTCCAGGGATTCCGCCGCCGCTTCTGCTTTATCGACTACCGCGTCTTTCACATCAGCAACCTTGTCACTAGCTGCTTCAACCAAGTCCTCCGTTTTATCGACTACAGCCTCTTTAGCATCCGCAAGTTTATCGCCTGCGGCATCGACTACGTTTTCTGCCGTATCCACTACCGCGTCTTTCGCATCAACAACCTTGTCGCTAGCCGCCTCAACTAAGTCTTCTGCTTTATCGACCACCACTTCGCTAGTGTCAACGACAGCTTCCTTAGCATCAGCAAGTGTATCGCCTGAGGCATTGACTACGTTTTCTGCTGTATCGGCAGCGCTGTGACCGGTATCGACCACGGCGTCTTTGACCTCTATGGCTTTGTCGACTACCGCCTCTTTAGCGTCTACGACTTTATCGACGAGCGTAGAACCCACGCCAAGTGCTACTGCACCTGCTGAAGCTAAGCCTGCTTTGAGTGAACCAAACAGTGAGCTAGAGGTATCTTCCACGGATTCCGTTGCTGCCTCTGCGGTATCGATTACCGCGTCTTTTGCATCAGCAACCTTGTCGCTAGCCGCTTCAGCTAAGTCTTCTGCTTTATCCACCACAGCTTCGCTGGTATCAACGACAGTTTCCTTAGCATCAACAACCTTGTCGCTAACCGCTTCAACCAAGTTTTCTGTTTTATCTGCAACAGAGTCATTGACTTCAATAGCAGCGTCTTTTGCATCAGCAACCTTGTCGCTAGCCGCCTCAACTAAGTCTTCTGCTTTATCCACCATGACTTCGCTAGTATCAACGACAGTTTCTTTAGCATCTGCCACTGTATCAATAGCTACTTCAGCAGCATTTTCAGCCTTATCCGCAACCGTGTGACCGGTATCAACAACGGCATCTTTGACCTCCACGGCTTTGTCGACTACCGCATCTTTAGCATCTACGACTTTATCGACCAGCGTGGAACCCACGCCAAGCGCTACTGCACCTGCTGAGGCTAAGCCTGCTTTGAGTGAACCAAATAGTGAGCTAGAGGTATCTTCCAGGGATTCCGCCGCCGCTTCTGCTTTATCGACTACCGCGTCTTTCACATCAGCAACCTTGTCACTAGCTGCTTCAACCAAGTCCTCCGTTTTATCGACTACAGCCTCTTTAGCATCTGCTAGTTCATCGCTAGTAGCCTCAACTAAGTTTTCTGTTGTATCCGCAACGCTTTCACTGGTGTCAACAACAGCTTCCTTAGCATCCGCAAGTTTATCGCCTGCGGCATCGACTACGTTTTCTGCTGTATCTACCACGGCATCTTTTACATCAGCAACCTTATCGCTAGCCGCTTCAACCAAGTTTTCTGTTTTATCCACCACAGCTTCGCTAGTATCAACAACAGCTTCCTTAGCATCAGCCAGCTTATCGCCTGCGGCATCGACTACGTTTTCTGCTGTATCGGCAGCGCTGTGACCGGTATCGACCACGGCGCCTTTGACCTCTACGGCTTTGTCGACTACCGCATCTTTAGCATCTACGACTTTATCGACGAGCGTAGAACCCACCCCAAGTGCTACTGCACCTGCTGAAGCTAAGCCTGCTTTGAGTGAACCAAACAGTGAGCTAGAGGTATCTTCCACAGATTCCGTTGCTACCTGTGCTGTATCCACTACCGCATCTTTCGCTTCAGCAACCTTGTCACTAGCTGCTTCAACTAAGTCTTCCGTTTTATCAACTACGGCTTCGCTGGTATCAACGACAGCTTCCTTAGCATCAGCAACCTTGTCACTAGCCGCTTCAACCAAGTCCTCTGCTTTATCAACCACAGTTTCCTTAGCATCTGCCACTGTATCAGTAGCTACCTCAGTAGCATTTTCAGCCTTATCTGCAACCGTGTGACCGGTATCGACCACGGCGTCTTTGACCTCTATGGCTTTGTCGACTACCGCATCTTTCGCGTCTACGAATTTATCTACTAAAGTAGAGCCGACCCCAAGTGCTACTGCGCCTGCTGAGGCTAAACCTGCTTTGAGTGAGCCAAACAGTGAGCTAGAGGTATCCTCCACGGATTCCGTTGCTACCTGTGCTGTATCCACTACCGCATCTTTTGCATCAGCAACCTTGTCGCTAGTCGCTTCAACTAAGTCTTCTGCTTTATCGACAACGGCGTCTTTTGCATCAGCAACCTTGTCGCTAGCGGCTTCAACTAAGTCTTCCGTTTTATCAACTACGGCTTCGCTGGTATCAACGACAGCTTCCTTAGCATCAGCAACCTTGTCACTAGCCGCTTCAACCAAGTCCTCTGCTTTATCAACCACGGTTTCCTTAGCATTTGCCACTGTATCAATAGCTACTTCAGCAGCATTTTCAGCCTTATCCGCAACCGTGTGACCGGTATCGACCACAGCGTCTTTGACCTCCACGGCTTTGTCGACTATCGCATCTTTAGCGTCTACGACTTTATCTACTAAAGTAGAACCCACGCCCAGTGCTACCGCGCCTGCTGAGGCTAAACCTGCTTTGAGTGAGCCAAACAGTGAGCTAGAGGTATCTTCCACGGATTCCGCAGCCGCTTCTGCTTTATCGGCTACCGCGTCTTTTACATCAGCAAGCTTGTCACTAGCCGCTTCTACTAAGTTTTCTGTTGTATCCGCAACGCTTTCACTGGCGTCAACAACAGCTTCTTTAGCATCCGCAAGTGTATCGCCTGTGGCATCGATTACGTTTTCTGCTGTATCCACTACCGCGTCTTTAGCATCAGCAACCTTGTTGCTAGCCGCTTCTACTAAGTCTTCCGTTTTATCGACTACAGCCTCTTTAACATCTGCTAGTCTATCGGTAGTAGCCTCAACTAAGTTTTCTGTTGTACCCACCACAGCTTCGCTAGTATCAACAACAGATTCCTTAGCATCAGCAAGTTTATCGCCTGCGGCGTCGACTACGTTTTCTGTTGTATCAACAACGGCGTCTTTGACCTCTACGGCTTTGTCGACTACCGCATCTTTAGCGTCTACGACTTTATCCATCAGAGTGGAGCCAACGCCGATAGCGACTGCTCCTGCTGAGGCTAAACCTGCTTTGAGTGAGCCAAACAAGCTAGAAGAGTCAGTGACTTGATCAATAATCTCTTTGTCACTTGATACACTACTGAGGTTAATTGCTTCAGAGCTATCAGCACGGGTATGAGTAGTGGCTACGATCTCAGATAAAGTAGGTAATTCTTTAGCAGTAAAATGTGCCCAATAGGGAACGCCATCTGGAGTATCTTTGGCGGTAAAATGTGCCCAGTAGGGAACGCCGTCTGGAGTATCTTTAGCAGTGAAATGCGCCCAATAGGGAACGCCGTCTGGAGTATCTTTAGCGGTGAAATGTGCCCAATAGGGAACGCCGTCTGGAGTATCTTTAGCGGTGAAATGTGCCCAATAGGGAACGCCATCGGGAGTATCTTTAGCTGCAATGTGTGCCCAAGCAGGTACGGCTACTTCAGGTGCAGCAATAGGTGCTGCTATTTCAGGCGCAACAACAGATACGGCTACTTCAGGTGCTGTGACTGTACTTGCTGCACGAGGTTGTACTACCCAATCAGGTGTATCGATGCTAGGAGCACTAATCCCAGCTATTCCGCGCGTAAGCTCAACATGCGCATTAGGTGCTGTAATATCTGGCAAGCGAGTATCGAGAGAGGGCGTATTAAGATTAATTTCTGGAAGTTTTATATCATGACCAGCGAAATCTGGAGCAGGCATGTCTAAATCAATCTTATGCCCAGAGACTGGCGGTAATTCCAGATCAACTGTTGGCTTGCTCAGATTAAGGTCAGGCACATTCACACCGACCTCAGGTAAGTCCAGTGTAACCTCTGGAATACTAGGTGCGTCTATTTTAGGAGCGCTAATATCTAGATTAACATCAGCGATATCTGCTTTTTCTTTGTCACCTAATAATTTACTACCAATTCCCACGGCCGCAGCACCTGCTGTGGCTAAAGCGGCTTTACTCAAAGCATCGGTATTCAGTCTAGGTTGTCTTACTTCTGGATTCGGTAAGTCTAGCTCAGTGGTGAAGGTATTCACCGCCATTTTAGGCGTATCAATGTCTAAATGAGGGGGATTTAACGTGGTATTAGGTAAATCGGTATTGAGTCGAACTGACTCGGTGGCAACGCCACGACTAGCAGGCGAAGGGGTGCGCTGATCATTGTCATTAGTGACCACACGAGCGCTACTCACCGTCGATAGACGCGTTCTCTCTGCATCTAGGGCCGCATTAGTACGAGGTGTGTCATCAAGATTATAGGGATTACCTGTATAACTCTCCTCAACCTTCACAGCGTGTTTAGTGCGACAAAAGAGGCTAGCTAACCAACGTCCAATTAAGTACCCCAATAAGAGTGCAGCTAATAATAGGGCTAAAGACTCAAGATGAAAGAAATTGAAGTTCATGAACGCTCTCCACGCCGTTTACGAGGGAAGAACCAGCCTAGAATTAGGCCGAGTACGAATGCCAGCAGTAGCCAAGGCCACAAATTGACTAATAAATAGTGCATTACGTTGTCCTTTACTTGAGTTTAAATTCAATACGACGGTTTTGAGCGCGACCTTCTCTTGTTAGGTTGGACGCAACAGGACGGGATTCACCGTATCCTCTAACTGTTAACAACGCTGTATCGACACCTTTTCTCACTAAGTATTGTTTCACTGCACCAGCGCGTTGCTCGCTCAATAATTGATTATAGCCCTCATCACCGTCACTGTCGGTGTGTCCACCAATTTCAACTTTTAAATTACCTAAGACACCCGCACACTCCTGAGCAATCGCAGCTAGTATATCGAGTAAAGGATAACTACGTGGGCTAATCACAGCTTTATTTACATTAAACTGAATGGTTTTATCCCCCATTTCTTGGCTAAAACGGTTTTGGCACACTTGTTGTTTGTCATCTAATACCACAACAGGTTCTGGTTCAGGGACTACCACAGGTTCAGGTGTGGCGGTAGCAGTAGTATTAGTAGCAGTAGCAGTTCCTTCTGAAGTAGGTGCTAATGCTTGAGCATTGTTAGCCTCAGCAGCCGGAGTGGATGCAGTAGGGGTATTGAGTTGAATGGGCTCAGAGGAAGGAGTTGTCGTGGTATTTGCATTACCAGCCGTGCCAGCAGCAGGAGTAGGTGTATTCGTGGTGGTATTAGTGGCAACGGTTGGAGCACTAGCTGGCGTAGTAGGCTCTGTAGTCACGGTTGCTTCAGGTGTTGTTGCACTAGCAGTCGCTGGTGTTTGAGTTGTTGGCTCGGTTGCTGTAGTAGTGGCTACAGTACTAGGCTCGTTTGTTACCGGAGCAGGAGCATTACCATTGGCATTGCCCTCTGGAATACCCGGAGCAGCCATTGTACCTGTTGCATTAGCATCAACCGCAGCCGTGGTAGTAGCTAGAGCATTAGCCTCTGGAGCATTGGGAGTAGACGCAGTATTGGTTGCTGAGGTAGTTGCTGGAGTAGTTGCATCCGGTGTGGCTGTAGTAGTTGTGTTAGCAACACTAGCCGTAGTATTGGCAGTAGCAGCGTTTTGATTAGATTCTGCGCCTGCTGTGATCAGACCAGACGCTGTGCCTACCGCTAAAGTTCCTGCACCAGCAGCCGTATTATTAGCAGCAGTGGAGGTATTAACCACCGGATCACCTGCCACTTTTAAGCCAGAAGCATCTACCGTGCGCACACCATAGAGATTTTGAACGTTTTGAATAGCCTGAGTGCGGCTAGCCTCATCAGGGGCAATACCAGAGAGATATACGTCACGTCCTCGCTGATCGACTACCGGTTTTACCCAATCGTAGCCGAGCTTAGTCAAGGTTTCAGTAGAGCGTTGAGTCAAGTCTTGTTCGATAGGGTTTTGTTTATTCGCTATCATCCCTAGGTAGAGCAATCCAGCCCCTAATAGAGCGAGTAACCACCACCAAAGTGCGGGTAGACCGCCGCAACAGCATTTACGTTGTTCAGTTTTCATAGCTTGAAGAATACCTTATCTATCGTTAGGGATTACAAAACATGGCACGAGTCAGCCAATGAACTAGGGGTAAGCTATTGTTGACCCTCATTTGATCCATCGGTCGTTGATTGGCTGAGTTGTGTTCACTAACCTATTCAATAATGATGTTAGTTGATCCAAATTTAAACAAGTTAGGTGCTGAGGAGCAGGGCTAAACCTCAACAACACTAAACGAGTTTCCTATGATCTTTAGAGCAGATAGTGATAGGCTAATAGTGAATAGGGTCTGTGGCTTTTAAATGAACCTATTCAATCATTTAGCAGTTTTTTATCTACTTAAAACCTTACTTTAATAACAGTATGCTAAATTAATCTAAGTGATGAATACGCTAAGTAACAGATAAAATAGCTATCTAGTTTGATTTTACGTATTACAAAACCGAGTTTCTGATCTAAGTGTAGTGCTTATTTAACCAACCTACTGCTGTGTTTAGAGTAGATTATCAATATGCTTATTAATAATCCTAATCATAGCTCAGTTCTTTTAGAAAGGCTGTATTAAGCGTTGGATTTTTAAGACGGGCGATGCAAAATAGGGTTTATTCTTTGATTAAGTGTCTATAAAGCAGGGCATTCATGACTTCATATTTGGGAATGTATCCGTATACCCGTAAGCGTCGTATGCGTAGAGATGATTTTTCACGGCGTTTAATGTGTGAAAATGTATTAACTAGCAATGACTTAATTTGGCCAGTCTTCGTGTTAGAGGGCAATAATCGGCGTGAAGCAATTGCTTCTATGCCCGGCGTGGAGCGCTTAAGTATTGATCTGATGGTGGAGCAGGCAGTAGAGGCACATGACTTGGGTATTCCCGTGATGGCTTTATTTCCGGTCACACCCCAAGAAGCCAAGTCCGAGCGTGCTGAGGAGGCATGGAATCCCGAAGGTTTAGCGCAACGTGCCGTGCGTGCGATTAAACAAGCAGTGCCTGAACTAGGTGTTATGACTGATGTAGCTTTAGATCCGTTCACTACACACGGTCAAGACGGTTTGATGGATGAGTCGGGTTATATTCTCAATGATGAAACCGTCAGAGCTTTAGTCAAACAAGCCTTATCCCATGCCGAGGCTGGTGCGGATATTGTGGCTCCCTCCGATATGATGGATGGGCGTATTGGTGAAATTCGTGATGTATTAGAGCAACACGGTCATCTTAATACGCGCATTATGGCGTATTCGGCTAAATATGCATCGAGTTTTTATGGTCCATTTCGTGATGCAGTCGGTTCAGCAAGTAATTTGAAAGGTGGCAATAAGTACAGCTACCAAATGGATCCAGCGAATAGTAATGAAGCACTGCACGAAGTCGCTTTAGACCTGCAAGAAGGCGCGGATATGGTGATGGTTAAACCCGGAATGCCGTATTTGGACATTGTGCGTCGCGTAAAAGATGAGTTTAAGGTTCCAACTTATGTATATCAGGTCAGTGGTGAATACGCCATGCTCAAAGCAGCTGGTATCAATGGTTGGATTAATGAAAAAGCGTGTGTACTGGAGTCACTACTAGGTATGAAGCGAGCGGGGGCGGATGGTATTTTGACCTATTTTGCTAAAGACGTGGCTCAGTGGTTGAAAGCATAAATCAGCGATACCTTAATAGGTTTACATCGCGTTAGCAGGAACAAGTATCTTTGGTAATCTTGCTCATGGCTAGGTATAGGGCTTGAGAAATTTTCAAGCCCCGTTGCTATTAAAAAGAACCAAACAGCGTTCCCAGTATAATTAATAAAATCAATGCAATAATGGGGAATAAAACAGCAACCATAAAAATGTCTTTATAGGCTTGCTGATGTGTGAGACCACAAATAGCTAATAAAGTGACCACTGCGCCATTATGCGGTAAGCTGTCCAGCCCCCCTGTAGCAACCGTAGTGACACGGTGTAATAGTTCGGGGCTAATGCCTAAAGTTTGTGCTAATTGTAAATAGTCAGTACCTAGTGTTTGGAGCGCAATACTCATTCCACCCGAAGCTGATCCCGTGATACCAGCTAAAATATTGGTGACAATAGCCAAGGAGATGAGGGGATTACCCGAACCGATATTGTCTACAAAGGTTTTAATCAATTCAAAGGCAGGTAATGCCGCAATCACTGCACCAAAACCGACTAAGCTAGCCGTATTAAAAATAGGCAAGACGGAATCATTAGCTCCTTGTGCAATGGATTTCATAACGGTCTGAAAGCGCGACCAAAAAAGCACTAGGATTAATAGACTAGCGAGTGTGAGCGATACAATAATAGACCAAACGCCGCGCACCGCTTCTACTTGAGTAGCACCATAACGTGCCTCACTAAGATAGCCAGTATCCATGGCGGGTATCCAATAGGTGCTCACTAAGTAGTTTAATGCAATCACTACCATAATAGGCAGTAAAGCAAGGTAGAACGCAGGTAAGAGTGCAGCATCGCGCTGTTCAACCGATTGAGGCTCTGAGTGTTGTCCATAACCCTCACCTTGAGCGCGTGCTAAAGCGGCTTGACGATTGAGCCACCATTGGCCTAAGCCGAACATGACTAAGGCAGTGATAATGCCTAATCCGGGGGCGGCAAAAGGTGTTGTACCAAAAAATGGCATAGGAATAGCATTTTGAATTGCAGGTGTTCCGGGTAATGCGGTCATAGTAAAGGTAAAAGCGCCTAGCGCAATGGTGGCGGGTATCAAGCGTTTAGGAATGTCTGCTTGGCGAAAGAGTGCTGCGGCTATAGGGTAAATAGCAAAGGCGACCACAAAGAGCGATACACCTCCATAAGTGAGTACCGCACAGGCTAATACCACCGCTAATAAAGAGTGCTTAGAACCTAAGCGTTGCACCATACCTTGAGCAATTGATTCAGCGGCTCCACTATCTTCCATTAGCTTGCCAAATAAAGCGCCCAATAAAAATAGAGGAAAGTATTGCACCATAAATTGCCCTAAAGAGGACATAAAAACTTGCGTATAGGTAGCTAATAACGGAGTACCTACGGCAAAGAGTGTGGCAAATAAGGCCATGGCAGGTGCTAAAACTAAAATACTCATGCCTTTATAAGCCAGCCAAATGAGTAGCCCTAATGCTAATAATACGCCTAGTAAACCCATCATAGACTCACTCCTTTGGTGGTAGCATTAGAGCCAGTAAAAGATTGTACGGTATCTTGAGTTAGCCAATCAGGTTCAAAAGTCGAACGCACACCTAAGTCATCCCACGTTTGAGCCAGCCACTGATCCGCCAGTTGGCGTCCTTTATCGCGTAAATAGCTTAAATAAGCCCACTCAGCATTGAGCTTACTAGAAGCCTCTAAATCTAATAAAGCCTGATCCCCATGAATATTATGTAGGCGCATTTCACGATAGCGTTGGTCTTCAATACCCGCCTGCTCAATAAAATCACGGAGTAGCAAGATCATCCTTAGTTCTTTCAATAAACTATTATTAAACGTAATTTCATTGAGGCGATTGAGAATATCGTGAGCGGTTTTAGGTACATCTGGCCGCACAAACGGGTTAATTTGCACTAATACTAAATCGCGGGCCGCGCACTCATCAACTAAAGGAAATAGAGCAGGATTACCGGTATAGCCACCGTCCCAATAAGCTTCTCCTTCAATCTCAACGGCCTGAAACATAGAGGGCAGCGCAGCAGAAGCCATCAGCGTATCGGCATTAATGTCTGGTTGGCGGAATATTTTAGGACGTCCCGTGCGGACATTTGTAGCGGTCACAAAAATTTTAATAGCACGACAGGTATTGACACGCTCAAAATCTATAATAGTGCTCACTAAGTCACGTAAAGGATTGATATTTAGTGGATTAAGTTGGTAGGGTGAATACATGCGCGACAGATGATCTGATAAGATATAGCCTAACGAGTTTGCTAAGCTCCAAGTGCCACTTAAGCGAGACCAAAAGTCGCGTTGAATAGGGCTGTTGAGAGCGGCTTTACTAACATTACTCCAAAACTCGCTCAGCGCTTGCCGTGCTCCTTCTCGTCCTCCAGCTTCTAATCCATCAGCCAGTACTACTGCGTTCATAGCGCCAGCACTGGTTCCGCTAACACCCTCAATGGTCAATTCAGACTCTTCTAAGAGACGGTCTAGTACCCCCCAAGTCAATGCACCATGAGCACCACCACCTTGTAAGGCAAGTTCAATCGTTTTTTGAGCCATGTTTTTAATCTTTAAGATAACGAATATAGCGATTATAGTGCGGTGCAACAAAATTAAAATTTATCTTTTTAATACTGTGTCAATAACCCTATATTGTTGCAGTGCAAGTTGACGTTAACGTTATGGTATTCTAGTATCGGTGAAGTTCAATTACTGATGCACCCAATATGCAAAACAAACTTTGGACTATTTCTGAATTGGCTACTGAGCTAGGTATGACAGCACGAGCTATTCGCTTTTACGAGGATAAAGGCTTACTCAATCCTCAGCGCGTCGGGCTTAATCGTGTGTATAACTATCAAGATCGTGCACGCTTGAAACTCGCCTTACGTGGTAAGCGTTTAGGGTTTTCATTAGATGAGATTCGTGAGTTTTTAGATTTATATCAATTAGATATGACTAAAGTTACCCAGATGCAATTCCTATTAACACGCGTACAGGAAAAAGCGGCTCAATTGCGACGCCAGCAAGAGGATTTAGCCGCTATGTTGCACGAACTAGAGTCAATTGAGGCAGACTGTCAGCAGCATTTAGCTCAGACACCAGTCACCAAAGCATAAGTAATAGTTAAAATTAATTACGTTAGGAGCGTTTTATGAAACCAGTTGTGATAGCAGGTTATACCCGCACGCCTTTTACTTTGGCTAAAAAAGGTGGGCTAGTCAAAGTAAGACCTGATGATTTAGCCGCTGCCGCTGTGCAGGGTTTAATCGCTAAAACCGGAATTGATCCTAATCATATTGAAGATTTACAGCTCGGCTGTGCCTTTCCAGAAGGCGAGCAGGGACTCAATATAGCCCGTTTAGTGGTGTTACTGGCTGGGCTACCTCTCTCCATTGGTGGTGTGACCATTAATCGTTTTTGCGGCTCCTCTATGCAAGGCATCCATCAAGCCGCTGGTGCGATTCAATTAGGCGCAGGAGAGGCGTTTATTTGTGCGGGTGTGGAATCTATGACTCGCGTCAATATGGGTGGCTTTAATCCAGCACCTAATCCGAAACTATATGCCAACATGCCCGGTGCTTATATGAGCATGGGTATCACCGCCGAAAATCTCGCCAAACTCTATAATATTAGCCGTGCCGAACAAGAGCAATTTGCGGTCGCTAGTCATCAGAAAGCCTATACAGCACAACAAGCAGGCAAATTAGCCGATGAAATCGTTGCAGTCGGCTCAGTGGCTGAAGATGGTTGCATTCGCCCTGAAACCACTTTGGAAACCTTAGCGGGTTTGAAACTAGCGTTTGATGAAAACGGTACTGTTACCGCCGGCACTTCTTCACCGTTAACTGATGGCGCATCCGCCACTTTAGTCTGTAGTGAAGAGTTTGCTAAGGCACATGGCTTAGCTATTTTGGCACGGATTCGCAGTGTGGCTATTTCAGGTTGCGCACCTGAAATTATGGGTATAGGCCCAGTACTTTCCACCCAAAAAGCACTCAAACGTGCAGGTTTAACCGTCAATGATTTAGATATTATTGAACTCAATGAAGCGTTCTCTGCTCAGTCTCTCGCCTGCATTCGTGACCTCAATTTAGATATGAACAAAATCAATCTTGATGGTGGTGCGATTGCACTAGGTCATCCTTTAGGTGCAACCGGAGCAAGGATTACTGGAAAGGCAGCGAGTCTCTTGAAACGTGAAGGTAAGCAATTTGCTCTAGCCACTCAATGTATTGGGGGCGGTCAAGGGATTGCGACTATTCTGGAGGCTGTGTAAATGGACATCCGTAAAGTTGCCGTTATAGGTGCGGGCGTCATGGGGGCGGGGATTGCTGCTCATATGGCTAATGCACAGATTCCTGTTGTCCTGCTCGATATAGTGCCTAAAGATGCGACTAACCGTAATGTGGTCGCTGAAACAGCCGTCGAGAAAATGCTCAAAGCCGACCCTGCCCCCTTCATGAGTGCTCGTAATGCCAAACTCATTACAACGGGCAATATTGAAGATCATATGAGCCTATTGGCGGATTGTGATTGGATAATTGAGGCGGTTATAGAGCGCTTGGATATTAAGCAAAACCTCTATCAAAAAATTAATGCAGTGCGCCGTACCGATGCCATTGTGTCGTCTAATACCTCCACTATTCCCTTGCAGGATTTAGTGGCAGGTTTACCTGATAGTTTTGCCGAGTATTTTTTAATTACGCACTTCTTTAATCCACCGCGCTATATGCGTTTATTGGAAATTACGGGTGGCGTCAAAACTAAAGCTGAAGTACTCAATACTATTCGGCAGTTTGCGGATGTGCGTTTAGGTAAAGGTGTGGTTCCTTGTAAAGATACCCCCGGATTTATCGCGAATCGTATTGGTATCTACTGGATTCAAACCGCTATTTTAGAAGCTGTTAATTTAGGTCTGACCGTAGAAGAAGCCGATGCGGTCGGTAGTAAACCGATGGGTATTCCTAAAACAGGGGTATTTGGCTTATCTGATCTAGTCGGTATTGACCTTATGCCGCATTTAATGGAAAGCATGAAACGTACTTTAGCTCCAGAGGATGCTTTCCACGCCAAAGCCATTATCCCCGATTTTATCCATACCATGATTAAAGACGGTTACACCGGACGTAAAGGCAAAGGCGGGTTTTACCGTATTAATCGTGCGGGTGGGCAAAAAGTTAAAGAGTCGCTCAATCTTAAAACAGGTGCATATGCTCCTTCGGTTGAAGCCAATTTAGATAGTTTAAAAGAATCCAGAGCAGGCTTGGCTACTTTAGTGGCGCATGCTGATAAGGGTGGTCTTTATGCTTGGAAAGTGCTTTCTCAAGTCTTGTCCTATGCAGCGTCTTTAGTGCCTGAAATTGCTGACCAAATTCCTGCGGTCGATGAGGCTATGCGCTTAGGCTACAACTGGAAATATGGTCCTTTTGAATTGATCGATCAGTTAGGTGCAAAAAACTTTGCGGAGCGCTTACAAGCAGAAGGATTACCCGTTCCCGCTTTAGTGGGGTTAGCAGCCGAAAAAGGTAGTTTCTATCGGGTTCAAAACGGTCAATTAGAGTATTTAAACACCGATGGTACGTATCAAGTATTAGCGCGTGCAGAGGGTGTGTTACTCCTCTCTGATATTAAATTACGCTCTAAACCTGTCCTTAAAAATGGTTCGGCTAGTGTCTGGGATATTGGCGATGGGGTACTTTGCCTAGAATTCACCAGCAAAATGAATTCAATGGATCCGCAAATCATGGACATGATTGGCAAAACCATTACTTTAGTACAGCGCAGCTATAAAGCCTTAGTGGTCTATAACGAAGGCTCTAATTTCTCAGTCGGTGCGAACCTAGGTTTGTTGTTGTTTGGCGCTAATATTGCCACTTGGGATCAAATCGAGGCGATGGTCAAAGGCGGTCAAGATACCTATAAAGCACTGAAATATGCGCCTTTCCCGGTAGTGGGTGCACCTTCGGGTATGGCACTAGGGGGGGGATGTGAAATTTTATTGCATTGTGATGCAATTCAAGCCCACGCTGAAACCTATATGGGTTTAGTTGAGGTGGGTGTCGGTTTGATTCCGGGCTGGGGAGGATGTAAAGAAATGCTCACACGCTGGGTCACTAATCCCAAACGTCCGGGCGGGGCTATGCCTGCGGTAGCTAAAGTATTTGAAATGATTAGCACGGCAACAGTAGCTAAGTCGGCACAAGAAGCACAAGAGCTATTGTTCTTACGTCCAGCCGACAAAATCACTATGAACCGTAATCGCTTATTAGCCGATACTAAAGCGCGTGCTCTGGCTATGGTTGAGGGGTATCAAACTCCCGCACCTGTTGAACTCAATCTTCCGGGTAAAACCGCTAAAGTGGCGATGCAAATGGCGGTTACTGACTTCCGTAAAATGGGTAAAGCCACCCCGCACGATGAAGTGGTATCTCTGCAATTAGCTGAAGTATTAAGCGGTGGCGATACTGATATAACCGAAACAGTAAGCGAGGATGAGCTACTAGAGTTAGAGCGTTCTGCCTTTATGACACTCGTCCATCATCCCGATACCTTAGCGCGTGTTGAACATATGTTAGACACTGGTAAACCCTTGAGGAACTAATCATGCCTACTTATAAAGCACCCTTACGCGATTTACAGTTTGTCTATCAAGAATTATTTGATTCAAGCTCGCTTCAATCTCTAAAGGGGTTGGAAGAGGTCGATGCTGATTTAGTCGATAGTATTTTAGAAGAAGCAGGACGGTTTTGTGAAACCGTACTGCAACCCTTAAACCAGTCGGGTGATGAGGAAGGTTGTCATTTTAATAATGGTGCGGTGACTACTCCTAAAGGTTTTAAAGAAGCCTATCAAGCCTTTTGTGAAAATGGTTGGAGCGCAGTCACGGCCGATCCTACCTATGGCGGTCAGGGTTTACCTAAAACTCTTGGCATGATGGTTGAGGAGATGATTTGCAGCTCTAATATGTCATTTGGTATGTATCCGGGCTTGACCGAAGGCGCTTATAACGCCTTAGTCAAATTCGGCACAGATGAGCTGAAAAATACCTATCTCCCTAACATGGTCACCGGTGAGTGGAGTGGCACTATGTGCCTTACCGAGCCGCATTGTGGGACTGATCTAGGTTTAGTGCGTACTAAAGCAGAACCTCAAACCGATGGTTCTTATAAAGTGACCGGTACTAAGATTTTTATCTCAGCCGGTGAGCATGACTTAAGCACCAATATTATTCATTTAGTGCTAGCCCGTACTCCCGATGCGCCAGCGGGAATAAAAGGCATTAGTCTCTTTATAGTCCCTAAGTATTCAGTCAATGCTGATGGTTCGGTAGGTGCACCTAATGGTGTGAGTTGTGGTTCGATTGAGCATAAAATGGGGATTAAAGCCTCAGCGACTTGTGTGATGAACTTTGATGAAGCCACAGGCTATTTAGTCGGTACTCTGAATAAGGGTATGCAGGCGATGTTCCAAATGATGAACACTGCTCGTTTAGGCGTGGGGATTCAAGGCTTGGGCTTGTGCGAGGTGTCCTATCAAAATGCCGTAGCGTATGCGCGTGATCGTCTACAAGGTCGTGCTTTAAAAGCACCCTTCCAACCTGAAAAACCTGCTGACCCTTTATTCGTACATCCTGACATACGCCGCATGTTATTGACCATGCGGGCCTATACCGAGGGTAATCGTGCTCTGGCCATTTGGGTAGCGCGTAAATTAGACGAATCGGTACGAGCCACTGACCCCAAACAAAAGCAAAGTGCAGATGATTTTGTAGCCTTAATGACACCGATTGTGAAGGCTTTCATGACTGACTGTGCTATGGAGGTGACTAATCTTGGAGTGCAAATTTATGGTGGTCATGGGTTCATTCGTGAATGGGGTATGGAGCAATTTGTGCGGGATGCACGGATTACCCCTATTTATGAAGGTACTAATGGGATTCAAGCCCTCGATTTAGTGGGGCGCAAAATGGCACAAAATACCGGACGCTTATTACGCCCCTTCTTCCACGAAGTGAGTGAGTATTTAGAGATCAAAGCCTCTGACAGTAATGATGAGTTACAAGTGATGATTGGTGGGCTAATGAAAGCCTTCGGACGTTTACAACAAGCGACCGGATTTATTGCCCAACAAGGCTTAAAAGATCCCGATGAAGCAGCAGCAGCGGCTACTGACTACTTACGCTTATTTGCTCTAGTAGCGCTAGGGTATATGTGGTTACGCATGGCTGAGATTGCACTGGCTAAACGTGGACAAGGTGAAGCCGAGTTTTATCAGGCTAAACTAGATACCGCTCAGTTTTACTTTGCAAAACTGTTACCGCAAACAGGAGCGCTGCTATCGGCGATTTTGTCGGGTAGTCAGACTTTAATGCAGTTTAACCACGAAGCGTTCTAAGGAGTCCTAATTATGGAAATCGTTGTTAAACCGCATTTACATGAAAATATATTGACTCTGACGCTCAGTCGCCCAGCCTTTTTAAATGCCTTGACACTGGATATGGCGCGGCAATTAAAGGCCGAACTGTTACAAGCACAAGATAATGAGCAAGTACGCTGTATAGTCATTAAAGGTGATGCAGGTCATTTTATGGCGGGGGGCGATTTGGTGTATTTCGCGAGCACCTTGACTATGCCAGAGGATGAGCGCCACCAAACTGGATTGGAGGCTATTGCATTAGTGCACGAGACCATTACTCTCATTCGCTCGATTCGTAAACCTGTGCTGGCTTCAGCACAGGGAGCGGTGGCAGGTTTTGGGGTGAGTTTATTAGCAGCCTGTGATCTAGCCATTGCGGGCGCTGATTTAAAACTGACTTCCGCTTATTGCCAAATGGGATTATCGCCCGATGGTGGTTTTACTTACTTTTTGCCGCGTATGATTGGCGAAAAACGCGCTAAAGCCGTGACGCTATTAAATGATGTGTATAACGCTGAGCAAGCGCTACAAATGGGTCTAGTCAATCAAGTAGTCCCTGTAGAGCAATTACCCGAAAATACCTTGCTATTAGCACAACGTTTAGCTCAAGTCCCTCAACACGCATTGGCACAGGCTAAAGGCTTAATCAATCAATCCAGTGGTCATTCATTAGAGCAACAACTAACAGCAGAGCAACAAAGCTTTGCGGGTTGTATGTTAACGCCCGATTTCGCCCAACGGGTGACTGCATTTGTGAATAAAAGGAAAGCATCATGAGTACTTTACAAGGTAAAACCCTTTTCATTACCGGAGGCAGTCGCGGGATTGGGCTAGCCATTGCACTAAAAGCCGCCTCCGAAGGTGCTAATATTGCTATTGCCGCTAAAACGACTGAAGCCCACCCTAAGCTCCCCGGCACGATTTACAGTGCCGCCGAAGCGATTGAAAAAGCAGGCGGTAAAGCCTTACCTTTAAAGGTCGATATTCGTAATGAAGATGAAATTGCTGAAGCAGTAGCTAAAACGGTCGCTACTTTTGGTGGTATCGATATTTTGGTCAATAATGCTAGTGCGATTAATCTAACCGGCACGCTAGACACACCAATGAAGCGCTATGATCTGATGAATCAGGTCAATGCTCGCGGCACATTCGCTACCTCACAAGCCTGTTTGCCGGAACTGTTAAAGGCTGAAAATCCCCATATCTTAATGCTTTCTCCTCCCTTAGACATGAGTCCTAAATGGTTTAAACATCATACCGCCTATACCATAGCTAAATATGGCATGAGTATGTGTGTCTTAGGTTTTGCAGAAGAGTTTAAGGGTAAGGTTGCTGTCAATGCACTATGGCCACGTACCGTGATTTACACCGCTGCGATTCAGATGTTAGGTGATAGGGTTAAACCGGAGTACTGCCGTAAGCCCGACATTCTAGCGGATGCAGCCTGTGCTATTTTTAAACGTGATAAGACAGTGACCGGTCACTTCTATATCGATGATGAAGTATTGGCTGAGGAGGGTATCACGGATTTAACGTCTTATGCGGTAGCACCCGGACACCAGCTATTGGGGGATTTGTTCCTTAATTCTTGATAATCCGTATACTGATAACTATTACAACGCTAAGAGGAGGACGCATCATGGAAAAAGTGTGGTTAGACCATTACCCTGAGGGTGTGCCAGTAGATATTGACCCAGACCAATACAGCTCAATAGCCGATTTATTTCGCCGCAGCACTCAGCAATTCAGTCAGTTACCTGCCTTTAGTAATTTAGGTAAAACTTTAAGTTATAGCGAAGCGGATCAGCTTACGCGCCAATTCGCTGCTTATTTAACTCAAGAGGCTAAATTAAAAAAAGGCGACCGCATCGCCATTATGATGCCCAATTTATTGCAATATCCTATTGTATTATTTGGTGCATTACGTGCAGGCTTAATTGTTGTTAATACTAATCCTCTCTATACAGCCAATGAATTAGAGCATCAACTTAAAGATTCTGGTGCTCAAGCCATTGTCATTGTAGAAAACTTTGCTCATGTACTAGAAAAAGTGGTAGCACGTACTGAGGTCAAAACCATTATTACCACTGAGGTGGGTGATTTAGTCGGTGGCTTTAAATCCTTACTGATTAATTTTGTGGTGCGCTATCTTAAGAAAATGGTTCCAGCTTTTTCTTTGCCACAAGCAGTAAAGCTAAAGCAGGTTTTGAAAATAGGTAGCCAGCGTCTCAATAGTTACCAAGACCCCGTACTCAATAATCAGGATATTGCCTTTTTACAATACACGGGGGGTACTACGGGGGTTGCTAAGGGGGCGGTATTAACCCATCGCAATATGCTATCCAATTTATTGCAAGCCTCTAGTTGGACGACGCATTATTTAGAGGAGGGCAAAGAGGTTTTCATTACCGCTTTGCCGCTCTATCATGTGTTTGCTTTAACCGCGAATGCTTTATTTGCGATTAAAATCGGTGCGCATAATATTCTTATCACTAATCCGCGTGATGTCCCTACCTTCCTTAAAGATTTAAAGCGCTATCCTTTTACCTTTATTACGGGTGTCAATACCTTATTCAATCTGCTCTTGAATGCCAAAGGTATTGAAGAAGTCGATTTCTCAAAATTAAAAGTCGCTTTAGGGGGCGGCATGGCGGTACAAGAAGCCGTCGCTAAACGCTGGAAAGCGTTAACGGGAGTGGTGTTATTAGAGGCCTATGGTTTAACTGAAACCTCACCTGCGGTCTGTATTAATCCGGTCGATTTGCAAGAGTATAACGGCATGATTGGTTTGCCCCTATCGTCTACTGAAGTATCCGTACATGATTTAGAGGGTAATGAATTAGGGATAGGTGAAGCCGGAGAGTTATGGGTACGTGGTCCACAAGTCATGCGTGAATATTGGCAGCGCCCCGCTGAAACTGCCAAAGTTTTAACCGCTGAGGGTTGGCTTAAAACCGGAGATGTCGCGGTGATTAATGAGCACGGTTATGTGAAATTAGTGGATCGACTCAAGGATATGGTTTTGGTATCGGGCTTTAATGTCTATCCTAATGAAGTTGAGGATGCTCTAGCCTCCCATCCTAAGATTTTAGAGTCGGGAGTGATTGGGGTAAAAGATGAACATTCGGGTGAAATCGTCAAAGCTTTTATCGTTAAAAAAGACCCTAGTTTGACGGTTGAAGAGGTTCAGGAGCATTGTCGTCAATTATTGACTAGCTATAAATGCCCAAGACAAATTGTCTTTGTGGACTCTTTGCCTAAGAGCAATGTAGGCAAAATTTTACGCAAAGAATTACGTAATTTATCATAATAAATACTACGTTTAGCGTCACTTTTTAGTTGACGCTAACGTAAACTTACTGCCATTATCAAGCCCACAGCCCATCGTGAGGCGAGCTAGAGAGATCAGATATGAGCGCAATTGAACGGGATTCAATGGAGTTTGATGTTGTTATTGTCGGTGGTGGACCGGCGGGTTTAGCGGCGGCGTGTCGCTTGAAACAATTAGCCAATGAAGCAGGGCAAGAGCTAAGCGTTTGTTTAGTCGAAAAAGGCTCAGAAATAGGTGCTCATATTCTCTCTGGTGCAGTGATTGAGTCGCGTGCCTTAGATGAGTTATTTCCTGATTGGCATGAAATGGGTGCACCACTCAATGTAGCGGTGACGGAGGATGAGCTTTATTTGCTGCATAGTGCAAAGGGGGCGGTCAAATTACCCCATCTGTTTATTCCTGCGACTATGCACAATCAGGGCAACTATATTGTCAGTCTTGGAAATGTATGTCGCTGGCTAGCTGAACAAGCAGAAGCATTAGGCGTGGATGTATTCCCCGGCTTTACCGCGAGTGAAATTCTTTATCATGACGATGGTAGTGTGCGCGGTATTCAAACCGGTGATATGGGCATAGGTGCAGACGGTGAGCCTAAAGATAGTTTTACGCCCGGAATGGAGTTAATTGCTAAATATACGCTCTTCGCTGAAGGCAGTCGGGGTCATTTAGGTAAACAGCTTTATCAACAATTTAAGCTTGATGCAAATGCTGATGCTCAACATTATGGTTTAGGTATTAAAGAGTTATGGGATGTTGATCCAGCTAAGCATCAGCAAGGCAAAGTAGTACATGGCTCTGGTTGGCCTTTGGAAAAGTGGGCTATGCCCGGTGGTACAGGCGGTGGTTTCTTCCTCTATCACGCCGAAAATAACCAAGTCGTAGTCGGTTTGATTGTTGATTTAAATTACTCCAATCCGTATCTAAGCCCCTATGATGAGTTTCAACGCTTAAAGCATCATCCGGTCATTGCCCAAACCTTAGAGGGGGGTAAACGCGTCGCCTATGGTGCGCGAGCGATTACTAAGGGCGGTTTTAATGCTTTACCGAAAATGACTTTCCCCGGTGGTCTACTCATTGGCTGTAATGCGGGTACGCTGAACTTCTCCAAAATCAAAGGTACACATACCGCAATGAAAACGGGCATGTTAGCGGCTGAAGAGGTTTTTACAGCCCTACAGACAGGTGATGAAGGTGGCAGAGATTTAACGGGTTATGCCGAGCGTTTTAAACATTCATGGGTTTATGAGGAATTAGAGTCCTCGCGTAATTTTGGTCCCGCATTGCATAAGTACGGAGCGCTATTAGGCGGTACGGTTAATTATTTAGATCAAAACTGGTTCAAGGGTAAATTGCCTTTTACCTTGCGTGATAATCATCCCGACTATGCTCGATTGAAACCTGCTAGTGAATGCAAACCGATTACCTACCCTAAACCCGATGGTAAGTTGAGCTTTGATAAATTGACCTCGGTCTTTTTATCCAATACCAATCATGAAGAAGATCAACCTTGCCATTTACGTTTAAAAGATCCAACCATTCCGATTCAGTCTAATCTGCCGAAATATGCTGAGCCTGCCCAGCGTTATTGTCCGGCGGGGGTATATGAAGTGGTAGAGGATGCGAGTGGGGTACGGTTCCAAATCAATGCGCAAAACTGTGTGCATTGCAAAACGTGTGATATTAAAGACCCCGCACAAAATATTACTTGGGTGACACCAGAGGGCGGTGGTGGCCCTAATTACCCGAATATGTAAAAGAATGAACTAAAAGCAGTGGGGTACTTCTGGAGCAGTCTTGTTGGCATGGATGCCAACTTGTAGCGTACAGGGATGTATTTACAGCGACTGCGGAAGAAGTGCCCCACCGCTTTTTAGCAACGAATCAGTTTAAGGAGTAGAGTCATGCCTAGAGAGTTAAAAGTCGGTGATAAAGCCTCAGTAACCCGTCAATTCACGGATCAAGATGTGCGCTTATATGCTGAACTGTCTACCGACCGCAATCCGGTGCATTTGGATGAGGCATTTGCAGCGACCACGCAATTTAAACAACGCATTGTGCACGGTATGTTAGTGGGCAGCATGTTTACTGGGTTAATGGGCGAGGAGTTACCCGGTAATGGCTCGATTTACATGACGCAAAATTTGAATTTTAAAGCTCCGGTTTATTTAAATACCGATGTGACTGCAACGGTTGAAATTACTAGCATTCGTGAAGGTAAACCGATTGTGACCTTAAGCACTATTTGCACGGATAACGACGGCAAAGTATTAGTGCAAGGTGAGGCAGTGATGTATGTGCCTTGGCTGAAAAAGGCTTAAGTTATTTAATTTGTCGAAGTTTTCAGAGGCAAACATAGCTGTTTGCCCGTTATATTTAGCCTATTTACTATCTTGCCGCAAAATCCCAATAGCGTGTAATGACTGACCTAAGACTGGACAAAAATAAGCTCAATAAAAGCATCAAATAATGCTTCAGGTTGCAATTGCCGATCTAAAAATAGCCCATTCCAAATAATGCTTAGCAGACCGGGTGAGAGCATCAGCATAGGGTACTCTATCAAAGCTTCAGATTTTATTTCCCCCCTAGCTTTGGCTTGTTTAGCTAAGGTTTGAATAGCGGATAAAACAGGTTCCAATACAACTCGTTGATATACAGCAACCAAACTGGGAAACCGAGGGCCTTCGGTAATAATTAAGCGCAACAAATCAGCCTTATGTGATTTTTGTAAATCAGCCATAAAGGGGCGTATAGCTTGGCGCAGAATTTCTTCAATACTTCCTGTAGGTTCTAAGTTCGGGTTTTGCAGTGTCTGTACAGTACTGCCAAGAGCTTGCACGAGTACACCTTCAAATAAAGCCTCCTTAGTTGGATAGTAGCGATAGAGGGTTCCTTTGCCTAAGCCCGCTTGTTGAGCCACATCGATCATGCGAGTGCCTTCAAATCCACCGCTAATAAATAACTGAAAAGCAGCTTTGACAATTCGAGTTTGAGTTTCGGCCGTTTTAGCCGGACTGAGACCACGCCCTCGCCGTTGCTTTTGAGCTTGATGTTCGTGATTGCATTCGTTTTCCATATAAACATGATACCGCAGATTGAATCAATGGTTTTTTATGACTATAGGGTCACTTTTATTTACATTAGTGACCGGTGAGTCTATTATACATGGAGCAAGCAAAATTGCTTTTCATATGAGCTTCTTATGTAAATAGGTGGTGGAGATTAGCTATGACTACTCATTTAGCCAAAGATAAACCTAAGGTATTAGTGGTGGGTGCAGGTCCAACAGGGCTATTGCTCTCTTTAGTGCTAATGCGGCAAGGTGTGCAAGTTCGGTTGATTGATCAAAAGTCTGGTCCAATAAAAGAATCGCGTGCTATGGGAGTACAAGCAAGAACGCTAGAGTTTTATCGTCAATTGGGTTTAAGCGAAGCTCTGGTTAAGTTGGGTGTGCAAACTGAAAACACTCATCTGGGGGTTAATGGACGTAAAGTTGCTCAATTTTCATTGAAAAATATGGGTCAAGGATTGAGTCCCTATCCCTATCTGCTGACCTTAGCTCAAGATGTACATGAGTCGTTTTTAGTAGAACAATTAGCTGCTTGTGGTCTTTACGTGGAATGGAGTACCACTTTAAAGACTCTCGCTCAGGATGGAACTACCGTTAAAACCATTGTCATTTTGCCGGATGGCTCAGAGGAAGAGATAGAGACATCTTACTTAGTTGGCTGTGATGGTGCTCGGAGTACTACGCGACAGGCTCTTGGTATAGCTTTTGGCGGTGGTACGAGCGAGGGATTATTTTATGTGGCAGATGTAGATATTGGTCGCAACAATCAAGACGTGCATGTCGGAATTGCACCAGACACCTTAGCGTTAATGATGCCAGTACGCACCAGTGGTATGCAGCGTATTTTAGGAATTGTGCCTAAAACCATTGCCACACAAGCAAATATTTCGTTTAACGATGTTAGTCAAGATAGTGCTCATTTACTGAATATTAAAGTGAAAGCTGTCAACTGGTTCTCAACCTATCGAGTTCACCATAGGGTAGCTGAGCGTTTTCGAGAGGAACGGTGTTTTATAGCGGGAGATGCCGGTCATATTCATTCACCTGTTGGAGGTCAGGGCATGAATACAGGATTAGGTGATGCGATGAACTTAGCTTGGAAACTGGCTCAAGTGATTAATAATAGAGCAGATGCTAAACTATTAAATACTTATGAGCCTGAGCGCATTAAGTTTGCAAGGCAATTGATTAACACGACGGACGGCATGTTTCAAAAAATGACTGCTGAAGGGTGGTTCACGCGCTATTTAAGAGTGAGCATTGTGCCATCAATAATAAAGCTGTTAACGCGTTATCCAATAACTAAACGTAGTTTATTTAAAACAGTGAGCCAGATTCGTATTGCCTATACCGATAGCCCCTTGAGCCAAGGTAAACAGGGACGTATTTCTGCTGGTGAACGTTTACCTTTTGTCCCTGAAATTGATAATCACCAGTCTCTCAATTGTCTCGATTGGCAGCTTCATATCTATGGAGAACCCTCAAAGTCTCTGACTGAGCTAGTGGCAAAACTTGGATTAACTATTACCCTTTTTCCTTATAGTCCTGCTGTGAGAAAGGCTGGTTTTGCTCGTAATCAAGCTTATTTAATTCGTCCAGATGGTTATATTGCACTCATTATGACTAATCAAAACTCAACTCAGCTCGCCGATTATGTGCAAACTTGGGGACTAAAATTTTCTCCTCAGAATGGGTAGCGTTAAGATCCTAGAGTTGCTACTGCCGTTTGGTATGACGCAATGCGACAATGGCTTCCTTATCTTTGTTAGGGGTGATTAGCCTGAATTTAACCTAAGTCAATGGTTGCAGTATGCTATAGTCAAAGCATCTGGCCAGCCGAGGTTTACCGATGTCAACCGCCGAAAAATTAGTACAAACTTATACCTATGCCGACTATCAAAACTGGTCTGAGGATGAGCGTTGGGAATTAATTAATGGCATTGCTTATGCCATGACAGCGCCTTTGCGTATTCATCAAAGTGTGGTTTTTGAAGTAGGGGGACAAATTCGTGACTACCTCAAAGCACAACATGCAGAGTGTAAAGCGTATGTTGCTCCCTTTGCTGTGCGTTTGCCCAAGGCTAATCAATCCGATGATAAAACCGATACAGTGGTTGAACCTGATATAGTGGTGGTGTGTGACAAAACCAAACTAGATCGGCGTGGGTGTCGTGGTGCGCCTGATTGGATAATTGAAGTACTTTCTGCCTCTACCGCGCTTAAAGATATGAATCTCAAACGCGATTTATACGAAAAACAAGGTGTTAAAGAATATTGGATCGTACATCCTGAAGAGCGCTGGGTGATGGTTTATACTCTGAATGATCAGAACAGCTATGGCAAACCCTTAGTCCTGAGTATGACTGAGGCTAGTACGGTATTGAGTTTTAATGGTTTAAGCATTGATTGGGGATTTCTAGCAGAATTTGATGAGCCAGTAGAGCAAGACTCAGATAGCGTAATGCTTTAACTCTACTTTGTGGTATCCTTCCGCGCTTAATGTTTTACTGTAAATAAACCTCTGTCATGAAACCAGTTCTTGCCTTGATCGGTCGCCCTAATGTAGGGAAATCTACCTTATTTAATCGTTTGACGCGCTCGCGTGATGCTTTAGTAGCAGACTTTCCGGGGCTGACGCGTGATCGCAAATATGGCTTAGGTGAGTTAGATGAGCGTGAATATCATCTGATTGATACAGGCGGCTTGAGTGGCGAAGAAGTTGGTATTGATGAACAGATGGCCAAGCAAAGTAAAGCCGCTATTCAAGAAGCCGACGCCGTACTGTTTATCGTCGATGGTAAGCACGGGCGCACGGGCGCGGATGAAATGATTGCTGACCTGTTACGTGTGAGTAATAAGCCCGTATTTTTAGTGATTAATAAAATCGACCGTATTGATGCGGATCAAGCCGCCTCGGAGTTTTATGGCTTTGGTTTTACGAATGTATTTACCATTGCAGCGGCACACAATCGGGGCGTGACCTCCATGATGGAGGCTATTCTGGAAACCTTCCCGCTAACCTCTGCCGAAGAAGAGACTCCGCAGCTCTTTGATGAGGAGGGTAATGCTATTGAGCAAGAGGGACGAGTTAAAATTGCCTTTGTGGGGCGTCCTAATGTAGGTAAATCTACCTTGGTGAACCGTATCTTAGGCGAAGAGCGCGTCATTGCATTTGATCAACCCGGCACTACCCGCGACAGTATCTACATTCCTTTTGAGCGCGATGGTCAGCAATATACGTTAATCGATACGGCGGGTATGCGTCGCCGTAGCCGCGTCAGTGAGACGATTGAAAAATTCAGTATTATTAAAACCATGGAGGCTATTCAGGCTGCCCATGTCGTGATTATGCTGGTGGATGCTCATGATGCTATTACGGATCAGGATGCAACACTTTTGGGGATGATTATTGATGCAGGACGGGCATTAGTACTCGCTATTAATAAGTGGGATGGTTTGGACAATGAACAGCGCGACCTCATCAAACATCAATTAGAGCTGAAATTACCCTTCCTAGATTTTGCGGATAAACATTTTATTTCAGCTAAACACGGCACAGGCGTCGGTTTATTATTTGGCTCGGTCTTAGAGGCCTATGATTCGGCGATGCTTAAAGTGCCTACTTCACGTTTGACCCGTATTCTAGAAACAGCGATTCGCCTGCATCAGCCGCCTATTATCAATGGTCGGCGGATTAAATTACGCTATGCACACCAAGGTGGCAGCAATCCATTTTTAATTATTATTCATGGTAATCAAACCGAGCGTGTGCCCCCTAGCTATGAAACCTATTTAATTAACTACTTCCGCAAAAGCCTGAAATTAAAAGGCACTCAAGTCAAAATCGAATTTAGAACGGGTGAAAACCCCTATGAAGGTAAGCGTAATACGCTAACGCCACGTCAAATTCATAAGAAAAAACGCTTGATGAAATTCATTAAGAAAAGCTCTAAATAAATCCTAAGCAAACTGCCCTAATACATTGCCTGCATCAGCAGGCAGTTTGACGCCTAAGCGTTCAGATAAACGTTGCCAATCAAAATAAGGTCCCGGATCGGTTTTACGTCCGGGGGCGATGTGTTCGTGTCCGGTAATATGCTCAAGGCTTAACGTGGGATAGGCTTGCACTAGCTCAAGCAGTAAGCGTTCTAACATCTGATATTGTGCTGCGGTGAAAGGCTCAAAATCGGTACCTTCGATTTCAATACCAATCGAAAAATCATTACAACGCTCACGCCCTTGATAGCGCGATACTCCTGCATGAAACGCACGTTGATGAAAGGGCACGTATTGCACGACCTCACCCTCACGACGAATCAGGATATGACTCGCTACCCGTAAATGTTGAATAGTGGCAAAAAAAGGATGTGCCTGAGGATCGAGTTGATTCGTAAACAGTTGATCGATCCAATTACCGCCAAATTCATAAGGTGGCAGAGTAATATTGTGTAGCACGATTAAATCCGGCACACAGCCTTCAGGACGCTGATCGCAATTGGGCGAGGGGCATTGACGTGCTAAGGTGTATAAGCCTGTTGTAGTGTCAATCATTAAGGCGCTTCCTCAGCAGGTTGGCTCAATGCGTGTGTAAGCGCCGCCTGAATGGCATTAGGCAGTGGTTCAGTGCGTAATTCAGCATGAAATTCACCCGCGACATAAAGAAATAGAGCTGGCAAATGAAATACCTCCAGCTCTTGCACAATACTAGGGTTTTGCACCGCATCTAGCTCAAATATAGTAATAGTATCAGTGAGTTGTAATTGTAAAAGTGCCTGCTTTAACACCTGACAAGCACCACAATTGGGTGCTGTCACCAGTATTAACGTTGGCTCAGGATGTTCAGCCAATACCGAGTAAAAGCTTAAATCAGTGATGGTAGAAAGTGCCATTATCTAACCTAAAAAAGTACGAAAGTGCCTTAGTATAAAACAGCTTTTATGGCATTTCTCTTAACTCGCTAATACGTTTTAAAGTCAGCTTTACCACACAACGCTGTGCGGTGCGTAAAGGGCCGCGCCCTGATTGAGCGTTATAGCCTGCTAAATCACATTGCGCGTCGCGTAAAGCTAACCAAGCAATTTGCATATTTAAGAGCGCGGTTGATTTTTCCTTACTGGATTTATAGCGTTTTTGTAATTGCTCGTAATGTTTATTGAGTGCGTCGTTGGTTTGTTTGAGACATAAATCAATCGATTTGTCGTCATCGGAAAATTTGTCAATATTGCTACAAGTGGGATTAGCCGCCCAGGTAGTAGAGCTTATGGCTAAGAATAATAAACCACCTAATATAATCCGCATGGTTGCTCCTATTAATAGGTATTGTAAGGTCTTTTTCGGGGACTCGTAAGGATGCCAAATCGCAGCATCACTGAGATTAGTAGTAAGTCTAGATTAGGGTGTTTAAAATTTAAACACATAATGATGATTATTTTAGATTTTTTCCATAAATTATCTTCAGACTTGGCGGAAATCCGCCATAGCTTCTAGTGTCAATTGGCGGAAATCCGCCATTTTTCGCGAAATGGGAGAGCCTTCCTGAAGCTCAGATTAATTAACTAATTGATTATTAAGGTATTAAATAAATTTAGTCTCAAGGCTAGTCAAAGGTGTAGCTTTCCCTTAATAATGAGCGAGTTAAGTAATTGACGTGAACCGTTTAAATTGGAGAGAGTGATGAAACCATTTGTGAGTTTGGCTGCGGCTGTTGTATTCGGTATAGCGACTTTATCTGCTCAAGCAGCTGATCCGATTGTCATTAAATTCAGCCATGTGGTTGCACCGGATACCCCCAAAGGTAAAGCGGCTGAGAAATTCAAAGAACTAGCTGAAGCTAAAACCAATGGCGCAGTTAAAGTCGAAGTATATCCCAATAGCACCCTGTATAAAGACAAAGAGGAAATGGAAGCCCTACAAATGGGTGCGGTGCATATGTTAGCGCCTTCTTTAGCTAAGTTTGGTCCACTGGGTGTGAAAGAGTTTGAAGCCTTTGACCTGCCCTATATTTTCCGTGGCTATGAAGACTTGCATAAGATCACTAAGGGCGAAGTAGGCGCAGGCTTATTAGCCAAACTAGAGCCGAAAGGGGTTAAAGGTCTGGCTTATTGGGATAATGGTTTTAAAGTGATGAGCGCTAATAAGCCATTGAAAATGCCAGAAGACTATAAAGGCTTAAAAATGCGTATTCAGTCCTCTAAAGTGATTGAAGCGCAAATGCGTGCTTTGTCTGCTATTCCGCAAGTCATGCCTTTCTCTGAGACCTATCAAGCACTACAAACAGGCGTAGTAGATGGTACTGAAAATCCACCTTCTAATCTCTACACCCAAAAAATGCATGAAGTGCAAAAGCATGTGAGTTTGACCAATCATGGCTATTTAGGCTATGCAGTGATTGCGAATAAAGGGTTCTGGGATAAATTAGCGCCTGAAGTACGCACGGGTTTAGAGGAAGCTTTAAAAGAATCGACTGATTTTGCCAACCAAATTGCTAAAGAAGAAAATGATAAAGCCTTAGAAGCAGTAAAAGCATCCGGTAAGTCTGAAATCTATACCCCGACTGAAGATGAAACTAAAGCATTACAAAAGGCTTTAGCCCCTGTGCATGCTGAAATGTCAGAGCGTATTGGTAAAGAGTTGATTGAGTCCATTTACGCTGCCACTGGTTTTGATCCCTCCAAATAAACACTTCGCTTAATAATGACGCCTCTAGTCGCCAGACTAGCGGCAAATAGCTTAGCTATTCCTTCCCTTCCTTACTGAGGTTCTCTGAGTAAGGGGGGGAAGTCTCCAAACGCTGTCATGGAGGAGGCCAGTATGAAATGGCTGGATCGTCTTGAGGAAATTCTCATTGCAAGTCTAATGGCCGCCGCAACGTTAGTGATTTTTGTTGCTGTGGTACATCGTTATTTTTCCGGTTGGTCTTGGCTAGGACCGATACAAGATTTTTTACTTAGCATCCATATGAGTTGGGCGACTGAGTTGTGCATTATTTTATTTGTGTGGATGGCTAAATTTGGTGCAGCTTATGGGGTGCGTCAAGGCATTCATGTGGGAGTGGATGTATTAGTTAACAAACTGTCGCCAGAAAAGCGGCGCATTACGACCTTGATAGCATTAGGGGCGGGAGCCTTTTTTACCGCTTTAGTAGCCGTTTTAGGGTTTAATTTAGTTTGGCATAACGGTATGGCGTATGCAGTACTCAGTACTTTAGGGATGGACACGGGGGCGTATTATGAAGGGCCTACGACACCGGATTTAGAATGGCGCACTTGGGTGGTGTATTTAGCAGTACCTCTAGGTTCGGCTTTAATGTGTTTCCGCTTTTTACAGGTCTTAGTGAAATATTGGCGCACGGGTGACTTACCGCATCATGACCACGGTCATGTAGATGGCTTAGAAGAGACTGATCCTTATCCGGTAGTGGAGCAAAAACCATGAGTGCCTTAATTATCTTTACGCTGTTGATGGTGTTGATGCTGACAGGCATGCCGATTTCGATAGCTTTAGGTCTAACCGTCATGACCTTTTTGTTTACTATGACCAGTGTTCCGGTGGAGTCGGTAGCGTTAAAGCTGTTCACGGGGATTGAAAAGTTTGAAATTATGGCGATTCCCTTTTTTATTCTCGCGGGTAATTTCTTGACCCACGGTGGGGTAGCTAAAAGGATGGTCAATTTTGCCACCTCGATGGTAGGGCATTGGTATGGTGGCTTAGGTTTAGCGGGTGTTATGGCGTGTGCCTTATTTGCGGCGGTGTCAGGTTCTAGTCCTGCTACGGTGGTAGCAATTGGCTCTATTTTATTACCTGCGATGTTAAAAGCCGGTTTCCCTAAGCAATTCGGGGCGGGGATTATTACCTCATCAGGTGCTTTGGGGATTTTAATTCCGCCTTCCATTGTGATGGTCATGTATGCCGTAGCGACTAATGCTTCCATTGGAGCGTTATTCATGGCAGGTATTATTCCGGGGCTGATTTTGACTTTCTTCCTAGGTGCGGTTACTTGGTATCGTGCGTATAAGTTTAACTATCCTCGTCAGCCTAGAGCTTCGTTAAAAATGCGCGTGCGTGCCTTTTTAGATTCGGTCTGGGGTTTATTGCTGATTGTGGTAGTAATGGGCGGGATCTATACCGGCATCTTTACGCCTACTGAAGCGGCAGCCATGAGTGCGGTCTATGCCTTTGTGATTGCAGTATTTGTCTATAAGGATATGAGCTTAAAAGATGTACCTAGAGTGTTGTTAAACTCGGCCAGTATGTCGGCGATGTTGCTCTATATCATTACTAATGCGGTCTTGTTCTCATTCTTGCTCACTAATGAAAATATTCCACAATCTCTAGCCTCTTGGATGACTGGCATGGGCATGGGAGTCATAGTCTTTTTAATTGCCGTGAATATTATTTTGTTGATCGCGGGTAATTTTATGGAGCCGTCCAGCATTATGCTGATTTTTGCTCCGATTTTCTTCCCGATGGCGATGGCACTAGGCATTAATCCGATTCACTTTGGCATTATTATGGTGGTGAATATGGAGATTGGCATGTTGACTCCGCCTGTAGGTCTTAATCTGTATGTGGCGTCGGGGATTACTAAAATGGGCTTGTCTGAATTGACGGTCGCCGTTTTGCCTTGGCTCTTTACCATGTTGGCGTTCTTGATGTTAGTGACCTATGTACCTGCAATTAGTTTATGGTTGCCGGGCGTGATGGGAATGTTATAGGAGTACCACTATGTCAGAGATTAAACCATTTAAAACCATTCTCTACGCGACTAATCTTGGGTCGATTATGCGTCCGGTGTTTCGGCAAGCGATTAATCTAGCACGAGTGCATCAAGCTAAGATTATTATGCTGCATGTGGTTGCACCGCTAGGCTCTACAGGTGAGGCGGTGTTGTCGCTGTATATGCCGGATAAAGATACTACTCAGATTGAGCAGGAAAGTATGAATCAGGTGATTGAGACGATGCGCCAGCGCCTGCATAAGTTCTGCGAGGAGGAGGACGATATTCTGCATGATAAAGATGAGATTATTGACAAAATCGCGGTGAGTGTGGGCAATCCGCCCGATGTAATTAAGCATTATGCAGAAACGCATCAGGTCGATGTGATTGTGATGGGAACACATGCGCATAATACCCACAGCCATATGCTGCTAGGTTCTACGGCTCGCACCTTGACACAACATAGTAAGATTCCTGTGTTGCTAGTGCCGAATAGTTAATAAGCTTATTAGGTCTATTGAGCGTAGTGAGTGATTCAAACTGGCTACGCTTTTTTTATGTAACTAATCTAAACGTAGTAAACGCTCACTACGCCATACTCTAACAATGCAGTAGGTATTTTCCTCAATAGAGTAAATAATACGATAGGGGGGGCGAATCAGTTCGCGTAAGTTAGGGTTTGCATATTCAGGTACTACGCGCCCACTGAGAGGGTGATCTTTAATCTGATCGACTTGTTGCAAAATAGTATCCACCAAACGCATACCGACTTCTGGAATACGCTCTTGTTGATACCAGTCCAAAATATCCTGCAAATCATTTAAAGCAGAGTCTGAAAGAACTATCTCCATTATGGATTAAGCCCTAATTTTTTACGCACCTCATCTAAAGGTGTAGTGCGTCCCTCACGTATATCGAGTAGACCTTGGGTAACAGCTTTTAAAAATTTACGCTCTTCTTCTGCGGCTTCAAATTCTTGTAGGCTTTGTACAACGGCAACACCTCGCCCACGATTGGTAAGCAGAATGGGGCGATGAGTTTTGTTAGTCTGATTAACGACTTTGCTAGGGTTGAGCTTTAAGTCCGACAAGGGAATAACGTCTTCTGAAAATAAAGTTTGCATAAAAGTGCTCTTAATAGGTCTTTTAATGGCTCTAATCATAGCATCTTTTAGAGCACTACAACAGCTTAAGTATAGGTCTTTATTCTTAGTTAATGAGTATTAAGACCAACATAATGCCGATGAATAGAGGTAAATGTAGGCTAATCAATGAGGCGCTATAGAGTACTTCCCATAGGGGTTCAGTTTGGTCTGCGAAGGCTTTTGCATTCATATTGAAATCGGTAGGGGTGTCTTGTGGTTGTTGCCGATAGTGATCATAGAGGGCGCGAAATTGGCGTTCTTTGTGTAGGTAGATCGCATCCAGTAGCCAAAATGCAAGGACTACCAAAATAGCTGCCCAGCCGATGGGATCTTTTGCCTCTTTCGCAATAAAAAGTAGTAGGGCAGAAGTCAGGGTAATGCTCCAGCCTTTGATTAAAAAGGAGTTACCTGCAAGGCGATTGATGACTTGCTGAATCATTTCTAGGTGTTTTAGGCGTCCGGCATTAATGGAAGCGTCTTGAGACATAGTGGATTCCTTAGGCTTTATCAATTAGATTTTGCATGGTGCGTTGCAATTGGGTTTGGACTTCGCCCCAAAAGTCGTCGGGGTCTTTGTAGTCTTTTAACGGTGTGCCAAATTTAGGAATGGCGGTGATTTTTCCAATTTTGCATTTTGTCCAATGGGGGGTGTTGCGGATAATAATCGGCACAACAATATTCTGCTCATTGTGGTATTGCTCTAGGGCAATATCGACCTCATGATTAAAGCAGTAGTCGGATGCCATAAAGTCAGGGCTAATGAGTAGTATGACTATATCAGCAGTTTTAAGCTCTTGGTAAATCACGTCATGTACAGACGAGCCTGCAAGTAGATTGTGATCACTCCAAGGTTCATTAGGGATGTCATAGCCAATAATTTTGAGGCGCTTTTTTAGTTCTGTTAGATACTTTTCATCTTCATGTGAATAAGAAATAAAAATTTTGATTTTTTTGTCCATAGTTTCCTGCTCAGTTATTTCCTCTGATTCTTCTAATTCGGGTAGTGGTTTAGTTTTACCTTGTTGAGTTAAATACTCTTCATAGCGATTGTGAGGACTGATGTTTTTGATCAGTTGGCGTAACTCTAGTACTAGGGCATTTAGTTGTTGCCCTCGTAGTTTAAATATGACTTTGCCTTTATTAGAGAGCTTGGCATTGTCAATCACGGCTTCCATGAGTAGTTGACCGTGCGGGGTAATGCAATGCGTGCCATGCAGCCAAGGGCTACTTTGATCTTGATAGTGTTCACCCAACTTTATGATTAGGCGCTCAATAATACTGCGATGCAGAAAAGAGTAATGGACAGTCAAAAGCCAATCATGCGCTTGATCATTGCCCCAAATAGCTTTAGCGGAAGTAGTTTCGGGTAGTAAGGCGGGAATAATAAATTCGTATTGGCTTAGGGGTTTCGGATTTCGATAATCGTAGTTTTTTACATAGCCAATTTGACAGCTTTTCATAAACTCTAAATAGGTTTCTCTTTTAGCTTCATCCTCCTGATGCCAAATATCTTTAATATCATCAGGCGTTAAAAGACCGCTAGCGCGTTTAATGCGGGCGCGAAATTTATCATTGGGATCAAAGACTTTATATACGGCTTCAATCGCCCAGTTTTGATCGAGAATTATTTGATCTTGAAAGTTGCCTTTGCTGTAAAAGAGTACTCCAGTGTCGTGCAGGTATTTTAAAAACCATGTCGCATCGCTCACCCCGTGTTTAATACAAAGCTGTTCAAAGTGGGCAAAAGGGATGGTTTTTTTAGGGCGTAGGCGCTCTAATTCGTCTTGAACAGCAAGCCATGAGTCGGGGAGGTCTAGGCAGACTTTATATGCTAATTCGCGGATGATGTCTGCTAGTGCCCCACGTAGGGTATTTAGTCCTATATATTGGTAGGCAGAAATTTTGACCTCATTTTTGATTTGATCATAGCCAACACAATCACTGGTGAGTTCGGGCGGGCTGACACCACCTTGATCAGCTTTGTCAATTTGGTTTTTTACAAGAATGACAGGGCATTTTTTTCCTAAATCATTAATCGATTCGAGCCAGTAGCTGATAGGGTGGCGGATTTCGTTTTCATGCTCTTCGGTATCTTCTGCCCAGAGTAGGAGATAGACGCAATCGCTGGATAGGAACAGGCGGTGGGTAGCGTGATAGATTTCTTGTCCACCAAAATCCCAAAGATTCAACGTGACGGGTTGGTCTAAACCCTCGACAGGTAGGTCAATATTTTTAATCACAATGCCATGTGTGGAGGAAAAGTGTTCAGTAGGGGCTTTTTTATGTTCGAGGGTATAGGCGAGGGTGCTTTTTCCTACCCGTCCATTGCCAACTAACTGGACTTTGAGTTGTTGGACTCTAGTAGCGCCTTGGGCTAGGTCTTGCCAGTAGTGTTTGAGGGATTTGAGGCAGTCATCTGGATAGTTAGAGCCAAAAATAGCAGGTGGGATATGTTTAATAGGATTGCTGTACAAGGATAGGCTTTTAAGCTGGTTTATCAATCCGAGGGTTTGAAGAGGCTCTATAGAAGTAAGTTGATTGTTGTAACAGAATAAGAATTGCAGTTGAGGGGTATGTTCTAAGTCCTGCAAGGACGTGAGTTGATTGTGGTCACAGTCTAAGGATTGCAGTAGAGGGAGCGTGACTAAGCCCTGTAAGGAAGTGAGTTGGTTGTAGCTACAGTCTAAGGATTGCAGTAGAGGGAGCGTGACTAAGCCCTGTAAGGAAGTGAGTTGGTTGTTGTTACAGTGTAAGGATTGCAGTAGAGGGAGCGTGACTAAGCCCTGTAAGGAAGTGAGTTGGTTGTTGTTACAGTGTAAGGATTGCAGTAGAGGGAGCGTGACTAAGCCCTGTAAGGAAGTGAGTTGGTTGTTGTTACAGTGTAAGGATTGCAGTAGAGGGAGCGTGACTAAGCCCTGTAAGGAAGTGAGTTGGTTGTTGCTACAGTCTAAGGATTGCAGTAGAGGGAGCGTGACTAAGCCCTGTAAGGAAGTGAGTTGGTTGTTGTTACAGTCTAAGGATTGCAGTAGAGGGAGCGTGACTAAGCCCTGTAAGGAAGTGAGTTGATTGCCGCCACAGTGTAAGGATTGCAGTTGAGGGGTATGCACTAAGCCCTGCAAGGAGGTGAGTTGGTTGTAGCTACAGTCTAAGGATTGCAGTTGAGGGGTATGTACTAAGCCCTGCAAGGAAGTGAGTTGATTGCCGCCACAGTGTAAGGATTGCAGTTGAGGGGTATGTACTAAGCCCTGCAAGGAAGTGAGTTGGTTGTAGCTACAGTCTAAGGATTGCAGTTGAGGGGTATGTACTAAGCCCTGCAAGGAGGTGAGTTGGTTGTAGCTACAGTCTAAGGATTGCAGTTGAGGGGTATGTACTAAGCCCTGCAAGGAGGTGAGTTGATTGCCGCCACAGTGTAAGGATTGCAGTTGAGGGGTATGTACTAAGCCCTGCAAGGAGGTGAGTTGGTTGTAGCTACAGTCTAAGGATTGCAGTTGAGGGGTATGTACTAAGCCCTGCAAGGAGGTGAGTTGATTGCCGCCACAGTGTAAGGATTGCAGTAGAGGGAGCGTGACTAAGCCCTGCAAGGAGGTGAGTTGATTGCCGCCACAGTGTAAGGATTGCAGTTGAGGGGTATGTACTAAGCCCTGCAAGGAGGTGAGTTGGTTGTAGCTACAGTCTAAGGATTGCAGTTGAGGGGTATGTACTAAGCCCTGCAAGGAGGTGAGTTGATTGCCGCCACAGTGTAAGGATTGCAGTAGAGGGAGCGTGACTAAGCCCTGCAAGGAGGTGAGTTGATTGGAGCTACAGTCTAAGGATTGCAGTTGAGGGGTATGCACTAAGCCCTGCAAGGAGGTGAGTTGGTTGTAGCTACAGTCTAAGGATTGCAGGTGGGGGGTATGTTCTAAGCCCTGCAAGGCAGTGAGCGGATTGAAGCTACAGTCTAAGGATTGCAGGTGAGGAACATATTGTAACCAGCCCAAATCATTAAACTGATTAAAACTAATAGTTAATGTAGTGAGCTGAGTTAATTGAGCAATTTGAGCAGGAATAGAGCGTAAACTACCACGACTCTCCCAATCACCTGAAACATCTAACTCTTCCAACCATTCCAGCTCAAACACCATCTCTGGTATTTCAGCCAAATCTAACTCACTCAAATCTAACTTGGGCGAGCGCGTCCGTCGACACTCCTCAATCCGCTCTAACGCCATCTCTTTTAGGGTTTTATCCAATGCCATCACCACTTCACACCAACAGCAACCCCCGCATCTTAACCCAAAAGCGAAATACCTTCACCTCTAGCACCCCTGCCCGAAAAAACACTCGATAAGCCCCCTAAACCCCATTACCATAATGCTCCTTTCAGCTAGTGCAGATGAAAACCATGAGTACTTCACCCATCCGTATGACCGAATATAGTCACGGCGCAGGCTGTGGCTGCAAAATTGCCCCCGCTGTGTTAGATGTCATGCTCCAGAGCCAACTCCCACACGCTCAATTCCCCGCACTCCTAGTCGGCAATGAATCGCGTGATGATGCAGCTGTGTATGACCTAGGCAATGGTACGGCGGTGATTAGTACCACAGATTTTTTCATGCCCATAGTCGATGATGCCTTCACCTTTGGGCGCATTGCCGCCACTAATGCCATCAGTGATATTTACGCAATGGGGGGTAAGCCCTTATTAGCCATTGCGATTTTTGGCTGGCCGCTCGATAAATTACCGCCTGAAGTTGGGCAACAAGTAATCGAGGGCGGGCGCAAAGCGTGTCTTGATGCAGGAATTCCATTAGCAGGTGGGCATAGTATTGATTCACCTGAACCCATTTTTGGTCTAGCGGTGACAGGTTTAGTCAATACCGCTGGTTTAAAACGCAATGACACCGCCCAAGTAGGCAATAAACTCTACATCACTAAGCCGCTAGGGATTGGCATTCTCACCACTGCACAAAAACAAAAAAAATTGCGCCCCGAACACGAGGGAGTCGCCGAGGGGGTGATGTGTGAGCTTAATACCTTTGGACAGCATTTGAGTGAGCTAAAAGGGGTAACAGCCTTAACGGATATAACTGGATTTGGCTTAGCCGGACATTTACGTGAAATGTGTCAGGGTAGCAGGGTGCAGGCACGGATTCAATTCACTCAGATTCCTTTGCTCCCTCATATCAAAGAATATCTGGCTATGGGCTGCTCACCTGGGGGCGCTAAGCGTAATTTTGCCAGTTACGGTTGCTTTTTAGGTGAATTGACCGAAGAGCAAAAGCTGATTGTATGTGATCCTCAAACCAGCGGAGGCTTACTCATTGCAGTTCAACCAGAGAGCGAGGCAGAGTTACACGCATTAGCCCAGCAGCATAATCAAGCCCTTTATCCTATTGGTGAACTCTATCAAGACGCTAATCAGCCGCTGATCGTGGTGGAGTAGGTTGATGGAGCTGCCCGTACTCACTGATTTTAAAGCACTACTGTTAGCCGATACCCCCCTGATCGATGTGCGAGCGCCGATTGAGTTTCAGGAGGGAGCTATGCCGAGTGCTACTAATTTGCCCCTAATGAACAATGAAGAGCGTGCAGCAGTAGGAACCTGCTATAAGCGCAAAGGGCAACAAGCCGCGTTGCAATTGGGACATACATTAGTTAGTGGTACAGTCAAAACCGAGCGCGTCGCGGCGTGGAGTGAGTTTGTTCATCAACATCCCGATGGGGCTTTATATTGTTTTCGGGGTGGTTTGCGCTCACGCATTAGCCAACAGTGGCTTTATGAGAGTACGGGGCTACTCTATCCACGAGTGTACGGCGGCTATAAAGCCTTAAGGCGTTATCTATTAGAGGTTTTACAGTCAACACCTACAAGCTTAAAGCCTCTAGTACTCAGCGGACGCACCGGAGCAGGTAAGACAGAACTCCTAAAGCAGTTCTCTAATACGATTGATTTAGAAGGCTTAGCGCGACATCGAGGGTCTGCTTTTGGTCACTATCCACAAGCGCAACCTGCCCAAGCGCAGTTTGAAAATCAGTTAGCGGTACAGTTGCTAAAGCATCCATCTAATCAACCTACTTTATTTGAAGACGAGTGCCGCACGATTGGCTCGGTGCATACCCCTAGCCCCTTATTTGAATCCCTGACTCAAGCATCTTTGTTGGTTTTACAAGTCAGCGATCAAGAGCGTTTAGAGCGTACTTACCAAGAATATGTAGTGCAGCAATCTGCACTATTGCAAACCTTAGCACCGCATAATCCAGAGCAAGGTTTGCAAGCTTTTGCAGCTTATCTATGCAAAAGTATTCAAAAAATTGAGCGGCGTTTAGGCGGGGTGCGCTATAGCCAAGTATCCAAACTGATGCAGCAGGCTTTGCAACATCAGCGACTGACGGGCGAGTTAGACGCTCATCGGGCTTGGGTCAAAATAATACTATTCGACTATTACGACCCTATGTATGACTATCAACTGAGCCGTAAACAACAGCGCGTGGTGTTTAGCGGCTCAGTGCTAGAGGTGCTGGAGTATATTAGGTCACTACATCCGGTTTAGCGCGTCCAGTGAGCTCCTCAATGCGTGCTAGTGCTTGGGCAGCATTAGCAATATTCGCCAGCGCATCAGCAGGATCGAGATCGTGTTTAGTTACGTCCGGTTCATAGCGCTCTAAATATACCCGTAAGGTTGCGCCCTGAGTACCAGTACCAGAGAGACGAAACACTAAGCGCGAACCGCCTGCAAATTGAATCCGAATGCCTTGATTAGCGCTAGTAGAGCCGTCAATCGGGTCGGTATAAGCAAAGTTATCGGCGGCTTGGATATTCATCCCGCTCACAGCAGTTCCGGCTAAAGTGGCTAAACTAGCTTTAAGATGATCCATCACCGCATTAGCCGCTTGGGTAGGAATGGCTTCATAGTCATGACGCATATAATAATGACGCCCAAATTTAGCCCAATGCTCGCGCACAATACTTTCTACTGAAACCCGTTTTTCAGCCAATAAATTGAGCCAGAATAATACCGCCCAAATGCCGTCTTTTTCGCGTACATGATTCGAGCTAGTACCAAAGCTTTCCTCACCACAAAAAGTAATACGCCCCGCATCGAGTAAATTACCAAAGAATTTCCAGCCGGTGGGTGTCTCGAAATATTCAATACCTAAATGTTGGGCCACTACATCCGCCGCTTGGCTAGTGGGCATAGAGCGCGCTACACCACTAATACCATTGCGATAAGCGGGAATAAGCGTGGCGTTGGCAGTGATCACCGCAAGGCTATCACTGGGCGTGACAAAGAAATAATTACCTAAAATCATATTGCGGTCACCATCGCCATCGGAGGCTGCACCAAAGGCAATCCCGCGCTCAGAAAAGAGCTGCTCCATTAATTCGGTGGCGTGTGCTTGATTAGGGTCTGGGTGTCCACCGCCAAAATCCGCTAGAGGCACACCGTGCATAACTGTTCCAATCTTTGCGCCTAATTCCTGTTCAAAAATACGCATAGCATAAGGACCAGTCACAGCATGCATGGCATCAAAGCGCATAGCAAAACCGTCCGATTGAATAAGGGCGCGGATTTTATCGAAGTCAAAGATTTGCTTCATCAGAACTAGGTAATCATCCACCGGATCAATGACTTTCACCTTCATACTAGCGAGTTGATAGTCGCCGACCTTATCGAGTGGAATCGGTTGTAAGTCTTCGATCTTATAGTGAGTGACCTTGCAGGCTTCTTCATAAAACGCTTCGGTGAGCGCTTCAGGAGCAGGGCCGCCATTGCTACCATTAAATTTTATGCCAAAATCCCCTTCAGGACCGCCCGGATTGTGGCTGGCTGAGAGTATAATGCCTCCTAATGCTTTATACTGACGAATCAAGTTAGAGGCTGCGGGTGTGGAGAGGATACCGCCCTGACCAACGATCACTTCAGCGACTCCATGAGCGGCGGCCATGCGTAGGATGATTTGGATCGCTTCGCGGTTGAAATAACGCCCATCACCCCCCACAATTAAGCGAGCTTTTATGAGTGCGGTGTCGAGCGTGTTAAAAATAGCTTGGACAAAGTTTTGTAAATAGTTAGGCTTTTTAAAGTGCTTAACACTTTTTCTCAGCCCTGATGTTCCGGGTTTTTGATCATCAAAAGGTGTGGTGGATATAGTTTGCATGGTCATAGAACGGCAAGCCTTAATTGTTGTTACTCAGTCACATAAATGAAGAAATTATGCTAGTTAAAGAACAAAGTAAATCCCTTTTCCCGCCCGTACCGCAGTCATTTGGTGCATTAATGGAAATGTATGAGTTGAACTATATTCAGCTCCGTTTGCTCTTGGGCGACTTTGATGCTTTACCCGAATATGCAGTGGCTGAAGTCAAGGGACACGTTCCGGTAGCTTTAACCATTACTGAACGTTCCAAGCATACCACTACTTTGATTTTAACCTATTGTTTTAATTCGGAGCATGAGGGTAAGCGTGCTTATGATCTACAACTGCGGGTTTATCATGATGCACGACAAGTCGAGGTGCTAGGGCAAACTTGTGGGTTAAAAGCGCGGTCATTTTTACGCGGTGCGGCAGATAGTATGCTATTATGTCGTTGGCGCACTAATCGATTTTTATATAAATGGATACGACATTTACGTCGCTATCAGTACCAATTTGCGCTACCCTCTAAGAATGCTTCACTGGTTTTGCCGTCTATTTAAGCATTATGTTAATCTATAGTAGTAGGGCTAAGGTTGATGTGAAGTAGCTTGTGTTTGAAGCTGGGTAAATTAAAATCAAGCGGTATAAGGAGAAACCTAGGTGCTTATGGATGAGCGAAAGGAAATCCCTAAGACGATGTATTAGCTGAGGCCAGCACTGCGAGAGTGGCCGTAAAGTTCAGTGTGATTTTAACCTAGTCTAGTGAGTATTATTGTTGATTAAATTACTAGGTTAATATTACAATGATTCCTCAATAAAAACCCACAAGTCCTTGCTAATAAAGCTAAGGATTCATTTTAGGAATGCGCCATGAAACTTTCCACAAAAGGTCGGTATGCTGTCACTGCCATGCTTGATTTGGCACTACATGATCATAAAGGGCCAGTGACGCTTGCGGATATTTCTAATTGTCAAGGTATTTCCTTATCGTATCTAGAGCAGTTATTTGCTCGGTTACGTAAAGAGGGATTAGTAGAAGGGGTACGTGGTCCGGGCGGAGGCTATCGTTTGGGTCGCCCTGCTAATCAAATTACCATTGCGCAAATTATTGATGCGGTCGATGAAAAGATTGATGCGACTCGTTGCCAAGGGGGCCCTGGTTGTCATGGAGGTGAGAAATGCCTCACTCATCAGCTCTGGGCGGATTTAAGTGATCAACTCTATAAATTTTTAGATGACTTAACGCTCGCTAATTTTGTGAGTCGTCCAGAAGTGCGTCAAGTGTCACAACGTCAGGATACTATTGCTAATCGTATTGCCACTATGTTCCCGCCGCGTGTGATAAATTCAACAGTTCGTGCTAGTAGCACTGCCCACTAAGTCCTCAAGGTACAAGGTAGATGCTAGTTAATAGCTAAGAGCCGCTTGTTTAGCATGAGCGGTTCTATCCTGTACTTTAATACCTAAACTATAAGCTTTAATACCACGCCCTAACTCCAATAAGGTTAAGTGCCCTAAGTCAGGTTCTTGTGGATAGCAGGCTCCCGTATCGATGTAATATACATTAGCTTGGTGTACCACACGGGTGACAGGGGTGTGACCAAAAATCACTAAATCAATTTGACTAATGGGCATAGTGCGCCCCATCAATTGTAATTGCTTAAAGCGTTGTCTTGACCACAGTGCGTATTCCACCACCGCTTCATCAGTACTTAGATTATTAATAAATTGTCGCCAATTAAAGCTTTGGGGAATATCAGCATGCACAATGCCGACGCGCCCTAACTCCGTATCAATTTCAAACGCAATAGGTAGATTGCCAAGGATGCGCCGCAGACGCGGTTTTAAGGGGGAGGGGATCTCATGCCACCAAGCGCCACCATTGTATTCAATCCAGTTTTGTTTCACCGCCATATTGTGAGCTGAATCTAGAAGCATGCGTTCATGATTGCCCATCACAGCATGAAACCAAGGATAGTTCAGAAACTCAATGACTCGATGCGATTCGGGGCCACGATCAATCATATCGCCGACTGAAAAAACTCGATCTACTGCGGGGTTAAAATGTACGCGTTGCAATAAATTTTCCAAAGCCGAAAAGTAGCCGTGAATATCCCCCACGACGAAATCGCGTCCACGACTATTGCGACTGAAAAATTTAAAAGCTTGATAGGGCATATCAACAGCAACGCCAGTAGTTAAAGGAAATAGAGATTAGTAGAACTGTCTCTAGAATAATCTTATTTAATCGCAGCCGAGCGTCTAAGAGCGAGTTACCTCAGATAAAAGCGGGGGTTTTAACGTTTACCTGAGCTGATCCCACCTAGGTTAGGTTGTCCAAGCAGTATACAACATCAACGCCCACCCAGCGATAAAAGCTATTCCACCCAAGGGAGTGATCATACCAAAGGTCTTAATACCACTGAGAGCATACACATATAGACTACCTGAAAATAAAATAATTCCTAGCGTAAACAGCAAACCCGCATAGCTCAGTAGTTTACTAGGAGCTATTTTAAACCACAGTCCTACCCCTAATAAAGCAAGGCTATGATAAAACTGGTATTCTACCCCAGTGTGATAGCGCTTGAGCAAGGCAGGATCCAGTATTTTTTCTAAGCTATGTGCACCAAACGCACCTAAGACTACCGCTAGTAAGCCCAATAAACTAGCCAGTGCTAACCAAATTGAGCGAGTATTTTGTACAGACATCAAAAACATTCCAAGGTAAGAGCAAGATGGATTCAGCAGCTAAACGTCAATTATATCGGGTTCTGATTAAAAGTATGGTAATGCTCGGTATTGTCGTTCTAATAGGTGTTCTAGTGCGTAGTGTTATGAGTACCCCAGAGCCTGAGACTCAACATGCGAGCCTAGTATTAGAGCAAAAATTTACCGTGCCGCTAAACGTACATTCGGGCAAGGTGCAATTAATACGCTGGGGGCAACAGGAAGTAGGCGTATTACATTTGACCGATACTATGAAAGCTAGCCTCAAGCTTGCTACCGATAAGGACACAGAGCCTAACCTTAATCCTCAAACTCGTGCGCGTCATCCCGACTATTTTGTGTATATCAATAAAGGTTCAGGTGTAGGTTGTCCTATTACCTTAGTGACTACTCAACAAGCATTATTGCGCGACACTTGTACTCAAGCCACTTATGACCTAGCAGGTCGCCCCTTAAATGCAACCTTGCGCCTCCCTGTTTTGACCGTACCACCGCATTACTTTAAAGAAGGCAAGATTACCTTAGGCGCTTGGGAAGAACAGTAGTCATACGTCAAGTGTTAGAAGGATAGGGCAAATACACATCAAAGCGAATGGCTGCCTTTGCACCAATCACAAAAGCAGGTTTATTATCACCAAGCCAAGGCGCTTTGTGGGGGCGTTTGACCACCACGCGCTTATGTACTTTGTGCCGCGCTAGGTCGACTAATTCCGCATCATCTTCATCATTCCCGACTACGGTATGAAAAAAGCGCATTTCTTTTTGCACTAATGCCGATTTTTGGCGCTCTGGGAACATCGGATCAAGATAAATCACATCAGGGTAATGATCAGGTGTGAGTGTGCTTAGCCAAGACTGCGCAGAGTTACGCTCTAAACTCATGCGTTCGATAATGGTTTGCAGAGGCTCATCCGTACAGGCTTGCGCTCGTTTTAAGCCATCTTCTAATAGGGCATATACCGTCGGATTGCGCTCTAGCATCAATACCTTACAGCCTAAACTGGCTAAGACAAACGATTCACGCCCTAAACCTGCTGTGGCATCGACTACATAAGGATGAGCATACTTATTCAGCCCTATCGCCTTGGCAATATCTTGCCCTTTACCGCCACCAAATTGCAGCCGATGTTGGGCTTTACCGCCGATAAAGTCGACATACACCGCGCCCATCTGTGGGTCTTGGGTATCGTGTAGTTCTAGGCGCTCAGCCGTTTGCACGAGTTGGTAACGCATAGGTGAGTAGTCTAATAGTGAGGCGGTGGGGTTTCTTCGGCAGGGCTAGCAATAATAGAGGTATTCAACCCTTTGAGGCGCTCTTTAAGGTGATGCAATTCTAAGCGTAATTGCGCAATTTCTTTTTGTTGCACATACACTTGCTCACTCAAACTGTCTAAGGTTTGCTCTTGCTCCATAAATAGCATTTCTAAGCGCTCTAAGCGTTGTTCCATAAATGATCCTTAAAGTGAGGAGTTAGGCTTGCTCTACGGCAAAACCTGCAATATTACGTGATACTTTACTAACAATACTTCGGACAGTTTGGGCATGATTGAAAAATAGGCTGGAAGCCTCCAGTGTGGGAAGATGTCGTCAACCACGATAACAACCCCTCACCCCAGAAGCTTCCATGTCCACAATAGAAACGATTCTGAGCCAAATGTCCAGTGTGGCGAAACCGCAGCGCCAGTTTTTGCTGACCTTGTTCAATGCGCTGATGTACCTGCCCAGCCGTGTCAACTTCCGCAACCTTGGACGTTACAGTGACTGCCATGAAAAGACTTTTTCACGCTGGTTTTCACGTTCCTTTGATTTTCTAGCGTTCAACCTGCTGATCTTACAGGATGTCCTGCATGGCAAGGGGGAACGTATTGCGGCTATTGATGCCAGTTTCGTGCCTAAAAGCGGGCGCAAGAGTTATACTTAGACTGGTTTTGGAACGGCTCACAGGGGCAGGCGCAACGCGGACAAGAATTATCCTTGTTAGCGCTGGTGGACGTGACCCACAACACAGTACTACACCTTATCCGCCCGCCAAACGCCTACGTTGCCGCGCTCAACCCGCAAGGGTCAAAGCCAACCCGCCAACACCAAAGACAAAACCAAGGTGAAACACCCACCCTTCGTTGGTGCGCCGCTCCCCACGCGGATGGATAGCTACCTTGGACAGCTTCAACACGCCATCACAGTCCTGCTGGGGTGTGGCATCCGTTATCTCGTCGCGGATAGCTTTTATGCCAAAACTAAGTTTGTCAGTGGCATCAGGGAACTCAACTTGCATTTGATCAGCAAGTTACGTCAGGACGCCGACTTACGGTGGCTGTACACGGGCGCACAAAAACCCAAGGGTCGTCACCGCCAGTACAGCGGCAAAGTCAGTTTTGACGACTTATCACGTTTTGAACGGGTCGGAGAGCTGGACGGGCAGCGTGTTTACACCGCTACTGTTAACAGCCCGACGTTCAAACAGATAGTGCGCATCGTCTATCTGGTGCGCGAAGCAAACGGCAAGACCGCTAGCGCACTGCTGTTCAGTACCGACACGGATTGCCCTGCATTAGACATCCTGCGTTACTACCAAGCGCGTTTCCAGATAGAATTTTTGTTCCGGGATGCCAAGCAACACACCGGGCTGTGTGACTGCCAAACGACCCGCAAAGAAAAGCTGGATTTCCACTTCAATACCTCACTGACGGCACTTAACCTGCTCCGGCTGGAAGATCGCCAGCAGAACTGGGATGCCGGGGGCAACGGGCGCAGTGTCCTCTCCGTTGCCAGTGGGAAGATCCGCCACTTCAATGCCCATCTGCTCGAACGCTTTTCTCGCCACTTAAAACTCGACTTCAGCGCCATAAAATCCAGCCCAGCCTTCGCAGACCTATGTAATTATGGTGCTATCGCCGCGTAAACTGTCCGAAGTGTTATTACTAAATTCTACTGCAATTAAGTAAATAGGTTGTTGGAGGGCACGGTATTTATCAGCATAGCCTCTAGTTTTTAATTTTAAGCCTTGATTCAATGCCGAGATTCTTGTGTGAGGTTCTTGCGTGTCCTAATTTAGGCTCCTATGATCAAGGGATAGGTTTTTATAAGGTGATGTTATGCCAGCAGTTATACCAGTGTCTGGGTATATTTCCGAACAGGATTACCTTGAGGGTGAGAAGCTTGCGAAAGAGCGGCATGAATATGTCGATGGGCAAGTGTTTGCAATGGCGGGGAGTAGCAAACGGCATAATGATATTGCAGTGAATATGGTTAGTTTACTACACGGTGCTGCACGCGGCTCTCCTTGTAAGGTGAATGCTTCTGATGTCAAAGTTCGCATCGTTGACATCCTCCCCGCCCTAAAGGACGAGGATTCCTGCTGCCAGACGCTCATGTCCGAGCGCGAGAAGGTTCTTGGCGGCATTGACATCTCTGTCGTGCAGCGCCCCACACTCAGGGCATGACCATTCTCTGATTCGCAAACCTGCTCTACCTTTCGGACTGTTGGCGGAAATGCTTCCGCAACACGAACAAGTTTGGGTAGTGTACGATTCATTGACTTCGATAAACACCCCTGACCGCGCACTCGCTTTGTATTTCAGTTGTGTCTTGAGCATATGCCACCCTGCATCCAAGACCGATTTAGCCATCTTGGTTTTGGCTAGGGCGGAACTACTCACATTGCCAATGATGATTAAGCCGTTATCTTTAACGACTTGGGTAGTGAATTTGTGGATAGTATCTAAGCGACGGTTCTTGATCTTAGCGTGAATGGCTTTAACCCGCTTCTTCTGCTTAGCGCGTTGGGCCATGCCTAGTTTTGACTCTAGCTCACGATAGAACTGCTTAGATTCCAGCTTTAAGCCATTGCTACAGGTAGCCGTATCTTTCAGACCTAGATCAATACCCACTTGCCCTTTAGCGGTGGTATCCATGCAGAGGATTGGGATTTCTACCACGATATTGAAATACCAACGACCTCTCGCATCTTGGGAAAAGCTACCTGAACGAAACTCGTATTGAGACAGTCCGTAGCTATCCCATACTTTGAAGTAGTGACCTGCAAAATAGACTTGTCCCGTTTTCCACTTGGCTGCCCCCGCTTTAAAGGGTATCCAGCCTAATGAACGTTTAGAACCACTAGAGATTCTCCAACGCAATTTATCCGTTTTGAATTGGCGACGCGCTTTATGGTGAGCTGCGATAACTTCTTGAGTAGTGGTGGAGTGAATGATGAAGCCCCGTTCCGCTTTCATGCCTTTTAACTGCTTTTGCAGGTCAAAGGCGGAAAAGGTGTTGCGTATCCAGCCCACTTCAGGAACAGGGACGTAGGAATAAAGGGCGGTGATTTCGTTAGCCGCGTTCCAGACTTGATTCACCTCAAACGCCATGCGCTCAAGAATAGGCGCGTGCTTATCCTTGATACGTACTTTGAGGGTTTTGAGGTGGGTAGTGGGTTTCATGTGATTGATTATACTATCAAAACAACACTGTGTCTTGCCTATGGCACTGCATTTCATCGGCTTCGCCGATAGCCTTATATCCCTCACCTGAAGGAAGGAGCTTTACGGCTGTTCCGGTAAGCGTAAGAGTTTTTATTATCCTGATGTGGTCGTTGGCTGTGCTATGGATGATCAAGATGATTACTATTTGGAGCAACCTTGTTTATTGGTAGAAGTGACTTCTAAAGCGACTGAGTGGAAAGATTATAATGAGAAATTGCTTGCTTATCAGTCGATTGCTTCGGTGAAAGGCTATTTAGTAGTGTCACAAGATAAACCATATGTGAGCTACTTTTATCGTGATGCAGACGGTGAATGGTGGGTGGATACGTTTACGGAGCTGAGTCAGGTAGTGAGGCTACCTTGCCCAGAGGTGGAGGTGAGTTTGGCGGAGATTTATGAGGAAATTGGGTTTGAATGAGGTTGATGAATGGAGCTAGTACAGTTGGGGTTTATTGCTAACCCCAATCTATGTCTCGATTTTAAAGCGGCTTTCAAATACTTTTCGCGTGCGCAACCGCGTCTAAGCAGCTTTTATAGGTAAGATCCTCAAGAGAGTTCGCAGTAATCTTTAACGAAAAATCAGGGCAACCTTTTTCCACGACTGATTTATTAGAGGTTATGGTCATTTTAGTTTTTGCTGGACCATTGTCATCTACATAAGTGAAAAAAATAATCTTCTTACTAGGACCATTAGGTGTGTCAATGGGGAGGATATAAAATGCATATCCAGAACCTTTCTCGATCAAATGATCAACCATGTAATCATAGGCAGGATGCTGCCGCTGGCTGTATTTAGGGGTTGTAGCTGAATAACCAAAGTTAGGACATAGATCAGGCACGATGTTGAGTCCATCCAACCTCATGATCAGAAAATCATATTTTGGTTTTTCTACGTTTTTAAATTCGTTGAACATCGTCACGCAGTCAGGGCGAAGTCTTGCAATGCTGTCAGTCATTTTGTTCTCCTAGTCTCAGTGGGTTAGATGAATATATTCTATGCTATGGCGCGTGCACGTAAAGCCCCTCGTTCCTTAGCACGTCTTATCGGGCTTACCTAGCTAAAATTCAGAGCCTTCGGGAGGCTGGTGATTGACACGATTGGAGATCATTTCATTCTTCAATCCTACTAAAATACTTTCGATAGTAGAGGTGTCTTTCCAGTTATGTAGTACGGAAAATACAGATGGATTCACCACACCAGTATTTTGATCAACAGAGGGTATATTGATCTTAGTAATAAATTGAACTGTAGGAGGTTTTGTCGGGTAATTCTCATCGCAATGTAAAGTTAAATTGTATATACGGTTCTCAAAATTTGTTTTATAAGGTCCAAGAATAGTTGCATCCCAGTCACTTAAGCTCATATCGTTCTGATTAGCTAAGCCAAAGCTTATAGACGGGTCTCCAAGACCTTTTTGACCGTATTCCAATTCTTCAAGTAGGCGAAATTTGCGATTAATAGTGGTCATAGTTATGTGTCCGTGTGTCAAAGTTTAAGGGTAAGAGAATCCACAGTATCGGAGCAAATAGTTTCCTGTTTATGTGCTTACGTCAAATATGACGGGCGCGGCGGGGAGTAAGTAGTTAAGAATCGCGGGCTGTCACCGCGCCCGTCGTCGATATGCTTGTTAGAATTTGTTTTTGAATAGGAATATATGTATCGTATTCATCTAGCCTTCCCAAGTGAATTTCAAGCTTTTCACCTAATGCTGGCGATAAATCCTCAATTTGTTTATAAACTTTAGATATTAGGTACTCGAAATCATTATCACGAATTACACAGACCAAATGTATTTTAGATAAGCTTTCATATTCTGGCAAATATGTCCAATGCTTTAGTTGTCTATCAATAATCATTCGAATCATGCTGTAGATGTTTCTTGGATGAATTGACTTTATTTCAATACCTATATTTTTTGAGTCTTTTGATACAATGAAATCAAACCCTCTGTCATATCTTGTGCTTGGCATTGAGAATATTTCATAGCCAGATTTGACGTAATATTCAGCTACGGCTTTTTCTGATAAGAACCCAATTGCGCTAGGAGACTCGGAGTGATAGGAGTAAATTATCAGCTCTCTATCTTCTTCATTTAAATCGATTTCACCTAGCTTTGAGGTGGCTTTATTGATAATTTCTTTAATGTCATTTGAAAGTCCTTTAATTTTTTCAAATTCGGACTTTTTCACATTACGATTGTGAGCTACTTTGTTTCTTAGTTTGTACAGCATTTCCCATTTTTTCTCAAGACTTTTATCTTTTTCTTCGATTAAGGATGAGAAGTGTTTCTCCCAATTTGAGCGCGGCACATATTTAAGGATTTTTTCTTTATCTTCTTCGGTGAATTTTGTTTTTATTAAAATTCTATCTATTTCTTCGAGGGAAATATCTCTTTTTTTCTCAAATAAAACTTGACTCAAATGAATAAAGTCAAGCTTATATAGATCATTCAAGTAAGGCTCTTCATCTTGGAAGTTTTCAATTTTCTTGAATAGTTCAGGGTTTATTGCGTCTTTTGACCAATTCATTCCAACTGTGATCAACATGAATTTGGCTATTAATCGCCTCATTAAGTTTTCTACTTCATTGATGATCGGGTATGCTTTTTCAGCATATAACCGCCCCACACCATCCCAAAGAGTATTAACAGCAGTAGCACCTGGAGAAATACGTTCTGAAATTAATTTTAATCTATCACAAAGCTCAGAAAATTCATCAACTTTAGTATGATCATCACACTCTAACGCTAGAAGAAAATATCGTTCTTTTTGAGATTTCACCTTGTCTGTCTCTACCCGAAATTTTGCAGAGACTATATCTCTTGATTTTTGTGATTTTTTAAAAGATATTTTTTGACCCGAAATGGAAATTAGAGCATCAACCTTTAGAAAGTCAATAAAAGATTTTTTGCTTATGCAAAAAGCTTCATCATCAGGTATTAATATCAAAAACTCAGTTTTCAAGTATATTCCTTTATGCTCGTGGATGTATTTATTAGTCCGTCTTCAAGGTTAAAACCACCGTCTTTAGACGGTCAGATTTATCTGCGATACTAGCTGGATGAAGGTTGGCATGAGGTCGTGAGAGATGGAGTATCGGTATGGAAGCCACACCGTCTACCGGATTGAGTATCACTTTGTATTTGTGACGAAATACCGCTATCCGGTACTGAAAGGGGATGTGGGGTTAAAGATACGGGAGTTGATCCGTCAAACCTGTCAAGCCTTTGAGATAGAAATAGTGAAGGGGTGGTGAGCAAGGATCATGTGCATTTGTTGTTATCGGTGCCACCGGAGCTAGCACCGAGCGAGATCATGCGCCGAATTAAGGGTCGAAGTGCGGCAAAAATCTTTGAAAGCTACCCGGATTTAAGAAAGCGGTATTGGGGACAGCATTTTTGGGCGCGGGGTTATTTTTGTGCGACTTCAGGGGAATTGAGTGCTGAGATGATTAAGGCGTATTTAGAGCATCACTTTGAACCGAGGTTAGAGGATAACTTTAAGACAGAAGGCTAGACGGGTCTATTCGACCCGTATCCGGACTTTAGTCCTTTCAGCGAACCCTTCAGCTTTAGCTGATGGTTGTTAAGTCTAACAGTTTATTATACGGAATCTCGGTATAACATCTTATTCCAGACTCTGTATAGTCTGGGAAAACGAATCTATATTTTTCTGTTGGCGAGAGTCTGTATAGTCTGGGATTGGGATAGAAAACCCCTCCACTCTTTAAAAAATGCTTAATATATGTACAGACACTATACGACATCTAGACGCGAAATTACAACCGTTTGCCAAGGCTGATGAGGTGGTTTCTCTTTTAAAGTAGGAACTTATGAACATTGATAGATATATAAATAAATTAAATTGCGGAGCCTACCAAACAGGGTAGCCATTCCGCCTAATCACAAATGCTATACAGAGTTCAGCTTTAACAGCTCACCCCTGATTAACCCGATACCAGCCCGTTAAACTATAGCGCTCTTGCTGAGTCGTTGCGACTTCATGCGGAAACTGCTCACTCAAAAAAACCACCACGCGCCCAAATACCGGCTCCACCCGAACTAAAACACCGCTATTATCCGGCTGATACATAATCAGCTCACCCCCCGCATCAGGCATCCAATCAGGATTTAAATATAAAATCGTAGTCACCATCCGATTACGTTGCGCTTTAAACGCATCAATATGCTTACGATAAAAAGCCCCAGCAGGGTAATAAGCATAATGACACTCATAATCAAACAAACCCAAATACAGATAACGATTCAACCCTAACCGTAATTGCTCCACCCAGTCAAAATAAGGAGCCAGAATAGGATTATCCTGCTCTTGCCAAATAATATGATCCGAACGAATTTGCTGATTCTGTTGATGCTGAGACGCTCGACCAATACCCGCTAATTTAAATTGGGCTTGGTCGAGACTTTTATAGTGCGCCAATAACGCTAAATTGACCTCATCACTCAATACCTGATCGAGAATACAATAGCCTTGATCCGCTAAAGCATCAGCAATAGTCATAATAATATTTGAGTAATCAGGCAATCGAGCCTCCTTTAAAACGCATCATCGGTTAAACGTTTAGTCACGGTGACCACACCTTCCTCGACACGCGATTTTTCAAACCCTAAGCGCGTCATCAAGCGAATCATATTGCCATTATCCGCCAATACTTCGCCCATAATCATAGTGCAACCTTTATTACGTGCTGACTCCATCAACGAGCGCATGAGTAAGCCGCCTAAACCCCGACCTTGCCAATCATCCGCCAGCACAAGCGCAAATTCACAGCTAATTTTATCGGGATTGATCGCATAACGCGCTACACCCGCCTCAACATCCTTACCATTTTGCCGCGCTAGGGCAATAAACGCCATTTCACGGTCATAATCAATTTGCGTAAAGCGCACCAGCATTTCAGGAGTAAGCTCGCGCAGGGCTTGCATAAAGCGCATATAGCGCGACTCCATCGAAAGATTACGCACAAACTCTTGTTCCATTTCCGCATCTTCGGGGCGAATGGGACGAATGACAATATCAGTACCATCAGCTAATTGAAGTTTACGCACTAAATCAATTGGATAAGGATGAATGGCCATATGACTATATTTCCGTCCAGCCCCTGAAGGGTAGCCCACTACAAAACGCGCATCCACTGCCATCACGCCATTTTCATCCGCTAGCAGCGGATTGATGTCCATTTCCATGATTTCAGGGAGTTCGCTTACCATTTCAGATACGCGCAATAATACCTCAATCAAACCCTCACATTTAATCGCTGGCATATGACGGAATTCACCCAGAAGCCTTGCAATACGCGTGCGTCCAATGGTTTTGCGAATAATATAGTCATTTAATGGCGGTAGAGCGACTGCATGGTCACGATGGATTTCCACCGCTGTCCCGCCTGTACCAAAACTAATGACCGGCCCAAACACCGGATCACGCGCCACCCCAATCATCAGTTCACGCGCCGTTTTACTAGAGTGCATTTTTTCAATCGTCACTCCTTCTAAACGGGCTTCGGGGCGTTGCTTTTTAACGCTATCCATTAAATCTTGATACACACTGCGTACCGCTTGAGCACTAGAAATATTCAGGCGCACCCCGTGTACATCCGATTTATGAATAATATCGGGTGAGCTGATTTTCATCGCTACGGGAAAACCAATAGACTCGGCGACTACTAAAGCTTCAGGGGCACTACGTGCCAAAATAGTGGGCAAACGGGGAATATGAAACGCCGCTAGAATCGCTCTTGATTCAGTAGTAGACAGCACCTTGCGTCCTTCGGCGAGTACGCTTTCAATGATGAGCCGCGCCCCGATAATATCAGGTTCGCCATATTCACTACTTTCAATCGAGGAGGGCATTTGTAGCAGCATTTTCTGGTTTGCACGGTAGGTCGTGAGATAAGAAAACGCTTCAATTGCCGATTCAGGTGCAGGGAAGTGTGGAATACCCGCATTAAATAACACTTCTCGACCCGCTTTAACTAAGGCACTTCCCATCCAACACGCCAAAATAGGTTTTTTAGTATTAGCCTTTAGGCGTACTAACGCTTCTGCCACTCCCACAGGATCAGTCATAGCTTGTGGGGTTAGCATTGCCAAAACACCATCAACCTGTTCATTAGCAAGACATAATTTTAATACAGCTTCGTAACGCTCAGGAGTAGCATCGCCTAGCATATCAATCGGGTTATTATGCGACCATTGCTTAGGTAGCACTTTATTCAGCGCGGTCATTAGACTGTTTTCGATGGGAGCTAAACGAATGCCTAATTCTACGGCGCGGTCGGTTGCCATAACACCAGGACCACCGCCATTAGACACAATAGCAAGGCGATTTTGTTGCAGGCGCATACCGGAGGCGAGCACTTCAGCGGCGGCAAATAATTGCGTAATCGTATTAACCCGCACTACCCCCGCACGATCCAGTGCCGCATCAAACGCATCATCTCTCCCTACTAAGGCTCCGGTATGCGAAGTGGCAGCTCGTGCACCATCTTCATAGCGACCTGCTTTGAGTACTACTACGGGTTTCATGCGCGAGGCAGCCCGTAAGCCACTCATAAAGCCACGCACATGATGAATGCCTTCAATATAGAGCAAAATACTATCTGTTAAAGGATCGAGTGCTAGATAATCCAGTACATCTCCAAAATCAACATCGGTTGCATCCCCTAAGGTAATGACATTAGAGAAGCCCAGATTGCGTGGTTCAGCCCAATCGAGTATGGCAGTACACACAGCACTTGATTGAGAAACCAGCGCTAAATTACCGGCGCGTGCTTGATTACGGCTATAGGTGACATTTAAGCCACGACTAGGACGTATCACCCCTAGACAATTGGGGCCAATAATGTGCATATTGTAATGGTGAGCCGCTTCCATAAAGTTTTGTTCTAGGCGCTTGCCTTGAAGCGTGTCACTAAAACCACCTGATAAGATAATAGCGCCCTTAACACCATGTGCACCACATTGCTCAATAATACTCGGTACGGTATCAGCGGGACTGGTAATAACCGCCAGTTCAACGTGTAAACCACTGTGCTGTAAAGCAGCCTCTAGAGTGGGATAACAGGTTAATTCTTGGGTTTTTTCGCACTTTGCATTAATGGGAAGAATCTTGCCCTTAAACTGTGCTTTGATGAGATTAGACAGCACTAAAGAACCAATCGATTGTGGTTCTTCGCTGGCGCCGAATACCGCGATGGTATGAGCAGCTAATAATTGATGTAAGTAATGGTGTCCCATGATGGAGACCTCTAGATTTTTTTTAGTAACAAAATATAAGGTTGTCATTATAACCTATTTTGTGCATTGCAACATATTTTTCTAGTGGGAGTGTATATTACTATGACGATTGCGCTAATCACCCACCCCAGTTGTGAGTTACATGACAATGGAAGTAGTTTGCATCCAGAGTCAGCAGAACGTTTGGGGGCGATCAACAACCGCTTAATAGCCTCAGGGGTGGATTGGGTATGCCATCATTATGATGCACAGGAGGCTGAGTGGGAGCACTTAAGACGTGTACATCATGTAGACTATTTAGAGCAGGTAAGAAAACTAGCGCCCTTGGGCGATGAGCTGGTAAACCTAGACGGTGATACCGCCATGAATAAGCACACCTTGAGTGCGGCTCGTCATGCGGCAGGAGCGGCCGTTCAAGCGGTTGATTTAGTGATGAGTGGTAAACATCGGCATACGTTTTGTGCGATTCGCCCGCCCGGACATCATGCCTATCCTGATCACTCTGCGGGCTTTTGTATTTTCAATAATATTGCGATTGCTGCAAAACACGCACTAGATCATCATGGCTTAGAGCGGGTCGCCATTATTGATTTTGATGTGCATCACGGTGATGGTACGGAAGCCTGTGTGATTGATGATCAACGTATTCTGTTTTGCTCCTCATTCCAGCATCCTTATTACCCTTACAAAGGCGCTGATACCGATGCTCCCAATGTAATCAATTTACCTCTGCCCAAAGGTACAAAGTCGGCACAATGGCGCTCAGCGGTTTATGAACGTTGGTTACCTGCCTTAGAAGCATTTCAACCTCAATTGATTTTAATTTCAGCAGGATTTGACTCGCACCTAGAAGATGATATGGGTGACTTTAATTTAGTAGAAGCGGATTACGTGTGGATCACTAAGGCACTGTGCGGTATTGCGCAACGCTATGCCGAGAGTCGCGTAGTGTCTTGCTTAGAGGGGGGCTACGATTTGTCGTCTTTAGGTCGCAGTGTGACTGAGCATGTACGTTGTATGGCGGAATACACCGGATATTAAGCAGTCTTGTGATTAGTAAGCCGTGTTGTAACGGTGAGGAGGTCTCTGTAAAGAGACCCCCTAATAATACCTAACTCAATACTAAGCTTAAGTAGCCATTCAAAAGTTATCGAGCATTCCTTCCGCAGTCGCTGTGAATACATCCTTGTACGCTTCAAGGCGGCATCCCTGCCGCCAAGACTGCTCCAGCAATACCCGATAACTTTCACTCAAGTACTTAGCTATTTTGCTCTGGAGTAGTGTTGGTATTAGGTGTGACTTCCGCTGTTGTGTTAGTCACTTCAGCCGGTGCTGGAGCAGGATCAGCAGCGGCAGCCGGTGCTGTTTCTACCACTGTAGGTGCTGGCATAGGTGGCTCTACCGGTGCTGCTTTAGGTTCAGTAGGTTCAGCCACTACCGGTGCTGTAGACTCCTCATTCAGTTTAATCTCTGTTTGTGGAGCGGGAGCAGGCTTCTGAGCTTTAGCGGGCGCTTTTTTTGCCGCCGGTTTAGCCTCAGCTTTAGGGGCTGGTTTTTCGGCTTTAGCGGGTGCTTTTTTCGCGGCTGGTTTAGCCTCAGCCTTAGGCGCGGCTTTTTTTGCCGCCGGTTTATCTTCTATTGGAGCCGGTTGACTCTCAGCTTTAGGGGCTGGTTTTTCGGCTTTAGGCGCAGCTTTTTTTGCTGCCGGTTTAGCCTCTAATTGAGTGTATTCTAATACAGGTGTTGGATCGCCCATCCGTACTTTGACATAAGTGCCGGGGGCATCTTCGAGCGCTTTGAGCTTATTCGCGCCGGGTTGACGCGCTGCCACTTCTTCAGGCGCTAGGGTTTTTACCCAACGATCCCACTCTGGCCACCATGAACCTGCTTTGACCTCATGTTGCTCTAACCAACTTTTAGCATCGGGGGCCGAATTATCACCGACGCGATAGCCGTATTTATTAGCATTCGGTGGGTTAATAATGCCCGCGATATGACCGGAACCCCCTAAAATAAAGGTCACATCACCGCTAAATAATTGCGCACCCGAATAGGTAGAGACCCAAGGTGCAATATGATCTTCAATCGTGGAGATGAAGCAAGCGGGTATATCAATAGCACTAATATCTAAGGGTACGCCATCAATGCTTAATGCTTTCGGTTTACACAGATCATTTTTGAGATAGAGATTGCGTAAGTACCAAGAGTGCATCTTAGCAGGCATACGGGTAGAGTCTGAGTTCCAATATAATAAGTCAAAGGGACGCGGATCATTACCCAGTAGGTAGTTATTCACATAGAATGACCAAATCAGATCATTCGCCCGCATGAGATTAAAGGTTCCGGCCATATTGCTGCCTTCGAGGAAACCTTTTTCATTCATCTTAGACTCAAGCCCTTGAATTTGCTCTTCGTCAATGAATAGTCCTAATTCTCCCGGATTAGAGAAATCCAGCATAGTCGTGAAGAAGGTAGCGCTAGCAATACGATGATCATTCTTACCCTTGAGGTACGAAATAGTCGAGGTCAGCAGTGTTCCACCAATACAATAACCAATCGCATTAACTTCTGTTTCACCCGTATCGTATTCAATCGCATCTAAAGCTTTCACTACGCCATTGGTGACGTAATCATCGAAACCAGTATTCGCATAAGTCTCATCAGGGTTAACCCATGACATCACATAAACGGTATGACCTTGATCCACTAACCATTTGAGTAATGAGTTTTTGGGTTGTAAGTCCATGATATAGAACTTATTAATCCAAGGCGGAACCACTAATAAAGGACGCTTCACTACTTTTTCAGTCGAGGGTGTATATTGGATTAATTGGAACATGCGGTTTTGGAAAACCACTTTACCCGGAGTGACGGCGACATTCTCACCTAATTTAAAGGCGCTAGTGTCGGTCATCCGAATACGTAATTCGCCTTTGCCCGCCTCAAGGTCTTCCAACATATTTTTCAGACCGTGTACTAAGTTTGCACCCTTAGTTTCTTTGATTTTTTCTAAAACAGCCGGATTAGTCAGTGCAAAGTTAGTAGGAGAAAGAGCATCCAACATGCGTTCAGTAAAAAATTTAACCCGTTGAGCAGTAGAGTCATCCAAACCTTCTACATCAGTCACCAGATTACGCATCCATTGTGCTGTGAGCAGATAGGATTGTTTAATCATGTCGAAGGCGGGTTTTTCCATCCAATCTTCATGGCTGAAACGACGATCTGATTTCTCAGGTGCAATCACAGGTTCGGTTTTTTGTCCCATCATTGATAGCAATGCTTGTTGGGACAACATGAACGATTTTTGCCAAAACTCTAAATTGGCTTGAATAATTTTCTGTGGGTCGGCACTTAAAGCATTCCACCAGTCTGTATAGACTTTTTTGAGATTAAAAGGATCTAAATTCATCCCTTCATACGATTTGGCTAAACCTGCCATTAACTCTTCTACCTGCTTAAAATTATTTTGCAGTTCTCGGGCTGCGGAAAAGCCCAAGGCATTAATTTCGCCTTGTTCAACGTTCGACATACTAAGTCTCCTTGCGAGCGTAATTACAATCGTCCGGTTAGTTCAACTCTGTGCTTCTGGGTGCTGGGATGATTATTATAGCGAGGGATTATACTGAATCTTGCTCGGTAGCGTGATCATATAGCACATTCGCGCAATTCGGAATAAAGGTTGAGCGTAATTCTCAGAATCTTTAGTATCACGCCCTTTCAGTGCAAGCCTTTAAGAGTACTATTATGCTGCTAGATTATCTAAAAAGTTGGCCCTTATATGTGTTACCGCATCATGCTGTATCGCGTATGGTATTTCGCCTGACGCGTGTTCAATGTCCGCGTGTAGTACCTGCGGCGATTCGTTTATTTGCTAAAATATTTAAAGTGAATCTGGCTGAGGCTGAATATACTAATCCCGAAGATTATCAAACTTTTAATCAGTTTTTTACGCGCAGTCTCAAAGCAGGTGTTAGGACTATACAAGGTGGGGAAAAGCACTTGGTCAGCCCCGTAGATGGGCGTATCAGTCAAGTGGGTAAGATCGAGAATGGACGCATTTTTCAGGCTAAAGGGCATGAGTATTCCGCATTAGAATTATTAGGCGGTGATGCAGAGCGGGCTAAGCCGTTTATGAATGGGCAGTTTATGACCATCTACCTCTCGCCGCGTGATTATCACCGCATTCATATGCCTGTGAGCGGTCAATTAATCGAGCAAGTCTATATTCCCGGACGGTTATTTAGTGTGGCGGGGCACACAGTACGCACTGTGCCGCGCTTATTTGCACGTAATGAACGGGTAGTAGCGCTCTTTGAAACCAATCACGGTTTAATGGCAATGGTATTAGTGGGGGCGATTAATGTGGCGGCGATTGAAACTGTTTGGGCGGGTTTGATTACTCCACCGACTAAACCTAGCGTGCAAACCCAAACCTTTGATGCTGTTCACTTAGAGCAAGGTGCGGAAATGGGGCGCTTTAATATGGGATCGACCGTTATTCTATTATTCGCTAATCCCAATCTCACTTGGACAAAGATCAGTCAAGCGGATCAAGCATTACAGCTAGGACAGCTATTAGCGCAGTTTAATTAGCGCTTCCCGATAATTGGTAGTAAGGCAGGGCTTGAATGTTGGGTAAAGCGTTCTACTAGATTCTACACTCTAAAGCACAACTTAATCTGAAAGTCAGAATCCGCAAAGGGTGAGTTGATCTCAAGCGAGCGGGTTCATAGTCATTAATAACAATATAAGGAGTTACTATGCCAGACTTATTAGAAACTTTTTTGAGTGGTTTGCTGCTGATGCCCACACCCAGTGCTCCAGTAGAAAAACCAGTGACCTTAGCCACTCAGCCTAAGGCTCCTGTGTATCGCGCTGAGACTAATGTGATGCAGCGTAATTTTGAGGGCGCTAATTTAAGCTTGGCTAATTTTAGTGGCAGTAATGCGACGGGTTCTAATTTTCGCTATGCCAAACTGGATTATGCCAATTTGAGTCTGGCGCAATTAAAGGATGCGGATTTAACGGGGGCGAGTTTGAATTATGCCTTGATTCATCTCACTGATTTACGCGGGGTCAGGGGATTGACTAAGGAGCAATTGGTGCAAGCCTGCCTGATGTCTACGCAGGATCAGGATGGGTTACGAGCCATTGAGGGCTTTAGCTGGCGACATTATCATCTGCCTGAAGGTTGTCAGATTTGGGAGCAGACTTTGAACTTGTCTTAGTCTTAGCTAGGGTGTTAGGGCAATGGAATGCTCGCTTATCTCTTTTCTTCATGCGGTCACAATGTCAAACTATGCCCCCCATTGAATTTGAACCCATTTGAGCCAACAGGAGCGCTTTATGAAAGATTACCAAACAACCTTTATCCAATTTGCCCTCGGACAAGGTGTGCTGAAGTTTGGTGAATTTACGCTCAAGTCCGGTCGTATTAGTCCCTATTTCTTTAATGCAGGCCTATTTCAGACAGGTGCAGCACTCAGTCAACTAGGGCGTTTTTATGCTCAGGCCATTATCGACTCTCAGATTCAATTTGATATGCTCTTTGGTCCTGCCTATAAGGGGATTCCACTCGCCGCCGCCACCGCTATTGCTTTATATGAACAGCATGGGCGCGATATTCCCTATGCCTTTAACCGTAAAGAAGCTAAAACGCACGGCGAGGGGGGATCGATTGTGGGTGCACCGCTGCAAGGTCGCGTATTAGTGATTGATGATGTTATGACCGCAGGAACGGCGATTCGGGAGTCTGCCGTAATTGTGCAACAAGCTCAAGCTCAATTGGCAGGAGTCGCTATTGCATTAGATCGACGTGAGCGTGGAACCGGAGCACTATCAGCGGTACAAGAGGTGGAACAAAGCTTTAAGATTCCAGTAACAAGCATTGTGAATCTAGAGCATATCAGTCACTACATCCAACAGCATGTCCAAGATCCTGTATTAATGCAGCGGATTCAAAGCTATCGCGCTGAATACGGGGTCTGAAGGTGCGAGCAGTCGATTAAAGCGGATTCAATCAGGCAGCCACGGCTTTAAGCAAACCGGATCTTTAATACACGGGTCTGTCAAAGTATGTAAGAAGGCTAGTAAGGCTTGTAATTCTTTTTGCGAGTATTTTTGGCTGGTTAAATCAATGCCTTGGAATAGCATGGTATTTATACCTTGCACTAAATGATCTGCTGCTAGAGCAGCCTCGGTTAATTGCGTAGCATCATATTGACTCGCCTCAGCCACCGGATCAAGCATATGGCGTACCATAGCGCTTAAAGTCACATAAGCGCCATTATGTCCCCAAGGACCTGTTTCAGTGACATTGAGCAAGCTCGGTGTCCTGAATGAGAATTTGTCTTTATCCTCACGGGTAATAAACCAGCGCCCATAATCTAGCTCATCTGGCAAAGCACGTAGCGGGTGTTTGAGGTGCAAGGTGGGTATCAAGGTGCGATATAAGTTTTCATCGGTGAACGTGTCGCCACTATGACAGCGGGCGCAGCCAAAGCCTCCTTGTTGCGGATTACGAAAAAATAGCAAAGCGCCTTGCTTAGCGGTTTCGCTAATGGCGTTAGGATCCCCTTCCAGATAGTGTTTCCAAGGGTTATTAATAAAGACTTGGGAGCGCATATATGCGGCTAAAGCCTCAGCAATTTTGTCATGTGTGACTAATGTGAGGGGGAGTCCGTCGGGCGTATTAAAGCCTTGCCTAAAACGACTCAGCCACAGATTAGCGTCTAGGGAAAAACGTTGCTGCTCACGGTCTAGGTGTTGATCAATGCTAAGGGTATAAGGATTAGGTAAAGATGCTTCATTTGAACTCGCTTTTTGTAGTATCAGTGAACTGCGTAATAGGGTCAGTTGTGCGGCAGCTTGAACCAAATTGCGCCCTGCTTGGGGATCAGGTTCGGCAACTGAGGTGTTGGGTGTACTAATACCGCCCGTACTGCCATTCGCGCCCTTATTAGGTTTTAAAGCCTGTACCCGTCCATCATGAAACATCATCACATCCCATAAGCTCATATTAAAGGTAGTAGGCGCATTACGCGCAGGTACTACACTACGTCCACGATGAAATAAATAGTCTGGCACTACCTCCCTGCTGTTATCTGTTTGGGCTAAGCCAGTAGCAAGAGGCTGGCGTAGGGTTCCACCTTGGAGGGGATCATGGCATTGCGCACAGCTAAAGCTAGCACCCTGAGCTTTATAGGGTTGAAAAAACAATTGTTTACCAAGCTGAACCAATGAGTCTTGCGCGGGTGGGTAAGTACGACCTTGACTAGGATCACCCGTGAGTTGTAGTTCGCTCACCAAGGGGAGTAGTTCACGGTCTAAATCAGACAGACTAACAGAAGAATCAGAGATTGTTGTGGTAGGGGCTGAAGGAGTTTGAGATTGAGTCGTCTTTGTTTCACAAGCAACAAGACTAAGACTCAGTACTAATGCAATTAATCCCTGTAGTATGGGCTTAGTAGGGTTAGTACTCATTATCTGTTGATCCCAACGCTTAACTATAAAACAGAGTATTAAATAACGTGATTTTAGCTAGATTAGATTTTTTTATAATATTAGTAGTAAGAGTCGAGTAGGCGTCTTAGTAACGCCTACTACCTAATAGGCAAGCTGAGCTACTTAGAGTAAATTATGACGTTTTAATTTAGTTCTCAATGTAGCGCGGTTAATGCCCATGCATTGGGCTGCTTTAGATTGATTGCCATGGGTGTAGCGCATCATAACTTCCATCATAGGACGCTCTACTTCATCCAGTACCAAACGATAGACATTACTAGCTTCTTGGTCGCCTAAGTTGTCCAAATAGTCCTGTAATGTACGGCGTACAGTTTCAGATAATGAGGCATCTAAAGTGCGAGAAGATGTATTCATATTTGTGCATACCTTAATTAGTTTTTGTTGGTGCAAATAAAATAGGGGTTGTAAAAATGCACCTAGTTGTTTTTAGGAGCAGGTGATTGCAATCCATTTAAAAGGTAGAGTTGGTTTAACCCACCTATACCCTAGTTGAGGCCGATATACATCCAAGCTGTAAACAGTCAGCTTTTACACTGAAACATTTAATTAGTGGCAATGTTGCAGTATATTGATTAAGAATAATGCACAATGATTTACAAATAAGCACACTTTTTTAGATGAAAGGGCAATTCATTTGCACGAAACGTCACATTATTAATCAAGCCTAAACTACTTGAAGTATCATCAGACTACTTTAGGTTTGTCATCACCTTCCTCTGTACACGACAAAACCACTAACTTATTGATTTAGCATGTTTGTCATGGAGATGGTGAAAGTCCACCGCTCCTATGTTTTACTCTCTAGTTACCACACAGGAGAGCAAAATGGATCTGAGCGATGGACTACGTGACAGTTTAAAAGCCCACTTGAGTTGGGGCAAGCCCCGTTTGGATTGTTTTGTGGGAATGCTGCATACTTTGCTGAGTGCGCGACAAATGAATTTGGCGTTGTTGGCGGTACACATAGATTCTGACACCGACATTGGTTCCCGCTATCGACGGATGCAACGCTTTTTTAGCCAAGTGTTCTTTAATTACAATGACATTGCCCATTTTCTTATGGGAATGTTCGCCTTTAGTGGTCAACAATACTACCTCACACTCGACAGAACCAACTGGAAATGGGGCAAATCCAACCTCAATCTCCTGACTTTGGCGGTTGTTTACCAAGGTGCGGCTATCCCCGTTTACTGGATGGTGTTGAACAAACGCGGTAATTCTAACCAACGTGAACGTATTGCCCTGCTGCAACGATTTATCAGCCAATTCGGGCGCAACAACATCTTGGGTGTGTTGGCTGACCGTGAGTTTATTGGTGGTCAATGGTGGAAGTGGTTGTCTTCCAAAGAGATTCCCTACTTGATTCGTATCAAGGGTAATCAGTTGATGACCGACAAACACAAAAAAGAGGCGCATGTCCGCTCGCTGTTTGCCAACCTCAAGCCGGGTAAACGGCGCGTTCTCCGTCACCGTCGCGACGTTAGCGGGGAATGGGTTTGGCTCAGTGGCTCAAAGCTGCCCAGTGGTGAGTTGTTGATTATCGCCAGCAACCACTACACGGCTGATCCCATTGGCACTTATCGGCTACGTTGGGAAATTGAAAACCTGTTCCAATGCTTGAAAGGGCGTGGTTTTCACATGGAAGCCACTCACTTCACCAAACCCCTCGCATCAAAAAGATGATGGCGTTGCTTGCCATTGGCTTCTGTTGGGCGCACAAAGTCGGCGAATGGAAGGAAAAAGCCGTCAAGCCTTTGAAGACGAAAAAACATGGACGCAAAGAGCAAAGTGTCTTCCGTTACGGCTTGGACTACTTGACCGATTTATTGAATGGAAGGGTACGGGAAAAAGTGGATAGGCTTAGGCTGCTGCTTCTGTTCCTTTGTCCACCACAATTCATGGCGATCGAGGATGGACGGATGAAACTCAGGCGATTTTCTTTTGAAAAAGATTCAATGAGTTAAGCGAATTGTCGTGTACAGAGATCACCTTCTATTGAGAGCTTTGCTTTATAGGCTCAATAGCTCCTCTGTTCACTGTTAATGGTCTTAATTTCATGTGCATCTTCAACACTACTTAGTCTCTAGCATTAAGGCTAAGTTAGGTTGATTTTTAGCCAATATTTGCTTTAAGACAGGAGCAAATATTAGTTGGATTAGTGACGAACATGTTTGCCTATAAATGAATCTGCGCCTGCAAATTCCAGTGCTCTGTTGACGCAGTTCCTAAGCTCTAGGTTTTATAGCCCCGTAAAAAAAGAGCTATAGCCCACTAGATTTAAAAAATGTATTTCACCCATTTTTTCTAAACTATATCAAAATCATTCTAAACCATACTGAGTTCTAAAAGTATTAGAATGGATGACTACGTTTGCTACATAACTATACCGAATGTATGCTCAATTTGTATTCATAAAATTAAGTGAAAAAATTCACAAAATATTAAAACCAAAACCTATCCTCGGTACGGTTGGATAAGTTGGCAAACATTCAAATAGAAGTTATTGATTTTCTAACGTATAGCTTGAATAAAAAGCATACCACAGCCTGAAAAAACACCATCTTGCTAAGTAAGACGAAAGGGCAAGAACCTAGACAAATGGCTAAATTTTGAATCAGCGCTACTATTATACGCTAATAATGATCTAACCCCAATTTTAACTAGCCCCTAATAAGGGGCTAAAACTAGAGCTAAATTTAACCGCTGATCAAAAAAATAGCATTTTAAGGCTAGTTTGATTAATTAATTATCATTAGTTAGCGGCGTGGTGATATTTCCATCAGATATATTTTTACGGATAGTTTTGGGTCCGTGTTTGAGATGCCGTTCTATGGCCTGAAAATTGGATACTTTACCTTCTAACACTAATACATCTCCTACTTGTAATAGGGTATTAGGGCTAGGATGGTCGCCTTTTATGCCGGAGCGGCGGATCGACTTCACACTAATATGAAAATTTTCCAGCTCTAGTGCTTGTAGAGTCTGATTAACAGCATAAAAGGTGTCAGTAAGCACCACACTATATAAAAAGGTTTGGGTAGGGGTGGCTGCCTTAGTACCTTCACCATGGAAAAAGCTTTGTAAGGCTCGATAGCCATCAGCACGAATTTTTTCCGTCAAATACAGAATATCAGTAGGTGCAATACCCATCTTGCTGAGTACACGCTCGGTAATCATAAGGCTGGCCTCCAGTGACTCAGGCAATACTTCAGCACCTTTTGCCTCTAAAGAGGCCATATAAGTATCGTCGGGTGCGCGTACTAAAATCGGCACATTAGCATGTTTCTTGCGCACAGCATCAACAATTAAGCCGGCTATTTCCATATTACTGACCGTTACAATCACGATCTTAGCGCGATATAAACCCGCTGCGGTTAAAATTTCAGGACGTGCTGCATCGGCATAATAAACGCTTTCACCCGCTTCCCACGCCTCTTTCACAATACGCGAATCTAAATCGAGGGCAATATAAGGAATATTTTGCTCATGTAATAAACGACCAATACTTTGCCCCACACGCCGATAGCCACAAATTAATACGTGATCCTCGATTTCTTTAACTTCACGGCTAAAACTATGAGCTTCTTTGTAACGTTGACGCAAATAAGTATCAGCAAATAGTTTTTTAGTTACTTGATCATTATAGCGAATAATAATAGGGGCTAATGCCATACTAATAACCGTTGCGGCTAATATCGCTTGTACTTCTTGAGTATTCAACAATTGATTACTTAATGCCAACGCTAATAAAGCAAAGCCAAATTCTCCGCCTTGTGCTAATACTAATCCGGTTCTTAATGCAGTACCATTATCAGCGCCAAAAAGACGTGCGAGTAGATTAATTAATAAAGCCTTACCTACGGTTACGCCTAATACCAAAATTAAAATAGGTAACCATAAACTAGGTAAGGCCGTTAAATCTAATTTGGCGCCAACCGTAATAAAAAATAAACCCATTAAAATATCACGATAGGGGCGTACTTCGCTTTCAATTTGATGTTTATATTCGGTCTCAGAGAGCATCATGCCCGCAAGAAAAGCCCCTAGTGCTAGCGATAAGCCTAGTGATTGAGTCGTCCACGCAGCCGTTAGTGCGACCAATAAAATAGTAATATTAAATAATTCAACCGATTGGGCACGAGCAATATAGTGAAACAGGGGACGTAGGGCATAGTGACCTAGTACCAGCGCGATGCCCAATACGCCTACACTCATAAGCACTTCAAGCCCTATACTGCTTAACTCCAAAGGCTGCTGCGAACCCATAGTTAAGAGCGGGATTAGAATTAAAAAAGGCACAACGGCTAAGTCTTGAAAGAGGAGAATACCAAGGGCTAATTGACCGTGTTTCACCCGCATCTCGCCTTGATCGGTTAGTTGTTTAACCACAATGGCTGTTGAGGACATAGCGAGTGCCCCTGCTGCAATTAAGGCGCCTTGCCAATTAATGCCTGCATAGTAGAGCAAAATAAAACCACTCAGCGTGGATAAAACGACTTGAGCACCCCCTAAGCCCAATACGGTGTGCCGCATAGCTAATAACTGGGAGACTGAAAACTCTAGACCTATGGCAAATAATAAAAACACCACACCAATTTCACCCATAAAGGCAATCGATTCATTAGTGGGTAGAATATGCAAAGCATGCTCACTCGTAAGAGCGCCAACCGTTAAGTAGCCTAAAATAGGGGGGAGGTTAAAAGTACGTACCGTTGCAACAGCACTGACTGATAATACTAATAAAATTAAAATAATCGGTAATAAACCAGTTCCATGCTCCATCGCAAAGCCCTCTGAGTCGCGTTACATACTAATGCTATTGTTGTTATATAAAAATTAAGGCGCTAAGCGCTAACGGTGGTCGCGGATTAAGTCTATACTGTATTAATAATTTATTGTGGAAAAATCAAGGTGCTTTATACAAAAAGCTTTTGAGTTTTAATTATTCATCTTAAAATCAGCACCCTTTACGCCGAATGAGCTATTAACCGTATGCTAACCCTATATCAATTTAATGCCTGCCCGTTTTGTTGGAAAGTCAAAGCCATGCTTCACCTTACCCATACACCCTATCAGGTAGTTGAAGTAACACCGTTTGGTATGCCAGAACTAGACTTCACTGAGCATAAAAAGGTTCCGGTATTACGCGCTAATAGTAAAATTATCCTAGAGTCGGAGCAGATTGTGCTCTACCTGCAAGCGCATTATAGCCAGTTACCTAACCCTACCCAATCAGATTACGACTGGCTGCATTGGGTGGATCAAACGCTGGTGCATTATTTGCCCCCTTTGATTCATCCCAATATACGCACCTCGTTTAAGAATTTTAAGCATATTATGGTGGCAAACCAGTTTAAGCCTTTAAAACAATGGGGGGTGAGAGTAGCGGGTGCATTAGTTATGCCAAGGGTTGCGCGTAAAATGCAGACTAAGCATAAGATTACTGAACCCCTTAAAGAGTTTGAGGCGGCCTTAAAACAGTGGACGACACAGGGATTAAAAGGGCAGAACTATTATGCAGGAGAGCAGGCGGGCTTGGTGGATGCTGTGGTATATGGCGTGCTGAAATCAGGCGCTAAAATGCCTTTTTGGCAAGGCGTTTTAAATAATAATCCCACGTTACAGGCTTGGTATGAGCGTTGTGATGCTCAATTAGCCGCCCCAAAAGCAGTACTCCAAGCCTAGGGCTGGAATACTGCTTGAGCAGTAACGGAGTGGCTTGCTTAGTTCGATCCAGCAATGGTCATGCGATTAATTAAAATCGAGCCAGAGCGAATATTACCGCGCATATCCACATCATTACCGATGGCTTGGATACCGTGATACATGTCTTTGAGATTACCGGCAATGGTGATCTCTTCGACAGGGTATTGAATCACACCATTTTCAACCCAAAAACCGACCGCACCGCGTGAGTAGTCACCGGTCATGCCATTCACGCCGCCACCAAATAACTCATTGAGCAATAGCCCTGTGCCTAATTGTTGCAGTAAGTCTTCAAAGCTTTGTCCGGTACTTTGCAAGATCAGATTATGATTGCCCCCTGCATTACCAGTCGTAACCATACCGAGTTTTTTAGCTGAATAAGTACTGAGGAAATAACCTTGTAGTACACCATCCACCAAAATATCACGCGCTTGAGTCGCAACACCCTCACCATCAAACCCACGACTCCCTAAAGCGCGTGGAATAAACGGATCTTCACGCAATTGCACAAAATCAGGAAACAGCTTTTGCCCCATAGCGTTAAGCAAAAAAGTAGCTTTGCGATATTGTGCTCCCCCTGTGACGGCGGATACTAAGCTACCGATTAATCCGCGTGCTAAGGTGGCGGGAAAGAGCACAGGTACTTCACAAGTGCTTAAAGTACGTGCATTGAGGCGGCGCAAGGTACGCTCAGCGGCTTTGCGCCCAATCAGGTCAGGGCTTTCTAATTCATAGGGTGAGCGAGCCACACTATACCAATAATCGCGCTGCATCGAGTCACCGTCTTGTCCCACCAACACACACGAAGCGGAATGATGCGTACTATGTACCGTCCCACAAAAGCCATGCGAATTAGTATATAAGCTCAGACCCGCATAGCTCTCTACACTAGAGCCATCACTATTGGTAATACGCGCATCGGTTTCACGCGCAATCGCTTCGGTTTCCTTGGCACGATTAATAGCCGTTTCAGCGTCTAGTTCCCAAGGATGATAGAGGTCTAAATCAGGCCAACTCTTTGCCATTAAGGCCGCATCGGCTAACCCATTAAATTCATCCTCAGCGGTGTATTTAGCAATGCGACACGCTGCATCGACTGCATCGGTTAAGGCTTGTACTGATAAATCACCACAGGACGAATAGCCCTTACGATTACCAAAATAGACAGTAATCCCCGCCCCTTGATCACGGTGGTATTCTAATTTTTCCACCTCGCCCATGCGTACTTCCGTCGAAAGCCCAGTACCTTTATCAATATTGACTTCAGCCGCTGTTGCGCCGCGTTGTTTAGCGACCGCTAAGATTTGTGTGGCTAAGTCTTGTAGTTGAGCCGTGAGGGCATCTTTATTATCCAGTTCGATCATATGTTTTCCTATTCTTTAGCTCGCTGTGCCGCCCACCGTTAAACCATCCACACGCAAAGTCGGCTGACCGACACCTACGGGAACACTTTGACCATCCTTACCGCACACTCCAATACCATCATCCAGATTCATATCATTACCTACCATACTGACACGGGTGAGGACATCAGGACCGTTACCAATCAGCGTGGCGTTTTTAATCGGATAAGTCACTTTGCCATTTTCGATCATATAGGCTTCAGAAGTAGAAAAGACGAATTTGCCGGAAGTAATATCCACCTGACCGCCGGAGAAATTCACGGCATAAATACCTTTTTCTACTGAGGCAATAATTTCTTCGGGGGCATATTGTCCAGAGCGCATATAGGTATTCGTCATGCGCGGCATCGGTAAATGGGCATACGATTGACGCCGCCCATTACCAGTAGGTTTTTGTCCCATGAGTAGGGCATTTTGCCGATCTTGGATATAGCCGACCAAAATCCCGTCTTCAATTAAAGTAGTACATTGAGTCGGAGTGCCCTCGTCATCTACCGTTAAAGAACCACGACGTAATTCTAAAGAACCATCATCGACTACGGTAATGCCTTTAGAGGCGACTGGCTGACCGATTTTTCCAGTGAAGGCGGATGTACCTTTGCGATTAAAATCACCCTCTAAACCATGCCCAATCGCTTCGTGCAATAATACTCCGGGCCAACCTGAACCTAATACTACAGTCATACTACCTGCGGGAGCGGCTTTAGCATCGAGATTAATTAAGGCTTTGCGCACGGCTTCTTCAGCGTAATGCAGGGCGCGATTATTCGTAATAAAGAAGTCTAAATCAAAGCGTCCGCCACCGCCTGCGGTCGCACTTTCAGATTGACCTTCACGCTCCACAATCACCGATACATTAGTGCGTACTAGGGGGCGAATATCCGCTGTCATGCGTCCTTGCTCATCAATGATTAAAATGGTTTCGTGTACCGCTACCATATTCGCCATGACTTGTTTCACATAAGGACTCATGGCGCGAGCATGAGTATCGATTTGTTTCAGTAACTCAATTTTTTCTGATTCTGAGAGTGATAGCAGCGGGTCTTGTGTGCCATACAGCGGTTGTGTTGCACTGCGTACTTGAAAGCCTTGGGGTAGCGTACCGACCGTACCCTGACTAATCGCGCGTGCAGCTTTAGCAGAGTCTAATAGGGCTGGCAAACTGATTTCACCGCTATAGGCAAAGCCTGTTTTTTCGCCGCACACTGAGCGTACACCGACACCCCGATCAATACTAAAACTACCGCTTTTAACAATCCCTTCTTCTAAGCTCCAGCTTTCATAGCGCGAAGATTGAAAATACAGATCCGCAAGCGTCGTATCACGAGTCAATAAGGTGGAGAATACTTGGTCTAAATGAGCATGAGTTAAGCCGCTGCTGGTCAAGAAAATATCGGTAGCATTGTCAATTGCCTGTTTCATAAGAATCCTTTGCTTTTTTATATTAGCTAAACCCCATTAGTTACTCTCACTGGGGACAGGCTATGCAAGCACTAGCCTGTTAAATACCGTTAAATCATCTCAACATCAGGTGAGCAACGATGTGAAAGTACTGGAAAGTGACGGCGGGTGCGTTCTAATTCCACCAAATCCAATTCCGCCATTGCAATACCTGAGCCTTTTTGTAAGGTTGCACAGATTCGACCCCAGTAGTCAATAATCATGCTATGTCCATAGGTTGTTCGTCCATTCACATGATAGCCACCTTGAGCGGGGGCAATGACATAAGCAAGATTTTCAATGGCGCGTGCTCTCAGCAATACCTCCCAATGTGCTTTGCCGGTGACATCGGTAAACGCTGAAGGCACTACCATGACTTGAGCACCCTGTGAAGCCAGACAGCGATAGAGTTCTGGAAAACGTACATCATAGCAAACCGTCAGACCCAAACGTCCAAAGGGAGTATCCACCACTACAGGGGTTTTGCCCGCTAAATTGGTGTCGCTTTCGGCGTAAACCTCTATCTCATCATCGAGCATGACATCGAATAAATGCATCTTGTCATAACGAGCGACACACTCACCTTGATCATTAAATAAGAGCGAGGAGGCATAGGGGCGCTCTGGCTTATCAGAGGCGAGTGGGATCGTTCCACCTACAATCCAAACCTTATGCTTTTTAGCTAAGCGACTCAAGGTATCTTGAATTTTGCCTGAGCCATAGGTTTCGGTGAGTGCAACACGGTCTTGATCACGTAAACCCATAATAGCGAAGGTTTCAGGTAGCGTGACCAACTGTGCTCCTTTGTCAGCCGCTTCTTTGACGAGGCGTGAGGCCTCCATCAGATTAGCTTGTACTTGCGGACCCGAAGCCATTTGGATTGCCGCTACCTTGATCATGATGACTCTCCCATCGTCTTATTATGGATGTACTAGGAAACGATTGTCGGTGCTTCAGGGCTAAACATCAACACTAACTGAGGAAGGGTGCTTATTCATTCAGCATTTAGTTGCCACTAAACACCATGGAGCGCATTGAAATAGAACCTAAATCCAGTGACTCATTAAAATACCAAACCCGTTCGGTCTCCAAGCGGCTACCTAGGATATAAAGCAAAGGCCAGTAGTGTTCCAAAGTAGGATGAGCTAATGCGGTACTGGGTAATTGCTCAATGTCTAGTAGGGCTGGCAGGTCGTTTTGTTCAATCCATTGGGCTAATGCAGTATCATATTGTTGTGCCCAATCATAGCCCTGATAAGGCATTTTAAAATTCATTTGACGCAGATTATGCACCAAATTGCCACTACCTATGAGCATTACCCCTTGATGGCGTAGCGTTTGTAATTGTTTGCCTAGGTCATAACGTTGTTGCGGGGTGCTATGAATGTCTAGGCTGAGTTGCAGCACGGGGATATTCGCCGCTGGAAACATCGGCTTTAAAACACACCATGCCCCGTGATCTAAGCCCCATTGCTCATCGCCTGAGATAGGAGGATTTTCGATCATTTGTATGATCTGTGCGGCAAGATCAGGCGCACCGACGGCGGGGTATTGAATGCGGTGTAAGGCTTCGGGAAAGCCGTAGAAGTCGTGAATAGTGCGGGGGTGGGCATTGGTGACAATGTGGGTTGTGCCCTCAGTGAGCCAATGTGCGGAAATGACTAGGATGGCTTTAGGTTTAGGCAGGTGTTGCCCTAATAGTTGCCATGTTTCTGTGTAGTCATTGTTGGTAATGGCATTCATGGGGTTGCCATGACCTACGAATAGAGCAGGCATGGGGGCGTCAGGCGCTAGTTGGCTGAGATGTTTTTGTAGTTCAGGAGAGAGGGTAGTTGGCATAGGCTAAATACTCGTTGCTTGGGTGGTTTAGCCTAGTAATATGGAGACAAATAGTTAAAAAACAAGGTGTAGGTAATTTTTTATTTATTGGTTTAATTTTACAATACAGTGTATAGATACTACGCTAATCCTGTAACAATCACCATATTATTAAATGTAAATAATAGTTTCTTACTTTCATTTATTCTATAAAGTAGTTCTTTAAGCTCTTCATTAATAGGAATACCATAAATATCTTTGCATTGGTTCAAGAGCCATAGCTCTTGTTGTAGCCAAATAAACCCACCTAAAAAAATGAAGTTGTCTACACTCATTTGACATGTTGGGTCTTCCTTAAGCAGCATGTCTTCGAGAAGATTAAAAATTGTCTCATACTTTTGTAGTATCCCCTCAACTAAATTGTCTAAGGTAGCATCGAATGCTTGAAGCTTCATATCTTGACATAATTTAAAGTATAAATCCTGCTCTAATGTTGTTTTCGGCACGACTTGAGATTAGTTGCTGTAGACAAAGCAATTGTGCTTGTTAGGTTGTCTTTTTATATCTAATCTATAGTTTTCATTTTTTAAATGATGATTAGCCCAATAAGAGTCAGGGTGAGCTATTGGAACTTGGTAAGACCATAAGCAAGTCAAAGTGTAGTCAATATTTTTTGACCAATTGTGAAATTCATCAAGCGCGTCTGTAACTGTTCTAAATTCGAGAATTATTCTAGGCTCAGGTTTGCAGATATATTTATATATCTGTTGTATTAAATAGGTGGTATTCAAAAATATTCCTTTTTAAGTGGAAGTTAGATTAAGTGTATTTTTTATTTTTATACAAAGATGGTTTTTATGCATGAAAATTTTTTTAGTCTATTAAAGCAAAAAGCTTTATGCTGGCTTATTTTTATTACTAGCTTCGATAAACTTTCTCTACTACTACCTCCTCTCCATCTGTTAACATCACCCAAGCGGATAGTTTCGGACGATCTTTCAAGTCAGGTAACTGCAAATAGCTTTGTACTTGTGCTAGACCTTGTTCTCGTTTTTCATCCCATAACTTAAGATGCTTCTTACGCTCTGACTGCTTACAAAATTTCAATTCAATCAAATGCTCATATTTAACTGCAAAAGGGCTGCGCTCTAATAATAAAATATCAGGGTATTTTTGATTAATCTCTGGCTCACTTTGAATAAAATAAGCGGCTGATTGATAAAGCAAAGTCACTAGCAACATTTTAATGTGCTTTTCATCAAATTTCAGAAAATCACGATTAGACAAAGCTTTGAGTACACGCTCAGCCTCTAAACGTAATGGCTCAATATCATCATATAAAGCTAATGCAATCACTGCTTTTTCAATAGTTCGATTAGAAATAGCAATCTGATTTCTACGCTCAATCTCAATCTTAAAATACTCGAAATAGAGCACCTTAATCACATAATTAGGAATCACAAAGCGCTGTTGAGTCAATTCATTACCATCAAAAGCAATAAAACCCATATAATATAATAAGCTCACAAAGTCATCTCGATCAAAGCCTTTGTCAAAATCGAATTTGCGTCGTGACTTGGCAACTACGAAACCATCATTAAGCAGCTCTTCTAGTACCTCATAATTATCATCTCGATGACCAATATTAAACATTGCTAAAATCTTGCCATAATCAGACGCAATATTTTCATCTAGCATATACTCAGGATAAGAACACGATCTTTGATCAAAACGCTTAATAAAATACAGCACCATATCTGAGTTATACATAGCACTCACCTCTTGAGCAAAGTGGTAGCCGTTATACCACTGGGTAACGGTTGTTATTAATGAGTCTAAACTTAAGGGGCAGAGTTGAGTTAAAGGTTTTAATAATGACTCTGTTTCAACACGAGTAAAACCGATTGCTTCATTAAATTTAGGATTTAATGTCAAATTATCTACGACATTAAAACCTGAGGTTAAGCTATCAAGCACAATGGGTGTTACACCAGTAATAAATAAGCGATCTATAACTCCTTTTTGAGTACCTGTTTTAATAGCTTCATAAAAAGCACGTACAAAACCACCTTTACCCATAATGCTACGAAAATGATCCAAATCATCCGCTAATAAAGCATTAGCAAAGTGATCATATTCATCAATTAATAAATAAATTTTTTTGCCTTGAGTTAGACGTAATAAAGTATCGATTTTGCCAGCAGGTGTGCTCGCTTGAATAATAGCTGGATGTAGTTCTGAAGCATAACCATATTGCTCTAAAAAAGCTAATAGGGCATTGGTGATTTTTTCTGAGAAAGCGGTATAAACACTCTCATGATTATCGATTGCGATTCCACTAAACTCTAAAAATAGTATTTGATACTGATTATGTTTAGGTGTGGGGTTTTGACCAATGGCTAAATGTCCGAATAGAGTATTAAAATCATTAGCACTATTAATATCATAGTAATAATATAGCATAGATAAAAACAAGCTTTTACCAAAGCGGCGCGGGCGTAGTAATACATTATGTCGCCCTTCATCTTCTAAAGTGCGAATAAAAGAAGTTTTATCGATATAGGAATAGTGCTCTTTAATAACTGTAGCAAAATTGCTTAAACCATAAGGAATTTTCATACCCATTCTCACCGCTTTGCTCATGAGGCTAGCATAGCATGAAATAGTATAGCATTGAGTGTGAGCTTGGTTAATGCCCTGCTTAGGGTTAAGCTACTGTCACACTTCGGGCTAAATAGTTAGGATAAACGATGAACCCCCTTGACCCTATGACGGTTCCCCTAGAAAAACGTCTATTAATCGAAGCCAGCGCTGGAACGGGTAAAACCTATACTATCTCTTTGCTTTATTTACGCTTATTGCTCGATCAAAGTTTAACAGTAGATCAAATTTTAGTAGTGACCTATACCCATGCTGCCACGGATGAATTGCGTTCGCGTATTTTATTACGCCTAAAAGAAGCGGTTGCTGCCTATGAGCAGCCCGAAACGGCGAGTGCAGAGTACCTACGTTTATTAGAACAGTATCCTAGTGATGCCGAGCGGCTTTTAATTTTAAAACGCGCTTTGCTCAATTTTGATGAAGCGGCGATTTATACTATTCATAGTTTTTGCCAACGTGCCTTAAAAGAAAATGCTTTTGATGTGGGCATGCCCTTTGAAAGTGAACTCATTAGCGATGAGCAGGAGTTATTAATTAGTTTAGCCGATAACTTTTGGCATCGTTATTTGTTACATCCAGATCCTTTACAAGAAGCAGTTATTCGACATCGAGGCTGTACGCCAGATGATTTACTAGCCGTAGTCAAACCTTATATTGGTCGACCTTATTTAGATCGCCAGCCTAAGGGATTGTTAACCGCGCAAGAATATGTACAGCGTCAAACGCTTTTAGTTAATCAATGGCAGACTATTAATAAACAATGGCAACAAGAAGGCAACCAGGCGCTGCAACTGATTATTCAAGCGATTAGCACAGAGACACTCAGTAAGACTCAGTATAAATCAGTAGAAGCCATTTATAATGCAGAAGCTATATTGCTTAAGGTGTTTCAAGGAGAGCGTCCAGAAGGTTGGGCGAATGCTTGTAATTTATTCACTAGCACTAAGTTAGTACAGGGCACTAAGAAAAATAAAATTACACCAGAGCATACTCTATTTAAGCAAATTGAGCAGGCTATACTAGAGGATCTAGAGTTAGCAGATGCACTAGATAAAGGATTTGATCAGCTATGTTATGACTTAATGCTATTTTTGCGTGAAAAACTACCTCAGCGCAAAACCGCTTTAGGCGTATTAGCCTTTGATGATTTATTAGTGAATTTGCAGCAAGCCTTATGTGAGCGCCCTGTATTAGCGCAGCAATTAGTACAGGATTATCCGGTAGCCCTAATTGATGAGTTTCAAGATACTGATCCTATACAATATGAAGTATTTAGTCGTATTTATGAAAAAAAGGGTATTTTGGTTTTTGTAGGTGATCCTAAACAGGCCATTTATGCCTTTCGTGGGGCGGATATTCACACTTACCTACGTGCTGCACACGATATAGATCAAAGTTATCATTATACACTAGATCGTAATTTTCGCTCTACACCCGCATTATTAGATGCATTTAATTATTTTTTTAGTCGCTCGCAAGATCCTTTTAGAAATGAATTAAGTGTCGCCTATGAAACAGTCCAAGCAGGTAAAAGTAATTTAATCTTTCAAGCACCCCAGTTACATGCTCCTTTACGTTTTTGGACTTGGGAGAAACAGGATCAAGAGACGGAGAGCAAAAATAAATACTCAGCTCGCCAACTCGAACAACTTATTGCTAAAGCAGTTGCTAGTGATATAGCACAATTATTAATGGCTGCAAGAAAAGGCGAGGTTTTGATTGGCGAGGGCGAACCTAAAGCTTTGCAAAGTCGAGATATTGCTATTTTAGTGAGGAGTCATAAGCAAGGTAAATTAATGAGTGAGGCTTTACAAGCTCATCATATTGCCAGTTCACAACGTTCTAAAGAACCTATTTTCGCTACTCCAGAGGCACACGAATTACGTTTATTATTAGAGGCCATAGTCGAACCTACGCATGAGGCTAAATTGCGTCAGGCTTTAACCACGGAATTAATGGGAGGAACGGTTCAAACATTATTAGATTTAGAGCTAAGCAAGGAAAGTGATAATCGCTTATTAGAAGGTTGGATAGAGCAATTCACCCGCTGGCATTTATTATGGGTCAAGCAAGGTTTTATGGTGATGTTTCAGGATTGGTTACAATCGCCTAACTTATTAGCACCCGATTTAACACAACAGCAGCATCTACTCAGTTTTATTAATGGCGAGAGACGTTTAACTAACTTATGGCATTTAGCTGAATTGCTTTATAATGAATTACGCCAAGGTGCTAAAAGTATGCAGGCTTTAGTCCGTTGGCTAGTAGAGTGTTCTGAATATAGTGGTAATGAAGATAGTGAGTTACGCCTAGAAAGTGATGAGGCTTTAGTGCAAATTGTCACGATTCATAAAAGTAAAGGGTTACAATATCCAGTCGTATATTGTCCTTTTTTATGGAGTGAAGCCAATAGCCCAGCACATTATTGGTTTAATTATTATGATATAGCTACGGGTAAAACCTCTTTATTTGCCTCACGTTTTAAAGATAATGAGCGTGATAATGCTTATGCCTGCTTTAAAAAAGAGGCTCAGCAGGAATCGCTACGTTTAATCTATGTCGCTCTGACGCGGGCTATTTATCATTGTTCTATTGCTTTACCCATTGGTAAGTTAGATGGGTTTAATTATGATACTGCTTTATATTGGTTGCTTTATGGGCATTTACCCCAAAGTGAAGCGTTATTAAGTACCGCCTCATCCGAGGTGGCAAAAAAGGCTAAAATTACTCCAGAAGATCGCACTCAAATTTTTAAGCAAGCCTTATTGGATTTAGTAGAGGTCAGCCAAAACACGATGAGTTGTGAGCCTTTGCCTCCAGTAGTAGATGAGCTAAAACTTAGCTCAATGCAAGAGACTTTATTAAAACCTATCCGTTATTTTAAGGCGACTCCTGCGAAAACTAAACGAGTTGATAGCTTTAGTAGTTTAAGCTCTGGTAATCATTATGAAACCCCTGATTATGATAGTGACTGGGGGAGCACGCCTAGTATAAGCACTGACTATAATCAATTTCCAGCAGGAAAATTAGCAGGAGTGTGTTTGCATAAGCTGTTTGAGGAGTTGGATTTTAAATTAAGCCTTGAAGCACAAACCGAGCAAATAAAAAGTACCTTATTAGCCTATGGCTTTGATGAGCGCTATTATCCTGCTGCGGTACAGTTAATTGATAATACTTTAAATACTCCCTTAAAAGCTAATACTGAACTAAAATTGATTAATATTGCTCAAGAGCAACGTTTAGATGAGCTAGAGTTTTATTTTCCTATTGAATACTTAAGTGTTAAAAAACTTCAGCAAACCTTAGAGCGCTATACACCAGCTAGTAAAATAGCTCAACATCAAGCGATTAAGCGCTTAAAGTTTCAAGAGGTACAGGGCTTTATGAAGGGTTTTATTGACTTAGTATTTGAGTATAAAGGGCGTTATTATATTATTGATTATAAATCTAATCGCTTGGCGAATACTCCAGAAGAGTATACTAAGGAGCGTATGGAGGAGGCAGTCGCCGAGGCTCATTATTATTTACAATATTTAATTTATTGTGTGGCTTTACAACGCTATTTAACAGTACGCTTACCTAGTTATAGTTATGATACTCATTTTGGTGGCGTGTTTTATTTATTTATGCGTGGTATGCAGCCCACTGAGGCAGGCGGAAATGGCATTTACGCCACCCGCCCTAAAGAGGATTTTATTAATGCTTTGGATGCATTAATGAATTAAGTATCTAGCTAAAAGTCATCGTGTGTTTCTGGAGCAGTTTTGGCGGCAGGGATGCCGCCTTGCAGCGTACAGGAATCTATATACAGCGCCTGCGGAGGAAATGCACGATGACTTTGGCGTCAGTAGTTAAGGCGCGGCATGTTTATAATCAGGTTTGGGTAAAGGTTTAGGGGTAAAGGTGCTGACTATAATCGCGCTAAGTGCCTTAGGGGGTAATGGTTTGCTGCACATTAATTGCAAATCTTGCGCTTTGGATAAAGACAATACCGCTAGACTGCGTTTCGGAGCCTTAGCTTGATTGACTACCACCCATAAATGTTCATCCTTTTTAGTGCGGCGTTTGGCGATACCCGTCTGGCGATTGTAATATTTAGTGGCACTCGCTATCGAGTCAACCGTAGTGGCACTGACCCATTGAATCGTGCCACGTTCACCTTTAACCTCACCACTGCATTGATCGGTTTGATTGGGGTAACGCTGGGTGGCAAAACTAAGCGTCGATGACTGAGTTTGGGGTTGGGGTGGCTCGGTATAACTAGCAGCACAGCTACTGAGAGTCGTTAAACTGAGCATTAAAAACACTAAACGCACAGTACCTCCCTTATACGTATAAATGACACATCATTTTATCCTAAGTACTAACAAGTACTTATAACTAATTGGGGTTGTTGGGAACCATTATGACAGTATTTGAGCACTATGATCCATTTGCACGACAATTGGCAGATTTGCTAGTACGTCTAATGCCTGATACACCTTTAGACGTGCTAACCGAGTTGCGCCGCTTGGTCTATTTCCTAGCCGAACAGACTCAAGCGGGCATTATTGCTGCCCCTTTAAATGATTTAAAGCCGGAACTCAATAAAGCACTGATAGAAAATCTGCCTGTAGTAGGTAAACCCTCTGATAAAAAGCCACTCATTGTTTCAGACACCCATGCTTGGTTTTACCGCTATTGGCAGTATGAACACGAGTTAGGTCAAGCGCTTAAACCCTTATTACAACCCATTATTGCACCAGCTCAACTCAAAGAGGCATTAAATAAGCTCTTTAATACTACGCAAACGGATTGGCAAAAAATAGCGACGGCTTTAGCCTTAAATCAGCGTTTTATGATTATTTCTGGTGGACCGGGTACGGGTAAAACCACTACCGTGACACGCATTTTAGCTTTATTACTCCAATTACCTGATATTAACCCTAAACGTATTCAATTAGCTGCCCCTACAGGCAAAGCAGCTATGCGCTTACAAGAGTCTATTCAATTAGCTCAGCAGCGTTTAAATGTGTCAGGGTTAATTCGAGAGCAATTAAAAATTCCGAGTCAAACGCTGCACCGTTTATTAGGGTATAGACCCGCTACGAATACCTTTAGTTATCATCGTGAGTGCCCTTTACCCGTGGATGTATTGGTGATTGATGAAGCTTCCATGATGGATATTGCCCTCATGACTAAGGTATTAGCGGCTTTGCCCAATACGGCGCGGCTGATTTTATTAGGTGATAAGGATCAATTAGCGGCGGTAGAAACGGGATCAGTCTTTAGAGATTTATGTGCACAGGCTAATAATCACTTTTCACCGAAAATAGCGCAGCTTTTAAAGCCTTTTGATATTCATTTACCGAGTCATTTGGGAGTAGAGGGATTAAATGACCATATTGTGATATTAGAGCAAAGCTATCGCTTTAATACTACAGCGGGTATTGGTCAATTAGCCCAAGCGATTAAAACCGCTAACCTCAAACAATTATCTGAGGTACTTCATGGGACTGATGAAGCATTAGAATGGATCAATCAGGATTCCCTAGCCAGTGAAGAGTTAATCGCAGGGTGGCAAGATTATTTTGAGGCGGTAGAGCAGGGTGATGTCGAGGCTTGTTTTCAAGCGTTTAACCGTTTCCGCATTTTAGCCCCTATGCGCCAAGGTGTGCGTGGCACAGAATTACTTAATAATAAAATTGAACAGTTAGCCAGTAAACGTTTACCGAATACTTTTGGTTCCTTACGAGCACAAGGGTGGTATGTGGGGCGTCCGGTAATGGTGACTAAAAATGATTATGTGCAGCATTTATTTAATGGGGATATAGGTATTGCGCTCAATGATGCGGCAGGACAATTGCGTGTGTATTTTCCTGATACTCAAAGCGGCAAGTATCGCTCTATTACTCCGGTAAGGTTGCCGCTGTTTGATAGTGCGTGGGCGATGACGATTCACAAAAGTCAGGGGTCGGAGTTTGATGAGGTGCTGTTGATCATGCCCGATAGTACTGAACATAGCTTATTAGGGCGTGAGTTGTTGTATACCGGAGTGACGCGGGCGCGTCATAAGTTGCGTTTGTTAGCGAGTTTAGAAGTGTTAGCCGTGGCATTGCAGCGCTCCACTCCGCCTTCATCGCGTATTTTAGATTGGTTGAAATAGGGAGTTGTGTGCTGTTATTCGCCTTGAGGTGGTAAATCGACTAAATTGAATTCCTAATCTTGTATATTTGCTAGGAGCGAACCATGTTGAAATGGCGTGATGTTTTGCAATTTGCCCGTACCAGTAACCCGATACCTGAGCGTAAAGTGGTTAAAACCCCTGATGAGTGGCGCAGTGAATTGACGCCTGAGCAATATCATGTGACCCGTCAACACGGCACTGAACGCCCGTTTAGCTCGGAAATGTGCTCGCTCTTTGAGCCGGGGCTATATGCTTGTGTGTGTTGCGGAACCTTATTATTTGATGCTTCGCAAAAGTTTGAATCTGGCACGGGGTGGCCATCCTTTACTCAACCGATTAAGGACAATGTGATTGCTTATCACGAGGATAATTCCTATGGGATGCAACGGGTGGAGACGTTGTGCAATACCTGCGATGCGCATTTAGGGCATGTATTTCCTGATGGCCCAGCACCGAGTGGGTTGCGCTATTGTATGAATGCAGTAGCGTTGGAGAAGGTGCAAGGGAGCTAGTAGTTAAAAGCCTAGTACTACGCTCTACTAGGCTTTTAATTGGGGCGATTTAGGGATTAAGGGCTGGTGTGTTGTGGCGGATATAGTTAAGCCCTGCATCTTCATCTTGTTCAATAGCAATTTCTACCGCACTTTTGGCAACTTCAAAATACTGCTGCTCCATAAAATCCACCAAAAGCTGTAAATCGTAAAAATAATAATTGCTCACCTACTTGTTCCAAATCACTCAGTGCCATCGTTCTATCTAGATACAGATAGCCATGAGTGCGCAGGCGCTGGAAATTACTAATGCCATAGGGGAACTTGAGCATGACCTAATCATCCTCGCCTAATTCGGCATTCCACCCTTGAGCGCGTGCGGCTTGAATCGCAGCTTGGTGCACCGTTGCATGACGCGCTTGAAGTTCAGGCGGCAAACGACTGGGTAAATGACCGTATTTTTCCCATTCTCGATGCACTTGTTCATATAAATTTTGCAACATACCTACATCCCAACCCGTACAGTCTTGTGTCTCTGGCAATAAGCCAAATATCCAAGCATCACGAATCATAGTGCCTGCTGGGGTCATACCAAATTGCGGGTCTTGATTAAGTCCGGCGTATTTTCCACTCATAATAAATCCTTTGGGTCACGCGCCATCACAGCACGGTAAAAAGCTTATAGTGGTTCTAATGACCTAGGCGGGTCAATATCCACTCCCCACATACGTTGCCAGAGCCAGCGTAGAGCTAGAGTGATATTGGCTTGGGGGCGTCCACCTATATTGTGAGTGGGCACCGCTTGCCATTGATTATCGTTCAATTGTGCTACCTCAAATGAAAACACATACATCGGTTCTTGACCCATGCGTACATCACTCAAAATAGCCTTATCCCCTTGGCGTCGGACGATGTAAAAGCCATGCGTGAACCACACCATACGTTGCACCTGCGGTAGGTCTTGGAGCGCGTGTGCAAGAGAAGCATCGTGCGTAAATGCTTGAAAGCGCACAGGTCTAGAGCCATCGAATAGGGAGTAAAACCCCTCTTGATAATCGGTGTCACTGCGCAATACCACACGCCACAATACCGTATTAAAGGGTGCGGGTGTCACCATCACGCTATAAGCTTGCTGCTGTTGTACAGTAAGTTGCTGCTCAACCTGATGCTTAACATAAGTTTGTGCTCCCACACTCCAGAGAATATAGGCAGTGCTTAAACCTAGCCCCCACGCATTAGCGCTTAGGGTGTTATGCCCTGTATCTTTACGAGAGCGCCATAGCGTAATGATTAATCCGACCAAGAGTGGCAAAGTATAGAGGGGGTCAATAATAAACAAACTGCCCAAACCAAAGGGTGTTGAGGTAAAGGGGCGTAATAGCTGAGTGCCATAAATAGTAAAGTAGTCCAAAAGCGAATGGGTCAGGAGTGCTAGGCTCATGGCTAGCCACCACCAACGCCACTGTGCGAGTGTGCCACTCAGCCAACTCACTACACCTGCTAATATGGGGGCAAATAAAGCCAAATAGAGTAGTGCATGGCTATCAGCACGGTGGCGTGTCATATTGTCCACAGCATCGGTGTAGTGCACTAGAGTATCTAAATCAGGTAGTGTGCCCGCCACTGCACCGGCTAAGGCAGCCTTCCACGGTGCAACACGGCGGCGCATGATAGCCACACTCAGTGCTGCCCCTAATGCCATTTGGCTAAGTGAATCCATGCTTTACCTTAATAAGTTTAAGTTGTTATGCAAGAGATTAACAATAACGTAAGCGCGTGTAACTTTGAATTGACTATCTAAACCGCAGTTGATTCGTGGGTTTTCAGCAATATATCGGTGTAATGCTATGATCAAAGCCTCTTACCGGATTGTTTAGATGAAACTATATACGCATACCCTTAGTGAGGCTGATATTAGCCGTATCGTAGAAATGGCATGGGAAGATCGCACGCCTTTTGATGCTATTTATGCTCAGTACTGTTTAAATGAGGCAACGTTAATAGCACTCATGCGTTCGCACTTGCGGTCTTCTAGTTTCAAAATGTGGCGTAAACGCATAGCAGGACGCACTACCAAGCATCTTAGTAAGCGGGGCTTTAGAGTGGGACGGTTTGTTTGTCCGTCACAGCGCACACGCTAATAAGCGTTTAAGTCGATCAACTAGATCTGAGTCTGTACTCTTGAAGGAGCGCATATGAAAGTATTACCAACCGTGGCATGGGTACTCGGCTATGGGGGACTCATCCCTTTTTTTGTATTAGCAGTACTGGTGCTACTAGGGAATGAGTTTTTGCCACAAGATATAACCACTTCACAGCTTGCTTTATGGTTGGCGGCTTATGCAGCGCTTATTCTCAGTTTTTTGGGAGCGGTTCATTGGGGCGTAGTATTAGGGATGCAAGATAAACTTAGCGATGTTGAGGCACGTACTCTGTTGATTTATAGTGTCACTCCCTCACTACTCGCATGGTTTTGTTTGTTGTTACCTATCAACACAGCACTGCTAAGCATGGCTCTCCTTATCGTTGCTGCCTACTTAGCAGACCGTTTGTTATTACTGCCTAAGCTTAACTCTAATTATGCGGTCTTGCGCCTGCGTCTAACGATAATCGTGAGCTTGCTTTTAGTGGCAGCCTCCGTTGGGCAAATCGTTTAGGCAACATAGCTAGAAGCAAGACCCCGTAATGTATAAAGGTAGCGAGCTAAACGACAATCAGTAGCAAGGCTATTTTGTCAAGCTCGCAAACAATAACGGCAATTGCTCTGGCAGGCGCTGCACATGGTCGATAATGGTGTAATTATTCTGCCCAAAAATACGCTTCACATACTCATCAGCATTACGATCTAGCGTTAGGCAATAGCTCAATACTCCTTTGCTGTATAACTCCTCCACTGCCTTTTTAGTATCAAAACGCAAATGTTGTGGATCACGTTCATCAATATCCGCAGGTTCACCATCGGTCACTACTAATAATAATTTGCGGCGTTCGGGTTGTTTAAGTAAATGTTGTGCAGCATGGCGCATTGCAGCGCCCATGCGAGTAGAGAGTTGTCCGGTCATACCCGCGAGACGCGCTTTAGCCTCATCATCAAAATGATCTTTAAAATCCTTAAAGCGGAAATATTGCACATCATGGCGTCCATCCGAGGCAAAACCATGAATCGCAAACGGATCACCAATCCCATTAATCGCAGTCGCCACTAATGCCGCCGCTTCACGGGTGAGTTCCAATACCGTTTTATCCGAACCCTCCATAGCCTCATTCGTCGATTGCGATAAATCCAACAATACCACTACCGCTAAATCTCTATTTTTAATCACATTGCGCATCGTAATACGTGTATCGGGTTGCGAACCCATACGTATAGACACCATCGCATCAATCGCCGCATTAATATCAATCTCGTCTCCATCCTCTAAGCGGCGCATGCGTTGCACCCCTTCGGGTTGCAGTAGATCGATGATTTGTTTAATGCGAAAGGCTATCGGTCGATGCTCGACTAAGATGTTATCAATGATTTCAGGATCGGCTTTTTTAGGGCGGCGCTCGTATAAAGTAACCCAATCAGGGCGGTGTAATTGCACCTGATAGTCCCATTCCTGATAGTGGAAAGGGTCGGAGATAGGTTCTTTACCCCATAGTTGGTTATAGCTTATGCCCGTATCTTCATAGGGGAAAAACTCAGTGGCACAAGTCCAGATCTCCTGCGCATCATCGCCCGCTAGTTCACAATCGACTTCATTTGCCATATCAATTGCGGAGACATATTTGCGTACTTGCCTTTGACTCGAAGGTAAGTAGTCCGCACCACTTTCCCATGCAAATTCCTCATACTCCCAGATCAAGCGATTATCATCACGGTAGGGAAGGCGAATAGCTTCCAAAATACGTAAACTCGGCACATCGCGGCGAGCTGCAAAAATTTGGAATAGCTCCATACCGATATGCCATGAAAACTGATTATTCAGCGCATTAGCGGCAATATGGGTATGAAATTTACTCACAATAGCATCGACGGCTGCATCATGGGTGCTGATAGAAGCATCCAGTAAAGCATGAGCCGTTTTTTCTAAAGTGAGCAGGGTAGGGTGCTCAACGGTTGATTCATGCTGTAAACCTAAGAGACTGCCCCATAGTTTTTTTAAGCCCGGAAAGGCTTGGATAGCATTATATTCAACTCGTGCATCCTCGATTAGTCCGATAAAAAATAGTTGAGCAGGTGACAATTCTTGCATACTGAGGCGTGAGCGTGTGTACATAATATGTGCGGCTAGATGCGCAGCAATGGCGCGAAATAGCTCTAGTCCAGCAATGCCACCTATCTCATCTACTGCATCCGGTAGATGCAGAATATGCGCTTGAATATAAGGGCGAAAACCTCCTACATCGGATGCGGCGGGTCGTAGGAAAAAGTCGCGTCCCCACAGTGCACGCAGATAAAAATTGAGCTTACGCTGTACATCAATAAATAATGTCCCGCGCCGCTCTTTCTGAATCATGGCGAGTGAGTCTTGCGTGTCCAAATTAAAATAACGCGTTAGATTATTCAGATCACGCCGATAGGCTTCAGCTCCAAACAGTGCCCAACGTTTTAAGCCGCCTAAGGTTAACTTACTCAATAGCTCATCAATATGATTAAGCATAGGGCGCAAGCCACGCGGTGCTTTAGCCGAGACTTGATGTAGGAGTTGCAAATAGCCACGCACTAATTGCACATCGCCTAAACGTCGGGCTGCTGTGGGGAGGCTCGCAAACATGAGCGCTACTACCTCACCTGATACCATCGAGGACAGTTTGAGTGCCGCACTTAACGCATCGCGTATAATATCGTCACCACATTCTTTGACCACCGCAGGCATATTTTCTAAATAGCAAGCGACTAAATCAGCACCCCGTCCTAGATTGCATAAGCCCTTACCTCCTTCTAAATAATCACTTAAGCCAGCGGGTGACATGACCCGTGCGGCGTCATGAAAAACGGCCTCTAAGGTATGCACGCGTTCGGGGGGTAATTTAGCAAGGCAGGCTTGATAGGCTGGATGGTCTTGGAAATGGATGCTCATAATCGTCTCGCTCTTAGCTAAAGAAAGTAGTTACGGCGGCATCTAAGGTATCGCGCATATCAGGATCATCCGTGAGCGGACGCACTAAAGTCATAGAGCAGGCTGCAACAGGATCTACCCCTTTGATAATCAATTGTCCGGCATAGACTAAAAGACGCGTAGAAATCCCTTCATCTAAACCGTGACCTTTGAGGTTACGAGCGCGGTGCGCAATTTGAACGAGTTTCTCCGCCGTTTTGCTATCCACTCCGGTTTCACGCGCCACAATATCCGTTTCAATCTCAGCCGCAGGATAATCAAAATCGAGTGCAGCAAAGCGTTGTTTAGTCGATTGTTTTAAATCCTTCATTAGGCTTTGATAGCCCGGATTATAAGAAATTACTAATTGAAAATCGGGATGAGCGGTGACCATTTCGCCTTTTTTATCTAAAGGCAATTGGCGGCGATGGTCAGTCAAGGGGTGAATCACTACCGTAGTATCTTGCCGCGCTTCAACCACTTCATCGAGATAGCAAATCGCACCTAACCGCGCTGCTAGAGTCAGTGGACCGTCTTGCCATTTAGTGCCATCTTTATCTAGTAAAAACCGCCCCACTAAATCTGAGGCAGTCATATCCTCATTACATGCGACAGTGATGAGGGGGCGACCTAGTTTATACGCCATATATTCTACAAAACGTGATTTACCGCATCCGGTCGGACCTTTAAGCATGACGGGCATACGCACACTATAAGCGGCTTGATACAGCTCGACCTCATTAGCGACTGGACGATAAAAAGGTTCTTGTTTAACCGTATATTGTTCAATTGGATATTGCATGCTGATATTCCTAAAACCCATAAAAAAACCCCCGCCGTTGCCGGACAGGGGTTTAATCCGGTCACACCGGCTTAATGTAAGAGAAGTACGTTACATTTTTCCGCGATAGATAACCATTGCCGCACCCTGTGATTGCGCAAAGTTATCATAACCGACTAAACGCACATGATGAGTAGGGTGTGCTTTATGGCAAGCTTCCGCTTCGGCCAAAATCGCCTCTACATCGGTTGCACCAAACATAGGAAGCTTCCACATATACCAATAGTGGTCAAAGGCGTTTTCCACTTCAGTATGTTCAATCGCTGGGTTCCAGCCTTTATTCACAATGTATTGCACTTGCGCCTTGATCTGATCAGTGGTCATAGCCGGTAAATAGGAAAAGGTTTCAAATTTACGGCTAGCGGGATCAGAAAGTTTGCTATTGTAGTCTTGCATTTCGCTCATGGTTAAGCTCCGAAAAATCCTAAAAATTACTTATGGGCTACGTCTAGTTTATCGACGGTATCAAACTCGAATTTAATCTCTTTCCAAGTTTCCATCGCAATACGTAGCTCTGGACTACTCTTCGCTGCTTCTGTCAGAACCGCTTTGCCTTCTTTCTCAATCGCTACACCACGGTTACGTGCTTCTACGCAAGCTTCTAATGCTACACGATTCGCCGCAGCACCCGCCGCATTGCCCCAAGGATGACCGAGTGTACCACCACCAAATTGCAGTACTGAATTATCACCGAAGATGGTTACCAGAGCAGGCATATGCCATACGTGAATACCACCGGAAGCTACTGCAAACGCACCGGGCATTGAACCCCAATCCTGATCAAAGAAAATACCGCGTGAACGATCTTCTTTAATATAACTTTCACGCAGTAAATCAATCCAACCTAAAGTAGAAGCGCGGTCGCCTTCTAATTTACCCACGACGGTTCCGGTATGGAGATGATCACCACCGGATAGACGTAAAATCTTGGTTAACACGCGGAAATGAATACCGTGATGCGGATTACGGTCGAGTACTGCATGCATCGCGCGGTGGATATGTAACAACATACCATTATCACGACACCAGTTAGCTAAACCTGTATTCGCCGTCAAACCACCGGTTAAGTAGTCATGCATAATAATCGGAGCGCCGATTTCTTTAGCGTACTCAGCACGTTTGTACATTTCTTCTGGAGTCGGCGCGGTAACGTTTAGGTAGTGACCCTTACGCTCACCGGTTTCACGTTCTGCTTTATCAATCGCTTCCATTACGAAGTCAAAACGCTGTCTCCAACGCATAAACGGTTGAGAGTTAACGTTCTCGTCGTCCTTGGTGAAGTCCAAGCCACCGCGTAAACATTCATAAACAGCACGACCATAGTTTTTACCGGACAAGCCGAGTTTAGGTTTAATAGTGCAACCTAAGAGTGGACGACCGTATTTGTTCATTACGTCACGTTCTACTTGGATACCCAATGGAGGGCCGCCGCAAGTTTTAACGTAAGCAATGGGGAAGCGTATGTCTTCTAAACGTAAAGCGCGTAACGCTTTAAAGCCGAATACGTTACCGACTAACGAGGTTAGTACGTTAACGACTGAGCCTTCTTCAAATAGATCAATAGGATAAGCAACAAAAGCATAGAAACAGGTATCATCACCGGGGACATCTTCAATGGCATAAGCGCGACCTTTGTAGTAGTCAAGGTCGGTTAAAAGATCCGTCCATACGGTTGTCCAAGTACCTGTTGAAGACTCAGCCGCTACCGCTGCTGCCACTTCTTCGCGCGGTACTCCGGGCTGTGGGGTGACTTTAAAGCAGGCCAATAGGTCAGTATCTTTGGGGGTATAGTCTGGCGTCCAGTATGTTTCACGATACTCTTTTACACCCGCATTATAGGTCTTAACTGCCATGAAACTCCTCCGGCAAGTTGAATCAAAAATAATAAATTAAGTACGTTCGCCTAAAAAGGCTTTGCCCTTTTTGCTAGCACCTTAGAGTTAGGCTACAAGTTGGTATTAGTTCCGCCAAGACTACTCTAGAGATACTTACCTTGCTACAAAGGACTATTTAAACCCGTTAGGTAACGTTGCGTTGATGAGAGTATGGCAAAATACTAATATAATTAAAACTCAATAATTTAAGATAAAAATATAAGTAAAACTTATGTTTTTAAGGAGCAGTAATGGCGTATTCACTGAGTCAACTACGAGTATTTGAGGCGGTTGCACAATATGAAAGTTATACCCGTGCAGCGGAAAAGTTATTTATGACACAGCCTGCTGTATCCATGCAGATCAAGCAATTAGAGGAGGATAGTGGGCTGGCATTATTTGAGCGGCAGGGTAATAAAATGATGCTCACCGCAATAGGTAAAGAGGTGCAGCATTATGCGCATCGAGTATTGCAAGCACATAATGATCTATTAGGCGTGATGAAAGAACTCAAGGGAGTGAAAGGAGGGCATTTGGTGATTTCGGTCGCTACTACTGCCAATTATTTTGTTACTCAATTATTGGCTGAATTTTCGCGTTTACATGAGGGGATTAATATCACGCTGGATGTGACTAACCGACAGGCTTTACTCGATCAATTAGAGCATCATGAGCCGGATATGGTGATTATGGGGGAGCCACCTAAAGGCTATGGTTTGCAATCTGAGCGCCTAATGGAAAACCCCTTAGTAGTGATTGCCGCACCGCATCATTCTTTATTAAATCACTCTACACCTATTCCTTTAAAGGTGGCTTTAGCCGAGCGCTTTGTGATTAGGGAAAAAAGTTCTGGTACACGTAGTGCCTTAGAGCGCCATTTGCGTGAGCATCAAGTGTCCTTTCAGCAAACTTTAGAAATGCGCAGCAATGAGTCCATTAAACATGCCGCCGAAGCGGGATTAGGGTTGGGAGTCGTATCACTGCATACGATTCAACCTGAACTAGAGAGTGGGCGCTTAACGATTTTAGATGTAGAACATTTTCCCATCCAGCGCTATTGGCATATTGTGATGCGCAAGGGTAAGCGCCTATCACCCATTGCTCAGGAGTTTAAGCGTTTTGTATTAAAAGAAGCACCGAGGTTTGTGGAGGAGTGGCAATTACCTAATCGGGATAAAGGCTAATAATGTTGTTGTTATCCTTAGCTTTTATTGGCTCGGCTTGGCGCATACGCTCAGCTAGTAATTGCACATGCTGATAAAATTCGACTTGAGCACGTTTCATCGTTTCCAACGCTTGAGCCTCATAATATTCAAAGAGATAGGGCACTGGCTCGGTTAAGCTGCTGCGCACTTGGGGGCGAAAATAGCGCCATGCAAACTCAATATCCACTTTAACTTGTGAGTCAACGAAAATAACCTCTTCGTGATCAATTACAGCCATATATTGCAGAGTGCGAATCGGCACAAAGACACAGGGCTTGCCGCTAAAATCCAGTAACAAACGCAGTGCATTATAATGCTCAGCGGGCAAAGTACGCGGCTCTGCGCCTAAAGGTTTACCACGATAAAAACTTTCGTATTGCGGCATTGTTTAACTCGCTAATAGTTTTACTTCAGCTTGTGCGGTGTTTAGATTAATCACTAACAACACTTCACAATATTCGCCTTGTTCACATATAGGGCTAGGGTCATCAGAGCAGCAGCTTCCAGCAATGATGCCACTATATAGAATGCCTAGCTGAAGTTGTAAGTAGTGCTCGGTCGCATGTGCTTTTAACACTAAAGCTGTCAAAGGAGTATCACTCACATAGCTGCTGTGTGTTAAGCCTTGCTGAAGGGGGAGGTGGGCGCGATAGTGCTCTAACGTGTTATTCAATACTTGAGCAAAATTTGCTTGTCCCCAAGCACTTAAAAGGTCTGGAAGGTTTAACATATATAGTCCTAACAGCTAGTGATATATCTTAAATAAAGTGCACATTTATGCATTTTTAATACCCCCCTATTTTGCAAGCCTCTATTTAGGGATAATAAAAACTTATAATTCGACTTGTGTTTTAGCATCTTTTACCAGAAAATATTGATAATCTAGTGAGACGCCCTATTTCATAGCCATAGTCAATATAAAATAATAATAGGTTAATCTATGCTGACCCTGCCTAATATTTGCCGGTTAAAAGGTATATTTTTAATTGGTAACTTTTTGATTACTTTATTTATTTCTCTATTTATTTTGCTGTTTGGCTCAACGTTAAGCTTTGCAGCTAGTGTTACTTATAATGCTACACCTGCTCTCAATATACCGGATAATGGTTGCCCTACCTATAGCACTATTACGCTTCCAGTGACGGATAACTTCATACTTTCCGATGTCAATATAGGCGTTAATATTAATCATACTTATCAGTCTGATGTGCGTATTCGGCTGACCTCGCCTCAAGGTAGCACGATTTTCTTATCCGATGGTTCGGGTAATGGTAGTGATAATTTTGACATTATGTTTGATGATGCCGCCGCTAGCAGTATCACTGCTCTCAATGCCACGCATAACACCAGTACTCCTTATTATGAAAACTTGTTTCGCCCTACGAATGCCTTAAGTGCTTTTAATGGGCAGAATGCTCAAGGTAACTGGATAGTGGGGGTATGTGATAAAGCATCAGCCGATATAGGTTCAGTGAGTCGAGTGCAATTAGTGCTAACGGGTAGTGATCCCTATCCCAGCGATGCGGGAGTAGCTGTTTGTCGCTCAGCAGCTAATCAAAGTTTTATGCCTATTCAGCACCAAGTGAGTTGGACACATAATGAGCCGATTGGCACGTTGAATCCCACTATTTGGAGTACCAAGGTCGCTAGTGCGCAAGCTTTATTACCAGCAGCGGGATTAACCTATGTACAGGCGGAAGCCTTTGCTACCGATTATGTCGTCAAGCAAGCCGCTACTGCGAATGCACAGGCTGCATGGGCGGCGAGTGATTATTTGACTTATACCTTTACAACCTCAGGCAGCGTGGAGTCGTCAGATTTCTTCGATGTCTTAAGTTACGGGCTTTATTCTATTCGCACTTTTGGGCAGCGTATTACAGTATTAGTGTCTGAAAGTGCTACTTTTGCTACAGCAACAGAAATATTGAGTAATCATCTAGTATCACCGCCCACGGTTGCAGGTCATATTCAAATCAATATACCCGTCCAGAAGCGCATTTATGTTAAACCCTCAACAACTTATTATGTGCGAGTGCTATTTCATAATCTACCCGATTCGGTGGCTGGAGCACATTGGGATGATTTTGCAATTGGCTTTGCTAATTGTGCCGATTATGGCGATCTGGATGCTAGCTATGGAGCCGCTCGACACAAAATGCCGCCTAATGATGGGCTGCGCTTAGGGGCGCAAGCTCCTGATGCTGAGGACGGCACATTACCTGCTCTCAATGCGAGTGGCGATGATACGAATGGGACTGATGATGAAGATGGCATTACCCTTCCTATTTTTACCCAAGGTCAAGCGGCTACCATTACAGCGGCGGTTGCGGGTGCGGGTGGCTATTTACAGGGCTGGATGGATTGGAATGGTAATGGTGTCTTTGATGCTGCTGAGCAAGTAGCTACTAATCTACAAGATAATGGAGCGGGGGACACCAACTCAGCAGCAGGTACAATTACTTTTAATGTGAATGTGCCAGCCAATGCTACGACTACACCCACTTATGCACGTTTTAGGTGGTCGAGTACAACAGGATTGAATAGTACGGTGGTAGCCAATAATGGTGAAATTGAAGATTACAGGCTTACCATAACAGCTAGTAGCTGTACCCCGTTATTAGCTAGTGATGCTTATAGTGATGAGTTTGTACAATGGATGCACAACGCTAATACACCTGTAGGAGCACCTGCTAATAACTTAAAAGCCTATATTCGCCAACCCATTTATGCAGCCTCGGCAAGTGATGAAGGTTTTAATAATCTAACCGCCGCAGTACCTAATACAGAGAGCCATATTCAGACTACAAGTATTCCCGCTGCATGGGATACAAGCCGCTATATCAGTTATAGCTTTACGACCAGCGCTTTTTTAGGCTCCGCTACTTTATATGGTATAGGTCTTGGGGTTCATGGAGATGCTCGACCTACTTATGACAAGCGTTCTGGTGCATATCGCTTAAAGGTATTAGTAGATACTGATCCTAACTTTGGTTCGCCTACCAATTTAATTAATGGTATTCGCATTGATGATACTCAGCCCAATTTAGATGCTAGTGTCAGTTGGCCTGCACAGGATTTAGGCTCAAGTCGTTATTATTTCAATCATTATCAGGCGACACAGGCAGAGCTGTTAGCGCCCAACACTACTTACTACGTGCGTGTTTACCCCTATAGTGCTACGCGTTCGGGCTATGATGTCGCCTATGGTAGCAACGATATTATTTACGATGATTTTACCCTGAAGCTAAAAAGTTGTGCCTACGATTTGGGTGATGCACCTGCTAGTTATGGTAGCCCTAATCATCTAGTCACTAGCACTACCTACTTAGGAGCTAATGCGCCAGATGGTCAAGATGCTTTTGCAGGTGCGTTAAATGGAATGAATGATGATACGACGGGGATTGATGATGAAGATGGCATTATCCTTCCTACTTTTATTCAAGGTCAAGTAGCTACTATTACAGCGACGGTTGCGGGTGCTGGCGGCTATTTACAGGGCTGGATGGATTGGAATGGCGATGGTGATTTTGCCGATAGTGGTGAACAGGTAGCTACTAATATTCAAGATAATCTAGTCGGAGATAGTAACAATACTGCTGGCACAATTGCTTTTAATGTCACAGTACCTGCTAATGCAGTAACCACACTTACCTATGCGCGTTTTAGATGGTCGAGTACGTTAGGACTCAATAGTACAGCAGCGGCTAGTAATGGTGAGGTCGAGGATTACGCTATTACGATTGCTACTCCTGTGATTGTGAATTGTCCTCCAGAGGCCGCAGGGTCTGGCTCCGGTTATGCCAGTAGCGGTACTGGGTTATATAAAAATAATATTTTCTGGTTGGATTGGTCGTGTGGTGGTGTTACCCAATTTAATCCCGGCACTATTGTCAATAAAAGCTGGATATTGACAAATGGTCTACAAATTACAGCAAACCTTAGCAACATTACCGCAACCCTTGCTCCTTACAATACGGGTGATTGGGGGGGCGATTTATTGGATGATCTTTACGGTGGTTTGAATCCTATAGGCTTAAGTAATAAGGTTTTCGGCGAAGACCCTACCTATGATATTAGCTTTTCTGCATCTCTGAATGGCGTCAGTTTGCCTACCGATGTAGTAATTGCGAATGCTGAAGATACAGGCGAAATGGGTGAACCCATGGTGGTGACTACCGATGGCTCTCCCTTCCAACCGATTGAAACTACAGGCAATGCAATAGTGCAGTTCTCGAATGGCGCTCGTACTGTGACTACCGACAGCCCGGGCATTAGTAGTGGTGATACCCTATTGCTGCTGACGGAAAATATGACAAAACTCAATGTAAACATGTCTGCTGGGGGTGTTCAGGCGCTTGCTTACGGCTTTTTCGTGCCTTTTGATTTTGGGGATGCGCCTAGTGGCTATCCGCTAACAGATGGTCATTACCTAAATCCAAGTGCCAGTAGCGGTTCGCAACCGACTAATCAGACTCAATACACGAGCTTGACTATGGCAACACTGACCTTTGGTGAGCAATTCTATCTTGGTAGCCTAATGACTGATGCCGAAAACACTTCACAAGTATCGATGGCTGCAAATGGTGATGACAATATGGGTACAGATGATGAAGATGGTATTAACCTTCCTACATTAACTCGCGGTCAAACCGCCACTATCAACGCAACCGTAAATGGAGCAGGTGGTTATCTACAGGGTTGGATGGATTGGAATGGAGATGGTGATTTTGCCGATAGTGGTGAACAGGTAGCTACTAATCTACAAGATAATGGGGCAGGGGATACCAATAATGCTGTTGGTACGATTGCTTTTACGGTCAATGTACCTGCTACAGCCGTAACGACCCCTACTTATGCGCGTTTTAGATGGTCGAGTACTTCAGGACTCAATAGTACAGCGGCGGCTAGTGATGGTGAGGTGGAAGATTACGCTATGACTATTAGCCCCTCAGGACCACCTGCACCTCCACCCAACATCACCATCGGCAGTTCAAGAATGTGCGGTGCTATCGGTTCCGATAAGGGGAGTAACATCGTGAATGAGTGCCCGAATGGAAAAGTAGTAGTTGGAGTGCGGCATACTGACCGTGCGGTTGGAGCACCGAATAGCGCTGATGGTATGACGGTTGATATTGACCTACTGTGCGCGAGTGTCAATACCGATGGGACTACAGCAAGTATTGTGGTTGATGGAGCGTATACCGATTTCCCCAGCTTTGATCAGCAGGGAGCCGTGACTACTGCAACTTGTCCAGTAGGTACAGTAGCCCAACGTATGGGAGGTTGGGATCGCATTACTACTAATGGTTGGCCTTGGACCAGTGCGATTCAATTAGGTTGTCGCCCCCTCAAAGTAGATGCTTTGGGGCGTGTCCAAATAAATACCAGTGCTCCAGAAACCCTAGTGAGTGCAGGTAACCTTGAAAGTAATGGTACACATACACTACGCGGTTTGTTTGGGGGAGTAGATGCCTATGATGTTATTAAAGGCTATCGTCCGCAAAATGGGGGCGAGGGTTTTGATGGTGTCAATATTTCGTGTGCACCCTTACAAAACTATGACTATGGGGATGCGCCTAGTGCTTTAGGTGGTCCTAAGCATTTGGTCAATGCGAGTACTCTTTATCTAGGGTCTGGCACACCGGATGCTGAAACCATAACACTCAATGCGGATGTCGCAGGCGGTAGTAATGGTACAGGCGATGACCTCAATCGTAATGATGATGAGGACGGTGTGATGCTTCCTGTTTTGAGTCAGGGTCAAAGTGCCACAATTAATGCGACAGTGACGGGTGCGGGCGGCTATTTGCAAGGTTGGATAGATTGGAATGGCGATGGTGACTTTGCCGACAGTGGTGAACAGGTAGCTACTAATATTCAAGATAATTTAGTTGGGGATAGTAACAATACTGCTGGCACAATTGCTTTTAATGTCACAGTACCTGCTAATGCAGTAACAGTCCCTACTTATGCGCGTTTCCGCTGGTCTACCACTCAAGGCTTAAATGCAACGACAGCGGCTAGTGATGGTGAGGTCGAGGATTACGCTATTACGATTAGAGCAGCGGTCAATACGGTGATTGCTACCCCTGCCTCTTATACGGTTTGTAAAACCACCAGTGTTGAGCAATTGGATGCTTTTCAATATGCCACAGCAACCGGAACAGGGCTTGCGGGTATTCCTAGTTTGAATTATACCGCACCTGCTGGGGCGAATCGTTTAATGGTCGCGGTTTTGACCCTTGAGCGAGAGCATTTACCTACACCACGCGGTGATAACTTTGAAAGCGTACCCGCTGCGACTTTCCCTGTAGTGAGTTTTGGGGGTGTAGCCATGCAGCGTTTGGCTCATTCCGTACACTCCAATGGCAGTAGTAGTATATTTGGTAATGCGGAGCTATCGCGCAGTTATTATTTCTATGTACTGTTTGATCTAAGTATTCCTGTGGGTAGCAATGCAGTCCAAGTATCTAATATTAATACGCCACTCAGTATTGGAGATGACGCCATCTTAGCGGTGGCTACTTTTGCTAATGTGGGGTCAGTTGATCCAGTCACTAATTTGGCGGACGATTCTGCCCCCTTTAGTATAACCATGACCGCCGCACCAAGTATGGCTAACCCCGCTGATCAACCTCCGGGCACGACTGGAGCGGATAATTTACTAATGGCGTTTGGTTTATCGACTCGCCCCGAAAATTTAACCATTGGGGCAGGTTGGAGCAAATTAGCTGAAATTCCCGTGATGAATAATGCCGGAACTTATGCGACTTCAGCGGAGCGTTCGGGTAGTGTGTATTCAGAAAGTGATGGTCATACCCTATTGGTGCAGGCGATTAAAGGGGTGACAACGGATCAAACGGTGCAAGTCTCTAGTGCATTTAATGATCTGGCGATGCTTAACAGCCACGTATTTCGCTTGAGGGCACATGCTTGTGATTATGGGGATGCGCCTGCTAGTTATGGTGAGGCTTATCATGCGCAAAGTTGGAGTCGCCGCCTAGGGGTACAACGAGGTGACGCAGAAGCGACAACGCCTTTAGCCGCTAATGCATTGGGCGATGATAGTCACCATCTCGCTGATGAGGATGGTGTGACCTTTGCCAATTTAGTGGCAGGGCAAGTCAGTACTATCAGTGTGAATGTTGCAGGTAGTGCCTATTTAAGTGCTTGGATAGATTGGAACGGCAATGGTGTATTTGATGCCAGTGAAACAATAGCGAATGACTTAGCTGATAATGGAGCAGGTGATAACGATACTACGGTTGGTGTAATTACTGTTAGCGTAAATGTGCCTCTTAATGCAGTTAGTACACAAACCTATGCACGTTTTCGTTGGTCTATAAATACAGGGGTAGGAGCAACTGGGTTTGGTTCGTATGGTGAGGTGGAAGATTATGCTCTCACTATCTTGGCTGCTAATGCAGCGCCCATTATTACCAGCAATGGAGGCGGGGATACCGCCAGCATTACCCTACCCGAATTAACCACACTGGTTACTACTGTCACCGCAACGGATGCCGATAATGACGTATTAACTTACTCCATTAACGGTGGAGTTGATGCTGCTCGTTTTACTATTGATGCTAATACCGGAGTGCTGAGTTTTATTACAGCGCCAGACTTTGAAGCACCTAGCGATGCGGATGCTAATAATAGCTATCTGGTTCAAGTAGCAGCGAGTGATGGTAAGGGTGGTGTGGATACGCAGCTAATCACTATTACTATTACCAATCTAGGCGAGGGGGTGAGTTTAGCGGTGAGAGGGTTATTACAAGGACCCTATGATGTGTCTACACAGTTGATGTTAGATCAGTTGCGCCTAATGAATCTCCTGCCTACCAACCAGCCTTATAGTCGTTATCCAAGTTTTAATTATCAAGGTAATGAAACGGTTAGTAGTGCACGTCTTACCGTAACAGGCTTTGCAGCAGTAGTCGATTGGGTGTTAGTAGAATTGCGTAGTGCCACTAATCCGAGTATTACCGTGGCACGAAAAGCAGCACTTTTAACACGCGAAGGTATAGTCGTTGATGCAGTAACCAATAGTGAGCAGCTCTTCATAGAGAGTGTTATTGAGGGGAGTTACTATGTGGTGTTACGCCATCGTAATCATTTAGCGGTCATGACGCAAAACCCCATAGTATTAGCCACTACTACCAATACCCTAATCGATTTTCGCTTAAGTACTACACCTACCTATGGGGCACACGCTCAGGTGATTAATAGTGGTAATAGGGCTTTAATGCGAGCCGGAAATGCTAATGTAGATAATAGCATTATTGCCAATGGTCCTAATAATGATGCCACGGTGATTTTAATGGCTATTCTAATGGCAGAGGGCAATGAAACATTAAATGCTAATTATATGTATCGAGGTTATTTGAATACCGATATTAATATGGACGGCTATACGATATTTGCAGGGCCTAATAATGAGTTAAATTTCTTAATAGGTAATATTATTTTTCATCCAGCGAATAGTACCGTCTCAGAAAATTATGTGGTGTTAGGTAATGTGCCATAGCCTGAAAAAGCCTTTGTCTATCAGCACTAGAAATAGTTTAAGCTACGTGCAGTAGTGGCTAAGGTAAGTATAGGTATGTCTGAGTTTGAAATTATTAAGCGTTATTTTCATTGGGAGAGTCGTGATCCTACCGTAGTGGTGGGTAATGGTGATGATGGTGCGCTGGTACAAGTGCCTGCTGGATTTGAGTTAGCCGTCGCGGTTGATACCTCGAATAGTGGTGTGCACTTTCCTAGCACAACTCCGGCGCATGCGGTCGGCTATAAGTCGTTGGCAGTGAATATTAGTGACATGGCGGCTATGGGAGCGACAGCGCGTTGGTTTACTTTGTCCTTGTCTTTGCCAGAAGTGGATGAAGCATGGTTAAGAGATTTTAGTAGCGGCTTAAAAAGTCTAGCAGAGTCTGAGCATTTAAGTCTGATTGGGGGCGATACCACACGCGGCCCATTGAGTATTAGTGTGCAAATTCTAGGTTTAGTCCCCCAAGGTACGCGCCTATTGCGCTTGAATGCTCAAGTGGGGGATGTGGTTTGTGTAACGGGTTTTTTAGGGGATGCGGCGGCAGGTTTGGCGCTGGTGCAAGAGCGGCTTAGTTTGCCCGAAGCAGAGGCTCAATATTGTATTAAACGCTTAAATTACCCTAGTGCACGTACTGTGGTGGTGGATTTTTTGATTCAACATGCGCACGCCTGTATTGATATATCCGATGGTTTATTAAGTGAGGCTTGGCATTTAGCTCGACAGTCAGGTGTGACGATTGAGTTAGATGCTAACTCTTTGCCTTATTCTCCCGCTTTAAAGCTATTACCTTTAGAGCAGCGTCAAGCGTTTGCATTAACGGGAGGAGATGATTATGAGCTGTTGTTTACCCTGCCCGCTGAAAAAATAGGTCTATTAGATCAGTATTTTAGTCAAATTCATCTACCAGTCACCATTCTTGGTTTAATAAAAGAAGCTAAGCCCGCAGTGCGGGTGCGAGGTGCTGAGAACTTTCAGACAAGCGGGTATGATCATTTTAAATACTAACCTTGTATAAAGAACTTTGCCCTAATAAGATAGTCTTATAAAGTGATAACTAAATAAAAAAAGGGCTTAGAATATATGACTAATCAGTTAAAAGTAGGTGTAATGTCAACTCTAGTAGCGCTAGCCTTAAGTGCTTGCTCTACTGCACCAGTTGAGGAAATGGATACTAATGCAGTTGCCTCTATTCCAGAGTCAGGGCCTTTAGTACAGGGAAATAACACTACAGTTGCTACTACACCAGCACGTCCTCAGCAGCCTAATACACAAGCTCATTATCAGCCCGATTATGATGCGAATACTTACGTGCCTGCTCCTGCCTACACACCTGCACAACCTCAATATCAAACAGAGACTCAGGGTTATGCTGATGAAAGTACTACGTATGAGGAAACCACTCCTGTAGCTAATTATGGCACTAATACCGCGAGCGGTAGTGTGGGCGGTGGTGTTGATAGTTCCTATGATATGTATGACAACTACGGTCGCCCTAAAGCTCAACCTAAGCCTTTATATGATTATTCAGGGTCAGAAGGTTATTCTGATGTTTACGCAGGAGGTGGTGCAGCAGTGGGGGGCGCTATTGGTAGTAGCGGTGGTTCGCATGCGGTACAAGTATTAGCATCGGGCAGTAGTAGTAAAGCTCAACAGATGCGTAGTCAAATGCAGTCTTTAGGCTTAAATGCAGTGGTGGATAATGTTGGTGGTTTGTATAAGGTACGGATTCCTTTTGCCAGCCGCGATCAAGCTAGCGCGAATTTAAGTCGCGTGCGTAGCTTATCTGGCGAGTCTGGTGCATTCATTACTACTCGTTAATTAAACGGTTTTGGTTGCTTTCTCTTTCTCTTTCGTGATTGAAGCCTAATCCGTAAGGATTGGGCTTTTTTATCTCTTTCAACCTCACTTGATCTGCTGGCTTTGAGTCACTGTTGAATAGTTTGCGCTAGGAGTAGGCTTAGGTCACATCGTAGCTGATACGCTATAATCCTTGAGCATAACTCATCAAGCTTCGCTAATTATTTGAGCTAACTACTATGACCCTTAAAATCCCCTACGGCGAAAGTAATTTTCAAAAAGTCATTAAAGAAGGCTTTGTCTATATCGACAAAACGCAATACATCCCTATGCTCGAAGTCGCAGGTAGTCATTTGTTCCTGTTGCGTCCGCGCCGCTTTGGTAAAAGCTTATTTTTGTCGATGCTGGAGTACTACTACGATATAGCCTATAAGAGCGAATTTGAGACCTTATTTGGGCAGTTAGCTATCGGACAAGCACCTACCCCCACGCGTAATAGCTATCAAATAGTGTTTATGGATTTTAGTGGCATTGACACTGATGGGGGACATGATGCGATTTTTCAACGCTTTAGCAGTAAGCTTGAAATGCATTTGCAGACTTTTTTGCGCCGTTATGCTTATCCCGATAGTTACCAAGAGGCGTTAAGAAGCAAAATATCCCCTGCGGATAAAATGCAACAATTTGTTGAACTCTTAGGTGAGCAAAAATTTCTACTGCTGATTGACGAATACGATCATTTTGCGAATAGCATCTTGGCGGATGATTTAAAATTATTTCAGCGCATTATGGGCAAAGGAGGCTTTGTCCGCAGCTTTTATGAAGTGCTCAAAACCGCAACGCAACGCGGCACACTAGATCGACTGTTTGTCACAGGGGTCACCCCCATCATGCTTGATAGCATGACTAGCGGGTTTAATATCGGTAAGAATTTATCATTGCATGAAAAATTTAACGAAGCGATTGGTTTTACTGAAAGCGAAGTGATGAGTTTGCTGCAACCTTTGGTGGATGATTGTTCGTTAGATATAGGCGATTTACTGTTTGATACTCGTCGCTGGTATAACGGTTATCGCTTTAATTTAAAAGCGACCGAAACGGTCTACAACGCCAATATGCTACTGTATTTTGTGGATAGCTTTGATCGTGAGCGCTGTGAATACCCTGAGCCGATGATGGATGAAAACATCGCCTCGGATTATGGCAAGATCATGAAAATGTTCAGCATAGGCAATCGAGACACCAACTTTGAAGTACTCGACGAGCTAATCAATACCGGAGAAGTCCACGCTTTACAACGACGCAAATTTGAATTTGACAAAGGCTTTGACCGCGACGATTTCATTAGCTTATTAGCCTATATGGGCTTTGTGACCTTAGGGCGTAAAACCCTATCGGGTGAAGTGTTCGTGATCCCTAACTATGCCATTCAAGAGTTTTACTTTCACTATTTCAAAGTAGAACTAGAGCGGCGTAATCAGTTTAGTATTCCGAATCATACCTTACGCTTAGCGGTAGAGCAGCTAGCGTTGTATGCCGACTTTCAACCGTTACTCGCTGAAATGGTGCGAGCTTTACAATTACTCTCGAATCGTGATGCGATGGGTATGGATGAAAAGCATGTCAAAGTCTTATTACTCACCTTGCTCTATCAAACCCAAATCTACTTTATCCAAAGCGAGCGTGAACTCAATCGTAAGTACCCGGATATTTTATTATTAGAGCGTAACCCTATTGCTGTACCGTATCAGCATTTAATTGAACTCAAATACAGCAAGAAAAGTGATAAAGAAGCGGGCTGGGCAGCCAAAAAGCAAGAGGGCATTGAGCAAGTACAAGGCTATTTGCAATTGCCCGAAATTGCCAAACTTAAAGACTTAGTGGCGTGGGTATTAGTCACCGATGGGGAGCAGATTGAGGCGCTGAGGATACAGACTACCTCGCTTTGATCGCATCAAAGGCTGCCAAGGCTCTGGCTCGACTCGCTGCTAAATCGACCATAGGCAAAGGATAATTATAATTTTCCCCTAACTGACGCGGTGCGTGAATCACCTTAGAATTACATCCTTTTAGTTCAGGTACATAGGTCTGAATATACGCACCATCAGGATCAAATTTTTCGCCTTGGGTTACAGGGTTGAAAATCCGAAAATAGGGGGCGGCATCCGCACCACTACCCGCCGTCCATTGCCAGCCCAGCACATTATTGGCTAAATCTGCGTCTACTAGCGTGTCTCGAAACCAAGCTTCACCCTCTTGCCAAGGGATGAGTAGATTTTTAGTTAAAAAGGACGCGACTATCATCCTTACCCGATTATGCATCCAACCCGTTTGCCAGAGCTGGCGCATGCCTGCATCAACCATTGGAATACCCGTTTGACCTTGTTGCCATCGTTTAAGGTCGGCTTGATAGTCAGTAGGTGCACGCCACGGAAAGTTGTTAAAACGTAAATCTAAAGGTTCAGTAAGCGTATGCGGGACATGAAAAAGTAAATAATAGCCAAATTCACGCCAGCCGATTTCACGCTCAAAAGTTTCAATCCCTTGGCTGTGACTAGGATGAGTATTTTTCCATTGCGTAGTAGCGTGTAGCACTTGGCGTGGACTAATAGACCCAAAGTGTAAATGAGGAGACAGTTTAGAAGTGCCTTGCATAGCAGGACAATCTCGTGCAGTGGCATAGTCCTTTACTGCAAACTCTAGGAAGTGGGCTAGTTGTTGTTGGGCGGCTGATTCGCCTATTGACCAGCCTTGCATCATGCCTATATCCCAACGCGGTTTTTTAGGTAATAGGTTTAGTTGTTCTAGTGCTAATGAATGAGGTTGTACCTTAGGTGCTGTTAGGTGCAAGGGTACGGGAGTGAGCGCTTGATCAATACCTTGCTTTAATACTTGTTTCCAATAGGCAGTAAAGACTTTAAACGGGGTTTGATCCGCTTTGAGGATTTGCCAAGGCTCATAAAGCAGACTGCCATTAAAGCTTTGAACGCTCACCTGAGTACTTAAGGCTTTTTTAATGACCGTATCACGTTCAAGACTAACGGGGTCATATAAACGATTCCAAAAGACATGGGTCGCTTGTGTTTCTTGGATCAATGCCTGTAACACCGCCAAAGCTGGACCTTGGCGTAGAATAAGCTGTGAGCCTTGCTGGGCGAGATCGTGTTGTAAGTGAGCAAGGGTATGATGTAACCATACGCGGCTAGCTGACCCCAATTGGCTAATCGTACTAGGGGTCGGATCATCAATAAAAATAGGAATAATAGTATGGCATAGTTGGCTTGCAGCGTAGAGTGCTGGGTTATCGCTTAAGCGCAAGTCGGCTCGTAACCAAACAATACCAATGCTCATATAACACTCCAAAGGGGTGAAAAGATAAAAGACTATACGAAGAATAACGGAGTGAGTGCAAGGCAGAGGTGCTGTTAGCGGTGAGCTTTGTTATAGTGCGTCGTCGGATTAGTTGGAGCGTTCATAGACGTGATGAAGCAACCTCCTCGTTTTATTGGTATTTGTGGTGGTAGCGGTAGTGGCAAGAGTACTTTGGCCCAAGCAGTGGTGCATCATGCTGCTATTGCTACGACTTTAATTAGTTTAGATGCCTATTACCGCCGTAAGAGTGAGATTCCTAGCACCCTAAGAGGTAATTATGATCATCCCGATACTATTGATAGTGCGTTACTGAGTGAACATCTACAGTGTTTACGGCGTGGTCAAGCCATTGAGTTACCGCATTATGATTTTACGATACATGATCGCGTTAATGAGAGTCAGGTTTTAGCACCGACGCCCATTATTATTTTGGATGGTATTTTATTATTTGCTTTGCCAACAGTAATGCAGCATTTAGATTTATCTATTTATGTTGATACTCCCGCCGATATTCGTTTAGCACGTCGTATGCAACGCGACACCCGTGAACGTGGAAGAACCATGGATGATATTTTAGAGCAATATTTTGCGACCGTGCGCCCGATGCACGAGTGTTATGTAGAACCTTATCGCTTACAGGCTGATGTCATAGTAGCAGGGGATGGCGAGCTAGAAGTCGATACTGTATTGGCAGCCATACATAGTTGTTTACATGCCACGACTTCTATTTACCCCTAACTAATCCCCACCCTATAGAGCATGGATCAGCATGAATTTCAGTAACATTAAGTTTAATTGGCATTGGTTAATCGCTTTACTCACCTTAGGTGTTTTTACATTAGCCATTACTAGCTTGTACCACATGCTGCATGACTTGGATGTACAAGCAGTCAAAGCGGCCTTAAAAGCCATTCCTATCACGCATTTATTAGGAGGCTTGGTGGTAGTGGGGTTAGGGTATTGGATTTTAGCGCTCTATGATTTATTAGCCTTGCGTTATTTAAAGCTCAGTGTGCCTTATTCTAAAGTGGTGTTTACCTCATTAACGGCTTATGCGGTGGGGCATAGTGTGGGGCTTGCGGTGGTATCGGCGGGATCAGTGCGTTATCGTTTATATTCAGCGGTGGGACTTACCCCATTGCAAATTGCAGCAGTGATGGTATTGGTATCGGTCACCTTTACCTTTGGGATTAGTTTTATGGCGGGGGTAGTGTTGTTACTGCGCCCTGAAATGATGACCCATATGCTTAATCAAATGCTAGGTTGGCATTTGGCGGTAGGTATCGTGCAAGTAACGGGAGGACTATTAGTAGCAGGGATTATAGGCTTGGCATTGTGGGCAGGACCTTTGGGTAGACGTTTGCAGTGGCGACAATGGCATGTGGATATGCCTTCATCACGCATGTTATTGATGCAGACAGGTGCGTCTGTATTAGATATTGTGACGGTGGCACTAGCGCTTTATATCTTATTGCCCTCAGGAGTGAGTTATCTCGAAACCCTCACTGCCTTTGTGATGTCGATGGTGATTGGTATTTTAAGCCATGTGCCTGGGGGTTTAGGTGTATTTGAAGTAGTGATGCTGAATACCTTGACAGAATTACCTAAGGCTGAGTTAGCAGCTACCTTATTGATCTTCCGTATTTTTTATTATTTATTGCCTTTTGTAATAGCGTTGTTTTTATTATTGGGCAATGAAGGCTTTGAACAGCGTAATTTAATTAGAAATAGTATTGAGCTAGTACGTAAACGCCTGAGTCCTTATCTGATTGCGGACGTATTATTAGCTGTTGTGGTAGTACTAGTTGGGTTTTTGGTGTTGGTATCTTTTGCTTTAGCCCATATCGGTTAAAACGTACTTCAGTATATTAGCGCGGGCAGTAATCAAATAGTGCCAGCATTACCCCACCACCTTTGGATGTTTCTATTTATGTGGATACATCTGCGTGTATTGGGTTGGCAAGATGTTTAAAATGTAACACTGGTGAGGAGGGTGCACTATGAATGATATTTTATGACAGTACTTTGCTACAGCACGTTCTAGTCACTATTGCTAGCATCCTGCTTTATACTACAATCTAGACCTCAAAGGTGAAAAAATGGCCATATGGACAGACTTAGTTAGGGGTAGAGACCTCAAAGTTGGTGATATTTATACTCCTAATCGAGAAAGAAACGTATTTTATAAAATTACTGCTATACGATCAACGCTGCCGGGTAAGCATGCCACTATTAAAAGTGTTTACACGGCAAAAGATATTTTCAGGGGAAAGACGCTGACCGGAGAGTTTAAGGATAGCGATGAAAAACTCCATAAAGTAGGGTATATTAAATTTAGTTATGCAGCTATTTATGGGGTTACTGACGATGCATTACTCACTGGGGTATCGAGCGCACAGACTATACCAATGCAACAATTTGAACAGGATAGTGACAGCCAAAAAAGGCTACAAACAGCTCTAGTCGGAAAAAGTTTGCAGGATGGAGAGGCTATCTTGTGTATTAAGTACGTAGACTTATCAGAAAAAGACGATGAGAGCGAAAATACTGAAAAAAATCTGTTGTTTTGGGATTTGGTTTATATAAAGCCTAGTGAGTTGGTGCGATACGGGATTAATTAAGCGCCTTTGTCTAATTTACTTACTACTTGCCATAGGGTTGGGGAGTAGTGGTTTTAGTATCGTTTGCTTTAACTCACTAGGTCTAATGGGGATAGTTAGGTGATTTGACTTTGTGGTTAGGACTAGTGGGTTTTATTGAAAATTGGAAGCGCTTTGAAAATAATACCGTTCTTGATTAAAAACGATTATAGTTTGAATCCAAGCACGTTCTTGCTAACAACCCCCTATAAGGAGCAACCATGAAACGCAGCTTGCTAGCTATTGTCACTACCTTATTAATGCCTGCTTTGGCTTATAGCGCCGATATTAGCCCCGCCATTGTCTATGACCTTGGCACTAAGTTTGATAAATCCTTTAATGAGGGGGTATCTAACGGTGCTAAGCGCTTTACCGAAGAAACTAAAATCGAAGTGCGCGAGTTTGAACCCTCGAATGACTCGCAAATTGAACAAGCGATTCGCAGAATGGCTAAACGTGACTCTAACCCTATTGTATCAGTGGGTTTTAGTCAGGCGAATGCTCTAGGGGTCGTAGCTAAAGAATTCCCTAATACCAGTTTCACTATTATTGATAGCGTCGTTGATCAACCCAATGTGCGTTCTGTTACTTTCCGCGAAGAACAAGGCTCGTTTTTAGTCGGTGCATTGGCGGCTATGGCGTCCAAAACCGGAAAAATTGGCTTTGTGGGTGGTCAAGATATTGCGCTGATTCGTAAATTTGCTTGCGGCTATGAGCAAGGTGCAAAGTACATTAATAAAGATGTAGAGGTCTTCCAAAACATGACAGGCTCTACCGGAGCCGCTTGGAATAACCCCACTAAAGGCGGTGAGCTAGCAAAATCCCAATTTGATCGTGGTGCCGATGTGGTATTTGCGGCCGCTGGTGGTACGGGAATTGGTGTGTATCAAGCCGCTAAAGATAATGGCAAATATGCCATTGGTGTTGATTCTAACCAAAACCATTTACATCCGGGCACTATGCTTAGCTCTATGATTAAGCGCGTTGATAATGCGGCCTATGACACTTTCAAAACCAAAATGGATGGCACATGGACGGCTGGTGTAGTCAGTTTAGGTCTAGCTGAGAAAGGCGTAGGTTGGGCGGTGGATGAGCACAATGAGAAAATTGTGGAGCCTTTTAAGGAAAAAATGGCTGCCATCGAGGCGGATATTATCGCCGACAAAATCAAAATTCATGACTACATGAAAACCAATAGCTGTGAGTATTGATTTTAACGCTCCCTTAGCACTCGAACTGCTGGACGTATCCAAGCAGTTCGGTGCGGTGAAGGCTAATCAGGATATTAGCCTTCAAGTCCTCACAGGCTCAGTACATGGGATTATTGGTGAAAATGGGGCGGGTAAATCGACCCTGATGAGTATTATTTACGGTCTCTACCAACCCGATAAAGGCGACATTCGTGTTAAGGGTCAGACCGTACAATTACGCAATCCCCAACAAGCGATTAGTCTCGGTATTGGTATGGTGCATCAGCATTTTATGCTGGTGGAAACCTTTACTGCCTTAGAAAACATTATCCTAGGTGCTGAAGGTGGAGCTCTATTAGGCAAAAACACTGCGCAAGCGCGTCAACATTTAGAGCAAATTATTGCCCGTCATGGTTTAGCAGTACCTTTGGATGTTCCGGTGGCTGAGTTATCGGTCGGGGTGCAGCAACGGATTGAAATCTTAAAAGCGCTCTATCGCAATGCGCGTATTCTCATACTAGACGAACCCACTGGAGTATTGACCCCACAAGAAGCCGATGAGCTATTTGTCATCTTGCGCCAACTGACTGCTCAAGGTGTTACTGTCTTACTCATTACCCATAAACTGCGCGAAATTATGGCGATTACTGATCAAGTCTCAGTGATGCGTCAAGGTCGTATGGTGGCACATCGTAAAACCGCTGAAACTACTATTGCCGAGCTGGCAGAATTGATGGTGGGGCGCAAAGTACGCCATAGCGTCGAGCGCTCTGAAGCCGCTGTAGGAGCTGAGCGTTTACGGGTTAAGGACTTGGTAGTACGTGATGCGAGTGGAGTAGAGCGCGTTAAAAAGGTGAGTTTCCATTTACGTGCTGGTGAGATTGTGGGGGTGGCTGGGGTGTCCGGTAATGGGCAAAGCGAATTATTGCAAGTGCTCGCGGGTATTATTAGACCCACTTCGGGTGAAATTCATTATGGTGAGCATATCATTACTCCTAAGACCCCCATTGATGCCGCTCAAGTACGCCATTGGGGAGTGGCACATGTGCCCGAAGATCGCCATCGCATGGGTTTAGTATTGCCCTTTGAAGCGTATGAGTCTGAAATTTTAGGCTATCAACGCGAGCCTAAATATAATAAAGGCTTGAGCCAAGACCACAACGCTATGCTCACTACCTATACTGAGCAGGCGGAAAAGTTCGATATTCGCCCCCGTAATCCCCATCTTAAATCCGCCGCATTCTCAGGTGGTAATCAACAGAAAATTGTTATTTCACGCGAAATCAATGCCTCGCCTGAAGTGCTTTTAGTCGGACAGCCTACGCGCGGGGTAGATATTGGAGCGATTGAGTTTATTCATCAGCAATTGATGGAGCTGCGAGCAGCGGGTAAAGCCATTTTATTAGTGTCAGTCGAGCTTGAGGAAATTATGAGTTTGTCTGATCGAATTATTGTCATGTGTGATGGCATGATTACGGGCGAAGTGACGCACGAGGAGGCGAATGAAACCTTGCTAGGTATGCTCATGGCGAATGCGACAGGAGAACAACACGGATGAAAGCGAGTACGGCTGAGCGTTGGTTATCCTTATTTATTTTACCGAGCCTTAATCTATTAACTGCTTTTTTCTTTACCGCCTTAATTTTAATTATTACCAATGTCGACCCTATTGAGGCCGCTAAGTATATGGTGCAAGGGGCGTTTGGTTCACAAGAAGGTTGGGGCTATACCCTTTATTACACCACCAATTTTATTTTTACTGGACTGGCAGTCGCTATTGCCTTTCACGCGGGACTTTTCAATATCGGCGGCGAAGGTCAGGCTTATATCGGTGGTTTAGGGGTAACGCTGGTGGCTTTAGGCTTAAGCCCCTATTTGCCCGCGCTTATTGTGATTCCTTTGAGTATCTTAGCAGGAGCATTATTTGGAGCAGCTTGGGCGGCGATTCCGGGTTATTTGCAAGCTTATCGTGATAGCCACATTGTCATTACTACCATTATGTTTAACTTTATCGCCGCGTCCTTAATGGTGTATTTGTTGGTCAATGTTTTTGCTGTACCGGGTGAAATGACGCCCGCCAGCCGTTCGTTTCCTGATGAGATAAAGCTTTGGCAATGGCATGAGTTTGTAGGTTTTTTTGGTTTAAGTTTTGACTCCTCACCTTTGAATATTTCACTGTTACTAGCTTTACTGTGTTGTTATGGCGTGTGGTTTTTATTGTGGAAAACGCGCTGGGGCTATGAAATTCGCACGGTCGGTGCTAATCCTGAAGCCGCCATTTATGCCGGAATCAATCCACGCAAAATTTGGATGCTATCGATGCTATTGGGGGGTGCACTAGCGGGCTTAGTCAGTGTTAATGAGCTATTAGGGGTGCAGCATCGTTTAGTACTAGGATTTAATGCGGGTTATGGTTTTGCTGGAATCGCAGTGGCTTTGATGGGACGTAATCATCCTATAGGCATTATGTTAGCCGCACTTTTATTTGGTGCTTTATATCAAGGGGGGGCGGAGCTTGCCTTTGAAATGCCTAATGTCACCCGTGATATGGTGATTGTGATTCAGGGCTTAATTATTTTATTCAGTGGGGCGATGGAGTTTATGTATCGACCCTTAGTGCGGCGTGTGTTGTGGCGTTGGGTGAGGGAAGGGGTATGAATGAGATTTTAACCTTTATTACCTTAGCGCTCGATGCCACTTTGCGCGTGGCGACTCCCCTGATCTTGGCAGCACTAGCAGGTTTATTTTCGGAGCGTTCTGGTATTGTGGATATTGGTTTAGAGGGCAAAATGCTGGTGGGGGCGTTTGCCGCTGCCGCAGTGTCCTATTGGACTGGCTCAGCGTGGCTAGGTTTGGGTGCTGCGATACTGGCTTCGATAGCCTTTGCGTTATTGCATGGTCTAGCCTGTATTACTTATCAGGGTAATCAAGTGGTCAGTGGGGTAGCGATTAATATTCTCGCGTCTGGACTCACTACTATTTTAGGGCTAGCGTGGTTTCATCAAGGAGGCTCTACCCCGCCATTGGTGGGTGCTCAACGCTTTGGTGAAATTACTCTTCCGGCAGCAGAAGCTAGCAAAAGTATTCCGATCTTGGGTGACTTCTACGCTAATGTGCTCTCTGGGCATAATATTCTGGTCTATATCGCTTTGTTATTAGTGCCGTTCTGTGCGTGGGTATTGTATAAAACGCGCTTTGGTCTACGTATTCGTGCAGTGGGTGAAAATCCTAAAGCAGTCGATACGGCTGGTGTATCAGTCACTTTTTTACGTTATCGAGCGGTAATCATTGCGGGCGTATTATGTGGTATTGCGGGGGCTTATTTATCTACCGCACAAAATGCGCAATTCATTCGTGATATGACGGCGGGACAAGGTTTTATGGCTTTAGCCGCATTAATATTTGCTAAATGGCGTCCTTGGCCTATTTTGGCGGCCGCTCTATTATTTGGCTTTTTAGATGCGCTAGCCATTCGTATGCAGGGCGTGAGTTTACCGCTCATTGGTCAAGTGCCCGTGCAACTCATTGAGTCCTTACCCTATATTTTAACAGTCGTATTACTGGCTGGATTTATTGGTAAAGCGCTGCCGCCTAAAGCCTTAGGATTACCCTATCTCAAAGAACAACGTTGATATTAGTTATGAACTTATTAACCGTCGATTATACTGCCCCCGATGCACCCTTACAGTTTGTGGAATCATTGCGTGAGTTTGGTTTTGCAGTATTGGCGAATCATCCACTTAAAGCAGAGGGTTTAGCGCAGATTTATCAGGCATGGCAGAACTTTTTTAATAGCCCTACTAAATATCACTATGGTTTTAGTCCACGCTTTGATGGTTATTTCCCGCCAGACGTGTCAGAAACCGCAAAAGGGCATCAGGTTAAAGATCTCAAAGAGTATTTCCATTTTTATTATCCTTGGGGGCAATGCCCACCGGAATTACTCGATATTACGGTGCAATACCGCCAGCAAGCGAATCAAATTGCTGAGCAATTATTAAATTGGATTGAGCAATATTCACCGCCTGAAGTAGCCGCACATTACTCTGAGCCTTTATCCGCTATGATTAAAGGTAGTGATCAGACTTTATTACGGGTTTTGCATTATCCCCCCTTGAATGGCGATGAAGAGCCGAATGCGATTCGCGCAGCAGCGCATGAGGATATTAATTTTTTAACTATTTTACCGGCTGCCAATCAACCCGGATTACAAGTACTTACTAAAGAAAATCAGTGGCTAGATGTGCCTTGTGATTTTGGTTTATTGATTATTAATATTGGCGATATGCTACAAGAAGCCTCCAATGGTTATTTTCCTTCAACGACGCATCGAGTGATTAATCCATCCGAGCAAGAGCGCAATAAATCACGTTTGTCATTACCTTTATTTTTACATCCACGCCCTGAAGTGGTGTTATCACCCCGTCATACCGCACACAGCTATTTACAAGAACGTTTAAAAGAATTGGGTTTTTAGTATGAGCAGTGTTCCTCATCTCACTACTTTAAAAGAGTTAGTGCCTAATAGTTTTATATTTGCTAAACACAATGCACTGCCTGATTTTTTATGTGACAACATGGTAGAGCGTTTTGAGCAAGCCCATCAGGATCAATATGCTGGGCGTATTGGGCAAACTATGGGTAGTGATCAAAGCATTAAAAAAACTACCGATATATTTGTCAGTGGCGATGATAAACCCCATTGGAAAGATGTCGATAATAACTTACACCGTTCTCTGGCTTTAGCGTTACGTGAGTTTCGTGAGGTTTATCCCTATTTTAAGGGCCCTTTTAAAGATATGGGCTATAATTTGCAACGCTATCAAGCGGGTGAGTATTATCATTGGCATATTGATGGTGGGAGTCATCAATTTGCACTGCGTCAATTAGTGGCGCTGTGGTATTTAAATGATGTGCCCGTAGAAAATGGCGGAACAACTGATTTTCTATTTCAAAAACTCAGTGTGCAACCGGAAAAGGGCAAGTTAGTCTTATTCCCTCCCTTTTGGACACACGAGCATCGTGCAGGGCTGATTAAGTCGGGTGTGAAATATATAGCGACGACTTGGATTGTATTTGCCTAGCTAGGCCAGGGGCTTAGTACTTTTGTAGTATCCGCTAGACATTACGGAACATTCTAGCAATCATGCACCACTAAGCACCTTTCCATCCTAATTGAGTCATGCTATGACCAAGATTGAGTTAAATCGTATTCGGCGTTTTGTGCTGCGTCTGGGTAAGACCTTGCATGAATATGGCACACCTGCGCATCGTTTAGAGGGAATCTTAAACGATACTACACGCCAATTGGGTTTAGAGGGTGACTTTCTGGTGACTCCGACCAGTTTGACCTTTGTGTTTTGGGAACAAAACTCTGAGGATGAGTTTACCCATGTCATGCGCGTGTGTCCTGGGGGTATTGATCTTAATCGCTTAGCTGCTACGCATCAATTGGTCGAGCAAGTACTGGCAGGACAAATCACTTTAGATCAAGGCTTTGAGCGCCTAGAGCAGATCAGTCAACTACCTAGCCCTTACCCTGATTGGTTGGATTTTTTTACTTGGGGTAGTACCTCTTTGTGTTTTGCTGCGCTATGTGGTGCAGATGCGCTCACAACTATGTGCGCTATGTTTGCAGGTTGGCTAGCGTATTGCTTAACGTTGTGGGCTGGGCGCTCCAAACGGGTAGAAGAAATGCTGGAGCCGCTCTCGGCGTTATTAATTGCGCTGTTGGGTAGTGGTTTAACGGCATTGGGTATGCAGTTAAACGTACCTATTTTAGTATTATCCGGCATTATTATTTTTATTCCCGGATTATCGCTTACTATTGGTCTAAGAGAATTAGCGGCACGCCATTTAATGTCAGGAACTGCACGAATTATGGATGCCTCCATGACCTTATTTAAATTATATTTTGGAACTATTTTAGGGCTAGCACTAGGTGGTTTATGGTGGGGCAATACTAATTTACATATGCCTTTAGGTAATTATAACGAATTACAATATTTAGCGGTCTTAGGTTTAGCCTCTTCTTTATTAGTCACCTTTAAAATTAGCCAACGCGATGCAATTTGGGGCTTGCTTTCAGGGTGTATTGCTTATTTAGGAGCTATGTTAGGTAATTATTGGTTTGGGGCGAGTTTAGGTGGGTTAGTAGGCGCTCTAGTAGTAGGGGTCTATGCGAATTTATATTCATCTATCCGTAAAGTGCCGTCGAGCTTAGTCTTATTACCCGGCTTAGTATTATTAGTACCGGGGAGTAAGGTGTATGTTGGATTAAATAGTTTGGTTTCAGGTGAAAATATTTTGATTAGTACTCCTACTGGAGTGCAGGTGTTTTTAACCTTTATGTCTATTGTGGCGGGACTGATGTTTGCTAATGCTATCGTCCCACCTAAACAACGTTTATAGTTCTTATCATGCTTCTTACACTCTAAGTAAGAAGCTAAATAGTTGGCTCTAGAACAAACTTACTTCATAGCCTGCATTTGTTTGATATAATTGCGGGCCTTGGTTGCTTCTGGAGTAGCGGCTAAAGGTTTTAATACGGCTGACCACGCTTTTAAATCGACATCACTGCTATCTTGTTCAGGTTTTTTCCAATCATCTACCATATATTTGAAATTCTCATTAAGATTAGTCAGTGCTGTTTTGACATATTTACCTTTAGGATAACGTTTTAAATACTCACCCTCAGTGCGTAGTAAAGCCACTGACATACACCCAATAAATCCTTCGCATTCTCCCCCTAAACGCTGTTGAGCCGCTTGCCAAGTAACAAAATCACCAATAGGGTCACGTTTATAGTGATCAGCTAATTTCCAAAAATGCTCACCATTAGCGATATATTGTCCTGAAACCTCATCATAAAAAGCATTTTTCTGATCGTGCTGTTTTACCCACGCTTTATACGGGGCTTTATCTAATTGATCTACCGGAACACTATCAAATGACTTTTGCAAGGCTATAAGTTTATATATCTCTAATTCGCCTTTAGCATTACGACTTTTGGCCTGAGCCGCTGCTTTATCAGCTAAGTGATATAAAGCTACAGCATTAGCAAAGGGAATAGATTCGTCTTTTAATTTAGTGCGTAATAATTCCAACACACCGGATTCATAATTTTGGGTGGGAATTAAAAAGCTGCCAAATACCCAACCTGTACCCTGATCGGTTTTGACTTGATACCAATGCGCGGTTTTACCAGCAACGGTACTTTGGCTAGGCGTTTTTTGTAATGGAGTGACGGCTGTACCTAGGGCTAATTTGCCTAGTTCTTTAGCCGAGGTGGTTGGTTCAGCGCGAAGTCTGACACCATCACCATTGACAATATAGTTAGCAGTCGCAACCACTTCAGAGCGGGCATAGCTCGGTGTGCTAAGGGTAATAGTACCCAAAGCTAATACACTGATTAATAATAACTGACGCATGTGAAACCCCTCGTTTGTCTGGAAAAACCCTACTCTACACCAAGGGGCAAACCTACCCAACACTTTGTATCAAGTAGGTTTTTATTTGTCTATTCTTCTAGCAATGTGCCCATATGATAGTGTTCTAAGACATAGGTGTTGGCTTCTGTACGCGCACCTGCTAACCAGTCCTGCATAGCGGGAAGGGCATACATAGCTTGTGCCCAACGCTCAAAAGCAGGCGACACGTTTAAGCCATAATTACGCACCCGCCACATTACTGGTGCATACATGGCATCGACCGCGCCAAATTCACCTACTAAAAACTCACCCGCAGGTTTATTGGGGGCTTGCTCAAATAAGGCCCAGATTTCGGCTAGACGCTTGAGCACTGCTTGCACTTCTTTAGAGACTTCTATACGGCGCTGCTGGCGGCAATTCATCGGGCATTCGCTGCGAATGGCTTGAAAGCTGCTGTGCATTTCGGCGGCAGCACAACGAGCTAAGGTTCTTAACTGTTTATCTTCGGGCCAAAAGTGTTGGTCTGGGTAGGTTTCATGTAGGTATTCCATGATAGCGAGGCTATCCCAAATCACTTGCTCACCCACTATGAGCTGTGGCACTTGGGCAGGCGTTTTGTGCTCGGCTGCAAATTGATTGAGGCTGTCGTCGTGGTAAAACGGAAAGAATAATTCTTCAAAGGCAATGCCTTTTACCTTCATAGCAATCCATGGACGCAGTGACCAAGATGAATAGTTTTTATAGCCGACGCAGAGTTTCATGTTTAGTCCTTAGTGAGTGGTAATAGAGAACCCCCTCCCTAACCCTCCCCCGCAGGTGGGGAGGGAATAAGACCAACGTTTGTATCAGCCTCCTCACCCATTTCGGGGGAGGTTGGGAGGGGGTCTTAATAAATACAAGCCTAACAGCGTGACATATGCATAAAAAGCGAATAATTTAAAATAAACCATTCGGAGATTTTGCATAATGCACCCACGTCAAATTCAAAGCCTGCTGAAAGTGGTGGAACTAGGCAGTGTGAATCGTGCTGCTGAGGAGTTGTATCTGGCGCCTTCGAGTATTTCGGCACAGCTTAAAGAGTTATCTAGTATTTTGGGGGTTGAGCTGTTTGAAACGGTAGGGCGTGGGATTGTATTGAGTCCAGCAGGGCGCGAGCTGCTGCCGATGTTGCAACAGTTTCATAGCTTAGTGGAGGATATTCACCAACAAGCTCAAACGATTACAACCGAACCTTCAGGGGTGTTGAAACTGTTTGCGCCAAGTTCGATGTGTATTTATCGCCTACCGTCTTTGATTGAGCGCTTGCAAGCGTTAGCGCCACAATTAGAAATTCATCTGACCCACGAGCCTTTTGATTATCAACGTGCTTTGCTACAGGCTGAGATTGATGCGGCGATTGTGGTGAATGAAAGTGTGAGTGCAGAATGGCAAGCGCATCAATGGCATAGGGAGGAGGTGGTGTATGTGTGCCATCCCAAGCGCCATCAAGAGCAGGTATTGTCACTGGATCAGTTGTTAGAGCAACCGATTATTACGACTGAAGCGGGGTGTACCTATCGAGTACGCGCTGAGCAGCATTTTAAGGCTAATGGTCTAGTGTTAAAGCCGCGTCAAGCCTTTGCCAATGTGGAGGTCATTAAGCGTTGCCTATTTGCCAATATGGGTGTGGGTTTATTGCCCTTGTGTGTGGTGGCGGATGATGTGGCAGAAGGACGCTTGAAGGTGCAGGCGGTGCAGGGGACACCTTATCCCTTTAGTTCGTGGCTGATTTATCCGAAAAATCGGCATGTATTGCCTAAGTTACAAGTATTGGTGGAGTTGGTGAGGGGGGATAAGCTCAGTGATCAATGACACTCTTCCTAAGTGCTTTTATACTGTGATCACAACAGCACATCACGGAGTAGCAGTATGTTAATTGGTATTTTGGAAACGGGGGTGGTGGCGAATGAGCTGGCTCCTCAACATGGTTCGTATAGTCTGATGTTTCAACAGCTTTTGGGGGGCGTGACTAGCGATTGGACGTTTAAGGTTTATAAGGTGCTGGATTTGCAATTGCCTGCTGCACCCCAAGAGTGTGATGGTTGGTTGATCACGGGGTCGCGGCATGGGGTGTATGATAATTTGCCTTGGATTGAGCCTTTGAAGGGGTTTATTCGGGAGATTCATGCGGCGAAAAAGCCTTTGATTGGGATTTGTTTTGGTCATCAGATTATTGCTGAAGCGCTGGGCGGTAAAGTGATTAAATCGCCTAAAGGTTGGGGCTTGGGGCTGCATGAGTATGAGGTGAAATCGACATTGCCGCATTTGCCAGAGAGTGAAGCGGTGGGGCAATTAAAGATTCATGCGATGCATCAAGATCAGGTGGTGCAGTTGCCGCCGGATGCGAAGGTGTTGGCGAGTTCGGAGTTTTGTGAGTATGCGGGGCTGGTGTATGGGGAGCATATTTTTACGCTTCAGGGTCATCCTGAGTTTTCGCGTGAATTTGAGGAGGCGTTGATTCGGTTGCGCACGGGGGCGGTGTTTCCTGAGAGTATTGCGCAGGAGGCGGTGGGGAGTATGACGGTTGATCCTGATACTCAGGTGTTGGCGCAGTGGATGGCGGGGTTTTTTCAGGCGCAGCGATAGCCCCCTCCCTAGCCCTCCCCCGCAAGGGGCATAAGTATCTACACATTTTTATGCATTACCGAACGGAGGGTCTGGGAGAGGGTTTGAATCTCTGCGGGTGAATACGAGTCCAGTAGCTGGACTAACGCCAGAAAAGTTTCTAACCCAGCTAATAAGGCTGGGTAAGTAAAGGTGACCTTAGAACGCATCTGTCGACCACTCAAGCGAATCAACAACTGCCGAAGTTGCTGTACTTCCGGTTGAGGACTCACGGCAATCGCCCAGACGGTGACACAGGCCATACTCGTGACCAAAAGCCGTTTCGCGACGGCTAGTGCAGACTCCTGTTGCCACGCTTCGAGTTGATGTCCGGCGGATTTGAGTAGTTTAAAGAAACTCTCAATCTGCCAACGCCAGTAGTACCACAAGACCAGTGTGTCGGCGGTGGGGGCTGTGAGGGTAGTGAGCAATAACCACTGAGCGATCATGTCCCCTTGTTCATTGAAGAGGCGACTGACCACCAAGCGTGCCATCACCGGCTCCCCCGCGACCGAGGGTTGGACCTGCTTTTTACAGCTCGGTTTAGACCGACGGGTTACACTCACCGGTATTTCGCCCACGTATTGTTCATGGGGTTTACCCTGAACCTGTACGGTTCTGGCTCGATGGTAGGTGAGCTGCTCTGCTAGGGTTTTACTGGCTAGAGCCGACCCTTGATAGGTCAACTGCGGGTTGTCCCGAATACGAACCAACCACTGAATCCCGGATGACTGCCAACGACGGTAATGACCCACCGAATCCCCTTCGCGATCCATCAGATGAACCAAGGGACGGGAAAACCCTAAGCCCTCCAGATGCTCCATCGCACGGCTCACCTCATCCAAATGCGTACGAGGCGTTAACACCTCCTCCTCATACGTGGCCTGACGACCCACTCCACTCACTAGGCATTGCGCTACCGGGGCAATCGGTTCACCGGTTTGATCACTGATGACTAAACTACTTTGTAAATCATAGCCTTGATCGCTGGCATGCGTAATCGCATAACGATCTGCCTTATTCGCATGACGATACGCTAACCGCGACCAATCGTGGATACACAACGCATACGAACCACAGCGCTCCGTAATGCCCTCATGAGCCGCTGCCGTTAACGGCGCTTGCAGCACTGACAAACTCACCACCGGATTCGCATAAAAACGCCACGCCGCTTGTGTGTGGGCAAAACTGCTCACCCCATCGTTCAAGGCTTTCATACCTGCACTCAGCGGCTCACTGACCTTCATGTAACTCTGAACCATGCGTTCATAACGCAAACTCAGGCGGGCATCCACACCCGCTAACTTTTTTTATATCCATACCGTTATCTTCTCATCATCACTTCAACTTGTGTAGATACTTATGCCGCAAGGGGTGGAGGGAATAAGATTTCAAATTTCAAAACCTGCGTTCTTACTCTTTCTTACTCCCTTCCCCCATTTCGGGGGTAAGGGTTGGGGATGGGGGCTTTTGGGCTGAATGTTGTTTTTGAATATGCCAGAATAGTGTTTTTACCCTAATTTGAATCGGGCTGGGTATGAGTGAGGATTTACAGCTTCCTACAGTTGAGGAGTTAGAGCAGCTTTATCGTGAGAAAGGAAAAGATGCTTTAGTTTGGTTTGCATGGCGCTGTGCATTGAGAGCATCTTTGGTGTTGGGAGCTAAACCACTAGAAACTATTTGGGAAAAAAACACTATAGGACATGCTTACTCAATAATAAGAATATCTTTTATTTTATCAGATTTTGTTAAAACTTATTTTATCTTTGCCGAAGCTGCCGATGTCGCCGCTGATGCTGCTACTGACACCGCCGCCAGAGCCGCAGCCGCTGCTGCCAGAGCTGCGATTGATGCTACTGACTATGCCAATTATGCTATCAAAGCAGTTGCTGCTGCTACCAGAGCTGCTGCTGAAGCCGCCTTAGTGGTCAATTATACTGTCTACGCCACTAGAGCCACCAAAGTCACCATTGATCCCACCAAATTATCTATAATAAATGATTATCAATGGGCATTAAAACAAGATGACTTTAAGTGGCAACTAATACCTTTTTGGGATAATAAGCCTACTATCGTAGGTAAGTGGGAATCCAACCTTTTAGACAATTTAAAAGTATTAAAGCTTGATTTTCTTGCTGATGATTTAAAGAAAGTGTGGGAAGGTGAGCCGATTGGAAAACATGGCAAAAATTATTTAAAAAAATTATCAGATACTATTACTAATGACCCCATTGCTCTACGTCGTGCTATTCTCGGTGAAGAAACCGAACAAATCCAAGCAGTACGAGTACTTTTACTAGGCTCAGGCGGCGCAGGAAAAAGCTCATTAGTAGATCGCTTGCAAGCTAATCCTATAGAACATGTGAAGCCTAGTACCAAAGGAGTTGATTACCTAAATCACCAGTCTCTAAAGTTAGAGCAAAAGCATCCTGATTTTAAATTAGAAACTAATGATCTAGACTTATACCTTTGGGATTTTGGCGGTCAAACCATTTTTCACGGTTTACACAGTGCCTTCCTCCACGAAAACTGTGTTTATGTCCTAGTAGTTGATAGCCGCCATGAGCAAGCCCCTGATGAATGGTTGCATCAAATCCGCCACTTAGCAGGCAATCAAGCCAATGTCCTGCTAATCACCAACGAATACGAAAACTGCAAAACCCAGCAAAACCAAAAACGTCTACTGCGTGAATTTCCTGATTTATTAAATGAGCAAAGCTTTTTTTATTTTTCCTGTCTTACACCAGACCTAGCTACTTTTAAAAGCTTCCTCAAAAAATTAATTCAAGTAAGCTCAGAAAGTAGGCGAGCTATATTTAAAAGTACGCTAGACATACGTGATGAGCTAAGCACTCGTTATCAATCCGAAGTGTTTTTAAATCTAGATGAAGTTGAAGAGATTATTGCTGATAAGGTAGAAATTGAGGATTATAGACCTAGCACTTTAACGCAATTAGAACAGCTAGGTTTTATTATTCCAGCTAAAGGTGAAAAATATTGCCTTAATCCAGTATGGGTAGTCGATAATGCCTACAAATTACTGTATTCCGATGAAGTGAGAAATAATCATGGCATTATTAGCCTCAACGCTATTCGTAAAACTCTCAATTGCTCAGATAAATATCAAGCTGAAATATTAGTCCGTGATTTATTACAAGAGCGTGCGCTATGCTGTGCTATTTCTAAGAATGAATACTTCTTCCCCGACGCAGCGAGTACTGATGAGCCAGATCAAGCCACCGAAATAATTAAAAATCCTATTTTAACCCTACGCTTTGACGTGCCCTATTTACCGCTAGGCTTCCACGCCCGCCTAGTCCATAAGCTCTACAATCCCACTAAAAGCGTCACGATTCAAAACACCGAGGATATTTGGCGACAAGGCTTTATTCTCAAAGTCATCGAGCAAAAGCAAACCAAATCCCAAGCGGTCATTCATTATCTACTGCGTAAAAGTGCGATTGAAATGATATTTAATGGCGAGGTCGCGTATTTTGCTACCCTACTAGATGAATTTTATCCTCAACTAGAAGCAGCACTAGATACCAGTGCCGCCCAGCAAAAAATAAAGATTCAAACTCTAGTCAGTGACGATGCACAAAATCTACTAGCTATTCCCTCAGGCTATAAATTGATTGATGCTCTGAAAAAAGCTAGTACTCCTAACGAAATTGCCGAACAGGTAAATAAAATGACTAAAGAAAACGCTATTAATATAACAGCAGGTGCAGGCAGCCAGATTATTATCGGTGATGGCAATAAACAAAAAGCCAACTCTAATAATACTCAGCAGCCTGCTAGTGTCGCTGGTAGTAGTTCTAATACCGCAACCGTTACGCCTGATACTATAAAAGCAGAGCGTCGCCAACGTTTATTAACGAAGCTGAGCGATTTATATAAGCAATATGACTACGAAACGCGAGCCGAAGAAAAAATGCGTATTAAAGTGTTACTTGATGACACACAACAAGAGTTAAACAGTTTATAAGAGCAGTCACCCAGCACGATCTTGTAAAAATCCCCACTCAATTGCTAGATCGGGAAATAATCCCACCGCGACCGGATCAGTGAGAGGATACATCCTAGGATGGTTTGCATATGTACCACTAGCACCTAAGGTATACACCATCAACCATGTATCAGTGGGGTGGATAATCCAATATTCCTTCACACCATGCCGCTCATACAAACGCCGTTTAATATCCATATCTTTCAACGCAGTTGAAGGGGATAACACCTCAATAATCCAGTCAGGCGCACCGCGACAACCCTTATCGTCTAGCTTATGCGCATCACAAATAACCGCCAAATCCGGCTGTACTGTGGTCTCGATCAACTCATCGGCTTCATTATTTGCCGGTAAGCGCACATCAAAGGGGGCAGCATAGATACTACAAGACTTACCAGAGAGATAAGAGCGAATCTGAAAGCCTACTTCAAAGCTGACCAGTTGATGCTGACGTGAAGGCGCTGTCATGGCATAGGGGACACCCTCAAGTAATTCCCATTGTTCCTCACTAGGCCAACTCGCATAGTCACCATAAGTAAACACCAACTCTGGTTTGATAAGTGCGCTCATTATGCTTATCTCTTAATATGATCTGACCCTAGTATAGCAAAATCTCCTCATACACCTAAGCCCTAGACTCTCCACACCATTTCCTTATCCACTACGTGACCTCTGCATTGCTTTAATGCACACTATGGCGCTTTCTTGTCTGGACAAATACTAGAATGAGTCGATTATTGCGTTCTGGCGCGGTGATTAGTGCTATGACTATGATTTCGCGCATTATGGGGCTAATACGTGATCAGGTCGTAGCACGCTATTTCCCTGTGGATGGGGCAACGGATGCGTTTTTTGTAGCCTTTAAAATACCTAATTTGCTGCGGCGCATGTTTGCTGAGGGTGCTTTTTCGCTCGCCTTTGTGCCTATTTTGTCGGAATACAAAGAAACCAAAAGCCGTGAAGCATTACAAGATTTAATCGATCATGTGGCGGGGGCATTAGCGCTAATTTTATTTGTGGTAACACTCATCGGTATAGTCGCAGCGCCCTTATTGATTTGGGTTTTTGCTCCGGGCTTTGGTTCACAGCCAGAGGCTCAACCTGAGTTAGCTGCCGATTTATTGCGCATTACTTTTCCGTATATTTTATTTATTTCATTAGCAGCCCTAGTTACGGGTATTCTCAATACCTTTAGCAAATTTGCGATTCCAGCGCTCACTCCGGTATTGCTGAATATTATTATGATTATTGCCGCCATTTGGGCAGCTCCTTATTTTGAGCAGCCTATTATGGCATTAGCGTGGGGGGTATTTTTTGCAGGTATTGCCCAATTAGTGTTTCAATTGCCCACGCTTTATAAACTTGGTCTTATGCCTAAATTTAAATTTAAGCGGGTGCATGAAGGCGTGTCACGCATTATGAAACTGATGCTACCCGCTATTTTTGGCTCTTCCGTAGCGCAGCTTAATTTGCTCCTGAATACTATTATTGCCTCTTATTTAGTGGTGGGGAGTGTGAGTTGGCTCTATTTTTCGGATCGCTTTGTCGAATTACCGCTAGCGATTATTGGTGTTGCGATTGGCACGGTGATTTTGCCTAGACTTTCGAGTAATCATGCTACCAAAAACGAGAGTGAATTTCGTCAGACCTTAGATTGGGCGTTAAAATTGGGGCTGATTATTGCTTTGCCTGCGACCGTGGGTTTAATTTTATTAGCTGAACCCATTTTAGCCACAGTGATGATGTATGGCGCTTATACTTGGCGCGATGTAGAAATGTCAGGATTGAGTTTAATGACCTATGCCTTGGGTTTGCCCGCTTTTATTTTGGTCAAATTGCTCGCACCCGGATTTTATTCGCGCCAAGATACTAAGACTCCGGTGCGTATCGGGGTGATTGCAGTCGTGTCGAATATGGTTTTTAACTTAGTGATTGTACTGCCGTGGTATTGGTCGGGTTGGGTAGGAGCGCATGCGGGTTTAGCTTTAGCGACGGCCTTAGCAGGGTTTGTCAATGCGGGTTTACTCTATCGGGCGTTAAGACGCGATCAAGTACTGAGCACCTCAACTGGATGGTCTAAGTATTTGGTGCAATTATTAGCCGCTTGTGTGGTCTCAGGCTTAGCCGTGTGGTTACTAATGCCTGTTGAAACGTGGTGGCAAAGTGCTTCTGCGTTACATCGCATTGGAGCGTTGAGCGGATTAGTGGTCGTTTCATTAGTCAGTTATGTTCTGACATTACAGTTAGTTGGCGTTAAGCTCAGGCAGATGTTAGCCCGCTAATGACCAGAGAGTCTGCTATACTAGCGCAATCTATCAATTTAAAATTACCTTAAATAAAGTTGTGTCTAATGATCATGTGGATCTAGACCAACACTAAACATTCAGTGGAGATATAAATGAGTAAAGCAGCCTATTTGTTAGCGCTTCCAGTAGTGGTCGCTGCCGCTTGGGGGGGAAGTACATGGTATGTGGGTCAACAAACCAAAGGTGTCATGGACGAGTTCATTAAAAAGAATAATGAATTAAATAGCGTACATGGTTTGCAACAAGAAGTAGTTAGTTATGATCAGGGCTTTTTAAACTCCAAAGCAGTGATTAAATTAAATATGACTCAGCCACCCTTTAATGAGTTGGTCAAAGATTTAAGGTTTAATGCCGAGATTAAAAATGGACCGGTATTAATGGGAGATGGGGGAATTGGTACAGGTTTATCTCGTTGGATTATTACGCTGGATCAAGAGTCGATTCAAGATGCCACTATTAAGTCAGCAGTGAAAGAAGCCTTTGGGGGTAAAGATCCGTTTGTAGGCACGATGGATATTGGTTTTGGTAATAACTACGACAGTAAAGTCGTGGTAAACCCCATTAGTTATAAAGCTGATGGTAATGATTTAAGTTTTGCGGGCGCTACCATTACAGGTACAGGTAATGCAGATGAGTACACTGGTAAAGCTAAATTAGAAGGCGGCGAGTTTAAAGCGACTTTAGAGGATGGCACGGTCATTACCGCACCTAAAACGACCGCTGATGTGGATATGACTGGATTGGTGGGTTCTAGCCTATTAGGCACTATGCAGTTTAAATCCAGCCAAGTGAGTTTTAAAACTAAAGATATGCCCGAAATTAGTCTGGATTTAGGTGTTGATACTAAGTCCGATAAAGTCGATCAGGTACTTAATGGTACAGTAGGGTTTAGTGCTACCAATATTAAAGGTGTGCCTGAGGACATGCTCAGCAATGCTCGCTATGACCTCGCTTATAATGATTTTAAGGTTGAGGGTATTGAAGAGTTAACAAAGCTGCAAAATGAATTGCAGAATGTGCAGTCTCAAATTGATTTTAATGACGCCAATACCGAAACGCCCGAAGGTCAGAAAAAGACGATGGAGCTATTTGGTAAGATTCAAGAAATTGGCGGCAAAATGATGGAAACGGCATTTACCAAAATGCTGGTGGCAGATAAAAGCCGTCTGACACAAAAAATTGCTCTCGATAATCCCAAAGGTAAAACCCAATTAGATATTGATCTCACCTATCATGGCGGCGATAAAGTCCCCACTATGAATGATCTAATGATGCAAACCTTTAGTGCTGAACAATGGGCGAATTTAGTGCGTGGCTCAGTGATTCTCAATGCAGATAAAGCTATGTTGCCCCCCATTGCCGGAATGATGCTTATGCAGCCAGTGGAGCAAGGTTTACTAGAGGATAGCGCTAATCAATATAAGCTCAATCTCAAACTCAATGGTGAGCAAGTAGAACTTAATGGCAAGGCTATGCCTATTATGGAGTTATTCACCAAAGTAGTAGGCGGTGCTGGAGCGGCTCCTGCGGCTGAAGGGGAGGAGGAACTTCCTGAGATGTCGAGTGAAGGGGTAACAGCCGCTGAGTTAGAGTCTTTAGGCGTGCCTGCTGATATTGCCAAAGAAATGGAGGCAAATGGTTTAACCCCAGAGATCATGAAGAAGCTAGAGGATAATAAAGATATTAGCCCTGAAGTGTTAGAGATGATGCGCCAGTTACAGCAAATGCAACAAGGCACAGAAGGGACAGCGCCTGACCAACCCGCTCCGGCACAATAATCTAGTTAGCCAGTTCGCTTGAGGTCGGTTTGCTTTAAACCATAAGGGTGCTTGATTTTAATCATAACACCCTTATCTTATGGGGAACTCTTCACACTTACAGGATTAAGGACGTTATGGCGGATTCACCTTTTATTTTTGAAGCTAATGAAAGTAACTTTGAGCAGGTAATGCAACACTCGCATCGAGTACTGGTGTTAGTCGATTTTTGGGCGGAGTGGTGTCAGCCATGCAAAACCTTAATGCCTATTTTGAGCAAGATTGTTAATGACTTACAGGGGCAAGTCATTATGGTTAAGGTCAATAGTGACCAAAACCAAAATCTAGCGGCACAATTTGGCGTGCGTAGCATCCCGACTGTGAAATTCATTAAAGGTGGCAAGGTTGTTGATGAGTTTATGGGCGTGCAACCCGCTGAAAAAATTCAGCAAATGATTAAAAAGCATCGTATTCGCCCCACTGAACCTTATCGCCAACAAGCCTTAGCCCTTTATCAAGCGGGCGAGGTCGATAATGCCCTTAACTTACTACAACAAGTGTTACAGCATGAGCCAGATTTTGCTGAGGCTAAAGCCGATTTAGCTACTATGCTACTAGCCCAAGAGCAAATAGACGCTGCTGAAGTGTTAGTGAGTGACATTCCCGAAGGTGAAATTCCAGCCGATCAACTCAATCAGCTAAAAGCCGATATTCGTTTAGCTAAATTGCAACAAGCCGCTGATAATCTAGATACCTCAGCGCTAGAAGCACGGATTCAAGCGAATGCTCAAGATTGGGACGCCTATTTAGAGTTGGCCCAAGTTTTAATTGCGCACGGTGAGTATGAGCAAGGATTAGAAAACTATTTGGTTGTGATGCGTAAAAATCCGACTTATAACGAAGGCGCAGGGCGTAAAGGTTTATTGAGTACTTTAGAGCTATTAGGTCCTAAAAATCCTTTAGTGAAAAAGTATCGCAGTAAAATGTTTTCATTATTATATTAATGTTTGATTGCCTAGTTGGAGTGCCTGCCTAGGTGCTCCAAGGCTAATACTCACTCTTTAAGTAATCTACTATTCCAGCCTGTTTCACTAGAGCACTATCCAGCCGCATGCAAGGATCATTATGAATTACGAAGGTATTGAAACGCTGCCATTGCAGGTATTCACGGAAAAAGCCTACCTTGACTATTCCATGTATGTCATTTTGGATCGGGCCTTGCCACATATTGGCGATGGATTAAAACCCGTACAGCGGCGTATTGTTTATGCCATGTCCGAGCTGGGACTGAATGCGACTGCTAAATATAAAAAATCAGCGCGTACTGTGGGGGATGTATTAGGTAAATTTCATCCACATGGTGATTCCGCCTGTTATGAGGCGATGGTGTTGATGGCGCAACCGTTTTCCTATCGTTATACCCTTGTGGATGGGCAGGGCAACTGGGGTTCACCAGACGATCCTAAGTCCTTCGCAGCGATGCGCTACACTGAGTCGCGTTTATCACCTTATGCCAAGATCTTATTGCAAGAACTAGGGCAGGGGACGGTCGATTGGACACCTAATTTTGATGGTACTCTAGAAGAACCGAGTTTATTACCCGCTCGTGTGCCTAATATTTTATTAAATGGTGCAACGGGTATTGCGGTGGGGATGTCGACCGATATTCCGCCGCATAATCTGCATGAAATCGTACAAGCCTGTGTGCATTTATTAGATTACCCCGATGCCACGATTGAGGAGTTATGCCAGTACGTATTAGCGCCCGATTTTCCTACTGAAGCTGAAATTATTACCCCCAAGCGTGAGCTAATTCAGCTTTATGAAAAAGGCTATGGCTCGTTACGCCAACGGGCTAAGTGGGAACTAGAGGACGGCGATATTGTGATTACTGCGCTGCCCTATCAGGTATCGGGGAGCAAAATATTAGAGCAAATTGCCCAACAAATGCAGGCTAAAAAGCTCCCTATGGTCGAGGATTTACGCGATGAATCGGATCATGAACAGCCCACGCGTTTAGTCATAGTGCCGCGCTCGAATCGAGTCGATGTAGAGCAATTAATGCTACATCTGTTTGCGACCACCGACTTAGAGCGTAGTTATCGCGTTAATATGAATATGATTGGTTTAAGTGGTCGCCCTGAAACCAAAAACTTATTAACTATCTTGCAAGAATGGCTGCAATTTCGCCGTACTACCGTCACTAAGCGCCTTAATTGGCGTTTAGATAAGGTAGAAAAACGCTTACATATTTTAGATGGCCTACTGATTGCCTTTTTGAATATTGATGAAGTCATTGCGATTATTCGTAAAGAAGATAATCCCAAACCGGTTCTAATGAAACGCTTTGAGCTAAGTGATATCCAAGCCGAAGCTATTTTAGAGCTGAAATTACGTCATTTAGCTAAACTGGAAGAGGTCAAAATTCGCGGCGAGCAAAAAGAGCTGGATAAAGAACGCAAACAACTTTTAAAACTATTAGGCTCAGCTAAAGAGTTGACTAAATTAATTCGCCGCGAATTAGAAGAGGATGCCAAGTTATACGGCGATGAGCGCCGTTCTCCACTCAATGTCTCTAAAGCAGCACAAGCGCTGGATGAGGCGGCACTGACTCCTTCAGAACCTGTGACCGTAGTACTGTCAAAAATGGGTTGGGTACGTGCTGCCAAAGGGCACGAGATTGATCCTAGCACTCTCAGCTATAAGCAAGGCGATGAGTTCCTGACCTCAGAACGCGGACGCTCTAATCAAACCGTAGTATTTTTAGACAACACAGGGCGTACCTATTCGGCTCCAGCCCATACTTTACCCTCAGCTCGAACTCAAGGTGAGCCATTAAGTGGGCGCTTTAGTTTTCCTCCACAAGCTCAAGTGATTGCCGCACTGATGGGGCGAGATGACGATCACTATGTGATGTACTCGAATCACGGCTATGGATTTGTGTGTCCTTTGAGCGAGCTATATAGCAAGGTCAAGGCCGGTAAAGTAGTAGTCACCACAGGTGAGGGTGCACAAGTCTTACCTCCTTTGAAGATAACCGATTTAGCCACGAGTCGTTTAGCTCTTGCTACCTCGGCTGGATATTTATTGATAATACCGCTTACTGAGTTACCGCTATTAAATAAAGGTAAGGGCAATAAATTAATTAATATCAATCCAGAAGCGTTAAAGTCGGGTCAAGAAACAGTCATTAAAGCGTGTTTATTAGCTGAACATGAAACATTAGTGGTACAGGCAGGGGCTAAATTTAAAACAATAAAACCAACGGAACAGGTGGAATATCAAGGTGCTCGCGGGCTGCGTGGTAAGCTACTAGCCCGTGGATACCAAAGTGTTACTGCTTTGGAGATCGTCAATAAAGGATAACAAATTAGTCGAGGTTTCGATGAAGCGGATTATTTTATTAGCACTGACTAACTTTGCTGTAGTAGCAGTGTTATTTATCACTTGGAATATTATCAGCGCAGTATTCGGTATTCGTGTCCAAGGTGGCTTTGGCGGTATCGCTGTCATGGCGGTTATTTTTGGCTTTGCTGGTTCGCTTATTAGCTTGCTCATGTCTAAATGGATGGCTAAGCGTAGTATGGGGGTGGAAATTATTGAACATCCTCGCACCTCACAAGAACGCTGGCTAGTTGAAACCGTGCGTCGTCAAGCGGACAAAGTGGGCATTGGTATGCCTGAAGTGGGTATTTTCCACTCACCTGATCCTAATGCGTTTGCCACCGGAGCTAATCGCAATAATGCCTTAGTAGCGGTGAGTACTGGCCTATTAGAACACATGAACGCGGATGAGGTAGAAGCTGTATTGGGGCATGAGATCGGTCACGTTGCCAATGGCGATATGGTGACACAAGCCTTATTACAGGGGGTAGTGAATACCTTTGTTATTTTCTTTGCCCGTGTTATCGGTATGGTGGTAGATGGTCTATTCCGAGGCAATAATGACAATAGTGGCCCCGGATTTGGTTATTACATTGGCTCGATAGTCGCGGAAATCTTATTAGGTTTCTTGGCTACTATGATTGTGATGTGGTTCTCACGCTATCGTGAGTTCAAAGCCGATATTGCCGGTGCTGATTTAGCCGGACGCCAAAAAATGATTGCTGCTTTACGCCGTTTACAGCGGGTACATGAGCCAAAAGATTTGCCCGGTGAGTTAGCAGCCTTTGGTATTAGTGGTGGCGGTGGCTTGGGGCGCTTGTTTATGACTCACCCGCCTTTAGAAGAGCGTATTGCTGCTTTACAGGGTATGCAATAAAAAAAGGCTGTCCTTTGGGACAGCCTGATCATTGAGCTTTAAAACCTCGTCTAATTTAGGAAGATGTCGGTGAAGTAGGGGTAGCAGGATTAGGTGCTATCCCTGCTTCAGTCGCCGTGGGTGTTTTGTTTGGTACAACAGCACTCAGAGGAGCACGCGCTACCGGTGCTTTTTTCGGCTCACTTTTCCACAAACCTCCGGTACTAAATGCCTCCCAACCCCAACGTAACCAGCCTAATACCGTAATGGCTAACCATAAAGCCCACAGCAACATCAGTAAGCGGTAGACCCATAACGGTACACTTAGCACGAGCGGTTGAGGTAACTGAGTTCCTGTGCGATCTTGATACCAATTGAGTTGACTAGCATTAGAGCCATAGCCAGTAATCTGCATATCAGGATGCCCTAATAAACCATTAGCAACCGCGCCGATTAACGCTACTAGAGCTAAGAAGGTCAGTGCAATCAAACCCACCTGCATACTATTGAACGTCCACACTGATAAAATACGAGTTAAATTAGCGCGTTGGGTTAAAGCTATGAGCCAAATGACCATCAACACTAATAAATACGAGCTACTTTGACTCAAACCAATGGCGAGTAAAAACCATTGCCACGTTTTAAGCGGGGTGAGCTTAGAGCGCCCTAAAATAAGCGACACAATCAGCAGTGCGAGTAATACGCCCCAAAATAATACCGCTGGACCTAAATCAGGGCCATTCGCCCACAATACCCAACGATCCGCTGCCATCTCGATACTTAAACTGCTATTGACACTATTCACACCTACATCAATCGCGGGAAAACGATAGAGCGTATCGAGGGGCGTATTATCTTGCCAAGTGAGCGCTATAGTTTGCTCAGCCGGATTTAAGGGCACAATAAGCTTATCACCTTGCTGTTGAATCGGACGTTTTTCGCCATTAATGGTTAGGTTCTTAACTTCCACCCCAGCAGGTAAAGTCAGTGTATGTTGTGTGCCTCGGCTGCTACTAATATTCAGAGTTAACTCAATATCTTTAGCGCGTTTACCCGGATTGATTTTTACTTTGCTGGATAAAATAGTCACGGTTTGCCCCGCAACTCCTTCAGGGCGAGTAATCGTTAAATCGAGTGCTTCATTAGGCCAAGGTTTCCAGAGTGGAATACTAATCCCTTCTTCTTCGACAAAGGTATTAATGGGTATACCACTCGCTTGCACATTCCACACGGGACTGGCGGCGACTTGCCATTCCTCTAAATAGTCGGCATTAGCGGCGGCTTTTAAAGTGAGTTTATCAGTAGTATTCAGGCGTGATGACCATGAGAGTTCATCTTGTTGAGCGCGGAAATTAGCCTTAATTTGCCCATCTTTTACAGTCAATTGCTCACTCATAGGTTGCTCACCTGTGAGTAAGGGCAGGCTAATGCTTAAAGGATTAGTGCTATCGGATAAGCGTGTGACGGTAGTCTCAATATACCAATCCAGACCCAAATTGAGGCGGCGCTCAACTTTAACAAAGGTCGGTAAAGTGGTGGCATCTTGATCTAAATTAGCCGCTGCTTCAGTGCCAGTAGTGCGTACTAATTGTAGCTGGCCTTCAGGTACACCATTGTCACGAATCCCATCGACGGACCAATCGGTTGCTTGCCATATAACGCGATAAGGCTTTAAAGGTAAATTGAGGGTGAAGTTAGAGCGCTTAGGTAAAGCACCTTGGAGTACAACATCGTGCTGACCTGCATCCAATACGATCCAAAGTTGTTGATCAGTGTCACGTTTGAGAGCAGCGCTGGGACTACCATTAATAAAGACCTGTTGGGGCAGCCAAGCACCTTGTGCAATCGGTAGAGGAATGGCGGTCTGATTCGCAGCATGCACCCGTAAACGTAATTGCAAACTATCGGCTTGAATCTGGGCATTCATAGACTCCATTTGGGCACATTGCGGCAGGCAGTCAGGCGCTTGTAATAAGCGCTCTTTTAAAGCTTGCAGCATTTCAGCGTTGGGTATATCGGCAGCCAGACTAGGTTTAGGACTTAGAGTGGTAAGCCCTACTACCGCACATAAGGCTAAGCCCAGCGTGAATTGCGCTTTGATGCTACTCCAAGGGTTTTGCTTGAATTGTTGCCAAGCGGCTTGTGGCGTATTGGGTTGATGAGGATCGCCTTTAGGCCAAATTAAACGCCACGCCAACACCAATAACAGGGCAATGCCTAAAAATTTCCACAATGCAGTCGTTAATGGATTAATAAGCATCAGATAAATACTCTCGTCTGGGCGAATAGGGCCAGACCATGAAAAGTTCACACTCGACCATTGCCAATTCGGTAAACCAGGGCCGGTTTGAATCATGCTATTAGGATCAAGTGCTTGCAGATCGACTTTAGATTTTTTGGCTTTGGAGTACGAGCCTATATTTTGTGCCATTTCTCTGGATACACTTTGCTTACGTTCTTCGGCTATCTCTTGTTGTTGAACCATGGCAGCATTATCTTCCGTGGCTGCTACAGTGGCTTCGGGTGCTGGTGCTGCGACAGGGGCATAATCGGCTGATCCGGCATAATAATCACTGCCATAGTAGTCCCGTTCTAATTGCGGATAGAGTGCAGTGCGAATGGTATCAATCATATAGGGCACGACGATGAGCGCGAGTATGACCAGACTCAGCAGGCGATAGTATTTGAGTAGATCTTTAATCAAGCCATTCGGGACTACGCGCAAGAGTGCAATCACCGCTAATAAATTGAGCCAAATAATGCGGGGTGCATCATTCTCATGCCAAATAAATACTAAGGCAATCAAAGCAAAGACGCCCCAAAGCGGTTGATATAAGTAGCCCACGGCGAGTGCAATAATCAGCACAAGAAATAAATCCAATAATGACCAACTTAAAAACCAAGTATCGGGGGCATTGTCCATGCCACTAGCATGTAGCAAGCGCCAACCCGGAGGTAAATACAGCTCCGTGTTCACTTGCTGAAGTTCTTGCTGCCAGCCATTAGCAGGCGGAGTACTGATTGAACCTTCATAACGGCTATCAGCGCTAAGATTTAATGTGCTTTGTCGGACTTCCACCCCTATATTGGGCGGATTCGTATCACTTTGCTGTGTAATTAATTGAGGCGCACCATTAATAGTGACCCGACCTAATTTGAGTTCTGGCGTGGTATTAAGACGAGATTGCTCGGCTAATGTGCCTTGTAATTGATCCTGAATGCTGTAGCCCGTCCCCGCAAAATCAAGCCAAAGAGTACGTTTGAGCGCGAGTTCATTGCTTTTATTCACTGCCATACCACGATGCTGTTCGGTCAGGGTCAATGTATCGCCACTATTCATTAAGTAAGCAGGTAGGCTATTCCAGTCACTCGGTAGTTTAGTTTGATTAGGGTCAATACTGGGTACACCACTAACCTCGACTTGGCGCAAAGTGTGATCTGCTTCAAAGACCCAGACTTCTTGATTAGGCCAAGGTTGTTGGCTAGTCGGTAAGGTAAAGCTGGTTAAATTATTCGGTGCACGGCTCGTAATATCAATCGTCCATTCGCCCGGACGCAATTGCACTTGTAAATGCTGATTACGCTCAATGCGGCTAGGTAATTCACTCTCTAAAGCCAGTGGTATAAAACCTTCCAACAGCACGGGGCTAAGATCGGTATTACGCTGTTTACCTGAGACGCGTAGTTGAATACGAGTGAGTATTTCGATGGGGTGCGAATCGGTGATTTTACGAAAGACTTGAATATCTAAATTATCTTCGCTGCTGGCTTCGGTATTTTGTGTGAGCCATAAACGCCCTTCGTTATTAAATTCTGGGTTGGGAATACTTGTGCCATTCACAGTGAGCTGAATTAGCCCCGACTCAGGGCTAACAAACACGGTCTTAGGGAGCTTATCCCATTGAAATTGACCACGAATAATATAAGTACCTTGGGCGAGTTTTACCGTAGGGTAGTCGTTTTTGGGCAATACGGTAAGCGCTACATTTTGATCCGTTTGTACATTGGTAGGCCAATGCTGAGCATCTCCGGGGAGGCGTATGGTACTTTCTTGATAGATTTGCCAGCGTTGGGTAAACGTGCCACCTTGCTCATTGAGATTTAAATCTAAGGTACTAGGCCAAGCGCAGTATTGTTCGGTAGTCGAATAGGCGCGGGGGCAAATGCGTTCAGGCGCATCTTGCAATACCCAGTCGATCCAAGGTTTAAGAGGCTCAGGGACTTTTTCAGGAGTGAGCGGAGCTGCGAAAGCCGCTGACAGATGAAACAAAATAAATAACAGCACTAAACGAAGATGGCGCATAAATCAGCTCGCTTTTATGAATTTAGTATAGCTTCAGACCACAGTATAGGCACAATTTATCCCGAACAACATGCACCTCATTGAATTAAAAAATAGCAAAGATGAAAGGAGTTAAATAAACGATTAGCGCTTTAAAGTGAGGATTCAGGTCAATAGGTTTAAGCTAAGTGTTTAACATCTCTAACAATAAAATATAGGGGCTGCTATGTCGAACGATTACCAATCGTCCAATAAACCGTTTCCAGATAATCATATGGCGCAAGCATTTACCCCTGACGGTATGCCTAAGCCTGCATTTGATGTTGATTTAAATTTAGCTGATTTGGATGTGGATCATTTAGATGAGGAAATTGATGCACTCGCGGTATTAGAAGCTTCTAGTCATAAGCCAGTGGTCACTGTATCACCGCCACCCGTCACAGCGCCTACTTTGCCGAATTCACCTGTTTTGCCTAGTTTTCCAGAGTTTAATACGCGTACAGAACCCGTAGTGAGCCAAGCGCGGGCTATGCCTGATTTAGCCACACTTGCACCGAGCGTAACTGCCCCTAATACGGTTACTATTCAACAGCCTCCTATGGTGGAGGCTCCTGCTGTGATTCCTACGCCAGTGATTCCATCAGCAGAGCAACCGACGCATACTCCCGCACATACGCCTATTGCTCCTACTGAGCAACGTTTTATTTCTAATCCCCTCCCTACAATTGAGCAAAATAATAATAATATGACTGATGGTGTAATCGGCACAGCGCGAGTAGTGACTCAACCTAGTGCACAGCCTTTTAATCACTCGGCTGTTTCAGACAATACAATGGGCAATGCACGAGCAGCCACTGCTCTTAATAAGGCTAAAGTAGGTGATAATGGTAAGGAACCCTCTATTTTAGAGGAACCAGCGGTTAATGTGCTGCAAAAGGTTATTAATGCTTATAACCTGTTAGAACAGCAAATGGCGACTAATAAAGCAGAGCTTGAAGATGCCTATAGTAAGTTACAAACCGTTAAAGAGAAAAAATTAGCTTTAGAAGCAAAGCTGCATGAAATTACTCCCCCCGGATTGCCTGCTCCCTTACAGTCTTTAAATGGTAATAAAGAATCTATTTTAGAATTAGATTCACTGTATCAAGAGGTTAAAGAGAGCAAAATCAATACCCAGAATCGTAGTTGTGATACGGTAATTGAGTACGCTAAGAGCATTCGTAAGCATATTGTCGGGGACTCCTCAAAAGCAGAAGAGTTTTTACGCCCCTTAACGTTATCCTGTGAAATATTAAAAACCAATATTCAGCATGTGCGGACTTTAGAGCAGGTGGTGGAATTAATGGAAATTAAGAAAAACCTTACCCATAAGCGTAATGAAGTGCATAGGACTATTAGTTTGTTGATGGGGCAGATTGCTTAATTAGACCATACTATAAGTGAAAGTCAGTTAGTTCATTTACGTGGTAGCAATAAAGCCTAACTGAATTAATCTTGGTTAGGCTTTTTGGTCATGATTTAGAAGAGTTGAATAGGTGATAAAACCGTTTAGTCTAAGCGCCTTTCAGTGACCGGTTAAGTAAGGTGATGGTAACCGTACTCTTCTAAATCATGACCCTGTGGCGGATAGGAGTAAAACGATTTTTAGACTATACTGTGGTTCTAACTTGCCCCGCTCTACAGGCTGACGACCATGACCGATGTTTACCTCAACCCCCTGACGGACTTTGGCTTTAAAAAGCTCTTTGGTGAGGAGCCACATAAAGACTTGTTGATCAGTTTCCTCAATACCTTATTGCCGGAACATCATCAAATATCCGAGTTGACCTATACCAAACACGAATATCAGGGGCTGAGTGTGTCGGATCGGAAGGTCATTTTTGATCTGAATTGCAGGAGTCCATCAGGCGAGCGTTTCATTGTCGAATTACAACGGGTCAAACAAATCTACTTTAAGGATCGGAGCTTGTTTTATTCCACCTTTGCCATTCAAGAACAAGCTAAACAAGGGAGTTGGAATTATAAACTGGAAGCAGTCTATACGATTGGGATTTTAGATTTTCTGATGGACGATGATGAGCAAGAGGTGATTTATTATGCCCAACTCAAAGACCAACATAATCGCCTATTTTACGATAAATTGAGTTTTATTTATTTAGTACTGCCCCGTTTTAATTTACAGCAGCATCAATTAGTCACTTTACAGGATAAATGGCTTTTTGCTTTTAAGCATTTACAAGAGCTAGACCAGATTCCGGCTGCGTTACATGAGAGGGTGTTTCAGCGATTATTTACGATAGCCAAGATAGCGCAATTACCCCCTGAAGAGAGACAGGTCTATGAAAACAGTTTAAAGGATTATCGAGATTTCATGAGTTCTCAGCAAACGGCGCATTGGGATGGTTATCGGGAGGGGATTGAAGAGGGTAAACAGCTAGGGTTAGAGGAAGGTGAACAACGGGGCTTAGAGAAAGGGGCTTTAAAAAAGGCTCAGGAAGTGGCGCGGAATTTACTCCAGTTAGGTGTGTTACCGGTTGAGCATATTGCTCAGGTGGCGGGGCTTTCGGTGGAAGAGGTGGTGAGATTAAAAGAGTAATGCTTATAAAGCATTGTATTTCCATCGCTTTATAAGTAGGAGACAAGTTGTACATGAAGGGTAGGGGAAGAGCCGCCATCTTTAATTTGGGTAGAGCAATTAAAGAGTTGAAACGTTTTTGCATGACCATCAATGAGACTAGAGTTTAACAAAGTTCTTTGCTGACTGATCTTTTGATTTTTAACACAGTTAATGCATTACCCCAGTTTTAAACGTATCAAATCTGCGAACCGATCACTGGCAGCCGTAGCCGCCAATGATCGGTTCGCTAGTACATCAATCAATCGAGTGTGATTAAAACTGCTTCACAATAATATAAATGATGAAAGCCAGCAAAATTGAACCTACAATAATCGCAGCCCATTTTTGACGGCGTGTTCTTGCTTTTGTTAAACCACCTATTCCCGGCATATAATCACCATTTAATTCCTGAGTAACCCTGATCAATTGTGTAACCACCATTAATACTACCTATATTACTTGTATCCCCCATGGTTTTCCCTGCACCGATTCCAATAACAGTTGCAGTAGCACCACCTGATGAAACAACAATTCCGTATACTATAGAGTTATATGACCTACTAACAATTACCATTACTAATCACAAAGTGAGGCTTGAGGTATTTTTCTAAAAAAGTGCTTGTACCACCTGATGAAGAAAAAAACCTAGCAAGAAGAGTACCCCAATGAAACAAACTATTTTCTGTTTTTTGGTTTTTGGGGATGAAGAAATACTAAACATAATATTACCACGCTATTCCAGAATAACCTTGATCGATAGTATATCCGCCATTGATGTTGCCAGCATTATTTGTATTTCCAGCAGTTTTGCCAGCTCCAAAACCAACCACTGTAGCAGTAGCACCACTAGATGAGATCACTATGCCACCTCCTAGGCCTGCATATGAAACTGTACCACTACCTGCATAACCTGAAACAAAGTTATTGGTATCTCCCGGAGACACTGTAACTTGGTTAAGCCAGCCGCCTCCTATACTTGCGCTTGTCCCAACAGAGTTTGAGACGGCTTTGTTCAAACCTCCACCGACAAAAGAATTTCCATCTCGTGAAAAAGGACCCCATACACTGCCTACGTAGAAGTCTATTTGAAAATTAACAAAATCAGGAGTACGCATTAGATTACTTAACCCCACACAATCATTAATTGAGTGATTGAATGCCCAGTTCATAAACTGTCCTACTTCTGCATAAGCACTGGGTGTTCTGGTCTAATACCCCCTGACACAAAGGAATAGGATAAACTGTCCTAAATCGAGGTGTCTATGAATCAGAAACGAGTCTACAAGAATTACTCGGTAGCCTTTAAAGAAGAAGCGATAGCCCTAGTGACCGAGCAAGGTTATAGCGTAGCGGACGCAGCAGCGTCACTAGGTATTCGTCCCAATCAACTCTATGACTGGAAAAAGAAACAGGAAGCGGCATCGGGTGGTACGGTATTGAGTGCCGATGAGCGTGTAGAGCTATTGCAGCTACGTAAGGAAAACAAACACCTACGGATGGAGAAAGAGATCCTAAAAAAGGTCAGTGCCTTCTTTGCCAGAGAAATGAGATAAAATATCGTTTTATCAAAAGCTTACCCCCGAGGATACCGATTCGACTGGCGTGTCGGGTGATGCAAGTAAGCCACAGCGCTTACTATGACTGGCTCAACCGTCCGGCTCGCCTCATTAAGGCAGACGAGTTGACCTTGTATCGACGAATCAAGCATCTCTTTAAAGCCAGTCGGGAGAGTCTAGGGTCTAGAGAACTGGTCAAACGGTTACGCAAAGAAGGCTTTCAAATCGGTCGTTATCGGGTACGTCGACTGATGAAGCGTTTGAACTTAGTGGTGATTCAGCGACCAGCGTATCGGGTGACGACTCAGCGCAATCCTCGTCATGGAGTAGCCGCGAATCGGGTCAATCAGGACTTTAACCCGTCCCGTCCTAATCAGGTCTGGGCGGGTGACGTGACCTATTTAAGAACCCCAGAGGGCTGGATGTATTTAGCCATCGTCATGGACTTATACTCCCGCAAGATCATTGGCTGGGCACTGGATCAACGGATGACCACGGCTTTGGTCGAACGGGCGATGCAGCAAGCAATCACCTTGAGAAATCCTCCGAACGGGCTGATTTTTCATAGTGATCAAGGCGCTCAGTACACCAGTCAACGCTTTGGTAACTTATTGAGGCAGCACGGTATTCAAGCCTCAATGAGTGGAGTCGGTGCCTGCTGGGATAATGCGGTGGTGGAGCGTTTTTTTGGCAGCTTGAAGAATGCGTGGTTATTAAAAGTCAATCATCTGACCCGACAAACGATGAAGCAGGATGTGGATGCGTATATTCGTTATTATAACCATGAGCGTTTACATACAGCGAATGGTCATCAATCTCCAGTAGAGTTTGAGTTGTCTCAAATTAATCTGTCAGGGATTGCTTGACCAGAACAGGGTGAAACAGATTCCCAAAATAACCCTTTTGAGTCTGTGAAACGTAGTAGACTCTTCCCGATATACCCAAAGGTATTTAGTTCACCGTCCAACCCAATCGGATCAGAGCTAATATAGCGCCATAATACCGATTCCAATTATAATGTTGCTCTTGAGCTGTAGCGTTGTAGGGACTATTTGTATAATGATGAGGGAAACCATATCGCCCTCATCATTATACAAATACAAGGACGAGTTATTTGGATGTTATCATTTACAAGGGGCATATCACTTCAATTGAGTAAAAATAATGCCACTAATCTAGTGTGACACATAGCAGCACTTTTAATGCACTAGCTAAAAAGCGCAGCTATAGTTTCATTGCCTAGTAATAAGGCTAAGTCAGCAGGTGAGCTACCATCATCATTTTTAATCATAACATTTGCACCATGTTTCAAAAGCAACTCAACTATGTTTTTATGCCCTTGCTCAATAGCTTCATGCAAAGGTGTATAGCCATGCTCGCCTTGTGAATCTATGTCTGAACCATTAGTGATTAAGAGTTTTACCTCATCAAAACTGCCACGAGTAGCAGCAATGTTAATAGGGTAATTACCAAAAATACTTTTAGAATTTAAAGTAACCATAGATTGGCTAATATACTCAGGTAATTCAGAATAGGACTCTAGTAAGTCAATCAGCTCTTTATTCATATTACATTTCTATCTTTCGTAGATGCTATTAATGCTGTGTCAAGAGAAAAACATAGTATTTAATGCAATTTTTCTAAATTACTATTTATCTCAGTTAATGTTATATTTAAATCTCCATAAGTTTCCTCATCTGCGTCATATAATAATTGATTATCAGCTATATACTGCATTAACTGTTGAAATTCAGAGAAAATATCATTGATTTCAGCTAGGTGTTTTTTTGAATTCAAATAAAATAGGTTAAAAAGGCAATCAACAGCACTTGTTATATCTAATGAGTCTTTAGAGCTTCGTGATTCTATAAATTCTTTTAAACCATAAATATAGTAAACAAGTACATTGATTGGCATATAGTAAAGGTCATAGCAGCGAGCATGAATGTTTTCTTTAAATGCAATTTGCATCTCTTGGTTAGATTTATTGAAAAATATTTTATAAGCATATGCCGTGTCAAGATCAGTTAAATCACCCCAATCTTCTTGTCGTGGTATTATCATATTCATAAGTGTTTACTCACAGAAATCCAAAGGCTCATTTTCACAATCTCAAGAATTTTTATAGTGTGTTATTTCTTTTTTATTCGCTCTCTTCTATCTTTGCAAATATCGCCGATTTCAGGTGGTGGAGTATCGCAAAAATCATGATAGGTTTGACGTTATGCCTCTGCTCTTGCTTCCTCTTCTGCTGTTCGTTCTGGTTTTTTAGGAGTATCTTTAGATACCATCACCCCAAATACTAGATTGAACTGACTCATTAACATCACAGTGATGGGGACGGCGGTGGAAGAGGTGCTGAGATTAAAAGAGTAATGCTTTTAAAGATTTGATAAAGGTGAAACACGCCAAAGTGTATTGGGTCAGTGCGAAACTGGAAAAAAAGATACCTAAAAATGTTAAAAAGTTAGGCATTATAAATGGTAATTGACTATATTTAATCGCTTATCTCTGGGAAAAGTTCTTGATAAAACTCTCCTGTATACCATAGGGGTCTGTCTGTACTTTTCCCATACCAAAAAAATTGATTTAATATTCTTTTGAAATCTTCATCACTCATATTAACTGCATTGTCATAATATAAATTGAAAGGATAATAACCATTTTCTACTGCTATACTCCAATCATTCTCATGGGAAGTGTAGCTTTTCATATCTATAATCCCGATAATTAAGCCATTTTTAGCACCATTACAACCTAAAAAAGGTATCATAATAGAAAAACAACAAGTAGATTCTTTCGTGCTTAATATAAACGGAGAGTAAAATTTTAACCCTAAACGTTCAATTTTTTCCTTAAGAAATATCACTTGCATTAAACCCATACCCGATACTTATATTGATTTATATGGCTATTAAATTGAATAGTTATTAAGTTTGGTATTGATCTATGGATTAAAGTAAGCATTTTATTCCATAAACTATACTTAACCATATGATTAGAGTACCAGAATTTACCATTATATTAAATTCCCAGCTTAAACTTCAGTTGAAAAAAAGTGTGCTTTATATCATCCTTGCGCGTTTTCATGGCTTGGTTTAGCTGAAGGGAACTCGGATTCGTGCGCTTAGTTAAAATCCGCATTGCGGGCTTTAAAAGTTTTGTTGACCCCATGACGCTGGAGTTGCGTAGTCCATTAGTCGGTATTGTAGGGCCTAATGGATGCGGCAAATCTAATACCATCGATGCGGTGCGTTGGGTCATGGGCGAAAGCTCCGCTAAGCACTTGCGCGGACAATCTTTAGAAGATGTGATTTTCAATGGCTCATCAGCACGCAAGCCTGTAGGACAAGCCTCGGTTGAATTAGTTTTTGATAATTCAGCAGGTAAGTTGGGTGGTGAATATGCACAATACCAAGAAATTGCTCTTAAACGAGTAGCGAGTCGTGACGGTAAATCAGCCTATTACTTAAATGGTACGCGGTGTCGACGCCGTGATATTACTGACATTTTTCTCGGCACAGGTTTGGGGCCACGCAGTTATGCCATTATTGAGCAGGGCATGATTTCGCGTCTGATTGAAGCCAAACCTGATGAGTTACGTACTACGCTTGAAGAAGCTGCGGGGATTTCGCGCTATAAAGAGCGCCGCCGCGAAACCGAAACTCGCATTAGCCATACACGGGATAACTTAGAGCGCCTCAATGACATTCGCTCCGAAGTGGCTAAGCAGCTCACTAAACTGGAAAAACAAGCCGCCGCCGCGACTCAATACCAAACCCTACGCACAGATGAACAACACATAGCGGCTCAAGTCATGCTGTTGCAATTAGAAGCATTAGAGCAAGCGGAGCGCGAGCAATTAGCGCAATTAAGTGCTGTTGCAGAATATTATAAAGCCCAATGGCAAGTGGTGCGTGAGCAAGAGCAGTTAGTGGAGCAATTGCGTGAACAGGTCAAGGAGGCTAATCAGCAATTCAATCAAGTCCAAGGTGATTATTACGAGGCAGGGGCAGTGATTGCGCGTTTAGAGCAACAGTTACGCCATCAAAACGAACTCAAAGAACGCCAACAACAATCTTTAAGCCAATTAGAAAGTGCATTAGTCGAGGCGCGTGAGCATCAAGCGGAAGATTTAGCCGCTTTAGCCTCAAACCAATCCGAGATTGAGAGCCTCAGCCCACAATTGCCGCTTCTAGAGCAACGGCGGCAAACATTAGAGGCGGAGTACTTACAGGCTCAGCAAAGATTGAACCAGTGGCAAAAGGCTTGGAATGAGTTACAAGCCCACATTGAAATTCCTACTCGTACTGTACAAAGTGAACAAGCCAAATTAGGGCAATTAGAGCGCCAACAGGTCCAACTACAACAACGCCAATCTCGTTTAGAGCAAGAGCTAGGTTCGTTAAAGCATACGGATACTGAAGAGGAACGTTTAGGATTAACTGAGGAGTGGGAAGAGACTAAGCAACGTCGTATTGAGCTAGAAACCGAGTTAAATAGCTTACAAACGGCTATTCCCGCACAACGTAGCCAAATACAAACCTTGCAAACCCAATTAGCTCAAGTACGCCTTGAATATGAACAGGCTCAAGCGCAATGGAGTGCTTTGACTACCTTGCAACAAGCGCAGCTACATAATGACTCCAACGAGCGCCAGCAGTGGCTTGCTACTAAGGGTTGGAGTTCAGCTCCCCGTTTAGCCGAAATATTGCAGGTAGAAGAGGGGTGGGAAGTTGCTATTGAAACGGTATTGAGCGAGGTCTTAGATGCTGTTTGTATTGAGCAGTTACAGCGGCAAATTGATAGCGGTTGGCCTAAACAAGGTGTGAGCTTAATACAGACTCAGGGGAAGTCTAATGAGTATGAGTTGAAACCATTAGGTGAGCTATTGCCTTTAGCGACTAAAGTATTAGCCCCTATTACTCTGCATGAGCAGCTAGCCGCTATTTATTGTGTTGATTCCTTAGCCGAGGCTTTTCAGCATCGAATGCAGTTAGCAATAGGGCAGTCGATTATTACCCCAGACGGATTTTGGCTAGGGCGCTATTGGCTAAAGTCCCCTAGAGCTGAAGTGCAAGAGTTGAATACTTTACAACGCCAACAGCTTATTACTGAGTTGCAGACCGTTACTCAAGTACAACGCCAGCAATTAAGTGGCTTACAAGCGCAATTAAACACCGCACAACAGCTACAGTACGAGACTGAGCGCCAGCTACAAGCCCTACAGAATGAGCTGAATCAACTCCAGCGCCTTGAGGCTAAGCAAAACCAAGCCTTAAATAATTTACTTCAGCAGCAACAGCAAATAGCTCAACAACGCCAACGCATTGAGCAAGATTTAGCTGAGTTACAGCAATTTAAGGAGGAATATCGTTTTGAAGCAGAGGAAGCGCGGGAGCATCTGGTTACTGCTCAATTAGCTTTAGAAAATTTGAGCACTGAACGTCAAACCTTGCAAGCAGAGCAGGCTAGCTTACAGAATGTCTTAGAGCACATTCAAACACAACGTCATGCCGCACAACATGAGCAGCAGCACTTAGTATTAAAGCTGGACACCTTACAGTCTCAGCTAGGAGAACGCACTAAACAACTAGATCGCGTCAAGCAACGCCTAGCTACGCTAGTGACCCAATATGAGCAGCTGCAAATGACCTTGCAAGCACAAGTTGAACCGCTGCAAGAGGGGCAAAGCGAACTTGAGATAGCGCGTGAGGCTAGAGCTTTGGTTGAAATACGGCTACATAGTGCACGTAAAGCAATGGAGCAGGCTGAACAAGCAGTTATAGAGCAAGATCGTAAACGTTTACAGGCTGAGCAGCTATTAGACAAACTACGCTCCGAACAAGAGCAATTAAAGCTCAATTGGCAGGCTTTGCAGGTCAAAACACAGGATTTAAGTGAACAATTTCACGCATTCGGCTTAAAGCGTGAAACGTTACACTATGCTATTGCGACTGAAAATCTGCAAGGATTGCAACAGCATTTAAATCAAGTGCGAGTCGCAATAGCGAAATTAGGTGCGATTAATTTAGCGGCGATTGAGGAGTTTCAGCAATTAACTGAGCGCAAGAATTATCTCGATACTCAGTATCATGATTTGATTGAAGCGCTCGATACTCTCGAAGCCGTGATGAAAAAGATTGATCGCGAGACGCGCACACGTTTTAAAGAGACGTTTGAGCAGGTTAATACCCAACTCAGTCAAATGTTTATGCGTTTATTTGGTGGGGGTGAGTGTTATTTGCATATGACAGAGAACGATTGGCTTACCACTGGAGTAGCGATTATGGTGCGTCCTCCGGGGAAGCGCATTAGTCATATTCAATTACTTTCGGGTGGCGAAAAAGCTTTAACTGCGGTAGCGTTAGTCTTTGCCATCTTTGCTTTAAATCCTGCACCGTTTTGTATGTTAGATGAGGTGGATGCACCTTTGGATGAGGCGAATGTGGGGCGCTTTGCTGAGCTAGTACGCCATATGTCAGCACAAGTGCAGTTTATTTTTATCACCCATAACCGTGTCACGATGGAGCTTGCCGAAAACCTGATAGGTGTTACTATGCGCGAACCCGGAGTCTCACGTTTGGTCGCTGTTGATGTAACCGAGGCAGCACAATTGGCTAATCAATAATAAAGGAAGTTAGAGTGGAAATTGTTAGTCTGGGAATTATGGTATTAGGGCTAATTGCGCTGGTGGCTATTTATTTCATTAGCCGTATGAGTCATAAAGATCAAGCCCCCAAGCGCGATATGCCTGTTACCCCAGTTAAAGATGCCCAAGGCCAAGAAATGTCATCGATCATGGAGGATCATGCTGCTAAAGAGGGCAAACACCCTAGAGCCTATAGCCATAATCTACTCGACAGTGAAGAACCTCTCTATGATGATAATCCAGCCCTTGCTGATGCTAGTGATGAGGAGTTTCAGTTACCTCCGCGTTTGATTCTATTTATTGCCGCTCCTGAGGGCCAAATGTTTGAAGGTGCAGCGGTATTAGAAGCTTTGGATAATGCGGGTTTGCATTTTGGTGATATGAAGATTTTTCACCGCATGGTATTGACGGAGTTTGGTGAGGTAAGTCTATTTAGTGTGGCGAATGGTGTGCCACCTTGGACTTTAGAGCCAGATGAATTAAAGCTTGGAGCTACACCGGGTTTATCTTTGATTATTAATTTACCTAGTCCCTTGGATGATAGCGAAGCGATTCATGACTTTATATTCACCGCCGAGCGTATTAATCAATCACTCGGCGGTGTATTAAAAGATCAAAGACAGGAAGTTTTCACCCCTGAGATGCGGGATCAGGTCTTACGTTTTCTGGGGGTATAAGACCTTGCTGAGTTTTAAGCGCATGGATCGCGGCTTGAATACGCGGTTGTTGTTCCGTATAGGCAGTCTGATCCAGCATTAAACGATACCATTGTTTAAATAACTTAAACGCTTGTGGCTCGACTTGGCGCGAGTCTTTGCGACTAAGCATGCTCTCAGACATACGCCCAATTTGGTAATTCATGCGCTGCTTGTGATAAGCCTGCGGGGTTTGTAGCCCTAACAAGATTTCTAAATCAAGACAAATTAACTCGCCTTGTTGCCGGATAGAGTCGGAAGCATCCTCATTGACAACTTGATTAGCAGCAATTTGCTCTAACTGTTTCCATTGTTGCAGTTGCGCTACTTGTTGAGCACGTTTTTGTAAGGCTTTTTCAGCCGCCTGCCAGCGAGATTCCAGTTTGGTATGCACGGACTTAGGCAGATTACGAATAGCTTGTAAGTCTGCATACAATTGTTGCTGACGCGCTCCTACACTAGACCACGCTTCTTCACTGGTTTGCACTAGGGCTTCAAATTGCTCGCATAAGCTTACTTTAGTATCAATGGATTGCTGTAATTCACTGCGCTCAGCTTGGCGTTCGGTTTTTAAGCGCTCGAATAAAGCATCAATGGGGGCGCGGAATTGTTTCCATAAACGTTGCTCTTCGCCTTGACGTGCTGGAACCGTAATATGCCATTGGGTTTGCAATTGCTTAGCCGTTTCAGTCGCTTGCGCGAGATCATTACTCTCTACTAAAGCTTCAGCTTGCGCGATTAAAGCTAAGCGCTCATTCCAATTACGTTTACGCTCAGTCTCTAAATGAGTATCTAACGCTTCCATCGCTGCATTAAAACGTGCATTAATTGGTTGCCAGTCTTTATGACTGACTGTGCCACTGTCTTTCCAGCGTTGACGTAATTGCACAATTTGCTTTTGCAATGCTTTCCAGTCTGGGTGAGTCCAATCCGTGGTTTGATTGAGTTGCTCTAATTCAGCACAAAGGGCTTCGCGCTGGCTAAGGTGTTCTTGGCGCAAGCGTGCTTGTTCAGCAAAATGCTGTTTGCTAGGTTCATAAGCGGCGGTGACTTTACGATCAAATTCACGCCACTGACGTTGCGGTTGATTAGGATTAAGAGCCGCTAGGTTACGCCATTCATTGCGCAAGGCTTTAATACGTTTAGCCCGTTCTTGTGGATCAAGCTCCGTGAGCTGCAAATGTTCAGCCGATTCAATCAAATGCTCCCGCGCTTGATTTGTACCCCAATTACGCCAATCTTCTAGTTCACGAATCAGCGGGTACATGGCTTGTAAACGGTCACGAATCGGTTTGGCATCGTGAGTGCTAAGCACTGTTGCACCTTTCAATTGATGCTGTAAGGTATGATGTAATTCAATGGCTTGGCTATAATGCTCTTGCTCTAAAGCTTGTTCTAAGTGATGAATTTGTTGCTCAAAGTCAGCTTTTAACTCTTCACGCTGTTTCGCTTCGCGCACTAGACGCGCATTCAATTGCCCAATCAGATGATGGAATTGTTGCTCTAATTCACTCACCCGCGCCCGTAATACATGAGGACGTGCTGCGCTAGTCCATGTGCTTTGTAGAGTAGTGATTTTACTCGCGTGCAAACCTTGAGAGCTGTGTAATAGCTGATCGGTTTGCTTCAGGATCTGAGTTAATTCACTTAAAGCATTAAAATCTTTTTCTAGGCTGTGACGCACTTGCTGAATGCTATCGAGTTCTTCCTGCCAAGACTGATTGAGTGGTGTTTGTTGCTCAGGAGGTAGGGTAGGTAAGTTCTGCCATTGTTGGGGAGCGGTTTTAAGGAATTGATCTAACTCATCAATAGCCACATATTCAGGCTGCTCTCGCACTTGGCGATGCCAATGTTTAGCTTGCTCTAATAATTGGACAAATTGCTCACGCATAGGGCGTAAGCTAGCGGCTTGATTTTCATGAGCTTGCAAACGCTGTTTAAAATCAGCTTCTGCGGCATTAAAGCGCTCAGTGAGAGAAACGGGAATATCGGCAAACTGTTTCCAACGTTGTTTCAGTACCAGTAGCTGGGTTTTGTCTTGCTCCCAACGTCCACTATTACCTAAAGCCTCTACTTCAGCACAGCAAGATTCTAATGCTTGAAGGATAGCTTGAGCGGATTCATGCTCAGCTACTCGATCTTTAACGAATTGGCGTAGGCGTTTGTTATTTTTACCGTGCCGCTTTTCTAAGGTTTGGAGCTGGTCTAGATCACTCAGTAGGCTGGCCGCCAGTGCTTGAATGTCACGCGACTCATCTTCATAAGCGATGCTATAGAGTAGCGCTTGATCATCAATGGTCGGTATAGCGCGTTTACGTAGTTCCAGTAAGCGCTTAGGGTCACGAGCAATACTACTTAGTAGCTCAGGTTGTTGCTCTAACCATTCAAAATGAGCGAGGAGTTTGTCGTCATATTGCCCATCAGTAGTGGCTAGTAGCATCATACGTTGACGCGCACGCTCAGCTAATTCGTTAGTGCCTTCCGCCAATTGGAGTAAGGTAGGCATATGGCTCAAACGCCCAATAGCTTCCAAACGTACCGAGGTATCAGGATCAGACTGAGCCAGTTGAATCAATTCTGGTGCATCTGCCCCTAAAGCACTCAGCCCTTGTAAACGTACTTTGGCATCTTTATGTTGCCATTTGGGTTTGAAAAATCTTGCGAACATAACAGTATTGCGTCCTTATTATTTTACCCGCATACCCGGCTCTGCTCCTTGATCAGGAGTCAGAATGAAAATACCACTCCCTGCTTGCGCAGCGGAGGCAGCTAATACCATGCCCTCTGAGACACCAAAACGCATTTTGCGTGGTGCTAGATTGGCAACCATGACGGTGAGACGACCTTCTAAATCTTTGGGATCGTAAGCCGATTTAATGCCTGCAAAAACATTACGGGTCTCATCGCCTAAATCGAGAGTCAATTGTACTAATTTATCCGCTCCTTCAACCGGAGCCGCTTTAATAATTTTCGCTACCCGTAAATCCAATTTGCCAAAATCATCGATTTGAATAGTGGGGCTAATCGGATCAACACTTAAATGACTCGGTGGAGCTGTTTTAACAGGTGCTGGAGCGGGAAGTGCTTTTTTATTATCTTCCAGCATCGCGGTAATTTTGTCTGGCTCAATTCGAGTCATTAAGGGTTTAAAGGTTAATACCGTATGATTCAGTAGTGGTGTTTTAATACTATCCCAAGTCAATGCGCCTGCATTTAAAAACGCTTCCGCCTCTTGAGTTAAATTAGGCAATACCGGTTTTAAATACGCTACCAATACTCTAAATAATTGCACGCCCTGACTATAAACCGCATGTGCTTGTTCACGAGTACTAGGATCTTTAGCTAAGACCCAAGGTTTTTGCGCATCAATATACTGATTGGCTTTATCCGCCAACGCCATAATGTCACGAATAGCTTGATTATAACGGCGCTTTTCAAAGCTTTCGGCTATCTCAGTACCAGCCTCGACAAACTCTTGATATAATGTGGCATCGTGTAATTGAGCTGCTAATTGATGATTAGCTGATTTATTCACAAAGCCCGCGCTACGTGAAGCTAAGTTGACAAATTTATTTACTAAGTCGCTATTTACGCGTTGAGTAAAATCTTCTAAATTAAGATCAATATCATCAATCCCATTACTCAATTTACTTGCAAAATAGTAGCGTAGAGCGTCAGGTGGTAAATGCTTTAAATAACTTTCAGCTTGAATAAATGTGCCGCGTGATTTAGACATTTTCTCACCATTAACAGTGAGAAAGCCGTGACAATTCACTCCAGTAGGGATACGGAAATCACCACTATCTAATAAGGCTGGCCAAAATAGCGTATGGAAATAGGCTATATCTTTGCCAATAAAATGATAGACCTCAGCATTAGAGTCTTTAGCCCAATAGTCATCAAAATTAATACCTTGCTTTGCGCAGAAGTTTTTGAAGCTCGCTAAATAACCAATCGGTGCATCAAGCCACACATAAAAATATTTATCCTCGGTATCAGGGATTTTAAAACCCCAATAGGGCGCGTCGCGTGATACATCCCAATCACTTAAACCCTGATCCGACTCAAACCATTCCATTTGTTTATTGGCTATTTCTTTTTGTACCGCACCACTATTTAAAAAGTCTTTGAGAAACTGCTCAAAATCACCGAGCTTAAAGAAATAATGCTCGGTTTCTTTTTCAATCGGTTTAGTACCTGAAACGGTAGAAATCGGATTTTTTAAATCTGTTGGTGAATAAGTTGCACCACAAACTTCACAATTATCACCGTATTGATCGGGTGCTCCACAACGCGGACATTCACCTTTAATAAAGCGATCCGGCAAAAACATATGAGCCGTCGCATCATAAGCTTGGCGAATAGTGCGCTGGGTAATATGCCCTTTAGCTTTAGCTTTTTTATAAATGTATTCGGCAAAATACTGATTTTCAGATGAATGCGTGCTGTAGTAGTTATCAAAGCTAATATTAAAGCCCGCAAAATCGCGCTGATGTTCAATTGCCATACGCTCAATCAGTTGTTGTGGCTCAATACCCTCAGACTTAGCGCGTAACATAATCGGCGTACCATGCGCATCGTCCGCACACACGTAGTAGCAAGTATTGCCACGCATGCGTTGAAAACGTGCCCAGATGTCCGTTTGAATGTATTCCACCATATGCCCCAAATGAATCGGACCATTGGCATAAGGCAGGGCGCTAGTAATGAGGATTTTTCTGGTCATATGAGTCTGGCTTGAGCTGTCCTGAAATCGGTCAGATAAAGTAGCAGGTTTAAGGGGTTTGTGCTACCTCAGTTCCGGTTAGTATCATTGTGGAGTTGTGAACCATCGATCAATAGTAAACAGGTTAGTCATGCACTTTGATTTATTTATTCAGGTTTTGAATGTGATTGCCACGGTGACGTTGGCCATCAGCGGTGTTTCTCAGGCAGCGCGTCACCAGATGGATTTCTTTGGAGCACTGGTTTTAGCCTTGGTATGTGCACTAGGGGGAGGCACTTTGCGGGATATGATGATTGGTGCGACTCCGGTATTTTGGCTAACCGACCTGAGTTATTTATGGATTATTTTAGCAACCACTTTACTAGCCATTATATTAATAAATTTTATTCCAACGGGACGCGGGATTCGTGCGCGTTTGTTAGATGTTGCGGATGCAGCGGGATTAGCTTTGTTTGCAGTTTTAGGGGCGCAGAAAGCGCTGCAATACGGTTTACCCGAACCAGCAGCGGTCGCCATGGGAGTAGTGACCGGAATTGCAGGCGGAATGATCCGCGATATACTCACACCGACCACCCCGTTTGTTATGCGCGGAGAGGTCTATGCTATTGCTGCCATTAGTGGGGCGATGGTGTACACCTTATTGCGTGTCGTACTGCCAGAAGTCACAGCTATTTTAATGGGGATGGCAGTAGTGTTTTTATTACGGCTAGCGGCGATTTTTTGGCAGCTTAAAGTACCGATGCTCAAATTCCGAGAGTGATCGAGTCTAAAGTTAAGGAAATACTCAGTCCCCCATTTATTGAATGGCTTTATCCTCAAGCTTAGCCGGTTGTTAGTCGACTAAATAGCACCTGATAACTATCCACTATCGATTGCAATGTATAACGCTCTAATACTTGTTGGCGAGCGCGTAGTCCACAAGCTCGGCGGGCGGTATGACTCATTTGATAATACTCGCCCCATGCCGCAGAAAAACATTGTGGCTGAGCATGAGGAACAAGAGTACCTGTCGCATTCACTAACGGATTTAAGGCTTTAACCTCAGTAGCAACCACTGGAACGGCATAAGCCATCGCTTTGATTAAAAAAGAGGGTAAATAGTCTAAACGACTGGCTAGGGTGGCTAAATCCAAAGCAGCGACTAAATCGTTCAGCTCACTATCGGATTGTGCCCCTAATAAAAACACATGTTGCTCTAGACCATAGCTTTTAATTTGTTGATAAAGCAGCTTATTATCATAATCCAAACCTGTTCCTGCCCAAATCCAACGCATATTAGGGTAATGTAAACTGGCTAAAGTAGCGGCTTGTAATAAGGTTTGATAATCAAAACTCGTCTCAAAACGTGCCACACAGCCAATTAAAAAGGTATTGTCGGGTAGATGCAGGCGTTTAAGTAGTACTTGGCGTTGGGTATCGTGATGCTGGGGATAGAGTTCGGGTAAATCTAGCGGGTATTTCGTCAATACTTTGGCATAGCGTACTCGATATCCGAGTGCTTGGTGGTGATTTAGGCTTTCAATATTTTTAAATAAAATACGATGCGGTTGATTGGAAAGCCATTGTCCTAGTTTCAACATTAATTTAGCTGACCAACCGGATAGTTGAGAAGTTTGATGATGATAGAGTGCCCACATTAAATGCGCTTGTCTCCCGCTCAAGCGCCACAATAAGGTTGCCAAAATATTACCAGCATAATCCCAACCATGAATTACTGCGGGCGGTTGTGTGCGCCAATAGTGGATTAAGGCTTGAAGTACAATACGTGCTTTGCGGGGTTGATTACGCTCTATAATACAAACAGGCACACCAATCTGCTCAAATTGTTGTTTTAGTTCGTAGTGTAGGGGGGCAAAGCACACGACTAGCGGTGAATATTGATCACGTAACGGGGAGTCGAGTAATTTAATCAACTCGCGCGTGCTGGTGTCAGTCCTTGCATTAGTTATGACATAAATACTTGCTGCCATAATTACTATCCTTAGTATCTGGGTTCTAAGTAAAGTGCTTGGGTCTACTCACTTAGAATAGTCGCTTTAAGCCTATAAAGTCAGCCTTTCCAATATAGGCCCATACAAATAATTGACCTCAGTGCCCGAAAATAAATTCATCGATGCAATATCGCTAATGCCATCTACCAGTAAGGGTACTGAGTGCGTTTTTAATGCCAATAATAAATGATTAAGTTCATTAGGTAGTGCGCGTTCAATAGCTATTCTAGCGCCAATATCTGCCTCTAAAAGCACTAATACGACCTTAAATAATGAGAAGTAGTCGGTTAAACGCACACTGTCAAAATTAACCTCTACCAGTGCAAAGCGCAGACCACTGGCTTTTAATAGCGGAGCTGCCATTTGCACCGTATCGGCATAGTGAGTTAATTCAGAATAACGTAATGCTAGTAATAGCTGTGATGACCACTGACTAGCACTTAATTGATGCAGTAATTGATTACGCAACTTAGCACTACGCCAAAACCAAGAACCGATTTCTAGTAACACTTGCGGTGCGCTAGATAAGGGCTGTTTTTGATTTAACGTGGGTAAGCGTTGAATAACTTGCTGTAAATTCCAGTGATCTAATTCAATACGTTTACGCGGTTCCGCTAAATACGCTAGTAGTTCGCTACGTGGTACTGCGCGTCCTTGGCGGGTCGTGGCTAGATTATCTGCAATGTATAAGCTCGGTAAGGTTTGGGTTTGTAAACTGAGGGTTTCATGGAGTTGTAAGCGTAAAAGTGACTTTTTCGGTTCCTCTTGCAGGAGTGCGAGGGCTAGGTTTTGTTTTTGCCACGGATTAGCGTTACTCACAGGCTCATCTTCCAGCAGTAGAGGTTGAGCGATAGGGGTCACTTGTAATTGGGCGCAACGTTGTCCGTGATAGACGGCTGGGGTAAAGCGTATCTCACAACGCATGGCTGGCTTACCGATAGGGCGCAAAGACGCAATAGTGCGTTGCGAAGGCATCGCTAAATATTCCGCCTGTTCACTTAACGGCATTACTAAGCCTTGATCAGCAACGGGCACAAGGCTGGATAATTGTGTAGCTTCCGCCTCTTGTAGGGAGGCGATATTCATTAACTCTAAATAGGCAGCATTAGCATACACATGTTGATTATGAGCAATATAGGCAAAGGCTTGTTGCGCATTTTCTACCAGCCACTGACTACGTAATTCGGCTAAAGACAATAAATGCTTAGCATGGCGAAAGTTTTGTTTTAATTGCGCGTAATGCAGCACAAACTCAATCTGATGATGGAGTATGGTCTGTGGATCGGTCGCAATAGTGAACACGTCAATGCCTTGACGGGTTCGCATCGGTTTATGCCACTTGTTTGGAGTGACCCGAATTAAGCAACTATCCGAAGAATAGTGCGTTAGGGTATTAGCGAGTAGTTTGCCACGAGATTTATGTTGATCGGCTGCGTAAAAGACTAATTGCGGGGCACGGGCGAGTGCCTTAATCAGTACCTCACGATTATTAGCAATAATGAATTCAACAGGAACACCCGTCTCAACCAGTACACGCTCCAAAAGCTCAGTAGGCAGCTCCCCGACCGCAATCATTAAACAAATCATGGTATGCCGCTTCATAAAGCGGACAATACCAAGGGCTTAGACAGAATTCAGGAAACAAGGGATTTTTTCCGATTATCGCTTTTGACTATAAGATAAAGTGTTGGGGCTATAAATCATCCCATAGTGAGCTAAATTCTTCGGTTTCTAAGTTGCTTTTGAGAGTGGTTTCTAATGTCTCAAATCTAAAGTGAGCAAATGCACCTAAGGTTTCATCCAGTAAGGTTAAGCGTACCCGTTCTTCCCGTCCTGAAAAGCGCACCACGACTTCATCAGCAGGTTGGAAAATATAGGCGGGCAGAATAAAAATAGGATCAGGACGCACTCCCTCAATACTAGGTAGCATTAAACCTTCGATAGGCAATTGTTGAGTAAGAGGACGATTGAGCACGCGTAAAATAGTCATAGGCATCACTTTTGAGGATAATACTTCAACCCCACAACACAATCCGCGTTCACGGCTTTGCTCCATCCATTTAATCGCCCCAATAATCCAAGGATTGCGCTCTTGACTAGGATCACGTAGACCAATTAATTCACCTACGCGTGCACCAGATAGCTCTCCGTGTGGCCACTGTAAGCCATAACCACTCACACTGCTATTCATGACCTGCCAGTATTGCACATTGACTTCAGCCTCATATTTGATCACTTGCCCAATAGGACGAGTTTTTAGGGTTGAGCCAAATAATAGATCCTCATCATTGCGGGTTTCTTGGGAGTGCTCTGGAGTACTACGTGATAACACACTCAATATTTCGGGTAGGCGTGTGACCATGGTAATGGGTTCGTTTTTAGGAAAACGATTAAAACTACGATTGCATACGGTGGTGTAGTGTTGAATCAGACGTTGGGCTAGATTACGGCTTAGCCCTTCTTTGACAATCACACTAGCAGGGCTGCCTTGACTCAGTGCCATAATGCCTTCTAATTCTTTAATTAATTGAGTCAGATCTAATACTCTCACCGTCGGAGAATGGGGCAGATCGCTTAAAGGCATAATAACGGCGGGTTCATCGGTATTGAGCACTATCGTATGCACATAGTCTTTAGCCTCACGGGGCGGGTCTTGACTCAGTGTCATACGTACCGCATCAGATTCTAAATAGCGTACCACTTTAAAAATTTCATCTTGGCGTAGACTATAGGGTCGTGCTAATGCTAGTGCATTCATTTGCATATAACGGGCAGCAATAGTGCGTGCGCTAGGGTGTCCCGCAGAGAAAGTGGTGTGATCAATCCCTTGCTCGCTAGCCACCAAATAGAGCTGGTGAATATCATGCCAGAGTGTGTCACGAGTACGCACATAGACTGCATAGCTACTCAATAGCACCAGCCCCATGTAATCTAAGGCGCGATAGATAGCGATCTGTAAACCCTTTTTAGATATATCATCTCGCGTCAACATATCCAATGCAGCTAGTTGATAGGAGCCTGCAAACTCCAGTAGTAATGCTTGGTTGAGTTCAAAAATGCGTTGTCCCTTTTTAGGTAAGGGAAAGGTGCGATAAGTTAAATGGCGTTGTAGATTATTAAGCGCTAAATCCACCACAGGGCGAAGTATTTCACTCAATTTAATCCGCGTTAGGGAGGGTAAGACCCGATGGTTCAGGTCAACTAATCCATTATATAAGCGCTTAGTCGTTTCACCTATATCGGTAAGGGGTAAGAGTTGTACCCATTCCCGCGCCTTAGATTCGGAGGTGGGAATGACATAAAGCAAAGCTTGCTCAGCCTGTGATAGCGCCATAGCATTGAATCCCTATTTTTTATTATCAGTAGAGTTTAAGTGTAGCATAGGTGCTTAATCATCAGTGACAAGGAGGCGACAATCCGTGTTGTTAAAAAAGGTTTTAAAACACCGCCAATGATTTTTTAACAGTGAAAGGCTAATTTAACTCATTCTCTCATTAACTAATGGAGTTACGCATGTTAACCACCCTACGCCTGATATTATTTACCCTATTGTGTATCGTAGGGACTAATTTAGCGGCGAATAATTTATTTTCTAATGGTTTATTTAGCAGTAATACCGTAGGTGATGAGGTTTTAGATGTTGATCAAGCCTTTAAAATTAAACCACCAATTTATGATGGTAAGAAAATTATTGTAGGCTGGGACATTGCACCTGAATATTATTTATATCGAGAAAAATTTCAGCTTAATCTTTTAGAGGCTAAAGGATTTAGTGCCGGTGAACTGGCTATACCAGAAGGTAAAGTTAAGCAAGACCCAGCGTTTGGTACAGTACAAGCTCTGTATAATCAAGTAGAGATTAATCTGCCCCTCAATCGTGTTGATAATCAGGCCGCCAGTTTTTTATTAGAGGTAATGTGGCAGGGCTGTTTTGAAAAATTAGGGGTGTGTTATCCGCCGGAGCGTAAAGGTTATTTAGCGACAGCACCTGCATTACAAGCCGGTCAAACGATGGATGCGAATGATTTAGTATTTAATGAAACCACTTTGCCTGACCCTAATGCTGAACCTACGCGTGCCTCTGCAAGTACCACGCCAAGTGCTACAGATAGTACCAATACCTTAGCTACTCCCATGCTATCTGAAACCAATCGGATTGCGAATCTATTAGCTGATGGCAAAATTCCGTGGATTATGCTGAGCTTTTTAGGGTTTGGTTTATTACTTAGCTTCACCCCTTGCGTATTTCCTATGATTCCGATTTTGTCGGGTATTATTGCGGGGCAAAAAAATCTAACCACGCATAAAGCCTTTTTACTTTCGCTAACTTATGTATTAGCCATGGCGAGTACCTATACAGTAGTCGGGTTGTTAGCAGGGTTGTTTGGCGGTAATTTACAAGCAACTTTTCAGAATCCGTGGGTAGTCAGTGCCTTTGCTTTAGTGTTTGTATTATTAGCCCTTTCCATGTTTGGTTTCTATGATTTACAAATTCCTAATAGTTGGCAAACTAAAATTAATCAGCTTAGCAATCAACAGCAAGGCGGTACTCTAATCGGGGTGGCGATTATGGGTATACTCTCTGCTTTAATTGTAGGGCCTTGTGTCGCCGCACCCTTAGCAGGTGCTTTAATGTATATTAGTCAAACGGGTAATGCCTTATTAGGGGGATTGGCTTTATTCTCGCTCAGTATAGGTATGGGCATTCCCCTACTATTAATCGGTACGTCGGCAGGTAAATGGCTACCCAGAGCCGGTGCATGGATGGATGCGGTTAAAGCTATTTTTGGTGTATTGCTATTAGCAGTCGCTTTATATTTATTAGAGCGTGTATTACCCGCAACCGTATATATGCTTCTTTGGGGCTTATTATTTATTATTACTGCGGTTTATATGGGAGCAGTAACACCTTTAGCTAATGTGGTTTCTAATTGGGCAAAACTTTGGAAAGGGCTGGCCATAGCTTTATTAATGCAAGGAACTTTGATTCTCATCGGCGGTGCTTTAGGTAGTAATGATATAGTCAATCCCTTACGCCAATTAACTTTAGCTCAAGCTCAGCATAATGAAGTAAGCTTTCAACGCGTCACTAATTTAGAGCAGTTTAATCAAGCACTAGCGAGTGCTAAAGGTAAACCAGTATTATTAGACTTTTATGCAGACTGGTGTATTTCGTGTAAAGAAATGGAAAAATATACTTTTACCGATCCCAGTGTACAGGCGCAATTAGCTAATTTTGTTTTATTACAGATCGATGTGACTAAGAATACAGCGGATGATAAGGCTTTTTTAAAGCATTTTAAGTTAATGGGGCCTCCTGCTATTTTATTTTTTGATAGCAATGGTAAAGAGCATCGTGAATGGCAACAGATTGGGTTTATTAAGCCACAACCCTTTGCTACCCATTTGGCACAAATTAAGTAGGATGTCTTAGTTAAGAATGGCTATTGAGTGTTTTGAAAAATAGGGAGGCGTCAAGAGGACGCTCCCTATTTGGCGATCTAAATACGCTATTTTATTACGTTTATTTTTGTGAAAAATTTCACATACCTCATAGATAAGCTTGAGCTTATTAGCAAATTATTAAGCAGTAGCGCTGCTACTGTATATTTTGTGAGCAAAATAAATTATTGATTTTGTAAGATATATTGAAGTTTGAGCTTAGGTCTCTTATTTGTCTCAGTCATAGATTAATAATGAAATAGCAAGAGTTCGTAATGCGCATTAATGTTTGAGTACTTGACTCAGGCGGATTTTATGGTGAGATTGAACTTATGCTAAGTGACTCAGGAATTTAAAGATGCGACTGTTCAAATTATTCAATTTCATGCCTTTGTTACTGCTGGTGACATTAGGCAGTGCTCAAGCAGCAGGTAAGCCCCTTGATCTTAGGCCGTATAAAGGTAAGGTGGTGATGGTAGATTTTTGGGCTTCTTGGTGTCCACCCTGTAAAAACTCGTTTCCTTGGCTTAATAAAATGGTACGGGAAAAATCCGCTCAAGGCTTAGTAGTAATTGGAGTAAATGTGGATGAAAATTCTGCGGACGCAAAACGCTTTCTAGCCCAGATTCCAGCTAAATTCCCGATTATTTATGATCCTAAAGGTGAATATCCTAGTTATTACAATATTCCGGGCATGCCCAGTACCATTATCTTTGACCGTAATGGTAAAAAGGTTTATATGCACCAAGGTTTTAGATTAACCAAAGTGATGGAATATGAGGCTGCACTGAATCAGGCATTAAAGCGATAAAAGCACTCATAGGTCGACCATCATTCAGATAAATAATGTCATCTACAAGAATAGTAGCAGGGTGAAATAGGCTAGCTAATTCACCTTGCTTTAATAAAAATTTAGGGTTACGTGGTCCACCTAATAATTCACAACCTTCCATAAAGGTTTGATATAAGAAAACACCTTTAGACTGGAGTAATTTCTGCATCGCTGGAAATAAAGGACGATGCAAATAGCGCACACCATAAATTAAATCAAACGAGTGAGCAGGTAAGTTAGCTAATGGATTATCAGCCGTTTCTAAATCTATTTGTAAGGTAGTAACGGTTACTTGATTATGTACAGCTAAATCTTGAGTACGCTGTAATGCACCGCTTAAATGATCAATCCCCGTCATTTGCCAACCATGTTTAGCTAAATACACTAAATCGCGTCCTGCCCCACAACCTATATCTAAACCTTGACCTGCTTGAATCTGATAGCGCGGCATAATGTCTTTAACAAAATGCTCAATTAAAGGGGCTGGCTGCCATAAATAAGTGCGAGCGGCTCCTGTTTCGAGTTGGTTATTAAGCGCTAATTGTTGTGCTAGTGTTTCAGTCCAAAGCATAGTTTGAATAATGCGATAACCTTTATCCGTTAAAAAAGCCTGAGCTTGTGCTTGAGTACTAGCATCAACCCATAATGCTAAAGGCTCCGAACGCATGGGTAATTCATGCATACGTGCAAATAACTCAGGCGCTGGAATAGAAATAGCCCCCGCTTTATGACCAGCTAAAAAGGCCTCCTCACTGCGACAATCGATGCTTGCTAGCACTCCACTGGAGGTGGATTGTGATATACTTGGCATAGTGTTTTGAAAGCCTCTTATGGATGAGTGTTAAGCCCTATGCTAATACGAATTGGTTTGCCTGTGTTGCTAGTTTGTAGTCTTACTGCATGTGCTAACCCTGCGGTCAAACCGTGGGAGCGTGGTGTATTAGCCGAACCTGCAATGACGTTTGGACATGATGCGCTCAAGGACAGTATTGCGGATCATGTGTATTTTTCTAAAGAGGCGACCAGTGGTGGACGCTCTATTGCCGGAGGAGGCTGTGGATGCAATTAAGCACTTGGCAATCATTAGCACTCGCCGCCGCTAGTTTAGTAGGCACATCGAGCGTGCAAGCCGCCCAATGGGAGCATGATGCAGCCTTATTATATTACGGTGAATCCGATGAGCGCGTGCAGGCAGGTAGTATTAAATACCAAGGCAAACGTGGAGCTGATGAAGATGATAAATTCACCGTTACCGCTGGGGTAGATGCTTTAACCGGAGCTTCGCCTTTAGGGGTTGCACCGAGTTATAACGCCCAAACCATGACCAGCCCTTCGGGTAAAACCATTCAAATTCCCGCCGGACAACTTCCCCTCGATGATAGTTTTAAAGATGTACGGGTATCCGGTGCATTGCAATGGGATAAAGGCATTAATGAGCAGTGGCGGCATAATAGCGGTGTGACTTTTTCCAAAGAGTATGACTATTTACACACGGGAGTAAACAGTACCCTAAGTCGTAATGTTAATAATAAAAACACAACGCTCAGTGCTGGAGTGGCCTTAGGTTATGATCAAGTACAGGCTATTGAGGGTAAACCGGTTCCTTTAACGCTAGCAGGTAGTGCGCGCGCGGGCGATGGGACAAAAAAGAATGCTGAAGTGATGCTAGGGGTGACTCAAGTTTTGTCTAAACGAGCGATTGCCCAGCTTAATTACAGCTATAGCCAAGCCTCTGGTTATCTCAATGATCCGTATAAATATATCAGTATTACCACCCCAGCGGGTGTAGTGAACGAGAACCGCTATGAGGCTCGCCCTGATACGCGCAAAGGTCATACTGTTTACGCAGCGCTCAAATATAAAGCGAATGATAAAACCACACTCACCAGTAGTGTACGCTTACAGCAAAACGATTGGGGTACGGATTCATTCACGGCTGAACAAGCAGTGCGCTTTGATTTAGGCAATGAGCGCAGTATTGAGCCAAGCGTGCGCTTTTATCATCAGAAAGCGGCTGATTTTTATAAGCCACAACTCTTAACTACGGAAGCATTACCGCACTATGCCTCAGCCGATTATCGCTTGGCTGAGTTTAATGCTTATACGGTGGGAGCCACCTACCGCTGGAAAGGCAGCAAAAACAAAGAGTGGCGCATCACAGGTGAGTACTATAAACAAAAGCCTAAAGCTGTTGCCTTGACAGCAGGACAAGCAGGTTTGAATGCGAATCCGGGGTTTGAGGCGGTCATGGTATCGCTAGGTGTGAAGTTTTAAAGGTGACTTTGCAGCTACAAGCAACTGAGCACGGTTGGGCTGGCTATTTTCAGGCAATGGCTAGCCCTTGTATGATTTTACTAGAGCAAGCTCTGCCCTATGAGCAGGCTTATCAAAACCTAATGCACCTCGCTCAAGAGGTGTGGCGCATTGAGCATAAATATTCACGTTATCAATCTGATTCGGTATTAAGCCATATTAATCAAAATGCAGGTCAAGTGACGGCTATTGATACTGAAACCTATCAACTCCTGTTTGTAGCTCAACTATTATGGCAATTAAGCGCGGGGCGTTTTGATGCTACCAGTGGCGTATTGCGTCGTGTGTGGCGCTTTAAGGGACAAAACTCTATCCCCACTCAAGAGCAAATTAATGAGCTATTGCCTTTTGTTGGCTGGGATAAGGTCAAATTAACTACCGAGCATATTAAGTTACAAAGGGGTATGCAGCTTGATTTAGGTGGGGTAGGGAAAGAGTACGCCGCAGATCGCTGTGCTCATTTAGCGGGTGAGTTAGGTTTAGACCATTGTTTAATCAATCTGGGGGGAGATATTGCTACTGATGGTCGACGTGCTAATGGCGAGGCGTGGCAGATTGGGATTGAAGATAGTCAGCAAGTGGGGAAAGTAGGGCAAACTGTACCGCTCTTGCAAGGCGGAATGGCTACCAGTGGTGATAGTTTTCGTTTTGTCGAAGTGGGGGGACAGCGTTATAGCCATATACTAGATGCACGCACGGGCTGGCCTGTAACGGGTGCACCGCGCTCAGTCACAGTAGCTGCTCCTAATTGCACCGAGGCGGGCATGTTAAGCACTTTAGCGCTATTACATGACGCAGCAGCAGAGCCTTTTTTAAAGCAAAGCGGGCGTCCCTTTTGGTTGCAGTGGTAGCGCTTAGGATTGCTCTAAGATTGTTCTAAACAGGGATGCTCCGCATTAAAGGCTTTGACAGGTTTTTGCGGTAATTGATTGAGAGGCCAATGTTCTGGAAAGGTATAACCCTCACCACTGAGTTGTTTGCGTTCTTCCCAAATCTTTTTACCGCGACTGGAAAAATAAATACGGTATTCATAGGTAGTATTATTCACTGCACTCGCTCGCACAAAGGCAAAGCGTAGACGGCTTTTGATGTCATAATATAAATCAGTCTGTACCACCGAATCATCTGAGCCACCAGCAAAAGTATATAACTGTGCTATGCCTTGTGAGTTGCTATATAAATGGCGCTCACCGTCAGCGTGAGGTTGACAGTATTCAAAAATCCGACTTTTTTTATTAAGTTGTCCCGCCTGTTTAGCATTTTGAATACTATTAAAAATGCCACGTATGGTGACAATATCAGGATGATTAAACCAATTATTAGCCGTAATAGGCTCCGCTTGAATAGTTAAGCTCAAGCTCATTAGCAACATACCGCCACTGATTACTGCTAAAGGTTTCATAGTGTCGTCTCTACGCTTTCTTCACAAACTCTGATTTTAATTGCATTGCGCCGATGCCTTCAATCTTGCAATCAATATTATGATCGCCTTCGACTAAACGAATATTTTTTACTTTAGTACCCACTTTCACTACTAAAGACGAGCCTTTGACTTTGAGATTTTTAATCACGGTCACGCTATCGCCATCTTGTAGGGGATTACCATTTGCATCAATCACTTGCAACGCTGCGTCACTGGTTTCAACCGGTGCGTCTTTTGACCATTCGTGTCCACATTCAGGGCAAATGTATTGATTGTTATCCTCGTAAGTATAGGTCGAGTGGCATTGAGGGCAGGGTGGAAAATCATTCATCTTAAATCCTTCAGGGGCTAAAGCAGGCAAAAATGGGGCGAAGTGTAGCAGATAACTTGATTTAGACGTTAAAGAGTTTGTTGTCCTAAAATCCAAGGCAGTAATCTCGCCATATTACGCGCATCATCAATACCGCGATGATGAGTGCCTTGTAGCGTTAGTCGCGCTAACCTTAGCGCATAATTCATCCCATACGCTTTAGGTAATTGCTGAGTGGTGGAAAAGAGCTTTTTAATATTTACATGCGGTGCGTCTATGGGAAAGGGTAACTGATGATACTCACTATCTTGTCTTAATTGGTTATAGTCGTAATCACCCCAAGAACAAAATACTATATTTTCATAAGGTTGCAACCAGTGCTGCAAGGTTTGAATCGCTTCAGGATAGGTGGGGGCGCTATCCACATCGGTTTGCTCAATCGTGGTTAAGGTGGTGCAAAACGGTGTGAGAATCGGGTGGCGCATAGGCTTAATAAAGGTATTAAACTCAGCGACTATTTGTAAAGAGGAGGCGTCAACCATCACTGCACCGATCTCAATGGTTTCCATCGCTTTGCGCGGCACAGTATTTTGATCGCAACAAGTGGCTTCTAAATCAATGATTAAGTAATAAGAATAGGGGGATAAAGGATGTGTCATGTACGTTGTATGTGTTTACCTAGTTTATAATCTACGCTGGTTTGCCATGCATCTTGTTCTTGTGCGATTAAGGCAGGATTAGCATAGCGTTTTAAGCTACCTCGTAAACTTTTCTTATGAACAATAGTTGGCATAATTTTTTGGGGAGCTGTGAGTACAATAATTTCTACTTCTTGCCCCCAAAACTGTTTAGGTAGTTGGAGATGGATTTCTCCATTAGCTACGGTTTGAATGCTGCGTAGGGCTTCCATTAAGCAATGCCTCTCTAGATAAGTTAGTGCAAGGATAGCATTATGAGTTCAAGATAGGAGTGATATTCTGAAAATAAGAATATCGGAATAGATACTAAAAAATACCCTGTAAAAATATGTAAAGCTATCCTTATCACTAATCAGCCAGTATGGGCATTAAGCGAGCGCTGCATTCACCTTTTGTAGGAATACATTTTCACGGCTATCTTCGCCATCGGCTTTGACGACCGCTTCAAGCATTTTGATACAGGAGTCTTTTAAATCAGTACCTTTAAAAAATGCACATTGAGTGGTAATAAAGGTATCAAAGGTGGTCTCGCTTTCAATAGCTTTACGGACTGAGGCGGTTTCGCGCATAGCGAATAAACCGATTTCTTTCATTGAGTCCCATTTCAGAGTATTGAGCAGCTTTTTAAACGCTTCTTCTTCGGCGAGTGATAGACGTTTATCTTGATAGCGTGCAGCGAGCATGAGTTTAACAAGTGCTTCGTTTTGAGCTTGAGTGAGTGTAGTCATGATTCAGCATTAGCCCTTTATGGATGTGGCAAAAATAACACACAATGTAGCTTTGCTTAGCTGAATCGCACCTTGACATTAGGTAGCTTTTGGCAGGCGTTGAATATACTTATAGGAAACCCGTTCAAACCCTAAATGTTCATAAAAAGCCTGTGCATCAGCACGTTGCAGACCAGTGGTGAGTTCCAATACTTGACAATGTTGCTCTAGAGCCTTTTGTTGTGCCTGTGCCATTAATGCTTTACCTATCCCCCACCCGCGCAGTGCTTGATCCACGACTAAGGTCATAATACGACAGTAGCGTTCTGCACTAGGTAAGTAATCAAAGTAAATTAAGCTCATGACCCCAACCACTTTATTATCTAATATGGCAACATAAATAGCGGGATCATGAGCGGGGTTTAATAGCGGTTTAAGTTTATCCGCAGGGGTTTGATAGCCTAGTTGAGCCAATAATAAGGAAATAGCGGTAGCATCTTTAAGAGTGGCGGTGCGAATTGATAGAGGCAGCATGTTTTTAACGGTCAATACTTTTTATTCATATCTACAGTGAGCTTCGCAGAAGCTAACTCATCTTCATCAAAGGTAAAAGCCGATAAATTGATAATAAATTTTGTCAGTGGTATTTCTTTTGGAAGATCCATCTGCCAGACAAGATCAAAATCACCTTCTGGTTGAGGTAGTGGCTTGCCAATTTTGCCCAAAACTTCATTTAGATCATAGGTTTTCTTCCAAATACTAACCGAGCCAAGTTTTACTATGACATCTGCATAAGCACCTTCTTCCAGCGATCTTAAGAGACTACCTTGCAGTCTGCACTCAATCGTTTGTCCTGGATTAATACGAGTAGTTGAAACAGAAAACGAAGTAATTTTTAGCAACTCACAGGAGGCATCGCTAGTAATTGTATAAGACCAATTGCAAGTTTCTTGGGGCATAATAAAGTTCTTCAGGGGGGTGAAAAGCTTAAAAATATAACAAACCTTAGACCTTTACAAGTAGAGACTGGAAGGCGTCAGCGTCCTTAAAGGTAGTAGTGCGAATCGATAGAGGCAGCATAAGATTAGTACTCATACACAGTGATCTCACTATAGTAGCAAAGTAATAGAGTCATTTTTAGGGATAGAGTACTTGTGTGAGCGCTATGTTTAATGCTACATAACGCTTTATGAAACAGAGTCCTTATTTTTTACGCGGTCGTTTTTGGATTGAAAGCCCTACCGGAACCTTTCTAGGTCAGGGGCGTGTGGTGCTATTGGAGCATATTCGTACTTATGGTTCGATCAGTGCGGCGGCACGGGTGATGAATATGTCGTATCGTCAAGCATGGCAATTAGTCAATACTATGAATAGTCATAGTACCGCGCCTTTGGTGGAAAGTGTGACCGGAGGTAAAGGTGGGGGTGGCGCTATATTAACCGCCACCGGTGAGCGAGCGATTAGTCTTTATTACGCGGTTAAACAAGATTTTGAGCAGTTTTTAGAGCAGCGTTCACAACAGTTAGACTGGTAAAAAATTTTTGCTCTGCGCTATATAAATTTGGGAATAACGTAACCTACTGAAAAGGAATTAATTAATGAAAGTATTATCCTATGCTTTATTGGCACTTACGCTAGGTTTGAGTGCAGTGCAGGCGGCTGAGGTACAAGTCGCAGTTGCCTCTAATTTTACTAAGCCGATGGAAAAGATTGCTGAGGCGTTTAAAACCAAAACCGGACACGATGCTAAATTATCCTTTGGTGCTTCGGGGGCATTTGTGACCCAAATTAAAAATGGTGCGCCGTTTGAAGTGTTTTTATCAGCGGATGATAAAAAAGCAGCGCCTCTAGTAGAGGAAAAGTTAGCGATTGCGGATACCGCCTTTATTTATGCCCAAGGTAAATTAGCGCTCTGGTCAGCACAGGATAAATTCGTCGATGATCAAGGTAAGGTTTTAGAAGGTGATACGTTTAAACATATCGCTATTGCTGATCCTAAACTAGCCCCCTATGGTACTGCGGCTATGCAGGTTCTGGATCAATTAAAGCTTACCGATAAAGTGAAAGCTAAAATCGTTCAAGGTGAGAATATTGGTCAAACCATGCAATTTGTAAGTACAGGTAATGCCGAATTAGGGTTTGTCGCTTTGTCTCAAGTTATCGCTGAACCCTCACAAACAGGCTCAGTGTGGATAGTGCCAGACGACCTATATGCTCCGATTAATCAGCAAGCGGTATTACTCACCAAAGGCGAAAACAATGAAGCTGCTAAAGCCTTAATGGACTTTTTAAAGTCCAATGAAGCCGTTTCGATTATTGAAACCTTTGGCTATAAAGTACCTGCTACAGAAACACCTAGCACTACAACGCCTGATGCTCCTAAGTCCTGAGGATTGGTCGGCTATTGGGCTGACCTTACAGTTAGCCCTTGTCACCACTGTTATTTTATTAGTGATGGGTACACCGATTGCATGGTGGTTAGCGACTACGCGCTCGCGTCTTAAAGTGCTAATCGGTTCAGTGGTGGCGTTGCCCTTGGTATTGCCGCCTACGGTATTGGGCTTTTATTTATTAGTGTTTCTGAGTCCACAAAGTACCTTAGGGCAATGGATGCAAAGTATCGGGCTTAATACTTTGCCTTTTACCTTTGCGGGAATGGTGGTGGCCTCAGTTATTTATTCCGCTCCTTTTGTGATTCAGCCCTTACAAAATGCGTTTGAAACGGTGAATCGTCATTATTTAGAGGTAGCCGCTACGTTGGGCGCGTCTAAGCAGCGCACTTTTTGGCAGATTGTGTTGCCTTTGTCGCGGCATGGGATTTTAACCGCCTGTGTGTTGGGGTTTGCGCATACGGTGGGTGAGTTTGGGGTGGTACTCATGATCGGGGGTAATATTCCCGACCGTACTCGTGTGGTATCGATGCAAATTTATAATCATGTTGAGGCGCTCGAATATGAGCAAGCGCATACCTTAGCGTTAGGTATGGTGATATTCGCCTTTGTGGTGCTAGTGATGATGTATTGGCTCAATCAATATACTGCGCCACGTAAGAAGTATTGAGAACTTTGCTTGATCGCCAAGCCTTTGCTCAGTCCCCTAATAAAGCGCTTAAGCTTGCTACATAAGCACTCGCTGTAGCTTGTCTTTGTTCGGGGGTAATGACTTTCTTATCTTGCCATTCAATATGTTCAGTCGGTAATTCATCTAAAAATCGGCTGGGATCACAGGTTTCTGTTTCACCGTATTTAGTGCGCGTTTTGGCATAGCTAATGGTTAAATGCTGCTGGGCGCGGGTGATGCCTACATAGGCTAAACGCCGCTCCTCTTGAATACCTTGCGCATCTTGGCTATTCAAATGCGGTAGCGTGTCATCTTCCATACCCACTAAAAACACTTGAGGAAATTCTAGCCCTTTTGCAGCGTGCAATGTCATTAAAGTCACTGCATCTTGCTCGGCTTCCTCACTATTGCGCTCTAATAAATCCACTAAGCTCATATGAGCGACCATTTCGCTAATCGACTCTTTACCCTCACCATCGGCATAGAGTTTGTCCATCCATTGCACGACTTCATGCACATTTTCCATACGCTTTTCAGCAATTTTGGGTGAATTGCTGCTTTCATGTAACCAATCCTCATAACGCAACTCGCCCATTAAACGCTTCACCATTTCAGGAGGGGGCGTATTATCCGCATCACGACGTAATTGATTTACCCAGCCAGTAAAATTATCTAAGCGTTCTGAGGTTTTATTTCCCACCCGATCCGCAAAACCCATTTCTTGAGCAGCGGTAAATAAACTTACATGGCGTTGATGCGCATACTCACCTAACTTTTCTAAAGTGCTCGTACCTATTTCGCGGCGCGGGGTATTAATTACGCGCAAAAAGGCTGTGTCATCATCGGGATTACTCAGTAGGCGCAAATAGGCTAGGGTATCTTTTACTTCAGTACGCTCAAAAAATGAAGTACCACCCGTTAATTTATATGGGATTTGATTTTCTCGTAAATACTTTTCAAATAGCCTACTTTGATGATTGCTTCGATATAAAATAGCAAAGTGTTTAAACGGTATTCGATCTCTAAAACGACGCTTTAGCATTTCGCCTATGATCATTTGTGCTTCATGATCAGCAGTACGACAAGGCATAATTAAAATCGGCTCACCTTCACCCAAAGTACTCCAAAGCTGTTTTTCAAATAGGTGTGGATTATTGCTAATGAGTTTATTGGCACTTTCTAAAATACGCTTAGTGGAGCGATAGTTTTGTTCTAGTTTAATTACTTGTAGTGTTGGATAGTCGCGTTGTAATTGAATAATATTTTCTGGACGTGCTCCGCGCCATGCATAAATCGATTGATCATCATCCCCCACTGCCGTAAATGCACCGCGAATACCCGCTAATTGTTTAACTAATTGATATTGGCAGGCATTAGTATCTTGATATTCATCCACTAATAAATAGCGCAGTCTATTTTGCCATTTTTGTAGTACTTCAGGATGTTTCTGAAATAAGCGCACTGGTAAAACGATTAAATCATCGAAATCAACGGCATTATAGGCTTTAATTTGGCGCTGATAGTGCTCATAAAGTTTAGCGGCTAATAATTCATCTTCATTAATGGCTTGCTGTAAAGCTTGTTCTGGATTAATAAAATTATTTTTCCAGCGTGAGATAGCATGACGAATACGCTCTACATCACCCGCTTCAAATTTTTCGGCTAATTCGACTAATACGGATTGGCTATCCTGTGCATCTAAAATACTAAAACCATTTTTATAGCCTAGACGTTTTACTTCTGATTTAAAAATCGAAAGTCCTAAGGTATGAAAGGTGGAAATGGTTAAGCCTTTACCTTCACCTGCGCGTAGTAATTTACCAGCGCGTTCTTGCATTTCGCGTGCAGCTTTATTAGTAAAGGTAATCGCGGCAATACTTTTAGGATCGTAATTAGCTTGGCGAATGAGCCATGCAATTTTTTCGGTAATAACCCGCGTTTTGCCACTACCAGCTCCGGCTAGTACCAGTAAAGGTGAGCCTAAATGCGTTACCGCTTCGCGTTGTTGAGGATTTAAGCCAGTCATGTAATTGTTACCTATTTTACCGATGTGTCCACAAACCCAATAGCCAGTTTTTACCACTTACTAATAAAATACCCAACAGCACTAAGGCAGCACCCATAATAAAATTAATTTCCAGCGGTTCATGCAAAATCAATACACCCGCTAAGACGCCAAACAGCGGAGTCATAAAAGAAAATACTCCCAATTGTGCGGCAACATATTTTTTAAGTAAGGCGAACCAAGTTAAATAGCTAAAAAAGGACACAATTACTACTTGAAAAGCTAAGCTACTGAGCGCTACCGGAGTAGGGTTGAAGTGCCATTGTCCCAATAGCCCCGCAGTGGCTAAGATCATGATAGCGCTGATAGTGAGCTGATATTGTAGCGTCTGTGTGGCGGGTGCTTGGGCGAGTGTCGAGCAGCGCACGGTGACGGTGGTCGCCGCCCAACTCAGTCCAGCCCCTAAAGCGAGTATATCCCCCCAGAGTTGTTGAGGTAGTTGAGTCACAGTGGGCGTGTTTTTACCCAAAAATGCTAGAGCTAGACCAATAAAAGCCAAACCAATGCCGGCCCATTGCAATAAATGTAAACGCTCGCTCGGCAGAGTCCAATGCAAAGCAAAGGCGACGAAAATAGGGGCGGTGTATAAGAAAACGACGGTATGGGAGGCGGTGGTATAGCGTAATGCTTCACCCACTAAAACAAATTCTAACCCAAAAAATAACCCTGCTAATACGCCGCCTCGCCAAGTGTCAGCGGTAATAAAACGTTCGCGCCTAACATACATCACTAAACCCACTAATACCGCAGCTAACAAGGAGCGCAAGCCAATTTGAAAAGTAGGAGTGAGATCGGGTGCAGCGAGTTTGAGACTAATTTGTTGCCCGCCCCAAATCATACAAAGGAGTAGCATGGTTGCCATAGCTTGAGCGTCTAGTGAGCGGCGTGTATTCATCATGGTTAAAGTTAATAGCACAGTGAGTAGGCGGCGGATTGTAAACTAGGCGGTAGATTTTTGCTGCTGCCATTGTGATTTATAAGGCTTAGGCACTAACTCAGCCTCGATTCAGCATTGGTTAGGCAGTAGCTCAATATGGTATTACTATTCAGCTCGTTGTAAGCAGCTTATTGGTTGCATAAATAAAATAATTAGAGGCTTGGCATGAAAACTATTGCGTCATTGACATCATTTAAACGGATTACTACGTTAGCACTGTGTTCGAGCATGGGGTGGGGATTGATCTCCGTAGTAGAGGCTAATGAGCGCTTGCAGGAAATTGCACCCCCTTGGATGCAGCCCCAAACCGTCGCCCCCCAAATGGTCAGCACTCCAGCACCTGCTACCGCGGCGATTAATAATGTGCTGAAAGCGGCACAACAAGGACATCCACGCGCTCAATATGATCTGGCTTTGATGTATCAGACAGGGCAAGGGGTGAAAAGCGACTTAAAGCAATCTACTTACTGGCTTAATCAAGCGGCTCAAGGGGGTGAGCCTGAGGCTCAATATTTATTAAGCCAATATTATCACCAAGGTACACTGGGTCGTGCGGATATAAAACGTGCTTTGCATTGGGCAACAGAAGCGGCTAAACGGGGGCATGTGGAAGCACAATATTGGCTGGGTGTGACTTATGTCAATGGGGATGGGGTAAGAGCGGATGTAGATCAAGGGCGCTATTGGCTCAAACAGGCAGCACAACGGGGCTTCAAAGAGGCTCAAGTCGCTTTGCAATCAGTTGTAGCACCAGAAGCTCAAGCAGTAGTTTATAAGCGCCCACCTTCTTCAGCCTCGCCTGTAGAGTTAGCTTTAAATAGCCCTAATATTGAACCCACTACTCCACCTGATTATCCACCCGCTGCGGCTCCTATGCCTGTACAGTTACCAGAACCTGATATGGAGGCTATGTTGGCTGCACCTAATACACCCATTCCATCAGCGATTCAGCGTCAAGTACAAGATCAAGCTGAGGCTAGTGGCGGGGCGCGGATTAATCTGAATGGTATGAACCCCAATGATATTTTAGAGCTAGCCAATTCAGGGGATCGTTATGCACAGTTTTTGATTGGCGCTTTATACGAGGAAGGTTCAGGCGGCTTTAGTCAAAGCTATCGTGAGGCGGCGCGTTGGTATCGCAGGGCAGCACGGCAAAACTACCCAAAGGCACAATATAATTTAGCACTGATGTATGAGGATGGACGTGGTGTAGAGCAGGATTATAAACAAGCAGGGCAATGGTATGCTCAAGCCGCTAAAGGTGGCTTTACTAAGGCCAAGAATAATTTAGGTATTTTATATGTGACGGGGCGAGGGGTGCGCAAAGATCGCAAAACAGCCGAGTATTTATTCAAACAAGCCGCCCAAGAGGGAGATACCGATGCGGCTTATAACTTATCACGCTTGGTGAAGGGGTAGTGGTTCCTTCTTAAAATCACGAGGTTACTTGGTAGTTAAACCCTAATATGTTTGAACTAAGTGTAAGTGGTTAGGGTTTAACTGTTTTGTAATAGTTGGGCTAAATCAGAGCGTTTAATTTGGTTTAATGCAGTCGATAATTCACTTAGTTGCTGACGACATTCTAACCATTCCCATACGCCCTGAGGTTCTAACCCGTGTTTGAATCGGCGGCGATCAGCAACGGGAATTTCAAAAAGATCGGCTAATTTTATCCAGTCATCTTGCAAGCGTTCACATAGCTGTATTTTGGCTAAACCACTGTAGTTGAGTGTTTGTTGTACAGGGGAGTTTACCCCGATTTGAACCTCAATAACGGTTCGAGTCTGAGCAGCAATGACTTCATCTTCTTGAAAAGCACTGACCAATAAAGTTTTCTTACCGCACTCAGAACAAGTGACTTGAAAATACTTGGGTTCTGTGTTCTCACCACGTTTCAAAAGAAATACATAAAAAGGTGGAGTAATTTTACAGTTATCACCCGATGCTTCTACTCGGTAGCGAATGATAGTTTCACTTTCGGGACGGTAAACGTGTCCCAGTGCAGATTGAGCTTTGGGTAAGTCTGCTAATAGAGTGACAGGTGAATTTGGCTGTTTAATTGAAACAGCTAGGTCAAATGCCTTATTAATAAAAACTTGTTCTGGACTAGAAACATCTAAACGTATTTTTTCTTCGGGAAAGTGATAGTTATTTTTTATAAATTTATTTGCTTTCTGTGATCCTTTGAACTTATTAAATAGCCAAGAGATAGGGCTGATTGAGACTTGCATAATAGCAGAAATAATACTATGGGAAGGTGTGGTGGGATTTTGAATAGTAATAGCATCAAATTTTGTACCTTGATTTATAGAGATTTCCTCAGAGGAAGCAGCATTAGAACTAATGAGCTCCGTAGATTCCTTAATAAGATCAGCAGATTCCTTTAATGGGGGGTTTTCACTTCGAGCTTGAATGAGTGTTTTCTCAGTCTCAGCAATGATCGCCTCCAAACGCATTTTTTCCTCAACGCGAGTTTCTAAATCATAGCTTTTATCTCTGTACACGACAAAACCACTAACTTATTGATTTAGCATGTTTGTCATGGAGATGGTGAAAGTCCACCGCTCCTATGTTTTACTCTCTAGTTACCACACAGGAGAGCAAAATGGATCTGAGCGATGGACTACGTGACAGTTTAAAAGCCCACTTGAGTTGGGGCAAGCCCCGTTTGGATTGTTTTGTGGGAATGCTGCATACTTTGCTGAGTGCGCGACAAATGAATTTGGCGTTGTTGGCGGTACACATAGATTCTGACACCGACATTGGTTCCCGCTATCGACGGATGCAACGCTTTTTTAGCCAAGTGTTCTTTAATTACAATGACATTGCCCATTTTCTTATGGGAATGTTCGCCTTTAGTGGTCAACAATACTACCTCACACTCGACAGAACCAACTGGAAATGGGGCAAATCCAACCTCAATCTCCTGACTTTGGCGGTTGTTTACCAAGGTGCGGCTATCCCCGTTTACTGGATGGTGTTGAACAAACGCGGTAATTCTAACCAACGTGAACGTATTGCCCTGCTGCAACGATTTATCAGCCAATTCGGGCGCAACAACATCTTGGGTGTGTTGGCTGACCGTGAGTTTATTGGTGGTCAATGGTGGAAGTGGTTGTCTTCCAAAGAGATTCCCTACTTGATTCGTATCAAGGGTAATCAGTTGATGACCGACAAACACAAAAAAGAGGCGCATGTCCGCTCGCTGTTTGCCAACCTCAAGCCGGGTAAACGGCGCGTTCTCCGTCACCGTCGCGACGTTAGCGGGGAATGGGTTTGGCTCAGTGGCTCAAAGCTGCCCAGTGGTGAGTTGTTGATTATCGCCAGCAACCACTACACGGCTGATCCCATTGGCACTTATCGGCTACGTTGGGAAATTGAAAACCTGTTCCAATGCTTGAAAGGGCGTGGTTTTCACATGGAAGCCACTCACTTCACCAAACCCCTCGCATCAAAAAGATGATGGCGTTGCTTGCCATTGGCTTCTGTTGGGCGCACAAAGTCGGCGAATGGAAGGAAAAAGCCGTCAAGCCTTTGAAGACGAAAAAACATGGACGCAAAGAGCAAAGTGTCTTCCGTTACGGCTTGGACTACTTGACCGATTTATTGAATGGAAGGGTACGGGAAAAAGTGGATAGGCTTAGGCTGCTGCTTCTGTTCCTTTGTCCACCACAATTCATGGCGATCGAGGATGGACGGATGAAACTCAGGCGATTTTCTTTTGAAAAAGATTCAATGAGTTAAGCGAATTGTCGTGTACAGAGAGCTTTTATATAGAGCACGTAGTTTTTCTTCGAGCCGTGCTCGGCGCTCAGCATTGATGCTAGTCAGTGCACTAGAGCTATTAGGTGCTGGCGGTGGTGAAGTGTTGTTTTGATTAAGAGTGCTGCTAGAAGTATTGCCTAAAGGTGGGAGTACTTTTTTCGAGCCTAATGGTGGTGGTATATAAGCAGGTTGTTTAGTCAAATAGCGGTATAAATTATCGTAATCATCGGGTAGGCGGTAACAGTTATAGGCTTTCAAAGGCAACGGAACATGATCTAGGTTGCCCTCATGTGGAATCACCGGAATAAATTTATCGTTACTCTGAAACGCATCATATAAAGTTTGTGAAATCACCACACCTTCAAAACTTACACCTCGACCCTTTTCTAAGTCCTGCCCACGATAGCGCTGCAAATAAATCGGGGTACACATCAGCAAAACAAAATCAGCCGTTTCAATCTGCTGCTCCATCCATTTAATCCAACCTTCACGGGGTGAGCCATTAAGGTATTGATCAATTAAAGCCTCAATGCCATCCGTGCGTAACTGATCCGCAATAGAGCGCACAAAATCACGGTGAGCTGGTGAGTCATGGCTGTAACTAATGAATACTTTGGGGCTAACAGTCATAAACAGTACCTAGTTAGGGGATGCTAGCTAATTATACATAACTTTAAACCAATAGTGCCTTATATAATCCCTAAAAGAGTCAATAGAGTAGGTTTAGGTAACTGTTAGAATGGCATTGTATAATCTAAGACAAACACTATTTTGACGAGTTGCTTAGGAGCCTATCCCATGAAAGCCGTTGCTTCACTGCGCTATGGAGTGATTTTCAAAAAAGCCTTTTCTCGACCGGAGATTTTCAAAGCCTTTGTCAAAGATATTCTAGGGATCGAGCTACAAATCGATCAGGTAGAAACAGAAAAATCCTTTGAGCGTCCTATCGGCTCTGTTGATAGCCGTTTTGATCTATTTGCCGAGGATGAAGATATGCTCCAAATCGAATTCGACCCTAAAAATCGTCATGGCAAAGGAGTCGGCGAAATTCCACATAAAATCCTCTATTTATGCCCCAAGTATGTCAACGACGAAACGCCTGAAGCATGGCGCGAATGGCTTTTAGCGATTAATGATAGCCTTGATGGGGAGGTCAACGAAGCTGATTACCAAAATGCTTGCGTGCAACGTGTCTTACAACTTATTGAAAAAGACCATATCACCCCTGCTGAATATGCGCGTATGAAAGATGAATACAGCGAGGAACAATTACGCATCAAAGAATGGGAAGAAGCGATAGAGAAAAGCAAAGCTGAAGGTATGCAGCTTGGAGTGGAAAAGGGTAAGAGTGAGGAAAAATATGAGGTAGCACGACGTATGTTAGCTAAAGGTTTGGATGTTAGTTTAGTCGCAGAGCTAACGGGTTTGGAGTTGAGTTTGTGCAGGCATTGGTGTAATGAAAAAGTACCCTCTGATTATTTACAATCAGAGAGCATTTTGTCTTTAATGCGGTTTTAGGTGGTGTGCTAACGCGCCTCAGTCTTGGTCACGCCGCAGCGCTTACATTTATATAAGGTAATGAGTCTACCCAAGCGTACATCAAATTGTTTTTCTTGCACCAGTTCCCATTTGTGAAACTTGCTTTTGCACAGCATTAGCCCTTCACCTTGATCAGCGTCGACACTTTTGCGACGAAACGGAAGTACTTCACCCATGTTGAGAGCCTCCCATACATAAAGGCGAATCGGCTACCTTGCCCGCACGAGCAAAATACTCCTCCGGTGTTAAAGTGTGCAACGCTAAAGCGTGGATTTGGGGCAATTCATCCCTTAAAGCTTGATTGACAAGTCGGTGTCGAGCTACTAATTTCTTGTCTGCAAATTGCTCACTCACGATAGTCACTTTAAAATGCGACTCCGAGCCTTGCGGGACATTGTGCATATGGCTTTCATTGTCCACCTGCAAAAAGTCAGGAACAAAGGTCGCTTGTAAAGTTGACTCGATCTGAGCTTGGATGCGCATAATTAACCTCTGAAAACTTGCATATCAATCAATAGTGCGTATATTCCATCATACACATTTAAATGGCTTTTGAGCATGTTTCAATCTACGTCCATCAGGGCGAATTTGGAAGAGGTTAAAGCTCTCCCCAGCCAGTATATCCCCCTAAAGTGACGGGGTTCAACCAGAGAATTTCTGATGAATCAAAAACAAAATTTTGACAATTTGGCCCATTATCTCAGCAGTAAAATCATCGGTCAGAGCCAACTCATCAATCGTTTGCTCATTGCCCTCTTAGCCGATGGGCACTTATTAGTAGAGGGTGCACCTGGGCTGGCTAAAACACGAGCCATTCAAATACTGGGTCAGGGCATAGAGGGGGATTTTCACCGTGTGCAATTTACTCCCGATCTATTACCCGCTGACATCACGGGAACTGAAGTATTTTATCCCAGTGATAGCAGCTTTAAATTTCAAAAAGGTCCACTTTTTCATAATCTGATTCTGGCGGATGAGATCAACCGTGCGCCTGCTAAGGTACAGTCTGCCCTTTTAGAGGCGATGGCGGAGCGGCAGATTACGGTAGCCGGTACTACATGGAAGCTACCTGAACCTTTTTTAGTCATGGCCACTCAAAATCCAATTGAGCAAGAGGGTACTTACCAATTACCTGAGGCGCAATTAGACCGCTTTTTAATGCATGTATTGGTCGATTACCCAAACGTGGATGAGGAGTACCAAATACTGCAATTGGCTCGCCAAGAAGCGCTCCAGCAAGTACGTCATGACACTAAAGTAAAGCAAGTACTGGTGACACAAGCGGATATATTTGCAGCACGGCAACAAGTATTGAGCCTCTATATGGCACAAAATGTAGAGCAATATATCGTGCAATTAGTCATGGCAACCCGTAAACCCGGACCTTATGGTGGATTGCTTAAGGGTAGTATTGCCTTTGGAGCGAGTCCGCGTGCAACTCTAGCCTTAGATCGTTGTTCGCGTGCCTATGCGTGGCTCAAAGGACGTGATTTTGTCAGTCCTGAAGACGTTCAAGCAATCGCTCACGATGTGTTGCGTCATCGTATTATTATGACTTTTGAAGCTGAAGCCGACGGTATGACACGCCAAGGCTTAGTTACTGAATTACTCAATGTGGTGGCAGTACCCTAAATGCAAGCGGGTGACGGTATTGTTTATAGCTCTTTAAACACCCTTATTCGTTTAAAAGCACAGGTCGCAGCCTTACAACGCGCTAAAAAACACGCTAAGGCGAGTACGTCGGGTGGGTATCGCACGGTATTTAAAGGGCGCGGGATGGATTTTGCTGAATCACGCCCTTATCAAGCAGGCGATGATATTCGTACCATTGATTGGCGCGTGACAGCCCGTAGCGGCAAGGTGCATACCAAAGTCTTCCAAGAGGAGCGTGAACGTCCGGTCATGCTCTGGGTGGATATGCGCCCCTCGATGTATTTTGCTACGCGGGGACGGTTTAAAAGTGTCTTAGCCGCTGAGGTAGCCGCCTTATTGGTATGGAAAACCATTGAAGCGGGTGATCGAGTCGGGGGCTTTGTGCAAAGTAGTCACCACTGCGGAGAATTAAAGCCTAGTCATACGCGGGGTGCGGCCTTGCATTTATTGCGCAGTATTGCGGATACCACCCAATTACAGCCCACTGCTCAGACGGCATTAAATCTATTAGATGATAGTTGGGGGCGTTTAAGGCGAGTGGCTAGTGCTGGTACTCAAGTACTGATCATTAGTGATTTTAGACAGACTACTCCGGCTGCTTTACGTCAATTAGCTTTAATGTCACAGCATTGTGAGCTAGGTTTGATTCATATCCAAGACCCCTTTGAAGCACAAATGCCCGCTAATCTGAATGGTAAACTACGCCTCACCGATGGGCGTAATAGTTTATGGATGTTATTGCAACAACGTTTTCGGGAACGTTATGCTGAGCGCTCTAGTCTACAACTCAAGCAATTAAAACAATTTGCTAGACGGTATCGTATGAGCTTTTTGACGTTAAGTACTGATATGAATACTACCGAGCGCCTACGTTTATTAGCGCGGGGTATTGCATGACCCCCAATACCGCAGAATTACCGCTACGCCCGATTCATTTTCCTGATCCCGTGGGTTGGTGGCCTCCTGCAATGGGGTGGTGGTTACTATTGGCTTTAATACTGGTAACTATCGGTGCTTTGTTGGTGTGGTATTTCAAGCGCCAACACAACCAGCAACGCTTGGCTATTCAACAGGCACTTAAAGAATTAGACACCATTGAACAACACTATCAAAACGATAAGCGTCAATTAGTACAGCACATTTCAGCCTTATTGCGGCGGGTCGCTATGCAGCAATATGGACGTACTGCAACGGCGGGTTTAGCGGGTACGGCTTGGGCAACCTTTTTGCAGCAAGCAGGCAAGCAAGGTATGAATCCTGATTTAGCCAAAGCATTAAGCGAAATGCCCTATCGCCCGGTGGAAGATGTCAATACTAAGCAATTAGTTGCGCAAGTACGTAGTTGGATTAATGCCCAACTCAAACCCCATTTGAGGAGGGCGTAGTATGTACGAACTCTTATGGTGGTGGGCGCTGGCTTTATTACCTTTGCCGCTAGTGGTGTACTGGTTGTTTCCCAAAATTAGCGCGGACAATACGCTAGCCTTAAAAGTGCCGAGCTTGACTGAGTTTGAATTAGGGGAGTGGGTGGAGCAAAGTACATGGAGTAGTCGCCTAAAATTATTATTAGCAGGCATGATCTGGGGCACTTTAGTGCTCGCATTAGCGCGTCCGGTTTGGATTGGAGAACCGGTGTCATTACCGTTTAGTGGGCGTGATTTAATGCTTGCAGTGGATCTGTCTGGCAGTATGCGTGAAGAGGATTTTGAACTAAATGGTCGAGTGGTAGATCGATTAACAGCGACCCAATGGGTAGCTAGTGATTTCATTCAAAGGCGCCAAGGCGACCGTTTAGGACTGATCGTATTTGCAGATCAAGCCTATTTACAGGTTCCGCTCACCTTTGATACCGCAACTGTTAGACGTTTAATGCGTGAATCCTTTATTGGTTTAGCGGGCGAGCGCACCGCGATTGGCGATGCGATTGGTCTAGCCCTCAAACGTTTAAAAGATAATCCTGAAAAAAATCGTGTGCTGATTCTAATGACGGATGGAGCTAATACCGCAGGCTCGGTTAATCCGGCGGAGGCATCTGATATGGCGGCAAAGTCGGGATTAAAAATCTATACAGTAGGTATTGGCTCCGAGGCGAATGCAGTGAGAAGTGCGTTTGGATTTTCCTTAACTAATCCTTCGGCTGACTTGGATGAGGGCTTATTAAAGCTGATTGCCAGTAAAACCGGAGGGCAATATTTCCGTGCACGCGATACCACCGAATTTGAGCGCATCTATACTGAACTAGATCGTTTAGAGCCGATTGAGCAAGAAGGCAAACAATGGCGACCGCAGCGTGAGTTATTTACTTGGCCTTTGGCACTAGCCTTGTTTCTAGGTGTGGGTCTATTAGTGTGGAGGCGCATGGAATAAAGTGGACTGGTCTGAATTGCACTTTTTATATCCTTGGTGGCTGGTGTTATTAGTAGCACTCCCTTTAGTGTTATGGCTGATCTATGCGCCTAAACAAACGCAATGGCAACACTGGATCGATGACAAACTAGCGCCCTTTGTGCTCACTGGAAAAATGGCAGAGTCACAACGCTGGTCACTAATACTATTAGGTTTAGCTTGGGTATTAGCGGTAGTAGCTTTAGCGGGTCCTACTTGGCAAAAGCGTGAAGTACCCGTGTATAACAATCCGCATGCGTTAGTGATTGGTTTAGATTTGTCTATTTCGATGTGGGCTAAAGATGTAGCGCCAGATCGCCTGAATCAAGCCCGTTTTAAAATATTAGATATTTTAAAGCAGCGCAAAGACGGACAAACCGCTTTGATTGTGTTCGCAGGTGATGCGTTTGTGGTAACACCTCTGACGACTGATACCGTCACTATTGCGGAACAAATTAAAAATTTAACGCCCGATATTATGCCCGCATTAGGTAGTCGTTTTGCCCCTGCCATTACCCAAGCGCAGCAATTACTCACTCAAGCCAATGCGCAACAAGGCGATATTTTATTAGTGACGGATGGCGTTGATGATGCAGCACTGGCTGTAGAGGCAGCACAAGTCGCACGAAGTGCAGGTTTTATGGTATCCACTTTAGCGATAGGCACTGAAAAGGGCGCACCTATTCCTATTCCGAATCAAAGTTTTCTTAAAGATGATCAAGGTCGCACCGTCATGGCTGAAGTCAATAAAACGGCCATTGCAGCAGTCGCTACGGCAGGACAAGGTTTAGCCTTAGAAACCACGATTAATGATAGTGAAATTGCGCAACTACAAGCTTTCTGGGAGCAGCATATTCAAGCTCAAGCGCCGCAATTACAAAATCAACAGGTAGAAGTTTGGTTAAATGCAGGCTATTGGTTTCTGATTCCACTCATTCCATTAGTGTTGGGTATTTTTAGGCGTGGTTGGCTAGTGCTAGCGGTGGCTTTGCTACTAAGTGCTCGTCCAGAACCAGTGTTGGCTGTGGAATTGGCGCATTTATTTCAAACGCCAGATCAACAGGCGATGCAAGCCATGCAGCAGCAGGATTTTAAACAAGCCGAGCAACAGTTCGAGCGTCCCGATTGGAAAGCTGCCGCAGCCTATGAAGGAAAAAATTGGGCAGCAGCAGAGCAATATTATAAAAACCAGACTGCGCTTACAGATCGCTATAATTATGCTAATGCTCTAGCCAAGCAAGGTAAGCTGCAAGAAGCCTTAAATGCTTATGATCAAGTATTAAACCAAGATCCTCAACATCAGGATGCACTGTATAATCGTAAAGTGGTTGAGGACGAGTTAAAAAAACAGCAACAAGCCCAGCAAAATCAACAACAGAATCAGAACCAACAAGAACAGCAGCAAAACCAAAACTCATCACAGTCCTCTGACCCTCAATCAGGTGCATCTGATCAACAGCAGAATCAAAACGCGGAGCAAGCCGGAGACAGTCAAGGGCAAAGCGACCAACAGCCTAAATCTCAAGACCCAGCCGCAGCTAAGGACACCCAACCAGAGGCTGCTGAACCAGAGCCAAAAGAGACGCGACCAGAGTCACAACAGTCACCTAATACCGCTCAGACTAATAGTGCTCCTACACCCGAATCCAGTGAGCAAAGTCGCGAGCAACAACAAGCGACCGAGCAATGGTTGAGACGGATTCCCGATGATCCGGCAGAATTATGGCGACGTAAGTTTTTATATCAATATCAACAGCGTGCTCCACAACAGCAGGGTTCACAATGGTAAAGCGTATTATAATAGTTAGCTTATTATGGCTAATGATGGTTAATCTGAGTTGGGCGACGGTCAGTAGTAGTGTCGATCAAACGGAATTGACTTATGGAGATGCGTTACAACTCACCATTACCGCCAACCACGGTACAGGGGTTGCGCCTGATTTGTCGGTGCTGAATGATGATTTTGAAATTGCCTCGCAGCGCCATGAAAGCCAGTTTAGTTTAATTAATGGGACTAGCTCGCAAACCTCACGCTGGATTTTATCTCTCTATCCACGCAAGTCTGGAAAATTAGTGATTCCCGCTATTACGGTGGGAGCAGAAATAACAGATCCGATTGTGCTCACCATTAATGACGATACTACCCCCAACAGCACTAATAATGATAAAGGCAAATCTACCTCAGCGGATGTGTTAATCGAATTTGAAATAGAGCCAAAAAATCCACTAGTACAGCAGCAAATTATTTTAACTCAGCGCTTATTAGCGAGTGTGCGTCTGGATAATACCCAAGCTTCCTTAACGCTACCACAAATTGAGCAGGGTAAAGGTCTAGTACGCCAACTCGGTTCACCCACAGCGCATAATAGGGTAATACAAGGTAAGCGCTATGATGTAATTGAACGTAAATTTGCTTTAATGTCCCAGCAAAGTGGCACTTTAACCATTGGGCGTACTATTTTTGATGGGGTGATTCCAGATGCTAATGCTAATAATGACCCATTAGGACACTATTTTGCTTTTAGTTTGGGGGGGAAGAGCGTCCGGCGTTTTTCTAAACCGTTTGATATTACCATCGCCCCACAAGATCCGAATTACACCGGACAATATTGGTTACCCGCTAAAAATATTAGTTTAAATGCTTCATGGGATAAACCTTTAGATCAGCTCAAAGCGGGTGAACCAGTCACCTTAACCATTGCGATTATGGCGGAAGGTTTAGCGGCAGAGCAGTTACCTGCATTGACTATTCCAGTGCCAGTAGGTATGAAGGCATATAGTGATCAGCCCTTATTCAATGACCAAGTGCGCGACGATGGAGTGATTGGTATTCGTCAGGAGAAATGGGTATTTATAGCCTCTGGTGGTGGAGAGTTTACCATTCCTGAAATTACTTTGGATTGGTGGAATACTAAAACACAACAGCAAGAATTGGCGCGTTTAGATGCTACACAATTTAAAGTAGGGGGCGAACCTTTGGTTGTGAATACTCCCGATCCTGCTACAGTCGCCAAACCTGAACCTCAACATAGCGCCCAGCTCCCTAGCGCACAACCCTCAAGCGACACCAGACCTCAACACACTATGCCTTGGTGGTTGTGGGCGGTTTTATTAGTGTTAATGGGGGAGTGATTGCAGCACTTGCCTATCGCCGAGGTAAGTATAAGGCTCAGTCTATGAGTAGTATGCAGGAAAGCTTGCAGCGCGGTAGTTTAAATCAACTCATTAGCGCCTGCGCTCAACATGATAAACAAGGGGCGCAATTAGGCTTAACCGCATGGGCACGAGATGTCTTAGCTGTGCCGAGTCCGCAATGGGTGAATCTGCGTGCCATAGCCACCCCTGAATTAAAAGCAGCTATGGATAGTTTAGAGCAAGCCCTGTATAGCAAAGACGCCTCCAGCAAAAAGTGGGATGGATCAGCACTGATCAAAGCCGTAAAAGCCTTTAAATATCCACTGAATCGGCATGAGACAACAACGCATTTGATGCCTTTATATCCTTTAGCAGATAAATAAGAGTTTTTATATGCAACTTGCTCATGAAGATAATTTGCGCCTCAATGTGCTTTTCGCCCAGCCGGTACAGGCTATTCGCATCGATGAATCCAACCTAACCTTGTATGCCCTGACGCCTAAAGGTGAAGCCAAAATCAGACTAAACCCCACGACGCGTGATGAACAGTATTTGCGCTGGATACGGGAGTGGTTGTCGTTAAAAGTGACAGGTTCGCCCGGCGGCTATCCGGTGTTTTTACGTCGTTGGACGCGCACCGGACATGCCCGCAATAATCTAGAGCAGATGCTGTTATTGGGTGAGCCGGAGGCTATTGTAGCAGTCGTGCATAATCCAGAGTTAAGTCATGATTTAGCCCGTCGTGCATGGTGGGCTTATCCCAATGCTGATACAGCACGGCGTTTATTGGAAAAATCGGTAGTAGTGCAGGGCGAGCTGGGTAAGGAATTAGTAGCTTATTTGATTGAATTTTTGCCTTTTGAAGAGGTGGCGTTAGATATAGTCGATACGGTGCGTTTGTGTTTACAGGGCGAGTTATTAGACGGTAGTGAGCGCGAAAAGCTCTGGAATCGTGCTAAGCGCAAAAATGCATTTTATGTTGGATTTCTTCATGCCGATGCAGCCCACATTCCGCTCCCTGTGCCAGCGCACCCGTTAGCAGTAAGTATTAGGGAAAGCTTGAGTGAACTATTAGCAGCTAATAATCCTTTTGCTAATGTGTTAGAGCATACATTAAGTGAGGGCGGACAAAAGTGGTTACAGGCATTACTGCTAGCTTTAGATAAGCCCACCGATCAAGAGGTGGTGATTTCGCTATTTCGCGCGATTCAGAAACGTTTTAATGTGCCATTTCCTGAAGCTAGAGGGGTGACTATTGAGGTGGCATTGATGCGGGCGGATGAGTATTGTCAAGGGGTGGGGACACCGGAGGCATTGGTCGAGGTATTGCAGGTATTGCCTCGTGAGTATCAGGAGTATCTGCGCTCTATTTTGGTGTTAGCACAGTTGGGTGAGGATAGTTTGAATCCGATTTTTGGCGGGAGTGATGCGGTGGGTTCGGTGATGCGTAAGCATTTGGAGCCTTTGACGAAGATGATTCAACAAGCGGCTAAGGCTTTGCTAGGCAAGTAAGTTAATAAGCTATAGAAATTGTTAGTCTTACCTAAGAGATTTTAAATTTGATTGCTTTGGTTTCTTTCAAAGATATATTTTTTAACCCAAGCGATTTGCTCCTCTGTATCAGGGACTACAATATTTCGGGCTTTACTCAGTATAGGGAAGATATTTTCAAAGGGAGTGTTCAATTGATGTAAAAGGCAAGCTGCAAATAATCCTGATCGACCTATTCCTGCACGACAATGAATAGCAACAGATTTATTTTGCATAAGCACATCATAAGCCTGATCAAGTATTAATGAAAATTCATTAATAGATGTCGGAGTGCCTCTATCAGCGATAGGTAATGAGAGAAACTTGATATTCACCTCGGCGCATAAATAGGGTTCTTGTTTTAACTCTAGCTCTCTAACCTCCTGCGGTTCAAGTAATGAAACTACGCAATCAATAGAGTTAGCTTTCCAAGCCATGATTTCTTCTTTTAACCACTCACCACCTTTTGGACGTGGCATAATAGCTAAGCGGAGCGGTTGAATATCGTTAATCCAATAGATAGAGGGAGAAAACACTATTTTTAACTCATAATAGTAGGTCTTTAAGAAAAATATACTGCTTATAGGCAGCATTTCAAAGTATTCAATTCAACTGCACCCTAATTCCCCAAGGTACTCCCGCACTTCCTTTTACCAACCACAACACTGGATAATGCGGTACTATCTGCGGGAAAAAGCCCTGTGCATCAGTAAAGTAAATTACTATATCCGGCATGCGATCCTGTCGATTTACCCATTCAAACACTGGACGAAAATCAGTTGTTCCGCCCCCCGCAATCTCCGCAGGCAATACCACTTCCTCCCAAGGCTCAAATTGACGCGGAAACCCCGCCACTATCTCAGCATCACACGCAATCAGCGTAATTCCCGCCCGAATCTGCCCCTTTAGCGCATTAAGCTCGGCTAAACATTCCTGCAATTGCTCATGACTAATCGAGCCACTCACATCTACCGCTACCACTGCATTAATCTGCTGACTTTTGAGACTCGGAAAAATCGCTGGATTTCCGCGCCGTGTCGAGGGACGAGTATAGCTATAGTCATCTCTCGCCATTCCGGTTAGATAATGCGCTAACACACTGCGCCACGGTAAACGCGGTCGTAGCATCTCCTCAACTAAACGCTTCATCACTCCACTAAGCTTTCCGGCTTGCTCGGCTTGTTGAGCCGCTCCTGCTAGACGTTGTTGCCATTGCAGCGCCAGCTCTTCTACCTCGGCAGGGGTTAAAGGCGGTGGAGGATTGCCACCTAATGCCGAGGGATCAAATTCAGGCGGTTGTTGCGAGCGTGCCGAGGGTGGATTAGGTTGTTCACCTTGTTCAGTGTCTTGCTTAGAAGGTGTTTGAGGTTTAGGTTGAGTATTGCGTTGATCGAGTGGATTAGATTGTGAGTGTTGACCCCCTTCATTAGGATTATCCTCTTTATCGTATAAATGCTGATCTAGCGTCTCAGACCTATCGTTATCGGCGATACAGGGATAAATCTCCTCGGCGGTCATTCCCACATATTGCTTAAGCATGATCATGCCGGGGGGCGGCTTTAAACCTTCATCCAGTAAAATCGGATTGAGTGCATAATCACACGCTAAGTCCCAACGATGCTTCACGCGATGCTGGCGTCGTGCAAAATGCCCTAAAGCACAATGCAAGGCTTCATGCGCTAGCACAAATTGCATTTCATCGGGGCGCAGCTCGGCAATATAGGCAGGGTTATAATAAAACTTACGTGCATCGGTTCCGGTGGTGACACACCATGAAGGATCGGCTGCTTGTAAGGGCAGGCGTAGCACTAAAGCACCTAAGAAGGGTTTATCTAAAATTAAACGGGTACGCGCTGCGACGATTTTGTCTTCAATGGCTTGGGGGGTGAGATCAGTCATAGAGCATGACATCGCCGATGGTTTCAGCCCATTGTGCAAAAGCAGGCACTGCAAAAATGCTATCACCCACTGCACGGAACATATCAGACACCAACATCACCCCCATTTCACGTAAAGGTAGGGTTTTAGCATAAGTCAAAATATGTCCGTAGACTTCCAGCGCTGAGCTACTCCCTTTAGCGCGAATCGCTCGCCCCACTAAAGCCGATGCAATGGCATATTGTAAATCAACCTCTTTAGGCGTTTTTACCGTTTCGCCGCGTAAAATAGCATCAAGATTGGGCATATGATCAAGGTGATCAATAAAGGCTTTGAGTTCAATTCCAGCCGCTTGACCAATACAAGCTTGTAGAGTGGGGAGTAATAATTGCGGCGAGTGGGCAAACTTTTGTAAAGCGCGATGCGCAAATTCCCACGAGCGCGGGGTAGGGAAGGCTACGGGATTTTGGGCTGGATCAAATTTAAATAGTAATTCAGGGCGAAAACGTAAAAAGCCAATAATGCGTTCGTCTATACCACTGTGATACGCCCATGCCACCCAATCATCCAGATTAATATCCACTTCAAAATGTGAAAAACGATTAGCGAGGGGGGCGGGCATAGTATAGGTCACACCTCTATCACCCTGACGATTACCCGCCGCAAAAATAGCCCAACCTTCCGGCACAGTATAATCACCTAAACGTCGATCTAAGATTAGCTGATAAGCGGCGGCTGAGACACTCGGTACAGCGGAAGTAATTTCATCTAAGAATAAAATACCTTGTGCACCATGACGTTGTGTATTAGGGAGCATGGCAGGAATTGCCCATTCCACTAGCCCCTGCTCACGAAATGGAATACCCCGCAGATCACTAGGCTCCATTTGTGAGAGACGAATATCAATCACAGCCACCTGATGGCGCTGTCCCACTTGTGCTACGATTTGCGATTTACCTACGCCGGGCGGTCCCCACAGCATCACCGGAGTATGACTACCGTGCAGGGTGGCCTCAAATTCTTTATCAAGTACTGCACTGAGCAATAATGGGCGCATGAATAATCCTTTAGCGAGTGGTCGGTAGCAGGTTTGAAGTTCGAGTATAAGCGTTGAGGGACAACGGTTGAAGTAAGCCCTTGGTAGAGTGCTCTATCCATTAGAGATAGTAAGTTTGAGTTAAAAGTAATCGTGTGTTTTTGGAGCAGTCTTGGCGGTAAGGATGCCGCCTTGAAGCGTACAAGGACGTATTTACAGCGTCTGCGGAGGAAATGCACGATTACTTTAGCTGGATACTTAGAAACAGTGTAAATCTATTGATCCAAGCTTTAAATAATGGACTTTGCCTGCAATATGTAGTGTGCTTTGGTATGCTTAATAGCGCTAGGCGTTAGAGCCTTTGTTTTAGGATCGAGAATGAAGCTAACACCAATCATATTATGGGTGTTGGGGATTGTGCTGTTTGTATTTAGTATTCGGATTTGGGTAGGGTCGGGAAGCTATCCTGAAATCTGGGAATTAGAGCAGCGTATTCAAACCCAACAAGATGAAAATCAGCAATTAGCCGAGCGTAATCGCCAATTACAAGCCGATGTCACCAGTATTACGCAAGATAATGACACGATTGAGGATTATGCACGCAGTGAGTTAGGGATGGTTAAACAAAGCGAAACATTTTATCAGGTGATTCTTAAAAACCAGCCTGAAACCCCAATGTTAGCGCCTGCTCCTACCAATACCACTACTGGAGTACGTGTTGAGTAATACTAAAGCATGGGTAGTGATTCCCGCTGCGGGGGTCGGTAAGCGTATGCAAGCGGATCGTCCCAAACAATACTTAACCCTGCGCGGCAAAACGGTGCTAGAGCACACACTCGATTGTTTTGTCGAGCATGCAGTCATTGCCGGAATCGTGGTCGTGGTCAGTGCGGATGATCCGTATTGGGGGCACTTAGAATTTGGGCACACCATTACACCGATTTTTCGTGCTGAAGGCGGTAAGGAGCGAGCCGATTCAGTGCTAAGTGGTTTGCGCTATTTAAGCGAGGTATTGCATCTAGAAGATGAAACCCTAGTATTAGTACATGATGCGGCACGTCCTTGCTTGAGCCAGACCGATCTCAATCACTTGGTAGCAGTAGCACAGCAAAACCCAGCGGGTGCATTATTAGGCTATCCAGTACGTGACACTATGAAGCGAGCGACAGAGCAGAGTTTAGTAGTACATACCGAACCTAGAGACAGACTATGGCATGCTTTGACCCCACAAGCCGCTCCTTTAGGGGTAATCAAACAAGCATTGGAACAGGGCTTAGCGGCGGGAACAGCGATTACGGATGAAGCCTCAGCGCTAGAGTCTTTAGGCTTAAAGCCCCAGCTAGTGGAGGGCGATGCTTGGAATATTAAAATTACTCGCCCTAGTGATTTAGCTTTAGCAGAAATATTGCTGCAATTAAGAGAAGGGGACTAAGGCGTGAAGAGCGTATTGATTTTGTATTACAGCCGTCAAGGTAATACCGCAGCTATGGCGCACTCTATTGCGCGTGGGGTGGAGTCTGTCGCTGGGTGTGAGGCTAAACTGCGTACAGTGCCAGAGGTATCGACGGTGTGTGAAGCAGTGGAAGATACTATTCCCGCTTCAGGTGCACCTTATGTCAGTTTAGAGGATTTAAAGCACTGTGCTGCGCTAGCTCTAGGTAGTCCGGGGCGCTTTGGCAATATGGCAGCCCCCTTAAAGTATTTTTGGGAGCAGACCAGTAGTTTATGGTTAGCGGGAGCCTTGATCGATAAACCAGCCGCTGTGTTTACCTCAACTTCTAGTTTGCATGGTGGACAAGAAAGCACTTTATTATCCATGATGTTACCGCTATTGCATCATGGTATGGTGATTTTGGGTTTGCCGTATTCTAATGCGGATTTAATCAGTACCCAAAGCGGTGGTGCGCCCTATGGTGCTACTCATGTATCGGGGGGCGATAGTAAGCGTCCTTTAAGTGATGAAGAAAAGCGTTTATGCACCGCTTTAGGTAAGCGCTTAGCAATAATGGCAACGAAATTATGATTAGTATTCCTTGGTATTGGAAAGCCTTAAGTTTAAGCGGCTTATTAGGCTTAATAGCCTTAATATTAATTTGGAATACTCAATTAGCTACGGTGCAATATGTACCTCTAGCGTTGGAGTTGAGTCTATTATTAATTCCTTTAGTAGTTTTAGTACGTGGTGTGATACAAAACTCCGGTAAAGCTTATGTCTATGCTATTTTAATTTCCTTAGTATATGTAACCTTAGGCTTTTTGAGTACTGGAGCCGAGCCTATATACGGTTATAGTATGATTGTATTGAGTATTGTTTTATATGGTGGCAGCTTTATGTGTGCCAAAATGATTAGCCGTCATAATAAAGCCTTAGCTTTACAACAATAGCAAGATGTAGGTGCAGTATGAGAATAGGACATGGTTATGATGTACACGCTTTTAGGGAGGGAGATTTTATTGTCTTAGGTGGGGTGCAAATACCCCATACTCATGCTTTTAAAGCACATTCTGATGGTGATGTATTAATTCATGCCATTTGTGATGCTTTATTAGGAGCTTGTGCTTTAGGGGATATTGGCAAACATTTTCCTGATACCGCGAGTGAATATAAAAATATTGATAGCCGTATTTTATTACGCCATGTGTTTAGTTTGGTACAGGAAAAAGGTTATAAGCTAGGTAATTTAGACGGCACTATTATTGCCCAAGCCCCTAAAATGGCTCCGCATATTAATGCTATGCGAGAGAGTTTAGCGGCTGATTTGCAATGCTCGATTGAGCAAATTAATGTTAAAGCTACTACGACGGAGCGTTTGGGATTTGAAGGACGGAAGGAAGGTATTTCAGCTCATGCAGTGGTTTTATTATTAATCACTTGAGCTATGGAATGTTCTACCTAGTTGAATAGATAGAACATTCAATCAGTGTGATTATTGAGCCGCGTAAGCGCCTACACCACAGAAAAAGCCTTTATCGTTTTTCATTACATAGCTTTTCTTAGCTTTTAGGTCTTCAGTTCCGGGATAAGGCCATTTGTATTCAACCCAGCCTTTGCCCGCTTCGGATTTAGCCATATCGATCATATTGAGGAACAGTTTATCGCCGTATTTATCGAAGTCTTTCATATTTTGACCGACTAATTCAGGCTTTACTGCATGAGATAACATTTTGCCTTCTAAATCCATACAAAATACGTATAGATCTTTTTCTTGATAGCCACCCGCTTTATCAGCGAATACAGTGAAAGCTTCTTCACCTTTTTCATTCACTAATGTAGCGGCTTTTTCACTCATCGCTTGCGCTTCAGCTTCCGTACCCATTTCATCCGCAGCTAACACATTAAGACTGAATGCAGTTAATGCAACACCTAAAACATAGGTCAGTTTTTTCATTAGAAGGCTCCTCCTTCAGTTAATCAATCCTACTAGCAGCACTACACCACTACAGTGCAATGCCTAAAAAACTCTCTCTCAAGTCTTGAACAGAGTGTAGCGTAGTTTAGATTTTTTTAAAGAGGAATTACCTGAAATAGTCGACAATTTTATTAATTGGTTAATTATTAAAACCTATGGAAGGGCTTTGGAAAGAGCTTAGTTGATTTTGCAAGGGAGTACATCAAAAATATTGTCAACAATAACCGTAACTATTGAGACAAGAGCTAGTCCTCAAAGTAGGCTAGCTCCTGAGTTTTACGGTGTTTTGGTAGTGTCAGTCAGATGCACCATTTGATGCATCACACTATCTAAGCCGCCATACACATTAAGATTTTGCACATTCGCGGTAATTTTTTCTAAAATTTCCAGCTCTTTCAAGCGCAATAGAATCGGATTACCTTCCATGACTTTGGCGGTGTTATGCAAGGAGCGCGTAGCCTGAGTTTCTTCACGACGTTTAATTAAATTAGCCTCAGCCTTTTTCTGTGCTTCCACTACTTCAGCTAAAATCGCTTTCATATCACCGGGTAAAATAATATCGCGTGCCCCAACACTTTTTAAGTTAAGACCGTACTCAGTGCATTTACTGCTGGCAATAGTGAGCACCTGTTGATTTAATAGATTTTTATCTTCTAATAACTCGTCCAAAGTTTGCGTTGATACCACACTGCGCAAAGCTAATTGCAATTCACGATATAAAAAGTCATGGACGTCAGCTAAGGCGGTTTTTACCAGCATAGGTTCTTGGATTAACCAAGTAGCTGATAAATTAATGCGTAAGCTCACTCGATCCTTAGTCAAAATTTCTTGACCATTGATTTCCATATTTTGCAGGCGCAAGTCCATTTGTTGCACTACTAAGCGTCGATTGAATGTCCACCATGCATGTTGACCACTCTTGAGAATGCTATATTGTTGTCCGTCAACCTCCAAAAATCCCATGTGACCTTCTGGAATAATGGTGGATTGCACAGCCATATTAGCGGCACGCATGACTATAGTATCTTTGCTACTTAAAATCAGACGCGCTAAAGAGGGCGGAATAGTAAATTCATCTGTAATATCCAACCATTCAAAGGTTATAGGCTTATTAGGTTTCCAATAAGCGCCTTGACGTGCGGGAGGCAATAAGTCTTTCAGTACTTTATTTTGATACACTAGCCCTACTTGGTGCATAGTGGTTGACCACTCAACCACATAATCTTTGAAAGCACTAGGGTAGTGAGCCATCAGATCTAACACTTTTTCATCCGTAATCGGCTTTAAAGCTCCGCTAGTATCATAGAGTTGCAGGCTATAGTTGCCCTCCCAGAACCAAAAACTATAAACGCCAGACGTTAAAATACGTTGAAATTGTTGATCACGATACAAAAGACCTAACTGTCCTTCCGGCACAGTTACCTGTTGTTTTAATTGTAAAAAGCTCATGTTTGATTCCTTAACAACACTTAGGCAAGTTTATGTTTGTCCTAGCTGTAAAATAATAATGTTTGAAGGAATATAAGCAGATGTCGTGCCAATGGTTATTGGTTAGTAATCATAGACTGATAAGTAGTTGTTTACTTAGGGTATATTTATTTGTATGGGAAAATGATTAGGGTATTTTAGTGCTAAAGACTATTAGCAAGAAAGCTTTAAGCTATCTTAAAAGATAGCAGCTATTTGAAAGACCATAGAAAGGACAGGTGAGAGGAGGAGAGCAAGAGTATAACTACAAGGTAGCGCAAAAACGCACTACCTGTCGTCGTCATCATGATGATGGTGATGGTTAGAGGCTAGTTGAGCGCGACTGGGTAATTTTAAAAATAGCCCCGCTAAAAAGGCTAAAAACATAGCGTTAGCAGGCGTATGAGAGGTGAATTCTAAAATAGCATGCAGCATGAATAACAAAATCCCAATACCCGCCGCCACTTTAATAATTCGCTCCCGATCCCAGCGAGTACCCCACATAGCCACCCAGCCCATGATATACACCACTAAAGTGAGCAAGAGTAAGACAATACCCAAAGCACCTATCTCTAGAATTAGCTCCAGATAGTCATTGTGAGCATGGTTAATAAAATGTAATTGTTCGACTGGCTGGAAACTACGATAAATTTCTTGGAAAGTACTAGGCCCCGATCCTACTGGAAAGAATTCTTTAATAGCCTTAATAGTAGTTGCAAACATGCGCCAGCGCTCATCTTCTGCGGGGCTAGCTACAATAAAACGATTTAGGACTGGAACTAGACCTATACTAGCTAATAAAGCTGATCCTAATCCCAAAATACTAGCCACTACTCCAAAAGTTTTGCGTCCCCCCATATGAGGTGCAAAGGTAGGTAGGGTAATTAGAAGAGCCAAAATAGTAAGTAGTACACCTGCACGAGAACGCGTAAATACCGCACCCACTAAAATAATTAGTAATAAAACTAAATAAAATAGGGTAGTGCTGATACGCCATTCATGAGTTTCTCGATGTTCATGATCTCTAGTTTTAAGCCCAATACTATAAATTGTCAGCCCTATTGCGATGGGTAAGCAGATGACCAGAAAGGTAGCTAGATGATCACGGTTACGATAAGTACCTTGTGAGCTGCGGCCAGTATCGGCAGAGAGCCATTTCAATACCTCTGCATTAGGATTGGTATATTGCATAAGTGCAAGCACAGCTTGGAAGCTAGCTAGTACTAACAATAAGATAACTAAATAATAACGTTGTTTGGCATTTAAGGTAGTAGTAGCGACTACAATAGCTATTAAAGGGAGCATAGCTAAAAAAGCATGCACTGTTTTATAAGGTATAACACTAATAGCTAAATAAGGCTTAAGATTGGCTTGTTGAGTTAACCATTGTAATGATGCTTGATAACGTTCTCTACCTGGTAGCTCTATCCACCACTCATAAGGCAGGGGAATTAAATACACCAAAGGTGTAATAAAAATTAAAAACAATAATAATAGGCTTAGTTTACTAATATGAGTGCGCCAATTATTCGTCCAAAATACCAGTAGTAATAATATTAAAGCCGCCGCTTCTAGAATGAATAATGACTCTAAAGTGCGGCCACTATATAAAATAGGAATAGCTAAAAATAGTAAGGTGATAATACCGGTAGTTAGCCATTGGGTTTTAGTAACACTCATTCTTGGGGAATTCCATTAGCATCTATAGGCACTATACTTAAATCGTCGAACCAAAGAGTACCATTAAACGTCTGTTTATTAGCATAGGGGCTAGCTGCTTCTAAGCGAATCAGTTGAGCTTTACAGGTTTCCTCTTCAGGAACAGTAAACCTTATACTCAAAGTACTCCATGCAGTCCGATCTTTAAGTGGAGTACTTTCTCCTAGCAAAGTTTGTTTAGCGTCCATACAGCGAATACGCCAACTTAAGCCCTCAGCCGTATCAAGTTTATCTATTTTATAAGCGAGCTTCAGCTCATAAAGCTTAGGTTCTAATACTAAAAACTGACTAATATGTTGAAATTTTATCGGCTCTACCGAGTTGCGTAGATTAATCCTAAGGGCTTTGGAACCCTTCATACCCTGTGTAATATTAGGTTCTATAGTAAATAATTTATGTTTTACTATACGCCAGTAAAATCCCCCCTTGTTATAATTACTATCTTCAAATCCACCATCGTATATATTACCGCCTAGTTTTACCTGATAATTCACTAAACTTTCTGTCCAAGCGAGTTTTGCTTCAGGCCAAAAGCCGTCTTTTATTAGACGCTCTACATAAATACTTAATTCGCGTACTGTCAAAGCACTGTCTGAGGTGCGTCGAGTTTCAAATAATAGATCTAATAAATCACCATGCTCTGGCGATTGAGCAACAAAAGCAAAAAAGCGCTCCCACCAAGGTGGTGGCTGTTGTATAAATGGTAAAAGCAAATGTTGAGCATTAGGATCGGCTGCTATTTGGAGTAGCACGGGGAATAGTTTTTTAGACAGATTAGGATCGCGAATCAGTAAAATATTCCATTCTTGGAGTAGCTTTTCTAAATTATTGCGCCTAGTCCAATAATCCGCTAGGTAAGCACGGTTTTGTGGATGAGCAGGCCATAATGCTGAAGCTATATCGGCTAGTTGGCTAGCGGTATCCATATCTTGTAGCTTTTCATAAATCCCTAGTAATTGAGCAAATCCATTACCAAAAGTGATATCTTGCTCTAGGGCTTTTAGGGCAAGCGTTTTAGCCTGCACTAATTGCTCGTCATTGACCGTTTGATTAATGTCGCCACTATAAAAGGTACGTGACTGCTCCCATAACGCTTGGCTACGTTGTACTTGCCAAGACTCTATCGGAGGAAATAAACCTTCCATCCCTTTGAAATCGGTTTCAGTATAGTCTGGATAAGTAAAATCATTAGGTCCTACCCCTCCTAGGCGATAGGTTAATATTAAGTAGCCTAGACCTAAAAGGATTGCAATGAGAAAACTACGCCACAGCCAAATCATTAGGCATTACTCGGCAAACGTTTACGACTGCTCTTAGCACCATAACTGTAATAATAATCATAGTTATAACCGTAACTAGAGCCTGTTTTCATCTTAGTCATAATGACACCAATCAAATTAGCATTCGCCTGACGTAAACGCTGATACGCATCTTCCAATGGACGTTTTTTACTTTGCGCATGTGCGGCTACTAAGATAGTAGCACTAGCTCGGTTGGCAATAATCAATGCATCCGCTAGACCCATAACAGGGGGGGAATCAATGATAATCATATCAAAGCGATTAGGGGCTAAAGCAAAGAGTTCATCCATACGTTCACTGGAAAGCAGTTCAGCAGGGTTCGGCGCAAGTGGTCCTGCAGTAATAGCAAAGACGCCTTTCATAGGAGTATCTTGAATCACTTCTTCAATGGTAGCTTGATGAGTCAAATAAGTACTCATTCCAATGCTATTATCAAGGCTCAAGCGCTTATGTAGGGTGGGTTTACGTAAGTCACAATCTACCACTAGGATTTGTTTACCAGATTGAGCAAACACTGCAGCTAAGTTAGTACAAGTACTGGATTTTGCTTCACTAGGCATCGAGCTAGTAATAGCTAAAGTCAGAGGTGCGCCATGACTCGTGGAAAATAATAGATTAGTTCTCAGCGAGCGGAATGCCTCAGCCATGGCAGAGGTAGGATCTTGATAGCTAATTAAAGCCACGTCTTTATCAGCATGATGCTTAATGAGTGGTGTAATGCCTAATAAAGGTAGTTTAACAACCTTTTCTAAATCATTGGTGGTTTTAACGCGATCATCAAGAAACTCTAATAAGAACGCCAATACCGTACCTAAAAATAAACCTAGCACTAAACCTAAGGCTAAATTGAGTTTAGTATTAGGTTTATGCTTTGCAAAAGGTATCACTGCGGGGTCAACTACGGATATATTATTGGCCTTGATACCGCCTGCTACACCAATCTCTTTAATACGCTGTAATAAGGCGTCATATAAATTACGGTTGGTTTCCACCTCACGTTTGAGAGTGTTATAGCCAACACTTTTATCATTAAGTTCGGTTAATTCAGCTTTTTGCTTTTCCAAGTCTGCTCTTAAAGCGGCTTCGCGTTGTTGTGCTGCCTTAAGGGCGGACTCTAATTCATCGGTGCTGGTTTGCGTAATTTTATTAGTTTCATCTTGAATTTGTGCCCGTAGTCTACCAATACGCTCTTCAAGGTTCTTTAAGGTGGTTTTGGTAATTGTGGAAGATTCTTGAGTAATCTGAGCGCGTAACTGATCAATGCGTTGAGTTAAATTATTCACTGTACTTGATTGTACAGTACGCGTTTCAACGGCGATTTGTGCTTCTAACTCACTAATTCTTTGTCTTAGATTATTCAGTGTAGTATTACTGACAGTTTGAGTTTCACGTAGAATCTGAGCCTCTAATTCGGCAATTAATTGTTTAAGATTATTAATATTATTACCTTTTACTGTCTGCGTTTCAGCAGTAATTTGACTTCTGATAGTATCAATTTTTTGTTTTAATTGTACCATCGTGGGGTAAAGTGGCTTATAGACTTGTAGTTTTTCTTGATATTCGGCTTGTAAAGTTTGTAGTTGGCGTGTTAAAGCTTGAATAGTAGGATCGGTACTCTGTACCTTGGAGGCTTTAACTTCTGCTTGATAATCACTTTGTAGCTTAGTTAGTTGTTGGCGTAAGCTAGTCACTACCGGATTATCACGGGCAGTAGAGGCTTTTAATTGGGCTTGATACTCACCTTGTAGCTTAGTTAATTCTTGGCGTAACCCACGTACCACTGCATTATCACGTGCCGAAGGAACACTTCTTTCAGCAATATAATCGCCCTCCAGTTTAGCTAATTCTTTGCGCAGGTTTTTAACCACTTCGTTATCATAGGCAGTGGGAGCGGTTAGTTCAGCTTGATATTGGGTTTCTGCTTGAGCTAACTGTTTTTTAAGCTCTTGGATGGTAGAGTTACTGAGTGTTTTGCTCGCACCACTACTAGCACGAGTTTTTTCGTATTGACTTTCTGCCTTAATACGCTCGCTTTGAGCGTCTGATAAAGTCTTGGTTAAGTTTAATAGTGTTTGACCTACTAAAGTTTGCTTATTTTCTGGGTCGACACTAATAATGCCTTTTTCTTTAGTAAAATCAACCAGTTTGCGCTCAGACTCATCTAGCTTACTTTTTGCCTTGATTAGTTCCGTATTTAAAAAGCCTTCTGCATAACTAGCCGCTTCACGCCGCCGCTCTAAATTCATTTGAATGAAGTTTTCGGTTAGCGTATTGGCAATACTAGCGGCTTTGACAGGATCAATATGGTCGTAGGAAACGGTGACAATTTGTGAGTTTTTGACAGGCGATACCGTTAAGCCTGCTAGAAACTTGTTCTCTAGAGGCGGTGCACCCAATTTTTTTGCTAACTCTTCAGGATTAGGCTTAGTGTTGGGTATAACAATATTGTTATTAGTTTCATCGACAATCTCAGTATCACTGTTCTCAGAAACCGTATTGGTAGTACCACCGAATAGAGCTTTGACTTCATCTAGGGTTTCTGCAAAGAAAGGTTTAGCTAATTGTTCACCTGTTAAGTCACTTTCTAAGTTTAACGTATCAATAGTACGTCTAGCTAAGTTACGGCTTTGCAATAACTCATATTGAGTTTGATAAAAATCTTTATCATTGACACGAGTATCTTGTGCTTCAACACCGAACTCTAATAATTTACCGGAAGTCTCTGGCTGAATTTGCAGAGTGGCACTGGCTCGATAAATAGGCGTCATCATTAAAGTGGCAATAAGTGCTACCATAAACACTAGAGCAGCTATGGATATAATTAAGCCTTTACGTCTAACAATGACTTGCCACAATTCACGTAAATCAATTTCATCATCCGCTTCATCATTACTAGGCTCTTGATAAGAGGCCGTAATGACTTGTTGGTTAGCTTGGGAGGGAAAAGCTTGGCGTCGCCCATACTCTGGCGCATTTAACTCGGCATTCATTGGTTCTATTATCCCTGTTTAGTTAATTAATGTATTGAGGGCATTAATAGGGCTGATAAATGATGCAGCCTCTTTGATCCAATAACGGCTATCAGAACGATGTACTACAATCCTATCATCATTTTGTAAATAAGGATCATTAAGCTGACCATTGCGAATCGCAGTAAGGTTGAGGCGGTAAGCTTTCACTTTATTATTAGGTAGGGTACGAAATAGTATCACTTTATCTTTAGAGGCTAAGGTAGTGGGGCCACCTGCTTGTGCAATAGCTTGCATTACGGTCATAGCGCCTTCAATAGCATATACATTGGGCTTGGTGACCTCACCTTCAACAGTCACGCGCTGATTAGCTGCTTCTTTAACCAAAACGGTAATTTTGGGATTATTTAAGCCTTCGGGATGATTGGAGTAGGCTTGCTCGAGCGCACGAGCTAATTCTTGCTGAGTCAAACCTTGGGCTTTGATTTCTTTAATGATTTGTAAAGCAATATAGCCACGCGAGTCGACTCTTACCTCTTGGTTTAAGCCTTCAGCAGGGAAGATTGTAATGGCTAATAAATCTGAGGCTCCAATCCGATATTCAGTTTGAGGAGGAACATAGCTCAACTCATTAATATTGGAAAAAATTTGGTTTCCATTATTCGTCGCAGGACCTGATGTAACAGGAAGACCACCACCTGTGCTACAGCCTGCTAGGGCTAGACAGCATACAATAGATGTGAGATTTAGTTTTAGTTTGTTCATCATATCCAAATTTACTATTCAATCGAAAATCATTAATGGCGACCAAAAAGACGCTGCAAGAAAGTTTTAGACTTAGGACTGTCATTGGCAGCAGGTCGCAAAGGCGTTTTCAGTGGGTCGATGCGTAGGGCAGGTATTGTAGGTACTGAGCTAGGCGCAAGGTTATCCACGATGGCCAAAGGGCGCTCCCACACGCAATAATGGGCTTCTTGTTCACCTACAAGCAATGCAGCAGCTTTAATGCCTTCAGATAAAATAGGCGGACGACGTTCTACTCCATGCGCATCGGTCGCTATTATATGCACATAACCGTCTTGTAGGAATTGTTCCGCATATTTTTTAGCACTGCGTCCAAATTGTCCCGTAATAGCACCCGCTGTAATTTGAATCCAAGCCCCCATACGAGCCGCATCAGTAAACTGCTGGTAGTGCTCGCCTACCCAAGTTAAACGTTCGGGGTGAGTAATCAGTGGAACATATCCCGCATTTAAAAAATTTTCTACTTGTCCCAGAAAATCATTAACCGGAACATGATGTGAAGGCTCTAGGAGAAAATAGCGTGAATGATTAAGCGTTGGAATACGCCCCGTTTTTAACCCCCGCATAACATCCGGGACCATATGGGTATCTGCACCAATCAATAACTTGAGTGGGATTTGAGCAAGATCTAACTGAGTTTGTAATGCATCCAGAGCCGGTGCAATCGTATTTGCACTATTTTCGTATAATCCCGGATAGATATGAGGCGTACAGGCTAAATGCGTAATACCGTCTGCAACTGCCATACGCGCCATGGTCAGTGAGGTTTCTAGATCCTGCGACCCATCACATAGGGCGGGGAGTATGTGGCTATGTAAATCAATCATATAAGATTTTTGTAACACCAATTGGGGAAGCAAACCTTAGGCTAGTATAGCGCAACTTCTGTGTGAAGCGTTATAAATCTTATTTGGGTTTGAATTTAAAGTTAATGTCGATATTTTACTTGGCTTTGTAATAAGTAATTAATTTTATTATAATTTTAAAGAGTGGGTACAGTGTTTAGTATTTGTTAGAGGGTAGACACTTAGGTCTACCCCTACATTTTGTTGTTAAATATAACTACAGAGTTGAATTTAACAACTTTAAGATTTTGGTGTGGTTTTATCTACTTTTGCGGGTTGTTTAGTCGTTTCTGATGGTGGTGTATCTTTGGATAGGTTGGTTGGAGCTGGAGTACTGGTTTGAGTACTACCCAGTCCCTCGGTTAAAGAAATATCAGCTTTGATTTTCTCAAATAATTTAGGGCCAATGCCTTTCACTTCCTGAATTTCTTCTAGGGTTTTAAAACCACCCTTTTCAGTACGATAATCAATAATGGCTTGAGCTTTTTTCTCCCCTACACCTTTAAGCTGTTCTTGTAGAACCTTAATGTCTGCGGTATTGATATTGACTAACTCAGCTAAGACGGTTGAAGAAGAAATGAGACTCATAGCTAAGACAGTGGCTTTTATTAGTTGTTTTATCATGGGGTTTACCTGAGTAGTTTATTATTATGGTTGATTCAACCGTAAAGAAATTTATTATTTATTTTTATATGAAGCTAATTTTTCTGTATTAACGGTTGGTTTAGAGTGCTCCTTCTAAGGTGTAGGTAAAAGCTCGTTTTAGGTTATGTTGACATTTAATAAGCTCAAATGTAGAGGTTTTGATCATAGGTGGTTTGGTTCATGGTGCTACCTGTGTATTGGAAGAGATAGCCATCGAAGGGGATGTAGGTTTGTGTTAAAGCTGGCATTGCCATTCCTACTTAAAATCAACGTCTTCATAAAAATCGGTAATTGGGCAGCATAAGCCTACACAGGTGAGTTCTACGTTGCTATTCTCGCCTGCAAAGCTAAATAGTTCCCATCGGTGGTTTTCGTTGAGGCGAAAAACTTGTACAAGGTATTGCGTAGGGTCAATTAACACATATTCACGCAGACTGGTTAGCTGGCGATAGGCATCAAATTTACCACCTTTGTCATAGTCTTTGGTACTTTCCGAGAGTACTTCAATCACTAGAATAGGTGCATATTTAGTGGTGTTGTGCTCGCGGTCATTGGGGTTGCAGGTGACCATGACATCAGGGTAGAAATAGGCTTTATCGTTGGCGTCGATTTTGAGGCGCATATCAGACATGTAAAGGCTACAGCCTGAGCCGCGAAGATGTGTTTTTAGTGCGTAGTGTACATTGCCTGTCACTTTAACATGCGCATCGGTAGCCCCCGCCATATTGGTGATAGGATTCCAATGTAAAGGGTAGACAAAGCCATTCAGGTACTCGTGTTTCTCGGTGGCAACTGTTTCAGTAGCTAAGTAATCAGCTTCGGTGATAACAGGCTGTTCAGCGAGGTTGCGACTCATGACATATACCTATGTTTTATTGGAGTTAGGTGTCGAGTATAGCAGTTTAGCGTTGGAGTTGCAGATAGGCTTGGGCGCTTAGTTCAGTCCTTAACTCGAAGAGGCTTGTTTTAGGGGAAAGGGGATAATGATGTTAGGGAGAAGGGTAGTAGCTTGAGAAACATTTGAGGGAGGAGCGTGGTGTTCATTACTAGCGGGTAATGATAACTCGGTTGGGAGGTGAGTGGGTTTGAAACCATTAACATGTTGTAATAGTAGTTGATAAATCGTATGCAAATCACGTTGGGAGCAGGCGTATTGTAGTGAGTTAATCACTTGTTGGATTTTAGGCCAAGTTAAGTAGTCTTCATAGGCTTGGCGGATGCGAGGGTGTTGTGTGGTTTGCGCATTATCATCAATCAGTAACTCTTCATAAAGTTTTTCGCCCGGTCTTAAGCCACTAAACTCAATAGCAATATCGCCGTAAGGGTTGGTTTCATCCTTAACCGATAAGCCCTTCAAGTGAATCATGCGCCGCGCTAGATCGACAATTTTAACAGGCTCACCCATATCCAATAAGAACACTTCCCCTCCCTTAGCTAAAGCACCTGCTTGGATCACTAACTGTGCTGCTTCAGGAATGGTCATAAAATAACGAATAATGTCAGGATGGGTGACAGTAATCGGGCCACCTTGCTGGATTTGTTTGCGGAATAAGGGGACGACTGAACCGGACGAGCCTAATACATTGCCAAAACGTACCATGCTAAATTGAGTATATTGGGATTGCTCGGAGATACCCTGTAATACTAATTCAGCCATGCGTTTGCTAGCGCCCATGACATTAGTGGGGCGCACAGCTTTGTCAGTAGAAATTAATACAAAGTGCTTGACCTTATGAGCGAGTGCTGCCTGTGCAGTATGATAAGTGCCTAAAGTATTATTGCGTATGCCCTCAATCGGGTTGTGCTCAACGAGGGGAACATGCTTATAAGCGGCGGCATGGTAGAGCGTTTGAATCTGGTGGGTTTTAATGGTTTCATCAAGTCGCTGGCGGTCTTGTACCGAACCTAACACTGGGGTAATAGGGATAGTTAAACCTTCACTGCGATTAATTTCCAAAAGTTCATGTTCAATTTGATACAGGGCATATTCACTCAGTTCGTAAAGCACGATAGAGCTAGGTTGTTGACGGATAATTTGGCGGCAGAGTTCTGATCCTATAGAGCCACCCGCACCCGTGACCATGACATGGTGATGGTGGATACATTGGCTTAGTAACTCTTGATTGGGTGCTACTGCTTCACGCCCCAGTAGCTCATCTATATCAATCTCGCGTACTTCCTCAATGGAACGCTGCCCGGATAATAGCTCAGTCATGCTAGGTATAGTGCGTACATGTACCGGCAGTGGCTCTAAGGCTTGGATAATTTGGCGCTTGCGGGTGTGAGAGATGAGTGGCATGGCTAAGAAGATGTGTTTCACCCCATAATGTTCAATCAAATGTGTCGCTTGTTCGGGTGAGTGAATAGATAAGCCCTGAATTAGAGACTTATGTAGGCTGGGATTATCATCTAAAAAAGCTACTGCACGATAATGTTCGCTATGTTCTAGGGCTGAGGCTAGTTGTGCGCCTGATTGTCCAGCGCCGTAGATAATAATGGAGGCGCGTTGTTGTTGGTGTTGTCGTGAGTTGAGTAGTTGATAATAGCGGCGCATCAGGTAGCGACTACCACCAGTAAATAATAAAGCGGTTCCCCAGTAGATAGGGTAAATAGATTGAGGGATGCCTTTCCAATTGGCAAGCGTTGCTATGACCCAGAGCACCAATGTGCTTAAGGTTACCCCTATAATCACTGATTGTAAGGCGCGTACTCCCATAAAACGGATAATAGAGCGATAGAGTCCGAGCCTAGTAAAGATGATCAACGTCACTAGGGGAGCAACTAGCATAAGCCAAAGTCCATCATTGAGCTTGGGTGTCCAAGTGCTAAGACGTAGGGCAAAGCTAACCCAAATGGCAAAAGGGAGTATGAGCAGATCTGCACCAAGCATGATGATGCGTTTTTGCCAGCGGGGTAGGGCGAATAGGGTATGTAGGGATTGAGGTGGATTAAACATAGTTATAGGCTCTGAGGCTGTTTATAGTGCTTGTATGTAGCCGGTTTTTAAGAAAGTTATGAGATTATTAGAGTTATTGTACTACCCGATCTCTTTGTCCTTAAAAGTATGGGTGAGCCGACGGTTAAGCCGAAGGCAGAAAAATGAGTTTAGCTTACATTATAATATTATTAAGAATCAGCACCCGGTAGGCGGGTTGGTATTGCCATTTCAGCAGGTGCATGAGCAGAGTTTCCAAAAAGGATTGCAAGGCACGCTTTTCGGATTTACTCATGTCCTCGATTTCCTCGATGATGTGTTCCCAATCTACTTGATCGAATTTGCGTTCGCGCAGGAGTTGTGCTTGTTGTAATGACCAAGTGTAGAGGTCTTGGTCGTAGGTGGCTTGGTTCATGGTGCTACCTGTGTATTGGGTGGGATAGATAAGCGGGCGGGTTCGCCGTGCCTACTTGCGCCGTAGATGTAGTTACGTTTTCCCTGCATATTATCAGGTCAACTCATTGGGGCGATGCTGTAGTGTTTATCCGTTTTTTTGCATGGGGAATGGAACATCTAACCCGACTTCACGCCTGACTCTGCGGTAGATATGGTGTACGGCTATTTCTAAACCAACCGATTCCAGCATTAGGGTGTCTTCGGCGTAATAGGATTCTAATTGCCAATGGGTGCGGCGGCGGTAAACCCGTAGATAGGGCGTTTCTTGCGAAACCACGACGTATTCCAGCAGGGTAGGAATTTGGGTGTAATTATCGAATTTTTCTTTGAGGTCAACCCGCTTGGTTGAGCCAGATAGCACTTCGACAATCAGTATGGGGTTAGTGCGGTAATACGGGTCGTCAGTATTTTCACCACAAGCTGCCATGATGTCAGGGTAATAGGAAAACGGTTTGTTGTCGCGGGTTTTTCCAATCACTTTCATGTCAGATTGCCAGACGCGACAGGTGTCTTTCAGGGCATTATCGATAGCAGAACCAAGTGTATGAGCGATGGTGTTATGGGTTTCACTAGCGCCTGCCATGGCGTAGATTTCACCCTCCACGTATTCGCTGCGGGTATCTACGTCGCGTTCGCCTTCCAGATAGTCATCGAAGGGGATGTAAGTTTGTTTTAAAGCTTGCATTACCATAGGATTGCTTCCGCTCTACTGTGTTGATTTAGTAAATATTTCAACAAGTATAGCAAATTAGCGCTGGTTTTGCTGGTAGGCTTGGGCGGTCTGGTGTAGGGCTTTGTCGACGCTGACGGGGGGCAAGCCAAGCAAGTCGCGGGTTTTGCTGATGTCGATTTGTAGGTGGTCGCAGAAGTGTTGGGTGATGGCGTGCGTGCCCATTAGGATTAGTGCGGTTTCTAGCCAGCCTTGGGGGATGGGGAGTAAGCGTGCAGGTTTGCCTAAGGCGTAGCTGAGGCATTGCAGGAGTTCGGTGATGGAAAGGTCTTCGCCTAGCTCACAATGGCTCTAAACGTGCGCATGATCAGTATGAGGTCTAACAGTACGTTGTGGTTGGTGGCATATTGAGTGTAATAGCGAAGCTTAATCGGCAGTATGGTTTCTTTGTAAGTTTGTTCGGGATTATCAGATTGCCCTAGCAGGGTATTTTCATTTTTGAATTCGATGGATGCTAGATCCGTAATGCCGGGTTTAACGGAGAGTACGACTTCACGCAGGTGCTCTGGGTAACAGGCGACGTATTTGGGGACTTCGGGGCGAGGACCGACTAAACTCATCTTGCCGATGACAACATCGATCAGTTGTGGGAGTTCGTCGAGCTTATAGTAGCGCAGAAACGCACCGGAGCGAGTGATGCGGCTGTCATTGCCAACCGTAATTTGCAGGCCACGCTTTTCTGCATCCGTTACCATAGTGCGGAATTTGTGGATGCGGAAGGTTTTGCCGAATTGTCCAACTCGTTCTTGGCGAAAGAAAATGGGACCGAGAGAATCCCACTTAATCCAGACTGCAATTATCAGAAAAAGTGGGCTAAGTAAAATTAAACCTACAGTGGCAAAGAAAAAGTCGAAGAGTCGTTTTGACATTCTTGTAGAATTCCCTTAATGGCGTTGATAACTCTTGTTTGGTCTTCATCTGTCATTTTGGTGTAGAGAGGCAAACTCACCGCTTGTTCATACGTTGCTAGACTATAAGGGAAATCTTGTGGTTGTAAGTGATAGCTATCACGCCAATAGGGATGTAGGTGTAAAGGGATGAAATGAACACTGCAACCAATGCCATGTTCTGCCATCGCTTCGATAAATTGGTTACGCTCGATACCCATTTGTGGGGTTAAGCGTAGCACATATAAATGCCAAGCGTGTAAATCGCCATCCAGTGCGCTAGGTGGGAAGAGCAGGGGTAAGTCTGCGAGTTCACGGGTGTAGCGTTCTGCCATTTCCTGACGACGTTGTTGGAAACGGTTAGCTTTCTGTAATTGATGGATACCAAGTGAAGAAGCTAAATCAGTAAGATTGTATTTGAAGCCGGGGGCTACCACTTCATAATGCCAAGCGGGTTTGTTGGAGGTGTAGCGGTCGAAAGCATCGCGGCTAATACCATGTAAGCGCATGATTTTGCAGCGGGCGGCTATTTCTGGGTTGCGTGTCACGATCATGCCGCCTTCGCCGGTGGTGATGGTTTTGGTGGCGTAGAAGCTGAAAACGGTGACATCGCTATCCAGTGAGCCAATTAGCTGATCTTGGTAGCGCGTGGGAAGAGCGTGGGCGGCATCTTCCACTACTTTGAGGTTGTGTTTACGGGCAATCGTTAAAATGCTCGTCATATCACAGGCTAAACCGGCGAAGTGGACGGGGATGATCGCTTTGGTTTTAGGGGTAATGGCTGCTTCAATTTTGTTGGGGTCGATATTGAAGGTGTTGGGGGCAATATCAACAAAGACAGGGTGTGCGCCTAAGTACCGGATGACTTCGGCGGTGGCTGTGAAGGTGTAGGGTGTGGTGATGACTTCATCGCCTGCGCTGATACCGATAGCTTCGAGTGCTAAATGCAAGCCAGCAGTGGCAGAGTTGACGGAAATGGCTTCACAATTACCACCGATGAATTCAGCGAAGTCGGATTCAAAGCGTTTGGTTTTGGGACCGGTTGTTACCCAGCCTGAGCGCAGAGAGTCAATAACTTCGTTAATTTCAGCTTCGTCAATATCAGGTAGGGCAAAAGGCAAGAAGTTATTGAGGTTGTTCATGTTTTATTCTCTAATTGCTTTTCCATATAATATTGTCCCTTGATATACCCTGTGATTATGAAGCCTGATTTTATGTAAAAATTAATAGCTACTAAGTTAGAGCAGGTGACATATAAGCCGAGTCTTTTAATTTGGTTGTGTCTACAGTATTCAAAAGCCCACTCCATTAAACAGGTTCCAACTCCCTTGGTATCAGGGCGAGCTGCAATAGATAAGATAATATCACTAGCTTCAACAAATGATTCACTATGTTGAAAACTGTGCTTGAGTTTTTTTAATAAAATTTTAAGTAGCAGCTTGGGTTTAAAAATAAAGTAAAAGAATAATTCCACTCTTTCCTTTTGTTTGAATTGACTGATTTTTGATGGCAAATCTTTTCCAAAAAAAAGGAAGCCAAGCAAGTTGTTTTTTTGTTGGTTAAGACAAGCTATGGAAACAACATCATTACTTAAAAATAAGGAGTAGTATTTTTCTAATAGTTTTTGACTAAGACTTCCTGAAAGATGATCTTTTGGATAGCTTTCTCTATGAGTTTTAGCGACTTCGCTTATCTGGTCTTTTGTTATCGGCTCAACTAAATACTTCATTGATTTATCTCGAATGAATTTACTACTGAACTAATTAGCATGGCTTGATCTGTTGTTAGAGTAGGTGATATTGGCAGACTTATTACTTGACGATGTATCTGTTCTGTCAATAAATATTCATGATTGTTCCACTGCTTAAAGGCTTGTTGTTGGTGAGGTGCTATAGGATAATGAATGAGTGTTTGTATGCCAGCAATATTTAAATGTTTTTGTAATGATTCGCGATTTGATGTTCGGATGACATATAGATGAAAAACATGTCCATCTAGTGATTCTAATGTGCTTTCTAAAGAAATGGGTGTCTGAATGTCTTTATGGTTAATATGCTTGGTGTAAGCAAGTGCAACCTCTTTACGATGTTTTATTTCTTTATCAAGATACTTGAGTTTTACTCGCAATATAGCCGCCTGCATTTCATCGAGTCGGCTATTTAGACCCTGATAGATATTTTCATATTTTTTATGACTGCCGTAGTTGCCAATAGCTCTGACCGTATTAGCTAACTCATCATCGTTAGTCGTAACCGCACCTGCATCACCTAATGCACCTAAGTTCTTACCAGGGTAGAAACTAAAACCTGAAGCATCCCCCCAGCTACCTGCTCTTTTCCCATTAAGAGATGCTCCATGGGCTTGAGCAGAGTCTTCTAGAACTAACAAGTTGTGAGTTTTAGCTATAGCAATAATTTCAGGCATTGGAGCAAGCTGACCGTATAAATGTACCGCGAGTATGGCTTTTGTGTTAGGCGTAATTGCTTGTTCAATTAGATCTGGATTGATATTGTAAGTAGTAATGTCAGGCTCTACTAATATAGGTATTAGTCTGTTCTCCGTGATAGCCAATATAGAAGCAATGTAAGTATTTGCTGGAACAATAATCTCATCACCTTCCTTAAGCTTTCCTAGTTCTTTCCAAGCTCGTAATACTAGAATGAGAGCATCTAAGCCATTGGCAACACCGATGCAATGTTTAGTTCCACAATAGTCAGAAAATTCACGCTCAAAGCTGTACACTTGCTCACCTTGAATATACCAGCCAGAGTCAATAACCTGCCTAACTGCTTCTGTTAATTCATCCTTGTATTGTGAATTAACTGCTTTTAGATCTAAAAAATTAATCAAGTTGCTTGCCTATTTAAAGTATTTTCGTTAAGTTGATAACCTGCCAAGCAGGCTGGACACGTATAATTTTCCAGTTTTGTACCACATTCACAAACATATCCATATTGTTTTGCAGGGTTACCATATACTAATGCATAAGGTACGATATTTTTAGTGACTACACTACCTGCACCTACCATGGCATAAGCTCCGATTTCAATACCACCAATGATCGTAGAGTTCGCTCCAATAGATGCGTGATGATTAATAACTGTTGATAAAAAGCTGATGGGGCGTTGTTTAGAGCGTGGTGTGAAATCATTGGTGAAAGTTACATTTGGACCAATAAAGACATTATTCCCAACTCGCAGACCATCCCATAATTGAACGCCTGATTTTATAGTAACATTATCACCGATCACGACATCATTTTCGATTAATGTTAAAGCATTGATGTTGCAATTATTCCCGATTTTTGCTTTTGCTAAAATAACGCTGAATTGCCAAATTGTAGTATTTTCACCAATATGGCTAGTTTGCACATCTGCTAGAGGATGAATGTTAGAATTGGTTAGTGACATTTAAAAACTCTTGATAGTCACGAATATAATCGTTTTCATCGTAGTATTGGTTAGCTAGAACCATCAGTACGCAATCTGAGGTAAAGTTGTGCATCTCTCTCCAAGTCAAGTCCTCAATAATTAAACCAACAGTGGAGTTATCGAGCGTGATTTCCTCTCGCTGTTTTCCATTGTCTAATATAAATTGACAAGAACCCGTAACACATACAGCTAGTTGTTTTAGATTCCTATGTGCATGAAAGCCACGTGATACACCATGTTTTGTTCCAAAAATATAGTAAACGCGCTTTATTTCAAAGGGTACACTTTTATTAGCTTCCAGCGCGACTAATGAACCACGTTCATCACCAAGCGGTTTAAAATTTACAGTTTTTATTAAACTCATAGACTTTGCTCCACTAAACCTATCAAATATTGTCCATAGCTATTTTTGGATAAATTATTTGCAGCCTGCATTACTTGCTCTTGTGTAAGCCAGCCATTTCGCCACGCTATTTCTTCTAAGCAGGCTACCTTATAACCCTGACGTTTTTCAATGGTTTCTACAAACATCGCTGCTTCTAACAGACTTTCATAAGTACCTGTATCTAGCCAAGCAAAACCACGACCTAAAAGTTCAATATTTAAACTACCACGTTCAAGATATAATTGATTTAATGTGGTTATTTCTAACTCCCCTCGATGTGAAGGTTTTATCTGTTTAGCAAGTTCAACTACATCACTATCGTAAAAGTATAAACCAGTAACCGCATAGCTGGATTTAGGTTTCGTGGGTTTTTCTTCTATGCTGATAACTTTCTTGTTTTTATCAAATTCTACAACACCAAAACGTTCTGGGTCTTTAACTTGATAGCCAAATACAGTGGCACCCATTTTACGGTTGGATGCGCGTTGCAGAATAGGCGTGAAACCTTGTCCCCAAAAAATATTGTCACCTAAAATTAAGCACACATTATCTCTTCCAATAAAGCTTTCTCCGATGATGAAGGCTTGTGCTAATCCATCTGGACTAGGTTGAATGGCATAGCTAAGTTGAATTCCGAAATTATTGCCGTCACCTAATAGTTTTGTAAAATTAGGTAAATCTTCCGGGGTGGAAATGATTAATATTTCACGAATGCCTGCTAACATTAACACAGATAGCGGATAGTAGATCATGGGTTTATCGTAAATAGGCAGTAACTGCTTAGATACGCCCTTGGTAATTGGGTACAAGCGAGTACCAGTACCACCAGCTAAAATAATACCTTTCATTTTGTTGCTACTCTTGATTGGTTTCACCGAGCCGAGTCAACTGGTAATCACCATTCAAGACTCTTTGCCACCATATGGTATTATCTAAATACCACTGTACTGTTTTCTTCATACCACTTTCAAAACTTTCTTTTGGTTTCCAGTGTAGTTCACGTTCGATTTTACTAGCATCAATGGCATAGCGGCGATCATGGCCAGGGCGGTCTTTTACGAAAGTAATCAGGTCTTCGTAGCGTGCTTCTTGTGGGCGCAGCTCTTGCAGAATAGTGCATAGTGTTTTCACCACTTGAATATTCTGTTTTTCATTATGACCGCCGATATTGTAAGTTTCGCCAATCCGTCCCTTGGTTACAACCTGATAAAGAGCATGGGCATGATCTTCTACATACAGCCAGTCACGAATTTGGTCACCTGTACCGTATATGGGGAGAGGTTTGCCATGCAGAGCATTCAGGATAATATGTGGTATTAACTTTTCGGGGAAATGATAAGGTCCGTAGTTGTTGGAACAGTTGGTAATAATCGTCGGCAACCCATAGGTTTTACGCCACGCACGAACGAGGTGGTCGGAGCTGGCCTTACTGGCTGAGTAAGGACTGCTGGGTTCATAAGCCGTACTTTCGGTAAACAGGTGTTTTAGTGCTTGTCCGTTTTCATTAGGATGAGGTAAATCACCATAGACTTCATCAGTGGATATATGGTGAAAGCGAAAGGTCTGTTTACGCATTTCGTCCAAACCTTGCCAATAAGCACGAGCCACTTCTAGCAGTTTATAAGTACCAATGATGTTAGTTTCAATAAAGGCAGAAGGACCATCAATGGAACGATCTACATGACTTTCTGCCGCTAAATGCATAATGGAATCAGGCTGATGTTGGCGAAAGACGCGCTCTAATTCAGTGCGATTACAAATATCCACTTGTTCAAAAAAATAGCGATTTGAATCACTAACCTTTATGAGGTTTTCAAGATTACCTGCGTAGGTTAACTTGTCCAGATTGATAACACTATCATCAGTATTTTGAATAATGTAGCGAATAACTGCTGAGCCAATAAAGCCCGCACCACCAGTAATTAATATTTTCATAAAAATCTTTTAATGAACTTAAAATCGGAAATTTTTGAAATGATGTGATCGTAAAAATAATGAAGCAAAATAGCTCTTAACCATACATTAGGGCTGACCAGATGGTAATTTTTTGCAAGAATAAAAGCTTTCTGTTGAAAAATTTTTCTTCTTCCAGCAGTTATCATCGTATTTTGATTATGAGTCCTGTACATTAAAAGAGGCTCTGCAACATGTGTAAATTCAGTTTCGGCAGCGGCACGTATAACAAAATCCCAATCCTCCTCACGTAGATTCTCATCAAAACCACCTATTTCATCATAAAGTTTTCTTGAGAAAAGCATACTGCCAGCAGGGACATGTTGCCTGATGAAAACAGAATTTAAAATTTTTCCCGACAATGGCTTGGCAGGAAAAAGACGAATAATTTTCCCTGAGTCAGAAACGAATTCCTGGGCCTGAGAAAAGCAAAAATGAGAGTTTCTATTATTTTTTAGCACTTCAATCTGTTTTTCAATTTTAGTTGGTTGCCAATAATCATCTGATGCCAGTAATGCCACATAGTCACCTTTTGATAGTTCACGTATACCACGATTTAGTGTTTTGCATACGCCAATGTTACTTTGTGAAATAAAGTGAAAAGATTTTTTTTCGGCTAATTCAGTCAATAATTCAATAGAGCCATCTCTTGAACCATCATCAATAACTATTAGTTCAATATTTTGATAGGTTTGACTAATTACGCTGTCAATGGCATTAATAATGTATTTCTCATGGTTATAAGACGGTATAATGACACTGACTAAAGGATTCTTATTCATTTTTATTCTGCTAAGATAGATTGGTAAAATTTCAGTAGTTTATTGCTTTCTGAAGACCAATTGTATTTTTCAATAACAGCCTGTCGAGCATTTTTCCCCATTTCTAGCATAAGATTAGGATTAGATAGCAGTTGTTCGAGTGCTTGGCTAATATCCTTAGCTGATTCAGGATTGACACAAATTCCACAATTGTTGTCTTCTATTATTTCCTTCCATAGTGGAAAGTTGGATGCAACAATTGGAAGACCAGCACTCATGTATTCAAACATTTTATTGGGTTGCGATTCGATGTGATTTGGTGCAGGGAGAAAAGTAACAGCAGCTACTCTCGATTGAGACAGTAGTTTTGCTATCGTTTCACGATTTACTTGACCAAAATAATCTACACAAGACCAACCCATACTTGTTTTTAGCTTTTCTTCGATAGCTTTATTTGCAAAAGTACCTGCTATAGCCATAGATTTTTGAGAGCCTAATGCACAAGCATCCACAAGAAAAGAAACCCCTCTTATTTCAGATATTGCTCCAATGTAAATAATATCGTATTGCTTGCTGTGCTGTTCTATTGAATTAAAGTTTAGTTCGTCCACAAAAGGATAGTTATTTATGTCGATAGACTTTGCACCTGCATTACAGAAATGATGATTAATAGATGGTGTGGCAGCAATAATTCCATCAAGCTTTCGTATTGATTTTTTTTCATAATATTTGTATGCAGCAGCGATTAATGCTCTAAAATATTTTGGTATATATGGCTTTTCACTAATATCGTCGGCATAGTTTTCATGTGAATCAAAAATAACTTTAGAGCCGGGAAATTTACTTTTTATTTTTAGACCAATGTGAATCAATTCTGGATCATGAAAATGATAAATATCAGCACGCAAATTTGATGCCATGCGATAGACTTTTTTTGTAGAAAAAAACATGCGAGCCAAGCGATTTCCTGCAGGTTTTCCAGCATCAATAATATTTACACCTTGCTTGACCTCGTTACCTAAACCATCTGCTACAACAAAAGTAACATCGTAGCCATGTTGAGCAAGTGTGACACACTCTTTCAAAAATATTCTTATGTCATATCTTTGGTGAACGGATGAAAAGTGAACTATTTTTTTCAAGACGAAATCCTTTCACGCAAATGTTGCACAATTCTTAATGAAGCTTGACCTCCACCATATAATTGATGGGGATCCTGCACTTTTCTACCGATGTTACGTATCACTGCATCAGCGATTTTTAGGTTATCCGCGCCAACTAACTCGTTGACACCCATTTCAATGAGTTCTACCCATTCAGTTTGATCACGCATAGTGATGCAGGCTTTGCCAAAAAAGAATGCTTCCTTTTGTACTCCACCACTATCAGTGAGTACTAATTGACACTTATCCAATAGCCAGACCATTTCAAAATATCCTACTGGATCGACCAAGCGAACATTCAGTTTTAGCCCTTGCTGTGTAATGAGTTTTCGTGTGCGGGGATGCAAGGGTAAGATAACGGGTACTTGTTCTCGATGAATCTGATTAAGAGCTAGTACAATATTAGCTAAACGTTCTGGATTATCAGTATTTTCAGCTCGATGAAGAGTGGCTAGAACGAATTGTTCTGGTAGAGAAATATTAGGTGGCGCAATAGCATTCTTGGAGAATAGCAGAGCAGCATCTTGCATAACATCGCCAACTTTTAACACTTCCACATTTTTTGTAGCAAAGCCTTCATTATTCAAGTTTTTAACAGCAGTATCAGTGGGGCAAAACAGCAAATCACTAATTTGATCCGTCAATATTCTGTTGATCTCTTCAGGCATTTGCATATTGAAGCTCCGCAACCCTGCTTCTACATGAGCCACCGGAATATGCAGTTTGGCGGCAGCTAATGCACCTGCTAACGTGGAATTAGTGTCGCCATACACCAGTACGCGATCAGGTTTGTGGGATAATAATGCCTGTTCGATTTCGGCAAGCATACGACCAGTCATTTCCCCATGACTACTACTGTTGATATTTAGTTTAATGTCTGGTTTCGGAATGCCAAGCTGATTGAAGAAAATATCTGACATATTAGCATCGAAGTGTTGACCGGTATGTAGCATAATTTCTTTGATGCCACTGGTTTTTCGAATAGCATGAGAAATCACACTGGCTTTGATAAATTGAGGGCGTGCCCCAATAATGGTGATTATTTTCATAAATAATACTCTTGAATTCAATTATCAATTTCATTCTATCGAAAAGTTGTATGCATTAACGGAAAAATGAATGCAGATGAGAGGTAGATTTTTTGAGGTTAGTATATTTTATTAGCACATTTCGATTTTGTTTTTCATGTAATACACAAGTGATATTAAGTAGGACAATGATTGACATCAATTGATACCCTGAAAAAATATTATTTGTCGTCATGGTTACACAAGAAAAAATAATAAAAATGAACAGTGTTATGCCCCACTGGGATGAAATATTACGCATTGCAAGGCGTAAAAGATAAATTATATAAAATCCAAATAGAAAAATACCTAAAATTCCATACCTTTGAATTATCAAAGCGTATTCAGAGTCTATAACAGTTGAAAATTCAGACTTGGCTGGTCCCATACCAAATAATGGTGATTCATAAAAACGTTCTATGGCTAAGGAGAAATTATCTAATCTAATGTTCAAACTTTCATTTTCCCCCTCAGATGTTAGTTGAGCACCCAAATAAATATACTGTAGCTCCAATGAAAATACTAAGAAAATGATTGAGGTAATGAGTAATGTAAGTAAAATAATTTTAATTATGAAATTTAATTTATAGAAGAATAAAAAATAGAAACTGAATGTTGATAGAAATGCACCCAAAATGGTTCTACTTTGAGTTGACAATATCAAAAAGGAAAATAGCAATGCAAAAATTAAGTATTTATATGTTTTTTCTTTTAAAAATAATGTGGTAAAGTAAATACTAAAAAAGCTAGCAATGACTGCGCCGATATTAGGATCAGAGCCAGTAATGGTTATTCGATATCCAGCAAGAGCAGATGCCAAATGTGAACTATCCGCACCTAAGTATTTCTTCAGGAGCCATTCCGCAAGGAAAGGTATATTTAGAACTTGAATGTAGCCGATCAATAAAACAAGTATGGCAGACCAAAATAGTAATTTATGGAGATGTGATAAGCTCGCTATTCCAATAAAAGTTATAGCCATCATGTAAGGTACAAACTGTAAGTATTTTATTGACTCAATAATATCCCCAGAAACAGGCGATGAATAACCAGCCGCCCAAGAAAATAAAGCAGAAATCATAACCATTAACCCTAATGCTAATGGCATAAGTGATGCAGTATTAAAAAAAGATTTCTTTGATAAATGTAATAAAATTATTAAGAAAACTATGGGGCTTATGAGTGTGACGAGATAAATATGTATATCACCAAAGGCTATGGAGGGTAATGTAATTGAGGATAGTAGCCCTAAAAATAGTAAATTAACCATTAATTTATTTGGCCGAGTTGTTTTCTTGATATTTTTATCGTACTGCATTTTAATTTAAGTGGACTTTATGGGGATTTAAATAAATTAACTTTTGATTTTTTAATTTTACAAAAAAGTGTTTCTGTATTACTTGAGTGTGATTTTACGTAAATGTAAAATTTATTGCTTGTCGTGCAATGTCACGAAAAATGAACAAAGCAAATACTAATAAAACACCCCATAACACCATAAGCATTACAACATGGCTTTCACCCAATAAGCTAGCAGCAATAGCTAACATCACGCACATAAGAGAGAAAAAATAGAGTGCTAATCTGGGTATTGGTTGCCACACCAATATGGCAAATTCAGTGCGGCATACAAAGAATATCCAGAAAGAAGCACAAGTACTCGCTGCTGCACCCGCTGCACCGTAATGGGGAATCAACAGGTAATTTCCTATAAGATTTGAAATTAAAGCGATTACTGAAGCAGCTAGCGCAAAAAGCGTTTTCTTAGTGATACCAATACCTACAACCGTAGTTTCAGACAGGGTATAAAGCAATGGAAATCCAAGACAAGCGGCAATAATGTACTGTATGTTATGATAAGCATCTGGCAAGATAAGGTTTATCACCCATGAAAATAGCCCAACAAAGCAAAAGATCAATATTACAATAAATAACACATAATTCGTAACTTGCTGCACTTTATCCAAATTTTTTCCTGAACTTACCCACTTATAAACAGTGGGAGCCCATACTGTCGTGAAAATACTTTGAAAAATAGTCGCTACTGCGGCAAAACTTACGGCGACTGAATAAATACCTAGTTCTTCATAGCTAGATAAAGCACGTAAGAAAACTTTATCTACTGAGATTAACCCCCAATAAGCTAATCCTCCAAAAATAAGTGGGATGGAATAGCGTAACATGCTAAGAATTTTTTCGTTATCAAATTTTTTCGGAATAGCTGCTAAAATTTCTTTGCGTGTATTCCATCCATAAATTATGCAGACTAATAAAATAGATAGAGTGTGTGCTGCGATAATTTGCAGGGTTGTGAAGTTAGAGTCTAGTAATACATATGAACTAATTAGGAAAAGAAAAAACACTTTTGGTAGAACTTGGCTCATTGAAAAAGCCAGCCCTCTTTCTTGCATTCGTAATATCAGGGATAAAAAGCGAGAAATAAATGAGGCTAGCAGGCAGAGCAAGATTAAGATGCCTAAATGCTTATCATCCAAATTAAATAGCCATATCGATATTTTTTCTGGTTGAAATGAAAAGATCACAAGTGTAAATGAAAGTAGTAAAAAGCCAACTCCTATAGTGTTTTTTAGTAGCAAGGGTGTATTGTTGGATTCATGAAACTCGCGAACGTAGGCTTGATCTAGTCCTAAGCTGAAAATTAATAGTACAAAACTAATGGTTACTTGCAGCATAGACAAGCGACCAATGTCATCTGGCGAAAAAAACCATGTAATAACAGGTAAGGTAATTAGACCTATTGCTGCTGAACCAATAGGTCCAATAGAAAAATGTAAAATCTTTTTAGTGTTCAACTAAAGACCTTGAGTAAGTATTTTTTACGCTTTTGATTGGGCTTCATGCGAAAAACTCGCTAACCGCTTGAGTAACAGCTTGTTGAGTTTTACGTTCCATTCCAAACCAAATAGGTAGTCTGACTAAGCGTTCGCTGTCTTGCGTTGTATAGCGGTCAGTACCATGAAACCGCCCAAACTGCTTACCCGCTGGTGCACTGTGCAATGGAATATAATGGAATACAGAAAGAATATTGTTTTTACTCATATGTGCTAAGAATGCTGAGCGTTGCTCTATATCTCTGCATTTGAGGTAAAACATATGCCCGTTTTGCTGGCATTCGGCTGGAGTAATGGGGAGTGAAAGTATCCCGTGCTGTTGCAAATCATTGAAAGCAGTATAGTAGTGATCCCACGTAGTTAAGCGATTGTTATTGATAACTTCTGCACGTTCAAGTTGTCCCCAAAGGTAAGCTGCTTGGATTTCTGAGGGTAGGTAACTACTGCCAATATCAACCCAAGTATACTTATCTACCATGCCACGAAAGAAGAGACTACGGTTTGTGCCTTTTTCGCGTATGATTTCAGCACGCTCTATAAACCGCTCATCATTGATTAATAGTAAGCCACCTTCACCGCCGCTGGTATAGTTCTTGGTTTCATGGAAACTGTATGTGCCGATATGTCCAATTGTGCCTAAAGGTTTGCCTTTATAGGTTGCCATCATGCCTTGAGCAGCATCTTCAACAACAAACAAATTATGACGCTGGGCAATGTCCATGATGGTGTCCATTTCACACCCAACGCCTGCATAGTGTACGGGGACAATGGCTTTTGTTTTGGGAGTAATTGCCGTTTCAATAAGGGTCTCGTCAATATTCATGGTATCAGGGCGAATATCCACGAAAACGATCTTCGCCCCTCTTAGCACAAAAGCATTGGCAGTACTTACAAAAGTATAGCTAGGCATGATGACTTCATCGCCGGGTTCAATACCGATGAGGATAGCCGCCATTTCCAGCGCATGTGTGCAGGAGGTCGTAAGCAAAGCTTTTTTGCAGCCCGTTGTCTCCTCAAACCAGCGATGGCAACGTTTGGTGAATTCGCCGTCACCTGAGATTTTCGAGCTTTTCATTGCTTCCAGAACATATTGCTCTTCATTTCCTGTCAGAGGTGGTTTGTTAAATGGAATCATTTTTGATACTCCTCAAGAAATTGTTTTTCCAGAACTAATAGTTCTTTACTGCGATCTTTAATTTTTTTAGCGGGATTGCCAACATAGATGCTCCATGCTTCAGTTGACTGACGCACTAACGACATTGCGCCCACTGATGTTCCTTCGGCTAAGGTAACGCCGGGCATTATCATTGAGCCAGCTCCAACAATAGAGTGTTCGGCAATGTTAACTGTTGATATAAACTCATTTTTATATTTTTTAGATATATTAGAGTTTGTCATGGTCATTCCACTGTAATCGTCCGACTGTGTGAATATTTTTACGCCGTATGCAAAAGTACAAAAATCACCCACTTTCATGCCTAGTTGACCGCCTGCAAATAAACACATTGGTGTTATGTGTACAAATCTTCCGATTTTGATTTTTCCAGAAATTACACAAAAATCATCTATTCTTGAGTTGTCACCAATTTCTATTTGATTATGATTATAGATGCTGGCTTTTTTGCTGATTTTTACGTTTTTACCGATTTTCTTAAAGCCAAGTTCTAATAGTTCTTGTTCAGTGTAATAAGCCATGGCTTTAATCCTCGAAAATTTTTTGTAACTGTGATTTGAGCGTTTCTTTGTTAAAATAATTTTTTATAATTTCAGAGTTCTTCAGAGATTGCTCTGAACTCAGGCTAGTCAGATTTTCTTCTGAACCAATGTTGTCAAAATTAAAAATTTTAAGGTTCATTTCTGAAAGGGTTTGCCAAGGTGTTATATCATTGCGCATATAGACCTTCTTACCTAAGCCCAACAGCGAGATGGTGTTACCCATTGCTTGCTGGCGTTTGTGTGCGAAAATCGCGATGTCTATATTGGCAAGAAGCTCTAAATATTTATCGAATGGCATAAATTCTGTGAGGGGAATGAATTTTTCACCAAAAATTGCTTTACCTTTTTCGATAATCTGTTTGGCATGGTTTTGATCACCGTAAGAGAGTGGGCAGTATATTTTTATATCTTCGTTCTTGTAAGGAACTAACTTTTCAAGAATTTCTTCATGGTTGTTGCTGGGATCGGCGGAGTTTCCTATCAATATATTGGTACTTTGATCATGTCTTGGGGGCAGATCGTAATCAGTAAAAGTATTGCTAAGATACATGATGCACTCATGATATTTACCTTTTGTACCGTACCATTGTTGTGCTAGGTGATAATCGCCTTCAATGTAAGTTACAAAATTACCTATACGTTTTATGATAAAACTGCGAAGTAGCTCTTTTAGTTTATAGTTTCTGTCATTATTGCCTAATTGATGGTAGTAAAGATCACCACCCCACATAACCCAGTAGCATTTTTTTAGAATCCAAGGTGTAAAAAACAATAAGATAACTAACTTTATATCAAATAAACCATGCAGAATAACTTTATCAGCTTGATGTATTTTCAGTAGAGCTTGGAGATAATATGAAAGCCCATGTCTAACTGTTTTCTTCGCAATATATATATTTTTATCTTTTTTTATAAGCTCTTCTTCCATGCCGCTAGTGAGTAGAAAGAAATGCTTATAATAATCAAAATTTTCTTTGATTAGATTAATGAATTTCGGAGAAAAAGTGTTGCAAGGTAGAATGTGAAGGATTTTTTTTGGCATTTGGCGACTAGTTAATTTTAGGTTTGAGGTTGGCTTTATTTATTTGCTCAAGATTATCTGTACATAATCCTGTTGAATGGCTGTCAAATCCGCCCCCATCGGCAAACTCATCACACGCTGCGCTCTATCCTTCGCAATCGGCGTACAATCCCCACAACACAAATCCCGATAAGCAGGCTGTTCATTCAAAGGCACAGGATAATGCACCGCTGTTGGAATCCCAGCTTCCCTAAACCGCGCTTCCACCTCACTGCGGTTTTCCACCAACACCGTATACTGCGCAAACACACTCGTCCGATCATCCCGCTGCTGTATTCGCTGCACCCCAGCCTCATCCATTAAGGCATTATACCGCTGCCCAATGACAACCCGCTGCTCCACTTCCCAATCAAACCGTTCCAGCTTCGCCAGCACCACCGCACATTGCAGCGTATCCATCCGCCCACCCACACCCACACGGGTATGGTAATAACGCCGACTCTGCCCATGAATCCGAATCTCCCGACAAGCCTGATAAATGGCATCATCATCGGTAAAAATCGCCCCACCATCCCCATAACAACCCAAGGGCTTACTCGGAAAAAAACTAGTACAACCAATCGTAGAAAGATGACAACTCTTCCTACCCTTATACGTCGCCCCGAAACTCTGCGCTGCATCCTCAATCACTGGCAAATTATACTTCGCCGCAATCGCATTAATCTCATCCATATCCGCAGGTTGACCATACAAACTCACTGGCATAATCGCCTTAGTCCGTTCAGTAATTTTAGCCTCAATCAAACCCGCATCCATATTACAAGTATCTGGCTCAATATCCACAAACACCGGCTTTGCACCCAACAACACAATCACCTCAGCCGTCGCCACAAAGGTAAACGGCGTGGTAATCACCTCATCCCCCGCACCAATCCCCAATGCCATCAAGCTGATCAACAAGGCTTCCGTGCCACTGGCCACCGTAATGCAATGCTTCGCACCCGTATAAGCGGCGAGCTTCTTTTCCAGTAGTTCCACTTCTGGCCCCATGATATACGTGCCATGTTGCAAAACCGCATGAATATTACGCTGTAATTGCGGACGGATGGCACGTTGCTGGACAGCCAAATCAATAAACGGCATCTTTTCTGGCTTTTTTGACCATGCTGCCAAACCTTGCTCCAGTAACTCTTTCGGATGCAAGGCAAGTATCTTTGAGGATTTCAAAAACCACTTATCACGGGTGATAATGACCGGGTTAGGCAAATACTGCTCTGCCAGAAAACCAATTAACTGATCTTCCAGATCATCCCCGACCTCAGCATCCAGCGTAGCCAACTCATCCCCCACTTGTGGCAGTGGCTTGAGCAAGCTACTCAATTCTTGTAACAAGACACGAGCCGCCTGAATCGATTCACGCCGATTCTGAGCATCTTTTGCCAAGGCACGCTCAAGCAAGTAATACACCGTACTCAAGGTATGGGGTGCATACCAAGCCTCTACTTCACCATTACGTACCAACTCCAGCACGCTCACCGCATCTGCGTAATAAGCCCCGCGTGCAGCCAAAGCATCAACCAAGACATTGGTATCAAAAACGAGCTGTATTTGAGTGTGTTTATAGCTATTAACGACCAAAATAACGTTCCTCTAGGGCATCCTGTAACATTTGCTCATCATCACCAATACTAGAGCTAGGGCGCGTCAAAGCTAATCTACCCAACAGTTGATTTAACCGCTCCTGAAGACTTCCGGGCTTTGCTGGCGGTACTTTTCCTAATGTTTCAGGTACAGGCAAATCGACGAACCAATCGCGAGCTTCCAGAAGTGCCTCGTCCGGTATTTCCACCTGGTAGCGCATGGGGGCATCGGGTTTTAAATAAATCGGATGTACAAACTTTACCTGACCGTGTTGAACAATAATTTCTGCTTGCATGGTATTATCCTTACGTTGTGACCTGACCCGCTTTAAGCATATAGGCTTTGCCGGTATGCGGGCAAATTGCCATCCCGTCACCGGTCAGTGGCAAATCCAGTTTTTCACCGTGTTCGCTCATCCAGCCAATCTGTTTGGCAGGTACACCCACCATCAGCGCGTAAGCAGGTACATCTTTGTTAACAACAGTACCTGCACCGATAAAGGCAAATTCTCCAATGGTAACACCACAAACGATGGTACAGTTAGCCCCTAACGTTGCACCACGTTTGACTAGGGTATTGCGGTATTCATCCTTACGCTCCACTAATGCCCGTGGGTTATAAACATTGGTAAATACCATGCTAGGGCCGCAAAACACTCCATCTTCCAGTATTACATTGTCATACACAGAGACATTGTTCTGCACTTTGCATTGATTGCCGATCACGACCTTGTTGCCAACGAAGACATTTTGCCCTAGGGATACACCATTACCAATACGAGCACCTCCGCATACATGTGCCCAGTGCCAAACCCGACTACCGGAACCAATTTGAGCACCTTCATCAACGATAGCAGTGGGGTGGATAAAAATGTCATTCACACCTAAAACTCCAATGGCAAAGAGATAGTCTTACCATCACGTGCCGACAAATAAGCTGCAATCAATAGTTCCAGCGACTTTAGACCTTCACGCCCATCCGTCTCAGGTTCAGCATGACCACGCATTACCTCTACTATATTGTTGTAATACAGCGGATGCCCAAAGCCATACACCGAAGTGGTTTCATAATTGGCACTCTGAATGTGTGCATCATAATCACGTGGTTCGTCAAACTGCCATAGCTGAATGTCGTTAACCGCAACTCCACCAATGCGTACTGTGCCTTTATCACCTAAGATCGTGATTGAACCTTCTAAGTTTTTGGGATAAGTCAGCATAGTAACTGCCATAGAACCTAGTACCCATTGCGCCAGCGCACGTTTAATACGCCCGTATCTTCCACCTCAATATCACGGGTGGTGCTGGTCATGGCTTGAACTTTATCTACTGGACCTATGAGCCAATCTAATAAATCAACATAATGGCTAGCTTGATTCATGAATGCACCGCCATCGAATTCCCATGTACCTCGCCAGCCATTACCTTGGTCATAGTAGGATTGAGGACGCGTCCAAAATACATTGAGATGCACCATGTGAATTTTGCCGAAACGTCTTTCCTCAGTGGCGCGTTTGAGTAATTGTAAGGTGGTATTGCGGCGGTTCTGCTTGACTACAAATAACCGAACGCCTGCCTCATCACAGGCTTTTACCATGCGTACCCCATCAGACCAACGAGTAGCCATCGGCTTTTCAGTGATGACATGTACACCGTATTTGGCAGCTAATACAGCTTGGTCGGGATGTAGACCACTGGGTGTACATAACGCCACCAGATCAGGTTGGTGGCGCTGTAACATGTCTTCCATACGAAGGTACGCGGGTACATCGAAGCGCTCTGCATAAGGAGCTGATTGAGTAGGATCAATATCACAAACAGCGACTAGCTCCAGATCTTGTTGATGCTGCTCAATAGAGCCAAAATGATTTTTGGCAATACGCCCGCAACCTACAACAGCTATGCGGATTTTACGGTCAGTAATGGTAGGGAACATAGTTATAGACGCCATACGGTAATGTGAAGTGCCTGCAAAGCAGCAGGATCGTATAGAGATTTGATGTCAGTGAGTACCGGTTTACTACCCCGTAGCAATGCATGCAATTCTTGTGGCTTCAGTTTAGTAAATTCTTGGTGCGCTACAGCAACAATTAAGGCATCAACAGGAGCTTGAGGGGTAAGTTGAGTGAGCTTGACCCCTGAATATTCAGCCGCTACTTCTTCAGCATTAGCCCAAGGGTCAGTGACTACTGGAACCACGCCAAAGTCTTCCAGTTCGCGAATAATATCAATCACTTTAGAGTTACGTATATCAGGGCAATTTTCCTTGAACGTAACCCCCATTACGCCTACTCGTGCACCGTTAGGATTTACACCATTTTGAATCATCTTTTTGACCGTAGTACGTGCAACATAGCGACCCATATTGTCATTAATACGCCGACCTGCAAGAATCACTTGGGGAATATAGCCTAGTTTTTCTGCTTTATCAGTCAGGTAATAAGGATCAACACCAATACAATGGCCCCCAACTAAACCTGGGCGAAAGGGTAAAAAGTTCCACTTGGTTCCAGCAGCTTCTAAGACACTCACTGTATCTATGCCCATCCGTGAGAAAATAATACTCAACTCATTCATTAATGAAATATTTAAATCACGTTGGGTATTTTCAATGATCTTAGCGGCTTCGGCGACTTTAATGCTAGGTGCTAAGTGGGTGCCTGCTTTAATAATCTGTTGATAAAGTTGGTTAACATAGGCGGCGACCTCAGGAGTAGAGCCGGAGGTTACTTTTTTAATAGTAGTTAAGGTATTAACTTTATCACCGGGATTAATACGTTCGGGAGAGTAGCCTGCGAAAAAATCTACGTTAAACTGCAAGCCTGATACGCGCTCAATCACAGGAATACAATCTTCTTCGGTAGCCCCCGGATATACGGTAGATTCATAAATGACTACATCACCCCTTTTAATAACCTTTCCTATACTTTCGCTAGCTTTGATGAGAGGCATTAAATCAGGACGTTTATGTTCATCAATCGGGGTGGGTACGGTGACAATAAAGATATTTGCATCCCGTAAATCATCTAATTGGGTCGTATAGTGTAGGTGCTTAGCTGCTTGTATTGCTTCGGGCGTCGTTTCTAGCGTGTGATCATTACCCCCTTTGAGTTCCTCTATACGTGCTTTATTGATGTCAAAGCCGATGGTGGGGAGGATTTTGCCAAACTCGACCGCTAGGGGCAGACCAACATAGCCTAAACCAATGATAGCAAGGGTTGATTCTTCAATAGTTTTCATGAGTTTACGATATTTTTAAAGATAAAATAAGCTAGAAAGGCCAGTAAGGATAAATTGTAGACTTAAACAATTATAGGATTTTATATCAGGCAAAATATTGTATATATTACCTTGCCACATCCAAGCCCACTTCCTTACGCACCCGCCGATAAATATACTGCACAGGCACATCTAACTCGACCGACTCTAAACGAAACGTATCATCAGTCCGATACCGCTCAAGCTCCCATGAAGTACGTCGCCGCCACAAACGCACTAGAGGTACATCTTGCGATACCACCACATATTCCAGCAAACTAGGAATAGTCGTATAATTATCAAACTTTTCTTTCAGGTCAGTGCGTTCAGTACTGTCCGATAATATTTCTACAATTAGGGTTGGGTTGGTACAAATATACTCATCCTCATCCCGAATAGAACAAGTTGCCATAATGTCAGGGTAATAAGCAAAATACTCACCTTTTTGCTGAGCCACTGTCTTCATATCAGACTGCCACACCCGACACTCTTCTCTCAGATGTGTTTCGATCAAAGCATGAAACGAGCTAGCAATAGTATTATGCGTTCTACTTGCACCTGCCATAGCATAGATACGCCCCGCTACATACTCACTGCGCATGTCAACATCATGCTCACCTAAAAGATAGTCTTCCAGTGAAACAAAGTCATATTTTAGCGCCTGTGCCATACTTATCACCTGCTCGAATGTAGTGAATACTGAGCGTATCAGCGTAGAATTAACGTTGCAAATGCCATTGTTTAGTCACTTCCAAACAAATCACGCGTATAAACCTTATCGGCTACATCTAGTAACTCATCCACCATACGATTAGCGACAATCACATCACTCATCTGTTTAAAGGCGTCTAAATTACGAATGACGGCTGAGCGGAAAAAGGTTTCCTCTTCTAGAACAGGCTCATAAACCACCACATCGATGCCTTTAGCCTTGATGCGTTTCATAATCCCTTGAATACTAGATGCACGGAAATTATCCGAACCTGCTTTCATAATCAAACGATAGATGCCTACCACACGCGGATTTTTAGCAATAATGCTGTCAGCAATAAAGTCTTTGCGTGTGCTATTAGAGTCTACAATGGCACGGATTAAGTTCTGTGGCACTTGATTATAGTTAGCGAGTAACTGCTTGGTATCTTTAGGCAAACAATAACCACCATAGCCAAACGAGGGGTTATTATAATGATTCCCGATGCGTGGATCTAAACTGACACCCTCAATAATTTGCTTACTATTTAAGCTATGTGTCGCAGCATAAGTATCTAACTCATTAAAATAAGCTACTCGCATTGCCAAATAAGTATTAGCGAATAATTTAATCGCCTCAGCTTCGGTAGCGTCTGTGAGTAGTACTGGAATATCTTTCTTAATAGCCCCTTGTTGCAGCAACTTGGCGAACAGTTGCGCCCGCTCTGAGCGTTCACCCACCACAATACGCGAGGGGTGAAGATTGTCATAGAGCGCTCGACCCTCGCGTAAAAATTCAGGCGAGAAAATAATATTGGGGCTACCCGTCTGCTTTTTAATCTGCTCCGTATAACCTACCGGAATAGTCGACTTAATGATCATGACGGCTTGTGGATTGATGGTCATTACATCTTGAATCACAGCCTCAACTGAGCGGGTATTAAAGTAATGAGTTTGAGGGTCGTAATCGGTGGGAGTGGCTATAATCACGAAATCAGCATTGGTATACGCATCTACTTTATCGAGGGTTGCACGAAAGTTAAGGTCTGTACGTTTAAGATAAGCTTCAATCTCTGTATCAACAATAGGGCTAATGCCCTGATTAAGTTGTTGAACTTTAGATTCAACAATGTCTAAGGCTACGACCTCGTGAAAGGGCGCGAGTAACATAGCATTAGACAGCCCTACATAACCAGTTCCGGCAACTGCAATTTTCATAATAGTGATTAATTTTAAGTAATTTAGATACGCTACCGCCCTACTGTGTCATTCCAAGTACTAGGCGAGTATATAGTGTGGGTCAATGGAAAAAATTAATGGAGATTATATTATATAGTGATCATCAAAGGATTTACTGAAGATTTAGTCTTTGATATTAATTAAGCTTAGATAGAATGCTCATCATCATTTAGTCAATAATTTAAGTATAAATTAAGGTTATAGATAAAACATAGCTTAGCTCTACATGCCCGAAAGGATAGTGCATGAGAGCTAAAAATTCCAGCTAGAAATCGCTCGTTGGTAGCATTTTACGTTTTTTTGGATCATAGCTTGCGAAAAAATAAATTCTGGTTATAATAATTACCTCTTCAGTTTACAGGCATATAGCTCAGTTGGTTAGAGCACCACCTTGACATGGTGGGGGTCGTTGGTTCGAGTCCAATTATGCCTACCAAACTTGATCTCAAATACTGTTTTTATAAAAATTAAATTTTATCCTTTAAGTATTTAACTACCCCCAATCCCCCCGCTTTGCCGCTTGCTAAACAGGCATTCAGTAAATACCCGCCAGTGGCTGCTTCCCAATCTAACATCTCGCCTACACAAAAGACTTGCGGTAATACTTTGAGTTGCAAATGCTCATCTAAAGCATCCCAACAGATACCACCAGCCGTACTAATCGCCTCATCTAGTGGTGTAGTGGCATGAGTAGTAACAGGGCAATGCTTAAGCCATTGGCAGATCAATGGTGTGCTAGCCTCTTTGGGTAAAGACTCAAAGATTAGTGCTGTTTTAGCACGATCTAGTCTGAGCTTGCTTTTAAAATAGGCTCCCCATGTCTTAGTGTGGGGTTTGGCTTGTAAGATCTTGAGTAATTGGCTCTCAGTGTAGTCGGGACACAGATCAAGATAAAAGGTAGCTTTACCATAAGCCTCTATAGCATCACGGATTCGAGCGGAAAAAGCATACATCAAGCTTCCCTCAACCCCACGCTCCGTTAGCATTAGCTCACCTTTGCGCGTTTCTATCTGCCCCTGAAAGTCAGTGAAGGTCAAGGTAATTGCTTTAATAGGATGACCGGCGCACTGTTCTGTTAAATAAGTGCTCCAATTAACTAAAAATCCACAGTTAGAGGGTTTAAAGGGGCTAAGTTTGACTCCTTTAGCGGCTAGTACAGTATACCAAGCTCCATCACTACCTAGTTTTTTCCAACTCGCTCCGCCTAAGGCAAGTACTAAGGCTGCATAAGGGCGAGTCACAATTTGCTCAGGGTTTTGCAATACGATTTCATTAGTATCATTCCAGCCTAGCCAGCGATGGCGCGGGTGTAGCTGTAGCCCTTGACGTTTAAGCCGTGCCAGCCAAGCACGTAACAAAGGGGCTGCTTTCATTTCTTGAGGGAACACGCGACCCGAAGTGCCGATAAAAGTGGTAATACCGAGATCATGACACCATTGACGTAATGCTTGGTTATCAAACGCACGTAATAAGGGCGTAAGCTGAGCTTGGCTCGTACCATAACGTGTTATAAAGGTCTCAAACGGTTCCGAGTGGGTGATATTCAGACCGCCAATACCGGCTAATAGAAATTTGCGCCCCACAGTGGGCATAGCATCGTATAAGTCGACTTTAAAACCCGCTTGTAAAATTTGCTCTGCCGCCATTAGCCCCGCAGGTCCTCCACCAATAATCACTACACTATTTTTCAAGGCTAGATTCCTGTCTGATACGTCAAGTGTTGGTCTACTAATAAAAGTATGAAAGTGCACCTAATTTTTTGTAACAAAAGTGTCATAAATCTTTTATTTCCCTAATGGGTTGCGGATAATGCGCCACTTCCCCCATTGTAGAGAGATTGAATCATGGTCGCTAAGAGTTATATATCGAGTTTGTTCGGTAAATCCCCCATTCGACCGCTACAAGAGCACATGGCGGGTGTATATGAGGGCGTGACCCACCTAGTCCCTTTAGTCCAAGCCATGAATACTAAAGATGAAACCACCGTATCAAGTGCGCATCAAAAAATCGTAGATAGTGAACATGCCGCAGATGTGATGAAAAAAGCATTGCGTCATCATCTACCACGTAGCTTATTCATGCCCATGGATCGGCGTGATTTACTCGATGTACTCCTAATGCAGGACAAAATTATTAATCTAGCCAAAGATATTGCGGGTTTAGTCGTCGGGCGCAAGATGGTACTACATGAGAGCCTACAAGAGCCATTCTTGCAATTCACCGTTCGTTGCACGGAAGCGGTAAAGCAAGCTTTAGAAGTGATTAATGAGCTAGATGACTTACTAGAAAGCGGCTTTAGAGGGCGTGAAGTGGGGCATGTGGAAGACATGATTCATGTATTAGATAAGATCGAAAATGAAACGGATCAAATGCAGGCCAAGTTACGTCATCAACTGTTTGACCTAGAAGACTCGATGCGTGCTACGGATGTGATGTTTACCTACCGTCTGATCGATTGGATGGGCAATGTGGCAGATGATGCGCAGCGCGTGGGTAGTCGTTTACAGCTCATGTTAGCCAATTAAGGAGTACTCTCATGGACTTTATTTTTGAGGGTATGAACCTTTACATTTTATTAGCCGCTGTTTTTGGTTTATTTATGGCGTGGGGTATTGGCGCAAATGACGTGGCTAATGCTATGGCAACATCGGTTGGCTCTAAAGCGATTACTATTAAACAAGCTTTGATTATTGCAGCTATTTTTGAATTTGCAGGGGCTTATTTAGCAGGAGCAGAAGTCACTGAGACCATACGCAAAGGGCTAGTGCAGCAAGACGCCTTTGCAGGTAATCCAGAGCTAGTGATTTGGGGAATGCTGGCGTCTTTATTAGCGGCTGGATTGTGGCTTTTAATAGCGACTCAACAAGGCTGGCCAGTATCAACCACTCATACGATTGTGGGCGCTATCGTAGGATTTGCAGCAGTAGGGGTTGGAACCCATGCCGTGGATTGGGGCAATGTAGGCTCGATTGCTATGAGTTGGGTCTTTTCGCCAGTCTTGGCGGGAATTGTTGCCTTCGTGGTTTTTATGAGTATTCAAAAACTTATTATTGATACCCCCAACCCCTTGGAGAATGCACGGCGCTTTGGTCCCTTATACCTATTTTTTGTCGGCTTTATTCTATCACTGCTCACGATCAAAAAAGGCTTGAAATACGTGGGTATTCATTTCAGTGATAGTGCTGAGTTAGCAGTCGCTTTAGCGATTGGAACAATAGTCGCTTTAATCGGTTATCTATTAATTAATAGAGTCAATATTAGTTCAACTTCAGAGAGTAGTACTACCGCACGGCGACGTTCTCAGTACTCTAACGTGGAGAAAATTTTTGCAGTGATGATGGTGTTTACGGCCTCGGCTATGGCGTTTGCTCACGGCTCTAATGATGTCGCCAATGCAGTAGGTCCGATGGCAGCGGTACTAAGTGCAGTACACAGTGGAGCCGTAGAGGCTAAAGCGGCTGTACCCTCATGGGTATTATTATTAGGAGCGATAGGCATAGTCATTGGTTTAGCTACCTTGGGTTATAAAGTCATTGCGACCGTAGGGACTGAAATTACTGAATTAACACCTACTCGTGGTTTTTCTGCTGAGTTTGGTACCGCTTTAACCGTAGTGATGGCATCGTATACGGGCATTCCGATTTCAACGACTCATACATTAGTGGGGGCGGTATTAGGGGTAGGCATTGCACGAGGCATTGCGGCGATTGATCTTAGGGTAATGGGCGGTATTTTACTGTCATGGATGGTGACTTTGCCAATGGGTGCCATTCTGTCGATTTTGTTTTTCTTTATGCTCAAAGGCATGTTTAGCTAATTTCACCTCGTTTAAGCACCAAAACGTAGGGGCAAATCTAGGTGTTTGCCCCTAGCTGTATAAGGCTCCAAAGCTCTGATAAGCCTTATTTTAAGGTACAGAGTATTAATTCAATTTTTTCACTGGGGCATTAGCGAGTACCGCTTTTACTTCCTCTTTGCTGGTGTGGCGAATATCTTTACCATTGACCAGATAAATCACATACTCACACACATTACAGCAATGATCACCGATGCGCTCTAGAGCACGCGCACACCACACCACATTCAGACTGTGCTTAATATTGCGCGGATCTTCCATCATCATGGTAATCAATTGACGGTAGATAGCCTCAAACTCGCGGTCAATCTCTAAATCTGTCTCAGCCACTTGCATGGCGCGGGTAGCATCTACTCGTGCAAACGCATCTAGAGTATCGCGCAACATGAGTTTGACGTGCTCACACAAATGACGTAAAGCGAGCGTTAAATTAGTATCGAGTTGTTCTGAGGCTTCAGCCGCATAACGACCGATTTTTTCAGCCTCATCACCAATGCGCTCTAAATCGGTAATGGATTTAATAATCGTCAGGATTAAACGTAAATCGACCGCAGCAGGTTGGCGGCGAGCGATAATACGCGCACATTCTTCATCAATAGCCACTTCCAGTTTGTTAACCTTATAGTCATTACGTGCTACTTCAGCGCCTAACTCGCTATCTTTTTCCAGTAATGCTTTGACAGCATTACTGAGCTGCTCTTCTACCAAACCACCCATTTGTAGTACGTGGGTACGTACTACTTCCAATTCTTGGTTATAGGTGTGAGAGGTATGTTGTGTAATCTCCATGCAGATACCCCCATATTAACCGAAGCGTCCGGTAATATAATTTTCTGTTAATTGATGCTCAGGATTAGTAAACACGGTATTAGTATCATTCACCTCGACTAATTTGCCTAAGTGGAAATAAGCAGTACGTTGTGAAATACGTGCCGCTTGTTGCATCGAGTGAGTCACGATACAAATCGTGAACGATTGACGTAACTCCTCAATCAACTCTTCAATAGTAGCCGTGGCAATCGGGTCTAGTGCCGAGGTAGGCTCATCCATCAGAATCACTTCTGGACTCACGGCAATAGTACGGGCGATACATAAGCGTTGCTGCTGCCCACCTGATAAACCTGTTCCAGGTGAGGAGAGGCGATCTTTTACCTCATTAAACAACCCCGCTTTTTTCAGGCTATCTTCCACAATATCATCTAGTTCAGCTCGATTGGCAGCTAGCCCATGTAAGCGTGGACCATAAGCCACATTGTCATAAATAGATTTAGGAAAAGGATTCGGCTTTTGGAATACCATACCTACGCGTGCACGCAACAGCACGGGATCTAGGTCTTTACTATAGATGTCCATACCATCTAAGAGTAGTTGCCCAGTGACCTTAGCATCTTGAATAGTGTCGTTCATGCGATTGAGACAGCGTAGATACGTGGATTTACCACAGCCTGAAGGGCCAATCATGGCAATCACTTCATTGCGTCCAATATCTAAATCGACATCAAAAATGGCTTGCTTAGCTCCGGCGTAAAACACATTCACTGCCCGCGTTTTAAACTTAGCATTGTCTAATAAAGGTTTACCTACTGTATGAGTAATAGCAGCAGAGAACTCATCGCGGTTTTCGGCACGGGTAGTAGCATCTAGCATAGGGTTTGAACTCGTAATAGCACTCATAGGATCACCAACGTCTCTCAAAGCGTTTTCTTAATAATACCGCTAATAAATTCATAATGACTAAAAAGCCCAGCAAGATCAAAATAGCTGCTGAGGTTTTAGCTGTAAAGGCACGTTCGGGGCTGTCTGACCACAAGTAAATCTGCACCGGTAAAGCTGCGGCAGGATCAGTAATGGAAGCAGGGACATCAATAATGAACGCTACCATGCCGATCATGAGCAGAGGAGCGGTTTCCCCTAGTGCTTGTGCCATTCCAATAATGGTTCCCGTTAAAATACCAGGCATAGCCAACGGTACAACATGGTGAAAGACCGTTTGTACCTTGGAGGCCCCTAAGCCAAATGCCGCTTCACGTATTGAGGGTGGCACAGCCTTAATGGCTGCACGGCTAGCAATAATAATAGTGGGTAGCGTCATTAAGCTCAGCACCAGTCCACCCACCAAAGGGGTAGAGCGCGGTACGCCAAAAAACTGAATAAACACCGCTAAACCTAATAAACCAAACACAATGGAAGGGACAGCAGCAAGATTATTAATATTAACTTCAACTAAATCCACCCAAAAATTATTTTTCGGAGCGAACTCTTCCAAATACACCGCTGCCGCTACGCCAATCGGGAAAGAGAGGGCTAAAGTAATCAACATAGTATATAAAGAACCGACTAAGGCACTTAAAATACCGGCTTGTTCAGGTTCACGCGAATCACCATTAGTAAATAAAACACTATTAAAACGGTTATCTACTTGACCTTTGGCTTTTAACTCATCCAGCCATTGCGTTTCATAAGGCTTTAAACGGTCATTGCCTTCTTTGTAATAAACATCACTGTCATCATTACTCAAAAACCATATCGCTTGCTTAGTACCAAGAAGGTTGGGATTTTCTAATACCATTGCTTGTAAACGATAGGGTGCATTAGAACTAATAATATTTTTTAAGGCACGTTTTTCATTACGTCCATTCACATTAGGGAATTGTTGTGCTAAAGCATCATTCACTAACACGCTATAATCCGCACGGCGTAACTCTTCAGGCGTAGATTGTGCAGTCACACCCAGTTTTTCAGCATTAAACTCAATATTCAGTTGAATATAATGATGGGTAAAAGCAGGAAGCGCTTTATAGGTAATATCAGCTAGTAAAATTACTAAGAATAATAAGCTGATCACAATAGAAGCTACACCGTACCAACGAAAACGTTTTTCACGGCTATAGCGTTTTTGCAAGCTCACTTTAACTTTTTCAGTGGTTGCACTCACAGTGGGGGTAGTGATATTAGTCATATTGCTCACGATATTTGCGTACAATGTGCAAGGCAATCACATTCAATACTAGGGTCATTAAGAACAGCGTTAAACCTAGGGCAAAGGCAGCTAAGGTTTTAGTGCTATCAAATTCTTGGTCACCGGTGAGTAGGGCAACAATTTGGACTGTTACGGTAGTCACGGCTTCCAAAGGATTAATAGTGAGATTGGCCGACATACCTGCTGCCATTACCACAATCATAGTTTCACCAATGGCACGCGAGGCCGCTAATAAAAATGCGCCCACAATCCCCGGCAGAGCGGCGGGAATAATCACTTGTTTAATGGTTTCCGATTTAGTCGCACCCATACCATAAGAACCATCGCGCATCGCTTGCGGTACGGCATTAATCACATCATCCGAAAGCGATGACATAAACGGGATAATCATAATACCCATAACAATACCGGCTGCGAGTGCACTTTCAGAGGCAACGCTTAAGCCTAATGCTTCACCCGTATCACGAATAAAAGGTGCAACCGTTAGTGCGGCAAAGAATCCATAAACCACAGTAGGAATACCGGCTAAGACCTCAAGAGCGGGTTTAGCAATATTACGCACGGGCTTAGAGGCATATTCAGATAAATAGATAGCGGACATTAAGCCCAAAGGGACAGCGACTAACAAAGCAATAGCTGAAATTAATAAGGTTCCCACTAATAGGGGTATAAAACCAAAACTACCGGAACTACCTACCTGATCAGCACGTAATGCCGTTTGCGGACTCCAATGCGTGCCAAATAAAAAGTCCAGTATCGATACATCACTGAAAAAGCGTATCGATTCAAAGAGTACCGAAAACACAATACCCGCTGTAGTTAAAATCGCAATAGAGGCACACGATGCCATGAAAAACGTTGCGACTTTTTCTACCCGATTACGTGCGCGTAACTCAGGCTTAATGAGGCGTAAGCCATAAAATATTCCGAGTATAGCTAATACTAACACCAGAACCGTTTTAGCCATATTGCTAATATTGAGAATACTTTGGTAATACTCCGCCGCTTGTTTTTGAGTGGGGTCGGTCAGCTCATTAATATTGCCCTGATTAACTGCACTTTGAATGCGATTCATAAACAATCCAATTTGTTCAGTGGATTGGCTTTGAATTTCAACGGGTAAACTGTTGCTTACTAAACTGGTAGCGATAGGGGTATTAAAAGTGTTCCAAAGTAATAAAATTACTAAGGCAGGTATGCCGCACCAAATAGCCACCAAATGACCATAATAGCCGGGTAGGGAGTGTAAATTACTGCCCTTGCGTTGGGGATTGGGTTTAGCTAAGGCGAGGGAGCGCTTACGCCCGATGACATAACTAAAACCCACTAATAACAGCAAGATCAATAAAATATTGGCTGTATTCATTCAGTCACCGATCAATAATAGAAGGTACTTAAAACTAAAAAAGCAGGATGGTTATACACCACCCTGCTGAATCACATAATATCCAGTCCATTGGACTATTAGACTATTTTTATAATGACGTTTTAATCAGTGCATGCTCGCTCTGTAAGCCAACTAGGGAGGTTGCCAGTTAGAGACACAAGGGGCAGACACTGACTAGGCGTCTTATAAACCGGTTAAAGCAGTCATCGCTTTACCGTCAGCGGCAAATTTAGCGCGTTCTTCAGCAGGCATAGGAATCATGCCTTTATCGGCTAGATAACCCTCATCACCCCAAGCAGCATCGCTGGTAAACTCAGCTACAAAGTCTTCCAGACCTTTGATAGTGCCCACATGCTCTTTTTTCACATACATGTATAAAGGACGTGAAACAGGGTATTTACCTGCTGCGATAGATTCAAAGGAAATGTCTACACCATCAATTTTCGCACCCTTCACTTTCTCGCTATTTTGATCAAGGAAGCTAAAACCGAAAATACCTAGTGCATTTGGATTAGCATTAAGCTTTTGTACGATTAAGTTGTCGTTTTCGCCGGCTTCAACATAATGTCCGTCTTCGCGTATACCTTCACAAATGGCTTTGAATTTAGCGTTATCATCTTTTTCTAGTTTTTTGACCCAATCAAAGCTTTTGCAGCCTTCATGCATCACCATCTCAACGAAAGCATCACGCGTACCGGAGGTAGGTGGTGGACCTAGTACTTCGATTTTAGTATCAGGTAGGTTGGCGTTGATTTGCTTCCAAGTGGTGAATTTATTAGCAGCGGTTGTACCATCTTCTTGTGGCACGTCTTTAGCTAATGCCATAAAGAGTTCTTTACGGCTCAGGTCAAAGCCACCTGCATCCTTAGCGTTCGCAATAGCAATGCCGTCATAACCGACTTTAACTTCAACCGCGTTTACGCCATTCTTTTTACACATTTCTAATTCAGAGTCTTTAATGCGACGCGAAGCATTAGTAATGTCTGGAGTAGCCACACCTACACCCGAACAAAATAGCTTCATACCGCCCCCAGTGCCAGTAGCTTCAACTTTAGGCGCGGGATTGCCCGTTTTCTTAGCATAGTTCTCAGCGACTGATGTAGAGAACGGGAAAACGGTGGATGAACCAACGATCTCAATATTGTCACGCGCTTGTGCAGCACCAAAACCCATTAATAAACTAGCTGCCACGAGCCATGTTAATGATTTCATGCGGAAGTCTCCATCGAGTCCGAAGTTAAGATGTCGCTAGTCTAAGGATTAAATATGACAATTGTATGACAAGGTTAGGAGGTATTACTCAAGGCGGTGATGGAGTAATAAACACAAAAAAGCGTTTGCCGCCTCAATAGCGCACACTCATAATGACGAGCTTTAAAAAGAAATGAATTGCCTTATGCCTATTATCCGTCGTCTTTGGCGCTTAAGCGCTTTATTCATCCATTTACTAATAGGGGTGGTACTCGCTCTTGTTTTAACAGGTATTTTGCGCAAAACCTATCAACATGACGTGTTTAAGCGAGCTAAACAATGGTGGCTCAAACGCTTAGCTTCTATTACGGGTGCGGAAGTGATAATCAGTGGTGAACCCTTGTTACAGCGCGTGTTATGGGTGGCTAATCATGTGTCATGGTTAGATATTGGGGTAGTAGGGGGCGTGGGTGTCCCGCGCTTTTTATCTAAAATTGAAGTGAAAAAATGGCCTATTGTTGGCTGGTTAGCTACTCAGGCGGGGACTTTATATATAGATCGTGGACAGTCTGGCGAAACAGCCGCCGAAGCAGTGCGCCAAGCTTTATTACAAGGGGATAGAGTCGCCTTATTTCCAGAGGGCACAACGACCGACGGTAAAAATGTCAAACACTTTTTTGCGCGTATTTTTGCACCCGCCTTAGATACTGAAACCCCTGTGCAGCCTGTGGTATTACGCTACACCGATCAACAAGGGGCAGCTTTAGAGTCTGTACCTTATGTGGGGCAGCAAAACTTATTAATAAATTTATGGCGTGTGACTGGCCTACCGCGTTTTAAAGCCCATATTCAATTTTTGCCTCCGATAGCTACAGCAGGCTTAAATCGTAAAGAGGTAGCGACTCAGTGCGAAGAACTCATTAGAGCCGAACTATTAGCAAATCATAGCAGCGACCTAGTAAAGGATTAAAAATCTTAATCCTTTACCCACTATATCATTATACTTTGACAGCCTGAGTAGTCGATTTAGGTCTTTGTTGGGCTTGGCGCATGGTTTCGATATTCCGTTGCACTTCTTGGCTGAGTTCGGTGCTTAAATGTGGGTTAGCTTGTAACCAAGCCTCAGGCCATTGAATTTTATCCACGCTAAAGCTCAATGGGTCAACCGCTAAAGGCGCATCAAAGTCTGAAGTAGTTAAATCAAATACGCCGTTATCAAAAGGTAAGCCATTAGCTTTGCGTCGAATCATAACGGTCTCGCGTACATTATTTGAGGCATTGACTAAAGCTCGATGGTGGCAATAGGGGTTATTACCACGTCGATCAAAAAATACATGCGCCGTCCAGTTACACGCTCCCCGACAGAGTGCGGCAAAATCACAAGTCTTACAAAATCCCCATAAGTGCTCAGTACCTGCTGCTGTACCCGCTTTGAGATTAAAGGTTAATTCATCGCGCTCAGTCAGGATTTCAACTAAGGATGCATCTCGGATAGAACCACCTGAATACGCCGCTGTCGGTAGGGAAGGGCAGCCTTTGATGGTTCCATCGGCTTCAATGCCAATGGTGCTTAAGCCTGCATAGCAACCACGCCAAAAGCTAAACTCCGTTTCGCGCCCAAAGCCTCTCAGCATGCGATCATAAGGACCATAATAGCCGTAGTTGTTACCGGGTTGCACATAAAAGCCTTGTTGATAACCACGTTTAGCCAAATGAGCGAGTAGAGGATGAAAAATGAGTAGCTCATGGGGCTGCATCAATATGTCGGAATTATCGGCTGCATTCCCCATAGGCACGGTCATTTGGATTTGCCACGCTTTAGCGCCAGCGTCGACAAGCGCTTGATAGAGTAGAGGAAACTCTGGGGCGGAGAGGCGATTGACTTGGGTATTAGCACCAAAATACAGTCCCACTGCATTTAAATGCTCCATTGTTTCAAACGCATAGCGCCAAGAGCCTATTTTACCGCGTAACTTATCATGGGTTTGACGCATACCATCGACCGATACCGAGATTTGATTAATCCCTGCATCTTTCATACGTTGTGCGGTAGTGCGATTGATACCATAACCCCCAGTAGTCATAGAACAGATCATACCTTGGCGGGTGATTTCCTCGGCTATATCTAACCAATCAGAGCGCAAGAATGCCTCTCCACCAATCATGGTTACTTCGGTGATACCTACCTCCGCCATTTGACGCACTAAATCAAAAGCTTCAGCCCTAGATAACTCATTGACGCGTGCTTCACCTGCCCGTGAGCCGCAATGAGTACAGGCTAAATTGCATTTGAGCGTCGTCTCCCAGACGGCATAACTTTTACGCCGCGAACTAAAATTAGGAGCTGCTGAAGTAGCTTGTGACATAGCCAAGGTTCCTCTTATCGTGGGACTCAATTGAATGTAATGATGTTAACTACCCTAAGCTGAAGCTTCTATGGCTTGTCTAGACCATATAACTGAATGGCTCCATATACTGCTTGAATCGGCGGATTATTATCAATCGGATCAGGCTGAATGACGCCATACACGGGTTGCACCATACCATCCGGTGGCAATACCACCCCATATACGGGTTGAATATCGGGCGGCTGAATAACGCCATACACAGGTTGCGCAATAGGTGCAGGCGCGGGCGCTGGATTAGGTGCAGGAAAGCTTTTAACTAGCTGCATTAAAATTTGGCGAATCAAAGACGCTAGATCGATATAAGTGGCTTTATTAGGAGTAAAGGGATTATTCATCCAATTTAATTGCTGGCTAGCACGGCGCACGTTGCTGGTCTGGTCGCCTAATGAAGCACGCGGTAATAGGGTATTTCCAGCGCGATTATTGCTGGAGGAAATATTGGTCATTTAAGTTGGCTCCTTATTGTGAGTTCATAAACTCAACTATAAGACGCCCAGCAAAGAAGTGCTGATTCAGTAGGGTAAATGGCAAGGCTAAAAAGATAGGCGGAGGTTTTGCTAGGAGCTGATGGTGCATCAGCTCGATCAATGGTTAACGACTGCCTAGTTTCTTTTCTGTACCGTTCAATAAATTTTGAATATTGCTTTTATGGCGATAATAGATAAAAGCAGTCATTACTAATAAGCCTATGAATACCCCGCCGTTTTGGGTCATGAGGTAAAAATAAAGAGGGGCGAGTAGGGTAGCGGTTAAAGCGGCTAGTGAGGAGTACTTAAAGACACGAGCCATAATGAGCCAAGTAGCAATCGTGATCATCGCCGCTGGGAAATTGAGGGCTAGATAAACCCCAATAGCAGTCGCCACCCCTTTACCGCCTTCAAAACCATAAAAAACGGGATATAAATGCCCTAAAAAGGCGGCTAACCCTATTAATACTTGCCATTCATAGCTATAGCCTAGGACGTAGTGTGCTACAAAAACCGGGATGAAACCTTTTAAGCCATCGCCTAGTAAGGTAATAATGGCAGCCTTTTTACCCCCAATTCTGAGCATATTAGTAGCTCCGGGGTTTTTAGAGCCCGTAGAGCGTGGGTCGGGTAAGTTCATTGCTTTGGCGGTAATAATTGCGGCTGAGATGGAGCCTAATAGATAGCCAGCGATCACAATTAACCACGGCATTAGGCTAGATAGTTCTGGATACATTACAATAGCTCCCCTTAATCAATTGGCGCTTAACTTAGCAGGATTTTGGTTAAGTGTCGCAGCTTTTGTAAGGAGCCAGAGTGAGCCAAGCCTTAGTCAGTATGAAGAGTGTCTATAGTGTAACCGAAGGGCAGGGGCGTCCTATCTTGGTTTTGCATGGTTGGGGAATGAATCAAGCCGCATGGCAACCGATTCGAGCGCAGTTAACTCAACACGCTCAAGTCACATGGGTCGATTTGCCCGGACATGGACAAAGTGAAGCACAAACATTAGGTACACTAGAGCAATTAGTGCAAGTGCTCGAACCGCTAGTGCAAACTAATACTTGCATTATAGGCTGGTCATTAGGTGGGTTGGTCGCGCAAGCTCTTGCGTATGCTTTGCCCGATAAAGTGGCGCGTTTATTGCTGATTGGTAGCACGCCGTGCTTTGTGCAAAAACCTACTTGGCCGTATGCACTTGCGCCAGAAATCCTAGAGCAGTTCGCCACTAATTTAGAGACGCATTATGAAGCCACAGTAAAGCGCTTTTTTGCCTTACAATTTATGGGCACACGGCATCATCCTGCTGATCTCAATCAATTGCGCGATGCGATTTTGCAATATCCCGCACGCTTACCCGCTCTGCATCAGGGTTTAGAGTTATTGCGCTCGGTGGATTTTTCTACACGACGTTTACCTGTACCGAGTCGCTGGATTTTAGGACGCTTGGATAAGTTAGTACCGATTCAAGTAGCGGAAGTATTAGAGCAACAAGGGTATGAGGTAATGGTTTTGCCCCATGCCTCGCATGTACCTTTTGTGACACATACTTCAGAATTTTGGGCTGCGGTGGAGCCGTTTATTTATGACTAATCAGGCACAGGCACATGTACTAGATAAACGTAAAACTCGTCTTGGTTTTGAACGTGCTGCACACAGTTATGATAAAGCGGCATTATTGCAGCGCGAAGTGGGGCTAGAGTTATTGGAGCGTTTGGACTGGATTAAGTTGACTCCACAACGAGTACTCGATCTAGGGTGTGGTACGGGTATGATGGCTGAGGCACTTCTTAAACGCTATCCCAAGGCAGAGATTATTGGCGTGGATATAGCCTTTAATATGGTGTTGCAAACCATCAAGCGCCGACATTGGTGGCGTAAGCCTTTGGGGGTGTGTGCGGATGTGCAAGCGCTACCTTTTGCCAATCAGAGCTGTGATATGCTGATTTCTAATGTCATGTTGCAATGGTGTAATGATTTAGTGCCTGTTTTTAAAGAGTGTGCGCGGGTGTTACGCCCAGAAGGATTGATCACCTTTGCCACTTTTGGTCCTGATACTTTAAAAGAGCTGCGGGCTAGTTGGGCTAAGGTGGATGGTTATCCGCATGTGAGTCGCTTTTTAGATATGCATGATGTCGGGGACGCTTTATTGGCGGCGGGTTTTCGTGATCCAGTCGTGGATCGCGAGGATAAAATACTCACTTATGCCGAGGTGAAAGGCTTGTTGCAAGATTTAAAAGCGATTGGGGCGAATAATGCTACTCAAGGTCGAGCGATGGGTTTGATGGGTAAACAACGTTTGCAAGCGCTGTATCAAGCGTATGAGAGCTTTAGACGCGTCGATGGTAAATTGCCTGCTACCTATGAAGTGATTTTTGGTCACGCTTGGGCGCCAAAACTCATCCCTAGTGCTCAGCCTGAGCGTTATATTCCTATTAAAGTGCTGTAAAGCGCGGAGTGTAAGCTTGTGAGGAGCTTGTCTAGTGCTTTAGAATAGGCGTATTAATTCCAATGTCCGACAGTTTTTCTGTAACCATAACGACTATAAACAATACGCTGAGCAGGGTTTTAGCTGGCTCAGATCAATAGGTCTATTTGCATCCACGGTTTACAGCATTTTCTTCTAGCCAAGAAGGGATAGATTCCTATACATTCTTGCCACAATAATCCCCGTGCAACCGATACCAACGGGGATAATGGATTATGATAAAACCGCCAAGGAGCAACATAACAATGTCAAACTCGACTATTATCTATACGCTGACTGATGAAGCGCCGCTACTCGCTACCTACTCGTTTTTACCCATTATTCAAGCCTTTGCTAAACCGGCTGGCATTGATGTGGTCACGAGCGATATTTCGGTAGCGGCTCGCATCCTCGCCGAATTTCCTGATTATTTAACCCCCGAACAGCAGGTTCCGAATAACCTTGCAGAATTAGGTCGGTTAACTCAAGAGCCTACTACCAATATTATTAAACTCCCCAACATCAGTGCTTCTTTGCCGCAATTGACAGCAGCGATTCAGGAGTTGCGGGCTAAGGGTTATAACGTTCCTGAATACCCAGAAAATCCGCAAACGGATGAAGAAAAAACCATTATCAAACGTTATGCCAAAGTACTCGGTAGTGCAGTCAATCCGGTATTGCGTGAAGGCAACTCAGACCGTCGTGCACCCGCTGCGGTTAAGCGCTATGCCCGTAATAATCCTCATAAAATGGGCAAATGGAGTCACGCATCGCGTACCCATGTGTCACATATGACCCACGGTGATTTTTATCACGGTGAAAAATCCCTGACGATGGATCGGGAATGTGATGTCAAAATGGATTTCGTTACCAAAGATGGGCGCGTAATCGTATTTAAAGAAAAAACTCATATTCTCAAAGATGAAATCATTGACAGTATGTTTATGAGTAAAAAGGCATTATGCGATTTTTACGAAGCGGAGCTACAAGATGCTAAAGAAACCGATATGTTGTTCTCTTTGCATGTGAAAGCCACCATGATGAAGGTGTCGCATCCTATTGTGTTTGGGCATGCGGTTAAAGTGTTTTACAAAGACTTATTTGCTCAATACGGCGACTTATTTAAAGAGATTGGGGTAAAACCTAATAATGGTATGAGTAGCGTGTATGAGAAAATCAAAAGCCTGCCCGAAGAAAAGCGCAATGAAATCCTAGCCGCTATTAAAGCGTGTGAAGCTGCACGCCCACGTTTAGCCATGGTCGATTCTGATAAAGGGATTACTAATTTACATGCCCCTAATGATGTCATCGTAGATGCCTCTATGCCCGCCATGATTCGTGATGGCGGTAAAATGTGGGGACCTGATGGCAAATTACATGATACCAAAGCCATTCAGCCAGAAAGTACTTTTGCCCGCATTTATCAAGAAGTGATTAATTTCTGTAAAACCAATGGCTCATTTGATCCGCGTACTATGGGGACTGTGCCCAATGTGGGACTAATGGCACAACAAGCCGAAGAATATGGCTCACATGATAAAACCTTTGAGATTCCAGAAGCGGGTGAAGCACGTATTGTGGATGATCAAGGCAAGGTACTCATGGTGCAAAATGTCGAGGAAGGCGATATTTGGCGCATGTGCCAAACTAAAGATGCAGCGGTAAAAGACTGGGTGAAATTAGCAGTAACACGCGCCCGCTTATCTAAAACACCAGCCGTCTTTTGGTTAGACCCTTATCGTCCCCATGAAAATGAATTGATTAAAAAGGTGAATCGGTATTTAGAGGATTATGATCTCACGGGCGTTGAAATTCATATTATGTCGCAATTACGCGCTATGCGTTTTACCTTAGAGCGTGCTTTCCGTGGTTTTGATACCATTTCAGTAACGGGTAATATTCTGCGCGACTATCTCACTGATTTGTTCCCCATTTTAGAGTTGGGTACGAGCGCTAAAATGCTCTCGATAGTCCCATTAATGGCAGGCGGTGGCTTATTTGAAACGGGTGCGGGTGGATCAGCGCCTAAGCATGTGCAACAATTAGTGAAGGAAAACTATCTGCGTTGGGATTCTTTAGGTGAGTTTTTAGCGCTAACCGTCTCTATTGAAGATGTCGCCCAAAAAACAGGCAATCAAAAAGCCCAAGTGTTAGCTGATACCTTAGATCGTGCTACTGAAAAATTACTTGATAATAATAAATCACCTGCCCGTAAAGTCGGTGAGTTAGATAATCGCGGTAGTCATTTCTATTTAGCGCTGTATTGGGCACAAGCTTTAGCGGAGCAGACAGAATATGCTGAGTTAGCCGCTAAGTTTGCACCGTTAGCGAAAACCTTGTCCGAACACGAAGCTCAAATAGTGGCGGAATTAAATGGGGTACAAGGTCAGGCGGTGGATTTAGGCGGCTATTATGCAGTTGATCCAGCGAAAACCAGTGCAGTCATGCGTCCTAGTTCAACCTTGAATAATGCCTTGGAGTTAGTAGCCTAAGGTTTAGATATAAAAAAGCCAGATAACTCAGAAGGTTATCTGGCTAATTAAATCTAAGTCAGTTGTTGTTCAAATAAAGCCACTAGCCTAGATTAGGGCCTCTTAAAGTCAATATCTAACGTATCTCAAGTCACCGCTTTCATGAGAGTTGCGGCCTAAATCAAATTCTAGCCATTTGCGTAAGTAGTTGGGATCGCTGTCCTTGTGAAAAATACCTTCTCGACAACCATTGCTAACCTTTAATACGCAGGGCACATTGTAAGCACCCAAACGCTCAATGAGTCTGGGGCTTGTATCACTATTAATAACTCAAGTTGCGCGAGCTCATGAGAGCAGAAACTTAAAGCTCAGGGCTAACAGAAAACTCATGAGCTTAAGCTGAAAACCATGGGCAGTCACCGTGTGCAGGTGCTTAGGCATGAGCTGCTCCAACAAGCTTCCGGTGGTTTCCACCACCTTACGTTTAAGCTGCCGCCAATAGGTCACGTAAGTAGGGACGGGACGCTTCGAGTTAGCCTTTCTTAAGGGGGATAACGTGAGCTGAACCTCTGCCCATTCGTCTTCAAACGCATAGTCATTGTAGGCTTTATCTCCCAGAATTTCAGACCCTTTCGGTAAGTCTAAATCAAACTGTTTTAAGGCTTTAACATCATATTGTCACACACCGCGATCGGGAAACTATCCACCACATAAAGATCCGAGTCGTTAAGGTCGCGCCAATACCGCCCTAGGCATTGAAATAACTGCCTTATCACTTCGGATAACTGATGCACGCGCCGGTTAAAGCGACTTTTGCTCAACCTCTGAGGGATATATTCCATGGGGAGTTCTCGTTTAAAGGGTTTGTTTTCGTCGATAGACTTTAAACGATCCTCATGGATTTTTCCCTAGCTCACTCGCGCAACTTGGGTTTTACTTATCCAGATGACCAGTTATTACCACTGGCGCAAGCCGTAAAAATCGTAGTGGATGATAAAGCCAAGTACGTTGACTGGAGTGAGCGCGAAGATATTAAAGCCGAGCTCAAGGTCGATTTGATCATGTTGCTGCATCAATATGGCTATCCTCCAGTAGATCGAGATGAGGTGTATAAAGAGATTTTTGAGCAGGCTGAAAACTTTAAGCGTCATCGCCTAGCGAATAAATTAGCTTGATTGGTATAACTCCTGCATAGTCTTTAATGCTCAGCCTATAATTGATAACAAGCTACGAGAGGAGTAGGTAGTATGCAATTAACTTTTATCTCTGATACTCACGGTAAACACCCTTTTTTAAAACTAGGACAGGGCGATGTGCTGGTACATTGTGGTGATTTCAGTACCATCGGTGAGCTCGAGGAGGTGGAAGATTTTGCCGTATTTATGGGCAAGCAAAAGTTCCAACACAAGATTGTGATTGCGGGTAATCATGATTGGAGTTTTGAGGATGATCGCCGCCTAGAGGCTGAAGCATTATTTAGCAAGAATGGCGTGATCTATCTAAATGATTCGGGGATTGAAATTAATGGCTATTATTTTTGGGGTTCGCCCATTCAACCCGTATTTTGTCATTGGGCTTTTAATCGCTCGCGCGGCAAAGAGTTGCAGGAGCACTGGCGTAAGATTCCACACTATACGGATATTTTAATCACGCACACTCCGCCTTATGGCATTTTAGATCTGTGTTATGACGGTGAGCAGGTAGGGTGTGAAGCGCTATTAACGGCAGTGGAGCAGATTAAACCGCGTATTCATGCCTTTGGACATATTCATGAAAGTTATGGCATTTTAGAGCAGGGTGAGACTTTATTTATTAATGCCTGCTCGTTAAATGAAGATTATCAGTTTAAAAATCCACCGATTAAAATAGAGCTTTGATGTTAATAACTTACTTAACAAAAGCTATTGATGAACCTTCTTAATCAGCACCCTAATACATTATGCTAGTTAATACGGAAGCCAAAATTTTACCCATCGCACAACAAGGCGAAGCAGTGTTAGCCCAAGTCGCTCAGCTTGTTATTGATCCTTTGCACCCTAGTATTCAGACCTTAATTCAAGACATGCACGCCACTATGTTAGCGGCAAATGGGGTAGGCATTGCAGCACCACAAGTGTTTCAATCCTTAAGGATTATTATGGTGGCTTCGCGTCCTAATCCGCGTTATCCCGATGCGCCTCCTATGGAGCCTATCGCTATGATGAATCCAGAGATTAATTGGTATTCTGATGAGATGTGTTTAGGGGAAGAAGGGTGCTTAAGTGTGGCGAATACGCGTGCTTCAGTAGCGCGTGCCGAGCGCTTAAAAGTCACTTATATCAATCAACAAGGTGAAACCGTAGAATCTGAATATAGTGGTTTTGTCGCACGCATTATTCAACACGAAGTCGATCACTTAAATGGTGTGTTGTTTGTAGATCGCTTAGACCCAGACTTAATGTAGAGCATAAGCACAATAAAAAACCCGCTATCACAGCGGGTTTTTCATAAGTATTAACTAACCAAAGCTTTAAGCTTGTTTTTCTGGCAATTGCACGCGGATATTCAATTCACGCAATTGCTTAGCAGGTACTTCAGCCGGAGCGCTGGTTAAGGGGCAAGCGGCGGTTTGAGTTTTTGGGAACGCTATCACGTCACGAATCGACTGGCTGCCCGTCATCAGCATTAATAAACGATCTAAGCCAAAGGCTAAACCACCGTGTGGAGGGCAACCGTATTTTAAAGCATTGAGTAGGAAGCTGAATTTCTGCTCGGCTTCCTCATCAGAAATACCTAATAAATTAAACACTTGCTTTTGCATGTCCATGCTGTGAATACGAATCGAGCCACCGCCGACTTCAGTACCATTTAATACCATGTCATAAGCACGCGATAAGGCTTCACCCGGATTAGTCATCCAATCATCACCTTTAGGGGCAGTAAAGGGGTGATGGATAGCTACCCAACGGTTTTCTTTATCGTCAAATTCAAACATAGGGAAATCAACTACCCAAAGCGCAGCCCAATCCCCTTGCAGTAAATTCAAGTCTTGACCCACCTTCAAGCGTAGCGCACCCATCGCATCATTCACAACCCGCGCTTTATCTGCACCGAAGAAAATCAAATCGCCATTTTGTGCTTGAGTACGATCTAGAATATTTTTGACTACGGCATCAGGTAAGAATTTTAAAATTGGCGATTGTAAGCCTTCCATACCGGCATTCAGATCATTGACTTTAATATAAGCCAGACCCTTAGCACCGTAGCGCCCCACGAATTTGGTGTAGTCATCAATATCTTTACGTGATAACTGATCACCATTAGGCACACGTAGCGCCACAATACGGCTATTCGGATCTTTAGCAGGGGCTGCGAATACTTTGAACTCCACTTCCTGCATTAAATCTTTTACTTCGACAAATTCTAGCGGATTACGCATATCCGGTTTGTCTGAACCAAAACGGTGCATAGCCTCAGAATAGGGCATACGTGGGAAAGGATTAGGCAGGTCAATATTAAGCACTTCTTTATAAGTGGCCCGCATCATGCCTTCCATCAGATTCATAATATCGTTCTCGTCCATAAACGAGGTTTCAATATCAATCTGAGTAAACTCAGGCTGACGATCAGCCCGTAAGTCTTCATCACGGAAGCAACGCGCAAATTGATAATAGCGATCCATACCTGACATCATCAGCAATTGCTTAAACAACTGTGGTGATTGCGGTAGTGCAAAGAATGACCCCGGATGAGTGCGACTAGGCACTAAATAGTCGCGTGCACCCTCAGGGGTTGCTTTGGTGAGCATTGGGGTTTCTATGTCGAGGAAGCCATTATCTTCTAAATAGCGGCGAATAAATCCGGTAACACGCGCCCGTGTTTGAAAACGTTGCTGCATTTCAGGGCGGCGCAGATCGATATAGCGATAAGTTAAGCGTGTTTCCTCACCCACATTGTCTTCATCTAATTGGAAGGGAGGAGTCGCTGCTTCATTGAGAATGTTGAGTTCTTTAGCTAAGACTTCAATTTTACCGCTGAATAAATCGGGGTTTTCGCTTCCTTCTGGACGGCGACGTACTACACCAGTGACTTGTAATACATATTCATTACGCACCCGTTCCGCTTTAGCAAACATTTCTTGTGGATTAGGATTAAACACGACCTGCACTAATCCCGCCCGATCACGTAAATCGACGAAAATCACGCCCCCGTGATCGCGCCGACGGTTGACCCAGCCGCACAAAGTAATGGTTTGATCTAGCAAGCTTTCATCCACTTGCCCGCAATAATGGCTGCGCATCATAGTATAGTTCCTGACAATCATTTATTGAGTTGGCTTAAGCGCCTCTAGAAATGGGCCCTATTATTAGAGTTGGCTTATTATGAGAGGCACTTAGAAAACCAGAGATGGTAAGCTTTGCCAGCTTCAGGTGCAAGATAATGAGACCGACTTTCCACAAAACTCACCCACAAAAGTAGGCGTTTGTAGAGTTGTCTGTAGAAGGGTCTTGGCGGCAAGAATGCCGCCTTGAGGTGGATTAGGATGTTAGAGTGAGGAGTAACCTACCCCAATGCTAAATAAACCTAAGTTATAATCACCGCCAATGTGTTCGTATTCGGTGCGGATTTTCCAGTTATTATCAATCTCGTATTCTGTCCCACCACCAATAAGCATACCTGTGGCAGATTTTTTCACTTCACTAGCAATGACTTGTGTGTCTACCACATTTTTAACCGTGCCCTTAGCATTTAATTTCACCGCACCGACTTTACCTAAGACCGAGAAGCCATTTTTGCCTACGGGTAAATTAACCACGCCGCTAGCACCTGTACCGCTAATATCCAGATCTTCAATCGTGCCTAAATTATGATACGCCAATTCTAAGGATACTTTTTCAGTAATATCGTAGCCACCATAGAGTTTCCAAGCACCACTTCTGCAACTATCATCGGCAATAAAACAGTCGGTTTGATAAATGCCTGCACTTAGACCACCATAAAAACCGGTTAAATCCGGTGCTTTTTTTTCGGGGGAGACAAAAGCATCATAAGAGGAGTCGGCATAGCTAAAGGGAGCTAGCAAGCCAAGAGAGGCAGCAGCTAACCATTTGGGAAATAATTTCATAGTCGCCCTGTATTGTTATTATTGATAGTTTATTTATAGTTATTTTATTAAGAGGGCGGAGGTTTCATACCCTCTTAAATCATTTAATAGTTAAAAATTAAAAGCTAGAAGGTTTTATAATTAGCTCCGACAGAAAAAGTATGAGCATTCATATCCCCTCCCACCTTTTCATATTCACCGCGTACTGTTAAATTATCACCTAATTTATAATCAGCTCCAACGCCTAGAATTAAATCAGTACCGCTATTATCCATCGGTTCGCTACTACTGGAGCTACTAGAGCCACTATATTGAGGGGTAATTTCAGTGGGAGCATTCCACGCTAAAAAGCCTACACGTCCAAAGACATCAACCTTATCAAATAAACCTGTCGATACTTTAGCACTAGCACTTAAACCGGTCGGGTCTGAATCCCACAAGGCTTTAGAAGTGCCTGTACCACCCCAAAACTCATAGTGTCCAAAATTGTGATAGCTTAATTCAGCGGCTATTTTTTCGGTGGCTTGGTAGCCTGCATAGGCTTTCCACGAGGTGTCGGTACAAGTGGCATCACCACACATAAAGCCACGTCCGCGATCTGAGCTGGAGATATAGCCCATAGCAGCACCGAAATAGACTTTGCCTGCTTGGTAGTCACCGACTAATGGCGCAGCGTCTTCGGCATAATCATCAGCGGTTAGGGAACCTGCATGAGCTGTAGTAGTAACTAGAAGTGTAGTAACTAATGTCGTAGCCCAATGAAGTAATTTCATAGTGACACCCTATATTATTTTGTCGTTGAGAATGGGTTTTATGTTATTGCTGCTAAGTTTAAGAAGAATTGGGCTATAACTCAGTTTTTTCGGATAAATGGGGAAAGATCTAAAAGGCTGGTTGAGCTAATAGGATTTACTTTGATTATAAAGTAAACAATAAGAATGAAAAATAAGCACGATAAGACTCGTGCTTATTGAGCTATCCCTTTATCCTTTAGGGCAATGTATTAGGGAGTCAATTGAAAGTTATCAATATAAACCTGATTAGCTTTACTAGGCGCACGTCCCGTATAAAAGACATTAAATAATAGACGTTCAATCGTCAGCTTATCGGTTTGGCGGAAGCGTAATCCCGTTTTATTTAATACCGTTTTGCCATTCAGTGTAGTTGTCACCGCTCCATTACTTTGATTAGGGGCGTTGACTTTAATAGTGGTTTTGACTTGATACCACTGACCTTTATTCAGAGGGGCGGTGTTCCAAGCCCAAAAATCGCCTTTGGAGCCGGATTGATCCATATGATACACATATTGCCCCACACTACCGTCGCCTTTCCAAGCCGCTCCCACACTCCAACTATTGTTGCCATTAGGCTTAGTACCTTCAGGATGAGGCACAACGCTTCCTATACCGGGTAAACGCCCACCTGCACCAAAATCAAAATTCGGAGCCAAGCGCAACCAATAGCTATAGGTTAATTGTTCAGCGCGTGTACCCATGTGTGGTTTCCATTGTACACAGGCGTCACCTCCGCGCTCTGCACAACCGGCATGACCCGACGGCAAGGTAATTTGTAATACTTTACCCGCTCGCCCCGTTCCTCGCACAATCGAGGCGTATTTCATACCAGTATCATTCCAATTGGGGCAGTTCCAATCGCGGAAAAATTCCCGTTGGTTATAAACGCCCAAGGTCGCATTTTCAAAATTCACAACCATAGGGCGACCACTCGCTAGTGGAGTGATCCCATTACAATAGGCTTGCAAGTAGAACACCTTATATAAGCGGTTTTCTCCGGGCTTAGTGCCTGCTTGAGTGGGAATGCGCATATTCGACAGATAGCTCCACACCGGATGAGTGAGCGGAGGCACAGGGTTACTATTATAGGTCACTAAAATACGATCCCAGCGTTTATAGCTAGCATTCCATTGTAATTTAGCGGCTACATCAAACTTTTGATCTGGATTAGTCATCTTGATGATGGTGACTTTATCCTGAATACCACGCGCAGCGGCAGCTTGTGCGGAGGTAGTGATAACACTACTCAGCAGTAGTAGTCCTAAACCTAAGGCTTTAAAAGTTAGTTTCATTAATGAGTGTTCTCCATGGGGTTTATAGCATCTAACCAGCAATATTAATTGGAGTAGGCTAGGTTAGGGGTAGTATTAATTGAGTGTAGTCTAGGTTAGCAGAGATAAGAGGTGTAGTAGGTCAGGGGATTAATGTTAAAGTGTAGGGGTGGTTATTAATATTTCATGAGATGCCCGTTTATGAGTGATACCCCCGAAGCTCCCACCTTATTCCAAGCCTTTGCCTACTGGCTCAAGCTGGGTTTTATTAGCTTTGGAGGTCCTGCGGGGCAAATTGCACTGATGCACACCGATCTAGTGGAGCGTAAGCGCTGGATTTCGGAGCGACGTTTTCTCCATGCTTTAAACTACTGTATGGTGCTTCCCGGTCCTGAGGCGATTCAATTAGCGATTTATATTAGTTGGCTGTTGCACGGTATTGTGGGTGCGGTCATGGCGGGTGTGCTGTTTTTCTTGCCTGCCTTTTTAATTTTATCGGGGTTAGCTTGGGCGTATTTGGAGTGGGGTCATCTGCCAGTTGTGCAAGGATTATTCTATGGCATTAAACCGGCTGTGGTAGCAGTCGTGCTATTTGCCGCGTGGCGTATTGGTTTACGGGTATTGAATAATCCTCTGTTATGGGCAGTAGCTATAAGTTCGCTCGTGGCTATGCTATTGGGTATTGGCTTTCCTTGGATAGTGTTAGCAGCGGCTTTAGTTGGGGTATTAGTGGGGCACTATAAACCCAACTATTTCCAAGCCAGTGCTAGCCATGCCCAAAGCACTCGCTCTTATGGTAAAGCAGTGATTGATGATGATACTCCTACACCTCAACACGCTCAGTTTTCATGGTCTAAGCTCATCATAACCCTAGTAGCCTTTTTCTTAATTTGGGCAGGAGTATTGTGGCTAATCGCAGGTCAACCCACTTTACAGACGATGGGGGTATTTTTTACTAAAGCCGCTTTTTTAACGATCGGGGGTGCGTATGCAGTATTGCCCTATGTGTCAGAGGCAGCAGTGAAAACCTATGCTTGGTTAACTGCGCCACAAATGATGGATGGTTTAGCCTTAGGAGAAAGCACCCCGGGACCATTAATTATGATTGTCACTTGGGTGGGCTATATGGGCGGAGTGGCAAAAGACGTGGTAGTGAATCCTGTGCTAGCCGGATTATTAGGCGCTAGTGTTGCCACCTTTTTCACTTTTTTACCTTCGTTTATGTTCATCATTGCAGGTGCGCCTATAGTTGAGTCGACGCGCGATAGTTTAAAACTCGCCGCCCCTTTAACGGCAATTACTGCGGCTGTGGTCGGTGTGATTGTTAATTTAGCCCTCTTTTTTGCCTACCACACGTTCTGGCAGGTTACACCTGCTAGTTCTTTCCTGAGCCGAGTGGATTGGTTTGCTATAGCGCTAGCCCTAGCTGCTTTTATAGCCTTATGGAAGTATAAACGCGATGTTATGTTGGTATTAGCAGCGAGTGCGCTGATGGGTTTAGCAGCGTTTATGCTTTAGTAACATTAATATTAGCTTCCCTAGGCTAAATCTTTAACCCATTTCCATCATCCAATCATCCACACTCTTTAGCTCACTGCTGAAATTGATCCCAACCAGTACCTTCGGGCGTGGGTCGTCACGGAATGCGCCGGCATAATCGCGGCTTTTGATCTGTTCCATCGCCACTTGTGCGCTTTTATCCAGCTTGAATTCGAGAATGTAAATATGTGTTGCTGTCTTCACCACGCAATCCACCCGCCCATTATTTTCATTTACTTCGGCTTCAGAGTATTGCCCCAGATAGAAAAACGTTAGGTAAATGAGGCTGTGGTAATACGCTTCACGGTCTTTAATGAAAATCTGATAAGGGATTTTCTTAAACATGGTTTTAATGACTTCAATCAGAGCGGGCATATCGTTGTTATCGAAGGCGTCACTGAGCTGTACCACCATTGGCGTAGTATAGGCTGGCTCAACATGCGCCCATTCTGCCATCAGAAAAATCAGCATCGCGTTACGCACTTCACGGTTGGGGTAGTCGAGCCAATACATACCGCGCTTGTCTTGGCTTTGCAGGGTCAAATAGCCGGTCTGAAACATCACTGGAATTAGTTGCAAGGTTTCCAAGTCGTAATTACCCAGCATTAATTCATCGACTTTGAAGGTATCCAGCCGATAGACCTTATCACGGTGCATCAGCTTAGGGAGGAAGGTAGGTGTGCCGGATTCAAACCAGAAATTGCGAAAGGCTTGCGCTTGAAAAAAGCTCAAAATCGAATAAGGGTTGTAAACTGAGGACTCTAAATCCCACCGATAGCCGTTATACCAGTAGCGTAATTGTTCCAGTAATGTTTCGCGGTCAACTTTCATCCGCTTTTGCACAGCAGGCATATAGGGTTCAAAATACTGCTCTAATTCGGTTTGGGTATAGCCTAATAAGGTTGCTGCACTGTAATCCATCGTCAGATCAAACAGGTTATTTAAATCGGAAAAAATCGACACACGACTGAATTTCGATACCCCCGTAATCAGCAAAAATTCCAGATGTGGGTCACTATCTTTGAGTACCGAATAAAAGGTTTTCATCACCTGCTGATTGGTTTTAGCTTGGGGAATGTCATCAAGGTAATCAATCAAGGGTTTGTCGTATTCGTCAATGAGCAGCACAACTTTGCCATCACGAATAGCCAGTTGACGGAGTAATTCACGGAACTGGCGGTCAATTTCAGTGGGAGGTAGTACTAAACCCAATTGTTGGGCTAGGGCTTGCAATTCGGCTGCAATCGCTGCTTCTAAGCCCATGGTACGGTAGCCCATGCTAGCAAAGGATAAGTGAATGACCGGATGTACCTTGTTCCAATTCCACTGATCCGCAATCCATAAACCGTCAAATAGAGTGCGCTTGCCTTGGTAAATTTCCTTGATGGTGGAGAGCAGTAGGGATTTTCCAAAACGGCGCGGGCGTGAAAGGAAATAGTAGCCTGCATTGCTACAGAGTAGCTGATGGATGGCTTCGGTTTTGTCTACGTACAAGTAATTGTCTTGCCGAAGTTTCTCAAAGGTTTGGATACCGACGGGTAGGCGTTGCAACATAGCGAGACTCTGTTTTCAGTGGCTATGGGGTTAGGATAGCATTTTGTAGTTAAGTCCCCAACCTGCTGATCTTAACCGAACCATCGAGCCAAACCCTTTTAGCATGCTCAAGATATTGCCTTTAGTAGTTTGCTAGACACCCGATGTCTAACGCTGAAACAAGGTGCAGACTAGATTGAGTATTGCCCTAGCGAAATGGTAAGAATCGTATTTTTAACACTAAAGCCTATGTCTTTTTAGCCAGTAGAGTACACCCAGATTAACAACACTAAGCCCAACTATAGCGGGCACTAGATGCGCCAATGCTGCATGCTTATCAAAAATAACCAATGTCCATAGGATCTTGATAAGCACCATAGCATTGATAACGAGTAGACCTAGCATATAAGAGCGCTTCCAAAATGCCGCCGCAAGAGCAATAAAGCTTGCTGGCACTAATAGGGCTAGCAATAGTTTCCAAATAGTCCAAGAGCCAAGCAAATATTCCTTTTCAGCTTGTAATGCTGACAGTACCTCAGTACTGACGGTCTTGGGTGCTGGAAACCAGAACATGCTGGTAGCCAGAGCAAGGACTGTAATGAAAATACCCAACCCAGAGCGTCGATAGGCGAAATAGCAAAATGGTAGTAGAAACAAAGGGCGAATATACCAGCTCAATATGTTGTGATGTCTAGCCCAAGCCCATTCTATGAAAGTATCTATAAACGCCATTATGTTACCTGTCATGCCTAAACAAATATTACCGGAACAGCCCAAGCCGATATTACAGTGGTCACACACTACCTACTCGCCTTGCAAACCGTGGAAATCTTTTGGATATTGCATTAACAACTAAGATCCACCGGAGTACAACAATGGCGATGATCAAGCGCTTCTAGGAGGCGGCAATGTTCAGCATTATGACTGTTACATCCTTGTAATTGTTCTAAAACCTGTTGGATCGCTTGTAAGTCACGGATTTTAGCTTTGACTTCATGCAAATGATTTTGCACCAATTCATCCGCTTGAGCACAAGGTTGTTCGGGGTGAGCTGCCAATTGTAATAAGGTCTTAAGCTCCTCAATACTAAAACCTAAATCTCGTCCACGCCGGATAAAACGTAATCGTTGGGTATCGGCTGAGCTATAGCGTCTATAGCCATTGTGACTGCGTTTGGCTTTAGCTAGTAAGCCGCTTTTTTCATAGTAGCGAATAGTCTCAATCGCAACACCCGATGCGCTACTTAATGCGCCTATGGTTAATTCCTCAGTCATGGCTTGACCCTGTAGTGACTACAGGCTTTAGCATAATCCTAATGTCAATTGAGGAGCAAGAGATTATGGCTTGTGATCATGAGCACGGTTGTAGTGTGGAGTCCGCACCAAGTAATCGTTATCGTAAAGTATTGTGGGCAGCATTGATTATTAATGCGCTGATGTTTGTCGTTGAGATTAGCTACGGTTTAAAGGCTAATTCCTCCGCATTACTAGCCGATTCACTCGATTTTTTAGGGGATGCGGCGAACTATGGGATTAGCCTATGGGTATTAGGTTTAGCTGTTACTGTGCGGGCGCGGGCTTCATTGATTAAAGCAGCAACGATGGTAGCGTTTGGTATTTGGGTTTTGGGTGATGCACTCTGGGGTTTGATGACTAATAGCGTGCCTGAAGCGCTGACGATGGGAACGGTAGGGGCATTAGCTTTGGTCGCCAATTTGACCGTAGCTGTTATGCTCTATGCGTGGCGTGAGGGTGATAGCAATATGCGTAGTGTGTGGTTATGTAGTCGTAATGATGCGCTAGGTAATATAGCGGTGATGTTGGCGGCATTAGGTGTGTTTGGTACGCAGTCCGGCTTACCGGATTTTATTGTGGCGATCATTATGGCAAGCCTCGCTTTAAGTGCTGCCTATCAAATTATTAAGCAAGCACGGAGTGAGTTGGCGATAGCGTAAGCGCCTAAAAGCCATTATGTGTTTCTGGAGCAGTTTTGGCGGCAAGGATGCCGCCTTGAAGCGTACAAGGATGTATTCACAGCGTCTGCGGAGGAAATGCATAATGGCTTTTAGGCGGGTGCTTTGCACTCAATCACTATTAGCAACCATTATGTAATTTCCATTTTTCCGCGTGCCCCATTTTGACTGCCCAGTCGGGTGGGGTACAGTCTTTAGTAGGATGCGCCTGTGGGGTTGAGGTAGCAGGAGCGCTCATGACGGTAGGTTTTAATAAGGTATGACTCATAGCGAAGAGTAACCCGCTAACACTAGCTAAAATTAGCCATTGAACTAGGCTAACCGATTGCGGTGTATGGGTTTCACAACTTTGTCCCGCACAGTACTGAGGTGTTGAGCGTCGGAAGAGTTGATAAAGCTTACAGCCTAAACAAATACCAAATACACTTTCAAAGCCTAATAAAATCAGGCAGGTAGTACAAACTAAGATATTAATAGGTCCTACTACCTGATTGAGTACCACCAGATAAAACATAATCAAAGCGAGTACTAAACCAATCGCCCAAGCGAAGCGTTTTTGGGGTGCACCCACATAGTCAGGTGCTTGGTGACGGACGATAAAGCGCCCTACAATCATACTAGGCGCATAGCGCGGATTAATCAGTACTCGAATAATGAAGTCGATTAAAAAGCCCGTGACCATTAAACGTGTCCAATAAAAATCACCTACTAGCCACGCATTCATAAAAGCAATCAGCCCTAAGACTAATAAAATACCCGCCGCAGCCCGCACTTCGCGTTCATTCAGTACCGGAATATTATAACCCGCTTGCTGTTCGCCAAAACCTAATATTGCCATAGTCACTCTTTAAGCTAAGACCTATAAATTAGTTGGTATCTTGCCAGTAGCAGACCGTGCATGACATGATCGTGATCATGTCTGATTATTTAATTGACCAATTTATGGCGTTAGCGGGTGGGCGTGAACGTGAGTTTGCGGCAGGTAGCTTTCTGTTTCATCAGGGTGAGGTGGTCGATTATGGAATGATTGTATTAGCGGGTCAGGTAAGTCTAATACGTCACCAAGTCGACGGCTCAAGTGTGATCTTACAGCGGGCAAGCGTACAGCAAGTTGTAGCGGAAGCCTCACTGTTTTCAAAAGTCTATCATTGTGATGGACTCGCGGAAGTTGATTGCCGTTTATGGCTGACGCCTAAAGCGGGTTTACTGACGGCGCTACAACACGACACTACTTTAGCCTTTAGTTGGATGCAGTACTTAACTCAACAAGTGCAGCAAGCCCGTTTTCAACGCGAATTACTAGCCTTAAAAACGGTAGCGGCTCGCCTTGATGCATGGTTGAATTGGCATGAAATACCATTGCCACCGAAAGGTGAGTGGAAACCATTAGCAGCTCAATTGGGTGTGAGTCCTGAAGCGCTGTATCGAGAGCTGGCTAAGCGAGATTTAACCCACTAGAGAACTAGGCATTGAAAGCTAGCTGTGTTATTACCGTTGTAGCGCAATCAATAGGAGGAATGTGATGATAACTTTACGTGCTGTTTGGGTTTCAGTGGTGCTGTATTTGAGCTTGGGGCTAGCTCCCTTATTCGCTCAGGAGGTTACGGTTAAACAAGATCATTTGACCCTACGTGCGGATCTTAATTTAGCCAGTGATAAAAAAATTCAAGATGGTGTTGTGCTGCTGTTACACGGCACATTGGCTCATAATCGGGTGGAGATTATTAAAACCGTCGCGGAGTTGTTAAATGACAAAGGCTTTAATACGCTGAGCATTAATCTGAGCTATAGCCTTGATCAGCGCCCTTCACAAATGCTGGATTGCGCCATTGAGCATCAACATCAGCATGAAGATGCCATGCAAGAAATCGGTACTTGGATGCGATGGCTCAAAGAGCAGGGAGTAGAACAAGTCTATCTGATGGGGCATTCACGCGGCGGTAATCAAATCGCGTGGTATGCCAGTGAGCAAGATAATGATCTGATTAAGAAAATAGTATTAATTGCCCCTGCGACTTGGAGTGCAGAAAAAAGCGCTAGTGATTATGAGGAGCGCTATAAGACACCTTTAGTAGAGTTGGTGAATAACGCTCAAGCTAAAGTAGCGGCTGGGCAAGGTGCTGAGGTATTAGATACAGCGGGTTTTGTGTACTGTGAAAAAGCCAAAGTGAGTGCTAAGTCTATTGTGTCTTATTACCGTGCTGATGAGCGTAAAAATACCCCTAGTCTATTATCTAAAATAACTAAGCCTACTTTGGTCATTATGGGGTCAGAGGATACTACTATGCAGGACTTACCGGCTCAGATGGAACCCATCAAACAAGCTAATGTGCAAGCCGTTATGATTGAGGGGGCAGACCATTTCTTTTTAGATTTATATGCCGATGAATTGGTTGAAAAAACAGTAGAGTTTTTTGAGTGATTTTCAATAGGTAAACTCATAAATCAGTGCTGAGCAAGCAGATGCTTAAGGTATTGCCAAGAGGTTGTAGGATTAGTCGGTGGCTAATAAGTTTTTCACCCGTGCTTTAAGCCCTAGCTGTACATCGGACCAAAAATCATCTTTATGAGACCATTTAGTTAAAGGCAGACCTTTAGTAGGTAGGGCGGTAATATCGCCTAGCTTAAAGCCGTTTATAGCTTGTTCTGCCCAGTCGGGTGTATCGCGCACAATGATGGGTATGACAATCGTTTGATTAGCTTGATAGCGCTCTAGGGCTAAGGGTAGCTCAATCTCATAACAGTAGTCGGTAGCCATAAAATCAGGGCTGATCAAGAGTAGAATCAAGTCGGCTTTAATCAGTTGCTCCTTAATGTCCGCATGAACTAGCCCACCTGCTAATAATTGTGCATCAGTCCACGCTTGAACCTTAAACTGACGGCTAATATTTTTAAGACGTTTTTCTAGTTCTAGGCGATGCTCTTTATCTTCTTTAGAGTAAGAAATAAATACCTGAATCGCAGGTTTGGCTATCGGTTTATCTAAGCGTGAGGTCATAGTGTCTTGCTCCTGAAAGGCGGGCAAAGGGCTAGGTTCTGTACAAGGCTCTTTTTGTAGAAACTCTTGATAACGCGAGTGAGGACTGATTTCTTTAACTAATTTACGCAAGGCATAGAGTAAGCGTTCTTGATCACTACCGCGTAGGCTAAACTGCAAATAGCCCTTGTTGGATTGGGTTTTATCGGGAATCTGAGACACTAAAGACACTTGTCCCCATTCAGTCTCACAATAAATCCCCTCGCGCCAAGGTTGAGCATTATCTTTATAGGTTTCGCCCAAGCGAATAATCAAACGCTCGATAATGCTGCGGTGTAGGAAGGGATAGTGAACGTTATACTGCCAGTCCTTACTAGGCTCATAGCGCCATAATTTCTCCGTCGGATTTTTCTCTGCTAAAAAGGCTGGAATGATATATTCGCGCTCTTCAAAGGGAGTGTTCCAATCACGATTGATCTCATAGCAAATATGGCAATCGCGCATGAAATTGAGATAAATTTCCCGCTCGGACTCCTCGGTATTTTGCCAAATCAATTGAGTCTCAAAACCTGATAAGCGCCCCCCTTTTTTAAATAGTCGTTGTCGATAGGGGGCGTTACGGTCAAACACTTTATAAACCGCTTCGATGATCCAGTTTTGATCTAAGATCATGTGATCTTGAAATGCGCCTTGTTGATAAAACACCACTCCCGTCTTATGCAAATAGTCGGCAAACCACTCGGCATAATCAATCTGGTGCTGTTGGCAAAGTGTGGTAAAGCTGTCAAAGCTCAGAGTTTTTTGGGTGGGCTTGAGTTGGTTAATCGCCTCCTCGACAGCTAGCCATGAGCGTGGCAACTTGAGGCAAACCCGCCCTTGGAGTTCTTCAATCACATCGTGGATCATGCCCTTTAAGCTATTAATATTCTTATACTGCAAGGCTGAAATTTTGGCAGCTTGGCGAATTTGATCAGCGCCTAGCATCGTACTATTGACATCAGCGGGAGAAGCGTTGGGGTATTTATCAGAACGATCTATCTGATTTTTTACTAAAATCACGGGACTATGCGGGGCGAGATCATGAATAGCTTCCAGCCAGTAACTCACGGGATGATTAATTTCGTCGGGTTGCTCTTCGGTTTCTTCTGCCCACACCAATATATATAAACAGTCGTCACTTAAAAAAAGTCGATGGGTCGCATGATAGATTTCTTGTCCACCAAAATCCCAGAGTTGCCATGTGATGGGTGCATCACTGTGAGGGGTGGGTGAGCAGGTTTCGATGGTAATACCATGCGTTGAGGGCATTTGTGGGGGCGCGGCTTTTTGGTGTTGTAGGGTATAGGCTAAACTACTCTTGCCTACCCTCCCATTGCCTATGAATTGAATTTTTAGTTGCCGCTTCCATTCATAGCCCCGCTCTAGTGCCTTGTAATAGCGTAATAAGTTCTCATAACAATCCTCGTATTCACTGCCTAATATAACGCTAGGTAGGTAATCAATTTTAGTTCCTGCTAAATACAGTATCCTTTCGCGTTCATAAATAAATTGATCAATATGGTGTGGGTCGATCACTGAGCATTCATTTGCAGTCAGCTGACTTAACAGAGGAAATTGTTGCTCGCCAAAGAAGGTTAACGAGGGAAGCTTTAGCCTACTGCAATCAAGCTCTACTAAATAGGGCAAAGCCACTAAGGGGCTGATGTCATCGATGGGGTTGTAACCGCAATTGAGAGATTGTAATTGTGTGAGGGCTTGCAGGGGGCTGAGATCGGTGATTTTATTGTGACTGCAATCGAGGTATTGTAATTGGTTAAGGGCTTGCAGGGGACTGAGATCGGTGATTTTATTGCCACTGCAATCGAGGGATTGTAATTGGTTAAGGGCTTGCAGAGGTCTGAGATCACTCAAGCGTTGCCCCGCTAGGTTTAAATGTGAAAGTCGACTTAAACGAGTTATTTCAGGAGGAAGTACCTTAATAAATCCTCTGAGCCAAGGAAACATCTGATGTTGGATAGATAAGTCTAACTCCTCTAACCACACCAGCTCGAAAACACTGGGCGGTATTTCCTTAAGCAATAAATTACTCAAATCCAAGCGAGGCGCTTGAGTTTGGCGGCACACGTCAATACGTTCTAAAGCAATCTCAAGGGGACTGAGCATAATAGACCTAGGGTTAAGGGCGCGGATTGCTGAAGTTTAATGCAACCTACTAGAGCGAGTAAATCAGTAAACACTGACTGCTAATACACTTATTAATTAAGCCGTTCTTGTCAAAGTACAGACGAGTAATGATAGACACTCATGGACTTTCTAGAGAGTGGTGAGTAGTATGGTATACAATGAATTACAAAAAGAGGATTGAACCATGAAAATACAGACCAGTATGCGCATTGAAGAAGAAACCTTTAATGAAGCTAAAGCGATACTTGCCAGTTTAGGGATGAATTTTACTGATGCGGTCAATATTTTTGTCAGCATGGTGGTACAAACCAAAGGATTACCCTTTGAAGTCAAGATACCTAATGCTGAAACCCTTCAAGCCATGCAAGAAGTCAGAGAGGGCAAAAATATCGATGATTTCAAAGTTGAAGAGTTGCAATGAAACTAAAGCGTCATTGACTATTCATCAGAGATTTTAGGAATGTAAACCTTGCGGATTCACAGTTTGATAAGCTCATCTACTTTTTGAGTGTGTTACGCAAGGGAGAGTTACTACCGGAGGAGGCAAGAGACCACGCGCTATTAGGAGAATGGAGCGACTTTAGAGAGTTTCATGTAGGTGGTGATATGTTGGTGATCTATCGAGTCATTGATGATGAAGTAGTATTGACACGATAGGTACACACGCACAGTTATTTCGTTAGCCTAGAGCTTGTTCAGCTTACTACACGAAAATTTAGGCTCTAGTGGTATTTGGCAGAACGTAAGCGGACAATAAAACTAGGGTAAAGTGCTGATTTTTGAAGGATTTAGGACGCTATAGAACGATAAGGAACGAATGACTGGAGCGGGTGAAGGGAATCGAACCCTCGTATGCAGCTTGGGAAGCTGCCGTTCTACCATTGAACTACACCCGCTTGAGAGGCTTGCTATTGTAGGTATTCAAACCCTAAATGGCAATGCTCTTTTACTACACCATCGCTAGGCTAATCCCTCACACCCCTCTAAAACACAGTACACTTAGCCCATCAACCACAACAACGGATGACGCTCAGCATGTATCGCTTTAGAAGCTATTGGTATTACTGGTATACCGGACACAAAACTATTGCCGTGATTAGCATGATACTCACCGCAATGGTTTTAACCCTAGGGCTATTAGTCAATGCACAATTTGCACTCTGGGCAATCATTACCGCCGTATTGCTCGATATACTAGGCATCTGGCTCTTGATCCTCTACGTACTCATCATTCGCGCTCAAATACCCGCCCTCATGCTCGCCCTCATGCTCGCCCAAGCTGATCAATGGGTAATACATCAACTCATGATTCCGGTACTCATAGCCTTTTTCGTGGGGCGCTTTGTGACCTATATTGTCGCCAAGCAAAGCATAAGCGCTACTTCCACCAAGCGCCCGCTGCCATGACTATTGACCTAGCGCTACACCATCACGACGTGGATCAGCACCCCCCTCCAAACCATCAGCCTTAATCGCCACCGCATGTAAACCTGAATTGAGATTATCGACTTTGACGGTATAGCCCATTGCTTCAAACTTAGGTTTATAGTCCTCAGCGCTAGTACCTTTTTCTAAATAATAATCACCAGTGCGATTCACCATATGCGGCATAGAGACTGCTTGTTGCACATCCATGCCCCAATCAATCACGCCAATCAGCGCTTTAGCCGTATAAGATATAATATTACTCCCGCCGGGCGAGCCAATCGCTAATACAGGTTTCCCACTTTTCAGCACAATAGTCGGTGACATAGAGGAGCGTGGGCGCTTATTTGGCTCGATTTTATTAGCCACAGGTAAACCATTTTCTTCAGCAACAAACGAGAAATCGGTTAGCTCATTATTCAATAAAAAGCCGCGTGTCATTAAGCGTGAGCCAAAGCCATTTTCAATAGTGGTAGTCATCGATACGATATTGCCGTCTTTATCGACAATGACAAAATGGCTGGTAGAGGGCAATTCTAAAGCACGATCATCCGCAAAGCGTTGCGTCAAATACGGATTAGTAGCGGGGTCTCCCGGAAACACCGATTTAAGCGGTGCACCCGTTAATAAGGCTTGTGAACGTTCTTCCAAATAATCGGCGTTAAGTAATGCATCGACCGGAACATCGACAAAATCACTATCGGCTAAATAACGATTACGATCCGCAAAGGCGAGACGGGTAGCATCACCCATTAAACGCCAGCTCTCAGTGCTGTCATAGCCCGTCTGCGCTAAATCGAAATGGCTTAATATACCTAGAATCTGGGCAATGGCGACACCACCTGAAGTGGGTGGTCCCATACCGCATACATCATGTGCACGATACTCCATACACACAGTCGAGCGTTCTTTGACGGTATAGTTAGCTAAATCCGCTAGGCTCAGTGACCCCGCATTAGTCGGTGCTTCATTAACCGTTTTAACTATATCCTGAGCAATTTCACCTTCATAAAATACCTTGGCTCCTTGTTCGGCAATGAGCTTTAAAGTGGCGGCATAGTCTGGATTAGGACGTAAAGTACCGGCTTTGAGAGGAGCACCTTCAGCATCAAAGAAATAAGCTTGGGTTGCAGGAAAGCGTTGTAAGGATTCAGCCGAGCTAGCAATTTGTTCAGCCATATGCGGGCTGACGATAAAACCCTGTTGCGCTAATTGTAAGGGCGTTTTAAATAAGTCTGCCCATGCTGCTTTGCCATACTTTTTATGTAAGTGCTCTAGTAGTTTCAGAGTGCCCGGTGTGCCGACTGATTTACCGCCTACCACTGCTTCCATAAAGGCGAGTGGCCTACCCTCTTTATCCAAAAACATATCAGGCGTTGCCGCTTGGGGTGCGGTTTCGCGTCCATCTAAAGCGACTAAATGTTTTTCCTGATTATCCCAGTAAAGTATCAGTGCACCACCGCCTAACCCTGAGGATTGCGGTTCAACTAACCCTAAGGTGAGCTGTACCGCAATCGCAGCATCCGCAGCAGAGCCTCCCGCTTGTAACACTTCTAAACCCGCTTGAGTAGCATAAGGATTAGCGGTCACTACCATAAACTCTTGGGCTTTGACTAATTGCTTAGTGATATTAGTGGTAGCGATTTGTGGATTGATAGTGTCGCTGGTTTGTTTGGCGTAAGTGCTAGGTATTAAAAGCGCACTAATAAGCACACTGAGGGTTAATAGTTTCATACTGATCCTTGCCCTTGTGGTAGGGCGATTGAAGAGAGTCTGTCAAGGTGCAGAGTTTTATATCAGATTATGAGTGTAACCGAAGATCAGTGAATCGAGGAAAACCTTAGAAAAAACGTTAGAGCAAGAGTTAAGGGGCTACCTAAAAGTAATTGCGTGTTTCTGGAGCAGTCTTGGCGGCATGGATGCCGCCTTGTAGCGTACAGGGATGTATTCACAGCGGCTGCGGAAGAAATGCGCAATTACTTTTGCTCAAGTGCTTGCTGATATTCGTAATCAAGAACTAAGCTGTAGAGTAGCGTATAGCTCTACAGCTTAGTTAACAGGAGATAGGCTAAGATTTTAAAAACGTGTGCCAAAACTAGGATCTGTTTCATTACCGAGAGGGGGTAAGTTGGCTAGTTCGTGAATGGTAGACAGTGGGCCACTAGGAAACAGTTGATACAAATATTTTCTTCCCCCTTCCATCGCAAATTCTGCATCCAGCAGATCGGCTAATTCACGGGCATTTTCGCAATCATCACAGTGCTCATAAAAATCTAATACAAAATCAATCACCTCTTGGTGATCATCCGTGAGGTCTAGGTGATGCGCTTGAGCATTATGTTGAATGAGCTGATAGGTAGCAGGGGTCTTTAATTTAGGCAAGGGAGCGCGAGTTACCACCTCAGCGCGTGGGAACATTTCGTCTAAAGTAGCGGTATGAGCCATAGCAGACATTAGTATCCTCCTTTTTTTAATAACTAGCGGTAGTTGAGTTAAATACTCAACCTTAAAGCTACGCCGAGCCTTTGCAGGGGTCAAGGCTGGTGAAGAGATACTCCTTACTGCGGAAAACTTGATAGTTTCGTGAAACTGCCCGCATTTTTGGTTATGATTGCCCCTTTTCATAGCGCTGATGCTGGATGAGCTAGACCATGCAAAAATTCTTGATTGAAGGTGGGGTCGCCTTGGAGGGCGAAGTTGAAATTTCGGGAGCTAAAAATGCCGTTCTGCCCTTGTTGGCAGCTACTTTATTAGCTAGTACCCCCATGACCATTCGCAATGTACCGCGTTTAAAGGATGTAAGCACCTTAGCGGCGGTGATTGCGGGTATGGGTGTCACCCTGAATACCGATGAACATAATAATATTCATACGGACACCTCCACGATTCATACCTTTAAAGCGCCTTATGAATTAGTTCGCACTATGCGAGCCTCGATTTTAGTCTTAGGGCCTATGGTGGCGCGTTTTGGTGAAGCCGAAGTGTCACTCCCCGGCGGCTGCGCGATTGGTGATCGTCCGGTCAATCTGCATCTCATGGGCTTAGAGGCAATGGGCGCAGAAATTGTAGTCGAGGAAGGCTATATTCGCGCCAAAGCTAAACGCCTCAAAGGTGCGCGTATTGTGATGGATATTGTCAGTGTCACGGGGACTGAAAATCTACTAATGGCGGCGGTACTGGCTGAAGGGACGACTGTATTAGAAAATGCAGCGCGTGAACCGGAAGTGGTCGATTTGGCGAACTGCCTAGTCCAAATGGGCGCCAAGATCGAAGGCATTGGCTCTTCTAAAATCACGGTTGAAGGAGTCGAGAGCTTAACAGGTTGTGATTACACCGTGCTCCCTGACCGTATTGAGACAGGTACTTATCTAGCCGCCGCCGCGATTACGGGGGGGCGAGTCAAAGCGCTCAAAGCAGCGCCTGATACGCTGGATGCGGTATTACAAAAATTCCGCGAAGCCGGAGCTTTAGTTGAAACGGGTGCGGACTGGATTGAGCTGGATATGCGCGGTCGCACCTTAAAAGCGGTGGATATTCGTACTGACCCTTATCCCGCTTTTCCCACCGATATGCAGGCGCAATTCATGGCGATGAATGCGTGCTCGCAGGGCATTGGCGTGATTGTCGAGACTATCTTTGAAAATCGCATGATGCATGTCGCTGAATTGAAACGTTTAGGGGCGAATATCCGCTTAGAGGGCAATACGGCGATTGTAGCCGGTATGCCGAATCTAAAAGGTGCTCCCGTCATGGCAACTGACTTACGTGCTTCAGCTTGTTTGATTTTGGCAGGCTTAGCCGCGCAGGGTAAGACCTTGGTAGATCGTATTTATCACACGGATCGAGGTTATGAGCGTATTGAGCAAAAGCTTGCACAGTTGGGCGCTAAGATTACGCGAGTGAATGAGTGATGAAAGATAAACTCACCATAGCCTTATCCAAGGGGCGTATTTTTAAAGATACTGTTCCCCTGTTGAAAGTGGCTGGTATTGAGCCACTCGATGATCCTGAAACCAGCCGTAAACTGATTCTCGATACCAATCATCCTGATGTGAAAATCGTCATTATCCGCGCTACCGATGTGCCTACCTATGTGCAATATGGGGCGGCTGATATGGGAGTAGCGGGTAAAGATGTCTTGATGGAGCACGGTGGACAGGATATTTACGAAGTGCTCGATCTTAAAATTGCTAACTGTAAATTGATGGTAGCGGGTTTTACGGATCGTCCTTTACCTAAAGAGCATTTAAAAGTCGCCACTAAGTTTGTGAATTGTGCGCGGCATTATTTTGCTGGCCAAGGTCGGCAAGTAGACATTATTAAATTATACGGCTCGATGGAATTAGCGCCTTTGGTAGGATTAGCCGATTGTATTGTCGATTTAGTCGATACGGGCAATACCTTACGCGCCAATGGATTAGAGCCTTTAGAGCATATGGCAGACATTAGTTCCCGTTTAATTGTGAACAAAGCGTCTATGAGATTAAAACACGAGCGCATTCAAAAGCTGATTAATCACATTGAAGCCGCTGTGCAAGTAAAGAGATAAGCATGAAATATTTAACCGATGACTTGCGTATTGTAGGTATGCACGAATTAATTGCACCCGTAGAGCTATTGCGTGATCTTCCTTTAAACGAAGATGCGTCAATGTTGGTTTTTAATGCCCGCCAAGAGGCCCATGACATTATTCACGGTCAAGATGATCGTTTATTAGTGGTGGTCGGACCTTGTTCCATCCATGATGTGGATGCGGCCCTAGAATATGCAGGACGCTTAAAAGTATTGCGCGAAAAGCTCAAAGCAGATTTGCATATTATTATGCGCGTCTATTTTGAAAAGCCGCGTACTACGGTGGGCTGGAAAGGCTTAATTAATGACCCTGATCTCGATAATAGTTTCCATATTAATAAAGGTCTGCGTCTAGCTCGTCAGTTATTACTCGATTTAGCTAAGCAAGGTATGCCTGCTGCCACGGAATATCTGGATTTAATCAGCCCGCAATATATTGCCGATTTAATTAGCTGGGCAGCGATTGGTGCAAGGACGACTGAAAGCCAAGGGCATCGTGAATTATCCTCAGGTATTTCGTGCCCGATTGGGTTTAAAAATGGCACGTATGGCAATCTGAATATTGCGGTCGATGCGATTGCTGCTGCTTCCCGTCCCCATCATTTCTTGTCTGTCACCAAAGAGGGGCGCACTGCGATTTTTGCCACACGCGGGAATGAAGATTGCCATGTAATTCTGCGTGGTGGGCGTGAGCCTAATTATGATGCAGCTAGCGTACAAGCGGCGGTAGATGCCTTAGTCAAAGCTAAGCTACCCCCTTATCTAATGGTCGATTTCAGCCACGCCAATAGTAATAAAGACTATCGCCGTCAACCTGAAGTCGCCAATAGCGTGGCGGAGCAAATCGCCTCTGGTTCTAAAGCCATTACTGGAGTGATGATTGAGAGCCATTTGGTAGAAGGCAATCAAAAAGCCGACGGCAAAAAACGTGAAGAGTTAGTGTATGGTCAAAGTATTACCGATGCCTGCATTAATTGGGATACTACCGCGCAAGTGCTAGAGCAATTAGCCGAAGCGGTGCGCCAACGTAGGAGAGTCAATGCATGACTAGGGTACGAGAATTAAATTCCACTGCTCCCAGCTTTTGGCAAGACTTACAACAGCTATTAGCTTGGGAAAGTGTTTCAGACGATGCGGTATTTAATACCGTGAATGGTATTTTGAAAGACGTGCGTACTCGCGGCGATGCGGCGGTGGTGGACTACACCAATCGCTTTGATCGTATGCAGGTCAGCAGTATGAGTGAGCTAGAAATACCCTTAGCTCGCTTACAGCAAGCTCTGGCTAATTTGCCCGCTGAACAACGTTCTGCCTTAGAGCAAGCCGCTAAGCGTATTAAAGCCTATGCTGAGCGCCAAAAGCTGGAGTCATGGAGCTATGTTGAGGCGGATGGTACGTTACTCGGTCAACAGGTGAGCTGTTTAGATCGGGTGGGGTTATATGTGCCCGGTGGTAAGGCGGCTTATCCGTCTTCGGTACTAATGAACGCTATCCCTGCCAAAGTTGCAGGTGTTCCCGAATTAATTATGGTAGTTCCGACCCCAGCGGGTGAAGTGAATGAGCTGGTATTAGCCGCCGCCGCGATTGCTAATGTGGATCGTGTATTTGCTATCGGTGGCGCTCAAGCAGTGGCTGCTTTAGCGTATGGTACAGAAACGGTTCCCGCAGTAGATAAGATCGTAGGCCCCGGCAATATTTATGTGGCGACCGCTAAGCGTATGGTCTACGGCACGGTGGGCATTGATATGATCGCAGGGCCTTCGGAAATTCTGGTGGTGTGTGATGGTAAAACCAACCCTGATTGGATTGCTATGGATTTATTCTCACAAGCCGAGCACGATGAAGATGCTCAAGCCATTCTAGTCTGTCCTGATGCCGCCTTTATTGAACAAGTCAAAGCTAGCATTAATAAGCTCGTTGAAACCATGCCACGTAAGGACATTATTAATACCTCACTGGAGGGACGCGGAGCTTTGATTCTGGTTAAAGACATGGCTGAAGCGGTTGAGGTTGCGAATTACATTGCACCAGAGCACTTAGAATTATCGGTGGATAATGCGCGTGAAGTGGCTCAACAAATTCGTCATGCGGGAGCTATCTTTATGGGACGTTATACCGCTGAGGCTCTAGGAGATTATTGTGCTGGACCTAATCACGTATTGCCTACTTCGCGCACGGCACGTTTTTCTAGTCCTTTAGGGGTGTATGATTTCCAAAAACGCTCCTCATTAATTGATTGCTCGGCTGTGGGGGCATCTAGTTTAGGTAAGATTGCTTCCGTATTGGCGCGGGGTGAGGGTTTAATCGCTCATGCGTGCTCGGCTGAGTATCGGATTTAATAGTTAAGTAGTCATACAAAAGCTATCGAGCATTGCTTCAGCAGTCGCTGTGAATACATCCTTGTACGCTTCAAGGCGGCATCCGTGCCGCCAAGACTGCTCCAGAAATACTCGATAACTTTGATTCAAGTACTTAGCTACTAAAAAACCACTGAAAGCAAAAGGGAGCCTAGGCTCCCTTTTGTTTGGTTAGGTGAGTGAGATTAGCTTAAACAAACTTACCATTCACACTAGAGCCAATGGTGCTATTACCATAAACCACTGAACCAGTGCCACCTAAGTTACCAGTGATGCTGATAGGGCGACCTAAGGTTTGAGTCAGCATATTAATTAAGCTATTTACTCCCTGTGGTGAGGTAAGTAGCGCATTGAGGCGGGTATTGCTGATACCAAGACCATTAAACAATCCTGCTAATTCAGTCGCTGGCATGGCTAGATTAGTGGCTAAGCTATTCAATACTTGCATAGCGCTGGTATTTAAACCGCTGATCGTCACATTGCCAGTAGCATTAATGGTATTACCAGAAACATTGGACGTATTAGTCACAGTGGTGCTGGTGGTTGGTGCTGTCGTGGTGCTAGTTGTACTGGTAGCACTGGTGCTTGGGGTCGTAGTTGTGCTAGTAACACTAGCGCTAGTTTGACCTTGACCACTCATCGCTTGCGTCACTAAGCCCATTAAAGTACTTAAACCGCTAGGTGTGCTGAGTAGGGTATTCAATTGGCTAGAGCTAATACCTAAACCATTAAACATTGATACTAAGTCAGCAACTTGCATTCCCATGCCAGTGGCTAAAGTAGTTAAGGTACTTAATGTGGCACTATCTAAACCTGCTAGACCTGTACTAGCTGTAGTTGAACCTGTGCTGCTAGTGCTAGTTGGGCTGGTGCTAGTAGTACTGGTAGTTGTAGTGGTTGAAACCGGTGTTGTACCAGTGCTGCTAGTAGTACTGGTGCTAGTAGTGGTACTAGGTGTTACAGGTTGTCCACTTGCAGCTTGAGTTAATAGACCCATCAAGTTATTCAAACCCTCTGGTGTACTGAGTAAGCTATTTAATTGTGCAGTGCTAATCCCTAAGCTATTAAATAAGCCTGCTAATGCATCAGCAGACATACCTAAACCGGAGGCTAGACTCGTTAAAGTAGCTGTCGCTTCGGTGCTTAAGGTAGTGGAGCTAGTAGTAGTACTGGTAGTAGTGCCCGTTGTGGCAGAACCAGAAGTTGTACCTGTAGTCGCTCCGGTTGTGGTAGAACCAGAAGTTGTACCTGTAGTAGTTCCTGTCGTGGTGGTTCCAGTAGTAGTGCCTGAGGTAGTAGTGGTACTAGGTGTGGTTGTTTGACCACTAGCAGCTTGAGTTAATAAACCCATTAAGCTATTCAGACCGTCAGGAGTACTTAGTAAGGTATTTAGCTGAGCAGTGGTGATACCAATGCTATTAAATAAGCTTACTAGAGCAGTAGGTTGCATACCTAAACTAGAGGCTAGGCTCGTTAAAGTCGCAGTGGCTTCAGTACTTAATGTAGTAGAACTAGTGGTTGAGCCAGAGCCAGTAGTAGAACCTGTTGTTGATCCAGAAGTTGTACCTGTGCTAGAGCCAGCAGTCGTTGAACCCGTGGTTGATCCTGAAGTAGTGGAGCCAGTCGTTGATCCAGAAGTAGTAGAGCCTGTTGTTGTACCGCTGGTAGAGCCACCTGTGCTACCTGTAGTAGGGCCTTGAGATAAAATTTCAGTCAAAGCACTCATCAGTGCATTAACACCTTCTGGACTACTGAGTAATAGGGTGAGTTGATCAGCACTCAGCCCGACACTAGCAAAAATACTCATTAAATCTGCCGCAGAGATACCAATGCTGGTTGCTAAGCTAGTCACCACGGCATTCAGATCAATGGGATTAGTAGAGCCTGTACCTGAGGTAGATCCAGTACCAGTAGTTGAACCCGTCCCTGAGGTAGAACCGGTTCCAGTGGTTGATCCAGTACCTGTTGTAGAGCCGCTACCAGTAGTGCTGCCGGGAACAGTCGTACCCACAGGACGTGAGCCGTTAATAATGAAGTTAGCTGAGGCAGTACTATTGCCGGGGTGTTGTAATACATTGCCTAAAATAACGTTGGTATCGTTATTAGGACCTGCGTAAATGGTTTTACCGTCTAAGTTTAAGTCAGTATTTTTATAACCATTTAGAATATAGTTTACGTTACCACCGCTATTACCTAACGCGGTTAACACAGCGGATAACACTAAATTAGGGTCGTTATTCGGGCCTGCTGCGATGACATTATTATTTCCATTAGCATCCCCTGCCCACATTAAAGCAGTACCATTTTGAGTTAAGGCTTGTGCATTCGTGCCATAAGTTTGAGTAGTAGCTTTGGTAAAGTCTACTGCTACGGTTTTATCATCCATGATAGTCACAGGCGCTTTAGTCATTACGCCTAAGTGATTGCGATGGGTTAAGGAGATGAAGTAATCGCCTTCTGGAATATCTTTAAAGCTCAATACAGGGTTATTAGTGGCTGCATTCGCTACATCACCATCACGTTGTAGAACAGCAGCTTGGCGCGTAATGATTTTAGAAGGATCGTTTTTATCACGTAATTCCACCATCACCCAATCGACAGGTGCATCATTGCCAGTAGTTGATGCGGTAGCAGCGGATAAGGTCTCACTTCCATTATAACCCATGCTGGTATAGGGTTGGTTAGCGGGTAAAAAGCCTTGAGTGCGTAAATCATCACGCATTAAACCATTGGCTGAATTATAAGCACCTTGTAATAAGCCTTTTACCTGAACAGTGACCGTACCACCACTAACAGTAGGAGGAGGAACGACTTCAGTAGGAATAGGTTTCGGTGCTGGTGCGGGAACAGGTGTTGGTACAGGGATCGGTGCAGGTACTGGTTTAGGCGCTGGCACAGGGGCAGGCACTGGTACAGGAATCGGTGCAGGGACGGGCACTGGTTTAGGCGCGGGTTGTGGCGCTGCATTTTTAATAGTGACCGTGACATCATTATAGTCTTTATCATTAGGTGCTTTAGAGCCAGTACGATCCTCGAAAGCCATAACAATAGTGCCATCAGTGGTGATATTAACCTTTACCCCATTATTACTGGCACTAGCGATAGAACCTTGGGTTTGGTTGTACAAACGCACATTATTGGGATCTAGTTTGATGCTAGGAGGGTTTCTAGGGTCAAGCGTTTTCCATTGACCGGTGCTGTCTTGGTATTGGATAACATTGTTATCGGCAGTGCGACCATCTACCGTGATGCTCACAGTAGGTTTACCTGCAATCGTAGTGCCTGTCACAATTACCGGACTAGGAGTGGGCGCAGGAGTGGGGGTAGTAGTGCTATTGGGGCTAACATTACTAGGTTTAGGAGAGCTACCACTGGTAACACCACCTAATAAGGAGCTACCCATACCTGTAACTTGACCTAACAGCGATCCCGCTAAATTTTGCACACTCCCAAATAAACCACCTGAGCTTTGAGTAGTAATAGGGGAGGAGGTATTACAACGATTAGTCGTAGTGGGGACTGGAGCAGGTGCTGGAGTACGAGTACTTTGTGTAGTACGAGTGCCAGAACCAAAAATATTAAATAGGTTAAACATTAAGGTAGCTCCTTATTGTGATTTTTCACTAAGAATTGTTAATTAATTACGCACGGAGTTATTAGTGCTGCTCTTATAGTTTCTATTTATTCATATAATGGTAATTTTTATAATAGCAATTAGGATAAGCTGCATTTATAGGGATATGATCGGCAAGTAGTGCTAAAAAGTGTTGTTTTTTTAGGCTTTAAACGGCGGATTTTGGGTGGAGTGTGGAATAATGAGTCGTAAAATAAGAAGTTTCACAGGTTTTAATGACCCTGTGTCTGTATGGGAGTAGTTTAAGCACTAAGTGTAATCTAGAGACCTCAGCTACCTCTTTCTATGAAACCTATAATAGCTATACTAATCAGTATCTTAATCATTACCGTGGGGTGTGATTCATCTACCTCTCCACCTCCTCCGCAACCCATGCCTAGTCCTAGTCCTAGTCCTAGTCCTAGTCCTAGTCCTAGTCCTAGTCCTAGTCCTAGTCCTAGTCCTAGTCCTAAAGATCCTATTCGGACTGAAATAAATACTTCAGACCCAAACTTAGCCGTCTTACCTTTTGAGCGAGCAGCACCCGCTGTAGGCACTAAAATACAAGACCTTATTCCTAGTGGTGGTGAGGGTGAAGCGCCAGATCAACCGAGTGTCTATCCAGTCATTGCTTGGGAAAGTTTAGAGCTTCCCGGACAAGGGATGGCAGATATTATTAAACATTATCAACCGCTTATTGATCGTATTCCCGAAGGTGATCCCGAAGAAGACAAGGTGATGGAAGAGATGCAAAAAGCACTGGACACCGCACCGGTTAATCCCGCTATGCACGGTAAAAAGGTTAAGTTACCCGGTTTTATTGCGCCCTTAGAAATTGATGAAACTAAAGGGCTGGTTAAAGACTTTTTATTAGTACCTTATTATGGTGCTTGTATTCATTTACCACCGCCGCCGTTGAGTCAAACGATTTTAGTCCAACCACAAGCAGGTAAAGGGATTGGTTTAGAGCGTATAGCTGAGCCAGTTTGGGTATATGGTACATTAATTGCTGAAAAAGCGACCACGGATTTAGCTTATGCAGGCTATCAAATTAAAGACGCCTATGTCGAAATTTATCAAGATAGTAAACTAGATCAATCACTTAGTTTTAACCCTACGCCTCAGTAAGTACTTGAGTGAAAGTTATCAGGTATTTCTGGAGCAGTCTTGGTGGCACGGATGCCGCCTTGAAGCGTACAAAGATGTATTCACAGCGACTGCGGAAGAAATGCTCGATAACGTTTGAATCACTACTTAGACCTTGCTTTTATTAGTCATAAAGTCAGGTGATAAAAAATTTGATTTAATAGGGCTTTAGTTGATGATTTCAGGACTCACGATGACTACTACCTCAAAAGCACGTATTCCCGTCACGCTATTAACGGGCTTTTTAGGCAGTGGCAAAACTACTTTACTCAACCAATTACTACAATCTGATTGGGCACACGGCGAGCCAGTAGCCTTATTAATCAATGAGTTTGGGAGTGTCGGATTAGATCAGCAATTAATAGGGGAAACGGGTTTTCCTATGGCGTTATTAGCAGGAGGTTGTGTGTGTTGTGCTATGCAAAATACGCTATTGCCGACCCTAAAAAATCTCTGGATGGAACGCAATAGTGGCAAATTCAAGCCCTATCAACGCATTATTATTGAAACCACGGGTTTAGCCGATCCTACCTCTATTTTAGCCACGTTTGTGCAAGCTAAATGGGCAGCCGAGCGTCACTATATTGATGGAGTCATTACTACCGTTGATGCAGTATTTGGTATGCACCAATTAAATGAGCATTTTGAAGCAGTACAACAAGTCACCCGTGCCGATAAATTACTAATTACCAAAGCTGATTTAGTAGATTCGGCTAACTTGAAGATACTACAACAGCGCTTACAAGCATTAAATCCCTTAGCCATTATTCAAACGGTACAACACGGACAAATAGAGCCTGATCAATTATTTAATTTGCGCAAGACCATTACTAGTTTAGTCAGTGCCTTTAATCCCCCAGCATTAAAATTACTGAATATAGACTACAAGTTGCCAATTTTATATTTGAATGATAAGGCTTCTATAAAAACAGATAAGCGTATCCAGAGTTTTATAGTTCAATTCGATCAACCTGTTGATTTAGAGCGTATCAAATTAGGTTTATCAGTAGTAATGGGTTTTTGTGATCAGCATTTATTACGCATGAAAGCGATTTTGCATACTGTGCAGTATGCTAATCCCGTAGTACTTCACGCTGTGCAGCATTTGCTCTTTCCAGAGCAAGTACTAGAACATTGGAGTAAGGCAGATCAAACCAGTCGAGTGGTGTTTATTACGGCTGATAGGGAGGAGCGAGCGATGGAGGGGGTATTGCAAGAGTTTAGGGCAGTCATAGAGCGAGGGGCTTAGCCCTCCTATTTAGTCTCAAGACCAATGTACTTTTGAAGTATAATAATCACATGATCACTAGGCGCTATACACCATGACTACAACTAAGGCAATTGAGTATTTAACCATCAAAGGTTTTAAATCTATCAAGCAGTTAGAGCGGTTTCCTTTGCGAGAGTTGAATGTGTTGATTGGAGCGAATGGTTCGGGGAAAAGTAATTTTATTTCGTACTTTCGGATGCTCAGTGAATTAGTTGAACAACGTTTACAAAGTTGGGTAGCTAAGCAAGGGGGGGCAGATAGAGTTTTAAGTTTTGGAGTGAAAGAGACTAGTAAAATCGAGTCTTTTATCCTATTCGGTCTGAATGGATATAAGTTTACTTTAGAGCCTGATTTCATTGGTGACTTTTTCTTTTCAACTGAAGCTCTCTATTTTAAAGGTGTATATTTTGGGAAAACATGGAGAAACCTAGGAGATAGTCATGTAGAGTCTAAATTAAAGCATGAATATTACGAAAGACCTCAAAATGATATGGTTGATTATTGCTACGAGTCTATTTCTAATTGGAAAGTTTTCCATTTTCATGATACCAGTGATACCGCTGGAGTAAAGCGTTTAGGTTCCTTGCATGATAATGAGTATTTGCGCCAAGATGCTTCTAATTTAGCTGCGTTTTTGTATCGTTTAAAACTAGAGTACCCCGATGTTTATCAACAAATTCGCAAAACGGTTAGTCTAGCTATTCCCTTTTTTGATGACTTTGTTTTAAAGCCTAATAAACTACCCACAGAAGAGGAGCAAATTCGTTTACTCTGGCGACAGAAGGACAGCGATTATGCTTTATGGCCTAGTCAACTATCAGATGGCTCTATTCGATTTATTTGTTTGGTCACTGCATTATTACAACCAGAAGCGCCCTCTACCATTATTATTGATGAACCTGAGTTAGGTTTACATCCTTATGCGATTACTTTATTAGGCTCACTATTACGCTCCGCTTCTAAACGTATGCAGGTCATTGTTTCGACCCAATCAGTGCCCTTAGTCAATGAGTTTAGTTTGGAGGATTTAATTATTGTGGAGCGGGAGAAGGGCGCATCTATTTTTAAAAGGCTTGATGCTGATGAATTTGACCTGTGGTTAGAAGAGTATTCGACAGGCGAATTATGGGAGAAAAATATTCTCGGCGGGAGACCACAACCATGATTCGTATTCATATTATTTGTGAGGGACAAACTGAGGAATCTTTTATTAATGAAGTACTAGCTGATTACTTTATTGCCCGTAATATTTACTTAACTCCTTCATTAATTGGTCGTCCAGGACATAAAGGTGGTAATTTTCGCTTTGAGCGCTTATTTCAAGATGTGCGTGGTCGTTTACTAGGTGATAAATCTGCTTATTGTACTACCCTATTTGATTTTTACGGTTTACCAGAAGACTTTCCCGGAAAAGAGGATGCCTCTTACTGTGTTGATTTTAAAGTTAAAGCTGAGACAGTCGAAAATGCTTTAAAAAGTGAATTGCAAAATAAGCTGGGTAGTGAGGTATTGCAACGTTTTATTCCTTATGTGCAGATGTATGAGTTTGAGGGTTTATTATTTAGTGATGTGAATGCATTAGCTAATGGTCTAAGTCAACCACAATTGCTGAGTGCATTACAAGCAATTCGTGACTCTTTTGTTTGTCCTGAAGTGATTAATAATAGTCGAGAAACTGCCCCTAGTAAGCGCTTATTAAAATTATTTACTGCCTATGATAAACCATTGCATGGTTCACTGGTCGCTTTAGAAATAGGGTTAAGCACAATTCGTGCTCAATGCCCACGTTTTAATCAATGGTTGACTCAATTAGAACAGTTGCCGGCCTTGTAAAAGCCCCTTCGAGCCTTGCCCTATCTCTTGCTATGATATTGAGCCTTTAGATTGAATTGAGAGCATAGCAATGACCATTAGCCTAAATGCCTACAGTGCGCAGTTTGGTGAGCATTTTATTTTACAGCCAACCGATTGGCAGATAGAGCTAAACCAACATTGGGTGATTTTAGGCGCTAATGGTTCAGGTAAGTCAGCATTAGCGGCGACCCTAGTAGGAGCAGGTGAGTGCTTATCCGGTACGATCACAGGCTTACCCCACGAGGTGGCTATTGTGTCGTTTGAAGCTCAGGCGGAACTGATCGAGCAAGAACGACGCAAAGACGACGCTGATATTCTCGATATTATTAGTGAAGGTACTCCAGTATTTGAAATACTCACCGCAGAGCCACACAATACCGAATTGCTGCAACAACTGATTCAAGCCTTTCAATTTGAGCCATTACTCCAGCGTAGTTTCCGCAAACTCTCTACCGGAGAAACGCGCAAAACTTTACTCATCAAGGCACTATCTAAAAAGCCGCAACTACTTATTTTGGATGAACCCTTTGATGGCTTAGATATCGATTCCATGGGATTTTTGCAGCAGCTATTACAACACTACTCGCAAACAACACAATTGATTTTGGTATTAAATCGTTTAGATGAAGTACCTGATTTTGTTAATCATTTTGCTTATATGGATCACGGCGCTTTAGTCCATCAAGTACCTCGCTCTGATCAGGTTGCGTTAGATAATCTCTATCAATTACTGCATTTAAAAACCTCTAACCTCACCATTCCACCAGCCATCAAAAGTACCGCACCTGCACTAGATCCCGCTCAACCTCTAGTCAAAATGCGCCATGTTCGGATTGCTTATGAGGAAAAAGTAGTCTTAGACAACGAGGAGTGGACTATTGAAAAAGGACAACATTGGCAACTTACAGGGCCTAATGGAAGTGGTAAAACCTGCCTACTGAATCTGATCACGGGTGATCACCCGCAATGCTATGTGAATGACATTTTCGTGTTTGGTATGCAACGCGGCACGGGGGAGAGTATTTGGCAGATTAAGCAGTATATTGGCTATGTATCGAGCGCTTTACAGTGGGAATATCGGGTCAGTATTAGCGTGCGCAATGTGATTATTTCCGGCTTTTACGATTCGATTGGCTTGTACCAGAAATATACTGAAACTGAAAAAGCACTGGCTAATCAATGGCTTGATGTATTAGGTATGCGTCAACGTGCCGATCAGCCTTTTAATCAACTCTCATTTGGTGATCAACGCTTATTACTGATTGCCCGTGCTATGGTTAAGCATCCTGCCTTATTGATTTTGGATGAACCGTGTTTGGGATTAGATGATATGAATCGACGTTTAGTGTTAGCCCTGATTGAAAAAATTTGTGCGGGGACTGAAACTACGGTGCTTTATGTCAACCACCATCCGCATGATCGTATTGCTGGGATTACCCACTATAAAGCATTAGGATGAGTTAAGAACCAAGGATAATGAATTAGTTATGACGATACCCTCTTCTGAGAACCCAACGCATAGTAAGCATTTTAAAGCCTTTAAACCCATGAGTGGACGTTCACCACATGAGCACCCGCGTGTAGCGACCACACTGGAGTTATTTTTTGATTTAATTTTTGTGGTAGCGATTGCGCTAGCTGGAGCACAATTGCATCATGCCATTACCGAGAATCATGTAGCTCACGGTGTTGTGAGCTATGCCCTCGTGTTTTTTACGGTGTGGTGGGCATGGATGAATTTTACTTGGTTTGCCTCCTCCTTTGATAACGATGATGTGCCCTATCGGATTGCAGTCTTTGTCCAAATGGCGGGCGCTCTAGTGATTGCAGCGGGTGTACCTAATGCCTTTGAGGGTAACTGGTGGGTGCTGACCTACGGTTATGTACTCATGCGGGTAGCGTCTATTAGTCAATGGTTGAGAGCTGCTAAGCAAGCCCCGCAATATCGTAAAACCGCTTTACGCTACGCATTAGGCATTTTTGTGGCGCAAGTGGGTTGGATGGTGGTGGTTACATTGCCTAAAGAATCGGTGATGTTGCCATTTTTATTCATGATCGGTGTTGAGTTATTAGTGCCTATGTGGGCTGAAAAAGCAGGTATGACCGCGTGGCATCCGCATCATATCAGTGAGCGCTATGGACTATTGACGATTATTGTCTTAGGCGAGTCGATTTTAGCCGCTGTGATGGCGATACAAAAAGTAGCTGCCGATACTAATATGATGAGTTTAAATCTAATAGCGTTTTGTGTCGGGGCGCTATTGATAGTGTTTTGTATGTGGTGGATTTATTTTGAGGATGAGGCCGCCGAGTTTTTACGGGATTACAAAACCGCGTTTTACTGGGGCTATGGTCATTATTTGATTTTTATGGCAGCAGCAGCGGTAGGCGCAGGTTTGGCGGCGCAAGTAGATTTTAATACCGGATCAGTAGCCGCCAGTGCTTTAACGATTGGTTATGGTCTAGCTTTACCTGTGGCTCTATTTGTCATGACCCTGTGGTTAATTCATAAGCGGGTGAGTCAGGCTCAAGGGGTATGGGTTTACCCACTAGCTTCCGTATTAATTCTCATAGTGCCTTGGTTGCCCGGCTCGAATACCTTACAAGTGGGATTAATTTTGGCTGGAGCGATTGCAGTACGTTTAAGTATGTGCCATCGAGCGCAGCAAAAAGCCCAATAATATTAGTATTTTGTAAATGGTTAATAAAAAGTAATCGAGTATTTCTGGAGCAATCTTGGCGGCAGGGATGCCGCCTTGTAGCGTACAAGGATGTATTCACAGCGACTGCGGAAGCAATGCACGATTACTTTTAGGTCGCTCCCTATCACAATAGGTAGGGAGTATGCATGACAAGCTTATAAAGCCTTTGGGCCTAAGCAATATACTTTCTCATGAAGATAGGTAATACCTGCATTTTTAAAGCCCGGACTTTGCGGCAATATGTCCACATCCAACCACAAATCCACTTGGAAATCGTTTTGATATAAAGCTCTCACTTCTGACTCCAATACCGCGAAGGGAGGTCCTGGACGTTCGGTTTGATCATATTCAAAAGTGATTAATAAAGTCGAGCAATCAGGGGGCGTAATACGTTTAACATGTTGCGCATAGTGTTCACGCATAGCAGGGGGTAAGGCTACTAATGAGGCACGATCATACACACTGCCACAGGCTGCTAAGTCTTGTGCACTCAAAGCAAAGAAGTCACCTACTAATATAGCAATACCTTCGGCTTCCCAGCGTTCAAATACACCTTGAGGGGTAACATTGGGAATAATATCTTGTTCTTTAAAGAAATCACTGACAGCAATCGGGCTAATTTCAACCCCTAAGACTGAATAACCTTGAGTACGCAACCAAACCATATCGATGCTTTTACCACATAAAGGCACAAATACGGCTTTATCATGAGGAGCATTCAGTTGTGGCCAAAAAGGCTGTAAATAAGGGTTGATTTTACTTTGATTAAAGCCTATTTCATTGTTTTGCCAGCGGGCATGCCAAAAGTCTGCTTCCATAGATACCTACACTCACACATCTAAAAGCTCAGTAGTGTAGGGCAAAGTGTTGGGTAGTCCTAGTTTATCCCTAGGGTCGAGTGTTTTCGCCGGAGTAGCCTCTTTACATCCTGTAAGTCCGAGCCTTAATCCTTAAGTACTAGCTCCATTGAAAACACTCGACCCTAGGGATAAAAAACAGCAATACTTCCCTAGGTGTTAGCAAGCGGCGTCGCGGTATTGCTCCAGAAATACCGGCTTAATTTTAGTTAGGTATTTCAATTAATGAAATTTAATTAGCTCAATCGAATATAAGAAGCTTGACGATTAAATAATTGTGTCAATGAGTCAAAAGCCACACGTTTAAAACCATGCAAACCTAATTGATGCTTTTTATATAGACCATCGTACATCAAACGTGCAAAGTATCCTTTCACAAATACCGTTTTTTGTTCCTGTAAATGATTTAATCCACCAATAGCTCGATTTTTGCCTAATGAAACTAAAGAACCATGATCAGAGTAGTGAAAGCTTTTTAAAGTTTTACCCTGTAAATGATAGATCAGTTGCTGGGCTAAAAAGCGAGCCTGTTGATGGGCGACTTGAGCGCGGGCGGGTACGGTTTTGCCGCGTTCTTGTCCTAGCCACGGAGCAGCCGCGCAATCACCAAAGGCGAAAATCTGAGGGTCTCTAGTAGTTTGTAATGTGCTTTTAACTACTAATTGATTAACGTGATTAGTTTCTAAACCATTTAAATGCTTCAAAAAGGCAGGTGCTCGTACACCGGCTGCCCACACCATAATTTCCGCCGGAATAAATTTACCACTATTAAGCTTCACGCCTACCGGTTTGACAGCTTCCACGCGTGCATTAGTCAGTACATTAATTCCTAATTTCTCTAACGTTAATTCGGCTTCTTGCGACATTTCTTCGGGTAAAGCCGCTAATAGACGTGGGGCAGATTCAATAATAGTTAAGCGTACATCTTTTTCAGGATTGATTTGATTTAAGCCATAAGCAATTAAAGAGCGAATACTGTAATAAAGTTCAGCAGCCAGTTCTACTCCGGTTGCGCCGCCACCCACAATCGCAATGTGTAGTTGTCCGGGTTTAAGCGGTTGTTGTTGGTTATGCGCTCGCATAAAGGCACTGAGCAATTTGCGGTTAAAGCGTTCAGCCTGTTGCACATTATCCATGCGCACCGCGTAGTCGGTGACTCCCGGAGTATTAAAATCATTCGTGCTACTCCCCACCGCAATCACTAAAGTATCGTAGTGTAGCGTGCTACGTTGGGGCATAGTGGTATCTTCATCATTATTCGACTCAAGGTAGATCATTTGGCGCTGGCGATCTAAACCACAAAGTGAGCCTTGGCAAAAGCGAAAATGATGCCAATGGGCTTGTGCCATGTAGTCCACTTGATGGTGTGCTTGATTGAGGCTACCGGCTGCCACCTCATGCAGCATGGGTTTCCACATATGAGCACGGTTTTGATCAATTAAGGTAATGCGAGCTTGTTGCTTTTTGCCTAGTGAATCGCCGAGTAGAGTTGCTAGTTCTAGACCACCTGCGCCGCCCCCTACAATAACAATATGATGAATACTTTTAGGTCTGAGAGTATGAATACGTGTGCTCATAAGTTTTAAGGGTGCTTTGTTGGTGTTGTTATAGTGTGATTAGGTGAGAGGGGAGGTTTTTGTAATTAAGTACGGGGATTCTGCCGCTAATGAGCACACTTTAGGTGTCTAGTTCAGGTTTGATGGTTTGATTTTTCCGTTGAGAAGGATAAAACAGGGGTAAAATACAGATGAGCTGTAGTAACCTTGATCTAGGTAAGTTGATACGGTTTTTAGGTTAAAATTTAACATCCCTTGCAGGATAACTAGCATTATACGGTCATGTATTAAGCCTACTTGGTGGTAGGCTTCCATCATTTCCAGCAGTGGAAAATCTAGTTAAAGTTGATTTTGGCATCCAATTTTCGTTCGGCAAGGCTTTTAGACCGAGCTCACCGGTTTTCATGTGCTCAAGCTTTAACGGTGTCTAGGGGTGCTGATAGTGGTGGTAGCACACGACGCTGTTGAGCAGATAAAAATCATGCTACATTCATGCTCCACTTAATCTTGGAGGAGAGTTTTGATGCGCGTCACCATAAAAGCCTTGTTTATCAGTCTGTTTCTAGTATTGCTGTATGGCTGTTCTACCCTAGAACAGACCGACAACAAACCCGCAGACACTTCTTATCGGACTACCAATGCGGATTGCCATATCATGTATGATGCAGGTAGCAGTGGTACACGTCTGTACATTTATCAGCGACAAGGTAAGTCATGGGCGGAGCACGCAGGTCCCAAGGTTAGTGCATTGGCAGATCCAGTAAGATCTATTCGTGGTAAAAGCCCCCGCGATCTAGATGCCGTTACGACTGAGGTAGTTGCCGCTTTGGACAGTATCCAACAAGATGGTCCATTGAAAGATGGTAAACCCAAATGGCAAGCATTTGACTGGACCAAGCAATGTCATCTAGTTTCTGCCAACGTGTTTGCGACTGCTGGTATGCGCATTGCCGAACAGGAAAATCGTGCTGCCAGTTCCACCCTATGGAGCACCCTGAAGCAAAAGCTGCAAGCCAAGGTAGGTAGCAATGTGACAGTCAATACTCGTACACTGACTGGCTTTGAAGAGGGTTTGTATGCGTGGCTAGCAGCTCGTACAGAGCAAAAGAGCAACCAGTTTGGTATTGTCGAAATGGGCGGTGCGTCCACCCAGATTACTTTCCCTTGTGCCAGATGTAATAGCACTAATGATGCAGTGCGAACTGTACGGGTAGAAGGTAAACCACTGCAAATGTATAGCTACTCCTTCCTTGGACTTGGACAAGATGAAGCACCAAAATCATTGGGATTGGCTTCCTCTTGCGCATACGGTATCAAAACCATACTACCCGAATGGCGGGAAATGCTATGTGCACGAACCATGCGCCTAACCGATAAGTTGGGTATTCGTGACCCTTACAATTTCGCAGGCAATCGGCGTGGGGCGTATGAACAGGTTCCCACCCAGCTAGCAGATGCAGGGAAATGGTATTTGACAGGGGCATTCAATTTTATGGATGACAACAATATCGATACCTGTTGTGGTAATAAAGGTCAGTGCTTTGAAAAGCAGACTTCTTGCTTTCGTGCGGTTTACCTGAAGGAGTACCTACGCAATCTGAAGGTTCCTGCTAATTCAGCAAAACTGGATGTCAGTTGGACACTGGGCGCGGTGCAATGCACGGCAGATAATTGCTTGCAACAAACCAAACCACCTACCTGTGATTGGACAAACAAGGGATGTCTAAAATAAATAACTAAGGCTCATCTGATTTCAGAGGCCTTATCCCATTAAGTACAAAGGGAGTGTAGCACAGCACTCCCTGACTGAAATTCGTCAGGCTAATGTTAAACACTATTACAACCACTTGAGAGTTTGCTATGAAAACTATAATTAAGGCTTTATTACTAAGTACTTTAGTATTCAATACCCCTAGTTTTGCAGATAGTGTTAGTTTGAGTGCTCAGCCTAGGGTGACTATTAAAGCACCCTTAGCCCCAGCCTTACTAAAAGCTCAAGCACAACTTAATCAAGCACAGGCTAAATGGAAAAAAACACAACCTCAGCATTATAGCTATTATTTACAACGCTCCTGTTTTTGTACTCCTGATTATACTAAGCCTATTATGCTCAGAGTCTTCAAAGGTAAGGTGCAACAAGCTACTTTAATGCCGGAAGGTAAACCTTTACCTGCGAATCGGAAAACAGAAGCTATACCGATGGAGGGCGTATTTAAACTGATTCAAGAGGCGATTAATCGGCGTGCCGCTAAAATCACTGTCACTTATCATGTTCAGTATGGTTATCCTAAACAGGTGAGTATTGATTACGATCAAAGGATGGCAGATGAGGAATTATATTTAACCATTAGTAATTTTAAAGTCGCTAGCGGTTTAAAGCCCAATCAGAACACTAAGTAGTGATTAAATACGTGTTTAGCTAAAAGTAATCGTGTGTTTCTGGAGCAGTCTTGGCGGCCGGGATGCCGCCTTGAAGCGTACATGGACGTATTGATAGCGTCTGCGGAGGAAATGCAGGATTACTTTGGCTCAAATACTTAGCTTAGAGTATGAAAGATTAGATCATAATAGTTGATGTATGATCTAATCAGCAAAAAAGTGATTTGAATAAAGGATACTAGCATTAAGTTCTATTCTTCAGGAGGTTGTTTATCCTTAGGTATATCGTAAAGATTACTCAATAATCCAAATAAATACATTAGGCGATTCGTGGTGGGTACTCCCAAGCGCCTTCTAAGCTGTAACAGCAAATTATCGGCATAGTTTTTACTGATCCCTGTTGACTCTTTAATGCGTTTCATTGGGCTACCACTAGCTAGGTAACGTAAAATCATACGCTCTTTATCAGTTAGGCTGTCAAATACAGGGGCAATAAATTGGTTTGGTCAGTTCCTACTATTAAAGTTTATATCATGAAAGACGCGTACCATGGCTAAGAGCGTATCCATTTGCTCTTGCTTGATTTTTTTATATTCGTCGTCGCCTTTATTACTAATCACACTCATGCCCGCAGCTCCATGCTCACGGGTGGTAGGAATAGATATAGCATTTAAAATGCCATAACGCTCTCGTGCTAAACGAATTAACTCTACTTCTTCATTTAATAGCTCGCCAGTTAGTTCATACTCCCGCCAGTCCATAGGGTGTGTTTCACCATTTAATACTTTACGCACCGTAAAGTCGCTACGGTCAAAACGCTTTTCACTATAGTCTTGTAGAAACTCTGTGGGGAAGGTGTCGGTGCGCAAAAATACCATGGGTAGTTGCCGCAAAGCTTCCATCTGCATGGTGGGCGCAAAGGTATAAGTCGCACCGGTAAAACCTAAAATTTGCAGATAGCGACTGAAAATCTGGAAGCGCTCTTCAATCGACTGCACTTCATACATTTCCGCTAAATACTTACCCAGTAAAGCATAATTGATAGCCATCAGCAAACACTCAATAAAATAAGAATAGCAACCTCGCTGTCGCTGTCCTAGTAGTTCTAACGTACTTAACATCCCTTTGTCAGTACTAGCTAATTCTAATCGCCTTTTAGCCCTAAAACTAACCTGTCATAGATAACGCTCATACTGAGCCTGCGGTTGGCATAAAAATACAAAATATTTCTGGCAAATAAAAATATCTCAAGCGTATTTAGCGACGCGGAGTGCTAGTTAGCAAGTTCTAACGGATACAGTTCTTAAAATCAAAATTAGGATGAAAATTAATGCTATATTTAATAGTAAGCATTAATTTTTCGATACTTATTAATCCTATTATCGTTCCTAATGAGAGGCTAGAAGCGGGGCATAAAGCATTAATAATCGCCATCCTTTTTGTTGCTTAACCGACATCATTCTATGACAACATAGCCTGTGGTAGTGCCAAAAGCAGCGTAACTTGGATACTACCACGCTTACAGTCTACTACGGGCGCAGTTAAATACAAGACAGCCTCCTTATAAAGCGTTATTTACGGCAGATTTTAGGAGCTACTATAAAGTTAAAAGGGTAATTTATTACTTTTATTAGTCCGTCTTCAAGGTTAAAACCACCGTCTTTAGACGGTCAGATTTATCTGCGATACTAGCTGGATGAAGGTTGGCATGAGGTCGTGAGAGATGGAGTATCGGTATGGAAGCCACACCGTCTACCGGATTGAGTATCACTTTGTATTTGTGACGAAATACCGCTATCCGGTACTGAAAGGGGATGTGGGGTTAAAGATACGGGAGTTGATCCGTCAAACCTGTCAAGCCTTTGAGATAGAAATAGTGAAGGGGGTGGTGAGCAAGGATCATGTGCATTTGTTGTTATCGGTGCCACCGGAGCTAGCACCGAGCGAGATCATGCGCCGAATTAAGGGTCGAAGTGCGGCAAAAATCTTTGAAAGCTACCCGGATTTAAGAAAGCGGTATTGGGGACAGCATTTTTGGGCGCGGGGTTATTTTTGTGCGACTTCAGGGGAATTGAGTGCTGAGATGATTAAGGCGTATTTAGAGCATCACTTTGAACCGAGGTTAGAGGATAACTTTAAGACAGAAGGCTAGACGGGTCTATTCGACCCGTATCCGGACTTTAGTCCTTTTAGCGAACCCTTCAGCTTTAGCTGATGGTTGTTAAGTAGAGCTTTTTAGCGCAGCAGTGATTTAATAAATAGCTATTGAGGCACTTGAGGCAAACTCGGCGCTACAGTGCTTAATGAGGAAGAGACAGGCGCATGCTATGATAGATAGCCCGCTTAATCGCGAGCTTTCAATAATTTAATAAAACTATTTGCCTATTAGGGCAAACCGCGCCACAAAGGATATGTCATGATCGAAACGACCTTACAGACCGTTTTTCCTGATCTCACGTCAAGTGAAATTCAACAGCTTGCTGCTATTACGACCACTAAAAAATTTGCCGTTAATGACGTGGCTATTCCCCAAGAGTTTGATATGAAAGCAGGGCAACCACGCCGTGTGTTAATGATCATTCAAACGGGTGAAATCGAGATTTTTCGCCATGAAGAAGGCTTCCAACAACATATTGCTTCACGCTATGAGAATGAGATTTTAGGTGAGGAAATGCTGTTAGAACCGGAAAAAGTACATCAGCTTTCCTATCGCTCTATTGTAGAAACGCAAGCCTTAGTTATACGCCGCATTGATATGGAACAGTTGCTCCTAGACCAACCAGAAATGGCGCGGAAGATTTATCGCCAATTAGCTATTAATGCTACGCGTCGCCTTGAGCGAGAAGATCATCCGGTGCGTTGTCATAGTGAACGCGACTCTATGGGCGAGGTGCAAATCCCTAATGATGCCTATTACGGCTCACAAACCGCACGCGCGATTCAAAACTTTAAAATTACTGGAATTCCGATTGCACATTTCCCGAAGCTAATCAAAAGCCTCGCGATTATTAAAAAAGCAGCGGCGCGTGCCAATAGTGAAGCACCTAATCTCAAACGTGTACCTAATGCAACAATGGGTTTAACGGTGGGCGAGGCGATTATTCATGCCTGTGATGAAATTATTGAGGGTAATCAATTTCTGCAACGACAATTTTTAGTGGACGTGATTCAAGGGGGTGCGGGTACGTCCACGAATATGAACGCTAATGAAGTGATTGCTAAACGCGCCCGTGAATTATTGGGTTTTCCTAAATTTCATCCTGATGGGAATCCGGTTGATCCCAATGATGATGTGAATATGGCGCAGTCGACTAATGATGTGTATCCCTCGGCGGTGCGTTTAACTTTGATGCTCACCTATACTGAGCTGACCAGTGCGATGCAAGAGTTGATTGCAGCCTTTTTAGCTAAGGGCGAAGCGTTTGCCTCGGTGATTAAAATGGGTCGTACCCAATTACAAGATGCAGTGCCCATGACCTTAGGGCAAGAGTTTCGTGCGTTTGGTGTCACTTTAGAAGAGGACATTGACAAATTAGAGCGCAATGTGCCGCTATTAGGTGAACTCAATTTAGGTGGAACCGCGATTGGTACGGGGATTTTAGCTAGCCCTGATTACCGAGCGCGGGTCTTAGATGAGGTTAATCATATTCTACATAACGAATTGAATTTATGGCGTATTGCAGTACGCCCAGCGCTTGACTTAGTAGAGGCGAGCTGGGATACGGGGGTATTTGTGCTGTTTTCGGGTGTGATTAAACGCATTGCGGTTAAGCTGTCTAAAATTTGTAATGATCTGCGCTTATTGAGTAGTGGTCCACTAGCAGGCTTTGGCGATATTCGCTTACCAGCCGTGCAAGCGGGTTCCTCGATTATGCCGGGAAAAGTCAATCCGGTGATTCCAGAGGTAGTGAATCAAGTCGCATTCCAAGTGATAGGTAATGATCTGGCTATCACCATCGCCGCAGAAGGGGGGCAATTGCAACTCAATGCATTTGAGCCGATTATTGCCTTTAACCTATTGCAGTCGATGCAAATGATGACACGCGCCATGCGTACTTTGACTACGCATGTGCAAGGGATAGTGGTGACTGAACAGGATAAGCAATGTCTACGTGAGCGCGTAGAACAAAGCCCCGGTTTGGCGACGTTTTTAATTCCCGTGATTGGCTATCAAGCGGCAACAAAAATTGCTAAGGAAGTGATTAGTAGTGGGCATAGTGTAAAAGATTTAGTGCTAGCCCAAGGCATTATGAATGAAACCCAGTGGGAGGAGTTCATGCACCCCGATAATCTCACTAAGCCCTATCGTCCGGCTACGCAAGCGAGTTGATAGAACAGGAGCACACTATGACTGCTTTTACCTATACGCTGGGAACGACTCGTTATGCGTTTGGTTCATTGCGCGAATTATTGGCGAAAGCTTCACCTGCACGTTCAGGTGATTATTTAGCAGGTATTGCAGCGCAGAGTGCAACTGAGCGTGTAGCAGCACAAATGGCACTAGCCGATGTGCCGCTAAAACAGTTTCTCCACGAGCCTGTGATTCCCTATGAAAGTGATGAAGTCACACGCCTGATTATCGATACCCATAGTGCCGCTGCTTTTGCGCCGATTAGTCATTTCACGGTGGGGCAGTTGCGCGAATGGCTGCTAGGGCATGAGGCCAATCCAGTGACTTTGAGCGCTTTAGCTGCGGGTTTAACCCCTGAAATGGTCGCGGCGGTGTCGAAAATTATGCGTCTGCAAGATCTCATTTTAGTGGCGCAAAAAGTGCGAGTGTCGAGTGCATTTCGTAACTCATTAGGTGGGCAAGGAGTAATGGCAACGCGTTTGCAGCCTAATCACCCCACCGATGATCCCGCTGGAGTCTCCGCCAGCATTTTGGACGGCTTACTGTATGGCAATGGCGATGCAGTGATAGGTATTAATCCCGCCACCGATAATCTGACCTCCATTAGCGAGTTGCTTAAGCTCTTGGATGCCATTATTCAACGCTATGAAATCCCTACTCAAGCCTGTGTGTTGACACATATTACCTCCTCCATTGCCGCTATAGAACGCGGTGTGCCACTGGATTTAGTGTTTCAGTCGATTGCGGGTACTGAAGCGGCTAATGCTAGCTTTGGGGTCAGTTTAGCGCTTTTGCAAGAAAGCTATGAAGCGGCACTGAGTTTAAAGCGCGGTACGGTCGGGCAAAATGTAATGTATTTTGAGACCGGACAGGGCAGCGCTTTGTCGGCTAATGCGCATCATGGTGTGGATCAACAAACCTGCGAGGCGCGTGCTTATGCGGTGGCGCGGCGCTTTAAACCTTTATTGGTCAATACCGTAGTGGGCTTTATTGGTCCTGAGTATTTATACAATGGTAAGCAGATTATTCGTGCGGGACTCGAAGATCACTTTTGTGCCAAATTATTAGGTTTACCCATGGGTTGTGATATTTGCTATACCAATCATGCTGAAGCAGATCAGGATGATATGGATGTGCTACTAACCCTATTAGGTACGGCTGGCGTGAATTTTATTATGGGTATTCCCGGGTCGGATGACATTATGCTCAATTATCAAACTACCTCTTTTCATGATGCGCTCTATATCCGCCAAGTGTTAGGTTTACAGCCCGCGCCGGAGTTTGCCGCGTGGCTAGAACGTATGCAGATTATGCAGCAAGACGGTAAAGCGCTAGCGCTTAATCCACAATTACCCCCCGCTTTTCAATCGGCTCTATTAGCCTTGAACTAGGTGAATCCTATGAACCCACTCACCAGCACTATTACACCTAACCCTTGGCAAGCATTACGTCAATTGACTGCGGCACGCATTGCACTAGGACGTGCGGGAGGGAGCTTGCCGACCAATGTACATTTGCAATTTCAACTGGCTCATGCACAAGCGCGTGATGCGGTGCATTTAGCCTTAGATCGTGAAGCTTTGGCATTTGCGCTTACCCAACAAGGTTTAGCTACGCTAGCGGTGCAAAGCCAAGTGCTAGATCGTGATGAATATTTACAGCGTCCTGATCGTGGGCGGCGTTTAAGTACTGAATCCTTAGAGGTTCTACAAGCTCATCGTGCTCAAACGACCCCAGCGTTTGATGTGGTAGTCGTGGTAGGGGATGGTCTGTCGGCGTTGGCTATTGAGCGTCATGCCGTGCCTATGGTGCTGGGTATTCAAGCCTTATGCAGTCAAGAACGGTGGTCATTAGCGCCCATTGTGTTAGCTCAATATACGCGTGTGGCGCTCGGCGATGAAATTGGGCAAATGTTGCAAGCTCGTATGGTGGTGATGCTGATTGGTGAACGTCCGGGTTTGAGTTCACCAGATAGTTTGGGAATTTATTTTACGTGGCAGCCGCAAGTGGGATTAACTGATGCAGCACGTAATTGCATTTCTAATGTGCGCTTAGAGGGTTTGAGTTATCCGACCGCGCTTTATCGTTTGGGTTATTTAATGCGTGAAGCCATGAAACGGCAATTATCCGGTGTGCATTTAAAGGATGAGGCCGATACGCCTTTACTAAACACCTCTGTACACGACAAAACCACTAACTTATTGATTTAGCATGTTTGTCATGGAGATGGTGAAAGTCCACCGCTCCTATGTTTTACTCTCTAGTTACCACACAGGAGAGCAAAATGGATCTGAGCGATGGACTACGTGACAGTTTAAAAGCCCACTTGAGTTGGGGCAAGCCCCGTTTGGATTGTTTTGTGGGAATGCTGCAGTACTTTGCTGAGTGCGCGACAAATGAATTTGGCGTTGTTGGCGGTACACATAGATTCTGACACCGACATTGGTTCCCGCTATCGACGGATGCAACGCTTTTTTAGCCAAGTGTTCTTTAATTACAATGACATTGCCCATTTTCTTATGGGAATGTTCGCCTTTAGTGGTCAACAATACTACCTCACACTCGACAGAACCAACTGGAAATGGGGCAAATCCAACCTCAATCTCCTGACTTTGGCGGTTGTTTACCAAGGTGCGGCTATCCCCGTTTACTGGATGGTGTTGAACAAACGCGGTAATTCTAACCAACGTGAACGTATTGCCCTGCTGCAACGATTTATCAGCCAATTCGGGCGCAACAACATCTTGGGTGTGTTGGCTGACCGTGAGTTTATTGGTGGTCAATGGTGGAAGTGGTTGTCTTCCAAAGAGATTCCCTACTTGATTCGTATCAAGGGTAATCAGTTGATGACCGACAAACACAAAAAGAGGCGCATGTCCGCTCGCTGTTTGCCAACCTCAAGCCGGGTAAACGGCGCGTTCTCCGTCACCGTCGCGACGTTAGCGGGGAATGGGTTTGGCTCAGTGGCTCAAAGCTGCCCAGTGGTGAGTTGTTGATTATCGCCAGCAACCACTACACGGCTGATCCCATTGGCACTTATCGGCTACGTTGGGAAATTGAAAACCTGTTCCAATGCTTGAAAGGGCGTGGTTTTCACATGGAAGCCACTCACTTCACCAAACCCCTCGCATCAAAAAGATGATGGCGTTGCTTGCCATTGGCTTCTGTTGGGCGCACAAAGTCGGCGAATGGAAGGAAAAAGCCGTCAAGCCTTTGAAGACGAAAAACATGGACGCAAAGAGCAAAGTGTCTTCCGTTACGGCTTGGACTACTTGACCGATTTATTGAATGGAAGGGTACGGGAAAAAGTGGATAGGCTTAGGCTGCTGCTTCTGTTCCTTTGTCCACCACAATTCATGGCGATCGAGGATGGACGGATGAAACTCAGGCGATTTTCTTTTGAAAAAGATTCAATGAGTTAAGCGAATTGTCGTGTACAGAGACTAAACACACTAGAAACAACCCAAGCCTCTAGCTTTTTATTAGCAGCACCATAGTGCGGTTAGATCGAGATGCTCAAAGCCTACAAAACCCTAGACAAAGCATTATGAGGATTTAAAAAAGTGGCTAGCGCTGATTAATCCAGCCGCTGCCATACAATACGATCAAAGCCTAAAGCCACCACAGCGATACAGATTAAGCGTTGAGGTTCATTATAACGACTATTGATAGTATTACGATAATCAACCAATTGAGTCAGCGCTTGATTTAACGTGTTTTGCACTAGTGGTAATTGGGCTAAATCCTGTCGAGGTATTTGCTTAATTTGCTCAGCCGTTAAATTCAAATCCCCCAGCTTGAGATATTTAAATTCTAAAATAAAATCATATAAAGAAGGCAGTGATTCACGTAAGCTATAACGCACTATCATAATTAAATCACTATAGCGCCTGCCCAAATTCGCTTCTGAGTCAATCATATAATAACTATCATCAAATAAAGGCGTTAAAAATGCCATTTTAATCGTAAGCTCATTACTCCATTGATAGTCTCGATTACTTAAGCTCTGTAAGGTTTTAGATTCTAGATAGTTAGCCAGTGGTTCTAAATTGCCTGACTGATAAAAGTCCTCCACAATACGTTGTAAATGACGACGCTCTTTAGATTCGGGTAATAAATACCTTTTAAACTCATCAATATATAAGGCTTGAACGACTAAGTTAGGTGCTTTTAGGATCATTTTTCTTAAGCCCTGAATATCAACTAAGGTTAAGACTCCAAAGAAATAGAGTAGTGAAGCCATATAGTCAGGATTATTATTAAGCTCAGCGAGTTTATCTACACCAAACTGAGTAATAAGATGCTTTAAACTAATAGGATTTTGCTCATCTAAAATTTGTGCTATAACATCTCTACCAGCAGGTAATTGCATCATATATTCAATACGACTAGCATCCATTGCTAGATTACCATCTAGCATTTCAAACGGCATTTCACAATTGAGCTGATAGTACTGTAGAAAGTAAAAACACAAGGTAGGGTTATATAAACGTGGTTTGCTTAGGTCATAACTAAAGCGATAGCCATTATAATACTGTTGTAGGGTTGCTAATAAATGAGTTTGATCAGCAGGAGCAGGGCATTGTTTGATAATATCAGCAACCAGTTGGGCTAATTCATCATGAGCAATACCACATAGCTCATGAAAACGCACATCTAAAAAAATATTAGTAGCCACATTATAGCCGCTAGTCATATCAGATAACACTAATGGCGAAACACCTGTAATAAAAACACGCGCTAAATTGCCTTCGGTACTTTGTGCCTTAATAATTTTAAAGAGCGTTTTAAAAATTCCCTCACCAGACAGTAACTCCTTATAGCGCTCTGGTCCTTTATCTTTATTAATCAGTATTTCATTAGCAAAGTTATCGTACTCATCAATCAGTAAATAAACCGCATGACCACTAGCTTTAACTGCCGATAGCACTGCTTGCAAAGAAGCTAAAGCATCATTAGGATAAAAATCGAAAGAGCTAGTAATTAAATCTTGATAATAATGAGTAAAGTTTTTCAGCGTGATAGTTAAATAATTAAATAAACTAGCTTTAATATCAGCACTAGAGCCTATACCTGAAATTGCCGAGAAATCCCAGCGTAGAACCAGATAACGATTATGCTCATCAGTGGGTTGCTGACCAATGGCTAACTCACCAAACAAAGCATTAAAGTTAGAGCTTTGATTAATATCGTAATAATGCTCTAAGGTAGATAATAATAAGGATTTACCAAAGCGCCGAGGTCGTAAAAAAATGAGCTGCTTACCCGCCGCTTCTAATTCAGGAATTAAATGAGTGCGGTCTAGATAGTAGTAACCCTCAGTGCGGATTTGGTAAAAGTTACTAATTCCATAAGGGAGCTTAAGCATAATACTCTATCCAGCAAGGGTTGAAAGGCTAGTAGCATAAATTAACTATCTAAAAGTAATCGTGTGTTTTTGGAGCAGTCTTGGCGGCAAGGATGCCGCCTTGAAGCGTACAGGGAAGTATTCACAGCGCCTGCGGAAGAAATGCACGATTGCTTTGTTTCAAGCAATTTCTCAATTCAAGGAAATTTAATGACTTTCCAACCGCTTGGTTGAATAGAGCCATCGGATAATAATATTTTTTGCACCGCTGTTGAGTTTGAATAGCGGCTTAAATCCGTTTCACTCATACGCCCAAACGCAGTTCTAAAAATAGAAGATTTGGCTTTAATCGTGGATAAATCACCTAGTAAGGCTTTATCTGTGCCAATCGTAATCCGTTTATAACGGGTATTACTTTCCAGATTTTTAATCCAATCTTCCATAGCACTAAACTGCGGTTTAAGCGCAAATGAGGTATCGACGACGACTAAAATCTCAGCCCGATTAAGGCTGAGATAATAATGGGTTCCTACCCAAGCAGCAATATTAAGCAGCAAAAAGACACTGAAAATTTTAATAAACTTCATCGAATTACCTACATCTCAGCATTGAGTAAATTGCCAATTCGATAGGAAGCAGCACCCGCACTTGATTCAATATAAGCGCCTTCTGCTAAACCAGCATATTCTTTTAATTCCTGTGAGCTGAGCTCATAAGCAATGGTATGAATCGGAATGGCGGTTAAACTCATTAGGTTTTTAGCGGTTTCAAAATCAACACCGAGATTAGTTTCACCATCGGATAACACAAATATTACCGTTTTATAGTCTGGATTTTGCTTTTTAAATTCGGTAAGCATATTCGCCGCAACTAATACTGCGCTATTCGTGGCGGTTTTGCCACCTGTAGCCATTTTTTCTACAGCACCAATAAATAATGATTTTTGTGACACATTAAAGGGGCGAATCGGCAAGTCAACATTCACGGTATCACTATAAGTCACTAAACCAATGGCATTATTGGTACTAATTAAATCGGAAGATTCAACTAAAGCCTTGCGTAGGTTTTTAATCCGCGTACCTTCCATAGAACCAGAAATATCCGCGACAAATACTGCTGCAATCGGTTTGCCACCCGATTTCTTTTGTTTCCATAAGCGTTGAGCTTGGGCAATGATAGAGCCGTCTTTAATAGCATAGGCGTCTTTATAATCCTTGACTTGATCAAAACCAAAACGGCTTAATTCCCCTTTTTGTGACGCAAGGAATTTAGCAAAGAGCGCCAATACTTCACGCTCTGCGGGATCGGCTTCATTGGTGGCGTATAAAGGACCATCATGACGTACACCAAATGGTACAAATTGATAATCTTCTAAGCCCGTCGCATTTGCCCATAGCTGATATTCCATGACAAACGCATCTAAAACCCCACTGCCTTGGGCGGCTTCGCGCATTTGTAGGGTATTTTGTGCCACAAACGGAACCCCTTGCTGGAAGGCCTCAAAGGCACTAGCGACATCGGGTGAGAGCATTTGAGTTTCATCGCCATTGGCAAAGGAATTGAGCACCGTGAGCAGAAAGTTTAAGCCCGTACTGGATTGATAGGGGTTGGTATAGCCCATAGCAAACGAACCATTACTTACATTGGTGAGTAGCTTGGCAATGTCCAGTTTACCTTCGGTGGTGATTTGGTCGGCTTTAGCTTTTTTAACCACAATCCCCGCCACATTAGGAGCAGTAACTGGTGCGATAGTGGTGAGATTATTACCATTTGCATTCACCATTGCACCCCAGAGCGCATTACTAGGGGAAAAAGCATCCGGTACATATTGTCCAGTGAGAATAAATTGTGCCCCTAAACCCGAATCCATTTTACGAATGGCAATCGCGGCTTGTTTACCATTACTAATGGTTAGACCCTGTTGGTTAAAGCGTTGCGCCATTTCTAAATAAAGCGCATCTCGGTTATTGCCCGCTTTTTCGGGTGAGGTAAGAATTTCAGCGGCTTCTACACGCGGCGAGTCTTGTACATCGAGTGTAATAGGGTATTCATTTAAATCGGGTAGCAGCGAGGATAAATTAGTACGAGTGAGTTGAATATTGGCACGGCTTTGATTTTCGTTGTAACTCGGTTGAATCGTACCATCGACTAATTCTTTGATTTTAGCTTCGGCTTTGTCTTTAGTATCAATAGTATCTCCTGCGAGACAACCGCTGAGGATGATAGCGCTAAAGACTAAAGTACTGATTTTGAGTAAGCCATTGAAGGGTAGGCGCATAGTTATTTTCCTGTTTGCTTAGCGATTTGAGCAAGACTCATGAGGCGAGTCATGGTATCTAAACGGTCAAAATCGCTGATCGATTTAATATTGGCCACTTCTACTGCGGTTTCAGTCAGAGCATTGAATAATTTAGTATTTTCATCGAGTAGGGTACGAATACGAGTTTGTTGCTCTTTATAAAGCTCCGCTTGTTTACCGATAGCATCACTCACCTCTAAATTCCGGCTCAGACCTGAAATACTATGTCCAATAGCGACAATATCGGTGAGATTTTGAATAGCGTGTTCTTGTACGGTACGAGCCGCATTGAGGTAGTTAATAGGGGTGAAGTGTTTACCGACAAAGCGCGTGGCGACTACCGATTGATAGTCTTCTAAAATATCAGTTAACACTTTGGCTTGGCGTACACCCTCTTGAATACCGAGTTCCTCTAGTCCTATGCGTGCCGTTTTTAATTTATCTAGCAAAGCTTGATGTGCCGCCTGATTACGATCTTCTAACCATTCGCTTTCATCCTCACCACTAAATCCGGCTAGGCGATAAATGATAGGTACGCTGAGTACCGCAAGCAGGCCAATACCTGCATAAGCACCTAATAACCACCAAGGCGGTTGAAACCACCAAAAGTAAACACCTGCTAGCATCAAAGCTAGTACTGCGGCAACTAATCCATAACGGAGTGCTGCATTGTCGGGGGCTGAGGTTGAAATAGTGCTTCTCCTTTGCTGTCGAAGTCAGGGGAACTTTGAGTATAAGGCTAGTTCAATTATTAGTGTATAAGCAAAAGTACTCATAAAATCATATACCCAAATACTCGAATCGCCAAAGTTAGGAACCTTGTTTGGTGTGTTTAACTGAGCCGTACAACATCCCATCCAGTTGGGTTTAGGGTGCTACACTTGCTCCACTTCAAAGCCCACTACATTACGGGATACCTTACTGAACTCTACACCCATCAGATAAATGGGCTGATTCAGACCACGATACTTGTCTGCATAGAGGCGGTCTTTGAGTTGTTGGAGTGCCGATCCTGCTTCAGTATTCTCGATTACTTTAAATTCAAACAAATAAACTTGGTTGTTAAATTTAAGCGTCATATCAATGCGCCCTAAATTAGTGGCATCCTCGACTATCACCGTTAATCCTAATGAAGCAAAATAGGAATAAAATACACTGGCATAATAGCCTTCATAATTTTGAATATCGTTGTGGGTGTACCAGTGATGAGGGATACTAGCAAAGAAACTTTGGAATAATGCTCTTAATCTCTCAAAATCATTAGCCAACAATAAATCATATAAACGTAATGTCTGGATACTCTGAGCTTTTCTATCTTTTACCAACGCGGATAGTAAAATTTCATTAAGGCTTTGATAGATTTCTTTATTGGGATAAGTCAAAACATAAAAATCCCGATCACCTGCCTGCCTTATACCCTTTATAGTTAAATAACCCGTTTGAAATAACAACGCATCTACTTCAATGTCGTCTATATCAAATTTAGATAACATCTCTTCACTGCTAAGACTGTGTACTAATGACAGCGAGGTGATTTTACGCTTGAGCAATAAATCCACTAAAAAGGTAGGTGTCCCCGATTCAAACCAATAATTCTTGAATTTACGGGTACTGAATAATTGTAAGACATCATAAGGGTTATAAACGCTTTGTCCCAACCAATTATAGCCATTATACCACTCCCGAATATGCTCTCGATCTAGCCCTACTAATTCGGGTGCAAATACCGTATCCACATCATGATCGGTATAACCACAAATAGTGGAATAGCGCTCATCCAGAGTAATATCGGTTAGATTATTCAAGCCCGAAAATAAACTCACTTTAGAAAACTTACTCACTCCGGTTAAAAAGGCAAAGCGGATATGAGCATCATAGTCTTTAATCGTGCCATAGAAGCCGCGTAAGGTATCGCGGTTTTGTCTGGCAACCTCAGGATAATGTAGAGCATCGAGAATCGGCTTGTCATATTCATCCACCAAAATCACCACGGGTTTTCCGGTTTTTTGATGTAAATGTAGAATTAAGTCGGAAAAACGCCCGCCTGCATGTTTGAACCTAGGACTCAGGCTAAAATGCTGCTCCCATTGTGTTAACTGTGTATCTAAAGCATCTATTAAACCTTGGGGATGGGTAAAGGTTTCACTTCCAAAACTAAAGCGCAAGACCGGATATTGGATCGACCAATCCCACTGTGGATGTACCGCTAAGCCTTGAAATAATGGCTCATTCCCCTCAAATAATTCTTTCAAGGTGTCTAAAAATAGGCTCTTTCCAAAGCGGCGGGGGCGGGAGAGGAAGTAATATTTACCACGCTGGATGAGTTCTAGAGCAATAGCCGTTTTATCTACGTAGTAGTGATTATTAACACGAATTTCCCGAAAAGTTTGAATGCCAATAGGGAGTTTTTTACGTGGAGTCATGATAGGGCATTTTAGGTGATGAATGAGCGATATTGTGAGTATAACAGGAAATCATTCAAGGCGTTTGGACTAGATCTAGATCAGCAGTCATTTGCTGAGGTCGCAAACCATTAAATGACCAGTGCTGAATGCTCCAATCCCAAATAGCTTTCATAGGCGTTGTCCTTAACTCATCGGGTGGATTTTGGTTTAAAAATTTCAGGGCTTGATAAAGATTGTGCCGAATAGAGTGCTCGTCTAGAGGCAATGCAGGGGCATAGGTTTGTTTACTCAGCTTTTGTCCTTGTGTATCAAGCACTAGGGGAATATGAGCATAGTGTGGAGTGGCATAACCGAGTAAGGATTGCAGATAAATCTGACGTGGAGTGTTATCCAGTAAATCTGCACCACGCACCACTTCCGTGATTCCCTGATCAGCATCATCAACCACCACTGCCAATTGATAAGCCCATAAACCATCCGCGCGTTTAATCACAAAATCGCCAATCTCAGCGTGCAATTGTTGCGCATAGTCACCATAAATCAGGTCATGAAAGCCAATGGTTTCATCAGGCGTTTTAATACGAATCGCGGTAGCTTGAGGGTTAGGGATTTGAGGGCGAGAGCGGCAAGTGTCGGCGTAAATAGCCCCAAAGCGCCCTTGTTGAGCGTTTTGCTGCAAGTGTTTGCGACTGCAATAACAGGGGTAAGAGTAGGGCTGAAGCTGCATTAGCGCTTCTGTATAAGCGGCTTGACGTGTGGGACTACTCTGAAAAATTATTTCACCATCCCACTCAAAGCCATATTGCTTAAGCGTATGCAAAATGGACTCAGTAGCACCTGCTTGAATGCGTGGGGGATCTAAGTCCTCAATGCGTACCAACCAGCGCCCGTATTTCGAGCGGGCGCTAAGATAACTGGCAACAGCCGTAACCAATGAACCAAAGTGCAATGGCCCTGTAGGTGAGGGGGCAAAGCGTCCAGTGGGCAACATGGTTACGCGAGTTGTTTCTCTTTAATCTCTTGAGTGGTTTTGCAGTCGATACACAGGTCTGCGGTAGGGCGGACTTCAAGACGCTGTAGACCGATTTCAATCCCACATGCATCACAATAACCATAGTCATCCTCATCTAGACGAGCGATGGTTTTGTCGATTTTACGAATGAGTTTACGTTCACGATCCCGTGCGCGTAATTCGAGAGCAAATTCTTCTTCTTGAGTGGCACGATCAGCCGGATCAGAAAAGTTACTCGCCTCTTCTTTCATATGATCGACGGTGCGATCCACTTCCTGCATCAGCGCTTGTTTCCACGCTACAAGGATATTCCGAAAATGCTTAAGCTGAGCATCATTCATGTATTCTTCACCGGGAGTGGGAATGTAAGGATCAATACCTTCAACCGGCAAAGCAGACTTTCTCAGCATGTACGTGACATTATCAGACGCCATATTGTTCTCCATGTAAAAGTAGTCGACACCTATAAAATATTGAGTTTTAAGCTCTTTATTTAGTTGTTCGGGCTTGTGTCGCCACGAAAATATTTAATCAACAGCTAACTTCTTATTTGGCGCGCGATTATAGACTAAATTTCGTGAATGTAATGTTATTTATGCTTTTTTGTGAGTTATTTTTAATTTAATAAGAAAAAATCACTCCGATAATGAGCATAGTACACCTCATTCAAAAGCGCCATTGAGTATAAGACTGATGGTGTGTCACTACGTGACCAGGTACGGGATAAGGAGGAAAATGCAATGCTTGATTAAAGGAAGCGAAACTGAAAGCGCACTGCATCGGGGCCTGGGTCTTTAATATTAAGTGACAACTCACGAGGCTGATACGGTTGCATAATAGGTTCAATGGTGGGTTCTAGGTACTCCTCTGGTTTAAAGCGGCGCAAAGCTACCACTTCAGAAGCGCTATTGAGAAAACTGATTTCCACATAGGGGTATTTCTGCGGAAAATTCGCTTCATTTTGTAGTGAGGCTTTAATAATTAAAAACTCAGGCGAATTCGGATGCGAAAACACATTACGACTGAGCATCTTGATACTTTTTAGATCACGTTGCTCTAAATTGCAATCCACCCATTGACATAAGGTGGCAACGATAGGTTGAGTGAGTGGTTGTTGCGCGAGCCAGTAACGGGTACTGTACACTAATTGTAAAAATAACAATAAAGTAAGGCAAATAAGACTGATGGCTAACCACCAACTAGCACGCTTTTTTTCACGTCTGCCATTATAAGGCGCAGTAGGCGGTAAAGGATTATTTTCATTAGTAGGCGGGACAGAGCGCTTAAATAGTTTAGTCACTTTACTCCAGAGAGAAGTTTTCGGAGCCGAGGGGAGGAGTAGATTACTGTGGCTAATTAAGCGTTCTTCCGGTAACGCTGTACTCAAGGTTTTCATGGCATCAAAAATGACATCACACTCACCACAACGTAATAAGCCTTGAGCGGTGGTGAGTTCTTTCATAGTTACCCTAAAGGTAGCGCGACAATTACTGCATTGTGTGTACATAAGTAAAGGCCGTTATGAGTATTGATTCATAGAGTAGGTTCGCTTTAACATTAATCTGCTAATTATTAATAAACGCTCTAAGCTTAAGAGCGTTTACCTGCGGCGCGAATCCATTCTTCTTGACTCACCACGTCCAGCGCTGCTGATAGGCTAGGCTCATAAGCTTGACGAATCATTGCAGTTTGTGTTGCCAAAATCCCAGAAAGAACTAAATCTCCTTCAGAGCGTACAAACTTGATAATCTCTGGTGCTAACTGCACCAAAGGGCCAGCCAAAATATTGGCCAGTACTATGTCAAAGGTTTGCTTGGGTAAGTCTTGAGGATAACAAGTTTGTATAACCTCGGCGGGAATATCATTACGAGCGGCATTATCTAAGGTGGCTTGTAACGCTTGGGGGTCAATATCGGTGGCCCAGACGGTCTTAGCACCCATTTTTGCCGCAGCAATAGCGAGAATACCCGAGCCACAACCATAATCTAAAACGGTTTTGCCTTGCAAAGAAGGAAATTGCCCTAGCCATTCTAAACATAAAGCGGTGGTAGGGTGATTACCCGTCCCAAAGGCCAGACCCGGATCGAGTAATACTTTAACACCAGCACCTTCGGGGACTTCATGCCAACTAGGATAAATCCACAGATGCTCGCCAAATTGCATAGGATGAAAGTTATCCATCCACGCTCTGACCCACTCCTGCTCTTCTAGCGTTTCTACCTTAACACTTTGTAATTGCCACTCATCTTTATTGGCAGCCAGTTCGAGCAGTATCCAATCAATATCCTCATCCAGAGGAAATAGCGCTGTAATGATAAGATCATCCCAGAAGGGAGTCTCACCGGGTAAAGGCTCTAATACCGGTTGATCCGCCGCATCTTGGTAAGTAATCGAGGCAGACCCAGCCGCCTCGAATAAATCACTAATCACATCCTTATGGGTGAGATTAGTGTGACAGACTATTTGCTTCCAGCTCATTTAAGTCCTAATTTTTTCTCTAAATAATGAATATCCGCCCCACCTGCTTGGAAATGGGCATCTTCCATAATACGTCGTTGTAGCGGAATATTAGTTTTAATACCGTCAATCGCCAGCTCACTTAAAGCACCGTGCATCCGCGCAATCGCTACTTCACGATTTTCAGCATGCACAATTAACTTACCGATCATCGAGTCGTAATAGGGGGGTACGCTGTAATCAGTATAAATGTGCGAATCAACCCTTACCCCTAAACCTCCGGGGGCGTGATAGCGAGTGATTTTTCCGGGAGACGGTGCAAAGGTATCAGGATCTTCGGCATTAATACGACATTCAATCGCATGACCGTGGGGGCGAATATCCTCTTGCTTCAAAGTCAATGCTTCGCCAGATGCAACTAAGATTTGCAGCTTAACTAAATCTACACCGGTAATCAGTTCAGTGACCGGATGCTCGACTTGTAGACGGGTATTCATTTCGATGAAATAAAATTCGCCCTTTTCATATAAAAACTCGAAAGTACCTGCACCCCGATAACCAATGGCTTTACACGCATCTGTCAGTACTTTACCCATGCGAGCGCGTTCTTTAGCGGTAATACCCGGGGCGGGAGCTTCTTCAACCACCTTTTGATGGCGACGTTGCATCGAGCAATCACGCTCACAGAGATGGAAAGCATTACCATGCTGGTCTGCTAGTACTTGGAATTCAATATGGCGTGGGGTAACTAGGTATTTCTCCATATACACCACATCGTTATTAAAGGCTGCTTTGGCTTCGGAGCGTGTCATTTCAATGGCGCGTAATAATTCTTCTGCTTTATGGACTACGCGCATGCCGCGCCCACCACCGCCACCCGTTGCTTTAATAATGACCGGATAGCCAATTTTTTTAGCCATCGCTAAGCATTCTTGCGTGTCATCAGGCACTGCACCCTCTGAGCCGGGGACACAAGGCACATTTGCCTTAATCATGGCTTCTTTAGCTGAAATTTTGTCGCCCATTAAGCGAATAGTTTCAGCACGCGGACCAATAAATACAAAGCCGCTTGATTCTACTCGTTCAGCAAAATCAGCATTTTCAGATAAAAAGCCATAGCCCGGATGAATGGCATCCGCTCCAGTCACTTCGGCAGCGCTAATAATCGCTGGAATATTTAGGTAGCTGTCCACCGAGCGGGGAGGGCCAATACAGACCGATTCATCGGCAAGACGCACATGCTTGAGATCACGGTCAGCCGTAGAGTGTACTGCTACGGTTTTAATACCCATTTCACGACAAGCACGCAGAATTCTAAGAGCAATTTCGCCCCGATTCGCAATTAAAATCTTTTTCAGCATAGGGTGTACCTTGCCTTAGCCAATGACAATTAAAGGCTGACCGTATTCGACCGGCTGTTCATTCTCGACCAGAATAGCTTTCACCACGCCGGCTTTATCGGTGCTAATCGGGTTGAGCATTTTCATCGCTTCGATAATGCATAGGGTGTCACCTACATTGACACTTTGACCGATTTCCACAAAAAACTTAGCGCCCGGAGAGGAAGCACGATAAAAAGTTCCCACCATAGGCGATTCAATCACATGACCGCTAGGAATACCTGTTTCAGCCGGTGCTGGAGCTGCACTAGGAGCAGATGCAACAGTAGCGCGTGGTGGTTCAGCATTCATATAAATGGGTGCTTGCATTGGCATACCCATAGGCACAGGAGCAGGTAGGGCGGACGTGCGGCTAATACGTACCGAATCCTCACCTTCCTTGATTTCAATTTCAGCAATATCGCTGTCTTGTAGCAGATCAATCAGTTTTTTTATTTTGCGAACATCCATCATGATGTAGTGTTCCTGGCCTTAAGTTGTCAAAAATAGGATTAGCGCAAAGCTAGGTGGCTCGAATCCATCGCTTTGCCTGAAATTCAGTTGTAGTTAGGTCTCTCAACAGCGGATTTAGACTAGGAGACCGAGCAGAGTAGTGCGCTATGCTATCAAACCCTCTCAGGGGATAGGCGCGTTTAATAATTGGACTCCCTGATCATTATACTCGCCTTAAACGCTAATAATGCTGGTCACTTAACTAAATTTAACCAGATCCCAACAGATTGGTGGGAAGTTTACACGTATTGGCTGCAATTCGCAGCCATTTACCACTATTTCCCCAGAATTAGTATGCAGCGATTTGAAGTGATACCTCTTTAAAGTTATCCACAATTTCTGTGGATAACCCCGTGTATAACTCAATAAATTGCCTTTTAAGCTATTGTTTATTTTAAATATTTATCAATTTGATGATATTTTAATCAAATTGCGGATAATTTAGCTTTTAAGAAGGGTAAAATTTCAGACATAGCTACCTTTTCAGCCTCGCCCCCAAGACGTGCTTTATACTCCAATTCACCCGCTTGTAAGCCACGCTCTGAAACCACGATACGGTGTGGGATACCTAATAGCTCTTGGTCGGCAAACATCGCCCCCGGACGCATATTACGGTCATCTAATAGCACTTCAATGCCTTGAGCTTGGAGCTGTTGATAGAGTTCTTCCGCTTTTGCAGCGACTTCGGGCATTTTATGCATATTCAAGGGGGCAATCACCACACTAAACGGCGCCATTGCCGTAGGCCAAACAATTCCCGCCTCATCATGATTTTGCTCAATAGCCGCCGCCACAATGCGCGATACTCCAATACCATAGCAACCCATGAACATGATCTCACTTTTGCCCTGTTCATTGAGTACCGTAGCATTCATGGCTTGAGAATACTTCTTGCCTAGCTGGAATACATGACCGACTTCAATACCACGAGCAATGTCTAAAGTACCTTGACCATCAGGGCTAGGGTCGCCTATTACTACATTACGCAAATCAGCCATCCGCCCTTCGGGTAAATCACGACCCCAGTTAATACCAAAGTAGTGATGATCGTCTTGATTAGCACCTGCTCCAAAATCAGCCATATTCGCCACAGTACGATCAACGATATAAGGAATAGGGCAATTAACCGGACCTAAAGAGCCTGCACCCGCTCCCATGATGGAGCGAATGTCTTCATCGGTGGCAAATTCTAAAGGTGAAGCGACTTCAGGTTGCTTCTCGGCTTTGACTTCATTCAGGGTATGATCGCCACGAATGAGTAATGCGACAAACTTAGCCTCGACTTGATCAGACGCTTTTACGATTAAGGTTTTAATGGTTTTTTCAATAGGTAAAGCGTAATTGGTGACTAAAGCGTCAATAGTTTTGGTATTGGGGGTATGGATTAGGCGCAAGGCTTCAGCAGGAGCGGCACGTTCTGTGACTACGGGTAAAGCTTCGGCTAATTCAATATTCGCGGCATAATTGCTTTGATTAGAAAAGACAATATCGTCTTCACCGGAGCTAGCCAGCACTTGAAACTCGTGCGAAGCATTGCCACCAATAGAACCAGTATCGGCTTGTACGGCGCGGAATTTTAGCCCTAAACGGGTAAAGATGCGTGTATAAGCATCATACATATCATTATAAGTAGCTTGTAATGAGTCTTGCGTGAGATGAAATGAATAAGCATCCTTCATAATAAACTCACGCGCCCGCATTACGCCAAAGCGCGGGCGTACCTCATCACGGAATTTAGTTTGGATTTGATAATAATTCAGCGGAAGCTGTTTATAGCTGGTTACTTCTTTACGCACGTAATCAGTAATGACCTCTTCATGGGTAGGACCATAACAAAAATCACGTTGATGACGATCTTTAATCCGCAGTAATTCAGCACCGTATTGTTGCCAACGTCCAGACTCTTGCCATAGCTCAGCAGGTTGAACGGCGGGCATTAAGACTTCAATCGCGCCTGCACGATTCATTTCCTCGCGTACTACTGCTTCAACCTTACGTAATACCCGCAAACCATAAGGCCCCCATGTATAAAGACCAGAGGCTAAGCGGCGGATCAAACCGGCTCTAAGCATTAATTGTTGGCTGATTACATCCGCGTCATTGGGTACTTCACGCAGGGTATTAATAGGAAATTGAGAAACGCGCATTTAAATCTAGTCCATCCTAATGTTTGAATGGGCGCGATTATACTGGGTTTAGTCTTTTTTCTCACCCGCTGCGCTCGCCTTACCCAATACCTCCGGAGTACAAATAGTACTGAGGTTCTTTTCCGCCTCTTTAATTTTAGCGTCACGCTCTTCGGCAGTGAGTAGGCGCTCGCCTTGCTCATCTTTCCAGCGAATTAAAGTATTAGCCAACATTTGCTTTAACGATAGCTCTTGTTCAGTACAAAAGGTTTCGACCTTTTTCTTGTCTTGCTCGCCTTTAGCTTTGGCCTCAGCTAGATCTTTGGGGATTTCGGGTAGATCTTTTTCCGGAACAACCGGCTCTTTAGTAGTAGGCGGAGTTTTACCGCTGGCTTTGGAGCTATGTAGATAAAGCTCAGCATCCATATTTTTAGCTTTAACATTAGGCGGAGGGGTTTGTGAGTAATGGGTCTTACCTTGAGCATCTGTCCATTTATAAACTTCTGCTTGAGCATTAAGAGCGCTATAGCTGAATGCTAGCGCTACTAGGAGAGTGATAACAGGTTTCATAATTGATCTTTTATGCGTTAATAAGTGCTGTTTATCTTTGAATAGAGTATGCCATGAATTGTTGCCTAAAGGAGGTGCTAATCATCGGATAGCGAGCAAGCGTTGATTGAGTTCCTCAACAAAAAAGCGAAAACGTGCCGCATTGGGGTTGTCTTTCCATAAATACAGTAGGTATTCATTAGTCTGCGCATGGCGGAAAATGACTAGATTGGTGGTGTAGAGCAGGAATTTTTGCAACGGGATAAATGCACCCACAAAGAATACGACTGCCAAAATATAGAGCAATCCTACTTGCGTTTTATAAGCAGCAATGAGGCATCCGATAGCACAGGCAAACACAATAATCGTATTGAGTAACCAGAGCATGGAAAAGGATTGGGCATAGGTAGGATTGGGTTGGAGCATAGGCAGTGGAATGCGCGTTTGTGCTTGGTGCAGCAGTGAGGATTCGTTAATGGTGAGATGTTGCCCACTGAGGGTTAGGTGGCGTTTGCCAAACAGCCAGTGGCGCTGTTGGAGTTCAATAGGGGTATCAGGTTGCATTGCATTATCATCATTAGTATGGACTGGTTTAAGTATGGACGACGAGGCGAATAGTGCGCCAATACAAACCGATAATCTGCGAGTGTGGGGTGTTATGTAGCGCCTAAACTGTAAAAGTTTAGTGCTGTTCTAGCGTTCACCTGCAATCCGCAAAGCCATTTCAACAATAGTGCCCGATAAAAAATACCCTGAACGTTGTAACTGCTCTAGTAATGGTTTAGCTTCAGCAATTAACCCTTTACGCTTAGCAATAGCAATGACCCCAGCACTACCTAATATCTCTGTACACGACAAAACCACTAACTTATTGATTTAGCATGTTTGTCATGGAGATGGTGAAAGTCCACCGCTCCTATGTTTTACTCTCTAGTTACCACACAGGAGAGCAAAATGGATCTGAGCGATGGACTACGTGACAGTTTAAAAGCCCACTTGAGTTGGGGCAAGCCCCGTTTGGATTGTTTTGTGGGAATGCTGCATACTTTGCTGAGTGCGCGACAAATGAATTTGGCGTTGTTGGCGGTACACATAGATTCTGACACCGACATTGGTTCCCGCTATCGACGGATGCAACGCTTTTTTAGCCAAGTGTTCTTTAATTACAATGACATTGCCCATTTTCTTATGGGAATGTTCGCCTTTAGTGGTCAACAATACTACCTCACACTCGACAGAACCAACTGGAAATGGGGCAAATCCAACCTCAATCTCCTGACTTTGGCGGTTGTTTACCAAGGTGCGGCTATCCCCGTTTACTGGATGGTGTTGAACAAACGCGGTAATTCTAACCAACGTGAACGTATTGCCCTGCTGCAACGATTTATCAGCCAATTCGGGCGCAACAACATCTTGGGTGTGTTGGCTGACCGTGAGTTTATTGGTGGTCAATGGTGGAAGTGGTTGTCTTCCAAAGAGATTCCCTACTTGATTCGTATCAAGGGTAATCAGTTGATGACCGACAAACACAAAAAAGAGGCGCATGTCCGCTCGCTGTTTGCCAACCTCAAGCCGGGTAAACGGCGCGTTCTCCGTCACCGTCGCGACGTTAGCGGGGAATGGGTTTGGCTCAGTGGCTCAAAGCTGCCCAGTGGTGAGTTGTTGATTATCGCCAGCAACCACTACACGGCTGATCCCATTGGCACTTATCGGCTACGTTGGGAAATTGAAAACCTGTTCCAATGCTTGAAAGGGCGTGGTTTTCACATGGAAGCCACTCACTTCACCAAACCCCTCGCATCAAAAAGATGATGGCGTTGCTTGCCATTGGCTTCTGTTGGGCGCACAAAGTCGGCGAATGGAAGGAAAAAGCCGTCAAGCCTTTGAAGACGAAAAAACATGGACGCAAAGAGCAAAGTGTCTTCCGTTACGGCTTGGACTACTTGACCGATTTATTGAATGGAAGGGTACGGGAAAAAGTGGATAGGCTTAGGCTGCTGCTTCTGTTCCTTTGTCCACCACAATTCATGGCGATCGAGGATGGACGGATGAAACTCAGGCGATTTTCTTTTGAAAAAGATTCAATGAGTTAAGCGAATTGTCGTGTACAGAGACCTAATATATCAAGTGATAGTCTGCGGGCTACTTTGCGTCCTTTTGCTTCATCTATTATTAAAATGATAGCTTCACCCGCGCTTTTTAAACTAGAAGCCCACTGAATCGCACTTTTTTCACCCGGATCAAGACCCTCAGCTAAACCGATTAACTCAGTCTTAGCCATTTCACCTAAATCAGGTTGGCAGACCTGCAACCATCCTGCATCGAGTGCTGCTTGCAAAAGCGCTACCTCAGCAAACGCTCGGTTGCTAACTATTTCGAGCTTGATAATTTCTGTGATTTTCACTTGCCCAAATAAATTTTGTAGCAGATGTAAATGCTCAATGCGAGCGAGAGCAATCAAGGGGCTAGCATCAGCAATAACGATGGTCGAACTCATGCAGCCTCATCATTGCTATTATTGTGTAGCCACTGCTCAGCAAAGGTAGCCTCTGCTTCTACTTCATTCTGAGTGTAATCGGCAACAGGAATACCTTGTTCAGACACAATAGTGATCATTTCAGATAGGGACTTATTAGCCACTTTTGCCGCTGCCATCAGAGAAAGCTGCTTATTTCGGAATAGAGAAATACCTAGTACTAGGCGCACTTGTTCAAGATTAGGAATACCGGATAACTGCTCCATACTGATAATCAGTGAATCGGGTTCATCACGGTTAGTGACCATTACTAGATCTTGCTTAGCATAACGTAGAGCAACAGAAGGATTATTTTTTAATTGGCGTATATTTACAACTTGCATGCTATTCCCTCCCTATGTAGGAACATACAACAAAGTATAAGTGAATAGCACAGATCTGCAAGGGCAAAGCATTGTGCTAGCTAATCACTTTGAATCCCCTATAGCCCCTTTGCTATGATGCAGGCAGTTTAATCAGGGGTATGTACTCATATGGATTCGATTCTGACGCGCATTGCTAGTGAATTAGCCGTCAAACCACACCAAGTTCAAGCCACAGTAGAACTATTAGACGAAGGCTCGACCGTTCCCTTTATTGCACGCTATCGCAAAGAGCGCACTGGGGGCTTAGACGATACGCAATTACGCTATTTAGAAACGCGCCTCTTGAGCTTACGTGAATTAGAAAAACGTCGTGAGACTGTGCTCAATTCTATCCGTGAGCAGGGAAAACTCACCCCCGAACTAGAAGCACAAATTAATCAGGCTGATACCCGTACCGTCCTCGAAGACTTATACCTACCCTATAAACCTAAACGTCGTACCAAAGCGCAAATCGCCCGCGAAGCAGGCATTGCTCCCTTAGCTGAAGCTTTGTTAGCTAACCCTACTCTTGATCCTATGAGTGAAGCAGCTAAGTATCTCAATCCCGAATTAGAGTTTAATGAGGCTAAAACGGTACTCGAAGGTGCAAGGCAGATCATCATGGAAACGATGGCAGAGGATGCTAATACTGTGGGTGATTTACGCCAATATTTATGGGAGCAGGGCGTACTGAGTTCCAAAGTGATTGAAGGTAAACAAACCGAGGGGGCGAAATTTGCCGATTATTTTGCCTATCAAGAGCTACTGTATAAAATCCCTTCGCATCGTTATTTAGCCCTCTTGCGTGGACGCAATGAAGGCATACTCGATTTAACCCTCGATATTCCTGTCCCTGAAGGGCAAATCCATCCTTGTGAAATAAAGCTGGCTAAGGCATTTGGGATTCAAGACAAAGGTCGTAGTGCAGATAAATGGTTACTCGATACCGTGCGCATGACTTGGAAAGTCAAACTACATAGTCGTTTAGAGTTAGATCTTAAAAATCAGCAGCAAGAAGAAGCGGATAAAGAGGCGATTCGTGTGTTTGGGGCTAATTTAAAAGATTTATTGCTTGCCGCTCCCGCAGGGGCACGAGTGACGATGGGTCTAGACCCCGGACTACGCACGGGTGTGAAGGTTGCAGTAGTGGATACGACAGGCAAAGTGCTGGAAACCGCGACAATTTATCCTCATGTACCCCACAATAAGTGGAATGAGTCTATTGCCCAGCTAGCGGCTATTTGCCAGCGCCATAAGGTCAATCTAATCAGTATTGGCAATGGCACGGCGTCACGCGAAACGGATCAATTAGCCAGTGAGTTAATTAAAAAGTGCTCTGATCTGAAAATCACCAAAATCGTAGTATCCGAGGCGGGGGCTTCGGTCTATTCGGCTTCTGAATTAGCGGCTAAAGAGTTTCCCGATCTGGATGTAAGCTTACGGGGTGCGGTCTCGATTGCACGACGCTTGCAAGACCCACTCGCCGAATTAGTTAAAATTAACCCTAAGTCGATTGGAGTGGGGCAATATCAGCATGATGTGAATCAAACTGAATTAATGCAAGCCCTGAATGCCGTAGTAGAGGATTGCGTGAATGCGGTTGGTGTGGATGTCAATATGGCTTCAGCCCCACTGCTGGCGCGTATTTCGGGTTTAAATAATACTCTTGCGGACAATATTGTTGCCTTTCGACAAGAGCACGGGCGTTTTCGTAATCGCGAGCAATTAAAAAAAGTACCGCGTTTAGGCGCTAAGACTTTTGAACAAGCGGCGGGCTTTTTGCGTATTCGAGACAGTGATCATCCCCTCGATGCTTCAGCCGTGCATCCTGAAGCCTATTCATTAGTGGAAAAAATGGCTAAGGGTAGTGGTATCGCTACGGCGCAATTAGTCGGTAATGCTGAGTTAGTGGCTAAGCTAAAACCTGCTGATTATGTGACCGAACAATTTGGTTTGCCGACTTTAAAGGATATATTAGCCGAGTTAGAAAAACCCGGACGTGACCCGCGCCCTGCATTTGTCAGTGCGACTTTCCGTGAAGGGGTAGAGCGTATCGAGGATTTACAAGTCGGTATGCTATTAGAAGGCGTGGTCACTAATGTGGCGAATTTTGGTGCATTTGTGGATATTGGAGTGCATCAGGATGGCTTAGTGCATATCTCGCAATTGACGGATAAGTTTGTAAAAGACCCGCGTGAGGTAGTGCGTACTGGTGATGTAGTCAAAGTACGAGTCGAGGAAGTGGATGTTGCACGTAAACGGATTGCTCTGACTATGCGCCTACAAGCGGCGAATCAATCCGCTAAAAGTATGGACTCGAAAAGTACCCCTAACAAAACTTCGCAGCCTAGTACCAGCTCTAAAACTAAAGAGGCTACCAAACCGCTGGGCAATTCAGCAATGGCGGCTGCATTTGCGCGTGCCGAGAAATAAGTGAGGTAATCAATATGTTAGTTCGGTGGATGCAGTGGGCGAAGTACCTATTTGTGATCTTAGTCAGCAGTGTATTAATGAGCTGTGCGCCGCAATATGAGACGCGCTATGAACTCACTCCACCTAAGACAGCAGTGGGATTACAATGCTTAAAGCCGTGTGAAGCCAAGGCGCAACAATGCAATAATAGCTGCGCGACACGCTATGCAAGTTGTAGCGCTAAAGCCGAGCAGCAAGCTAAACTCGACATGCCTAAACGCATGCAGGAATACGAGGTTGCTTTAGCAGTATGGCAGGAGCGTTATACTCGCTATGTTCAAGATAAGACGCTTTACGATATGCGTCGTGATCAAGCACGAGCTATGCGCGACTTATGTATCAGTACCCAAGATAACCCTAGAGCTTGCCCACGTCCATTTAGGTCATGGGGCGCACGTCCTGTCGAGCCTGAGGATAAACCGGTGGCTCCTACTCTAGCGACGGAAACTAAACGTATTCGTGATGCCAGTTGTCAGCTTGATTGCCAATGTGATGCCCAATATCGTAGTTGTTATAGTAGTTGCGGTGGTGGTGTTAAGCCGCAGTCCATCTGTGTTAAAAATTGTAACTAAATCAGACTAAACGGAACCCCTATGAATAAACTTGCTCTTGTTGCGACTGTCCTCGGTGTGTTAGGTGCTGGTTGGGCGGGGAGTACTGGGTATGTGGGTCAACAGACTCAAGCCACCCTTAAAACACAAATTGAACATGCTAACCAGATGATCAGCCAAAGCCCTCAATTAGAGGGGATGAAACTAGAGCTAGTGGATTATAGCCAGTCATTTTTGACTGCACAGGGCAAGGTCAAAGTGAGTTTACCCACACAATTGGGTGAGGACGTACCAGAGGCGTTGAATATTCTGCTAGATGTGCAACACGGCCCGTTATTGTGGGAGTTAGGTAAACCTAGTGTGGCATTAGCACGGATTAACAGTCGTTTAGATGAAAGTAGTTTTAGTGCCGAAACTCAACAGCAGCTTAAAAACTTATTCAATAGCCGTGCGCCGTTGGTGGTAGATACCGAATTAAAGTTTGGTAATAGCGCTGATTATACCCTAGTGATGAATCCGCTCAGCTATGACAACGCCGAGCAGGGTGGCTCCGTTAATTTTGCCGGTTTTAATCTAAAAGGCTCCTCTACTCTAAGCTCGGAACAGGGGCAGTCAATATTGAGTGGTCCTTTAGAGGGTAAAATTGGCAAAGTCGAATTTAAAGGTGCTGATGAAACCGTTATTTTGCTACCAGAGTCAGAGTTAAAAGCTGAGGCAAAAGGGGTATTAGGCGGAGATCTAATAAGTAGCGCTATGGATTTAACTCTCCCTGGTATTTCGATTAAAGCCAAAGAATTACCTGAGCCTATCAGTTTTGGTTTGAATTTAAAAAGTACCAGCGCGGTGCAACATACTGATTCTGAAGGAACCTTTAGTTTAACGATTAGCGATTTAATTACACCTGTTTTGCCGACCAGTAAGGCGAGTTATAGCTTTAGTTTTAATGGTTTGAATACAGCAGGTCTAAAGGAAGCTAGTAAGGCTTTTAGTGCTTTAGAGCCGGTACAAAATGAGCTGCGTTTATTAGATGAAATGAATGCAGCTAATCAGACAGGGGTAAACAGTGAAACTGTTACCACGGCAGAGTCGCCCACTGAGACGGAAGAGCCTGCTAGCACTACGCCGACTCCCGATGCTGAAACACCTTCGGAGTCTGCTGAAACTCCATCCGCTCCTATGGCAGAAGATGATACGACCGAAGGAGTAGCCGAGGGAGAGACAGTAGCGGCTATTCCAGATGATCAAGCCCCAGCGGAGACCGCAGTCGAAGAAGAGGTGCTAGTGGAGGAACCGCCCGAAGTGCAAGCTAAACGGGCTGAGTTAGAACAAAAACAAGCAGAGCTAATGAGTCAAGCTTTTGATGTAGTACTGACTCAAGTACTACAAGCTGATAAAAGCCGAGTACAGCAAAATATCAGTCTGGAAAATAAATTAGGCTTAGCCAAGTTAGAGGCTGATTTAACCTATGTGGGTAATAAGGATAAGCAGCCTATTAATGTAGAGGTATTAAAAAATTTAGAGCCACAACAAATAGTGCAGTTAGTTAAAGGCAAGATTAATTTTAATTTTGACCATGATTTATTTCCTATGGCGGCTTTATTCTTAAATCAGCCCTTTATTACTAAGGAAAACAATCAATATAAAGTGAGTCTGGAATTAACGGGTGATCAATTAGTCTTAAATAATAAACCTATGAGCTTCGATGAGTTTGTGGCATTAATGGGTAATGTCTCTGAGGCTGGTCTAGGTGGTGCTGATGAGGAAGCGCCTAGTGATGCTAACACTACTGAGACGCCTTCGCCCGATGCAGAGCAGGAGCAAGAACTAATGCCAGAAGCTACTCCCACTCCAACAGAAGCAGCGCCTGCCGTAAGCCCCCAAATCAATTAAGTACTTGAGCCAAAGTAATCGTGTATTTCCTCCGCAGGCGCTGTAAATACGTCCGTGTACGCTTCAAGGCGGCATCCCTGCCGCCAAGACTGCTCCAAAAATATACGATTACTTTTAGCTGGCTACTTAATCAGTGTTTCATGCAGTTGCAAGTGTAATCAATTATATCAATAGGGGTGATCTGCGGGTCTGCCTTATCGCTAGGAGGATAAATAGTGGAAGCTGAATCAATGCCCACGTATTGGGTTTATAGTTGTGAGATTCCAGTGCGTTGGGGCGATATGGATGCATATGGGCATGTGAATAATACCGTGTACTTTCGCTTTTTGGAGGAGGCACGGGTACAAATGCTTGCCGATTGGGGAGCGGGGGATATTCATAACTCTACTATCGCACCCGTGATTATTAATGCAGGTTGTACTTTTTTACGTCCTATTGATTACCCCAATACCGTCAAGGTGGATTGTTATATAGGGCAATTAGGGCGCTCTAGCGTGATGACTTATTACAAAGTCTATACCGTGTCTAATCCTGAGATTGTGACCACTGAGGGGTATGCTAAAACAGTGTGGATGGATCACTCAACTGGTAAATCAGCGCCCATTCCTGATCCGATTCGAGCACGGCTTGAGCAGTTTATGCAGGTTTCTTAGATTTAAGTTTTGTCGACAATCCGCTTAGCATGTTAACCTTGCACCCTATCCCAAAAGGGTTAATGGAGCCAAAACATGACTGTCATAAAGCAAGCTGACGTGATTGCGAGTGTAGCCGATGCGCTGCAATTTATTTCTTATTATCACCCCAAAGATTTCGTGGGTGCCATGTATGAAGCATGGCAACGCGAAGAGTCACCTGCCGCTAAAGATGCAATTGCCCAGATTCTAGTCAACTCACGGATGTGCGCGGAAGGTAAGCGCCCCATCTGCCAAGATACGGGTATTGTTACTGTCTTTGTTAAGATCGGCATGGACGTGCAATGGGAGGCTACTATGAGCCTCACAGACATGATCAATGAAGGGGTACGCCAAGCCTATTTGAATCCTGATAATGTACTGCGTGCCTCTATCCTCTCTGACCCCGCAGGTGCGCGTAAAAATACCAAAGATAATACCCCAGCGGTAATTCATTACGAGATCGTGGCGGGTAATACTGTCGACATTCAGGTCGCTGCTAAAGGTGGTGGTTCAGAAAATAAATCTAAAATGGCGATGCTCAATCCCTCTGATAGTATTGTTGATTGGGTACTGAAAACCGTTCCTACTATGGGAGCAGGATGGTGTCCTCCGGGAATGTTAGGCATTGGTATTGGGGGCACGGCTGAAAAAGCGGCACTCATGGCCAAAGAAGTGTTAATGGATCCTATTGATATTCATGAACTCAAAGCGCGTGGTGCGAAAAATCGCGTAGAAGAATTACGCTTAGAGCTGTTTGAAAAGGTTAATGAGTTAGGTATTGGAGCACAAGGCTTGGGTGGTTTGACGACGGTGCTCGATGTCAAAATTATGGATTATCCTACCCATGCGGCTTCTTTACCCGTATGCATTATTCCTAACTGTGCAGCAACACGTCATGCTCATTTCGTATTAGATGGTTCAGGTCCCGCTTTCCAAACCCCACCGAGTTTAGAAGATTGGCCGGATATGACCTATCAAGCCGGAGCCAGCGCTCGACGGGTTAATCTCGATACGGTAACACCAGATGAGATTAAAACGTGGCAACCCGGCGAGGTAGTATTACTCTCTGGCAAAATGCTCACCGGACGCGATGCAGCGCATAAGCGTATGGTCGATATGCTGAATAAAGGCGAACCACTGCCTGTTGATCTGAAAAACCGCTTTATCTATTACGTAGGTCCAGTTGATCCGGTGCGTGATGAAGTAGTAGGCCCCGCAGGTCCCACCACTGCCACACGTATGGATAAATTCACGCGCCAAATTCTGGCTGAAACAGGCTTAATCGGGATGATCGGCAAATCGGAGCGTGGCCCCATTGCCATCGATGCGATTCGTGATTATGGCGCGGTGTATTTAATGGCCGTCGGGGGCGCTGCTTATCTGGTGTCTAAAGCCATTGTGGGCGCTAAGGTATTGGCCTTCCCAGAGTTAGGGATGGAAGCCATTTATGAGTTTGAAGTCAAGGACATGCCCGTCACGGTAGCGGTCGATAGCCAAGGTATTTCGGTTCACAATACGGGGCCTGAGCATTGGAAGCATATTATCGAACAGAAAATTGCCGTTAGTACTTTAAAAAGCTGATCTTTATCCCCATATCTGATAAAAAAATACTATTGTGGAATGCCGTCTGCTGTGTATGATGCAGGCGGTCTTTTTTGAGGTTAGTGCATTGAGTAACACCAGTATTTATCGGATTTCATTCGTCAACCAAGACAAAGTGTATGAAGTGTTTGCCAAACAAGTCTATGAGGCAGATTTATATGGATTTATCGTGGTTGAGGAGTTGGTGTTTGGGACACAAAGTGAGCTATTGATTGATCCGGCTGAGGAACGCTTAAAAACCGAGTTTGAGGCGGTGACGAGAACCTTTATCCCGATGCACGCCATTATTCGCATTGACGAGGTAGAGAAACCAGGGATTAGCAAAATCCATCCGGTCAATGGCGCTGCCACCAATAATGTCAGTCCTTTTACCCGTCCTAGTAGTAATAATAAAAAGCGCGATTAATGCTCGCGCTTTTCTTTCTTTTTTAACTGTTGATCGTCATCATACAAGGCCATTAAGTTTCTTTGTACTTCCGTATAACTAGCCTTATCATTTTCAGTTATTAAATAACGAATTTTAGGAATCATACCGCTGCGATGATAGCGCAATTGATGTTGTGCTAGCAGTTGCATGAGTCGCCACTGTTTATAATCACTACGACGAGGAGGCTCAAATAAATAGCCCATGTCAGTAGCTTTAGTATGACACGTCAGACATCTAATTTGATCACTTTGCTCCACCCGGATATAACGCACAAAGGCTGTTCTGCAATGAAAACACGCCCATTTACTGCGATATAACTGGCTAGGTTTTCTAGTAGGATCCATCTTTAAAGCACTTCCTTAGGGATTGCTAAGTCTCCATTATTACTCTAGAGGTATGAACAGGCTTAGTGTACGCCCAAGAGCTGAATAGCCCAAAACAATAAAAAGCCTGCGAAGAGTACTAACATATAAAAGGGTTTTTCTTCTACTTCATGCGCTTCTATTAATAATTCTTCAGTGACTAAATAAAGTAAAGCCGCAGCACTAGCCGCTAGAGCCGCTGCAATCACTACCGTTGAAGCACCTGCTAATAGCCAATTCCCTAAGTAAGCAAACACTAAAACGGTGGCTCCTAAAGCCGCTGAAATCGCTACAATACGCCAGCCTTTGAGATAGTCTGAGGTCAATGATAGGCCTAAAAAGAGTAATTCAACGGATAAACCTATTGCGAGTATTGGACCTGTTTCACCTCCAGCAGCAAAGCCTGCACCAATAATAAATCCATCTACCGCTATATCAATAAAGGTAGCCGCGATCAGACCACTATCTATCGCTGGCTCATTAGGATGAGATTGAGCGAGAGCATGGGATTTAGCTTCTTGGTGGGTAGCCCATAATTTAAGCAGATACATCAATAATGTACCCGCCGCAAAAGAGCTGAGTAATACTCGCCCCGGAGCATGTTCGCGGCTGAGTTCGGGAAATAATTCGACCGCTAAAGCAGCCAATACAACCCCCGCCGCAAAATGCTGAATGAGGCTGCGCATTTCGCGTGAGGGATGCCAAATCAGCGCTAAAATGCCACCCCCTAGAGCAACTAGGGCAGGGACTAACATAAAATAAAATGGATTCATAATAATAAAACCTTAAAGTGAGCGAGATGAGGTCTTAGGAAAGCATACTGTGACTTGTAGACCTGATGTCGAAGCAGGTTTGCTAAACGCAACAGTCGCCTGATGAATCGCAGCAATCCGCTCCACTATCGATAACCCTAACCCACTACCACTAGCTTGATTGCCCAGTACTCGATAAAAACGCTGGCTGATTTTTGCCATTTCTTCAGTACTTAAACCTAAACCATTATCACTGACCACTAAGGTAGGATGAGGAGTATTCACTAAACTCAGCGTGACCCAAGTTCCAGCAGGTGTATAGCGAATCGCATTATCCACTAAATTGCGTATCAGTACTTGTAGTAATAAAGGTAAGCCCATAATGGTCACCTCCTCACCCTCAGTGAGTTCTAAACTAATACTTGCCTCATGCGCTTTTGGAGCGAGTTCCACTACCACCTCAGTCATTAGAGCGCGTAAGGCACAGGGCTGTAATTGCATATTAGCATTACTGTCTAAGCGAGCTAGGGTAAGTAATTGGGCAATCAAATGAGTCGCACGTTGGCAGCCTTGTAGAGCGTAATGTAAAGCGTGTTGGCGTTCGGTTTCCTGTGTAGCTGATTGAGCCACTTGTACTTGAGCACTAATGCCTGCAATCGGGGTACGTAACTCATGCGCAGCATCCGCCGTAAAGCGGCGCTCATTATCCATCATGGTCTGAATGCGCCCAAATAAACTATTTAAGCGCTCAATCAGGGGGCGTACTTCAGCGGGAGCAGTTAAAGTGAGTGGAGTCAAATTACGTGGTTCACGATGAGCAAGCATCTGAGCTAAATTAATCAACGGTTTTAAGCCCCAACTAGCGCTCCACCAAATTAAGCCCGCCATTAGTGGCAATGCAATCATGAGTGCAAAGACTAGGCTTTTAGTCATGTCATGGACGACTTCATCGCGCAATAAAATCAGTTCTGCGACTTGTACTAGATGCTTGCGCTCTTGATCCCAAGCACTAAACACCCGCCAGCGTTGTTGCTCAATCACTGAGTCGCTAAAGCCTTCGGTTTGAGTACTTAGTAAGGTGTTGGGTGCATTTTGTGAGTGCAGGGTAAGACGCTTGCCTTCATACCATAATTGAAAAGCCACCCGCCGCGAGTATTTATGTAATAAGGGTGCGTGCTCCATATCAATATCATCGTCCTCCTCATCATCGTCATCATATTGCTCTAAACCTTGTGCCATGAGTAAGGCTGCGGTTTGCGCGAGGTGAGCATCTAAAATTTCATTCACCTCATGTTCGCTATAGTGGTAAATGACTAAAGAGGCGATTAACCATAGTCCAGTAATCGCACTCAGCAGAATCAGGAGCAGACGTTGTTTTAAAGACATAAGTTTAGAGCGTTAACTAGCACTAGGAGGTAGTGGTTTTGTCGCGTGGCATTAAATAACCCACCCCGCGAATCGTTTCAATTAATTGGGTATAGAGCTTGCGGCGTAAATGGTGAATATGCACCTCTACTGCATTACTCTCCACTTCTTGTCCCCATGAATAGAGTTTGTTTTCGATTTGTTGACGTGATAACACGCGCCCTGCATTGAGCATTAAAGTGTGTAAGACAGCAAATTCACGCCCCGAAATATCAATGGCTTGATCTTGATAATGCACGGTATGAGCGGCTGGATCTAGCGTGACTCCACCCACACACAAGACTGGATTAGTATGACCATTTAAGCGTCGGACTAGAGCACGTAAGCGGGCGGTGAGTTCACCCATATCAAAGGGTTTAACTACATAGTCATCCGCACCACTATCTAAGCCGATAATACGGTCTTGCACCGTATCACGCGCCGTTAGAATTAAGACAGCGGTATTAGTGGTGCGACTACGTAGCCGTTTGAGCACATCTAGCCCTGATAATTGCGGTAAACCAAGATCGAGTACTACCGCACTATAAGGTTCTAAATTCAGCGCACTATCTGCCTGCTTGCCATCCTTGACCCAATCGACGCTATAGCCTGCTTGGGTTAAACCCACTTGCAAGGCATCACCCAATAGCGCGTCATCTTCCACCACTAATACCCGCATAATTGCATCCTAACTTGTCATTAAATACCCAGCGACAAAACTAATACTGGCGAGGACTAAGATTACGCCTACTACTGGATAGCTGTGCTCAATACGCTCGCTTGCCTCAGCGGTTTTTAAGCCGGTCACCATTGAGCGCGGTAAGTTTTCCTTATGTAATACACTGCTGACTATAACGCCGGCAATGTGTATTAGTACTACCCCTAACATAGCGTTAGCCGCGATTTCATGCAGCTCCTCAAATAGCTCTTCGGCAAACTCTTCACCGCCTATTTCCCAATACAAACTAATACCGCTCACTGCAATGGTGATACCTAGTACCAGCAAAATGAAAATAGCCCAAGCTCCGGCTGGATTATGACCAATATAGTGAGCGGGTCTAGGACTCAATAGCGATTGCAGATAAGTCAGTACTTGTTTGGGGCCATAAGCAAACTCACGAAAGCGTGCATAGCGAGTACCGATAAAGCCCCAGAGCAAGCGAAAAATAATTAAGCCCGCAAATAAATAGCCCAAGGCAAGGTGAATATCCCGATAGCGCTCACTATCACCACTGATATAAGCCCCGCCAAAAGCTAACACCAGTAGCCAATGAAAAGCACGAGTCGGAAAATCCCAAACTAATTGATTTGGTTTCATGCTTCACTCCTAACGCGGAATACGCACAGCATCTTCGTCGAAATTGCCTTTATCGGCTTGAGTATGGCACGCCATACAATTAGAGGCGCTTTTAACCTTGGGATTTTTCCAAGTGGCTTGGGAAATTTCGTCGTGCTCACGCTTAAACCATGTGGTTTCGGTGATGCGTAATACCGGCTCACCTTGTTTAGTTTCTACCCGACGTTGACTCGCATTTTGCTCTAGGAAGGGCAGTATCTCTTTCATGGTATCGGCATCTAAACTGGCATCCGTTCCAAAATGATCGCCTAGCTTATTCATCATAGCCTTCCAAGATTCAGCGGGTAACATGCCGGGAGGATAAGCCATATGACAGGCACTACATTCGGTTTTCCACGTTTCATTGGAGACCTTCATAAGGGAGCTACGTCCTTCATGATATTCACCCATTCTTTCACGACCTTCGTGCTCTTCATCCTCATCATCATCGCCCATGACCACTTGGAGGGTCGTACCTAAGCCAATTAAGCTAGTCAACACTAAGGCTAATAAGAAAGGTTTTTTACGTAATGTCATTTTAGCTATCCCTTATTTATTAAAAGTCAGTAAATAGGTAATCACGTCACCTTTTTCTAAAGCGCTACACTCACGATCAAGCACATCATTACAGTTACGCTTAAACCATTTCTCGACTTTTTTAGGGCTAGTAAAACGTGCAGCATTAGCGCTAGGGGCTAAAGGATCAAGCGCCTTTCCGGTTTTAGCGTGTTTGCCTGTTTGTGTTGGATTAGCGGTATGGCAGCTCGCACAGCTCCAATCATTGCCATGCGTTTGATTAAAAAATAGTTTGCCACGTTCAGCATTAAAGCCGCTGAAGTTTCCTTGTGCTTTTGCACTGGCAGCATAGGTGGCTAAAAAGTCTTGTGGGGTTTCAGCGCTTGCAGCCGAGCTTAGTAATAGCGTACTCAATACCAGAGTAGATAAGGTTTTAGTGAACATAGTGGTAATCCTAAGGAGGGTTTTTAACTATGTTTAGGAGCTTAAAGACCGATTCTTAAACCTGCCTTATGTATCTCCTACTTTGTGTGGGGTTAAGGTGTTGAGTATGGATTGAAGTCTATTTAACGCTCGACCTTAGGTCTGTTAATATCAACCGTCGGCTTTTCACAAGCCCTTAAACCCCTGCATGGAGAATACGCAATGGCAACGATTGAGTTACGTGGTGCGGATCAAGCTGAAGTCGAACAATTATCCGAGCAATTAATTAGCGAGCTAAAAGCTATTGGTGCGGATACTGATTGGAAGGTGGAGTATTCAACCGAACAGGTCGAGTCCAAAGATATAACACGCGGTATTGATTTAGTGCCCTATATTCCTATTGCGGTCGCCGCAGTCAGCGCGGGTGGGGCGCTGTCCTTATTTTTAAGTCAAGACAGTATCTTAGGCAAAATCGCGCAGATTTTTGAAAAGCATATTGAAAGTAAAAAAGCCGAGCTAGTGATTAAAGCCGAAGATGGTAGCTCTATTGAAATACGCGCCAATATGTCAGGGGGCGATATTGAAAAGATCTTGCGTGAAGTCAATCGTCGTGATCGTGCAGTTACTAATAATCCGTCCAGATCTGAATGAGTTAATGGTGGTTTATTCAGATTTTAATTTGAGTACCAAGGCAGCTTTTAAACTCTGCCTTGGAGCAACTAATGTCAATAGATCTAGGCAAACTTAGATATTTAGCCTACTGATTAGGTTGGTCGTATCTGATAAGCATTTAAACGCTTTTCTAATACTTTAAATAAATACACCAGCGCGTAAGTCATTATTAAATATAATACCGCTGCACTTAAATACATTTCATACACCGCAAAAGTTTTCGAGCGAATTAAATCCGCAGCACCCGTTAAATCAATGACAGTAATCGCACTAACTAATGAGGTGGCTTGTAATAAAAATACTACTTCATTGCCATAGGCGGGTAGGGCAATGCGAAAAGCTTTAGGTAATTGCACGCGTTTAAATAGCATCCATTTCGACATACCAAAGGCTTTGCCTGCTTCAATTTCGCCGCGTGGGACGGCTTGTAAAGCCCCTCGGAAAATTTCTGCGGTATAGGCAGCGGTATTTAAAGTCAGGGTCAAGACTGCACAAAACCACGCATTACGAAAATACTGCCATAGACCTATATCGGTGAGTGCGTCCCTAAATTGTCCACTACCAAAATAAATGAGGAAAAGCTGGACTAAGAGCGGAGTACCACGAAAATAAAACACAAAACCCGTCGCTGGCCAGTTCAGCAATACGTTTTTAGAGCGCAAGGCTAGGGCGATAGGAATAGCAAGTAATAGCCCTAAGATAACGCTGAGCACGGTCAGCTCAATCGTGACCAGCATGCCATTGAGTAATTTAGGTAAGCTATCAATAATCAGTTGCCAATTCATTATACAGCCTCCCTGATACCTCTACGTGACCACTGTTCCGCGCGTTTTAGCACGATCATGGACACGAGGGTAATAGCCAAAAACATTAACGAGGCGGTGAAATAAAAGGTGAAAGGCTCACGAGTGGCTTGAGCGGCGACTTTAGCTTTGCGCAGCAATTCATCGAGCTGAATTAAGGAGATTAACGCAGTGGCTTTAATCAAGACCATCCACACATTGCCTAAGCCGGGGAGAGCCATACGCATGGCTAAGGGAAATTGTACACGTCTAAAAGCTAATACTTTGCTCATACCTATGGCGCGTGCTGCTTCCATCTGCCCGCGCGGAACAGATAAAAATGCACCCCGCAATACTTCGGTACAAAAAGCGCCATAAATAAACCCAATGGTGAGAAAGCCTGCGACAAACGGATTGAGATCGATGCGTATTTCATAGCCCAGTGCTGCTGCACCATCTTGAATCAGCTTAGGCACACCATAGTAAACCAATAATAATAAAATCAATTCAGGCACACCACGTACTACAGTCGTGTAAGTATGGGCAAGCCAATTAGCAAATTTAGACTGGGAAAATTTACCCCAAGCCCCTAATAAACCAAATAAAATCGCCATGATCATGGCACAGATGCCCACTAAAACAGTCATCTGCAAGCCTTGTAGCAATAGCCAACCGTAGCCTTGTAAATCAAGCATGGGGCTTCTCCCAAAGTGGTGGATAGATGATATGCACCTCACGCCTAAAAAAGATCAATAGGTGCAATGTGTTATCTAAGCGCTTTTAGGTTAAATTAAATAAGCGGCTGAGGCTATAGCAGAATGGCAGGAGTCGATGATTTATAAGGGCTTTGGTATGACAAATGATTAAGGCACAAGCAACTGCGACAGTTTTTGTGCCTTAATACAGTGTGAAGCTCAGCAGAGTTTAATGGGAATGACCACTATGACTGTTGCTATGACCGCTAGAAGAACCACTCCACTGCACATTAGTAAAGGGAGCGCTAACACTGCCACCGCCCGTGCCCCATTGTACATTAGTGAACGGTGCACTGACGCCACCGCCATAACCACTACCACCCCATTGTACATTAGTGAATGGAGCGCTAACGCTGCCACCATTGCCACCCCATTGCACATTCGCAAAGGGAGCACTTACTCTACCAGAGGAGCTAGAGCTACCCCCTGTTAATCCACCTAATAAACCACCCAAGCCACCACTGCCGCCGCCACCCATCACGCCGCCTAATAAACCGCTAGCAATCGAGGTAATAGGGCTAAGTAAACCACCCAACATACCGCCACCGCTACCACCAGTTAGACCGCCTAATAAGCCACCGCCGGAGCCGCCCCCCATAATGCCACCTAATAAGCCGCTGGCAATCGAGGTAATAGGGCTAAGCAACCCGCCCAACATACCACCACCGCTACCACCGGTTAGACCGCCTAATAAGCCACCACCGGAGCCGCCTCCCATGACGCCGCCTAATAAGCCGCTGGCAATCGAGGTAATAGGGCTGAGCAATCCACCTAGTAAACCCCCGCCTGAGCCACCCCCTAATAAGCCTCCTAACAGACCGCCACCAGAACCTGTACTGACTTTATTAGATGAAGCTGTTGAACCACCGCCTAGGACGCCACCGAGTAAACTAGAAATAATATTGCTCATGATTTTTTTCCTTGAATCTGTTTTAGAAAAGTACTTTTCTGGTTAATCTAACTCTTTAATTTTGTTGTGATCTTGTGCGTGATAGGGGAGGGTTTGGGACTATCAAACAAAAGGATTGTAATAACCGCAATGGTTAGGTTTAGGCACTAAAAAAGCTATCAATGCAAGATAGAATTGCTTTTAAAACCGATAAGTGCATGGAGAGTAAGAGCTAAATAATGTCCCTCAAGACATAACGTTAACTACCTGAGTGAAAGTTATCGGGTATTTCTGGAGCAGTTTTGGCGGCAGGGATGCCGCCTTGAAGCGTACAAGGATGTATTTACAGCGACTGCGGAGATAACTTTTGAATGACTACTTATCTAGCCTTATAGTAAAGGGGCAAGAATATGCGTGATACTTTCCTTAAAGCGTTCAATTAGGGGTAAACGAGCACGCATTTTGAGGGTTACTTCACGCGCTTGATGGCAGAGATCTAAAAAATCTTGGCGTAGTTGAGCCGCTATAGGCGCGTCGTAGATAAATAAATTACCTTCAAAATTTAAGCGAAAACTACGTTGATCCATATTGGTAGAACCTAAGGTCACAAAATGACTATCAATCATCACGGCTTTAGCGTGAATCATCGCGGGATAATATTCAAAAATACGCGCACCCGCCCGCAATAAATCATCCCAAAAAGAGCGCCCTGCATAATAGACCAAGGGATGATCTGATTTTGCGGGTAATAACAGGCGTACATCGACCCCACGTAAGGCTGCCGTTTGAAGGGCAAGCATTAACGGGCGATCAGGGACGAAATAGGGGGTTTCCACCCAAATACGCTCGGTTGCCATACCCATAGCCGCAAACAGCATGGTGTAAATCGCTTGCCAACCTTGATCCGCAGGGCCACTCGCTAAAAATTGCGCTGATACAGCTCCTTCTAATACTGAGACAGGAAAATAAATGCTTTTAACTAGATTTTCTCCAGTAGCGTGATACCAGTCCTCACAAAAAGTCTCTTGTAAATCTTTAGCCACAGGGCCTCTAATTTGTGCATGTAAATCCAGCCAAGGCTCGGCGAGTCCCGCATAGACATTGCCAATATTCATCCCGCCTGTGAAGGCAATATCACCATCAATGACTATAATTTTGCGATGATTGCGGTGATTAATATTGATACGACGACTGAGCAAATTAACCTTTAAAAAACGTCCTACTTGTCCGCCTACTTGTTGCAAAGGTTTAAAAAAGTGGCGGCGGGTGTGGCGTGATCCCACATCATCCACCAATACCCTTACCTCAACCCCACGTTGAGCGGCACGTATTAGGGCATCGCGCATGCGTCTGCCCGTAGCATCAGCTTCCCAAATGTAATACAGCACATGGATATGATGCTTTGCCTCATCAAAAGCGGTTTCTATGGCATGAAAGGTAGTTGCTCCTTCTCGATAAATCTGCACTTGATTACCGTCAGAGGGACCAATTTTATCGAGCTGATGAGCTAGATGCACAATTGATGCGGGAATACCAATCAGTTGTGCTTCTTGTTGTATGTCTAATTTGAGGCGCTTGATGTCGGGGGCAAGTTCGGCTTCTACCTTACGACGTTTACGTTTTCTAAAGTACAGACGTGTTGTACCAAACAGCCAAAAGCCTAATAATCCAATGATAGGAATAAAAATAATAGCTAACGCCCACGCGAGCGTTGCACCCGATTCGCGGCGCTGCATAATCACAATCGGCAGCAATACCGCAATGATCAGTAAATCTAAAATAATAATCGTTGTGCCTAGCCAATGATCCCAAGGCGTACTCACGTATTAAACCTCTTTTTTTGTGCTTGATTTAATTATAACGGTTAGTCTGTAGGGGCGTGTGAATGCTAAGTGATAGGAGGTGAATTAGCTATGTGTTTAAAGTTAGCAGGCTTATGGATCTAAGAGTCATACTAATGCTTTTAAAGGCTGAAGGCGTTAAGCTAGAGAGTCTGATTGATACCAATAATTAGGAGATTGTATGCACCACCTAACATCAGCTGAACTTGATGCTCATTGGATGCCCTTCACTGCGAATCGTCAGTTCAAACAAGATCCCCGCCTCATAGTCAAAGCCGAGGGCACTTGGCTCTATGATCATGTAGGGCGTAAGTTATTTGATGGTTTATCAGGGCTGTGGTGTTGTGGTTTGGGGCATACGCGTCCAGAAATTAGTCAAGCGGTCGCGGCACAAGTGGGTACATTAGATTATTCGCCGGGCTTTCAGGTGGGGCATGCGTTAAGTTTCCAATTAGCTAAGCAGCTCACCGATCAAGCCCCTCAAGGGTTAAATCATGTGTTTTTCACTGGATCAGGTTCGGAGTCAGCCGATACCTCATTAAAAATCGCTAGAGCCTATTGGCGTGTCAAAGGTCAAGCCAATAAAACCCGTCTCATTGGGCGCATTAAAGGCTATCACGGCGTTAATTTTGGTGGTGTAAGTGTTGGGGGGATTGTCGGCAATCGTAAACTGTTTGGTGCAACCCTAGAAACTGACCACCTCAATCATACATGGCGAGCGGAGGCTGCATTTAGTAAGGGTATGCCTACCGAGGGGGCGCATTTTGCCAATGAATTGGAGGAGATGATTGGCTTACATGACGCCTCTAATATCGCGGCGGTGATTGTAGAGCCGATTGCAGGCTCCGCTGGAGTGATAGTACCGCCTCAAGGTTATTTAAAGCGTCTGCGTGAGCTGTGTACTCAACACAATATCCTATTGATTTTCGACGAAGTGATTACTGGATTTTACCGCACCGGTGAGTTTTATGGTTCGACTACTTTTGGCGTTAAACCCGATATGATCAATCTCGCTAAAGGTGTCACCAATGGCGCGATTCCTATGGGAGCCGTGATTGTCACGGATGAGATTTATCAGACCTTTATGCAGCAAAACCTACCGGAGCATGTGGTGGAATTTCCGCATGGTTATACTTATTCCGCGCATCCAGTGGCGTGTGCAGCGGGCTTAGCAGCAATGGAGTGTTATAAAAAAGATAATACCCGCGCTCAAGTTCAAGCCTTAGCGCCTTATTTTGAAGAACTGATTCATAGTTTAAAAGGCTTGCCGCATTTAGAAGATATTCGTAATTTTGGTTTAGCAGGCGCATTGCAATTACAGGCACGAAACGGTGATGCGCTAATTCGCCCGCGTGAGGTGTTTGAATATTGTTGGGATAAAGGCGCTTATGTGCGTTACGGCGGCAATACTATTCAATTAGCACCTGCCTTTATTACCGATAAAACTGATTTAGCTGAGATGTTTAATATTCTGAGCGATGCTTTAAACGCAGTGCAGTAATGTGATGTAGGGGCAAACCTATGTGTTTGCCCGTCTCTAAACAAGGTGTTACCGAGGGCAATTTGAGGGTAAACACGTAGGTTTACCCCTACAGAGTTAGGTTTTAAGGTAGTGGTATGGCGGATATTGAGCGTTTAGAAACGTGGGTAAAGTATCGCAAAGGGTTGTGTGATGACTGTAGGGGCAGTTGTTGCACTATGCCTGTTGAGGTCAAGGTGTTTGATTTAGTGCGTCTAGGTTTGGTCGATGAATTTGAGTTAGAAGAGCCTTTGAAACAGATTGCTAAGCGTTTGGAAAAGCAACGTATTATCCGCCATTTTAATGCTAAGACTGAGCTATTTATTTTAGCGCAACGCTCGAATGGCGATTGCCTATATTTAGACGCTCAGTTGCGCCGTTGTACGGTTTATGAAAATCGTCCTGAGACTTGTCGAAAGCATCCTATAGTAGGACCTAAGTCTGGGTATTGTGCCTACACTCCACAGCTCAAGGTCTAGAACAGTAGACTTCTATTTCTGCTTCAGAAGCAAGGTATGATTTTTTAATACAAGTAAGCCTTACTTTAGTTGTTTTAATAATAAAAATAACCCTTATTTTATGCTAAAATAGATCATGATTATCCCTTACTTTGAGGTATTAGTGTGTTCAAGCGCTTGTTATTAAAGGAGCTGGGTAATTGGCTTCACAACCCCCAACGCAAGCCGCTAATTCTGCGTGGTGCTAGGCAGGTCGGTAAGACCACTCTTGTTTCTCTGTTTGCCGAACAATTTGATCAATTCATTGCATTGAACTTGGAACGACTCGAGGATAGGAGGTTATTCGAGCAGAACTACACGATTCAGGAATTAGTTGAGGCGATTTTCTTTCTGCATGGCAAAGATCGCCAGCAAACTAATACCTTGCTATTCATCGACGAAATCCAAAATTCATCGGCTGCTGTTGCTATGCTGCGCTATTTTCACGAGAACTATCCCGCATTGCCTGTGATTGCGGCGGGTTCATTACTGGAAAGCTTGTTGGATAGGCATATCAGCTTTCCAGTAGGGCGAGTAGAGTATTTGCGCGTCCATCCACTGACCTTTGAAGAATTCCTAATGGCTGTTGAAGAAGAACAAGCCGCCGCCCTGCTTAACCAGATCCCTTTGCCGACCTTTGCGCATGACAAGTTGCTGAAATTGTTTCACCGTTACGCTCTGATTGGTGGTATGCCGGAGATTGTCCAGCAGTATGCAGCCACGCGTGACCTGACCCAACTACGCTCGATTTACGACAATCTGCTCACTGCCTATCTGGACGATGTTGAAAAATATTCGCCGCGTGATTCACAAACCCCCGTGATTCGTCATGTTATCCAAGCAGCTTTTAGAGAAGCGGGCAATCGCATTACGCTAGCAGGTTTTGGGCAATCTAATTACGGCTCAAAAGAAGTGGGCGAAGCCTTGCAAGTGCTAGAAAAAGCTTTGCTTTTGAAACGCTGCTACCCCGTGACAGATACACATTTGCCACTAATTCCCAATCTGAAAAAATCCCCCAAACTACAATTGTTGGATAGTGGACTCGTCAACTATTTTTCTGGGTTGCAAACGGACATTTTTGGTAGTAAAGACCTAAACAGTATTTATGGTGGGCGAATTATCGAGCATTTAGTGGGGCAGGAGTTATTGGCAAGCCACTCTTCACTATTGTTTCAGTTACATTTTTGGGTGCGCGAGAAAAATCAGTCTAACGCCGAAGTGGATTTTGTAGTGGCACATGGCAATAAGGTCATTCCTATTGAAGTGAAATCGGGTGCAACAGGGCGGCTGCGCTCGCTGCATCAGTTTATGGATCAGGCTGATCATGGTTTTGCAGTACGTTTATACGCAGGGAAGTTGGAGGTGGAGGATACGGTTACAGTGGCGGGAAAGGCATTTAAGCTATTGAACTTACCTTATTATCTGGGTGGGAAGATTGATGGGTATTTGGAGTGGCTGTTCCGGTAAGCATTCACACCCTCAGCCATTAAGCGCTATGATCTAGACTCTATAGTTTCTGGGAGCTTTCAAGGATGGTTACACTCACCCGCGCTGAATTTTTACAAGAAATGGCTAATAAGCAAATCAACCTTGCTGAAGCCAAACGTGAGCCGCGTCTTGCCGCTTTTAACTGGACTGGTGTCGATGCTAATAACAATGGCTTTATTAGCGGGGCTGAAATGGAGCCATTGTTTAAAGCGCTGGATCGCCTTGATAATAATGGTGATGGTCAGTCGGTTAATCTAGGTGCTAGCACTCAACCCACAGCCGTAGGGCGTGCTATGGCAGCCTTGCGTGAGTTAGCTAAACCGCTTCCCACCACTCCCACCCCTACTAACACCGCGCCAGCCCCAGCCCCTAGCCCAGCCCCCGTAAGCCTAGGAGTGTTACGCGATACCGCCCTAGCTAAAGGTTTTCCTAATGGCTTACGTGCTGAAATCAAACGTGGAGCCAGTGGTTCAGCCGTGGTCGCTGTACAATATGCGCTAGGACGCTTAGGGTATCTAAAGGATTTATGTGATGGAGCCTTTGGGGGCAATACCGAGCAAGCCTTAAAAGCGTTCCAAAGCCAGCGCGGGTTAGCGGTTACCGGAACAGTCAATGTTCAAACCTTAAAGCTGCTTGATCAATTAGTAGCTAATCTTGATCCACGTACCCCCGCAGCAAAAGCTCCCGATCCCTTACTTTATCTCTCTTCCTTCCGCCAATTAGGATTACCAGTCATTAATATACGCGGCACTGCGGAGATTTATTCGTGGGCTAGTGCGGAAATTCAAGCCGCTTACGGTAAGTTCGTGGGTGATTATTGGGAAGTGATGAAGCGTAATCAGGTCGAAGGGGACTGTAAAAATATTGCCTTATTTTTTATGGATCAGTTTCGTAAGCAACTATTAGAAGATCGCTTGATTCAGCTCCCTCATCCCGTGTTAAAAACCGCAGCGGCTGAAAAACGTTGGATTGTAGCCACTACAGATAAAACCCAAGGCTTATTTACCCGCGCGGATCGCTTGCAACGTACCACGGGATTACGGGTTACTCGTATGGGCTATGAGGCTATTTTAAAAGTCCAAGCGCTTGATCCAGAGCACTCAATGCTGTATGGCGTGAATGTGCATTACCCTGAAGTGAGCGCTAATCAGGTAGCCAAAGCCGCAGTACGTTTATTTGATTGGAATCCGGCCTATGACAATCGGGGCAATAGTGCCAAACCGGAAGTACCTATTAATCAGTTAAAAGCGGGTAATCTGATTTTCATTGACCATACCGGAGACGGTTCATTTGATCATACCGTGACAGTAGTTAAGGTAGAAAAAGATACCTTACAACGCACACGTAAGCTCGTCTTAGCCGTCGGTTCTTATGATGATGTGCGTGACAATAATGCGGCTACCAGTGTGGAAGGGGTGGGATTTAGTATTGTGAATACTTATTCCGAGGAGGTTGTGGTTACGTTAGATACCAATGGTCAAGTGACCTCTTCTGAAGTGACTTATAGTTCTGAACCTAGTTATTTAGTCGATACCCGTTATAGCGCTCGCACCACTTTAATGGAGCAAAAAGCGGGTGGGAAATTAATTGTGGGGCGTTGGGGCTAAAAACTGCTTGAGAGTAAGGCGTGATTTTATCCGCCTTTCTAAGGTGTCTAGTGCACAGCATGCTAGACGCCTCAAGCGACCTAGGGCAAGATGTACGCCATTGATTTCAATCTAAGGATTCATTATGGCGGGTGCAAGTCTGTTAACGCTCTTAGACGACATTGCCACAATTATGGATGATGTCGCGCTCATGACTAAGGTCGCGGCTAAAAAAACCGCAGGCGTATTAGGCGATGATCTAGCGCTCAATGCGCAGCAAGTTGCGGGCGTGCGGGCAGATCGTGAGCTGCCGGTAGTCTGGTCAGTAGCCTTAGGCTCTTTATTAAATAAAGCGATTTTAGTCCCCGCTGCTTTATTGATTAGTTATTTTATCCCGCAAGCGATTACCCCGCTGTTGATGATTGGTGGTCTTTATCTATGCTACGAAGGGGTAGAAAAACTGTTTCATAGCTTAAAAGATGATGAGGCAGAGCACGCTGAGCATTTACATGCTTTAGTCGATACCAAAACCGATATGGTAGCCTTTGAGAAAGATAAGATAAAAGGCGCTATTCGCACCGATTTTATTTTATCCGCTGAGATTATTGTGATTGCACTCGGTACGGTAGCGAGTATGCCGCTCACTACACAAATTCTAGTCCTGACCTTGATTGCTTTAGCCATGACCGTAGGCGTTTATGGTTTAGTCGCGGGAATTGTTAAACTGGATGATTTAGGCTTGTATCTGAATCGTTTAGGCGGTAATTCCCCATTGAAAAAAGGTTTAAGAGCACTAGGTCGGGTGCTTTTAAATGCAGCCCCCTATTTAATGAAAACCCTCAGTATTGTCGGAACCGCAGCCATGTTTATGGTAGGGGGAAGTATTTTAATGCATGGCTTAGGTGAGCTAGTGCCTGTCGTGCATCATACTTTAGAACATATTGCTCAATTGGCAGCGACTGTACCTAGTATGGGTTCCTTCCTTGGGGTGGTGACTCCCACCTTGCTGGATACGGTTGGTGGTATTATTGCAGGGGCTATGGTGTTAGTGATAGTCACGCTGATCAGGAAGCTCTTGGGTAAATCCACTGAGCAACAGGCTTAAACATTCCGATACTAAGCCTACTCTCTAGTGAGAGTAGGCTTTATAATGCCCTACGTTTTTTTTAATCCACTATGGCTTGTATTCAATGCTGTTAAATCGTTCCTTAGTGCCTACTCAAATGGCTTGGTGGCACTATGTCATGGCGCTCGTTGCGGGCTTAAGTTTAGTGTTTGCGTTTGCCCCATTTGCTTGGCGAGTCGTGGCTTGGTTAGCGCCAGCCCTGTTGTTTTGGTTATTGTTAACTCCTAGCACTTTAAAACAGCGCTTATTCATGGCTTGGTTATTTGGTATTGGAGTCTTTGCGGGGGGAGCGCATTGGCTATATGTGAGCCTACACGACTATGGTGGTGCGAATGCTTTTTTAGCGGGGCTAATGGTGGGTATTTTTGTGCTTTTGATGGGACTGTATCTACCTGTGCTAGCAGGATTAACCCATTTAGTCAGGCAGTTTCCCAATACTTTAAAATTATTAGTATTTTTTCCAGCATTTTGGTGGTTAAGTGAATGGTTACGCGGTTGGTTATTACTCGGTGGCTTTCCTTGGTTGCAGTTAGGTCATGCACAAATTGATACGCCACTGGTAGGCTTTGCCCCCCTGATTGGCTCACAAGGAATTAGTTATTTAGTCGCACTAGGGGCTGGAGCTTTAGTCCTATTAGTAATAGGTACGACTAAAACGCGCATTGCGGCGCTGGCTATGTTTATTGGTCTTATGGTGACAGGTTATTTCTTAAAATCAGTACCTTGGACTACGCCGACGGGAGAAAAGCTTTATATCAGTCTTATTCAAGGCAACCTCTCGCAAAACGAAAAGTTTATTCCTGAATTACGCAATGAGCATATTCAAAAACAAATTGATATGACGATGTACCCTGAGGAGCAGTCACCCTTAGAAACCTCGCATATTGTGATTTGGCCAGAAACTGCTTTGCCAGACTATTTCCACAATGCGATGGATGATGTGGTTTATCCTTTGATGGATGCGACCAAAAATACTAATAGTGATTTATTAATTGGGGGCTTTTATACCGATACCCAAAATAAAACCTATAACGCTATCATGCGCATAGGTGCAGACGAGCGCCTTGATGTGTATGGTAAGCAGCAGTTAGTGCCCTTTAGTGAATATACACCGCTACTAGAATACTTCCGTTGGATGGAAAAATTCATTCGGGTCCCCTTTGATAATCTCAGTGCTTGGACAGGGGGCGTGACTATGACTATCGCCGGTCAAGTCATGCGTTTGTCGGTTTGTTATGAGGATGCGTATGGAGCCTTAATGCTTAAGGGTTTGCCAGAAGCAACGATGCTGGTAAATGTGAGTAATGATGGTTGGTTTAAAGGCTCGATTGAGCCAGCCCAGCACGCTGAAATTGCACGTATGCGTGCCGTGGAAGCGGGGCGCTATATGGTCAGAGCAACTAATACCGGTATTAGTCAATTTATTAATCCTCAGGGCTATGTAGAGGCTTATGGGGCAGAAGATACTCAGGTCGTGGTTGCCAGTTATGCCCAACCTATGACCGGACGTACTCCTTATATGTTATGGGCAGATTATGCTGTGCTAGGTTGGATACTGGCATTAATGGCAGTGGTTTACTTATTACGTAAGCGCTGGACTAGCCTATAATCCTAGACACTGCGGGTTTGCGGCTAGACGAACCCCTTATAAGTTGGAACTAGCTGATAATTATGAAAATTAGAACGCTCATTCTCATCCTTATTTTTATTCTATTGTTGGTGCTAATAGGGGCGATTTATTGGTATATCACCCATTATAAACCCACGCCTACGACCCCTACGGAGCCAGTAGAGCCAGAGGTCATTACTCAGCCAGTAGAGCCAGCCCCGAAGATTGAGTTGCCGCGCTATGGTGGTCAAGCACGTATGCCTTTAGGGATGAATGCTAATGAAATTCATCATGAGGATGCGAGCTTTCCCTTTGTGGATTTATTTCGTATGGCCGACCCGTTTAAAAACAATCCTATGGGCTTAAGTACTGAAAAGGTTGAATATGATGCGAATGGTTGGCCGATTAATCTGCACGGCGGACAGGCGGGAACTAAGTTCATTGGTAAAATGATTCCAGAGGCTATTCCAGCAGGGCAATACACCGTGCTCTATGATGGGCAAGGGACTATTACCTACGGACATGATGTTAAAGTCGTGAGTCAAAGCCAAGGGCGTGATGTGATTACCTTTCCTCCGGGGGAGGATAATCAAGTTGATGCTAGTCTGATGCTTAAAAAGCTGAATAAAAAAGACCCGATTCGGAATATCCGTATTTTGCCTCCGGGCGGGATTTGCCATGACGATATTTTTACCTATGTCAAAAGTGCAGATGAGTGTGTAGGGAAGGGCGATTATCTGCCTTATGAACGGTACTACAACTCGATAGTGTTTAATCCCGACTATTTGAATTATCTCAAAGATTTTCAAGTAGTGCGTTTTATGGGTATGTCAGGGATTACCCGTAATCCTGCGAGTCATTGGTCTGAGCGCCCACGCATGGAGGAGTCTTCTTGGGGGGGAACTTATGGTGAGCGCGGAGCACCCTTGGAAATTCAGGTTGATCTAGCGAATCGCCTCAAAGTGGATGCGTGGTTTAATTTACCGCATCAAGCCGATGATGAGTATGTGCGTAATACCGCACAATATATTAAAGAGCATCTCGATCCAGAGCTGAAAGTGTATATCGAGTACACGAATGAGGCATGGAATACCAATTTTTCCCATAGCGAGTACACGCAAAAGAAAGGGATTGAGGCAGGTTATAGCCAAAACTCGGTCGAGGCGGGGCAAGAATATTATGTAGTGCGTTCTCTAGAGGTGTTTAAAATCTTTGAGGAAGTATTGGCTGAGCGTAAGGATAAGCTAGTACGTCTATTGGGTTCTTGGGATACGCGTCCTGATTTGACTAAACGTTTATTAACTTATCGAGAGGCTTATAAGCATATTGATGCGATTGCTATAGCTCCCTATTTTGGCGGTAACGTGCGTGATTTTCGTACTTCAACTACGGTCGATGAAATTTTTAAATATGCAACGGAAGATGGCTCATACCGCTCATTAGCAGAGTTACTTAAACATATCCAAGAGCAGGCTAAACTAACCCGTGAATTTGGAGTGGATCTCATTGCTTATGAGGGGGGGCAAAGCCTAGTCGATTGGGTGACACGAGATGCAGGTGAGCATCCTAATCCGCTATTTTTTGCAGCGAATCGTGACCCGCGTATGGGCGAGCTATATACCCAAATGCTCAATGGCTGGAAGGATGCTGGCGGCGGCTTATTTGTATTATTCTCCTCGCCACGCACTTGCCAATGGTTTGGTTGTTGGGGGCTGAAAGAACATATTCGCCAAGATCCTGATACTGCCCCTAAATACCATGCCGTCATGGAGTTTATGAAAAACAATCCCGACTGGGGTAAAGAAAATATTTCACCCAAGCCTACGACTCCAGAGCAAGTGGCTCAAGTCGCGGCTAGTGTAGCCAAGCAATTAGCCGCTGAAGATAAACCGCGCAAACCCGAAGATCCGGTGATTGTGTTTCGTCCTGCTAAGGAGCCGGAGCGCTATTTCTTTTTAGAAAATCCTCGTACTTTAGATACTTTAATCACTGGCGATACCTGGGTTAAAAAAGATTTATTTGGTAAATGGCAAGCTAAGTGGGATCAGACCTTTATCTATCTGACCGTGCGAGTCTATGACGAAGCGATGGTGAATGACTCTGAAGACCCGACTCAAGATGATTCGATTGAGTTTATGATTGATGCCGATAATAGCCGTTTGGATCAGTACGATGGGGTTAATGACTTTAGATTTATTTTTGCTTGGGGACGTGAGCAAGTAATTTTTAGTGATAACTCACCCGCACGAGTACGCGACCCCAACTTTAAATTACCCGATGACTTTAAATATACACTAGAAAAAACAGCGGACGGCTATGAGCTAAAAGCTTATATTCCGTGGGCTTTATTAGGCGTAGAGCCTGTTATTGCCAAGCGTGTGGGTGTTGAGGTGCAAGTGAATGATGATGATGACGGTGGTGAGCGTGATAAAAAAATTTCATGGATTGCACGCCAAGCTCATGCTGATATTGATCCGCGTTTGTTTGGTGTCGTCATTATTAGTGGGCGTTAAGTGAGAAATTATTGCTTAAAAGGGCACGGGCAGCAGACACGCTTGCCCGTGCCTCTACTAGCGTAAGGTTTAGCGTGCGCTTAGCGTGGTGGGTGCACTGCTTGGAATGTCTAGTGTAATGAAATGGTTTTCATGACTGCTTAGCTGAAATTGTTGCCTAATTAGTTGATTTTCATAACGTACTTGTGCCATGTACTGCCCTGTAGGTAGGGATAATGCTGCCGTATGGCGTTCAGAGTGATAAATAGGTTTTTTAGCTGCCAATTTCTCTAGTTTATAAATGATCAAGTCAACCTTTTTAAATAAAGGTTCGCCCTGCTGTTGTACCATTAAAAAAAGGCGCGTTTGGTTGTTGGAAGCTGCTAAAGCCTGTTGAGTGGCACTAAGCAGTAGAATAAACGCAAGGGATCTGAACAGTGTGCGGGTCATACTAGCCTCTTATTTTAGTTATTTATCAGTATGTCTACGGTTGATTCATTATTTTAATTTTGCATGCCGAGGATGGAGTGGTTTATTTTTATAATAAACTTTATTTATTATTTTATAATAAATATAAATAATCAATATGAGTGAGTATAATTTTAGCTGAACGCAGGGGGTAGAATGTGATGGTTACAGGACTATTAATGCAAAAGCGCTAACCTAAGTGGACTAGCGCTTTGAAATAGCAAGTAAAATGCAGCCGAGATCTTACCAAATAAAGCTAGGCTCATGATAATAGCTACGTCCATCGCGGGGTGGATGTCCCTTGACATAGTGAGAATAGCGTTTTGGAGGTGGGCAGTATTTGGCATAACTGACCGCACGCGGACGTGATACTACAGTGCTAGTAATCACGGTAGTGGTGACGACTCGCGTCGTTTTAATAGGTTTATAAGTAACCTTCGTAGTATGACAAGGAGCACCGCAGTGTCCTGAGGTGACAAATGTGGCATAGGTAGCATGTGCTTGCGTACTTAAAAAACCTAATCCCACAACGCCAGCCGCCATAATTGGTTTAAATAGATTTTTCATTAGGCTCTCTCCTAGAAAGGGGTTAATAAATGGCTGAATAACCGGGGCGAATGTAGCCGCTATCAAATGCCGCTAGAGCTACCCGATTAGATTTTTTAGCCAACATTTTTGCCTGACGGCGTAAGTCACGAGCTTGTAGACTCATACCCACAGCATTGACACCATAGTAGCGTTTGCCGATTGCTACTTTGTGTTCTAATGCACCGGCTTGTTGATTTAAGCACCAAGCTTGTGCACGTAATGAGTTACCTTTGTGCACAACGGGTGCTAAAGGGCCTGCTACAGCAGTTTGTTGTACACCGAGTGTCGCTAAACCACCACTAATCACTAATAATACTTTTTTCATTGTTCTAATCCTTGTGCTTGGGGAAAATGATCCTTCCTCACTATTAAGCGTAGTAAGGTTTTTGTAAAAAAATGATTGTATTTTTTTATTTTAATCAATAAGTTGATTAAATTTTTTAAGGGGGTTTTAGGCTACGTTAGCTAGGGTTTTACTATTAAATAAGCTTATTTGGGTAAAGCTGTTCTGATTTAGCAGAAAAAGTTAAGAATGGGGCTTTGTGGTATTTTTGCTACAAAAAACTTTGATTAATGGTGGTGATTTAAAGATAGCAGGTAGAGTAACGTAAGGTAGTTGGCACTTTATTTGCTCTTTTAAACTACTAGCTAAGTATCGGAGTGAAGTATGGAGCTAACCCCGCGCGAGAAAGATAAATTACTACTGTTTACCGCTGGTTTATTAGCGGAACGGCGCAAAGCTCGTGGTTTAAAATTGAACTACCCCGAAGCCGTCGCCTTAATTAGTTGTGCCATTTTAGAGGGAGCGCGAGACGGTAAAACCGTAGCTGAGTTAATGAATTATGGGCGTACCTTACTCACGCGCTCCGAGGTCATGGAGGGTATTCCCGAAATGATCACTGAAGTACAAGTCGAGGCGACTTTCCCCGATGGTACTAAATTAGTCACAGTACATGATCCGATTATCTAAGGAGTAGCTTATGATTCCGGGTGAAATAATAGCCGCTGCGGGCGAGATCGAATTAAATGCGGGTCGTGCTACGGTGAATATAGTAGTGGCTAATACAGGTGATCGTCCTATTCAGGTGGGTTCACATTATCATTTTTTTGAAACCAACGATGCTTTGCACTTTGAGCGTGATCAAGCGCGCGGGATGCGCCTCAATATTCCCGCCGGAACTGCGGTACGTTTTGAACCCGGGCAAACCCGTGAAGTGCAATTAGTCGCTTATGCCGGAAGCCGTGAGGTATATGGTTTTCAAGGCAAAATCATGGGGTCATTATAAGGATTAGGAGTCGTTAACGTTATGACTAAGATTAGTCGTCAAGCCTATGTCGAAATGTATGGCCCCACGACGGGCGATAGAGTGCGTTTAGGTGATACTGCGCTCATTATTGAGGTGGAACACGATCACACGATTTATGGTGATGAAGTCAAGTTTGGTGGTGGCAAAGTTATTCGCGATGGTATGGGGCAATGCCAGCGCGTCGATGCTGAGGTCGTCGATGTAGTCATTACCAATGCACTCATTTTAGATCATTGGGGTATTGTCAAAGCCGATATTGGTATTAAACACGGACGCATAGTTGGCATTGGTAAGGCGGGTAATCCAGACACTCAAGCAGGCGTCACTATTTTAGTAGGTCTCGGCACTGAAGCCATAGCAGGTGAGGGGCATATTATTACAGCGGGTGGGATTGACTCACATATTCACTTTATTTGCCCACAGCAGATCGAAGAAGCTTTAATGTCAGGCGTGACCACTATGATCGGTGGGGGTACAGGGCCGGCAACCGGAACCAATGCGACGACTTGCACGCCCGGTATTTGGAATCTGCACCGCATGCTAGAAGCAGCCGATAGTATGCCGATGAATCTAGGTTTTTTAGGTAAAGGTAATGCTAGTTTGCCAGATGCCTTACGCGAACAGATAGCAGCAGGTGCGATTGGTTTAAAACTGCATGAAGATTGGGGAACGACTCCAGCAGCGATTGATTGCTGCTTAAGCGTCGCTGATGAAATGGATGTGCAGGTCGCTATTCATACCGATACTTTAAATGAGTCGGGCTTTGTGGAAGATACCTTTGCAGCCATTAAAGGGCGCGTCATTCATACCTATCACACCGAGGGGGCTGGGGGTGGACACGCACCAGATATTATTAAGGCAGCAGGTTTGCCTAATATTCTACCTTCCTCTACTAACCCCACGCGTCCCTATACCATTAATACGGTAGATGAGCATTTGGATATGCTCATGGTTTGCCATCATTTATCCCCCGCGATTGCTGAAGATGTAGCGTTTGCCGAAAGCCGCATTCGCCGCGAAACTATTGCGGCTGAGGATATATTGCATGATCTAGGTGCGTTTTCGATGATTTCATCTGATTCGCAAGCAATGGGACGCGTAGGTGAGGTGATTACTCGTACTTGGCAAACTGCACATAAAATGAAGGTTCAGCGCGGTGCTTTAGCACCTGGCTCGGAGGGTAATGATAATTTCCGTGCTAAGCGTTATATCGCCAAATACACGATTAATCCAGCTATCACACATGGCATTAGTCATGAGGTGGGTTCGATAGAGGTCGGTAAGCTAGCAGATGTGGTGTTATGGAAACCAGCGTTTTTTGGTGCAAAGCCTAGTCTTATTATTAAAGGTGGGATGATTATTGCCGCACCCATGGGGGATCCTAATGCCTCGATTCCAACCCCTCAGCCGGTGCATTATCGCCCCATGTTTGGTGCATACGGTAAGGCTTGTCAGGCGACGACGATGACCTTTATCTCACAAGCTGCTTTTAATGCGGGCGTGCATACTCAATTAGGTTTGCAAAGTTTAATCGGGGTAGTGAAAAACTGCCGCACGATTAGCAAGGCGAGCATGATTCATAACGACTATCAACCCCTCATTGAGGTGGATTCACAAACCTATCAGGTCAAAGCGGATGGACAGCTTTTAGTCTGTGAACCAGCGACTGAGTTACCTTTAGCTCAGCGTTATTATTTATTTTAGTCTTGGTAGTGAGCTGTTAATTCTTTAACAGCTCAGCTAAAGCGAGTCATTAGCGCCCTTTAGTATAGCGAGTAAAGATAGCCTGAATAGCAGCGGGGAATTGTTGGCGCTCATCTTCCTTAAATTGGCGGAAATCTTTTGCCGTACTAATCGTAATGAGATCAGTAACATTGCCTGCTAATACTTTCGGGCGCTTGAGGGGGTTAAGCGCCTGATAGCGAGCACCCTTCAGTGCACCTACAAGCGCCATATATTCATTTTCAGGAAGACGCCCTTTCTTTTGATTAACCACCTGACCTTGTTTATTGTAGTCAGTCAAAACCACGGTCAAGTCACTATTTAAGCGCAGTTCCTTTTGTTTCCATTGTGCCGCTGGAGTACGTGCATTAGAGGCGCGACTAAACACCACGCTTGTAATATCGGTTTGTACGGCTTTGCTCACTGGGCGGCGTAGACTAGCCTTTTGCACTTGTACTTGCGGAATAGGAGAGGATTCAGGGATAGCAGCACTGACGACTTCTGTTCTAGCGGTATTAGTATTGCTAGCGAGGGCTTGGGGGGCGCTAGTAGTCGTATCTACGGCTCTGGGGGCTGCACCACAGCCAGTGAGTACAATTAAGAGCGGCAATACTGTCCATAGTTTAGGCATAGGTTAGTTCCTTTAGAGTAAGGTGAATCAATATGACTTGTTATAAAGGATTTTTAACGATTATGCAGCATTAAATACGGCTGTTTCTAGGTCGGCTTATCCTTGTCCTGTTAGGCATATTTCGGCGATTGGATTCCGTAGTGTAGAATCGCGCCACTTTATTTGCAGTTTCCTGAGGAGTGGAGTTATGGCGCAAGTCACACGCGAGCAAGTGGAAAGCCTGTTAAGTACGATACAGGAACGTTATTTAGAAAAAGATTTGATCAGTGCCAAAGTAGTCAAAAGCATTGAGATTAGTTCACTAGGGATTCAGATTCAGCTACTCCAAGGCTATCCCGCTGGTACTTATAAGGACGAGCTAGCCCAAACCGTCAAGACTACCTTAGCAGGATTAGGTTTACCTGTTGAAGTGAAAGTCGAGACCAAGGTTGATGCCCATGCCGTGCAAAAAGCCTTAAAGCGTCAAACGGGGATTAAAAATATTATTGCCGTTGCATCGGGTAAGGGTGGGGTAGGTAAATCCACTACCGCCGTGAATTTAGCTTTAGCGCTCAAAGCCGATGGGGCGAGTGTGGGTATTCTAGATGCGGATATTTATGGGCCTAGTCAGCCGCGTATGTTAGGCATTAAGGGCCAACCGCATTCCGATGATGGTAAAACCATTCGTCCTATGGAAAATCACGGTATTAAAGCCATGTCCATGGGCTTTTTGATTGATGAAGATACCCCAATGATTTGGCGTGGCCCGATGGTGACACAAGCGCTAGAGCAATTATTAAATGATACCATTTGGGGTGAACTCGACTACTTAGTCATTGATTTGCCACCCGGAACAGGTGATATTCAATTAACGCTCTCACAAAAAATTCCGGTATCGGGTGCGATTATTGTCACGACCCCGCAAGACATAGCCTTGCTGGATGCGCGTAAGGGGTTGAAAATGTTTGAAAAGGTAGAAGTTCCTATCTTAGGTATTGTTGAAAATATGAGTATGCATATTTGCAGTCAATGCGGCACGATTGAGCATATTTTCGGTGAAGGCGGTGGTCAACGCATGGCAGATCAATACAACGTAACCTACTTAGGTGGTTTGCCTTTAGATCGCCAGATTCGTGAGCAAGTGGATAGTGGTAATCCTACCGTTGTAGCTGATCCAGAAGGTGCAGTAACTAAGCTTTATTTAGACATTGCCCGCAAAGCGGCTGCACATTTGGCGACTAAGAGTAAAGATTACACGACTAAATTCCCTACAATTAAAATTCAGAACGTTTAATACATTTAGGCGTATGCTAGATAAAAAGCCATCTAATACAACAGATGGCTTTTTTACTAATAGCGCGACAAAATTTTTTATAGTAGTGCTTAATAGGTTATTTAGACCTAGACATAAATAACTTATATTTTATTTTAGCAGGAATTTGTTTAGTAATTGTTCTAATATAATAGAGTGTCTATACTCAGCGCCTTTCATCTGAAAAAAATCTAGTTTGAGAGTAGATTAAGATGCCGAGTTGGGCGCTTTTACGTAAGATGCTGGTTATAGGACATTATCACTGACACGGAAGTCGACCTATCCATAGGAGTGATAGGGTTAGCAAGGAGTTCGTAGCCTCATCAAGGATGATGTCTGTAGCAGAGCGTTTAATAAGGATATTTGTCGATCCAAGGAACGGATCGCGCACGGCAGATAAGTAATCTGTTCGTTATTAGGATCAATGCTAAGGCGTATAGCTAATTAATCATGGAATGATTCATTAGACTATTCAGGATGATTAAGTCTAATGACGGGCTGTAATATTTCGGTATTACAGCCTTTTTATTTTTATAGCCCATCAAGCTAATAAATCTATTTTAATGGCTTGCATAATCTTCTTGGTTTCACCCCATTTATCGCGTGAATGCATCCAGCCATTTTAGCGTTATTACTGACTATATAAGCGTATCAGTATTTCTATTACTCAATGAAAATCGTTGTACTACTGCACTAAAATATTAATCTAGGCATTACCATCAATGCGTCGAGTTTTTTTAAATGATTGCTGTGGTGTAGGTACGCAGTGCTAAGAGCTAGCTATATGTAAGGGTGTCCACGAGGTTAGCGCACTTAATCTCACCTAGGATTCTTGAACGTAAAGTTCAGTACGATCTAGTGGGTGAGGTACAATTGCCGCTGATTAGTATTCCGTTTAAAAAGCAAGGTAGCATTGGAGTGACCCCATGAGTATAAAAGCAGATCGTTGGATTCGGCAGATGGCTGAGCAATACGGCATGATTGAACCCTTTGAGCCGGGGCAGGTGCGCCACGTAAATGGTGAGAAAATTGTATCCTATGGGACTTCCAGCTATGGCTACGATGTGCGTTGTGCCAATGAGTTTAAGATTTTTACTAATATCAACTCGGCGATTGTTGACCCCAAAAATTTTGACGAAAATAGTTTTGTCGATTTTACAGGGGATGTTTGTATTATCCCCCCCAACTCATTTGCTCTCGCTAGAACGGTCGAGTATTTTCGGATTCCACGTTCAGTTTTGACAGTTTGCTTAGGAAAATCGACGTATGCCCGTTGCTTCCGTGGTGATACTCGTGTGGCACTGGTGGATGGTTCTGCACCCACTTTAGAGGAAATGGCGGTACGTGCTGAGCAAGGTGAGTTATTTTGGGGCTATAGCATTGGCGAAAATGGGCGCTTGATCGTCACTCAGTTAGAAGCACCCCGTTATATTGGGCGTGATAGCTTGGTGGAAGTAACCCTTGATAATGGTAAAAGTATTTTTGCTACTCCAGAGCATTTATTTATGCTACGTGACGGTCAGTGGTGTGAGGCGGGCAATTTACGTGCGGGTGCTTCATTAATGCCTCTGTACCGCCAATTAGCGCGTGGCTATGAAATGGTTTATCAGCCCCTCAATGGGCATTTATATCCTACCCATCGTTTAGCCGACGAGTGGAATTTGCGCCAAGGTATTTACAACGATTTACCTAATACCCATCGTCATCATGTTGATTTTGATCGTCTTAATAATAATCCTTGGAATATCGTGCGTATGGATGCCAAAGAGCATATCACTATGCATAATGCGGAAAGTTATGGTGAGGAGTTTGATCCTGACGAGCATAGTGCTTCGATCAAGGCGGCTTTAGCAGAGCGTATGCAAAACCCTGAGTGGGCAGAGCGTTATGCTAGCTTGCAGCAAGAGCGAGCTATGCGATTCTGGCACGATGACGAGTATCAGACTAAACGTGCCGAGCTATTAGCACAACGTCGAAACCCAACTGATGCTACCCGTGAAGCCCATCGCCAAGCTATGCTACAGCGTTATCAAGACTTAGCTGAGAGGGCGCGTCAAGGCGAGCGTATGCGGTCGGTGTGGGCAAATGCTGCTCCAGAGCGTTATCAAAAGCAGGCTGAAATAGCTCGCAATTTAAGATTACGTGGTGATATTTCTGAAGGTATTGTATTAGAGGCTTTAAATCAAACAGGTTCTATTCGTGGGGCAGCCCGCTTATTAGACTGTGACCGCTCAGTATTCAGGCGCTTCCCACAAGCCATTGATCAATTTAGAGGTCTACAAGGCGAAGCACGTAGAAATCATAAAGTCGTGTCAGTGCGTGACGTAGCAGGAGATCACGATGTGTATTGTTTGACCGTGCCGGAAGCAGGCAATTTTGCATTAGAAGATGGTGTGTTTGTCCATAACTGCGGCATTATTGTGAATGTAACGCCCTTGGAACCTGAGTGGGAAGGTCATGTGACCTTAGAGTTTTCTAATACCACTACCTTACCCGCCAAAATTTACGCGAATGAAGGGGTGGCGCAAATGCTATTTTTTGAGTCCGATCAGATGTGTGAAACCTCCTATAAAGATCGCGGCGGCAAGTATCAGGGGCAAAGAGGTGTAACTCTACCTCGTACCTAAGTTGAGCGCAGAGGTGGAGAGCTACTTCACCTCTGGAACTTTCATGTGCCTAATAGACACTAATTATTAAGCGATATAATTGGCTCGACTAATAAACCTATAGACCTAATAGGCTTACTTTTTGACTGTGGTATTTTTGTACGATTTGGTCATTAAATGAGTGTAAATGAGAGTTGTACATAGCCAAATTAAGGTGCTCTTTTGAGGTTGGATAAAACTAAAATTTATTCCGTCTTATAGGTAGAGCTATTCAATATTAGTATTAATAATCACTAGGTGTGTCTCATTGGTGGGATTTATAGCAGTATGTCGTGCCTAAAGTTTTACCTGACTTCCCGCTTAGCTGGAAAAATACCTTGATTAAGAAAGTAAAATTTAATTTTAATTACAAATTAAAGAATAATATTTTTTAACTATACTTTTATATAACAGCTAGGGTTAAATTTTTATTATAAAATATATTTATGATAAAAATTGCCTTTAGGAGCTGCAAAAAAACTAGCCTGTTCTATAATCAAAGTGTTGCTAAAAACCCACTAAATCAAACTGACTAGCAAGGAAGTGGGGAGTTAAGTTTAGGTTTATTAATTGCGAGTGGATTGAGGAGGGATAATCATGCATCCATCAGCACCAGAACAGCCCAGTCGGCGTTCGTTTTTATGGCTACCTTTAGCTATGGTCGGTAGTTCTCTTTTGGCTAAAGCAGGTTTAGCAGAAACAACGGCGCCAGCGCCTCTTGCTCCTGTAGCCCCCGTGGCTCCTGCATTGCCTAGTGGCGCATGCCCATTAAACAGTGGAGGTCCTTCACTGCTCAATACTAAATGGGTATTACAATCTATTTATGGTAATTCTGTGCCAGCTAAGTTAAAGATCACGATGAAAGTGAACGATAGTAGCTTAGAAGGTTTTACAGGTTGCAATCGTTATAATGCTGCCTTCCGCCGCGTAGGCTATACAGGCTTTAGAATGACAAGCATCGATAAGCATCAAAAAGCTTGTCCGGTTCTGCCAACCCACCCCGGTGGTCCTACTATTAATGTGGGTAACTGGGAAGGGAATTATCTACGTACTATTCGTCGTGCAGGTAGCGTACAGCAAGACGATAATGGGCGCGTATTACGTTTCTTCAATCGTAGTGGTGAAATGTCAGTAGTATTCCGCCGTACTTATGATGCTGCGTAATAGTCGTATTCAATGCCTCTAACTGTTTTAGGTCACTTCGTGTGACCTAAACAGATTCACTATATTGCCCCTAGTTTTAGTGCTATGCTACAACGCTTTTCTACGATTCCCAGTGCAGGAGAAAGGCGGCATGTTTTCCAAACAAATGACTATTAGCGGGTACGACGATGAACTCTGGTCAGCAATGCAAGCTGAAGAGCGTCGCCAAGAAGAACACATTGAGTTAATTGCCTCGGAAAACTACACCAGCCCGCGTGTCATGCAAGCACAAGGCTCTGTACTCACCAATAAATACGCTGAAGGCTATCCGGGTAAACGTTATTACGGCGGCTGTGAGTATGTCGATATTGCCGAAGACTTAGCGCTCAAACGTGTTAAAGAACTCTTTGGTGCCGATTATGCCAATGTTCAACCTCATTCCGGCTCTCAAGCCAATGCTGCGGTGTATATGGCACTGCTTAATCCGGGTGATACTGTATTAGGGATGAGTCTCGCACATGGTGGTCACTTAACTCATGGTGCTAAAGTCAATTTCTCCGGCAAGATCTATCATGCAGTGCAATATGGTATTACTGCGGATGGTTATATTGATTACGCGGAAGTGGAGCAGTTAGCTCTAGAGCATAAGCCTAAAATGATTGTAGCGGGGTTTTCCGCTTATTCGCGTGTGATTGACTGGCAAAAATTCCGTGAGATTGCCGATAAAGTAGGTGCTTACTTATTCGTTGATATGGCGCATGTGGCGGGTTTAGTCGCAGCGGGTCAATATCCAAGCCCTGTGCAAATTGCGGATGTCACCACTTCAACTACCCACAAAACCTTACGTGGTCCTCGTGGTGGTATTATTCTGGCTAAAGCTAATCCTGATATTGAGAAAAAACTCAATTCCTTAGTATTCCCCGGTACTCAAGGTGGTCCTTTAATGCATGTGATTGCCGCAAAAGCAGTCGCTTTTAAAGAAGCCTTAGAGCCAGAGTTTAAGACCTATCAAGAGCAAGTGGTGAAAAATGCGCGGGTAATGGCGAGTACCCTAATTAGTCGCGGCTATAAAATTGTCTCTGGTGGTACAGATAACCATTTGATGCTGATTGATTTGATTGATAAAGGTTTAACAGGTAAGGCGGTAGATGCAGCTTTAGGTTCAGCTAATATCACGGTGAACAAAAATTCAGTCCCTAACGATCCTCAATCTCCGTTTGTCACTAGCGGTATTCGTATTGGTACTCCAGCGATTACGACACGCGGTTTTAAAGAATCCGAGTGTGAGCAATTATCTCATTGGATTGCGGATGTAATGGATAATATGGGTGATGCAGCGGTGATTGAGCGGGTGAAAGGACAAGTATTAGAGATTTGCCAACGTTTCCCAGTTTACGCGGCTTAGTATGCGTTGTCCCTTTTGTGGCGCGGATGACACTCGTGTAGTCGATTCGCGCCTTGCTAATGAAGGTGGGCAAGTCAGACGGCGGCGACGTTGCGGGGTGTGCGATGAACGCTTCACTACCTTTGAAGTCGCCGAGTTGACTATGCCACGCGTGATTAAAAGTAATAATGCTCGTGAACCCTTCAATGATCAAAAATTGCGGGCAGGTATTATGCGTGCACTAGAAAAGCGTCCGGTCACTATTGAAGCGATTGAAGCCGCTCTGCACCGTATTCATAAGCATATTCTCATTAGTGGTGAGCGTGAGGTGAGTTCTGCTTTTATTGGTGAATTAGTCATGGGTGAACTGCGCCAATTAGATGAGGTCGCTTATGTGCGCTTTGCCTCCGTATATCGGCGCTTTAATGATGTGGAAGAGTTCCGCAGCATGATTGATCGCTTAGAAGAGGATGAACGTAATAATCCTAGTCCTACTCCAGCTCCTCTCACTTTCCCGCTTAAATTAAAGTAACTGCTAAAATAAATGCTATTTTCCCCAGACGATTACCGCTTTATGGCGCGAGCGCTGCTCTTAGCGCAACGCGGTCTATATACCACTCATCCTAATCCCCGTGTCGGTTGTGTCATAGTCAAAGATGGACAAATTATTGGCGAGGGTTGGCACGAGCGAGCAGGAGAGCCACATGCTGAAATCTATGCTTTAAAACAGGCAGGCACTTTAGCTCAAGGTGCAACCGTCTATGTCACCTTAGAACCCTGTAATCATTATGGACGTACTCCCCCTTGCTCCTTGGCTTTAGTTGAGGCGCAAGTGGGAAAGGTCATTGCTGCTATGGTTGATCCCAATCCCCAAGTGGTAGGGCAGGGTTTAAAACGTCTGGAGCAAGCAGGGATTGATACGACATTTGGTCTAATGGAAGCAGAAGCTCGTGCTTTAAATCCGGGGTTTTTGAGCCGTATGGAGCGGGGGCGACCTTGGATTCGGGTGAAATTAGCCAGTAGTTTAGACGGACGTACCGCTATGGCTTCGGGTGAAAGTGTCTGGATTACGGGCGAGGCCGCACGACACGATGTGCAATATTGGCGTGCTCAGGCGGGCGCAATTCTGACTGGAATAGGTACAGTGCTATATGACAATCCAGCCTTAAATGTGCGTTTGATTTCTGAGCAATTGGGTATTAAGGGTGCTGTACGTCAACCGTTGCGCGTGATTTTAGATTCTCAATTACGTATCCCGCTGGATGCACAAATCCTGACATTAGCAGGGCAGGTGCTCATTTATACGCTCAATAATAATACTGAAAAAAGCGCTGCTTTAGAGCAGTTGGGTGTGAAAGTGATAGTGATCGATAGCTCTACATTAGACTTGCATCAAGTAGTACAGTCTTTAGTTAAAGAAGGCATTAATGAAGTCCATGTGGAGGCTGGTGCAACATTAAGTGGCGCACTATTAGAGGCGCAATTAGTGGATGAGTTAGTACTCTATTTAGCGCCACATTTTATGGGATCAACGGGGCGTCCATTAGTACAACTACCGCTTCAGCATATGTCTGAGCGAATAGGTTTAACCATCAAAGACATGCGACTGGTGGGGCAAGATTTAAGAGTCATTGCTAGTCCACAGTATTGAATAAAGCAAAATTACTACCGTTCGTCCAAATCTGCCTGAGCCTAGTCATACTCAAACTACACTTTAAGGGGCGTTAATTATTTCTATTATTATCCCCACTAGGAGTACGCTATGAGTGTTGCAAAAGTGATTGAATTATCTTGTACTTCTGAAAAAGGCTTTGATGATGCTATCCAACAAGGTATCGAACGAGCTGAACAAACTCTCAAGGGCATTAAAAGCGCGTGGGTTGCCGATCAGACGGTACAAGTAAAAGACGGTAAAATCAGTGAATATCAAGTTCGTCTAAAAGTAACCTTTGTTTTAGAGTAGTGGTTTCTTACCACTCAAACGCCTAAACCGTGCAATTAGGTTTAGGCGTTATCTGACTAAGACTCCGTTTTGAAGGTTCCAGCGTAGCGAAACACCTCTCCCCACCAAGGATGAGTTAAGCGAAAATCCATAGCAAAGTACTGATCATCCACCGCTCGCTCAAGAATCGTGGTGTGCCCTAAAAGTAAAGACTCAGGCACAGTAAACTGCCACCGCCCTAATTTAATTACCACTCCTTGACCCTGATAGTGTAATGCCTGATCTTTAATTGCTACGGCTAAGCGCAAGCCCATGAAACGATTGATATATTCGGTAATGACATTATTACCCTCATAAACCCAATAACTATTAAAGTGCAAGGTTTTCCCATCACTAAAGGTTAAAGTACGCGCCCAGTATAAGCATTCACCCTCAAGGTGTTTGTGTACTTGGGTCGGTACATGTTGTGCGCGGCGATTCATCATGACCCCAAACCAACGCATCACGGTTAAGTAGGGTTGCATCCAGCGTGGATAGCTAATATCCAAATGTCCAATATCTTGATTATTACGGTTTTGATGATGGGCCTTGAGGGCGTTGGGTAAAGTGTCCCATTGCTGGCCTAAGGCTTGTTGCATCATAGATTGCTGACTCATTTCACCACCCTCCTACGCTTTTAAACACCATTAATAGCACAATGATAACCATCGCTATAAAAGCAGGCACACCCAGCCAAAACCATAACCGTGCATAGCGCCAGTACTGCTTTGGTAGTGGAGTGTGAGTGAGCAGGGCTTGATTAGAAAGATCGCGCATTCTGATTTGTAGCCACACTACAGGCAGCCAACACAAACCTGCTAAAACATATAAGCCTAAGCTCCATGCAATCCACGGTGTGCTTAAAGGGAGTTGCAGTAAATACACCATCCATAAGCCACTAATAGGCTGGAAAATCACCGTTGGAGTAGTAAATAACCAATCTGCTAATACGACATGACGATTCGTCACTGCAATATGCTCGATATTACCGCTACGATCAGCCATCCATTTATAAAACGCGCTGCCTAAGCCTGTGCCAAACAACAGCACCATACTCAGAATATGTAAATATTTTAAAGTTAAATAAGTCATAGCAACTGCTCCCAATCTAGCGGTTCACGCCCTAAAAATTGCGTGAGCGGCTGTACATCGGCGCTATTACCGCGCAGCAGCATATGAATCGAGTCTGGATGTATTAGCGGAGAAAGGTATTGCCCCCAATGTGCACCTGCTAAAGCCAGAGGAATGGGAATAGAAAAAGTACGTAAGGGGCTTTGAATCCCTTGTAAGCGGCGTAGGAATTGCAGCCATTTGATAAAGGTAAATTCCTGTCGACCCACTACATCGAGAGTAGGGGGATGAGGTGTGGCGGTTAGTGCTTGGATAACGGTTGCAACTAAATCATCAATATGTACTGGGCGAATGATTTGATCTCCTTTACCTAGCGTTCCGAGCAGAGGTAGGCGAGCTAAGCGTTTGAATAATTGTGTACTAGCCCCTTGCTCGCCATAGACTAGCGAGGGGCGCAAAACCACAGCATTTAAGGAGGTGGCACGTAAAAAATCATCCGCTTGTTTTTTGCTGAGGTGATAAGCACTTTTAGCCTCGCTATCCGCCCCTAAAGCCGAGATTTGAATAATTTTGCTAATAGCGAGTTGCTCACAGGCTTTGAAGAGGGCAATAGGCGCTTGAGTATGTAGTATCTGAAACGACTGACCGCGTGTTTGCCCAATAATCCCCACGCTATTGATCACAACATCAATGGAGTCTAAGAGTGGCAACCAAGCTTCAACGGTAGTGAGTTGATTAAAATCGTGCCCATAGCGACGTGCAATGGGTTTGATAGTGTGACCCTGAGCTTGTAAAGCTTGGGTAAGCGCTTGACCTATAAACCCTGATGCGCCTGTCAGTAAGATGTGCATAAGCGACTCCTAAGTAGTGAGGAGTTTTGAGCATAGGAGTTTGGGTGGGTGGTGACTTCCTAGTTGATCAATATGGAGAGGATTTTTAGTTCAGAATGATCATTGTGGAGTTTAAATGAAATGCAAAGTACCTACCTTTCTAGAAGTGGGTAACAGAGACAGATAATCGTATGATCAATATTAGGGGCGCAGTTGCTGAACTTGCTCTAGGGTTAAACACACGATATGGGCGTATTCGGTTGGGGTAATTAATCTAATCAGTGGTAGCTAGTGATAAGCAAAACTTTAAAAAACTATGGAAAGAATTTCGTTAGATGCTTTATCTAGGCGATTATCGTTTGTCCAAAACTGATTGCAGCCATTTTCTAAAGCAGTCGCTAAATGTAAAGCATCTGGAGTTTTTAGACCATATTTGACGCGAAGCTTACCAGCCTGTTCATAGGTGGTTTGCTCAATATTGAGCATCTGGCAATGGGCAAAAAACTGCTCATAAGATTTTTGTAAAGTACTATCCTGACGTTTCCAAACCCCTACCATACACTCCATTTGGACTAAGGGAGAAATGCAAACTTGCATCTGTGGCGTTTTGGCTATAGCTGCACTAATCGGCTCTACAAACCCAACTGCCTCTTCTATCAGATAGATCACAATACAAGTATCAAAGTAGACTTTGATCACTACTCTATTACTCCCATGCATCACGCTCTTGTTGGATGTACTGATTGATTTCAGCCGTAGAGCGACGTTGTTCGGGTTTTAGCGTATTTTGTTTTAAAAAAGAAAGTATTGCCGCACCTGTGCCTTTCTCAGGTTGGGTGCTAATCGGCAAAGGGCTTTCTAATAAGGTCAGTAGTGCGCGAGTCGTATGGGTAATACGCAGTTTTTCCATTAAGCGTATGGTGCCATCTGGCTCAATAATGGCTTCAACTGTTTGTAGCATGATTAAACCTCTAATCTTAGTCTAGGTGGTTTAGGGCTATTATAGGTGTATTTGTATAAATCACCTACCATCTAAAATGTTGTAGCGTGTATTCAAACGTACCGAGCAGGATTTGTCGGTTAAAGTCCACTGCCAACCGTTTTACCCCTTAATGAGTCGGTTGGTAGCGTGCCATGCCTGCCTACTCGTTCGGATGCTTGTGATGCTTAATTATCTGACAAAATAGCGGTTTTTGGGGTTTTTCTACAGTCTCAAAGTCTGAATAGGAAGCTCATGAGTTGACAGGTTGAACCAGTAGCAGGGAAACGCCGATAACAAGGGTGGTGTAAACCAAGCCATGTCGAATGATACGGAAGCTTGTTGGAGCAGCTCATGCCTAAGCACCTTCACACGGTGACTGCCCATGGTTTTCAGATTAAGCTCATGAGTTTTCTGTTAGCTCTGAGCTTTAAGTTTCTGCTCTCATGAGGTCGCGCAACTTGAGTGAATTTATTGGTTTAGGGTTGATTGTGGAGACCATATATATTGTTAGGCTTATTTTTTATTTTTGATAAGGAAGTCTTGAGGATTCCATATATTGTCTTCACTTTTTTTCCATAATCTTTCAAAATGGGTCGAAAAAGCGAAGTAAAATGAATTGCTAGTATCTTCTGTGGTATTTCTGAAAAAATGTATTTGCGGCATTAGCTCTCCTTCATGACTTGAGTCATTGAATTGTGTATAACTTACTAAACAGTAAGACGAGTTAATGATTACTATTCTGAAAATAGGCATATCATGGACATTATTGGAATGATAAAACCTAATATCTATGCCATAGTCTTTTTCAAGAACGAGTTTTGCCAAATACTCTAGTGAACTATTTACTTTGTGAGAATAGTCATCTGGTGATTTATGGGCTCTCAATGCTAAAAATCTTAAAGCTTCACTGTTTGGGTGGCATAATAATAGTTGTACTCGTTTTCCATTCTTATTTACCCGTTCTATCATCTTTTCAAATTCTGAATTATTAATTGTCAGTTTTCTTGCGCCAACGCCTAAGAATTGAAAGTTGGTTTTTGAGGCTTTAATTTTTTGTAGATAACTAAAACCTCCTTTGATGTGAAGATCAGAACCTATGATGCCTATTTTTCTTAATTTGTAAATATATCTGTATAGAAATATTATATGAACTATAGATACGCCAAAAAGCGAAGAGAGAGATACTTCAGCAGAAATAGTATTTTTTAAAAAGAGTAGTGCAATTAAAAAAATATAAATAGTAAAGAGCACGATTCCTGTTGTGAATAGTGATTTTTGATTGAAGACTTTCCCAAAAGCTTTGATGTATTTAAAAAATACTTTTGCCATGAATATAATAATTGCATAAATGAAAGCAGCTATCACTGATTGGGTAATAGGGTTATTAAGAGTTTCTTGTATACTGTTAAATTGCATCTTGCAACCTTATAAGTTATTATCAAAGTAATCTAGCAAGCTAGCACTCCAAAAGTCTATATCATTATTGTCTCTGATTTCAGTTGTATTTTTGAATGCAGGATTAATAAAGAATCTTTTCTCAGAAATAGAAAACTCATTATGATACAATTTGACCAAATGTAATAACCCAAGGTGTTGTATACCAATATTTGTGGTATTGTCATAAATATAACCAACAGGTTCTATTATATGGTTTTTTGTTATTGATATTTCTTCTCTCAATTCTCTTGATATTAATGAATTTGAGTCGTTTATATCAAATTGATTGAAAATATCATGTGCTTCTTCATAAGATATATGTCCACCTAAACTTACAGATATTGTATTTCTGAGTCTTTTTTCTGGCAGTGCGTTTGTTCTGCTAAGTGTGAGAATTTGATTATTATAACTAATAAGAAAAACTGATACTAATTGAATTACATCGGTTGTTTCTTCAGCATATTTTCGATACATTGGTTTACTAAGTTTTGATAACCTTTCTCCATCAATTTTCTTTTTGGTTACTCCTGCTGAATCTATAAACTTGTTTAAATCTTTCTTGTCAATTACGGCTATGAACTCATCAAGGGGATCAGTTTTTTTTCTTGAATATATTAATTCTTGGTATTCTTTGTTTTTTACATCAAGCCACTCTCTTAGCCCATAATAGCCCATTGAAACCCTAACGAATATTGATTTTTCTGAGTTTCTTGATATGTCATCAGATAATATTGAGTTAATTGTTTCTTTTTTTAAATTTTCACCATAACTTAAGTTATATATATCAGTTAACTTTGAATAGTGGTGTGCACTATTCAAATCTCTAAAGATTTTGATTAGTTTTTCTTTTCTGCTCATGGCATCATAATTCTTTGAAACGCTCAACTAAGTCTATTTTATTAATGACTTCTAAGGTTGTTTTAGGCACATCTTCTATCCATGATGTATTAGTTAATAAATTTTCTCTTATTTTACTGCCTGAAATCATTCTATTAGCTTCTGGATAATTATACATGACTTCCACATTTAATTTATATCCTTCAAGAATTTCCTTTTTTCTTACTCCCCATTTTTCATATATTGAAATATAAAAATTTGAGTCTAGCGGACAATAATATTTAATTAAATGCTGATCATGTAAAGGAAAAGGAATGATTGTGAACTGAGCATTGGCAATATTATTTGAAATTAGTAATTTCTCGATCATCTGGTAGCGTTCATAATACGTAAAGGGATTATTCTTTGCCTTAGAGCGTTCTATATTGGTTTTATCTTCTTTTGTCATTGATGGGTCTGGATTCGTAATGCCTACATAAAGATGATTGCATTTGGACTTGGCAGTAAGTATGTGTTCTATATGTCCTTTATGTAATGGCTGGAAACGACCAAAAACCACTCCATTATTAATCATGAATAAATTCCTCGATTTATTATCTTTAATAAACTATTTATTGTAATGTGACGGCAGCAAAATTTTATCCTAACAGTTTATTATACGGAATCTCGGTATAACATCTTATTCCAGACTCCGTATAGTCTGGGAAAATGAAGCTATAGTTTTCTGTTGGCGAGAGTCTGTATAGTCTGGGATTAGCATAGAAAAGACCTCTACTCTTTAAAGATACTTAATGTGAGTTTAATGACTATACGACACTTAGACTCAAAATCACAACCGTTTATCAGGGATGGTTATGCAAATTTTCTTTTAAAGCAGGGGGTTGAAGAAGTTGATAAGTATATAAACAAATTCAATCGTAGAGCCTAGCACACAGGCTAGCTATTCCGCCTAATCACAGATGCTATATAGAGTTTAGCTTTAACAGCTCACCCCCAAGTCTCAGAAGTCCAATCAAGATTTAAATATAAAATCGTAGTCACCATCCGATTAGGCAGGACGCATAAGCTATACTCAAAGGTCAGGTCAATCTTATTTATCCACCTTCAAAGCCAGTTTACGAAAGGCACTCGGTGTCATTCCGGTAATCTCCCGAAAAGCAGCATAAAAATTAGATTGCGAATTAAATCCAACACTGAGTCCGATGGACAAAACCGAAGCTTTGGGTTCATTAAGCAACATAGTTTTAGCCGCTTCCACACGCCATTCCCGAATATAACGCGCAAAGCCTTTGCCTAAATGGAGATTAATTAGCTCAGAGAGTTGATGGCTACTAATCCCTAATTCATTAGCTAAAGTAGCAAGATCTAAATCGGGATCAGTAAAACGCTGTTGCTGCATTAGAGTAGTTAAGCGCTCCAATACTTGAGGGCAATTTACTTGCGTGAGCGTGGAGACGGCATAAGTTTCTTGTGCCGCTTCGGTGACTTGCTGGGGTAGCTCCGGTGTTAGGTTTAACACGCCATTAATTAATAAAAATGCTAGTCCAATCGCAGAAGCATACAGGCTAAAAAAGAGCGTTTCAGTAAGCCAAGGCAGTAACAACACTAAACCCGCTACACCCAAAGCTATAATAAATACTGCACCTAATACCACTAGCTCCAGTTTAAAACGATTGCGCTGTGCTCGTAGCGCATACACACGATTAGCCAACCAGATTAAATACCCCGCTCCGATTAAAAATGCTGCTAGTAGTGCCTGTTGAGGTGAGAGCATAAAGGCGAGTAAAACGGGTAAGTAATGCCATAGTTGATACCCCCGATACTGCGTTGCGCCATAGAGAAAGGGGCTAGTGAATAAATAAAAGCTCGGTGCAATCGCAAACAAAGTGCTGGTATAAAAAGGGCTATGAATAATAGGAGCTTGTAATTGCAAGAAAGCAAAATGGCTGAGTTGCAAGATACTGAGTAGTGCTAGCAACAAAACGCCTAATGAAGCTTGCAGCTTGCCCATTGGAGTACGTAGGTGGGTCATGCTAAGCAGCAGAGCACTAAAAACAGAGTAACCAATCAAGAGTAGCGCTAGTGGGGTGAGCATAAAACTGACCTATCAAATAAGGGAGCAACCAGTTTAACCTAGGCAAAGTCTTTTAAGTCATTGCAGTCAGCGCCCTCATAATATCAGCCTGAAACTGGACTACTTTAAACATTGCCCATTTACCACTTATCATACAAACCCTATAATTAGCCGCCTACTTTTAATAGGTCTGGAAAACAGTATGCGTATCCTTCAGGAAGCCCTAACCTTTGACGATGTGCTCCTCGTCCCTGCTCACTCGACCGTCCTGCCTGCCAATACGGATCTGAGTTGCCAACTAACCCGCGACATTCGTCTTAATATCCCCCTAGTTTCAGCGGCTATGGATACCGTGACGGAATACCGCCTAGCCATTGCCCTCGCTCAAGAAGGGGGCTTAGGTGTCATTCATAAAAATATGAGTGCTCTACAACAAGCCCGCCAAGTCCGCGCAGTAAAAAAATACGAAAGTGGCATTATTAAAGACCCCATTACGGTGACGCCTGATATTACGATTCGTGAAGTCATGGAACTCACACGGGCTAAAAAGATTTCAGGTGTTCCAGTGGTGCAAGGTGAAAAGTTAGTAGGGATTGTCACCGGACGCGATCTACGTTTTGAAACACGCCTCGATCAACCTGTGAGCACCATTATGACCCCGCAAGAGCGCTTAGTCACGGTGACTGAGGGAGCAAGTCGTGAGGAGATTCAGTATTTATTGCATCAACACCGTATTGAAAAAGTATTGGTGGTGAATGATAAATTCCAACTACGTGGCTTGATTACCGTTAAAGATATTCAAAAATCGACCGATCATCCTAGTGCTAGTAAAGACTCATCCGGTAGCTTGCGTGTAGGCGCAGCCGTAGGAGTAGGGCATGGCACGGAAGAGCGGGTACTGGCCTTGGTCGAGGCGGGTGTCGATGTGATTGTGGTGGATACGGCGCACGGTCATTCACAAGGGGTGCTGGATCGCGTCACATGGGTGAAAAGGAATTTTCCGCATGTGCAAGTGATTGGCGGCAATATTGCCACAGGTGAAGCCGCCTTAGATTTAGTCAAAGCAGGTGCGGATGGGGTAAAAGTGGGTATTGGTCCCGGCTCTATTTGCACTACGCGCATTGTAGCGGGTGTGGGTGTGCCGCAAATTACGGCGATTATGAATGTATCCAAAGCTTTACAAGGTACAGGCGTACCCATGATCGCTGATGGTGGTATTCGTTACTCCGGTGATGTGGCTAAAGCGATTGCATCAGGGGCAGATTGTGTGATGCTCGGTGGTCTATTTGCTGGCACGGATGAAGCACCCGGAGAAATTGAGCTATTCCAAGGGCGTTCATATAAAGCATATCGGGGGATGGGGTCATTAGGTGCTATGGCTAAAGGCTCTAGTGATCGTTATTTCCAAGAATCTGAAAATGCAGTAGATAAGCTCGTACCCGAAGGGATTGAAGGTCGAGTCCCTTATAAAGGTGCATTGGCTCCGATTATTCATCAGCTCATGGGCGGGGTGCGTGCCAGTATGGGCTATGTCGGTTGTGCCAATTTAGATGAAATGCGTACTAAACCCCAATTTGTGCGTATCACCAGTGCGGGTATGCGTGAATCGCATGTGCACGATGTCACTATTACCAAAGAAGCTCCTAACTATCGAGTGTAACTATGAGCCAAGATATTCATTCTGACCGAATTCTCATCCTAGATTTCGGCTCGCAATACACTCAATTGATTGCACGGCGGGTGCGTGAAATTGGGGTGTATTGTGAAATTTTACCTTGGGATATTGCCGAGCAAGACGTGATTGATTTTGGCGCTAAAGGGATTATTTTGTCCGGTGGTCCTGAATCAGTAACACAACCAAATGCCCCGTTTGCTCCTCATAATGTGTTTACCTTAGGTTTGCCAGTACTGGGTATTTGCTACGGTATGCAGACGATGGCGGTGCAATTGGGCGGCAAAGTCGAAGGCTCTGATCATAGCGAATTTGGCTATGCTTCGGTTCGAGCACGCGGGCATACAAAGCTACTTAATACTATCGCGGATGCTACCACTGCCGAAGGGCATGGCATGCTGGACGTGTGGATGTCGCATGGTGATAAGGTTACTGAAATGCCAGCAGGCTTTAAGCTGATGGCAAGTACCGATAGTGCACCGATTGCAGCAATGGCGGATGAGTCGCGTCAACTGTATGCACTGCAATTTCATCCTGAAGTGACCCATACCAAACAAGGCAAAGCGATACTAGAGCGCTTTGTGCGTGAGATTTGCGGTTGTGCTGGATTGTGGACGACTGCCAATATTATCGAAGACAGCATTGAGCGGGTACGTGCTCAAGTTGGCTCGGATGAGGTCATTTTAGGCTTGTCGGGGGGCGTTGATTCTTCCGTAGTAGCCGCCTTATTACATAAAGCGATTGGTGATCAACTCACTTGCGTATTTGTCGATACGGGCTTATTGCGTCACCAAGAAGGTGATCAAGTGATGGACACCTTCGCCGAGCATATGGGCGTGAAGGTAATTCGCGTGAATGCCGAAGAGCGCTTTTTAACTGAGTTAAAAGGTGTATCTGACCCCGAAGCTAAACGCAAAATCATTGGGCGCGTATTCGTAGAGATTTTCGACGAAGAATCCCAAAAACTTAGCAATGCCAAATGGCTAGCCCAAGGCACGATTTACCCCGATGTGATTGAGTCGGCAGGTAGTAAAACAGGTAAGGCCCATGTGATTAAATCGCATCATAATGTGGGCGGTTTACCAGAGCATATGAAGCTTGGTTTAGTTGAACCATTGCGCGAACTCTTTAAAGATGAAGTACGTGTGATAGGGGTAGCGTTAGGCTTGCCTCCTGCTATGGTGTATCGTCATCCTTTCCCCGGTCCGGGTTTGGGTGTGCGGATTTTGGGCGAGGTGAAAAAAGAGTACGCCGATGTATTACGCTTAGCCGATCATATTTTTATTGAAGAGCTACGTAAACACGATTTATATGATAAAACCTCGCAGGCCTTTGCGGTATTTTTACCCGTTAAATCGGTAGGGGTGACAGGCGATGGTCGGCGTTATGATCATGTGATTGCCTTGCGTGCAGTAGAAACCATTGATTTTATGACCGCACGCTGGGCTTATTTGCCTTATGAGTTTTTGGATGTGTGCTCACGGCGCATTATTAATGAACTCAAAGGGGTATCGCGTGTGGTTTATGATATTTCAGGCAAACCACCCGCAACGATTGAGTGGGAATAATTAGAAGCTAGTAACGTTAGATTTAATTAGCTTCACGTCACTATCCAAAGCGTAGTATGTTCACTGCGCTTTCGGGTCAAAAGGATTTTTCATGTCATTAGAAGTATTAGAGCGCTCTTCACAAGCGTCCGATTCGGCTGTGCCTATTTTATTTGTTCACGGTATTTTAAGTGGCGCTTGGATTTGGGATGTATATTTTATGCCGTGGTTTGCCGAGCGTGGTTTTCGGCCTTATGCCTTAAGTTTACGGGGACATGGTAATTCACCAGCAGGTAAGCCACTCGATCAATTAGCGTTGCATGATTTTGTGGCGGATGTACGTCAAACTGTATTACGTATTAAACAAGCTACCGGACGCGAGCCTATTTTAGTAGGGCACTCTATGGGGGGCATGGTAGTGCAGCGCTATCTATCCGAATATCAAGCGCCTGCTGCGGTATTAATGTGCAGTGTTCCACCCCAAGGGATGATGCCCTTATCGATTTCAAGCACTTGGACTAATCCTTTACTCGCTATGCAAATGGCTAAGGTGTATAGCTTTCCTCAAGCGGCTGACATTAGCCTAGCGCGGGATATTTTATTTTATCATCCAGTCGCGGAGGTTGACTTAGCACGTTGGTTTAGTGCTCCCCAACGCGAGTCTATGCGCTTGTTGTGGGACTTAAATATCGCTTTGCCGATTGTAAGTCGTGTATTAAAAACCCCCATTAGCGTAATTGGCGCAAGGCATGATCGGCTAGTACCGAGTGGTATTGTGCAGTGGACGGCGAGTACTTATCGGTGTTCATTAGATTGGGTCAATGCTGGACATGCGGTGATGCTAGAGCAAAATTGGGAAGAAACCGCGCAAGTACTACACGATAGCATTCAAGCTCAATAATCATCAGCTTTATTCAAAGTATCTTATAGAGAGGTGTTCTAAACTGATGTGGAAAAAATGTAGTGAAGCGCAAAGCGGTGCGAATTGGGAACAATTAAAAAATACACATGGCAAGATGCTATGAATAAACTGGGTAAGGGTGTGAGCTTTAATAACTATGTAACAGTAACAATGCTTGGGCTGTGTACTGTAATCGCGGGAAAATGGTGCTTGGGATAATAAAGACAGTGGGTTTTAGACTTGGCTAGTTCGTAGGCAGTGCAAAGTTAAGTTGGGTTATTGATTTCAATTATTTGTGGTACGGTTACGAAGCCAAACTGCTAAGTCCTGCTCATTCTTTTTTCCTTGTGCTATTTCAATCAGTATATCTGCTGCCTCTATCACATCAAATTGTGGATCAATGCCATTTAATACTAAGCAGACGTTCATAGTGGTAAAGGCAGTACGCTTATTACCGTCATTAAATACATGCCCGACTGCTAATACCGTAGCATAAGTGGCAGCTAGTTCATAAACATCGTTGATTAAACCGTAGGTTAGACGATGTTCGACTCGTGCCAATACGCTAGCTAGAGATTTATCACCCGCTAAACCTGACAGTTCACCATCATAAAGTACTTCTTCATGTAGATATTCAATTTGTTCAACGCTTAATAAAACGTAAGCCATTATTTATCTCGCAAATAATCTAACGCAGGGGTAAGGCGTTGCTTCTGTCTAGCAAAAGCGTGTTTGACCGCTTCTAAACTAGAAAGGCGAGTTTGGCCGGTTTCTACTGCACTGATAGGTACAAAATAACCCACCACTTGATTACGATTCAGAATGGCGATAGGTGTATCTCCTGCTTGACTCAATACTTTGGCGGGTTCACGTAATTCAGTCATGGAAATAGTTTTAGTAGTAAGTAAGGTTTGCATAATGTGTATCCAACTACATAGTTAAATGTGATCTTAGAGTGGATTAGGTTTAAGAGCAAATAACGTTGCACAGGTTGACATCCTCCCCGCCCTAAAGGACGAGGATTCCTGCTGCCAGACGCTCATGTCCGAGCGCGAGAATATTCTTAGCCGCATTGACATCTCTATCATGCGTTACCCCACACTCAGGGCATGACCATTCTCTGATTCGCAAGCCTGCTCTACCTTTCGGACTGTTGGAGCTGATACAGCCGCAACACGAACAGACTTGGGTAGTGTACGATTCATTGACTTCTAGACACACGCATGACCGCGCCTTCGCTTTGTATTTCAGTTGTGTTTTGAGCATATGCCACCCGGCATCCAAGACCGATTTAGCCATCTTGGTTTTGACTAGGGCAGAACTACTTACGTTGCCAATGATGATTAAGCCGTTGTCTTTAACGACTTGGGTCGTGAACTGGTGAATCGCATTCAGGCGACGGTTTTTAATCTGAGCGTGAATCGCCTTAACCCGCTTCTTCTGTTTAGCGCGTTGGGCTATGCCTAGCTTGGATTCGAGTTCACGATAGAACTGCTTAGATTCGAGCTTTAAGCCATTGCTACAGGTAGCGGTATCTTTTAGACCTAGGTCAATACCGATCTGTCCCTTTGCGGTGGCTTCCATGCAGGAGACTTCTACCACGATATTGAAATACCAACGACCTCGTGCATCTTGAGAAAAACTACCTGAACGGAATTCATATTGAGACAGTCCGTAGCTATCCCATACTTTGAAGTAGTGACCTGCAAAATAGACTTGTCCCGTTTTCCATTTCGCAGCTCCCGCTTTAAAGGGTATCCAGCCTAATGAACGTTTAGAACCACTGGAAACTCTCCAACGCAATTTGTCAGTTTTGAATTGGCGACGGGCTTTATAGTGAGCAGCGATGACTTCTTGTGTGGTAGTCGAGTGAATACTAAATCCGCGTTCGGCTTTCATACCTTTTAACTGCTTTTGCAGGTCAAAGGCGGAAAAGGTGTTACGTACCCAGCCCACTTCGGGAACAGGGACGTAGGAATAAAGGGCGGTGATTTCGTTAGTAGCATTCCAGACTTGATTCACCTCAAACGCCATTTGCTCCAGAATAGGCGCGTGCTTATCCTTGATACGTACTTTGAGGGTTTTTAGGTGAGTCATTGGCTTCATGTTATTGATTATACTATTAAAATAGCAGGATGTCATGCTCATGACCTGCCTTTCATCGGCTATCGCCGATAGCCTTATATCCCCTACCTGAAGGAAGGGGCTTTACGGCTGTTCCGGTAATAGTTAGAGCCAATTGAGAAGGGTGTACTGGTTGTGACTGAGCTTTTCGACCTTCCTACCTGCGTGTATAGTGGCTGATCTTACTAAGCATTAGATGAGTCACTATGTCTTATTCCACGATTGAAACCTTAATTGGCAACACCCCTCTAGTCCAACTACAGCGCCTACCCGGACAAACCACTAATACCTTATTAGTCAAATTAGAAGGTAATAACCCCGCTGGATCCGTCAAAGATCGTCCTGCTTATTCTATGATTCAACAAGCTGAATTACGTGGTGAGATCAAGGCAGGTGATACCTTGATTGAGGCGACTAGCGGCAATACGGGGATAGCTTTGGCGATGGTGGCCGCGATGAAAGGCTATAGAATGGTACTGATTATGCCCGAAACCATGAGTGCTGAGCGCCGTGCTTCGATGCGAGCGTATGGGGCAGAATTGATTTTGGTGAGTAAAGCGCAAGGGATGGAAGGAGCGCGTGATTTAGCCTTACAGATGGAGCGCGAAGGGAAGGGTAAGGTACTGAATCAATTTGCTAATCCCGATAATCCACGAGCACATTATGTAGGCACGGGTCCTGAAATTTGGCGTGATACTCAAGGGCAAGTTACCCATTTTGTGAGTAGTATGGGTACAACCGGAACCATTATGGGAACGGGAAAATATCTAAAAGAGCAAAACCCTAGTATTCAAATTGTTGGCGTGCGCCCTGCGACACAACAAGATCAAATTCCGGGGATTCGCCGCTGGACACCCGAATATTTGCCTGAAATTTTTAATGCGGCACAGGTGGATCTGGAGTTAGATGTAACGCAAGTAGAGGCGGAGACTACTATGCGCCGCTTAGCGACTGAGGAAGGGATTTTTTGTGGGGTGTCATCGGGGGGATCAGTGGCGGCAGCGCTTAGACTCTCACAGACCGTGCAGCATGCTACGATAGTGGCAATTATTTGTGATCGGGGTGATCGTTATATTTCAACTGGCGTTTTTCCAGCTTGATATTTAGCAGCCCAACTAACCCAATGATATTAGATGTTTCCTCCAGAGACGCTGTAAATACATCCTTGTACGCTTCAAGGCGGCATCCATGCCGCCAAGACTCTTCCAGAAACATCTAATATCATTGGATAGTGGTGTAATTATAACGATAAGCCCTTAGTAGTAACAAAGGATAACCATGAACACTTTAGTATTTGATATTGAAACCATTCCTGATATTGAGGGGGGGCGGCGTATTTATGAGTTGGGCGATTTAGATCCAGAGGGCATTGCTAAGGCGATGTTTCATTTACGTTTTCAAAAAACCGGATCAGAGTTTTTAGCGCATCATTTGCACCGCATTGTAGCGATTTCGGTGACTTTCAGGGGACGTAATGATGAGTTTAAGGTATGGTCGTTAGGGGATGAACAAGCTAGTGAAAAAGAGTTAATTCAACGTTTTTTTGATGGCATTGAAAAGTACTCACCTACTTTAGTCTCGTGGAATGGCGGTGGGTTTGATTTACCTGTTTTACATTATCGTGCCATGCTGCATAAAATCAGTGCGCCGCGTTATTGGGATTTAGGTGAGGATGATTCGAGCTTTAAATATAATAATTATATTAGCCGCTATCATTTACGCCATACCGATTTAATGGATTTATTAGCCCTTTATACCGGACGAGCTAATGCACCTTTAGATGAGTTAGCGACTATTATGGGTTTCCCCGGTAAAATGGGTATGGATGGTTCTAAGGTTTGGGAGGCTTATCAAGCGGGTAAACTGCCAGATATTCGTCATTATTGTGAAACGGATGTATTAAATACGTGGTTGGTCTATTTGCGGTTTCAATTAATGCGCGGGCAAATGGGATTGGCTAAATATAATGCTGAGTGCGATTTGGTGCGCAAGTATTTAAAAGCTTCAGGTAAGGAGCATTTAATCGCATTTGAAAAAGCTTGGTTATTAGATGCCGATGGTCATTAAAACTTGGTTTGGCACTGTTATAATGAAACAGTGCCATTGAAATTTAAACTTTTACAGTTTAAGCGCGACTAGGTAGCATGCGCATTAAAGTATTATCTTTAAATACATAGTGATGAGCCAGTGCGCCTACAGCATGTAAACCAATTAACCAATATCCTACTGTGCCAATTATCTCGTGAATTTCTTTTAATTCTTTAGCTAATTCTTCATTAGTGCCAATTAATGCGGGTAGTTCTAAACCAAAGAAGGGTACTGGTTTACCTGAAGCACTGAGTACTAACCATCCTAAAATAGGCATACCTAGCATAAAAGCATAAAGCGCTAGGTGAATAACTTTAGAGAGTAATAGCTGCCATGCAGCAGGTGTTGGGCTGATAGTGGGAGTATTACCAAACATACGCGCTAATAAGCGTATCCATACTAAAACAAAAACCGCTAAACCTAACATAAAATGCCACATTTTCAGGGCTTCACGCGGGTCTGTGCCTTTGGGGTAAATAACCCGTAATTCAATACATAAATAGACCGCAGCCATCAGTAATAGCATGACCCAGTGCATACTAATAGAAAGAGTGCTGTAGCGTTGTGTGTTAATCATGAAAAAAATCCTAATTACCAAAGTTTGGTTATGTATAAAGTAGTTATCTGAAGGCAATCTTAAGAGCAGGAGTGCGTTAGGCAGAGCATAGTGGATACCTGCGCTCTGCCTAGTACAGTGAGGGTAGAAGGTCTGATACTGGGGTTAAGTGGCACTAAGTTAGTTTTTCAATAATTGACCCAACTGAGGAGTGGAAGCTCTCTGATAGTTGGGACGAGTCTTACTGCCCCCAGTTTTAGGTAGCATACGAATGAGAGTAGAGTCTCGACAAATATAATGATGAAATAAAGCCCCTACGATGTGTAAAGCAATTAACGTATAACCTACTAATGCAATTTCATCATGATAATTTAATAAAGTCTGGGCTAAATTTGAATTAGGATCAACAAATACGGGTAGCTTTACTCCATAAAAAGTAGGAGTGCGATTCGCAGCACTAATATGTAGCCATCCTATAAGCGGTGCGACTAACATAAATAAATACAAACCAAAATGTACTATTTTAGCTAAAATATGCTGCCAATAGGCGGGCTTAGGATCAATATTAGGGGTGCTAGTACAAGAACGTACTAATAAACGTAACCACACTAAAAAGAAAATGCTAGTACCAAAAATATAATGCCATAGACGCATTAAATCATGAGAGCGGGTTTTTTCGGGGAAAATAAAGCGCAACTCAATAGTAATAAAGGTTAGGACTAATAATAAAAACATTGTCCAATGTAGACTAATACTGAGCCAGTGATAATGTTTTGACACACCCTTAATCATCATAGCACACCATTCTATAATTTTTAGACTTAATGGGATTAATTTAGCTAGATAGGCATCCTTGCCTACTAAGCTAATTTGAAAATGAGAATGATAGGTGATTAAGGAAATTTAACGAGTGTGCTCGGTGTTAGTGGCAGCATTGACACGGTAGATGGCTAAACGGTTAATTTATTGATAGCGCAAACCTTGATAATCAATCCAGCCGCCTTGAATGCGATTTTTGGGATCATGATGTGTCCAATGTAAAACTCCACCTTTATCATTCCAGACATACTCGCCGCGTAAGGTGACTAGAGTATCTTGCTGAACAGGGACACGCTTAGCTAAATCAATATTGTGCGCAATTAATAGGGTAGTATTGGGGGCTATCTCAATTAAAAAACGTTGGTGCATAGCACCTTCACGGTCGTCTTTTAATAATTTAATCACTTTGCCGGATAAAGTGACCCAAAATTTAGCCTCGGTATTTTGTTCGCGTAGCGCTTGTTGAATTTTAGCTACTGCTGCGGTGTGTTCCTTAACATTTACCGCGTTACTTTGAGCGGGCGTAGTCGGTGGCGGGACACTATTTTGATGACCTTGATTAAAAAAGTATTGATAAATAGCGGCACTGAGCACTACTGCCACTAATAACCAACGCCGTATCGAATGAGGCATTATTTATCCTTTTCTTTTTTAGTGCGGATATAAGATAAAATTTCTTCGCGTGCCTCCGACATTACCGAGTCACGGTCAAGACTATCCAGAATTTGTTGTACCACGAATTTAGGACCAGCATCGCCCCAAGATTTGCCATTAGCTAACCAGCGCTCGGCGACTTGCCCAATCACTAGGGTGCTATACCAAGCCAAAGCTCCTTGAGTGGCGGCGGTAAGCAGTGTCGACACCCCAAAAGTAGACACTTTTAAGGCTGAAGAGAGTAGATGCACTGCCCAAGTGGCTCCCATCAATAAAGTCAGATGAGTGGCAATCACGGTAATGAGTTCTTTTGATTCCTTCATCGACATAGGTAAGCCATAGAGCTTGGATAAATGCAATACCATCGCTGCATCAACCGCTGCTGCGGCCACTAAATCAGCGACTGGAATAGGATTAACCGCGACCGCGACCCCTTTAGCAATACAGTAAAGGCGAATGGTTTTTGCCCCTAATTCGCGCTTCACTTGTAAAATGCGTTCCGAGACTTCTTGGCTGAGATCACTAGCGAATAATGAGGCATTTAAGGCGGAAAGCGTCTTGCCATCTGCTTCAATAATATCCCAGAGACGCGTTTTAAGAGCGGCAATATCAACTGGGCGTATACGCACGCTTTCGTGTTCTTCGCCATTTTCATCTACGGTAATCACGGTTTGATTGCGCGGTTGCGACACGGTAAAAACAATATTTTCCGGTGCAATAATGCCTTGGGTGCGAGTGCGTAAAATAGCGCGTAATTGCTTGCGCTCGTTTTCGTTGTAGCGATCCGCTTTGTTGACTACTAAAATAATCGGGCGATGCACTTGAGCCACTTGCTTTAAAGCTTCAAATTCGACCTCAGTCAAGTCGCTATCCACCACAAAAAGCAATAGATCGGCACGCCTTGACACTTCAAAAGCGAGCTTTTCACGCTCTTCACCGTGCACCTCATTAATGCCCGGAGTGTCGATTAAATAAATACCGTGATCCGTATACTCAGACCAAGCACTCATTGACGCTTGCTTAGTCTCGCCATGCAGCACACTGGTACTGAAAATAGTTTTACCAATTAGGGCATTGAGTAAAGAAGATTTACCCACACTCACGCGCCCAAACACCGCAATATGCACATGACCTTGCTCTAGCTTGTCCAGCATGGCTTTGACTTGCTCATAGTCATCCTGCAAAGCATCACGCACACTATCGGGGATATTATCCTCAAACAGTTTGCGCAGGCTGTCAGTAGCCAATTTTAAGTGTTGTTCGCCACTTTTCGAGGGTTCAGGTGTTTCTGCCATCCTTGGCTCGGTTGTGACCTCAATGGTGTCGGATTCAGGAGCGCTGGTCTTCTTGTTTAGCACTGGAATCTGATTTGTAATGGTCGATAACCAATCTGGCAAATGTTTTTGTACGTTCTTCCAGATTTCCACTCAACATCTCCCTAAAAGTAATAGCGGCGGGTGCTGCTTTTAGCTCACCGCGCTGTTCTAAAGTATGTAACACAGCATTACCGAGTGCATCAAAAATCAGTCCATAAGCCACTGCATGGACTAAGCCTCCAGCCACTGTCCCCAGACCCGGAAAGGCTTTCAGACCATTACCAATCACTGCAAGGATTAAGGGCAAAGTCTTTTTAACTTGATTTTGACTGAAGTCTAAAAAGTCATCGAGATCTAATTGGCTTACTGGACTATCATAAAGCTTGCATAGTTCTTGTACCATCCGTGTGCCAATAATCCCCTGAATCACAATATCCGTTCCCGGAGCCATTGCTGCCATTGCCCCTAATACCGCATTGCGAGTACTGGTGTGGACAATCTTTTTACCTTGATCATGGCGATGCTCACGCTTAGTCGCATCGAGTTTTTGTTTGACTAGACTAAATACACTAGCATCGCGTAATTCGCCTAATAATTCATCACGATCATCAATAATAGTTTGAATGGCTTTGGCTAGTGCTTCAATTTTAATTTTGCGCGGACGCATAAAGGTTTCTTCATGACCTTCTGGGGTAATACGCACCACTTCTTCTTGTCCACCTGATTGCACGAATACCACTTTAGGACCTTGATCTTCAAAGCGCGATTCAATTTGGGTGCGAATTTGGTTTTGTTCCTCAGGGGTATACAGGTCGCTTTTATTAACCGCAATAATGGTAGGCTTATTAAATTGGTAGAGAGTAATAATATCATTAAATTGCGTGCGGCTGAGATCAGAGTCGGTCACATATACCACTATTTGCGCCCGTACCGCTTCATCTAAAGCGACTTGATCTAATTCACCATCTGCTTCATTACGCCCCGGTAAATCGGTTAATAAAAGTTGATCACCCGCGCTACTGGTCCAGCGATACTCGGCAATTTCACGGGTAGAACCCCCACGAATATTAATTTCTACATTGGCTTCAGGTAGTAATGCTTTGATAATGGATGATTTACCCGTGCTGACATCACCATAAAACGCAATATGAATTTGCCCCGCCGCTTTACGCTGTTGCAGTTTAGCTAATTCAGCACGGATTGCGCTCATATCAATGCCCGTGTCTTCAACTTGCTCTATTTCTTGCGCTAGGCTTTCCGCAGTAGGTGGAGCTTGATTGACTGCGAGGCGCGAGCGATTAGGAAACATCAGTTTATAAATCACCCACGCACTACTGAAAATAACGCCTAAAATCAAAGCAAGATAAGTATAAAATAACCAGCTAGGTAAGGTTTGCAGGCGTGCCCAGACATCTAAGAGGCTTTGAGTGGCAAAAAATACAAATAATAATAGTAATACAGTGCCTACTAATACCGCACCAGCCAGCAGCATACGGAAACGTTGATTAAACTTCATAGTGGTATTAGTCCTCGTAATTCCTTCTTGGTTGAGTGAGCACCTAGTGTTTTGGGAGGTGAAGCATAGCCTATTTCTAATGGAGCGTGAATGTTTCTACTGCTAACCATTGACCTTAGGGTACGAGTCGCATAATTTATATCTCACCAAAAACTCTCAAGAAGCATCCATGACCTATTGCGTTGCAACCTATCTAACAGACGGCTTGGTCTTTACATCTGACTCACGCACTAATGCGGGTATCGATAATGTAAGCACTTATAGCAAAATGCACGTCTTTGAAACCAACCCCGACCGGTTTCTAGTACTCATGAGCGCGGGTAATTTAGGGACTACTCAAGGAGTCCTACAACAATTGCGCCGCGACATTGTGGAGGACAAACCCTACAATCTAAATACTTTAAATTACCTAGCCGACATTGCCGATTATATTGGTGAAACGCTGGTTAACCGTATTAGACGCCACTCAGAAAATACCGGTTTTATGCCAGATGCTACTTTAATCTTAGGTGGTCAAATTATGGGGCGTCCGCATAATCTTTATATGATTTACCCCCAAGGTAATTATATAACGACCTCGGATGATACGCCTTACCTACAAATTGGGGAAAGTAAATACGGAAAACCCGTACTTGATCGCTTTATCAATGCCGCGACCTCTTTGGAAGATGCAGCGATTTGCTCGCTCATTTCCATGGACTCGACCATGAAAAGTAATGCGAGTGTGGGACCACCCATTGAGCTATTGATTTATCGAACTAATCAATTTAAAACGGCTCAAGCGTTCAAATTAGACGCGGATCACCCCTATCTCATTTCAGTGCGACATGAGTGGGCTAATCAGCTTCATCGAGCCTTCTTAGCTATGCCGCGTCTACCTAGTGCTTAATGCCTATCCACTAAAAGCCAGCAACACTGGCTTTTAGGGTAAGTACTTGAGCCAACGTAATCGCGCATTTCCTCCGCAGACGCTATACATACATCCGTGTACGCTTCAAGGCGGCGTCCTTGCCGCCAAGACTGCTCCAGAAACACACGATTACTGTTAGCTAGACCCTTAAAAGTCACTGTTATTAGTCGAAGGTTTTGACCAAGGCTTTTAAAAAGCTCTTAAATTCGGGGGCGAGTTGAGAGTGGCGAGTGGCATATTCCACATTGGCTTTCATATAACCTAGTTTATCGCCGCAATCGTGACTACGCCCCGTCATATGAAAAGCGTGTACAGGATATTCAGGGTGTTCAATGAGCATAGCAATAGCGTCAGTGAGTTGAATTTCTTCCCCTTTACCCGGAGGCGTGCGGCGTAACATGTCCCAAATGGCAGCAGGCAATACATAGCGTCCAACTACGGCTAGATTAGAGGGGGCTTGATTAATGGCAGGTTTTTCAACTACAGCTTCCATAGGAGCAGAGCTACCCGGTTCTAAGCTGTGCCCATTAATATCGACTACCCCGTAAGAAGACACATTTTCTAAAGGCACAGGCTCAACCATAATTTGGCTCGCACCCGTTTCATCAAATAGCGTTAGCATACGAGCTAGATTTTCGGTTTTAAGATTACAAGCCGCCTCATCCACTAATACATCGGGCAGAACTACCGCAAAAGGTTGATCACCAATCAGGGGGTAAGCACATAATACCGCATGACCTAAACCCTTAGCGACGCCTTGACGCACATGCATAATAGTCACATCTTTGGGACAAATAGAGCGTACTTCATCCAATAATTGACGTTTAACGCGCTTTTCCAGCATGGTTTCTAATTCAAAACTGGTATCAAAATGGTTTTCAATCGAGTTTTTACTCGAATGGGTAACTAATACAATTTCTTTAATACCTGCTGCTACACACTCAGCCACAATGTATTGAATTAGGGGTTTATCCACCACGGGAAGCATTTCTTTAGGAATCGCTTTAGTGGCAGGTAGCATACGCGTGCCCAAACCCGCGACAGGGATCACAGCCTTACGAATTTTATGTGCTTGTTGTTGTTTCATATTAGGGTTAACTCGATACATGGGGCTACCATCAGTGTAAGCAAAAAAAAAGAGGTTATACTGAAAATACCGATAGGTGGGATAGGTAATTAGCTCAAGTATTATCAGCTTATTGGTTTGTATTATAGCGCTTTTATATGAAATCACACCTTTAGCGTGCTAAAGGTGTACTAAATTGAAAAATAATGCGCAGGGTTTAAGGTTGGGCAGGAGCACCTACTATTTTGGTAGATTGAGCCGCTCCATCACAGTAGCTCCAAACAGCTTCCCAACGTGAGGGGAAATTCTTGTCGATAAACCGAATTTGGAAACGCCCCCAATAGGGTGTCATTTCACCATTCAAACCGAGCCGCTCAGAGTCACATTTTTGCTTAGAAGTTTTTTGTGCCCAATAGCCATCGTAGCGTCCACGGTTTTTATAAACCTTAGCCAAGCCTAAGATGTAAATAATACCTACCTCAGCACCGCTTCCATAAGTCCAAATAGCCGTAGAGCCTTGTTCGGATTCGTAAACGACTTTACCGGTATTAGTATTCCAAACCTCGTCTGCGTTTACTGTAGGCATAATTACCGACAAACTAAGTAAAGTGGCTAAGACTGTTGCTTTAAACATAATCGTTTCTACCTCTGGATAGCCAAATAGCTAGCATAACCGAGACTAGAATAGGGGCGAAATAGTTTGGAGAGGTATGCACAATAGCTAAGGGTAGTCGAGACTACCCTTAACGATTAGCTTAAACGTTAAGCATACAGTTTAGGAGCACCCACTTGCTCGTGAATCTGATTGCAAAGTTGGGGATTTAAACGTAAGCCTTGAGCGAGTTGCATTAAGTACTGCGCTTCTTGTTTCGTATCTAAATCAATCGCCATCAAAGATACGGTATAAATTTGCTGCTCCATACCAGCGGGAACGCTTTGAATAAAGGCGTTCACATTTAAAGGTGCTTGAAATTCGCTGCGAATAAACGCCGCTTCTTCTGCATCTAATGTGCCCACCTTGGCTAAAATACGCTCTTGTTCTTGTGCATCGACTTTGCCATCAGCTTTAGCAGCATTGATCATAGTGCGTATTAACAGTGTTGCTTGATCTTGTAGGGCTTGTTGATTAACGGCTTGAGGAGGTAGGAAGCTATCGGTTAATTCAGCCAGCTTAGGATCCGCGCTTTGAGTGCCTAAGTATTTAGACATAGCTCCACCTAGTAAGCTGCCCAGATCAGGAGTTCCAGCAGGTGCAGCGGCTTTATTGCCACCTAACAGCCCGCCTAATAAGTCACCCACGCCACCACCTTGGGCTTGAGGGCGCTGCTGAGCACCACCGAGTAAACTACCTAATAAATCACCCACACCACCGCCTTGAGCTTGAGGACGTTGTTGAGCACCACCGAGCAAACTACCTAGTAAATCACCTACACCACCGCCTTGAGTTTGCGGACGCTGTTGAGCACCGCCGAGCAAACTACCCAATAATCCGCCTATGCCGCCTGCTGATTGATTGCTGCCGCCCAACAGACTGCCTAACATGCCAATCATACCTCTAGCTTGCTGATTTCCACCTAAAGCAGCACCCAGCAAATTACCTAATACGTTGCTACCAGAGCCATTAGACAGTACCCCACTGCTTAATAAGCTACCTAAAATTTTGACTGCATCCATTTTATTATCCTTTCATATTAGTGTGGTAAACCAAGTTTATAAACGCTCCAGCCTCTTAGTGTAGCCTCATCAGCTACTCTGGTAACGGCTCGGTTATCCTAAAGCATAGTTTAGTTAAGATGCTAGTTTTTATTGGTTTTGCGTAGTTTTGACTTGACGTAACGTCAAGGGATTAGCGTAGAAATGCTAATGCAAAGCCTATTAATTTTTGTTAGTGTTGGCTAATTACAACAGGAGGAGATAACAATGAAATACATATGGCATTTTGGTACTGCCTTCGTCCTAAGTACACTCAGCGCCACCGTTCAATCTGCGGGTTTTGCTCTCGCTAATCAGTCAGGTTCTGGCACAGGTAATGCTTATGCGGGTGTTAACGCCACCGCAGAGGATGCGTCGGTAGTCTGGTATAACCCTGCGGCTATGACCGAGTTACCGGCTGGTACTCATACCGCTATCGCAGGTCACATAGTCGCCCCCAAAGCTAAGTTCACTAATAATGGTTCTACTACTCCAGCAGGTGGTGTTCTAACCGGAAAAGATGATGATGGTGGTAATACAGGTGTTATTCCTAATGCTTATTTAGTGAAGGGAAAAGGCAATAAGTGGCGCTTTGGTGTCGGTATCAATGCCCCCTTTGGTTTAGGAACCAAATATGATGATGATTGGGTAGGACGCTATCACTCGCTAGAATCTAATATTCAAACCATTAATTTCAATCCCTCAGTAGCTTATAAGGTCAATGATAAATTTAGTGTGGGCGCAGGTATTAGTGTCCAGAAAATGGAAGTTGAGCTTAAAAGTGCTCTAGATTTATCTGCCTTAGGTCGACCAGATGGTAAAATTAGCATTGAAGGGGATAATGTTGAAACGGGTTATAATCTAGGTGTTTTGTTAAAACCCACTGCCAAAACCCGCATTGGGGCTAGTTACCGTTCCAGTATGAAACATAAACTGGAAGGAGATGCAACATTTTCTAATGTGCCTGCATTGGTAAGTTTAGCTAATGGCGAAGTTACGGCTGAAGCTAAGTTACCCGCTCATTTTTCATTATCGGTAGCGCATCAAATTAATAACCGTTTAGAGTTATTGGCGGATGTTACTCGAACCCGCTGGAGCAGTTTTAATAAATTACAAGTGATTCGCACCAGTAATAATACAGACATAACGAATCTACCACAAAACTGGAAAGATGCTAGTCGTTATTCAATCGGGGCTAATTATCAATATAATGACCGCTTGAAACTAAAAGCAGGTATTGCTTATGATGAAACTCCTGTACCTAATGCTGAGTTTCGTAGTCCACGTACTCCTGATTCTAACCGTACTTGGTTAAGCTTCGGTGCCAATTATAAACCCCGTAAAAACTTTAGTGTTGACGTGGGCTACACCCACATATTTACCAAAAAGACACCTATTGAAAATAAGTCGAGCAGAAATCATGTCCTAAAGGGTGATTATGATTCCAGTGTGGATATTATCAGTACGCAATTAAACTGGACATTCTAATTCCTATAAATATTGAGTCGTAATAGTTAAGCCTAATAATATCCGCTAAGGAGTAATTGAGATGATTAGACAGTCTTTTCATCGGTTAGCGTTAGTTAGTTCAATAGTAATAATAGCCCTTACAGGTTGTGGTGGTGGCTCAGATGATTCTAGTGGTAGTGCTGAACATAGTGCTACAACAAGCATAGTATTTGATCTAAGTACTGGACAAATACCAACTACCAATGACTTATTATTTAGTGGTAGTACAGATGGAACTTTAAATTTCCCTATTAATCCTGATGATCCTAGTGCAGTGCTGAGAACAATGCTGAACACATTAGATGGGTTTAGTTTAACTATGCCGATCACGAGTGCTTTTAATGTAGCACCTAAAGCATCATCCATTGTCCTAGGACAATCAGTACGTGTCTTTGAGGTTACTAAAACTGGCGGGTTAGTGGCGAGTGTCGTGCGTGAACTAACCAGTACCGAGTTAGTGGCGACATTAGATAGTGCGGGCACAACTTTAGCGCTGGTTCCTATTAAGCCCTTAAAAGAAAGTACCAGTTATCTAGTCGTGTTAACCTCCGGTATTAAAGACCAAGAAGATAGATCAGTTGCGACTACAACCTCTTATGCGGCTTTAAAATCAGGTTCTGCTTTTACTGATCCTACTACAGAAACACTACGTCTACTGGTTAACGCTCAAGAAACAGCAGCAGCTAGTAAGGGAGTAGCGAAGGATTCCATTATTTTAAGTTGGTCTTTTACCACTCAATCTGTGACTCCTGTTTTAAATGCAGTCAAAGTACAAGCAACCGCTAAACCTTTACAGGTTCAGGCTATTCCCTTTGCCACGGCTAAAACAAATGTGCATGCAGGCGCATTACAAGTACCTTATTATTTAGATCGTGCGGCTCCTATGACTGCGTATTGGAAAGGTGCAGGTGATAGTTTCTTAACACGCTATAATCCTACTCCTAGTGCCACCAGCACCCAAACTATTCCCGTAATGCTAACTACCCCTAGCGCTGCTTCCGGCAAAACAATGCCCACAGCAGGTTGGCCTGTAGTGATTTATCAGCATGGTATTACCTCGAATCGTGCTTCAGTATTGCGCATTGCCGATACATTAGCCTCACAAGGGTTTGCGACTATTGCGGTTGATCTACCCTTACATGGTATTGATTTGGGTGAGGGGATGGATGCGTTACGTACCAGTTTTGAACGTACTTTTGACCTAGATCTGGTTAATAATACTACTGGAGCAGCGGGAGCTGATGGGGTGATTGATGAGTCAGGTGAGCATTTCATTAATCTCTCAGTGCCATTAGTCTCACGGGATAATATTCGTCAAGGTATCTCCGATTTATTGGTATTGCGCAATAGTCTAGATGGATTACAGAGTGCTCAAGGAGTGAAACTGGATGCCAGTAAAGTCAGCTATGTGGGAATTTCATTAGGCTCGATTGTAGGCACTGGTTATCTAGCCACAGAAGAGCGCTCAACGCCTGCTTTATTGTCTGTGCCTGGTGGTGGTATTGCGCGTTTATTGGATGGATCGCCTACTTTTGGTCCAGAAATTCGAGCAGGCTTAGCTTCCAAAGGCATTGTTGCGGGTACTGCGGCTTATGACAGCTTTATGTTCGCTACGCAATTTATGATTGATTCTGCTGATCCGATTAATTTGGGTGCTAAAGCAGCACAGCAACATCCTGTTTTACTGCATGAGGTACTAGGAGAAGCTGTTATTCCTAATAGCGTCACTGGTCATCCACTAGCGGGCACTGAGCCGCTGATTCGTACTATGGGCTTAATCAGCGTTAGTACTTCAACCAATAATGTTGATGGTGCAGTACGCTTTACTGCTGGCGAGCATGCCTCTTTATTAACAACTAATGCAAGCTTAGAGGCTACTACTGAAATGCAACGCCAAATGGCTGCTTTCATAGCTAGCCAAGGTACGCAAATTGTAGTGACTGATACGACGGTAGTGAAACAATAAGCGCTTTTAAAATTAAGGCAGAGTGTGCAATGCCTCTGCCTTAACGCTTGACAAACCCACTCAACTACTAATACTTGCATCTCTACAGCTCAGGCTATTTTTGATTTCTAGGTCACACACTCATGGAACAATTCGGTGTACTTAACTATGCCACCTATTTTGTAGGTTGCATTGCGATTATTCTGATCCCAGGGCCTAACTCACTTTATGTTCTAGCTACGGCTGCACAGCGCGGAATTAAAGCAGGCTGGCAAGGTGCTTTCGGTATTTTTGTGGGTGATGCCATTTTAATGGCTTTAACTGCCTTAGGAGCGGTTTCAGTTTTAACCGCTTATCCTTTAGTGTTTAAAGCGATTCAATCCGCAGGAGCCTTATATCTAGCCTATATTGGTATTAAGTTGGTGCGTTCAGCTATTCAAAATTGGAATAAACGTAATTTAGCCGAAGTTATTGAGCAACCTTTAGAAGATAGTGATACTCGTGGTTCACCCTTTAGGCGCTCATTATTAATTAGTTTATTAAACCCTAAGGCGATTTTGTTTTTCTTATCGTTTTTCGTGCAATTTGTTGATCCTAGTTACGATAATAAACTGATTTCCTTTTTGATCTTGGCAGTGACTTTGCAATGTTTAAGCCTTATTTATTTAGCCACCTTAATTTATGCAGGGGTTTATTTAGCTGAAACGTTTCGCCGTCGTAAGCGCTTATCGGCGGTTTCTACGGGGAGTGTGGGCGCGATGTTCATGGCGTTTGCTGCAAAATTAGCTACTGCGTCTGTGACATAAGTTACTAACTGTTTCGGACTTAATGCACAAACAAAAAACACAGCTTCTCTATAATGAACCTCGTTGAGACAGAAAAGGGTGCTGATCCAACATCACACCGCAATAACTTGATACGGATATAACCCCCCAAAATAGAGGAAGCAAACATGAAAAAATTAACTGCAATCGCTGCATTATTAGCTGCAACTTTAGGTGCTATGGGTACTGCTCAAGCAGGTGGTCAAAACCAAGTAACGATTCAAGCGGTTCCTGCTAATGCTAAAGTAGTAGTGGTTGATGCGCGTCAAGTACGTAATGCGCATCGTATGCATAATAACCACCGTGAACAAATGGCTCGTGCTGCTCATCATCAACGCAAAGCAGCTAATACCGTAAAAATTATTGTGGTAAAACAGGCCGCCCAGCATAAAAAAGCTAAGAAAGTTGTGGTAGTAAAAAAGCCAAAGCCAGTGGTTAAAAAAGTAGTTTATATTCACAAACCAGTACGTCCAGCCGTAGTAGATCGTGTGATTTATAGAACAGCCACTACTCATGCGGCTCCCGTAAGACATCATCGCCCTGCTAATCATGTGAGCTTGCAAGCGGTTTATGTAAAATAATCACTTAAGAGCGAATGTTTTAAGCGCCTTCTAAGCGAACTTAGAGGGCGTTTTCTCATTAGAGTGTTTAAAAGGCAGAACTCACCTATTTAAACAGCAATTTTACCGCCATCATTACGAGTGATAACTACTGTGGCAGAACGCGGGCGTGCATTACCACCATGAGGCCAGTGGCTAGTGAATTGGGCAGGATCAGTAACCGAAGTACTACCTTCTCCCGGATGTTGAATATTCACGAATAATGCTTTGCCATCGGGTGTTTCAGCGATACCGGTGATTTCACAGTCTTTAGGTCCTACTAAGAAGCGCCGTAATGTGGTGCTACTCACCGTCGCGCCTCTACGAGTGATTACAGTTTGATCCGCATTACCATTACTAGGTACAGCGGTATTAGCAATAGTAACGGATGCTCCATCGCCTACTGTGCCCGGTATGGCGGCTAACATCATGCAGTTAGTCATATCGGTATAAGCGCCGTCATCGGTTTGCACCCATAACAATCCCGCCGTCGCGTAACTAAACCATAAACCGTCAGGGCTAGAGAAATCATTATCTGCTGTGAGGTTGGATACATTGACATTAGTACCTGCACCCGATTCAGCACCAAATAGGTAAATATCCCAACTAAAGGTGGTAGCCGCATGATCACTATTGGTTTCTTTCCAACGGATAATGTGTCCATTCACATTACCTCTATTGGTTGAGCTACCTTTAGTATCAGCATAATAGCGCGGATTAGCAGCATCTAAGGGACGTGAAGAACCACCGCGTTGGCTATTATTGGTGAGGGTCATATAGATTTCGCCATTAACAGGGTTAACCGCCGCCCATTCGGGACGATCCATTTTGGTTGCACCCACTGCATCCGCTGCAATACGCGCATTAACCACGACATCGGCTTCATCTGCGAAGGCATAAGTAGCATAGTTAGCTACTGTGGGATTAGTCATACTGAGTAATTCCCATGAACCTGTACCATCAGTGTTAAATTTAGCTACGTATAATTTACCGCTATCCATATATTTGTCGCCTACGAATAGACCGCCATTGGCATCAGCAGCATCCCATAACGCCGTCGAGACAAATTTATAAATATACTCATTGCGTGAGTCATCACCCATATAAAAGACTAAAGGTTTACCTGCTACCGCTTTGGCTGGCCAACAGCCTTCATGCGCAAAGCGACCTAGAGCAGTACGTTTACGAGGAGTAGAGTCCCTATCAAAGGGATCAATTTCTACAATCCAACCAAAGGTATTGGGCGCATTGCGGAAGTCAGTGAAAGCACTTGTACCACTAGCATTAGCATTCCAACGCTGATACAAGTCGGTAGCATCTGCTGCACCTGGACGTGACCAATTATAACGACCTGAGCTAGAGCCACTAACGCCGTAGCGGTTTAAGGAGGTAGTTTCTTTAGCAGTACGTGTAGTATCGTTACGACGATAGAAGTAACCTGCCCAGTTTTCTTCACAGGTTAAATAAGTGCCCCAAGGGGTATAACCATTACCACAATTATTAATAGTGCCGCGTGTTTGTGAGCCACTGGTGGAAAAGGCTGTAACCATTAAATCGTCATAAGCCGCAGGGCCGGAAAGATCCATTACTGAAGCACCAGTAATACGGCGATTAAAGTCAGAATAACGATTAACCACAAAAGTACCACCGCTTTTCACGACTTCTACAATGCTTACCCCATGTGCATCCACTTCTTTATCGATTTCACCAATAGGGCGGGCGTTAGTATTGTTAGAACCATAATCAGTAGGACCATTGGCGTGCATAAAGCCCAAATCCTCCGCTACTTCATGATTAATACATAATAAGCCACGGTTAGCATTGCTATGATCAGCGCCAGTACCAAAACTATTCATACCAAAGTAGTGCATACCATCATGATGGTCACCAGAGCGATTAGCAAAGTGGGTATCTGTTCCATCATTTTTATAGCGCGGCACTAAAGTGTTAATAGGATCGCCAACAGCCAGTAACACGGTTGCAGTATAGCCAGCAGGTACGACTAAAGCATCAGCCACGCTTTTGGCTACTGCATTAAAGCTGAGTGTTAATGAGGGAGTGGGTGTTGGGGTAGGTGTTGGAGTCGGGGTAGGTGTTGGCGTGGGTGTTGGGCTAGGCGAACTATCATCGTCGTCACAACCTGTTAAACTCGCACCTAATAAGGTACTAGCCATTACAGCAAAACTACCTTTGAGCATCTGACGGCGGTTGAGACGCGCAGCTAATACTTGCTCAAAACTAGGATTATTAGAGTTATTGTGACCAATATCATCAGGATCAATCATCTGATGATCAGAGGTAGGGTGCTTACTCATGTTGATAGCCTCAAGGGTTACGAAAAGAACGCATGCCAGAGCCTAAACTGATAATTTGAAGCTTTTATTGCAGTTTGATGAAAGATTTATGTCCAATGCAGAGGTAGTAATGACAGAGCGCATTCAAATCGGGATTAGTAGTTGCTTATTAGGAGAGCCAGTGCGCTACGATGGTGCGCATAAAAACAATACTTATATTAAGTCTACTTTGGGAGAGTATTTTGATTTTGTCTCGTTTTGTCCAGAGCTGAGTGCTGGATTAGGTGTACCGCGTACTCCGATTCATTTAGTGCGTTATGACCATACAGTGCGTGTGCAAACAGTAAAAGGCGAGGTAAAAGATTACACCGAGTCCTTGAGCCAGGTGATTGAACAGATAAAGCCTAAACTCCCGCAATTATCCGGTTATATTCTTAAAAAAGACTCACCGAGCTGTGGCATGGAACGGGTCAAGGTGTATGAGGCTGAGTATTTATACCAGCGTGCTCCTGAAAAAGTGGGGGTAGGTATTTTCGCGGCTGCCTTGCAACAACAGTGTCCTAATTTGCCCCTAGAAGAAGAGGGACGTTTAGGCGATGCACATTTACGCGAGAATTTTATTCAGCGGGTGTATGTGTATTATCGTTGGCAGCAGTTAGTGGCGCAAGGCATGCAGCCCAATGACCTAATACAATTTCATGCCGATCATAAATATTTAATAATGGCGCATGATCAAGATCGTTTACGTACTTTGGGGCAATTAGTCGCTACCGCTGGGCAAGTAGCTGATTTTGCTAATTTATGTGAAAGTTATATTCGTCAATTGATGAGTGTATTAAAGCAAATAGCGAGTCGTGGGCAACATGCTAATATTTTATCGCATATTATGGGCTATTTACGTGAGCACTTAGATAAAGAAGATAGGGCAGAGTTAGTAGAAACGATTCAAAAGTACCAGCAGGGGTATTTGCCGTTAATTGTGCCGATTACTTTATTAAAACATCATTTTAGGCGTCATCCAGAGCCTTATATTGAGCGGCAATATTACCTCAATCCGCATCCGGGAGAGCTAATGCTGTTGAATCAAGTGTAACTCAATAGAAAGCGCTCACTCTTGCGTGTAATACGAAAAAATTAGGCAACTTTTAAGTTGCCTAATTTAAATCGAGCACTATCTAAATCAATGGATATTAGAAATCATATCTTAAGGCGACACCATAGCTAGTAGTTTTTGCGTTGCTACCTACATCAGGTTTAGTTTCTTTGCGATTAGCTTCTACCCATGTGCTAAAGTTTTTACCTAGATCACGACCATAGCCTAAAGTGTAACCTAAGGGTTTTGCATCAGCGGTATCTTTTTGACCTACTGTAAAATAGTAATTACCGTAACCTAAATGTAGGTCAACACCCTTCTCATCGCTAGCTTTATCCTTACCAATATAAGCTGCATAAGTCACTTTGCCTGTTGAGCCACCGACTACGGCAGAAATAGCTTCTTTTTCACCATGAGGTTTTTGAGCCGCCAAGCCTAAAGTAGTATTACCTACTTTATAAGATACACCTAACTCATTACCTTTAGCTTTATCATCATTACCATCACGCATGGTATGAGCAGCACCAACACTTAGTTTGCCTAAGGATTTGGTGTACATAACGCTAGTTTTTCTATCAATATTGCCTACGCAGCCATTACAAGACCACCAGTTTGCAATATCAACAGGTGCAACACCTAGGTTGTAATAAGTGGTATCCGTTTTACCAACTAATAACTCTCCCATTTTGCCTTTTAAACCTAGATAGGCATGGCGAGTTGTTAGGTCTTTAGTTGCATCTTTATTACCAATATTGATACCTAGCTCGTATTTGCCAAAACCCGTTAAGCCCGGGCGAACTTCAGTTTCACCTTTAATGCCAAGACGTGAGTTCCAGTTAGCAAAATCAGTGCTAGCTCCAGATGACTTAGTGACGCCTACGCGAACACTACCATAATAAGCTTTGGTATCTTCAGCAGCGTTGGCGGTTGTAGTAGCGATCAAACCAGCGGCTATTAAAGTCAATACAGAGAGTTGTAATTTCATAGTAAGGGGTTCCTGAATCATCCTAAGCTTTGTTGTATTTTAGCAATATTTTGCCTGTAATGAAACGAAATTACCATCCTCTAGTGTGGTATTTACACATCCATTATGGATAAAAGGAGCTATTGATTGAATGGCTCATAGGGCTAGCTGTAGCCAAGTGGTTTTCAGCTCAGTGTATTTTTCTAGGGCATGCAAAGACTTATCGCGCCCTATACCGGATTGCTTATAGCCGCCAAAGGGTACGGTAATATCATCGGCATCATAGCAATTGGCATAGACTACCCCAGCTCTTAAGCCTTTGGTCGCCTTAAATAAGGTATTAACATTATCACTCCATACCCCAGCACCTAAGCCATAGATAGTACTATTGGCGACTTTAATCGCTTCATCTACCCCATTAACCGTAATCACTGACAGCACAGGACCAAAAATTTCTTCTTGAGCAATGCGAGCTTGATAGGGTACTTGATGGAAGACGGTAGGCTCGATATAGCAACCGCCTGCGACTGCTTGACGTTGCGTGCCTCCCATAAACAGTTCAGCCTCTTGCTTGCCTAAATCAATGTAGTTCATCACTTGGCGGGTATGTTCGGGATTGACCATAGCCCCTAGGCGGGTATTAGGATCAAGTGGATCACCGGGCTGCATTAAGGTAGAAAACACTTTTAAGCGCTCTAATACTTCATCTTTTACGGCTGCATCGACAATTAAGCGCGAGCCTGCGGTACACATTTCACCCTGATTAAAGAAAATACCAAAGCCAGCGGCTTGAGCTGCTACGTCTAAACGTTGGCAATCAGCCAAAATAATATGTCCGGTTTTACCGCCACATTCTAAGCCTAATTTTTTTAGATTAGATTGCCCTGCGTATTGCATAAATAATTTGCCCACCGCTGTTGAGCCAGTGAAAAACACTCCATCCACGTCCATATGTAACCCTAATGCCTTGCCTGCTTGTTCACCAAAGCCGGGGACTACATTAAAGACTCCATCAGGAATACCCGCTTCAGCGGCTAATGCACCTAAACGAATCGCGGTTAAGGAAGACTGCTCAGCAGGTTTTAAAACAATGGAATTACCCGTAGCCAGAGCAGGTGCGATCTTCCACATCGCCATTAAGAGTGGGAAATTCCACGGTACTACCAGTCCACATACCCCTAAAGGTTCGCGGGTAATGGTAGCAATGACATTATGTGGTGTAGGTGCTACTTCATCGTAGACCTTATCAATCGCTTCGGCATACCAACGTAAACAGCGCACAGACGCAGGAACATCAATCGATGAGCTATCCCGAATCGGTTTACCCATATCTAGCGTCTCTAATAGCGCTAATTCTTCAGTGTGTTGTTCGATTAATTCAGCAAACTTAAACATTATACGTTTGCGTTTCATAGGAGGGAGCTTTGCCCAGCATCCGTCCTCAAACGCCGTTCTTGCTGCTTTTACCGCTAAATCAATATCCGCAGCATCACAAGCCGCAACCTCATTAAGTAGGCGACCATCAATAGGGCTATGATTGGAAAAAGTAGCGCCTGACTGAGCGGGTACATATTGACCATTAATAAACGCTTGACCTTGGAGAGATAACTGTTGGGCACGCTCATGCCATGACAAGGGGGTAGCAACTGCGGTCATCTTTAATACTCCAAAAGTTAGCGTTGATAAGCTCAAATGTGATCACGATATGATTGCCATTGTCAATAAAGCATGAGGGCTTTTCAGATTCATTCAGCATCGAGATAATGATGTAAGTGATTAAATTGCTCTAAAACGGCCATGCCATCACGAATATCGGCCTCAATCGCGCGTTGTAAGGCAAAGCTATTTTTTTTCTCAAGGGCACTAATCATTTCTTGATGATGATCGACTTGATAATACTCACTAATGAACTGAGAGGTGACGCGCCAAAAGGGACCTAGTTGCAGCCATAAGCGTTCAATGAGGGGCAAGCTCACTTGAAACGGATTAATTTCATACAAATAGCGGTGAAAGGCTTGATTGGCTAAATTACCGGAGCTGGGATTAGCACTTTCATAGGCTTGGTCAATGGCTTGATCTAATTGTCTAAGCTTAGCTATCTGGGCTTCTTGAATATAAGGTAAGGCACTGGTAGCCGCATGAGTTTCTAGCACAATGCGCAATTCATACAAGGCACGTAATTTAGTGCGATTCATACGCGGTACTTGAATGCGGCGATTGTCGAGCATCTCCAATGCACCCTCACAGCATAAGCGATGAATCGCCTCACGCACAGGCATAGCACTCACTCCTAAAGTATTGGCGATGCCGCGCAAGGTGATGGAGCGTCCGGGTTCGACATGACCCGCTAGTACGGCATGTCTGAGGGCTTGATACACCCATTGATGAGTCGTTTGATTATTAGCTTTGGGACTAATCGAAGTGGTCAGTGCTGCTGCTAAGTCGCCCATAATTAATATCACTTTATCGTTTTGAGTCTATGCATAAAATAGCCAAGTCTATTAAGGGCAATGCCTTGACCTCTCTAGCTATTGTGATCACAATCGACCTTATTCTAGTTGCCAATCCAAGGGGTAGCCATGCCAAGTCAAGGTCAAACATCACAGCCAGCCCATCATACCACATCCTATTACGCTGCTACTGCCCATCCTACACCCTTACGACCCTCCTTACAGGGAAAGCTAGTAACGGATGTGTGTGTCATTGGGGCGGGGTTTACAGGGTTATCCAGTGCACTGCATTTGGCTCAATATGGTTTTAAAGTGGTAGTCCTAGAAGGTAATCGGGTAGGTTGGGGCGCTTCAGGACGTAATGGTGGGCAGATCGTCAATGGCTATAGTCGTGATCTCAGTGTGATTGAGTCACGTTATGGTAAAGAAGCGGCAGATGCCTTAGGTGCTATGTCATTGGAGGGGGGGGATATTATTCGCTCCTTAGTAAAGCAATATAATATTCAATGTGATCTCAAGCCCTATAATGTGGTAGCTGCCTTTAATCAGCGCCAACTACATGAATTAGAACAGGTTAAAACTAATTGGGAACAACACGGTCATACTGAATTAGAAATGTTGGATAAGACAGCGCTTCAACACCATGTGAATACTGATTGCTATGTGGGAGCTTTGTTGGATAAGCGTGGTGGGCATTTGCATCCCTTAAATCTGTGTCTAGGAGAAGCCGCAGCGATTGAGGCTTTAGGTGGGCAGATTTTTGAGAACTCACGCGTGGTACAGGTATTGCATGATCAAGCTAAACCAGTAGTAAAAACAACACAGGGCGAGGTGCACGCGAATTATGTAGTGGTCTGTGGTAATGCTTATTTAGGTGATGCCGTACCAGAACTGACTAATAAAATTATGCCGGTTAGCACTCAAGTGCTTACCACTGAAATATTGGGTGAGGCTAAGTGTAAGGAATTAATGCCCGCAGGGACTTGCATTGAAGATGCGAATTTCTTTTTAGATTATTACCGTATGACAGCGGATCATCGTTTATTATATGGGGGTGGAACCGTATATGGGGGCGCGGAACCTGTGGATATTATTAAAAAAATCCGTCCTCATTTAGAAAGGGTTTTTCCCACGCTAAAAGATGTTAAGATCGATTTTGCGTGGAGCGGTAATTTTGCTCTGACCTTGACCCGTATTCCCCATTTTGGACGACTAAAAGATACGGTATATTTTGCACACGGTTACAGCGGGCATGGTGTCACCTGTACCCATTTAGCAGGGAAGCTGATTGCAGATACGTTGCAGGGCGATGCGACACGTTTCGATAGCTTTGCACGTTTACCTTACTATCCTTTTCCGGGCGGGCGCTTATTCCGTGTGCCACTAACGGTAATGGGATCGTGGTGGTATCTATTACGTGATCGGTTAGGTGTTTAGGAGCAAAACGGAGTCGACTGCATTTAACCACTTTCACACTTGATAAACTGACATTTCTTAGACTGGAGATTAGTAATAATGCAACTAAAGGCTCTTATACTCGCCACTGCTTTGACTCTTGGTTTAGCTACCACAGTCGCTGCTGAAGATCAAAAAGTAGTGAATGTCTATAACTGGTCAGATTATATTGACACAGACTATTTAAAGAAGTTTGAAGAAAAAACGGGTATTAAAGTTAATTACGACGTTTATGACTCCAATGAAATGTTGGAAGCCAAATTAATGGCGGGTGGTAGTGGTTATGACGTGGTATTTCCTTCATCTAACTTTTTAGCCAGACAATTACAAGCGGGTATTTATGCTGAGTTAGACAAAACCAAACTGACTAATTACAGTAATCTAGATCCCAAAATGCTTGATGACATGAAAGTACATGACCCGGATAATAAATACGGTGTACCGTATACTTGGGGTACATTAGGTATCGCCTATAATAAAAAAATGATTGCCGAGCGTTTAGGTGCTGAGACTAAAGTTGATAGCTGGGATTATTTATTCAAACCCGAAATTGCTGCTAAATTAAAAGATTGTGGTTTGGCTTTGATGGATTCTCCATCTGATGTGGTTTCCGTAGCGATGCACTATGCAGGTATTAAAGACCCTAATAGTGAAGAAAGTGCTGACCTTGAAAAGGCTATCGAAGTCCTTAAAGGGATACGTGATAATGTAAAATACTTTAGCTCTTCCAAGCCAATCTCCGACCTCGCTAATGGCGAAATCTGTATAGCGATGGGTTTTAGTGGCGATATGTTACAAGCTCAAGGTCGTGCTGAAGAAGCAGGAAAAGGTGTTGAAATTGAATATGTGATACCCAAAGAAGGTACACAAATTTGGTTTGATAATATGGCTATTCCAGCGGATGCTAAGAATAAAGATAATGCTTATGCGTTTATCAATTTCATCTTAGAGCCAGAAACTTCAGCCGCTATTTCTAATGCGATTGCCTACCCCAGCCCTAATGTTAAAGCAGTGGATTTATTAAAGGATGAAGTGAAAAATAATCCGAGTATTTATCCACCGGCTGAAGTTCAGGCAAAATTATTCCCCGCTAAAGCGCATAGTGCTAGTTTTGATCGTAAGCTTTCACGGGCTTGGACTGCACTTAAAACAGATCGTTAATTGCTAAGTGTCGTTAGGGTGGGAAAAGCTTGTTACTTTTCCCGTCCTAGTTGTTATTACCCATCACATGAGGGTTTCTATTGATGACCCAAGCTGCCCTATCTACGCCACCCACCTCCGGCGTACCTAACGATGATAAACCCTTTATTCAAATTAAGAATGTCACCAAACGTTTTGGTGATTTTGTTGCGGTTGATAATGTAAGTCTTGATATTTATCGCTCAGAGTTATTTTGCCTCTTGGGCGGTTCGGGTTGTGGTAAAAGTACGCTGTTGCGTATGTTGGCAGGGTTTGAAAATCCTACCCAAGGACAAATTCTCATTGATGGGGTGGATATGGCGGGTATTCCGCCGTGGGAACGCCCAGTGAATATGATGTTCCAGTCCTATGCGTTATTTCCCCATTTGACGGTAGAGAGCAATATTGCCTTTGGTTTAAAACGTGAAGGGGTAAAGCGCGACGAAATTAATCAGCGTGTCGAGGATATGCTGAAGCTGGTACAGCTCAGTCAATTTGCTAAGCGTAAGCCTGATCAATTATCGGGTGGTCAGCGCCAACGTGTCGCTTTAGCACGTGCCTTGATTAAACGTCCTAAGTTACTCTTACTGGATGAACCGCTGGGCGCTTTAGATAAAAAGCTGCGTGAAGAAACCCAATTTGAGTTGGTCAATATTCAAGATAAATTAGGGGTAACTTTCGTCGTCGTGACCCACGATCAAGAGGAGGCCATGACCTTAGCCTCACGGATTGGCGTCATGAATCAAGGCGAGATCATTCAAATTGGTTCTCCTTCAGAAATCTATGAATACCCAGTGAATCGTTTTGTGGCGCAATTCGTAGGATCGGTGAATATCTTTGAAGGTATTGTCACTGAGGATGAGCCTGACTATACCGAAATTACCTCCGAAGAAGCGGGCACAGTCATTCATATCGATCATGGGGTTAGCTGTGCGCCAGAGCAAGTGATGTGGGTAGCAGTTCGCCCTGAAAAAATTGCTATTAGTCATGAGTCACCACAACAGCCGCATAATTGGACGCAAGGGGTGATTAAAGATGTAGCTTATATGGGCAGTAGCTCCATTTACAAAATTCAACTAGCGTCTGGCAAGATGGTAAGGGTTGAGCGCATTAATCGCATTCGCCGCGAGGAGGATGGGTTTACGTGGGATACTCCCGTTTATCTATCTTGGGAGTCAGGTGATTGTGTGGTGCTAAGCTCATGACTACTCTAACTACCCCAGCGCCAGTTTCCACTTTTGAACGGTGGTGGCAAGGCATTAAATATTTTATGCAGCAAGGGCGTAATTTTGTTATCGCCATTCCCATGACATGGTTAGTGTTATTTTTCCTTATTCCCTTTGCGGTAGTATTTAAAATTTCCCTCAGTGAAAAAATTCTAGCCATTCCGCCCGTGAGCAATTTATGGAGTTGGAATAGCGAAGATGCCTTAGTTACTTTAAATCTTTATTTAGGTAATTATAAGTTTCTTTGGGAAGATAGCCTCTATTTAGATGCCTATTTAAGCTCCATTAAAATTGCTGCTATTTCAACGCTTATTACGTTAATAGTAGCCTACCCGATTGCTTATTTAATTGCGCGGAGTAAACAATATCGTTATGTATTACTGGCGCTAGTGATTCTACCTTTCTGGACTTCTTTTTTACTACGGGTTTACGCGTGGATGGGGTTTTTGAATAAGAATGGAGTCATTAATAATATACTCATGTCTTTAGGCATTATTGATGAACCGCTCAATATGATAGGTACTAATTTTGCCGTTTATATTGGCATTGTGTATACCTACTTACCCTTTATGATCTTGCCACTCTATACCATTTTAGAAAAATTGGATGAGTCCCTATTAGAGGCTTCGGCTGATTTGGGGGCTAAGCCCTATGAGACTTTTTTACATGTGGTACTACCTTTATCCATTCCCGGTATCGTCGCGGGCAGCTTATTAGTCTTTATTCCAGTAGTCGGGGAGTTTGTAATTCCAGCCCTATTAGGTGGGTCAGATACCTTAATGATTGGGCGCGTATTATGGGATGAATTCTTTACTAACCGTGATTGGCCGATGGCGTCAGCGGTAGCGATTGTGATGTTGGTATTTTTAGTGATACCTATGATGGTCTTACGCCGAGTGCAAGATGCTAAACAGGAGCGCAACTCATGAAACAACGCTCTAATTTTCTATTGATTGCAGCCTCCTTAGGCTTTGCGTTTCTGTATCTGCCCATTATTTCACTGGTGATATTTAGCTTTAACGAGTCTAAATTAGTAACCGTATGGGGGGGCTTTTCCACTAAATGGTATGCCTCACTTTTAGAAAATGATGCGTTAAAAGATGCCCTAGTGAATAGTTTATTAGTGGCTTCTATTAGTGCTAGTTTGGCGACCGTATTAGGTACGATTGCGGCATTTAGTTTGACACGTTTGGGTAGTTTCAGAGGTAAGACCTTGTTATCCGGTATGGTCACTTCACCCATGGTAATGCCCGATGTCATTATTGGCTTATCGCTCTTATTACTGTTCGTGGCAATGGAGGGCTTAATTGGCTGGCCTTCGGGACGGAGTTTAACGACGATTATTATTGCTCATACCACCTTTTGTATGGCTTATGTGACCGTAGTGGTGCAATCGCGTTTAAGTAATATGGATGAGTCCTTGCAAGAAGCGGCTTTAGATTTAGGTGCTAAACCGTTTTCACTGTTCTTTTTAGTCACTTTACCGTTAATTCTACCTGCCCTGATTTCTGGCTGGTTATTAGCGTTTACTTTATCCTTTGATGATTTAGTCATTGCGAGTTTCGTAGCAGGTCCGGGTAATAGTACTTTACCGATGATTATTTTCTCCAAAGTACGTTTAGGGGTTAGCCCTGATATTAATGCCTTAGCGACGATTATGATTAGTATTGTGGCATTAGGGGTATTAGTAGCGATTTGGAATATTAGTCGTAGTTCTAAAAGGAAGAAAGTATGAGTGATTATTACGGCGATCAGGCTGCGTTTAAATCAGAAACACTCGGTCGTTGGCCTGAAATGACCTACGGCGGGATTTTGAGCTTTTTGCGCCGCCCGTATCGGCGTGATTTGACCGGAGTGGATGTCGCGGTGAGCGGCATTCCCTATGATAGTGCAGTAACCAATCGTCCGGGTGCGCGTTTTGGTCCGCGTGCGATTCGTGCTGCTGCTACTCAGTTAGCTGAACTGAAAGCCTTTCCCTTTGGGTTTGATCCGTTTGAAGTCTTATCGGTGGTGGATTATGGGGATTGCTTTATGGATCCGCATCATCCTGAGTCCGTTATTGAGTCGATTCAAAGTCATATTGCCACTATTTTAAAGGCGGGAGTGATTCCTTTAACCTTGGGCGGTGACCATTTTGTGACCTATCCTATTCTCAAAGCGCAGGCAGAACAGCATGGTGCAATAGCTTTGCTGCACTTTGATGCGCATTGTGATACTTGGGACGACGATGGCACACGTTTTGATCATGGCAGTATGTTTTTGCGGGCTAAACGTGAAGGATTGATTGATGTGGATCACTCGGTTCAGGTTGGGATTCGCACTTATAATGACTCGGATCATGGTTTTGAAATCCTGACCGCGCCGTGGATTCATCGCCACGGGATTGAAGAAACGATTAAGCGCATTAAAGCCCGTATTGGTGACAAAAAGGTCTATCTGACCTTTGATATTGATTGTATTGATCCGGCTTTTGCGCCGGGTACGGGCACTCCGGTGGTAGGGGGCTTATCCACAGCGCAGGCCTTAGGGATTGTGCGCGAGCTGGGCAGTCTCAATCTAGTGGGCATGGATGTGGTGGAAGTGGCTCCAGCTTATGATGTATCCGAAATTACCGCCATTGCTGGTGCAACCTTGGCTCATGATTTCTTATGCCTATTGGCTGAGAAAAAAGGGGCGCAGCGCTTTCCGATAGGGCATATTTAGTCTATTTAAAGGAAATGTAAGCCAAGAATTAAGTATCCAGCTAAAAGTAATCGTGTATTTTTGGAGCAGTCTTGGCGGCAGGGATGCCGCCTTGAAGCGTACAGGGAGGTATTTACAGCGCCTGCGGAGGAAATATACGATTACTTTGACTCAAGTACTTATTCTTGGCTTATGTTGAGAAGTTTGTGTAGCACTAGGGTGTAGAGCACGTCTGAATCCGAATCACTTCTAGCGTTTGATTATTTAATTCCACACATGCTTTGCCCTCAGCACATAATTGCCAATGACTTACGGTGGCATTGGAGTTAGCCAGTACAATTTCAGGCAAGGGGGGTAAATGCGGATGCCATTCCCACCAGCCATTTTTTAATACAGCGTCCTCCGCAGGTTCCATACCTGCACCAGAGCCTTTAATGCGTGCGCTTTCCAGCACTAATCCTTGTGGTTCTACGCGCCACGATTCTTGCCATGCCACTTTTTCTACCGAATGCACCCAGTTTAAACTGAATGCATTCACACTCCATTGCAAAGTGCTCGCCGCTAATAGCACGCAAATACTCAAGACTGAATACTCGGCTGCTGTTTTTTGAGTTTAAACCACAGCCATAACGCTAATAGAGCAGCTAGGGCAAAACCTATTTCATCGGTTAGAGGTAAAGCCATAATTAAACTTAAGGCGGCGGCGGTTGCGATGAGACGCTCTACAATCGTGAGAGGAAAACGCAAATAACCAATAATAGCCATGCCCCATAAACTAATCGCTAGTACCGCCTTAATGACAATATAAAGGATGGCTAAGGGATCAGAGCTTTGTAACATTAATGCCGGGCTATAAACTGCCATAAAAGGTAAGACAAACCCTGCTGCGGCAATCTTTACCGCTTGCAATGAAATTTTTAAACCACTTTCTTTGGCAATGGGTGAGGCTGCAAAACAAGCTAAAGCGACAGGAGGGGTTAAGTCAGCCAAAATACCAAAATAAAACACAAACATATGACTGACAATTAAAGGCACTCCTAATTCTAATAAAGCAGGGCCAGCAATGGAGGAGGTGATAATATAATTGGGGATGGTAGGAATACCCATACCTAAAATAATACAAGTCAGCATAGTGAGTAATAAAGATAAAAATAGGCTTTTATCGCCTACTGACACAATAAATTGCCCAAAAGTATTCGCTGCACCCGTTAAAGTCATCGTACCAATCACAATACCGACAATAGCACAGGCTATACCGACGGGTAGGGCGGTTTTTGCCCCTTCAGCTAAAGAATCAATACAGATTTTTAGTGTTTCACGACCACCTTGAGTGCTTAAGTTCCATAGTATTAATACGCCTAAGACTATGAGTGTGACAAATACAATATTAATACCACTCTTAAGTAGGGCAGCCATCATTAAACCTAAGCCTATCCAGAAGATAATTCGGATAAGATTACTAGATAAGCCTAATGCTATAGAGCCACCCAAGATTAATAATACCGTGAGGGCTAAGCCAACCGTTCCGGCAAATAAGGGAGTATAGCCTGAGAATAGTAAGTAAACTAAAATCGCCAGTGGAATGATTAAATGCCATTGTGCTTTTAAAGCAGCTAGTGCAGAAGGTAATTCGTCTTTAGGTAAGCCGTACAAATGATTTTTGCCAGCCTCTAAATGCACCATCCAAAATGCAGAATAGAAGTAGAGAATTGCGGGAATAAGAGCTGCTTTGACGACCTCGTGATATTCCACGCCTAAGGTTTCCGCCATAATAAAAGCCACAGCACCCATTACAGGGGGCATGATTTGACCACCCATGGACGCTGTAGCCTCTACACCACCTGCAAACGCTGATTTATAGCCAAAACGTTTCATCAGTGGAATGGTAAATTGTCCGGTAGTAACGACATTAGCTACCCCAGAGCCGGAAATCGTGCCCATTAAGCCAGATGAAATGACGGCAACTTTTGCAGCACCTCCTTGTTTATGACCTACTAAGCCTAGTGATATATCGGTAAAGAGTTTAATCATTCCCGCTTTTTCTAAAAAAGCGCCAAATAGAATGAATAAAAAGATATACGAAGAGGACACAAAAATAGGAATACCATAAATACCTTCCGTACCAAACGCCATATGATCAATGACCTGAGCTAAATCATAACCGCGATGGTTTAAAGGCGAGGGTAGGTATTCTCCCCATAAGCAATAGGCTAAAAATAATCCGGCAATAATCGGTAGGGCAATACCCATCGCTAAATAAGTGGCAAGAAAAATTAAAGCCAGTGAAATAATACCTATCGCTATATCACGAGGCAAAGGATCACCCGCACGTAATAGGAGTGCGTTATATTCGACCCAATGGTAAATAGCGATACCTACTGCCAGCAATGCTAAGCCCCAAGCAATCTTATGAGTTAGTGGGGAGGTACTTTTAGCATTAGCAATTAGCGGGAATACCATGAGCAATAAAAAGCCCACATGCACCACACGGACTATTTGGCTAGGTAAATCAATGAGGTGAGCGGCGGTAGCAATCTGAAATAAAGAGAAGGTGACTGCCAGCCAAAAGAGCACTTTCCCCTGGATATTAGCGGGAAAGCCTCCTTCTAAAGGTTGATGCAAAACCGCATCAACGCTACTACCGTGGTGGTTTACGGTTTGCATTTAGAGCAAACCTTTTTCCTTATAAAACTTTTCAGCGCCCGGATGTAAAGGAATGGGTAGGTTTTTAATAGCCTCTTCGATTTTAATATCAGAGGCGGCTTTATGAGCGGCTTTTAATTCTTCCAAGTTTTCAAACATCAACTTAGTCATCTGATATGCAGTATCGTCAGATACTTCAGAATGTGTGACTAGAATATTAGTGACTGCCGCTGTTTCTACCTCTTTATCTTGACCTTGATAAGTACCGGCAGGAATAGTCGTGGCAATATAAGGATTACCTATTTTCTCGACAATCTCTTTAGGAATAGCGACTACATTGATCGCTACCGAGGTGGCTAAATCTTTTAAAGAAGCAACCCCTAAGCCTGCCGATTGTAAAGTAGAGTCTAATTGACGATTTTTCATTAGCTCTACTGATTCGGCAAAAGGTAAGTATTCGGTTTTGGATAAATCACTATAACTCATGCCTGCGGCTGTAAAAATGGCACGGGCATTGAGTTCAGTACCGGATTTAGCGGCGCCTACCGAGAGGCTTTTGCCTTTTAAATCAGTCAGAACATTAACACCGGAGTCTTTAGCAGCGACCACTTGAATATAATTGGGATAAATGGCGGCGACGGCACGGAGTTTGTCGAGCTTACCTTTAAATCCGGCTTCTGTATCGCCTTCCCAACCCATTTTCACTGAGTCAGCTAAGGCAAATGCGAGTTCCCCTTTGCCTTGTTGCAGTAGATTAAGGTTTTCTACCGAGGCTTTAGTGGCTTGCACTTGAGTGCGAGCGCCTTCTATGTTAGTGCCATAGATTTTAGAAAGAGCGACACCTAGGGGGTAATAAACGCCGGATGTGCCTCCGGTGAGGATATTAATAAATTGTTCGGCATGAGCCTGTGTTGCAGCGAGTGAGAGCGCTAATGCTAGAGCGCTGATGCGTACCGTTTTAGCTAAGGCTAATTTCATCGTGGTGTTCTCCTTCCTATTGGTATTCACAGACTAACAGAGAAAAACCTTCCCTGCCAATAGGCTTAAGCAATAGCTAAAATACTCTTGGTTTTACACTTGCTTGATGCTGTTTTAAGCAATATAAAGGAGGTTTCCAATTGGAATGAGAGCAAACCCCTATGGCACAAAAATTAGAGTTAGCTGCGGTGATTAAGGCATTGCGTGAAGAGTTAGTGTTGGCGCAACGCGCAGGCGAAGGACAGGATATTCGTTTTGAAACCAAATCCATCGAAGTTGAGCTACAAACCCAAGTAGATTGGGAGATTGGTGGTGAGGGTGGCGGTAAAATTAAGTTTTGGGTTGTTGATATTGATGCTAAAAGCGGGGTTAAAAGAAAGTCCTCTAACACCCATAAAATTAAATTGATATTAGATCCTATTGATGAGGCTAACCCTGATCCAGCAACAGGGAGAGGTGGAAAAGTTAAAGTTACCGCTCGCAAACCTAAACCTAAACCTGATACTAATTAATGGCTAAGTCTTATGGAACCACGTTTAGTTGCAAGAATTTATGCTGATGAGCCTATTGGAACTGGTTATCCAATAGATAATGGTTTGATTTTAACTGCGTGGCATGTTGTAGAAGAATTACAAGCTAAAGATCTCCAGCTACAATGGTTTGAAAATCCATTATCTGAAGAGCCTTGTTGTTTCTGCGAAGTTAAAGAGATTCTTAGTCATCAAAAATGGCAGGAGTATGATATAGCAGTTTTAAAGTGTGAATTTCCCGAAAAAATACAAGTGCTTTACAGTCCAACCATGTTAGCGTACCAGTTACCTAGTGCGCGTACTGGCTGGGAGTCTGTTGGTTTTCCTCGTGTTGAAGGATTTTTAAAAAAGGGTTCTACAGGTTCTTTAAATGTAAATTTGGAAGGTGTAGTAGTTTCTTTAAATTTAGACAGTACGACTAATGAGGTAAGTCTAGAAAAAGAAAAAATGCAAGATGGATGGGCTGGTATGTCTGGTGCACCAGTTTTTAGTTTGCTAAATAAAAGGTTGATTGGATTGGTTACTGTGCATAATCAGTGGATGGATGCACAATTAGAAGCTGTTTCAATTCCTTGGTTGTTAGCAAATGATGCGGACTTCTGTAGTTGTCTGGGTTTTAGTAAGCCAAGTGTTGATTTTTCTGAGGCGATTAAGCATCTAAAAAACTATCCAGTTATGGCAAGCTATTTGCTTAGTGAGTTAGTAACCGAGGCTAGTGGTTATAAAGAAGATTCGGAGTTTATAATCGAGCAGTTGACTAAGAAACCTATATCCACTTTAATTCAATTGATTTATAAACTACAAAAAAACCATGATGATAATACTAAGAAAGTTTTTTCTAGATTACTAAGATTATTATTGCCCTGCATTTTTGATCGTAGCTATATTCCATTTATAAGCAATAATAAAAATCCCGAAGCAGGAGTTGTGGTTTTACCTTATGCTACTGATTTATCGGCTGAAATGCTAATGGCAGCCTTTGATAAAAGAGAAGCTTGTTTCCGAGTATTTTCTAATGATAATAAGTTAACTGCTCGTGCAGGGCGGTATCGTTTACCCGTTGCTCCTGAAGCGGGTGTGGTGAGTACTGAAAAGAATATTGCTGATATTGATTTGGATTTAAAAAATCGATTTGGAAAAAACTGTAATTTAGGTGCTATGCATATAGCAATAGACAAAGAGTTATTTAAGATAACTGATGAACCCTCATACTCTGAATTTGATACGGAAGAAGTACAGTTACTAATTCAAAGTGAGTTAAGGCGTAGAGATGGTAAAGCGCCTTCGTATTATTGGATTTTTATTTTTGGCAAAAACGAAGATGAAAACCAAAGAATGAGGCAGTTTGCAGTAGAGCTTAAGCTTAAGTACCCAGAGATTGTTCAGTTATCATTAAAAAGAGATGTCTTACTAATCAAAAATGAGCGAGATTTGTTTTTTCAACTTGCCGAGACTCAAGAGTTTTATTAAAGGACTACTATGCAACTGCTAGACAATAACCTACCTCATATTGAAATCACTAACGATATAGGTGATACCATTTTTCATGTGTTAGAGGAGGATATGATTAATGCAGTCAATGCAGCACTGGCTATTAATCGCCCGCTATTGATTTGGGGTGAACCCGGCATTGGTAAGAGTCAATTAGCTAAAGCAGTCGCAAAACAACTTAAACGTCCTTTTTTACATTTTGTAGCGGATGCTAAAACCGAAGCACGAGATTTATTATGGCAATTTGATGCGGTAGCTCGTTTAGCTGAAGCACAGATTTTAAAAGATGCTAGCAACCGCGAAGCATTAGCAGTTAAAAACTTTATTATGCCCAGCGTGTTATGGTGGGCGCTTAATTGGGAGTCTGCCAAAGAACGCGCGATAGCTTGTAAACGTCAGGAACCTATAAGCAAAGAGTGTGATATTAACAATGGCGCGGTAGTGCTGATTGACGAAATTGATAAGGCCGATAGTGATGTACCAAATGGTTTATTAGAAGCACTAGGTGCTCATCGCTTTCAACCTCAGGGCTTAGATGAAGTGGTAGAGTGTACAGGTGCAAAGCCTTTGGTGATGATTACCACTAATGAAGAGCGAGCTTTGCCCGATGCATTTGTGCGGCGTTGTTTGTCTTTGCATTTACATTTTCCTGAAAGTGAGACAGATCAAATAGCCTTTTTAGTTAAGCGGGCGCAAAGTAATGCTAAGTTTTATCCTCGATTAAATGACAGTATTTTTCAGAAAGCTGCTGAAGATCTAGTAACGGACAGACAATTTGCTAAGAGCAATCATTTATCTCCTCTGCCGGGGCAAGCAGAGTATTTTGACGTATTGCGTGGTTTACAGCGTTTAAGTGAGAAAACAAAAACAACAGGTAAAGCACTAGAAGAGTATTTAGAGCAATTACGTAAATATACCTACCGAAAACATACTGGTTTTCATAGAAAGTAACATGAAACAGTCACGCAGTTGTTTAAATCGAGCGGATTTATTAGCAGTACTCGAACTAGAGCAGCCAGCTATTGCAGGTTTTTTGGCTAAACAATTACGTTTAGAGGCGAATCAAGATGATATTATTAAACGTGAGTCAATAAGCACTGGGTCTGGTCTTTCTGGCACGGTTGATTTAGAAACTAATTGGCAACCCTCTCCAACACAGTCACAACTCAACGCCTTATTTTGGGTGGTAGAGCGTAGTGAAATGCGTGAAACCACTCATAACCCAGCCGAGCCAGCTACCTCACCACTCGCTGTTCCTCAATGGCGGGATCGACCTTCTCAAAAACCTAAATTTTATCCTTTAGCTTCGCCGCGTTATTTATTACCGCGTTTATTTCAGCATTTAAAACATCAGCGTCATAGTCGTGAAATCGATATACAGCGTATTGTTAAAAAGGTAAGTAAGGGCGAGTACTTATATCACTTACCACATCGTCAGCGCCGTAGTTTAGGGAGGCATTTGCATATTATTGAAGATCACCATTTGCATTTAGTGCCGTATTGGTTAGATCAATCCTTATATACACAAGTCCTTCAAGCCCACTTACCGGATTATGCCTATAGCCATGAAGTAGTGCAGGAGGGGCAGTCTTTTATTGAAGCGACTATTCCCGAAAATAGTGTAGTGCTGGTGTTTAGTGATTTAGGGGCATTAGCCGATCAACCTTATGAGTCTATTAGTTTTTGGTGGCAGGTGGGGAAGGTATATGAGCGTTTAGGTTGTAAGCTAATTGCCATTACACCCTGCCACGCGGAAGCTTGTGATAAGCGCTTACGAAAGTTATTTGAAATCGTATCGTGGCAACCCACACGACATATGGCTAAAACGGATAAGTCTACTTTACGCGCTCAAGCGGATAAATTATTAACACTTTTAGCCCCGGTCATTCGCTTAGAGCCTGCTTTATTGCGTAGTGTGCGTTTAGCGCTCGCCCAACATGGTTTTAAATTTCCTATCGAGGTTGAGGCGGCGGTTTGGCAGCACGTAGAGGTGATTGAGCCTTCTAGTGTGGCGGCAACTTTGAATAGTGATGGTCGTAAGCAGCGTTTGGAGCAGTTTAAGCACTATCCTGATGCAGTGAAACAAACCGTTTTAGACCTCATTCGTGAGTGGCGAGCGCCCTTAGCGGAGCAGGTTTGGTATGAAGAAATAATGAGTTTAGACGAGGGTAGTCGAGCTTTAGTGCCGGAAACAGATTGGCAAGATGCAGAGGGCTATATTCGTTATTTAGACCAACAGTCTGAGCTAGAGTACGGCTTAGAGAGTAATACTCGTGCTTGGTTTAAGCGTATGTCTAAGCGTTTACCGGAACCAGCATGGAATAATCCAAACGTAGGGGAGTGTTTGCAGCGTATTACTGGGCGTTTGTATGCGGATAAGGATTTGCCCTATGCCATTGATCCACAAGTATTAAAGCCTAGTAGTTTGCCTGAGCGTGTGTTGCGGATTTATCAACAGGGACAGCAGTTGACGTTGGGGCAGGTGGCGCATCCGTTCCTGAAGATTGGGGGGCGCTTGGCGGATATTAAGTATCGGCGTGGGTTGTTATATGTGGAGGCGGGGGCGTTTAAGCAGACTTTTCGTTTTGCTGAGGATGAGCCAGCATTTCAGGTGTTGTGTGAGTTGCCGAGTGAGGGTGAGTTGGTTTTGCGCACGGATGCGGAGACGTTGTATTTGGGGCAGATGGAGAAACCAGAGTGGGCGAGTGAGATTGGGAGGGATGAGTTTGGGGTGTATGGGGATTTAGAAGTGACTAAAAGCATTTATATATCTTATGGTACGAGTGATAAACGCCTTCTTGATTTGCTGGTTAAGGGTTTAAACTCACAGAGGGTTTTTACTATTTCAGATGGAAATTTAAAACAAGGCGATTCAATATCAAGTTTTATTGAGTTGTTAAATAGTCTTGATGTCTTTATCTTGATTGTGACTAATAATACATTGAGTTCAGATTATGTAAGATCAGAGATAGATAGAGCTATTAAGAGCAAAATTCCTATTCTGCCTATTTTATTTGATTCGGCTGCTAAGTCTTTTGAACCGGTTGCAGGTGTTATACATGGTGATTTAGTTGAGTGGGATGGAAGTGTTGAGGATATAAGATTCAAAAAGTTAGTGAAAATTATCAAAGAAAAACAATCAAAAGTTACCCAACGTTTTCGCTTTATTCCAGCAGGTAGTTTTATGATGGGTTCACCTGAGGATGAAGAAGGAAGATATGATGACGAGATATTAAACCAAGTTAATTTAGATAAAAGCTTTTGGTTAGCTGATACTGCTGTAACGCAGAAGTTATGGCAGCTGGTTATGGGTAATAATACTAGCTATTTTAATGATGATGAGCGAAACCCTGTCGAGCAGACAAGTTGGAATGATGCACAAGACTTTATTAAAAAACTAAAAGTTTTATTACCTAACTTGTATATATCTTTACCAACTGAAGCTCAATGGGAGTATAGTTGTCGTGCAGGAACTACGACCGCTTTTTATTTTGGATCCGAGATTAGTCCTAATCAGGTTAATTATAATGATATTCAGTTTCCCCCTAATGCTCATCAAAGATTGTACCGAAAAAAAACTATTCCTGTTAAATCACTGCCACCTAACTCTTGGGGACTTTATGAAATGCATGGCAATATCTGGGAGTGGTGTGAAGACGTTTATTTAGAAAAGCTGGACAGGTTTAGTAATTTCTCTAATATTGAAAGAGATGGTATTCAAACATCAGATAATCAAGAGGCTTATATAGTACGTGGTGGAAGCTGGTATTCAGATGATAGGCGTACTCGCTCAGCTTGTCGTTTTTTTCAAAAAAAAGACTCACAAGAAAATTTTGTTGGTTTCCGCTTATGTATAAATCAAATTGAACCAGCTCACCTTATCAAAAATATTTCATCTAATAGTTATTTATCAAAGAAATGGTCTTCTAAGCAAATTTATGAAGCAATGCTTAAGGCTTATTCAGATATAGAGCAAGGAAGCTAAGTTGGTTAAAAAAAAGGCTGGTTTAATATGGAAAGGCAGTATTTTTGGGTTAATCAAGGTTATAATTTTGAAAAGGAGGTGGTAACTAATGGTTATATTCGCACGGGTGAAAGCCAACGAAAAACCAGTTTAAACCTCAAAACTGTTTGCCCTAATGATCTCATATTTTCTTATGCCTTGGGAGCTATTCAAGCAGTTGGAGTGGCTAAGTCAGTTTGTTATGATACTTTTATTCCTAAGTCAGATAATGGTAAAAATGCGAGACCAGGTTGGCGTGTTAATGTGGAGTTTAAAAGAGTATCTGCATTTGATCCGAAACCGTTTTTTGATGAAATTAAGCCCCTTTTACCTAAAGATGAAAACTCGCCCTTTGATAAAAATGGTTCTGGTAAGCAAAACTTTTACCTAGGAAAAATCAGTAAAGAGTTATCAGATTACTTATTAAAAAACCTAAAGCTATACGAGTATTCAGAGGGTTTACCACAAAATAAGCCACCCAAAAACCAACAAGCCTATGGGTATACCATTTTCTACCCTGCATTCCCTTATGTGTGGGCTAGTGCTTGGGGACAAGATCAATACGGACTCTGGCAAGCACTTACTCTAAAAAAACCACCACATCTCATCAAAGGACAAGACAAATTACGCTACGGCGATTCTGCCGAGGTCAGATACGTGTTTCGTTGGATGCCAGCAGGCACATTTTGGATGGGTACGTCGGCTAGCGAAAAGAATCGTTACGAGACTGAAAGCTATCATCAAGTAATCTTAACTAAAGGTTTTTGGTTGAGTGAAACACCAGTAACACAAGAGTTATACCAGCTTGTTATGGGTAGCAACCCTAGTTTCTTTTCAAATATAAAAAATGCTGCTCAAACTCCTGTAACAAAAGTATCTTGGTTAGAAGCAAAGAATTTCATAGAACGATTTAATCAACTTCATCCTGATCTCAAAGCGCGTCTACCTTCGGATGCAGAGTGGGAATATGCATGTCGGGCAGGTACTACAACTCCTTTATACTATGGAGATACACCTGATTTAGCTAAAACCAACTATCGTGGCAATAATGCTTGGCAAACATGGGGTGAGGGAGCCTTAAAAACACCCAATCCCGTGAAAAATTATCCCTGTAACCCTTGGGGACTATATGACATGCTGGGTAATGTTTGGGAGTGGTGCGAGGATATATGGCGTGAGAATCTGGGAATAGAAGCTGTCACTGACCCACTCATTACGACTGAAAAAATTCAAGATAAGGGGCAATCACATGTTTTACGTGGAGGCTCTTATCATGAAATTGGTCGCGGGGTACGCTCTGCGGTACGTTGGCGCGAACCAGCAAAAACCCGCCGACAGTACATCGGTTTTAGACTAGCCTTACTAAACTGAAACACCTCTGATTTGCGACCCATCGTAGTATACTCTTGCTATACACCTTACAAGCTGGACTAAGCCTATGAAACGTACTATCGAAATCGACTGTCCGCCCGAAATATTGATTGGGCTGAGCTTAAATGCAGAAAGTTTTGCTAGCTATCTAAAACGTCAAGCCGCTATTAGCCTATTCAAAGAGGGGCGCATGAGTTCTGGTACGGCTGCTAGTTGGTTATGTATACCGCGTGCTCATTTTCTACAATTAGCATGGGATGCTGGAGCAGTATTATTAGAAAACTCAGAAGACGATTTTAACCGAGAAACAGCACTATTATGAGTATCGTTTTTTGCAATACTACGCCATTTATTGCTCTTTCCAGTATTAATCGCCTGAGCCTTATGCAGCAGTGTTTTAATGAGGTTTATGTAGTTGAGGAAGTAATAGCAGAGTGTGGTGTAGGTGGTCGAATTACTGTACCTGATTTGTACTCTCTAGAATGGGTAAAGCCTGTTAAATCATTACCACTACTTTATTCAACTATTCTATTAGAGCTTGACTTAGGGGAAAGGCATACCATTGATATGGCTAAACGCTATGCTGCGGATTGGTTGATTATTGATGAAAAAGCAGGGCGCAATTTAGCTGAGTATTTAGGTCTCAAAGTGGTAGGGACTTTAGGAATTTTATTGAAATCCAAACAACAAGGATGGCTTGATTCTTTTACCTCAGCAGCGAATCAAATGGTACAACAAGGTATTCGTTATCATCCTGAGCTGATTCGTAGACTCGCACGGCAAGTAGGAGAGTAGTTAAAACCAGTGGCAAAACCCCTAAAGCTGATCTATTTGAAGGTTGCCATTATACCGAGAGTGATCCCTTAGGGGCTTATCGTTTATAGCATCACTTAAAGCTTGTCATGCGGTGCAAACCCCTCCATCGCTCCCAAGTAAGGCTTAGCCAAAGGCTTGGCATACCCGCCAATCTTAGAGGTTTTCAGTCCTACACTGACCAACCCCTCAATTAATTTCACTGCACTCACTACCCCGTCAACCACAGGCACACCGTGCTGCATAGACAATTGCGTGGCTAAATCAGTCATACCTGCACAGCCCAACACAATCACTTCAGCACCATCTGCTTTAATACACTGCTCAATCACTGACGAGATTTTACCACAAGCCTCCGAGCCTTCTTTTTCCAGCTCCAACACCGGAACCTCAGCGGCTCGCACCTTGGCACATTTATGCGCCAGACCGTATTTGAGCAAATTATGTTTTAATGCTGGAATGGAGCGCGATAGGGTAGTCACTACCGCAAATTCAGCCCCCAACAATGCAGCAAAATGAAACGCTGCCTCACCAATCCCAACCACCGGAGCAGCGGTGATACACCGTGCTGCATCCAGTCCGGTATCATCAAAGCAGGCAATAATAAAACCATCGGCATCCGGCTCAGCCTGCATCTCGGCAATCAAGCCCGGAATCGAAAATACTTCATCATAATAACCCTCAATCGAAACGGGACCCATAGAGGGCGTGCGTTCCACAATCACCGTACCCGCCGCCGCGACCGAACGCGCTGTCTGCGCTGCTTTTGTGGTCATGCTTGAAGTGGTATTCGGATTAATCAGCACAATTTTCATCACTTAGCCCCCTAAATACAATTGCTTAACACGCTCATCATTTAGCATCGCCTCGGAGTCACCACTTAAGGCTATTTCACCTATCGAGAGTGCATAGGCACGTTGGGAAATACGCAATGCCATACGTGAGTTTTGCTCAACCAATAGCACACTGACTTGTTCTTCTTGATTGATAGCAATAATCGAGCGGGCGATTTCCTGTACTAATTTAGGCGCAATACCGAGTGAAGGTTCATCCAGCAATAATAAGCGCGGCTTAGCCATTAAAGCGCGTCCAATCACCATCATTTGCTGCTCACCACCTGAGAGTGTGCCCGCTTGTTGGTGGTAGCGTTCTTTTAAGCGCGGAAATCGTGTCAAAATACGCTCTAATGAATCGGCAATTTCAGCCTTATTGGTGCGGGTAAATGCGCCCATGAGCAGATTATCTTTAATCGACATATAGGGGAACACGCGCCGCCCTTCGGGAACCATACTGATGCCTAATTCGACAATCTCATCAGGGCGCTTACCATCGAGGCGCTGACCGTCATAATAGATTTCACCCGAACGTAATTTACGCAATCCGGTAATCGCTCGCAAAATCGACGATTTACCTGCTCCATTGGCTCCAATCAGCGCGACGGTTTCACCTTGTTTGACCTCCAGTGATACCCCTTTAAGTGCATACACATGGTCATAATACAATTCGACTTGCTTGAGGCTAAGTAAGGTAGGGTTATTCATCGCTTATAATCCAATAGTAGCGTCTTCATGACCTAAATAAGCCTCAATCACGCGCTCATTCGCTTGGATTTCAGCAGGTGTCCCTTCGGCAATCTTTTCTCCAAAATTGAGTACTACAATCCAATCTGAGATTTTCATCACCGCTGGCATATCGTGCTCCACTAATAATAAGGTCACGCCCTGATCACGCACCCGTGCCACCCGCTCTACCGTTTTCATGGTTTCATCGTGATTCATTCCCGCAAATGGCTCATCGAGCAGCAGTACTTTAGGATTGGTCGCAAGTCCAATCCCTATCCCTAAGGCACGTAAATGACCTTGGGGTAGGGTGCTAGCCAATTCATGACGCACTTCATACAGTCCCAATAGTTCCAAAATATGATCAGTTGACTCCGCAAAAGCGGCTTCATCTTGCCGAGCCAGTCGTGTCCCCAAAAAGAACCCCATTAAACTGGCTCGTGAACGTAAATGGTGGGCGGTAATAATATTGTCCCGCACCGTCATACCGCGAAAAATGGTCGTTTCCTGAAAAGTACGTACCACGCCTAAACGCGCTACCGTGTGAGGCGCTAAGCCTGAAATACGTTTACCTTGAAAGCTCACCGCTCCGGCACTGGGCTTTAAAAACGAGGCAATCAGCTTAAATAAGGTCGATTTACCCGCTCCATTAGGACCAATAACGGAGAGTATTTCATTGTTTTGGACTCTAAAACTCACATTATTGACCGCAGTCAAGCCACCAAAGCGCCGCGTTAAGCCCTCAATTTGCATTAGCTCACTCATACTGCACCCCGCGCTTTAGCTTTCCACAGCCGAATCGATAGCAAACCATTTGGCAAAAACAACATGAGTAAAATAATAATAATCGAGTAAATCAGGAGCTGGTATTTTCCAGTTTGAAATAATAAATCCCAACCAAAATACAGGGTAAAGGTTCCTAATATAGGACCAAACACATAATTTAAGCCACCTAGGAAGCAATTCAGCATAAAATTCACTGAGTCTTGCACAGTAAAGCTAGAGGGATAAATAGACTGCGAAAGGGAGGCAAAAATAGCCCCGCCAATGCCACCTAAAAAGGACGAAATAGCATAGGCAATAATACGCAATGAAGTAATATTGACTCCAATAGACGAGGCTAGCTCTTCATTTTGTTGTAATGATAAACATAACTGCCCAAAACGCGAGGTGACTAAGCGATACATTAAAGCAAAGGCTATTAACATTAAAGTGACTGAGAGAAAATAAAACCCTTGATTAGAGTTACTCAAAGAACTAAAGCTCGGAATTAAAGTCATGCCGAATAACGATAATTCATCTGGCAAAGGAATATTGGTTAAACCTTTTGCACCCTGAGTAATCGGCAAAGCCATAGCGGTTAAACGAGCTACTTCGGTGGAAACTAAAGTTACCATTGCAAAATAGACACCACGTAAGCGCAGAATAGGTAAACCAATTAAAATGCTAATGAAAACACAAAATAAACCTGCTAGGGGTAAGCTCAACCAAAAAGACAGTTGATATTGGGTCATTAAAATGCCTGCCACATAACCACCGATTAAGGCATAAGCACCTTGACCAATATTAATACGTCCCATATAAAAGGTGAGCCATACTCCGGCACTAGCAATAGAAAGTAAGGCTACTGACGTAAAAGTAAAATACAGGTCTTTACGTCCAGTCATCGTAATTACAGCAGGGATAGCCATAAATAGGACGAAAGCAAAAATAATTGCACCTAAAATAGCAAGTTTTCTCATCCTATTAACCCCACGGTTTACCCATTAACCCTTGCGGGCGAATGGCTAGAAAGAGCATTAAAGTGGCAAAGATAATTAAATAGGTCAGATCACCATAGCCATAATCACGCAATACGCTTAAGCCTACTGCCTCCATCATGCCAAGAATGAAACCACCCGCAATCGCACCATAGACCACACCAGCGCCACCAATCATCACCATCATAAAAGCCTTGATCGATACCGCTCCACCAATACCCGAACTGACACCTGTGATAACAACTAATAAACCACCCACTAACCCTGCCAGCATCGCTCCTAAAGCAAAACCATACATAGAATAACGCTGCACGCGCACTCCCATTAATTCTGCTGCGGTACGGTCTTGGGCTAGTGCACGCATGGCACGACCGGGTTTGGTGTATTGCATAAATAAAATAAAAGCAATAATGAAAGTAATCGCTAATATCCCGACCACAATACGATCATTAGGCATAATAATGCGAAAATCCCAATTGAATACCCCATCTAAAATTTTAGGAACACCGCGTTGCTTTTCACCAAAGAGTAATAAAATGATGGCATCTAATAAAAATGCAGTAGCAGCAGCTAATAGCATAGTGCTTTCTTCGCGTTTGGAGCGTTGAATGACCGGTCGAAATAAAAATATTTCAAACAAAGCACCAATAATAGCCAGAGTCAGAGCTGAAGCTAATAGACCTAACCAAAATGGTAAGCCTAGTTGACCATAAATAGTATAAGTGACAAAACCACCGAGTACATACATTTGCCCGTGAGCAAAATTGAGTACATTCATCAGGGCAAAAATAAGGGTAAGACCGAGTGCAATAAGAGCATATTGCGCCCCTAAATACAGCCCATTAGCAATAATTTGCTCCATAATAAAACTCCTTTGTGAGCTGGTATTAAGCGCCTAATAAAAAGTAATCGTGCACTCCTTTCGCAGTCGCTGTGAATACCTCCCTGTACACTTCAAGGCGGCATCCATGCCGCCAAGACTGCTCCAAGAAATGTACGATCACTTTTCATAGGATACTTATATCAATACCAACCTTGAAAAAGGTATGAAGCTCAGTATTAATCTACTTCGGCAACAAATAGGGTTTCAAATTTGCCGTCTTTGTATTCATTAACGACTAAAGGTACGAATAACTGACGTTTTTGACCGAAAGAAGTAGTCCCTACATACTTAAGTTTATTATCACCTTTCATATAAGGGTTAGGTACGGAAAAGGTATCAATGGTCTTTTTAAACTCAGCTACGTCGCTAATAGAAGCAGGATTAGCCTGTAAGGTTTGGACGATATATTCTAAAGCATAAACTTTAGTATTCGACTCGTCATTATACTCGCCAAATTTTTTGGTATAGCGCTCAATAAATTTTTCCATGTTTTCGGAGCGAATCTCAGGCGTGGATGCGCCACCGACTGAAATAAAGCCATTGGCTAATTCGCCCGCGCCTTCTTTCAGTACTTGAGCATCTTGTGCGGTTTCAGTGGAAATTAATCCGGTATAGCCCATTTCACGCGCGGCACGTATGATGAGTGGAGCAACCCCCGGAGCAACGCCAGAAAGCACTAATAGATCGGGTTTTGCTTTTAAAATGGGGGTGACTACGGGCATGAAGTCACGAGTATCGACTTGATAAGTGTCTTGTGCAGCCACCACTTCTAGCCCTAATGCTTTAGCGGCTTCTACCCCACTATCACGCTGCGATAAAGGATCAGATTCATTGGCGGCTAAAAAAGCCACGGTTTTGACCCCTTTGTTTTCTTTGAGGTATTTATAAATAGCAGGACCGGATTGATAGCTGGCGACCATGCCTAAAATGGCATTAGAAGCCGGTGCGGTATAGAGTTCTTTAGGGAAAGCGTAGGGGAAATAAATAATATTATTTTTTTCTGCCACCGGACGCACAGCCGCAGCACCGTCATCGACATTAGGACCTACTACATAATGAATACCCTCTTGCGCCATTTTTTCCATCCCTGCAATCGCGCGTTTGGGGTCTTTTTGATCGTCAAAAGTGACTAATTCGATCTCATAGGTTTTATCCCCGATTTTTACCCCGCCTTGTTCATTTAATAGTTCTGCGACAGTTTCCATCGAGCGCACATTAGAAGTACCCCAAGCTGCGGCAGGACCACTCGTTACCCCAACAAAGCCGATTTTTAATTTAGCATCCGCCGCCCAAGCAGAAGCACTACCGAGTGCTAGAGCCATACTGAGCACTAATGCGGTCTTGTTGAATAATTGAAAAGACATAAATGAATCTCCTTACTTGAGCAAAGCGCTAGTGTTGGACTGTTAACTATTCAAAATCATCCGTTTAGGCTTAAGGTTTGCTGATAAATCCTTAAGTCTTGGCAAGTCACATAGGTTGATAATGCAATGCTTATGCCACGCTGAACTAAGCACCTAATTATTTTTAATAAAATATTGATTTTTAAGGGTTAAATAGTATGTGTGGCTAATGATATGCTGCTTTTTGTGTAATAAAAAGACAATAGTTATTATCTGAGTTATAAGTGCTTTGAATACCGAAGGATTTATTCTTATCAGAATAGTGCATTGCACTACCCTAGTGCTAGAAAAAGAGTGAAAACACATAATAGGGGGAATTAGAAATAGTCCTATTGATGATACCGTTCCTTCATAATTCCTATAGTATAATCAGTCTTTGTTCATCCACTGCCAAAGGGCTATTACATCCATGCGCTTTCGTTTTCCGGTTGTCATTATTGACGAAGATTTTCGCTCTGAGAACACCTCAGGTTTAGGCATTCGCGCTCTGGCTAAAGCGATTGAAGATACTGGCATGGAGGTGCTAGGGGTCACAAGCTATGGCGACTTATCCACTTTTGCGCAACAGCAAAGTCGGGCGAGTGCTTTTATCTTAGCCATTGATGATGAAGAGTTTGCAGCAGCGGCTGATGAGCACGGGAAATCTGAGCCAGCCGTGATCCGTGCGCTACGTTCCTTTGTGGAGGAGATTCGTTGGCGTAATGCAGAAATCCCTATTTTCCTGCATGGTGAAACCCGTACTGCAAGCCATATTCCTAATGATATTTTGCGTGAACTCAATGGCTTTATTCATATGTTTGAAGACACACCAGAGTTCGTCGCACGCTATATTGTGCGCGAGGCTAAGGCTTATTTAGATAGCTTGCCACCGCCGTTTTTCCGTGCTTTAACCCACTATGCTGCCGATGGTTCGTACTCATGGCACTGCCCCGGCCATTCCGGTGGGGTAGCGTTCTTAAAGTCTCCGGTGGGGCAAATGTTTCATCAATTCTTTGGTGAGAATATGCTCAGAGCCGATGTGTGCAATGCCGTCGATGAGTTAGGGCAACTCCTCGATCATACCGGACCTGTGGCGGCTTCAGAGCGTAATGCTGCGCGTATTTTCAATGTCGATCATTTATTCTTTGTCACCAATGGTACTTCGACCTCGAATAAAATGGTGTGGCATTCCTGTGTGGCAGATAATGATATTGTGATTGTGGATCGTAACTGCCATAAATCGATTTTACATTCGATTACCATGACGGGAGCGATTCCAGTATTCCTAACTCCTACCCGCAATCATTACGGTATTATTGGACCGATTCCTTTAGCTTCCTTTGAGCCAGAAGCAATTAAAGCTAAAATTGCCGCGCATCCCTTGGCAAGTAAACTCACTAGCAATCCCCGCATTTTGACCATTACGCAAAGTACTTATGATGGTGTGCTCTATAACACCGGCATGATTAAAGAGCGTTTGGACGGTTGGGTAGATAATCTATTATTTGATGAAGCGTGGTTACCCCATGCGACTTTCCATGATTTTTATAAAGGCATGCATGCCATGTCTCGCAATGGCGAGCGCACCTCAAAATCGATGGTATTTGCCACCCAATCCACCCATAAATTGCTCGCAGGTTTATCTCAGGCTTCACAAATCCTAGTACAAGATGCTAGGGATACTAAATTAGACCTTAATGTGTTTAATGAAGCCTATCTCATGCACAGCTCCACCAGCCCGCAATATGCGATTATTGCTAGTTGCGACGTGGCCGCCGCCATGATGGAAGCCCCCGGCGGAACCGCTTTAGTAGAAGAGTCTATTTCTGAGTCGCTCAATTTCCGCCGTGCGATGAAAAAAGTGGACCGTGAATATGGAGATTCGTGGTGGTTCAGTATTTGGGGACCTGATTCGATTGAGGATGAAGGTATTGGTAGCCGCGAAACATGGGTATTAAAAGCCAATGATCGTTGGCATGGTTTCGGTAATTTAGCTGATAATTTCAATATGCTTGATCCGATCAAGGCTACGATTATCACCCCCGGCTTAGATGTGGACGGTGCATTTAGTGATGAAATTGGTATCCCTGCTGCCATTGTGACTAAGTATCTATCTGAGCATGGGGTTATTGTTGAAAAATGCGGTCTATACAGCTTCTTTATTATGTTCACCATAGGGATTACTAAAGGACGCTGGAATACCCTATTAACTGCTCTGCAACAATTCAAAGATGACTTTGATAAAAACCAACCCTTATGGCGCGTCTTGCCAGAGTTTATTGCACGTAATCCACGCTACGAAAAGATCGGTTTGCGTGATTTGTGTATGCAGATTCATCGTATTTATGCGGATTATGATGTGGCACGCCTCACGACTGAAATGTACTTATCTGATATGGAATGTGCCATGAAGCCCTCTGATGCGTTTGCGATGATGACCCATCGTAAGATTGAGCGTGTGCCTGTCAATCAATTAGAAGGGCGGATTACGGCAAGTCTAGTCACTCCTTATCCTCCGGGGATTCCATTACTGATTCCGGGCGAACGTTTTAATAAAACCATTGTGGATTATTTAAAGTTCTCCCAAGTCTTTAATGAAAAATTCCCCGGCTTTGAAACCGATGTACATGGTTTGTCTTCCGAGGTTGTGGACGGTGTGAAACGCTATTATGTGGATTGTGTGAAGTAGTACACTACACTACTATTCATCAGCTAATCTCGTACTCTTCAAAGTGAGTTATCACTTTGAAGAGCTAAATGGTGCTAAGTTTATTAAATTTGTGTCATACCACCGTCAACTGTTAATTCAATACCATTAATATAACTAGCTTCATTAGAGGCTAAAAATAGTGCAGCGGCGGCAATTTCTTGAGGTGTCGCTATATAACCAGTCGGTACAGCCGTGCTGGCATAATCTTGCAATTGTGCTAATTGTTCCGCGTTTAACTTCAAACCATTCTCCATAATAGGGGTACGGGTCAAACCGGGGCTTAAGGTGTTGACGCGTATTTTTCTAGCTTTAAGTTCATTAGCCCAAGTGCGTGCAAAAGAGCGTACTGCGGCTTTCGATGCGCTGTAGATACTTAGATTTTCCATACCCTTATTACCCACAATAGAACCCGTGAGTACGATAGCGCTGGATGCTTGCATTAAGGGTAGGAGTGTTTGTACGGTAAAAAATACCCCTTTAACATTGATGTCAAAGGTTTTATCAAACTCACGCTCAGTGGTATTACCGAATGAGTTATATTCAGCGATGCCTGCATTGGCAAATAGTTGAGTGAGAGTGTCACCGCGTTGTTCAATGGCGTGTTTCAGAGCCTCTAAGTCTGTTAGTTTTGCTACATCTGATACCACTGGAATAGCACTTGCGCCCAAGGTTTGTGCAGCGAGGTTTAAGGTGTCTAAAGAGCGTCCAGTAATATAAACTCGTTTAGCCCCCTCATTAATGAGTTGTTGGGCAATAGCAAAGCCAATACCCGTAGAGCCGCCTGTAACAACGGCAACTTGATTTAGATAGCGCTGTGGTGTAGACATTATGATCGTCCTTTTTTAGATAAATCCTATAGCAGAGCATTAAATTCGTTTGTTCGTAAATAATAGAACAATTGAAATCTAACATATTGAAGCGAATAATTGCAACTATGAGAAAACTACAACATCCCGCTAGCGATAGCTTAATATTGACTCATGTACTGTATGCGTTGAGTGATCCGCTGCGCTTGAGTATTGTGCAAAAGTTAGCGCAGACAGAAGGTTTGACCTGTGGTTCGTTTGAGCTACCCATCGCCAAATCAACTGCTTCACATCATTTTAGAGTGTTGCGTGAGGCAGGTGTGATTCATATGCGCCCTGAAGGAACGCAGTATATTAATTCATTGCGGCGCACTGAATTAGATCAGCGCTTTCCCGGATTGCTAGATGCAATTTTAAATGCACCTATTCAGCTCTAGTAGATAGGGTATGACCCAGACACTAGAACCCCAGTATAGTGTTAATAAAATGCTATGCTTATAGCACTTACAGACCACTAAAGGAGTGTTGCTATGTTAGTGAAATTTACTAATACCTCTGGCATGAGTGTGACCATGTATGAGAAAGATGCTAAGCCTTTAATCCTTAATATGGGAACTAGCGGTACTATCCCTAGCGCTATTCGCCCCGAAGACTTACCCCAAGCCTTAGAAACCTTACAAAAAGCGCTCAAGCAAGCTCAACCCACTCCCGAAGCGAATGAGGATGAGGAAGAAAAAGGAGTAAGTCCTAATGCCCGCGCCTATCCCTTGATTGAGTTAATCAAGCAATCGATTAAGGATAATAAAGCAGTGATGTGGGAATATTCTGATGGTGTGTTATAGCCGTCTTTAGCTTTTTAATACGCTGAGCAAGTGATTCAAAGCACTAGGCACTTGCTCTATAGCTAGACCCGCATGCCCCAATAATACGTAACACACATTTTGTCCCTGTTCTTTCACTTCATATACTTCACAACCTAGTTCTGCTGCGCTAAAGCGTTGAATCAAATCGTGGCTATTGACCGATGCGTGCAAGCGCACATAAGTATTCATACCACTCACCGAAGGCATCACAGTCAGTAAATCACTAGCATAGGTTTGTAAGTATTCAGTGCAGGCGGTACGGCGTTGATTATAGATAGTGCGCGTATTAGCTAAGTGGTTGCCTAAGTAACCATACTGCATAAAAAGTGCGAGTTGTTGCTGTAGTAAATAGGATGGTTGGATACCTAAGGTGTTTAATATACTGGCTATTGGTCTAGCCAGATGTTGAGGTACAACCATCCAACCTAAGCGTAAATCGGGCAGTAATAATTTACTCATCGTGCCGACATGAATGACTTGCTGAGCTTGAGGATAGGTAAGCAAGGAGGGTGCGGGGTGTTGGTTATAACTATATTCTGCCGCATAGTCGTCTTCAATCAACCAAGTCTGATACTGATGACTGTAATCTAGCCATGCTTCGCGCCGCGTTACACTCATCACATATCCGGTAGGAAATTGTGCATTGGGGGTGAGAACAGCAAGTCGTGCTTTAAAATCAGGTATTTGTGCGCCTGCCGTATCTACGGCTACAGTTTTGATTTTAAGCCCCGCTTGATGTAGTGCTGCTTTGCCACCCTCCCAACACGGATGCTCAATCAGCGCTGTATCGCCTGCATTGGTTAGCACTTGTGCTAGGGTGCTTAATGCGCCTTGCGTGCCCGTGGTCATCAGTAAGCAATTTAAATCCTGAATCTGAATACCTCGGTAACGCGCTAAAAAATCACGTAGTGCTTGTTTTAAAGCCATGATTCCGCATTGACGTTGATATTGACCTTGGGTCAGTGACCACGCTTCTTTTTGTAGGCTAAGCCATTGTTGTTTGGGAAATAGTTTTAGGTCAGGGATACTGGCTTGTAGGAGTAAAGGTTCTTGAGCTTGTGGTCGATAGTGACGAGCTTGTGTGATGCGTTGACCGCGCTCGGACAAATTGAGGTGTGCGGTTGTGGTGGGCAAACTCCGTTTAGGCTGGCTCGGTTGATAACACACTTGAGTTCCACCTTTACCCACACCCAGCACCAAACCATCTAAACGCAGCATCTCATAACATTCCACTACCACTCCGCGTGATAGTTGTAATTGCTCAGCTAATAAGCGACTAGCAGGCAAGCGCTCAGCATAGACCAATTGCCCCTGCACAATTTGCTGATAGATGTGCCCGTATAACTGTCGCGCTAAGGGCATTGCAAGGTCGCGTTGTAGGTGGATTTGATTTAGATTGAGAGGCATAAGAATTGGCTAGTCTACCGTTTAGCAAATTTAGGCAAGTTGCAATTCCATATTTTGCCCACGGGTATAATCATCATTTTGTGAAACCGTGGGATACACTAAAGCGTGGCAAACAATATCGGCGACAACATAAGCTAATTGACAAGGCACTGCATTACCAATTTGAGCAAAGACTTTACTTTGAGGGCCACAAAATTGGTAATTTATAGGAAACCCCTGCAACAGTGCTGCCTCATCAATGGTTAAACGCCTTAATGATTTAGGGGCAGCATCGGTAGAGTAAGGTTTGCCACCTTTCATTAAATGACAATGGTATTCTTCTACCCAAGGTTTAGCGTCATGAAACAAATGCGCTTCATCAATGATCGGTGTACGGTTTCCACCCATGCTAGCAGGAAGAGTGCTAGCCCAACCATCAGGGTTTAGTGGGCGTCCTTGACCGTTAAATAACATACCTGCATAGGGGGATTGTCTTAAGACAGGTTTGGTTGCCAGAGTAATTTTTGCTTTACAAACTTTACTATTAGAGAGTGTGCCTGCCTTTCCTAAGGGAGCAATAATCTCTCTAAGTGTAGGAGGGGATGCATGATGTTTGCGAAAAGATAGGGACGTAATTGGATTAATGGCTTCACGCAATCCAATAAAAAATACTCGTTCGCGTGATTGCGGGATGCCAAAGTCTTTTGCATTTAAAGTGATTAGCGTTACTGTATAACCGGATTTTGTAAAGCGTGCTAGTAACTGTTTTCTGAGCAAAGCGAACTTTTCTAAGTGACCTAATGCTTTTACATTTTCCATCACAAAGGCGCGTGGGCGGATTTGCTCGATTACATCGGCAAAGCTGAAAATTAATTGGCTTCTGGGGTCAGTAACATCCATTTTTCCAGCTACTGAAAACCCTTGGCAGGGAGGACCACCGAAGATAACATCAATATCAGTCAAACAGGCTAGTTTATTCATCTGTTGGTGAATATCACCTTCGTAAAGAATAGTGTCTGTATGGTTAGCCCTAAAGCTTTGACAGGCATGAGTATCAATTTCGTTAGCAGCAATCACCGTAAAACCCGCTTGCTTGAACCCAACGTCCATGCCTCCGGCGCCAGAAAACAACGAAACAGCTCTCATTGAAATATTCCATTTACGAATAATTTATAGATTATATCATGATTAACTATTATGAAAAAAGACAAAGCTATTGATGACCAACGGTATCGCGCAGTAGTAGCAGCTATTGCTAGTGAACGAAAGCGTTTAGCTATTTCTCAAGTAGAATTAGCTGAAAGATTAGGTATGCACCAATCAGATATTTCAAAAATTGAGCAATTTGAGCGCCGTTTAGATGTGTTAGAGTTTATGCGCCTATTAGAAGCCTTTAGAGTTAATGAAAATAAAAATTTTTCTCTAAGAATGATGATATTGCTAGGGATTAATAATGAAAGTTGCTGAACGGAATGAAGACGCCAAATATTATGTTAATGCTAAGTTGCATAGAGCGGCAGCATTGCAAGATGCTGACTTTCCTGATTTTTCCAGTGGAACCTCCATTCATACCTTGTTGACCGAGCTAATAGAGGTTCATGCTAAAGGTTTTCGCGGTGTGGTATTGACCGCCTTGGTGGGTATTCACCTTAATCCTAACTATGATCCGCTTAACAATTTCTATGGTTGTAATCCACGCTCCATTTTTGAGGAAGGTATTTGGTATGCTCTGACGGAAAAAGGCATTCCGTGTGGTAAATCAGACCCCTTAAATGTAGCCAAAAATAGCAATCAATTGGATGAGAATTGGGCAAAAGGTAAGCGTCCTGAGTCTGCTGCTCTTGCTGTCGTAAATTTTTTACGCAGAGTTATGAGCAGCACAGGTGAGCAAAGGAGAGTTTTGATTGACTACTTCTTTTTTAGATTATTCAAATATGCTCAACAGCTAAACCAATATCAGGTGACTGTAGTTCATCATTCAACCGCTAGCGCAAGACAGTTAGCAGAAAAGTTAGCAACATTTTGTGTGATATATCCAGAATCAGGCAGTGTTCCGCAGTTTATTGTGGCTAGATTACTAGCACACTTATATTCTCAATCTTCTGTTACTGTGGAGGGTGGAGAGGAAAGTGTTTTTGGTACTAATACTACCTCTAAAAAACCTGCTGATATTTGGACAAGCCAAAACGGTAACATACTGAACCTTTATGAGGTTACTGTTAAAGCCATTAGTTTGAAAAGGTTGGATGATTGTATTGGCACGTTGAAGGGCTAAATGCCTTCGATAAACCGCTCACTTTTATTTGTCGTATACCAGAGGATATAACGTTAATCAGTGCTGAAAGAGATGCTTATCGATATAAGGGTAGAGTATTTGATTTTGTTGATATAAGACGGTTTATTGTAGTGGTTTGTGCATTACTAACACCGCAACAAATGCAGCTATTGCTCCAAGAGCTTCAGGCTTTTGTAGCTGATGTTAATGTTTCACCTAAAACTAAACAGGGTTGGAACAGTATATTTGAGCAAGCTAAATAAGCTTGTTTAAGGATATATGGTCTATTACAACTAAATTTATGGTTCTGTTCATTAGACCACAAACTCATTTAAGTTAGCAGTCTGTTTGTTATTAAGGATTGCTTTTATGCCTCGTACTCATGAATCCGCTCCTAGTGCGCGTACTACCGTTAAACAAACGGCCAAACGTGCTCATTATGATACTGAAACCTTATATAGCATTATTGATGCGGCTTTGGTCGGGGTGGTGGCGGTGTCGATTGATAATGAACCCTTTGCTATGCCGATGATGGTAGCGCGTTTAGGGGATGCTATTTATTTACATGGTTCGCGTACCTCGCGTTTGATTAAACATATCAGTGCAGGTCATTCGGTGTGTGTCACGTTTAATCATATTGATGGCATTGTGGTAGCGCGTTCGGGGATGCATTGCTCGGCTAATTATCGTTCTGCGGTGGTGCATGGGGTGGGTCGAGTCATTGAGGGTGAGGAAAAAACTCAGTATTTGATGGATATAGTCTATGCCATCATTCCTAGCTCCCAAGGCGACTATCGCGCCATTCAAGATAATGAATTAAAAGCCACGAGCCTGATTGAAATTCCCTTAGACGAGGCTGCGTGTAAGGTGCGAACCGGAGGCCCGATTGATGATAAAGACGATTTGAGTTTGCCGTATTGGGCAGGCGTGATTCCCTTGCATCATGTGTATGGTGAGCCAATACCCGCTAGTGATTTGGCTCAGGGGATTGCTATACCCGAATATGCGTTAAAGTTTCCTTTGCGTTCCTGATACTTGAAGGCTAATAAATTTGCACTGAGGGATTACACCTATTAAACGCTAGTGCTAGATTCAATGTATTGTGTTTTAGAGTATTTAAACTATGAATCTAGCCACGCCCTCGGCTTTAGCCGCTATTAGTTTTTATCAGCGTTTTGTCTCGCCTTATAAAGGGTTTCGTTGTGCTCATGCTGCATTACATCATGGCGACTCATGCTCACAAGCAGTAAAAAAGTTAATTGCCGAGCATGGGCTTTGGGGGAGTAGAACCTTAGTAAAAACCCGATTTGCCGAGTGCCGTACTGCTTTTGAATTCTTAAAACAAACTGCTGTTTTGAGTACCAGCGAAGACGAGGAAAGCGAGCGCCGCAAACAGCAACGTAAGGAGTATCTACAAAACTGCGGTTGTGATCTGCCTCAGCTAGGTTGTGACTTGGCTCAACTACTACCGTGTAGAGGAAAAGCGGCTCAGCTAGATTGCCTACCCGATGTCTGTATGCCCGATGCTGTATGTAGTTGCTGGTAAAGCTGTTTTTTAGTTCTTAAGTTGGCTCAAATACTCTAGGCGTTTCATGATCTTATCGCGCCATTTGGGGTTTAAACCGCTACAGTCAGCGAGTTGCTGTAAGTGTTGTGAATCAGGGCGATGCTCAGCATAGATCTGTAAAAATTGTCGTAAAGTTAGCGTATTAGGGCGCTCCAGCAGTGTAATAGCGTCGCCCACCTGCACAGTTCCGCTTTGCAATACTCGATAATACCAACCTTGTAAGCTGTGTTGATCAATAACCTTAGCCAAGCTGTCATTGCCAAATTTGTCATTGATCTTCCAACAGGGTGAGCGCGGTTGTGACACTTGCACCACGACTGCACCTATCTGAATAATATCGCCGATATGCACCGAGTCCTCGTTCATACCCTCTGCACTGATATTTTCGCCTAGGCTACCTACCATCAATTGGGGAGCTAATTCAGGAAAGGCTTGTTGCAAAATGAGGTAGCTAGTGGGTGCGTATTGATGAAGCGCTTTTTCTAACCCACCGTGTACTTTGCGGTCGGCTTTAACGTCACCCTGAATTCCATACTCATCAATCACGGCTGATTGAATCGCCGTTTTATAAATACCCGTAGGTGCGTAGCGGTCACCAATGAGCTGAGTGTCAAAAGCGGCGAATAAGTGGTCTAGTTGCCAAGTCGTCATATTAGTCTACTGCGGGTGAATTACGGCGGGATTGTAAATAACGGGTAATGAGGGTATCTAAGCGTTTGGCAAATTCTTTACGATCTTGCTGATTGAAAGGAGCAGGACCTCCGGTATCAATCCCGTTGCTGCGTAGCGTATCCATAAAGTCGCGCATACTGAGTTTAGCTTTGATGGTATCGGGGGAATACAACTCACCGCGCGGATTCAGGGCTTGTGCGCCTTTGTCGAGTACCTCAGCGGCAAGAGGAATATCAGCAGTAATGACTAAATCACCCGCTTGAATACGTTTAACAATTTCATTATCGGCTACATCAAACCCCGCCGCGACTTGTAAAGTGTTGATATTGGGGAGCTTGGGCACACGTAAGGGTTGATTCGCCACCAAGGTCAAAGCTAATCCAGTACGTTCAGCACTGCGAAACAAGATTTCTTTAATGACTACCGGACAAGCATCGGCATCGACCCAAATGTGCATAATCTGATTCCTTAATGAGCTGCTGGATGAGTAGGGGGCGTGATTAAAAACTCATAAATATCATTGACTGCTAGGGTTAGCCCAATCGAGTCTAAGGTAAAGGATTGTCCCGCCAAGAAGTATTCTGCCCGCCATTCGTTACGCTTGCGATAGATTTCCACTAAGGGACTATCTTGGGCGCAGAGCAGGTATTCTTGTAGGGTAGGAATCAGTTTGTAGGCTACCAGTTTTTCATAGCGATCTATGCGTGCAGTGCTTTCAGAGAGTACTTCAATAATCAAGCAAGGTGAGGTATTAAAATAGCGGTTGTTTTCTTCCTCGCACGTTACATGCACATCAGGGTAGTAAAAGTGCTGCTCATTGATAGATTGAATTCCTATTTTCATATCACCTTGAAATACCTCGCAACGACTACCGCGCAGATGAATATCAATCGTAGTCGTTAAATAGCGCGTAATACGGTTATGGTTACGACTCTCGCCCGCCATTGCATAGATTTGTCCGTTGACGTATTCGTATTTTGTGCCGTCGATGCGCTCGTTTTCACCTAGCAAATAGACTTCGGGCGTGGTGTAGTGAATGTTGGCTATGGCACTCATGGATATAGTCCGTCAGGTGAGTCATGGGTTAAGCATAGCGGGTGTGAGTGGGAAAGGGTAGTTGCTATTTTTACATTTGCATGCAATGAATTCAGTGCCTACAATGAAGCGTACTCAATGGTTCTCAGGGGGCTAGTATGGCAATGCTCACGATTCGCAATATCGATGATTCGATCAAAACCCAATTACGGATTCGGGCGGCTCAGCATGGTTGTTCTATGGAGGAGGAAGCACGGCGTATTTTGCAGCAAATTTTAGTCCCTAAGAAGATACAAAAAGGTTTAGGTACACGTATTCATCAGCGTGTTGTGGCTTTGACGGGAGGAGAAGCCTTAATCTTACCTAAGCGCTCAGCCCCACGCGCAGCTCCTGATTTTGCTGAGGATTAAGCATGTTTTTATTGGATACTAATGTGTTATCTGAGCTTATGAAACCACATCCTGAGCCTAGTGTATTGGCTTGGGTTGATGAGCAACTAGAAACGGATTTGTATTTTTGTGCTATCAGTAAGGGAGAAATTGAGTGGGGGATTGCTCTGCTGCCTGAGGGTAAGCGTAAGCACGCTTTAGCGGAGGCAGCGCTTGAAATGTTTGTGTTATTTGCAGAGCGTTGTTTAGATTATTCGTGTGAGGTGTCGCCTTTTTATCGAGATATTGCCATAGCGTCTAAGCAATTAGGTCGACCGATGAGTGTGGAAGATATGATGATTGCCGCTATTGCTCAGGCAAATGACGCGGTATTGGTGACACGTAATATAGCGGATTTTGATTTTTTGCCGAACTTAAAGTTAGTTAATCCGTGGGTGTAATTTACTAAAGTACCCAAATAAATAGTACTTTAGGGAGCCTCTAAAAACCACATTATTGTCAAATTCAGTGACTATAAATCAATAATTTAACATCATTATCCACAAGTTTTTAGAGGTTCTCTTTAGTTTAACAGTTAAGTGTTTTAATTATTACAGCGCTCAATATGAGTGAATATTTTCTCGCAAAGCTCTTTTAGTTCATCAGTTAACTTCCATTGATTAGCATAGTCTCTAGTAGTCTCATCTTTTTTAGTCATGTATTCGCAGGCTGCATTACAAAATTCTACTTTTCGACGAATCGCACCGCTTTTTTCTGAGAATACATTATTAGTACTACCTATTAGGTTGTCCAAGTATCTACCAATACCCGCTTGTGAGTTAAAGTACTCAGCGTATTTTATATTATCTAAGCCATCAGGTTGTAAGTCTTTTGCTTTTCTTGAGTTATGAAAGAAATGCTTAGCAGTTTCTTTTAAAATTGCCTCAGGTAGCATATTTTCAAATTCTTTGCCTTCAGTGATAAAAAAATTATTACCTAATTGCTCAATTAGAGTTTGGTAACGATTACCTTTGCTCCTAATATCACCATCTGCTATTAAAAAAGGAGTAGCACATAGTTTTAGGGCTTTGAGCGAGTCGTTAGCTTCATCATCATTAAAATCCCAATGTCCTAAAGTACCGCCTTGATATTCTACAAAAGCATAGTGAATATGCTCACTATAATTTTGCCATTTTTGTTTTTCTGGGTGTTCGGCTAAGTACTTTTGCATATAGGCTTTTAGGTATAAGCGATCTGTTATACCTTCAACCCAAATAGTGGAGTTGGCTAGATAAACTGAGGTATTGAGTACGCCTAATTCTTGCAGTAAATCTTTGTCTTGTTTGCAGTCGTGAATGGTGAAAGTGGTTTGACCGTTTTCTACTTTTTTCTTGAGGCGGTGGACTGTGACTTGATCACTATAGTTATAAAAATCAATGAGGTGATTAGAATGGGTGGTGATGAAGTATTGGTGTGGTGTGTGGTCGATTAGGAAATGAATAAGCTTGCGGAGCATTCCGGGGTGTAGGTTGATTTCGGGTTCTTCGATGAAGAACATGGACGGCTCGGTTTCAAGGTAAGCCGCAGATGTGATTATGATGATTTGTTGTAGACCGTCACCTAAATCGTAAATAGGGCGAGCTGGCTCATAATCTAATTGAACAGCTATAATATTACTTTTATGAGTTGCAATTAGTTCTAGGCTTTGATTATCAAAAAAATTTTCCGAGAGCAATTTTTCATATGATATTAGTATTTTTCTTTTTTTATCTTGGATGCTACGTTTAAACGAGTCAATTTTTTCATACAAACTGAAGCCAGTATAGTAGCTTTCCTCACGTTTAGATGAGAAATAGTCCTGATATGTAGTTTTACTATATATATCATCTGTTAAGTTAAAGTTTCTTAAGCTTCTTAAAATCGGAATATAATATCTATTAGGTATGTCAGGGTTTGTATAGAGCCGTTGAGAAAATAATGATTCGTCTTGCTCTGGGCTTATTTCAAACTTACCTTTATAGTATCGATAATTTTCAACAGAAAACAAATGCCTAATGAGTCTACTTTTACCACTATTGTTAGACCCAACAAAAAAATTTACCTTTTTAGTATCCAGATAAGGTATTTTTTGTGATTCGCTTGTTTCAACCCTATATCTAACAAGTTGATCTGACCAAATCCTAGAAAACATAACTCGCCCAATGTATTAATCACTCATCCATTATACTAATCCCCTTGGTCTAGGTTTGACCATAACGCATTAAAACCTAGCACTTTTCTGTACCCAACCCCCGCCTTCCGCTATAATCCGCACCCTTAGTAATCAGCTTAACTCCATTCACCATGACTGACCGTTTGCAAGAAACCGCCCGCCGCCGCACCTTCGCCATCATCTCGCATCCCGACGCGGGTAAAACCACTATGACCGAAAAAGTCCTACTATTCGGCGGTGCAATCCAACTCGCCGGAACTGTCAAAGGGCGCAAAGCCGCCCGCCACGCCACCTCCGACTGGATGACGATGGAAAAAGAGCGCGGCATTTCGGTCACGTCGTCAGTTATGCAATTCCCCTACAACGGGCGCATCGTCAATCTACTTGACACCCCCGGACATGAGGATTTCTCCGAAGATACCTATCGAGTACTCACCGCTGTCGATTCAGCACTCATGGTCATTGACGTGGCAAAAGGGGTCGAGGAGCGCACTATTAAATTAATGGAGGTATGCCGTTTACGCGACACGCCGATTATGACCTTCATTAATAAACTTGACCGCGAAGGTAAAGAGCCGATTGAGCTATTAGATGAGGTCGAAACCGTTTTAAATATTCAATGTGCTCCAATTACTTGGCCGATTGGAATGGGTAAACGCTTAAAAGGGATTTACCACCTTTATCAAGATAAAGTCATTTTGTATAAACCGAGTACTGAACGCAAACTCGATTATGATGAAATTCAAGGCTTAGATAATCCCGAATTAGACGAAAAACTAGGGACACAAGCGGATGAATTACGCGAAGAAATTGAATTGGTAAAGGGTGCAAGCCATGAATTTAATTTAGAGGCGTATTTAAAAGGCACATTGACTCCGGTGTATTTCGGTACAGCCTTAAATAGCTTTGGTATTCGTGAGCTACTCGATGACTTCGTAGAATATGCACCTGCACCGCAAGCGCGTCCTACCACGACGCGTGCAGTTGAAGCGAATGAAGAACCTTTCACAGGTTTCGTGTTTAAAATCCAAGCCAATATGGACCCTCAACACCGCGACCGTATGGCATTTATGCGCGTGTGTTCGGGTAAATTTGAAAAGGGCATGAAAGCACGTCATGTGCGCATTGGTAAAGATGTGAAAATTCCCGATGCGTTAACCTTTATGGCGTCTGATCGGGAGCACGTCGAGGATGCGTATCCGGGGGATATTATTGGCTTACACAATCACGGCAGTATTCGCATTGGTGATACCTTTACGATGGGTGAAAATCTGCAATTCACCGGAATTCCTAACTTTGCTCCTGAATTATTCCGCCGTGCGCAATTACGTGATCCGCTGAAAATGAAGCAATTGCAAAAAGGCTTAGCTGAATTATGTGAGGAGGGGGCGACGCAATTATTTAAGCCCTTAACTAATAATGACTTGATTTTAGGTGCGGTGGGTATTTTACAATTTGATGTAGTCGCACAACGTTTAAAAGATGAATATAAAGTTGATGCACTATTTGAAGCGGTAAATGTGACGACGGCGCGTTGGGTAACTTCGACTAATGAGAAAAAATTTGAGGAGTTTAAGATTAAAGCCGCGTCCAATTTAGCCATTGATCATGCAGGTGAATTAGTTTATATCGCGCCTACCAGAGTAAATTTACAAATGGCTCAGGAGAAATGGCCAGATGTAAAGTTCCACTCAACGCGTGAGCATGGTGTAGCGGTTTAAGTAAATAGGGGTAATCAAGTACTCGATGATTAATCGAGTACTTAACAGAAGGCAGGGTCTAATTATTGGGGTGCTGCGGGAGCAGTTGCAGCAGGAGCTTGCATTTTACTAGCTTGAGCGGCTTGCATTTCCTGCATAAATTCTTGTTGAATTTGCTGCATTTTGGGTTGTAAACCCACCATCATTTCTTGCGTGGCAGCCATAGTTTTTTGCATCAAGGTGGGCATTTTACTAGCCATAGCCTCACCTGCTGGGGTTTTGTAAAACTCAATCATGCCTTTTACCTCTTCTTCAGTAAAAGTTTCTTTATATAGATTCATGGTGAGGGGTTTCATTTTTGCCCAACTAATTTCCTCTTTCATCGCTACCAGCATTTTACTGACCATATTATCCAGCGCCTTTTTTTCTTCTGGACTAGGTGCTTGATCTTGGGTCATTTTAGCCATACTTTGTTCCATCATGGTTTTCATTTGATCCTGCATATCGGTAATCATTTTTTCCGATTTAGTTAAGACCAATAATTCTTCCAAAGTGGCATCGGTAACGGGTTCAGCAAAGGCTAAATTAGCACTGAGTAATAAAGAAAGGGCTAAGATTTTTAAAGGTTTCATCATCGTTCCTAGGGATTAAAAAAAGTGGCTAACTAAAATCTAAAGTGAAGCGCCATCAAATACCGTAAAAGCTAGCGCCAATGAATCAAGATTGTCTATACAACCTAAATTTACCCGATAATGTCCGGGTTTACGTACTGTTTGGTGGAAAGGATAAATCCCGCAATATTTACAAAAATGATGTTGGGCAATACCCGAATCAAAAGTATAGGTAGCGAGAGCATCCTGATTAATCTTAATCTGCAACTCGTCCGGTGCTAACACAAAGTCGCTCATAATTGCGCCTTTACGCTTGCAAATCGAGCAGTTGCAGCGCAAACCACTGCTAATAGCAGGTGCTTTAAACTCAAATTGAATCGCACCGCAATGGCAACTACCTTGATAGTTTTGCATTATAAACTCCTAGCTGGGGTGAGCGGTTTAGCTTATCCCTGTTTGGCAAGTGGCGCATAGACCTATCTAGGGATAATTAAGCGTTTTAGTAGCCATGGGTGCTAATGGGTTAGCACGATTTTAGTGCCAAACGCTATGCTAATAATAGGCTCATCAGCCTCTAAAGGTTGGTAATGCGCTAGCTGCTGCTGTAACACACTCAAATCCGCATCCGAAGCATCCTGATTATTTGCCAAGCGGGTACGAATATTTTGCGCTAATTGTTGTGGTGTCGCGCTAAAGTGCAAAATAGTAAAAGGCAGGTTTAAGCGCTGAGCGAGTTGAGCAAAAGGGTCACGGTGACTACGCTCTAAAAAGGCAGCGTCGACCACCACTGAATAGCCTGCTGTTAAGATTAACTCACTCAATTCAAGTAAGTAGTGATAGGTTTTTTGGCTCATTGCGGGAGCGTAAATCCCTTGCTGTAAACCAGTCGAGGCTCGCTCGGTAGCGTGCAATCCTACTAAGCGCTTACGTTCCACATCGGAGCGCACTTGAATCACACCATATTCATCGACTAAAGTGCGACATCCCCACGATTTACCCGAACCACTCAAGCCATGAGTAATAAAGAGTTGTGGGCTAGTAGTTTGGGTATAGTGCTTAGCTAAGTTGATGTAATCAATACAGTGCTCTTGGTAGCTAGCACCTTGTTGCTCATCCGTGTGTTGTTGAATCTGTAAGCCCTGCACTTTAGCGCGTACTAGCGCACGATAGATCTTGTAAAAATTCAATAACGCTAAAGCACTATAGTCGCCCGTAGCACTCAAATACTCATTCAATACTCGTCTCGCATGTGTTGGGGCGTGACGGGCTTCTAAATCCATCATCAGAAAAGCCAGATCGCATAAGGTATCAATCCAACGTAATTGCTCATTAAATTCAATCCCATCGAACGCAGTTGGTTGCCCCTCAATCAGCGCGATATTGCCTAGATGTAAATCACCATGACAAGCACGAATAAATCCTTGTTGCTTGCGCTGCTCTAATAGGGGTGATAAGGCTTGGTACTGCACTTGAGTCCATTGTTCTAAGGTATTAAGCGTTGCACGGTGCGCAGCGGGTAAGGGGATGTGCGCTAGGGTAGTAAAGTTTTCGTGCATTAAGTCGTAGATAGCGGGCGGTGTACCAAATAGTGTATTGGATGCAGCTCTTTCAGCTTGTTGGTGAAACTGTGCAATTTGTTGTGCGAGTTTTGGCATTAAATCAAGGGGCAGTTTGCCTTGCTCTAATAGGTGATCAAATTCTTGATTGCTAGCAAATTGGCGCATTTTAAGCACGTATTCGACTACTGTATCGTGCTCGCTTAGCTCAGTGGTTGATTTTAAAATAAATTGCTGAGCAGAAGTCTTTATAACCGCTAATACCGTTAGATAAATCTGCGGAGCGAGGCGCCGATTAAGCGTCAGCTCCAATTCGGTGTGATGCTGACGCAGCGCTAAAGTACTGTAATCAAGGAAGTCAAAACGTACTGGCTTTTTGAGTTTATAAGCATAGTCACCCGTCAAAATAATGTAGGAAATATGGGTTTCAATGAGTTGGATCTCACTAACCGCGTGTGGATAGAAGATGCTATTTTGCATAGCAGCAAGGAGTGATTCGAGGGTGTTAGGATTGTCCATTTCATCATCCTTGAGGTTGCGTGAGGAACTGATGAGAGCGCTCAGTCATTTAAAGCCGCCTAAGTGATTCAGACGGCTTAAAGGGTAAAGATTAGCGTTTTGCTAATACCGGAGCGGTCATTTGGGTAGCATAGTCACGCGCTTGTGCTAAATAAGCATCATAACTTTCTACCACTTTGGCTACATCCTTATTTTGCGCTACTAATCCAGCTTTGACCTCGTTCCAAGCATTGCGTTGTGCTTCAATAATCTCGTCAGAGTATTGTAAAAACTCCACACCATCCGCTTTGAGTTTAGCTAAGGCTTGTGCATTCATATAATCAAATTGGGCACAGGTTTCAGTGTTGACCGCTAAAGCTGCACTCTCACAAATTGCTTGTAAGTCTTTAGGTAGTTTATCCCATTGCTCTTGATTAAATACCACAGCTAAGCCCGCACCTGTTTCAAGGAAACCGGATAAGTAGCAAATTTTAGAAATCTTTTGTAAACCAAAAGCTTGATCGAGCATCGGGCCGACCCATTCCGCCGCATCAATTGCACCCGATTGTAGGGCTTGGAAAATTTCGGGAGGAGGCGTGAGTACGGCATTGACACCTAATTTACGCATCACTTCACCGCCTAAACCTGCGATACGCATATTCAAGCCTTTTAAATCTTCGAGCTTGTCAATGCGCTTTTTGAACCAGCCACCTGCTTGTACATTCGAGTTACCGCAATACAAGGGCTTTAATTTACGTTGCGCATAAATTTCATCCCAAATAGCTTGTCCACCACCCCATTTGAGCCACGCCGCCAATTCATTAGAGGTCATCCCAAACGGCACACCCGTGAACCAATGCAGCGCTGGATTCTTACCTGCACTGTAATAGGTGGGGCCATGTCCAACCGGAACATTACCGGCTTGCACCGCATCTTCCACACCAAAGGGTGGAACTAATTCACCCGCGCCAAAGACTTCAAAGCTTAAGCGTCCATCGGACATCGCCGCTACTTTTTCGGCAAAAGCAGTCACATTAGTTCCAACTCCAGGCGCCATTTTGGGAAAGGCGGTAGGAAGTTTCCATTTGAGTTTGTCATCCGCCAAGACAGGTTTCATCATGACGGTAGTGCCTAAGCCTGTGGCAACACTTCTGGTTAAAAATTGTCGACGTTGCATCAATCATCCTCCTAATTAAAAAGTTGTTTTGGCAACCAAGTGGCAAGCTCTGGCCAAAGTATTAATAACCCTAAAGCAAGTAATTGCAGTGCTACAAAAGGCACTATGCCTTTATAAATCGTTACAGTACTAATGGAAGCAGGTGCGGCGGAGCGGAAATAAAATAAAGCAAAACCAAAAGGGGGTGTTAAAAAGCTGGTTTGCAGATTCATAGCCAGCAGTACCCCAAACCATACCGGAGAAATATCGCCACTGAGCACCACTGGCCCTAATAAGGGTACTACGATATAAATAATTTCCACCGCTTCTAAAATAAAGCCTAGCAAAAACACAATAAGCATAATGATAAGCAGTGCACCCCATTCGCCCCCCGGTAAGGCTTGCATCCATTTGGCGACTTCGTGCTCACCACCCAAGCCACGAAACACTAAGGCGAGTAATGAGGCGGCTATGACAATACCAAATACCATGCCGGAAATTTTTATAGTATCTAAAGCCGCCAGTTGCAGTAGTCCAGTTTTAGCTGTATGTATCAGCGCTATAAGTACTCCCCCGACCATAAGTAAAGCCGCAATAAGGGCCAGTCCAAAGCTAAAACCTGCTGTAGGCGGATGCCCACCACTAGATATTCGTAATAATACTAAAGTGAAAGCGCCTAGCCCTGCGGCAATAATTATCTTTTTGCTAATCAATCCTAGCTGAGGATAAGCCGTCAATAATAAGGCTCCGATAGCCCCTAATCCTGCTGCTTCGGTAGGTGTAGCGACCCCAGCCAAAATCGATCCTAAGACGGCAACGATTAATAATAAAGTAGGGAAAAAAGCGGCGAGTAATGCAGTAATAGGTGGCTTTTCAGTGGTAGCACTGACGGATAAGGGAGTGCTTTTAGGTAAAGTGACAATCATGTAAATCCCATACAAGACTACCAGCACTAAGCCCGGAATCACCGCACCCGCAAATAGATCGCCCACCGATACTGCATCAGGTGAAAAGTTTCCAGCCTTTTGCTGTGCTTCGGTATACACATTACCGATTTGGTCACCGAGCAGTACTAACAATACTGAGGGGGGAATGATTTGCCCCAACGTTCCACAAGCACAAATTAGCCCAGCGGCTTTTGCTTCAGTCATACCTGCTTGTAGCATCGGGCGTAAACTGACCATGACCAGCATAACCACAGTAGCACCCACGATTCCGGTGGAGGCTGCAATCAAAGTTGAGAGTATCAAAACCGATAATGCCATACCGCGTGCCGAGCCACCCATGACTTGGGCGAGTACTTCGAGCATACGCTCGGCTAGGCGCGATTTTTCTAGCAATACACCCATTAGGACAAACAGCGGTACTGCCATCAATAGGCTATTGGACATAATGCCCCACACGCGGGCTGGAAATAATTGTAATAAAGTTAGATCAAACACCCCCACAAAATGCCCCGCCACTGCCACCAGTAACGGCACACCTGCAATTGCAATCATGGCAGGCAAACCACTCAAAATACCCGCAAATAAACCGAGTACTAATAGGATTAAAAATAATTCTTCCGTACTCATGAGGTGGTTTGTCCTTGGCGTATCACGACAGCCATACCCTGAATCAGGGTAAATAAAGCGGCAATAGGTAGAGCGGTTTTTACTAAAAACAAACCAGATAAGCCGCCGGTTTCCACTGAAGCCTCATAAATAGTCCAAGCGTATTGCAACGAAGGCCACCATGCCCAAATCAATAAACTACAGACGGGAATGAGCATAAAAATCAGACCGAACCAGTCGAGTTGACGCAAATAATTCAGCCCCAAACGCTCAGAAATAATATCGACTCGTACATGACCATTGCGTGCCAAGGTCACGGGTACAGCGAAAATTAACAGTATGGCAAACGCATAAGACGCCGCATCTTGTAGTTTAATAAAGCCAGTGCCAAAGCCATAACGTAAAATCACAATGGTCAGTATTGCACCCACCAATACGCCTAAAGCACTCAAACAAATCCACACCGTCAGGCGGTCGAGCCATTGAGCCAGCCGTAAAATCATCATGGATACTCTAGCGATTAGAAAAAATTAAATTCAGTTTCAAAGCACCCTGTAAAACTGTCAAGCGCTTTTTGTCTTATGAGCTGTGGTGAAAATATGTTATTAGTGCGTAATGGATTGAGATCAGATCATGGTTAGGAGTCGTTTATGGGCATTCAATACTGTCATAGTTTTAATGATTTTAGGCAATTAGCTAAAAAGCGTTTGCCTGCCCCCTTATTTCATTATATTGACGGTGGTGCTGAAGATGAATGGACATTAAAACGCAATACCGAAGCGTTTGAGCAAGTGGCATTAGTACCCAATGCTTTGGCTGATTTGACAGGTTTGGATATTTCCACCACAGTTTTGGGGCGCAAACTGTCTATGCCATTATTTTGTGCGCCTACCGGTATGACACGTTTATTTCACCCTGAAGGTGAATTGGCGGTTGCACGGGCAGCGAGCCAATTAGAGACCTATTACAGTCTTTCTACTCTTTCAACCGTCAGCATTGAGGCCATTGGACAAGCCACCACTGGTCCAAAAATGTTCCAACTGTATATTCATAAAGACCGCTCTTTAACCACTGAATTTATCGAGCGCTGCAAAGCCGCTCATTTTGATGCCTTATGTTTAACGGTGGATACTTTAGTGACGGGCAATCGTGAACGCGATAAACGCACCGGATTGATTATGCCACCCCAATTAACTGCTCAAAGCTTATTGAGTTTTGCTCTGCATCCGTTATGGGCGTGGAATTATTTAAAAGGCGAAAAATTTGAATTGGCGAATTTAAGTACGCGCTTAGCTCGTAGTGAGCAGGATTTAGTGTCGGTGATGAGCTATGTCACTGAGCAATTTGATCGTGGTGTAGTGTGGCGTGATGCGGAGGCGATTATTGCCCAATGGGGTAAACCGTTTGCTATTAAAGGCATTATGTCGGTCGCTGATGCTAAGCGGGCGGTGGAGATTGGAGCCAGTGCCATTATGCTATCTAATCATGGAGGACGCCAATTGGAGGGTTGTGCAGCTCCGTTTGATGTTTTACCTAAGATTGCCGATGCAGTAGGCGGGCAAATTGAAATTATTGTCGATGGCGGTATTCGTCGCGGTACGCATGTATTAAAAGCGCTAGCTATGGGGGCGACTGCGTGTTCAATGGGTAGGAGTTATTTATTTCCACTTGCAGCAGGCGGGCAAGCAGGAGTAGAGCGAGCATTGGGTTTATTAAAGGCTGAGATTGAGCGCAATATGATTTTAATGGGTTGTCAAAGCTTAAAAGATTTGGATCGAGATAAAGTTATGAGGTTGTAAAACCAGCACTTTTTTTAAAGTCCAGGTCTAAATTGACTGCTTTACCCTGTAAATAACGGGCAAGCTTCGCCGATTCTGGCTTTCCAATAACCGTAACCTCCTCATAGACCGTCTGCGAAACTCTGATTTCACCAAATAGCTGTTCCAATACATCCAAACAATCACAAGTTGCTAAAGTAACCAGAGGCGAAGCATCAGCCACTATAATCACGACAATTCCTTTGCCAATAGTTCAATTTCTGCCTGTAATTCCTCTATATCTTCATAAGTTTGTGGCTCGACCCCGCGTTTGCGGCATTCGTACAAAAATTCGTAACGATCAATATTGCCAACAAACTCAACGGCTGCACTCGCAGATAGTCTACCGTAGCGATAAAGATCAATAGCGGTATTGAGTTTGAGCAAACGTATTAGCTCAGCAGGAGACTGATAAATAAGATATTTTTCAGGAATGTCTAAGGTTAATTGCATAATGTAGCTCCTTAATACATTTTTAGGATATTAGCATATTTCAGGAGCTACCACCCAATCGGGTAAAATATCTATCTTACCCTTAGGAGAAGTAGGGAAGCACTCTTTACGCCTAAAGTACACTAACCCCGCTTCCAAGTAGTCACTCCAGCCTTGTCTTCTAGCAAGATACCTTGTGCTTTCAATTCATCGCGAATACGGTCGGATTCGGCCCATTGTTTATTAGCACGAGCTTCATTGCGCTGTTGAATCAAGGCTGCAATCGCCGCATCATCCAAGCCGCCTTTGCTTTCACCTTTAAACCAGCTTTCTACCTCACTATTGAGTAACCCCAAAATACCCGCAAGCTGTTTCAGTAGCGCTGCATGAGCATGAACGGATTCATTATTTTCATTGCGTAGGCGGTTAATTTCTCGCGCTAAATCAAACAATACTGCAATCGCTTCAGGGGTATTAAAGTCATCTTGCATAGCAGTGTGAAAGCGCTGCTCGTAAGTAGTCCCGGTCACAGGAGCAGCATTCAAATCTAACTCACGTAATGCAGTATAAAAACGGGTCAATGAGCTACGTGCATGGTCTAGGGTTTCAGTGCTGTAATTGACAGGGCTGCGATAATGGCTATTGAGGATAAAGAAACGAATTTCTTCGGCCTTATAGTGTTCAAGTACCTCGCGGATAGTAAAGAAATTGCCCAGTGACTTAGACATTTTCTCGCCATCGACGCGAATAAAACCATTATGCATCCAATAGTTGACGTATTGATGCCCGGTGCAGCCTTCACTTTGGGCAATTTCATTTTCATGGTGCGGGAACTGTAAATCATGCCCGCCGCCGTGAATATCAAATTGCTCACCTAATAGCTGGGTCGACATTGCCGAGCATTCAATATGCCAGCCCGGACGCCCATTACCCCAACTCGCTGCCCATGCAGGCTCCTGCGGTTTAGCCGCTTTCCACAGCACAAAGTCGAGTGGATCGTTTTTGACTTCATCAATCGCTATACGCTCACCTGCACGTAAATCCTCTAGTTTACGCCCTGATAATTTCCCATAACTCGGAAATTCCGACACATCGTAATACACATCCTGATTACTGCCCACATAAGCCAAACCCTTATTAATCAGGGTGTGGATCATACTTTGCATTTCGGGAATGTATTCCGTGGCTTTGGGTTCTAACGTGGGACGCAATACATGCAGCGCTTCTTCATCTTCATGCATAGCGGCAATAAAACGTTCAGTAAGGGTTTGAATCGACTCACCTTTTTCATTGGCACGCTTAATAATTTTGTCGTCAATATCGGTGATATTGCGTACATAGGTCACGTCATAGCCTAGTGCTGTTAAGTAGCGATAGACCATATCAAACACCACCATGACACGCGCATGGCCTAGATGACAATAGTCATACACCGTCATACCGCACACATACATGCGTACCTTTCCAGCTTCAAGGGGAGTAAAGGTTTCTTTTTGACGGGTCAAACTATTGTAAATCTGTAACATAATAAATGACTTATTCTCTAAAATTAATCAACTAATCGACTTAAAATACTAGCACCATTGCTTAGGGTTTTATGTACTGGACAGCGGTCTGCTATATCTAGTAAACGTTCACGCTGCTCTTGATCTAAATTACCTACTAATTTTATATCACGCTCAAATACACTATTTTTATTGGTATCGCGGCTATGGCGCAGAGTAATTTGAGCATCTTGTAAGTCCCATTTTTTGCGCTCAGCATACATACGAATGGTCATGGCGGTACACGCACCTAGAGCGGCTTTGAGTAATTCATAGGGAGCCACGCCTAGATCCTCACCCCCTAAGGGCACGGGTTCATCGGCAACTAAAGTATGATGGCCTGCTTTAATATCACAAGTATAACCAGTCGGGTTACGCAAATTGACGACAACCGTATGGGGGTCTTTACTAGGCATGATAGCTACTCCTTCTCGTTTCAGCATCGCATGGTAGCGAAAAGGAGACTAATGCGCCACTTGTGTATGTAGTCTTAGCATTTAAATCACTAGGGGGAATGAGCCATGCAGGTAGGTAAAGTCTTTATTCGTGGGCTATTTGGCTTACTCATTTTAGTGCATCTCGTAGGATGTGCTAGCACACGGTATATACCTAGCCAAGAACGCACTAAGCCTACACTGACAAGCCAGTATTTTATCGCTGATGATGCGACTAAGTTGCCCCTACAAGTATGGACACCACCACATAGGGTACAAACCCAATTAGTGTTACTACACGGCTTTAATGAGTATGCGGGAGCCTTTGAGCGAGTAGGGCAATATTTCGCTAGCCAAGGTGTCAAGGTATGGGCTTATGATCAACGCGGTTTTGGACGTGGTGAACAGCGCGGCTTATGGGCGGGTGGGGAGCGTATGGCTCAAGACGCGCGACAGTTTGTACAGTTAGTGCATGCCCAAGCGCCTGATCAACCACTCTTTTTATTAGGTACGTCAATGGGAGGTGCAGTCGCCCTAAAAGCTACGTCTAATGATCCCAACTTACCGCTTAAAGGGGTTATCTTAGAAGCGCCAGCCGTATGGACACGCGCTACACAACCTTTTTATCAACGTTGGTCTTTAGCTATTGCACGACAAGTTGCTCCACATTGGTCGCCCTCAGGGAATAGTTTGAAAATCCGTGCCTCGGATAATGACGCCATGCTGCGCGAGATTTGGCAAAGCCCCTATATGATTCGTAAAAGCCGTATTGATACGGTAGCAGGTTTAGTCGATTTAATGGATATGGCTTATCGAGCGGCGCATAACCTGTCTTATCCCACGTTAGTATTGTATGGTTTAAAAGATCAGGTGATTCCCCAAAAACCGATTATGCGTTTGCGCCAACGTTTGCCTACATTAAAAGGCAGTGAATATAAAGAATATACGCATGGTTGGCATATGCTGGTGCGTGATTTACAGGGGAAGCGTGTGATGGATGATAGTCTGCAATGGATGAGTGGTGTAGTTCAGCAAAATCTTTAGTTCTAGAATCAGCGGCATTGTCTGGGTTGTTGCTTCTTTTGTTAACCATCTAGTCGCGTAGTATTATCATCTAAGATTCTCAACAGGTAGCTATTATGTACGCAATAGAGTTTGAGTCCTTTATAAAAGGCAATACGCTGGAAATTCCCGCACATTTGCTCCAGCGTATCAATAAAAATCGGCAGGTGAAGGTGATTATGCTGATGCCTGAAAAAACGGAAACAGTCCAACGCCCCTCTCAGGTAGTACTTAAAGAACGATTGTTGAACATTGCTGAGCGTTGTGCTGCGCTGCCTCTGCTTGATCCGCGCACACCCGATGAAATTCTGGGTTACGATGATTATGGGATGCCCAACACATGATGATTGACTCCTCAGTTTTGATTGCCATACTCGAAAATGAGCCAGAAGCAGCTCGCTTGATTGAAGCAATTGCCGATGATTCGGTAAAGCTGATTTCAGCCGTATCTGTGGTAGAAACCAGCATTGTCATTCTAAATCGTCGGGGCGAAGCGGGAGTAAAGGAGTTAGATGCTTTTTTGCAGGAAGCAGGCATTGAAACGGTTGCAGTTACTCCCGAACAAGCCACATTGGCACGGCATGCCTACGAGCGATATGGCAAAGGCAGACATCCCGCTAAACTTAATTTTGGAGACTGCTTTTCGTATGCGGCAGCGTTGGCGTGTGGTGAGCCTTTGCTATTCAAGGGTAATGATTTTAGCGAAACAGATATTCCGTGCTGTATTGACTGGAAGATCAATTGAATTAGCCTGTTTTGATTTTCTAAGCCACAAAACAATGTATTCAAGTCGCTCGCATCTTGTGCATTTTCCAGTTTGCAAGCATCAACGCCGTGCTGATTCGGTTTTAAGACGGTAAATTCGTGATTGGTAGACACACCTTGAGAATAAATACGGCATGAAAGCTCGACTATAATCTAAGTTTATTGTTGTTATGCCCTTGAATTGATTAAGCTCTCAAAGAGTTTAACCCCCATGATTAATCAGGAGTGTTCCATATGCAGAAGTTGGGTCTACTAATGGCTACTGCCGTGCTGTCTCTGTCGACGTTGCTAAATCCAGCACTAGCAGAGACTAAGCCCGTAGTTGTGTCCTCTAAGATTGATACCGAGGGTACTTTATTGGGCAATATGATTATCCTGACGCTAGAAGCCAATGGCATCAAAACGCAGGATAAACTCTCTATCGGAGGTCTGCCGATTATTCGTAAAGCGATTATTGGCGGTGAGGTGGATATAGTCCCCGAATACACAGGCAATGGTGCATTCATGTTTGAAAACCAAAAAGATGCACCCGAATGGAAAGACCTGCAAAAAGGCTGGGAAAAGGTCAAACAACTCGATTATGAGACTAATAAATTAGTATGGCTTACCCCTGCCAATGCTAATAACACCTATGCCTTAGGCGTGCGCTCCGATGTGGCAGGTCCAAATAGCCTCAAAACCATGACTGATTTTGGTAAATGGGTTGCAGGGGGCGGTAATGTCAAAATGATTGCTTCTCAAGAATTTGTGAATTTTGATGGTGCATTACCCGCGTTTGAAAGTACCTATCAGTTTAAAATGAAGCCGGAACAAATGATTGTGGTATCGGGTGGTGATACCGCGAATACCATTAAAGCCGCTGCCGAGCAAACCAACGGCGTCAATACAGCTATGGTTTATGGTACGGATGGAGCCATTGAACCAGCAGGCTTAGTCGTCATGGAGGACGATAAAAATACCCAAGTGGTCTATGCCCCAGCTCCGGTGATTCGTGAGGAGGTTTTAAAGGCTAATCCCGATATTGAGAAAGTGCTCGATCCAGTATTTAAGTCGCTAGATGCTAGTGTATTACGTGGTTTAAATGCTCGCATTCAAGTAGATGGTGAACTCTCCAAAGCAGTAGCAGAGTCTTACCTTAAAGAAAAAGGCTTTATTAAGTAAGCTGTATTTGGAATCTTTAAGTAAATTGGATTACTCGAAGTAGGGGTATGTTTCTGGAGCAGTCTTGTCGGCATGGATGCCGACTTGTAGCGTACAGGGATGTATTTACAGCGACTGCGCAAGAAATATGCCCCTGCTTCGAGTTAAAGGTTCACTCTAATCACTTCGGAACGCTCATGACTCGTATTTTACCCCTCAAAGTCGACCGCGTTACCTTGCTATTAGTGACTGTGGCGTGGTTAGTGATGATGACTTTGCCGCTATTAGTGGTAAAGCCTAACCGCATTGCAGCAGGCAGTAGTAAAACCCTATTAGAGCTGCTAGATCAGCCTATAGCGGGAGTATTATTGCTAGCCTTATTGGGCTGGTCACTGATTAATCTACTGACTACTCAAGTACTTTGGCGCTTTTTAAGTGCCAATATTGCCTTGATTACTCTCATGATGTGCCTAGGTCTTTTAGCCACCCAATTTGCTGTCAAACCCGCCATACGTATTACCCCCGCCAGTGCGTTTTGGATAGTCATTACGGTGTTTAGCTTATGCATTACCGATGCTTTAGTGCATATGCGTTTAGTTGCGTGGCAACGCATTTTAGTGCTGGCGACTTATTTGCTCTTAGGCGTAGCGCTGATTCAATCGGGTTTATTAGATAATTTAGCCGTTATGCGGGAGTTTTATGCACGCGAACCACAGTTTTGGGCCGAAGCACTGCGCCATTTACAACTCACTTTTGGCTCCTTGGTCATTGCCTTACTCATAGGGTTGCCTCTAGGGATTATGAGCTTTCAAACCCCTGTACTGCGGGGATTGGTATTACAAAGTTTAAGTCTTATACAAACTATTCCTAGCCTTGCTTTATTTGGTTTGCTCATGGCTCCTTTGGGTTGGCTAGCGGCTCAAAGTGAGTGGGCTAAGGCGTTAGGTATTAGTGGTATTGGGGTTGCGCCTGCGCTGATTGCCTTGGTGTTGTATAGTTTATTGCCTATCGTAGCTAATACAGTAGTCGGGTTAGAAGGCGTATCGCCTGCGGTACGTGAAGCCGCTAGAGGTATGGGTTTAACTCGTCAACAACGCTTGTGGCAGATTGAAATGCCATTAGCCTTTCCGGTGATTTTAACTGGGATTCGGATTGTACTGGTGCAGGCAATTGGGCTAGTCACGGTCGCCGCATTAGTAGGGGGCGGAGGTTTAGGAGCCTTTGTATTTCAGGGATTAGGGCAAACGTCGACTGATCTAGTATTAGTCGGTGCATTGCCGATTGTCATGTTGGCGTTTGTCGCCGCCGTCGTGTTAGACGCTATTGTCGATAGCCTAAAGCCAGCCTAGCAGGAGACCCGCATTATGATTTCAATTCGTCAAGTATCTAAGCGTTATGGTTTTTCCACTGTGGTGGATCAGGTCTCGATGGAGATTGAACAGGGAACGATTACCGCGATTGTCGGCACGTCGGGTTCGGGTAAGTCGACCTTATTACGTATGATTAATCGCTTAACCGATATGAGTGAGGGTGAAATTTGGATTGAGGGGCAGGATATTATGAGCCAGCCCGCCACCGAATTACGCCGCCGCATTGGTTATGTGATTCAGGGCAATGGCTTATTTCCGCATCGTACCGTAGCCGAAAATATAGCGACGGTTCCTAAGCTGCTCAAATGGCAAGACTCCGATATTCACGAGCGTGTGTATGAATTATTGGATTTATTTAATTTAGAGCCAAAACAATACGCGCATAAGCTACCGCATCAGCTTTCTGGTGGACAACAACAACGCGTCGGAGTCGCCAGAGCGCTAGCCGCCCGCCCGCAATTATTATTGATGGATGAACCATTTGGAGCCTTAGATCCGGTGATTCGTCATAAGGCGCAAGAAGACCTATTAGCTATTCAACAGCAATTCGGTATCACCGTATTAGTGGTCACCCATGATATGGATGAAGCCTTTTTGCTCGCGGATAAGGTCGCAGTGATGCACGGGGGTAAATTACTCCAATACGCGGCTCCTGAGGATATTTTAGTTCAGCCTGCTGACCCGTTTTGTGTGCAACTCACAGGTACATCGGATCGTGCCTTAAAATTATTGTCGCTGGCAAAAGCTAAAGATTATCTAGCGCCTGTGGATGAGGCTATTGAACTGGATATGCCAGACGAAGCCTCACTGCGCGATGTGCTTTCGGAGCTTACATGGCGCGGTGTGCCCATGACTAATATTATTAATGCACACGGACAGCGCATTGGTTCGATAGGCTTAAACCAAATTTTAAAAGCAGGGCAGGCACGATGAGTCTGCTACGTACTTATTGGCCGTGGTTATTGCGCTTGGGTGTGTTGCTACTGTTTTTAGCCTTAGTGTTTAAGCCCTATTGGTTTGAAGGGGTATTTGCGCCTTTAGTCTCACCGGGTGCAACCGTCATTTATCCTCAAGATAGTCTTGCTTCTCTCACCCTTCAGCATTTAGAGCTAGTACTAATTTCATTGGTGGTGAGTGCGCTATTAGGAGTCAGTGCTGGAGTATTTGTAACACGTCCTAGTGGTGCGGAATTTTTCCCCCTCTCGCGGGCGATTGCTAATATTGGGCAAACCTTCCCTCCGGTGGCAGTGTTAGCACTTGCGGTATCAGCGGTGGGGTTTGGTGCGTATCCAACTTTAATTGCTTTAGCACTCTACGGTTTACTGCCCATTTTTGAAAATACCGTAGCAGGCATTAATCAAGTGCCTAACTCAGTGTTAGACGCAGCGGATGGTATGGGTATGTCCGGTACTCAACGTTTGTGGGGAGTGGAGTTACCCTTAGCGTTGCCATTAATTCTAGAAGGGATCAAGGTAGCAACAGTCATTAATATCGGTACGGCTACTATTGGTTCTACGGTGGCGGCTAAGTGTTTGGGAGAGGTCATTATTGCCGGATTATTGGTTAATAATATGGCGTATGTATTGCAGGGTGGGTTGATTGTGGGGCTAATGGCGGTATTGATTTATGACCTATTAGGTTTGACTCAAACTTTCTTGGTGCAGCGTATGGGATTGAGTACGCAGGTGGCTTAATTAACTTACCCCCCCCTCCTTGATCCTCCCCCCGCAAGGGCATAAGTATCTACACAAGTTGAAGTGATGATGAGAAGATAACGGTATGGATATAAAAAAAGTTAGCGGGTGTGGATGCCCGCCTGAGTTTGCGTTATGAACGCATGGTTCAGAGTTACATGAAGGTCAGTGAGCCGCTGAGTGCAGGTATGAAAGCCTTGAACGATGGGGTGAGCAGTTTTGCCCACACACAAGCGGCGTGGCGTTTTTATGCGAATCCGATGGTGAGTTTGTCAGTGCTGCAAGCGCCGTTAACGGCAGCGGCTCATGAGGGCATTACGGAGCGCTGTGGTTCGTATGCGTTGTGTATCCACGATTGGTCGCGGTTAGCGTATCGTCATGCGAATAAGGCAGATCGTTATGCGATTACGCATGCCAGCGATCAAGGCTATGATTTACAAAGTAGTTTAGTCATCAGTGATCAAACCGGTGAACCGATTGCCCCGGTAGCGCAATGCCTAGTGAGTGGAGTGGGTCGTCAAGCACGTATGAGGAGGAGGTGTTAACGCCTCGTACGCATTTGGATGAGGTGAGCCGTGCGATGGAGCATCTGGAGGGCTTAGGGTTTTCCCGTCCCTTGGTTCATCTGATGGATCGCGAAGGGGATTCGGTGGGTCATTACCGTCGTTGGCAGTCATCCGGGGATTCAGTGGTTGGTTCGTATTCGGGACAACCCGCAGTTGACCTATCAAGGGTCGGCTCTAGCCAGTAAAACCCTAGCAGAGCAGCTCACCTACCATCGAGCCAGAACCGTACAGGTTCAGGGTAAACCCCATGAACAATACGTGGGCGAAATACCGGTGAGTGTAACCCGTCGGTCTAAACCGAGCTGTAAAAAGCAGGTCCAACCCTCGGTCGCGGGGGAGCCGGTGATGGCACGCTTGGTGGTCAGTCGCCTCTTCAATGAACAAGGGGACATGATCGCTCAGTGGTTATTGCTCACTACCCTCACAGCCCCCACCGCCGACACACTGGTCTTGTGGTACTACTGGCGTTGGCAGATTGAGAGTTTCTTTAAACTACTCAAATCCGCCGGACATCAACTCGAAGCGTGGCAACAGGAGTCTGCACTAGCCGTCGCGAAACGGCTTTTGGTCACGAGTATATACTTGTGTCACCGTCTGGGCGATTGCCGTGAGTCCTCAACCGGAAGTACAGCAACTTCGGCAGTTGTTGATTCGCTTGAGTGGTCGACAGATGCGTTCTAAGGTCACCTTTACTTACCCAGCCTTATTAGCTGGGTTAGAAACTTTTCTGGCGTTAGTCCAGCTACTGGACTCGTATTCACCCGCAGAGATTCAAACCCTCTCCCAGACCCTCCGTTCGGTAATGCATAAAAATGTGTAGATACTTATGCCCGCAAGGGGTGGAGGAGTGCATAACTCTTGCTCCCTTCCCCCCTTGTGGGGGCAAGGGTTGGGGATGGGGGGTAAGTCTAAATGATTCGAGGCTAATAGCCATTGAGCAGTAGATGGGCTATGATGCGCACCGCATAACAACTGACCAAAACAAAGGGGGCTAGCATGAAACGTTTTATGAATTATGTTTTCGCAACCATGATTGCATTAGTAGGTATGAATGCTACTTTTGCGGAAGAGGCGAAACCAGCAACGGGAGGCACAATGTCTACAAATCCAAAAGTATTGCTCGAAACTAGCAAAGGTAATATCACTATCGAATTGGACGCAAAAAGCGCACCGATTAGCACCGAAAACTTTTTAGGTTATGTGCGTGATGGTTTTTATGATGGTTTGGTTTTCCATCGCGTGATTCCTAATTTTATGATTCAAGGCGGTGGCATGAATGAAGCGATGCAAGAAAAATCCACTAAAGCACCGATCAGAAATGAAGCCAATAATGGTCTGAAAAACATGCGTGGTACCTTAGCGATGGCACGTACTAACGTGCCTCATTCTGCGTCTTCGCAGTTCTTTATTAATACTAAAGACAATGATTTCCTCAATTTCCGCTCTGAAACACCACAAGGCTGGGGCTATGCGGTATTTGGTAAAGTGACAGCGGGTATGGATGTGGTTGATGCGATTGAAAAAGTTAGAACAGGCTCAAAAGGTCGTCATGATGATGTACCTGTTGAAGCGGTAACGATTGTAAAAGCAACCGAAATCAAAGAATAAATGAAGCATTGGTTTTAGTTGACTTGCAAACGGCTCCTTAGGGAGCCGTTTTTGTATGGATAAGTTGTAGGAGTGAGATGATGAATACCATTCAAATAGGGGCGCGTACTTTAATCCCCTCCAAAGTGGTTTGTATTGGGCGCAATTATGTCGATCATATCGCTGAGCTGAATAATGAAATACCTGATGATATGGTGGTTTTTATTAAACCTAATTCCGCTATTAGCTCAACCTTAAAAGCCTTTCACCAAGAGCCGATTCACTATGAAGGCGAATTATGTTTTGTGTATGAACAAGGGCGCTTTAGTGCGGTAGGTTTTGGTTTAGATTTAACTAAGCGTGGTTTGCAAAATAAACTGAAAGCCAAAGGACTACCTTGGGAGCGAGCAAAAGCATTTGATGGTGCAGCCTTATTTAGTGAGTTTGTGCCTATTCATGCCGATGATAACGCTTTTACGTTTGATCTCAGTATTGATCAGCAAATCGTACAACAGGGCAATAGGGGTTTAATGATTTATTCGCCGGATACTATTTTAAGTGAATTGAGTACTTTCATTACTTTAAATGACGGCGATATTGTGATGACGGGTACTCCGAAAGGCGTGGGAGAGATTAATGCGGGTGCTAGTTTTACGGGACAGGTTTATTTAGCTGAGCAGTTGCTTGTGACTCAGACGTGGAGGGCGGAATAAATAAGGCTAAGACTATCTATTGGGAACAATGGTAGCGATAAGCGAGTCTCAGTTATGATGATGTAAAAGCTAAGAGAGTATTATGATGACTGATCGAAATCGTTCTATTAAAGCCATACCACGTCGAGGCTTTTTGCAAGGTTTGTTAGGTTTGGGTGCATTGGTGGGGCTTAGTGGGCTAGGCATACGGTCTTTACAGGCCGAAAGTGTGGTGAAGTCGCCTTTTCCGGTGCAAAAATCGGTGCAGGAGTGGAAGCAACAACTGACTCCTGAGCAGTATGCGGTGTTGCGTGAGCATGATACCGAGCGCCCTAATACTAGCCCTTTATTGCATGAGAAGCGTGCGGGAATTTTCCACTGTGCTGGTTGTGATAATGAGCTGTATGACAATGCCACCAAGTTTGATAGCGGTACGGGTTGGCCGAGTTTCTATCAGGCACTCGAAGGGGCGGTAGGTACTCAAGAAGATCGTTCGTGGTTTATGAGCCGCGTGGAGGTACATTGTGCTGATTGTGGCGGACATTTAGGGCATATTTTTGATGATGGCCCTGCACCCACCGGAAAGCGCCATTGCATTAATGGAGTCGCCATGACCTTTAAGCCTAAAGCAGCATAAATCCATTTTTATCTAAAATTCATTTCATAGTTAAACCCTGATTCGTCTAAACTAGACTTTATACTAAGTCCTGTTAGGGTTTAACTATGCTGCCCGCTATTCTACGTCAAGCTTCTGCTTATATTCTTAATCGTAATCTCCCCAGCTATAAACGCTTTTTGTATCAGGCTATTGATTTTAAAGAGCATTTGATTGGAGTTAAGGGAGCACGGGGTTGTGGTAAGACCACCTTATTATTGCAATATGCTCAAAGTACAGGCTTAGAGCCACAACGAATTTTATATATTGCTTGTGATCATCCGGCGATGATTGATGTGAGTTTATATGAGCTAGCCCAAACCTTTTATCAAGAAGGTGGGGAGCTATTGCTGATTGATGAAATTCATAAGGTCAAGGGCTTTGCCGCTCACCTAAAAGCTATACGTGATACTTTTGATTTACAAGTACTTTTTTCTGGCTCATCTGCTTTACGTCTAGAGCATGAGTTAGGAGATTTATCACGCCGTGCGGTGGTGTATGACTTACCTGTGTTATCGCTGCGTGAGTTTATGGAGATTGAAACAGGATTGCGTTTTAAGGCTTATGCTTTAGCTGAAATCGTGCAACAGCATAGTGCGATTGCCGCTCAAGTGATGCAGCAGGTGCGCCCTATTGAGCAATTTAAAAAATATTTACAGTACGGTGCTTATCCGTTTTATCGTGAATCGGTGGAGAACTATCCACGTAAGCTGTTGGAGGTGATTAATCTGACCATCGATGTGGATTTAAATACGCTTTATAGCATTGAAACCGCCAAGCTCGATAAGCTTAAAAAAGTGCTTTATATGCTATGTAGTACTGATCCCGTGGAGCTAAATATTGCCAAACTCAGTGCGGCGGTAGGTACTTCTTGGGCAACGCTAGCCAAATATTTAGAGCGCATGCAGGCAGGAAGTTTAATTCATTTGGTGCGCGGGGGTAGTGGCATGCGAGCGGTCACTAAACCCGACAAGTTATTGTTAAATAATCCGAATTTATTTTATGTGTTGTGTGCACATCCGAGTGTGGGATCCGTGCGTGAGAGCTTTTTTGTGGCGCAATGTGGGTATCAGCATCAGGTGCATTGTCATGATAAGGGTGATTTTGTGGTGGATGAGCAATGGGTGTTTGAGATTGGGGGCGCGAGTAAGACCCTGAAGCAATTAGAGGGGCAGGCAAACGGATATGCGCTGGTGGATGATGTGGTATTGGGGGAAGGGAGACGGATTCCGCTGTGGTTGTTGGGGATGATGTATTAAGCGCTTAAGTTACCTTTTTTAAGGCATCCGCAGTCTCAGCAATGATCGCCTCCAAGCGCATTTTTTCTTCAACACGAGTTTCTAAATCATAGCTTTTATAAAGCGCCCGTAGTTTTTCTTCGAGCCGTGCGCGGCGCTCGGCATTGATGCTAGTCAGTGCACTGGAGCTATTAGGTGCTGGCGGTGGTGAAGTGTTGTTTTGATTAAGAGTGCTGCTAGAAGTATTGCCTAAAGGTGGGAGTACTTTTTTCGAGCCTAATGGTGGTGGTATATAAGCAGGTTGTTTAGTTAAATAGCGGTATAAATTATCGTAGTCATCGGGTAGGCGGTAACAGTCATAGGCTCTCAAAGGCAGCGGAACATGATCTAGACTGCCGTCATGCGGAATTACCGGAATAAATTTATCGTTACGCTGAAACGCGTCATATAAAGTTTGCGAAATCACCACACCTTCAAAATTTACTCCCCGACCCTTTTCTAAATCCTGCCCACGATAGCGCTGCAAATAAACAGGGGTACACATCAGTAAAACAAAATCAGCCGTTTCAATCTGTTGCTCCATCCATTTAATCCAACCTTCACGGGGTGAGCCATTAAGGTATTGATCAATTAAAGCATCTATGCCGTCTGTGCGTAACTGATCCGCAATAGAGCGCACAAAATCACGGTGAGTTGAAGAGTCATGGCTGTAACTAATGAATACTTTAGGGGATGTAGTCATGGGGTGTACCTACTCAGGGATGCTGATTTAATTATACACAATTTTAAGCACTGGATACGGTAAAAACCTTATTAAATAGCTACTACGTTTACCTAAGACTTACCACGCTTTACGCACAAAACTATCTTTAGGAATAAGCTGTTGTTGCATTAGCTTATCTTTCCAAGTATTAGCGCTCGTAGCATTAGCAAACTCTCCAATCATAATATGATATTGATTGGGCTTATTAGGGGCTATTTTGTAGTAGCTTTTAGCGGTATTTAAATAAGGTTGGAGTTTAGTAGTGAGTTTTTCAGCCTGCGCTTGGTCAGACAATGAAGCGATTTGAATAATAAATTTAGTTTCAGTTAAAGGATTAAGAGGTTGTGCCGTATTGGGTTGGGTAGGTTTTATAATTTCATTAGCGCGAATAATTAAACTAATAATTTCAGTATTCCAGTATTTAGGTAAATACATGATACCTTGATAGGGGGAGATTAATTGGTATTGAGTGTTATTAATAGCCAGCTTTAGTTTGTCGCCTTCTGCAACATGAGGTGGAAGGGTTAATCTGAATACCCCTTTCTGATCTGAGGCGGCACTGATTTGATAGGCGTCTATCGTGACAGTGATGTTAGGAATCGGCTTGCCTGCGGTTGTCAAAACCTCCCCTGTCAATACAATGCTGGTTGCTTGGGCAATGGTGGATAGGCTCAATCCTATTAGAGTTGGTATTAGGGAGATGAGTAGTTTTCTCCATAGATTCAAAGACATTATGCATAAACCCTCGGCTACTGTGGTGGTAGTACATCATACTATTCTATAGAGCGAGAGTAACCCTAATACGCTTATTTCTTAGCCGATAAGCATCTCTGTATTAAGGCTAGGAGTGATGCAGTGTTTGAGTTAATAGTCACAATTATTAACTAATTAATGTTAAAAAACTGCTCAATCAAACCCAATACCATCCGATACCGCGTAAATCCATGATCCCCACCATTAAAAATCAACTGGTGACAATCACGGTAGTAATGTGCGGCTTGCGTCCAATCCAGCACCTCATCACCTTTTTCCTGCATCATTAAAATATTATCGGGATAAAGCGGAGCAGATAGTTCTAAAGCTAATAGCTCATTCAAATGCGTCTGAGTAAAGAAATAAGTACTATCACCATACCAAGACTTTTGTAAGGTATTAAGTGCAGGCTTGAGTAATTGTGAGGGAGTAACAGCGGGATTGATTAAAACGGCTTTGAGATTAAAACGTGCTACTAAAACAGTGGCATAAAACCCACCTAAAGAGCTACCTATTAATACGGGAGGTTCAGCGCATTGCTTCATAAGTGTGGTGAGTTGCTCAATAGCTTGACTAGGGTAATGCGATAAATCAGGGCATAACCAATCGGTTTCACGACCGTGAGCGGCTAAATAGCGTTTTGTTTCTTGGGCTTTGCCAGATTGTGAGGAGGAATTAAAACCATGAATATAAAGCCAGCGCATGATTGACTCTCAACTAGGTATGATGATGAATCATACCATCATACCTAATCATGAGAGCGTCAGACGCGAGATTAATTAGTCCACTCTTTATAAGCTTCTAAATCACGCTCTTTACCAGCGGCATAGCCTGCTTCATACGCTTCAGTAATGCGCTGTTCTTCGCGCTCTGGTATTAATAAATAACCACATTGGAAGCCTTGTACAAACTCTGGATCAGTACCTGCCTGTTCCATTGTAACTACGGCATCGTAATATTGTTGATTCATGCTCTCATCCTCTATCTAAAACTAAAATAATTAAGCTGCCGCTTTAAATACGGCTAAGGCGCGACCACTATCGAGTACAGTACGTACAGCGTGTGCCGCATCGGTGAGTTGGGAATAACGCCCTAAATGGGTTAGTGCGATAGCGCTGGCATAGACAATACTGTCGTACATTAAGCCTTTTTCACCGCCAAGTGCCGCCAAACCTAGTTGAGCTGAACGCTCAGCTAGCGCATCGCTATTAACGGTGGTACTAATATTATCTTGCGCTTCTACCGCTGGCAGATCATCAGGCAATGGAATAGCGCGTGTAGGGGAGTCAATATCTAGTTCTCTGGGGCTTAGATCCCATTGCGTTAATGCGCTATCAGCGTGGTAATAGAATAATTTTCCAGCTTGTTGTAAGGAGGGAATAATGCCGCCTTCCACACCGCGTACAAACATAGCACTGGTGAATCCAGCCTGACGTGCCAGATATTCATAAATCGGTGGGTAAGCCGTGTGCACATAACCACCCATGCAATGCGTTTGCTCAGCGCCTCGAATCGGACCAATTAAAGTCTCGACTGTAGTCAGTACTTGACGTTTGATCATGCGCTGGCGAATGGGGATTAAATCATGTAGCTGAGGAGCGAATTGGCTTTGATCAATATAGGTCCAACCGATTTGCTCTAATTGTCGGCAAGCTGCTTCAGGACTTAACTGTACGTTTAACCCTGCTGCTTTTAAAATCTTGTGATGAGTTGCCCCGTATTTGGGTCCTACTTGATTGAGACCGTGAATAACTGCGTATTCTCCCATTGCTGCCAGTACCGCAGGCACAAAGCTAGAAGCAGGGATACCACGAGCATAGCCATCATAGGGGTCAGAGAAATCAATAACCGAGGGTACTTTAGCGGTTTGAATTTGAGCCGTATCTACAATGGCTTGCAGCGTACCGCGATTTTCCGCCTCCGTTTCACGCTTCATCCGTAGCGCGATAAAGTACACCGCTACTTGGACTGGATCCGCAGCACCACTAAGAATGTAGCGCATGGCATGGTAGGCCTCCTCATAGCTTAAATCCTTACTGTATTCAGGACCGGTGGCTACTTTTTGGATGCACTGGCGTAAATTACGCTTAAGTTCTAAGTCTGTCATCATAGGTTCATTCATGGGGTTAGAGTGTAGAAATCGGGCTAGTAATACTAAATACCCCTATCGGGGTAAAGAGAGCGCTACCTTAGATTATTAAAGCCGAACAGTTGAGTAGGTGATAGCGTTTAATGAGTCAAGCGATCAAGAACATCATCAGAGCTTAAGTACCTCGGTGCTTAGTGCTAAGGGTGCTTTATTCAGTACTTAGCTGGTTAAATCATGCAATTTTTTAAAATCTGTAAAAACATAGTTTTATAAAATTTTGTGAACTTGTAAGCTCTCTCTTGAGGGTGTGACTTAGCTATAAAAACTGTTGGGATAGTGTAGCTTGTATTTTTACCACGCTGAGTTAAAGGATTGAGAAGTGCGTAAAAAGTTATTTGTTATAGTAAGTACCCTCTTGTCTTTATCGGGTTGTTTGGGCGGTGGGGGTAGTAATGATACTACCATCAGCACTAATGCAGCACCCTTAGCCAAACAGGTAGTGCTCAACGATAGTAATGGTGGTTCGGCTCAAGTAGGCGATGTGTTAACTGGTAGTTATACCTACAGTGACGCAGAGCAAGATGCTGAGGGTAGCTCTACTTTTCGCTGGTTACGTAGTGGTACATTGATTAGTGGTGCTACGGCTAAAACCTATACCCTAGTGACCGCAGATATAGGCGCGACTATTCAGTTTGCCGTAACGCCAGTCGCAGCAACAGGTACGCTAACGGGTACAGAAGTCAAATCTAGCGCTAGTGGTGTCGTTGAAGCTAAAGCCAATAGTGCACCCGTAGCCTCTAATGTGGCTTTAACGGGTAATGCTACGGTTGGTCAGACGCTGACAGGTAGTTATACCTATAGCGATGCAGACAATGATGCAGAGGGCAGTTCAACCTTTAAGTGGTTACGCAATGGTACTGCTATCAGCGGTGCTACGGCTAGAACCTATACTTTAGTCACAGCCGATATAGATGCTACCCTGCAATTTGCAGTGACTCCGGTAGCAGTTGCTGGGCAACTCACGGGGACTGAAATCAAATCAGCCCCTAGTGGTAAAGTAGCTGCCTTAGGTGATCCATTAACAAGTCAACAATGGCATCTGGGTAAAATTAATGTAGAGGGTGCTCATGCTTGTGCTGTTAATGCTAATACGTGTAGAGGCGAAGGCATTTTGGTGGGCGTACTAGATGATGGAGTTGAAATCGCCCATGAAGATTTAAGAGCTAATATTGCCCCACGTAAAAGCCGCAATTTTAATGTGAGTGATAATACTCAAGATAGTTATTATGACCCAACCCCAGCAGTAGGTACTGCTCAACAAGAGCGCGAAGAGCCACCTGCACATGGTACCGCCGTAGCTGGCATTATTGCAGCGGTCGATCAAAATGGTCTAGGTGTTACAGGTATTGCGCCGCGTGCGCAATTAGCGGGTTTTAATATTTTAGCTACTAATACCACAGGTGCTTCCGCCACAGCTTTAGGTAACAAAGATTTGTATGTGTCTAATAATAGCTGGGGTCCAACCGATAATGTTTGTATTTATCAAGACGATGAAGCATTAAACGCACAAGCGATTCAAGCTGCTGTCGTAGGTGCTGAAGCCGCGCGCGGTGGTAAGGGAGCTATCGTATTATTTGCCTCAGGAAACGGTGGTGAAAACTGCGATCCGAACAAGCTAAATGAATTAGGGATTACCGTTGATGCAGCGTTATTAGCTAGCATTGGAGGTGATCAATCTAGTATGGATGGTCCTAATAATAATCGCTATGTTATTTCAGTAGCAGCCTTAGCCAATGATGCTACTAATACTAAAGCAGTTTATGCGGAGCGTGGAACTAATATTCTAGTAGCAGCACCTTCAGGTAATTACTGTAATACTAGCTTGCCTACCTTAGTGACCACCGATTTGTCAGCTAATCGCGGTTATAATCGTCCAGACTCGACTGGTGAGTTACCTTTAATGGCGAGTAACCTCAATTACACGAGCTGTATGAATGGTACTTCAGGGGCAACACCGGTAGCGGCGGGTGTAGTTACACTGATCTTACAAGCCAATCCTAATCTGGCATGGCGCGATGTACGTGCCATTCTTGCCAAAACCACTACTCAAAATGACAGTAGTAGTACAGAGTGGCAAACGAATACCGTTAGTGGTCTGAAAGTTCATCCTTATTATGGTTATGGCATGGTCAATGCGGTGTCGGCTGTTGCCTTAGCTAAAACTTGGGTCAATTTGCCTACCGAGGTGTCCCTAGTACGTACCCCTAATCAAGAGCTAGTACCGGGCGATAATGGCTCATCAGAGGCTACTCATGCAGTCGATATTGCCGATGCAGCGGAGGCTGGTTTCAATACCTTAGAAACGCTACAAGTCGAGGTAGAGTTTAATCATCAACGTGCTGGGGATATTGAGCTAGTACTGGAGCATCGTGATGCTAGTAATGCACTGATTAGTTCAGAGTATTTGGTTAAGCTCAATGCTGATCCTACTAATAGCGTCAAGACCATTACTTTTACCAGTACACAACATTTGTATGATACACCAGTGGGCAAATGGGTATTAAAGGTGAATGACCGTTACGCTGGTAATACGGGTAAAGTGCAATGGAAAAGCATTAAATTCTTTGGGCATCAGAACGCAAGTTGATGGAGGAAAGCAGAATGAAACCTAAAAATTGGTTATGGGCCACCTTATTCGCAGGTGTTATGAGTGTTAGTACTCCGGTAATAGCACAAGATTATACTTACTATGATTTGGCTCTGTACACGACAATTCGCTTAACTCATTGAATCTTTTTCAAAAGAAAATCGCCTGAGTTTCATCCGTCCATCCTCGATCGCCATGAATTGTGGTGGACAAAGGAACAGAAGCAGCAGCCTAAGCCTATCCACTTTTTCCCGTACCCTTCCATTCAATAAATCGGTCAAGTAGTCCAAGCCGTAACGGAAGACACTTTGCTCTTTGCGTCCATGTTTTTTCGTCTTCAAAGGCTTGACGGCTTTTTCCTTCCATTCGCCGACTTTGTGCGCCCAACAGAAGCCAATGGCAAGCAACGCCATCATCTTTTTGATGCGAGGGGTTTGGTGAAGTGAGTGGCTTCCATGTGAAAACCACGCCCTTTCAAGCATTGGAACAGGTTTTCAATTTCCCAACGTAGCCGATAAGTGCCAATGGGATCAGCCGTGTAGTGGTTGCTGGCGATAATCAACAACTCACCACTGGGCAGCTTTGAGCCACTGAGCCAAACCCATTCCCCGCTAACGTCGCGACGGTGACGGAGAACGCGCCGTTTACCCGGCTTGAGGTTGGCAAACAGCGAGCGGACATGCGCCTCTTTTTTGTGTTTGTCGGTCATCAACTGATTACCCTTGATACGAATCAAGTAGGGAATCTCTTTGGAAGACAACCACTTCCACCATTGACCACCAATAAACTCACGGTCAGCCAACACACCCAAGATGTTGTTGCGCCCGAATTGGCTGATAAATCGTTGCAGCAGGGCAATACGTTCACGTTGGTTAGAATTACCGCGTTTGTTCAACACCATCCAGTAAACGGGGATAGCCGCACCTTGGTAAACAACCGCCAAAGTCAGGAGATTGAGGTTGGATTTGCCCCATTTCCAGTTGGTTCTGTCGAGTGTGAGGTAGTATTGTTGACCACTAAAGGCGAACATTCCCATAAGAAAATGGGCAATGTCATTGTAATTAAAGAACACTTGGCTAAAAAAGCGTTGCATCCGTCGATAGCGGGAACCAATGTCGGTGTCAGAATCTATGTGTACCGCCAACAACGCCAAATTCATTTGTCGCGCACTCAGCAAAAGTTGCAGCATTCCCACAAAACAATCCAAACGGGGCTTGCCCCAACTCAAGTGGGCTTTTAAACTGTCACGTAGTCCATCGCTCAGATCCATTTTGCTCTCCTGTGTGGTAACTAGAGAGTAAAACATAGGAGCGGTGGACTTTCACCATCTCCATGACAAACATGCTAAATCAATAAGTTAGTGGTTTTGTCGTGTACAGAGATGATTTGGGTAAGCCTAAGACGGTTCGTTTAGTACCTAATTTGGTCGCTGAAGTAGTATCAGTAACACAAAGCTCTGTACAACCACGCTCTGCAAGTGTGAGCAGCATAAAAGCTCTGAGTCCTAGTGCACAATTGACTAAGCAAGGCAGTGGTAATGTGCGTATTTGGAAAACAAATACAGCAATTAGTGCACGTAACCTTCAAGCCGCTAATGCGGTTACCTTATCCCCAGTCTTCCAAGGGGGCGGGGTACTTAGAGCCTTAGCGGGTGGTGTGGTAGTAGGTTTTAAGAATGGAACTACTGAGAGTCAGGCTCAGGCGTGGGCATCTTCAAAAGGCTACACTATTAAAGAAAGGTTGAGCTTTGGTAATTACTATCTAGTTGATACACCTATTGGACTGACCTCGTTAGAGCTGGCTAACCAATGGCAAGCCTCCGGTGAGGTAGTGTCTGCAACGCCTAATTGGTGGCGACAAGTACAATCTAAGTAATGAACTAATCCATTGAAGGGGTAGGTAGCTCTACCTGCCCCTTTAAAAGGTAATTTGTAGTTTAATGTCTCCAATAGGAGCATTGTCGCCCTTTAAGGCTATCAGTTATCCTAGCGCTATTTAAGGAAAGACTAATGTATAATCCCCATATGCCCGATGAAATAGATTTAGCCAGTGCTATAGCTGCCTTTGAGGCTAAAAACTTTTCCCTTGCTATGATGTTATTATCGCCTTTTGCTGAGGCAGGGCATGCTCAAGCACAACATTTAGTCGCGATTATGCATCAAAATGGTTTAGGGGTAGTGCGCAATGAGTTAGCCGCCTATAAATGGATGAAAGCGTCTGCTGAGCAAGGCTATGGCTTAGCTCAACACGGTTTAGGCTTCATGTATATGGAAGGCGAGTGTGCTCCTAAAAATGTCCAGCGTGCTAAAGAATGGTTCCAAAAAGCAGCAGATCAGGGGCTAGAAGGCTCAATTGCTATGCTGGAGTATTTAAAGCAAAGTGAATAGAAGCTGAGTATTAGACTAATTATTAATTAAATTTATTAGCCTAACGACAGTTACCCGTTAATGCAGTACACTGAGAGTGTTTAATTACAGGGTAACTATTATGAAAAATTCTAAAAAAGCTAAGGTCTCTTCTCCTAAACAATCACCTTTAGTCACCATCGTGGTAAATGATCAAGCGGTCATGCAGTATGACCGCCGTAAACAACCCTCATCTGAACAGTTTGCTTATATCGATAATATGGATAAACAAATGGATCAGGGGATTGAAATAGCAGGCACTTTCCATAAAAAGCCCGATCCAGTAGTAAAAAGTCAATTAGTGGCACAACATTTATTAATTGCTTTAGCCGATAAAAACTACTCCCTCGCGGCGGCTATGTGCACTTGGCTCAGTGAGCGTATGCCAGAGCTAATCAAAGTACAGGCTAGTGGCACGGTGGAGTCTATGAGAGTTGATTTAGTTTTTGCACGTCCGGCGTAAAAACTTGAATAGCTTAAGTATTGATTCAGTCGTGTATTGGCAGACTACAAGCGCTCGGAAGGGCTAAGTTGTATAAAGCAAGGAGCTATCCTAAAGCAGGATCAACAAAAGGGCTAAAGGGGTGTTGATCCAAGGCTTTTGTAGCTCACTCATTATGCTAATAGATTGGGGAAGTATAATGAGTGAATAACAACAATAATAAAGCGTTTAAGTTGCGGGTATGGAAGTTATAATAATAATAATAAATTCATACCCGCAGCCAATTTTAGCTTAATGTAATTGAAAAGGGATATTATCAATTAAACGCGCTTTACCTAACCAAGCTGAAGCCAATAAGACTAAATCAGTATCTTCACTCGTTGGCTCTAATAAATCACTCGCTCGCCTAATTTCAATATACTCTGCTTTAAAACCTTTAGTGTTTAATTCATCCATCGTCCATTGTTGTAAGGCTTGGTAATTCGTATAGTCACCACTTTGTAGACGTTTTAAAGTCGCTTGTAAGGTTTGCTGTAAACGCGGAGCAATAGCGCGTTGTTCAGGGGTTAAATAATTATTTCGTGAACTCATGGCCAAGCCATCTTCCTCACGCACGGTAGGTAGTTCAATAATTTCAATGGGCATATTGAGATCTTGTACCATCTGGCGAATGACCATCAGTTGCTGAAAATCTTTTTGCCCAAACAAGGCCACATCAGGCTGCACTAGATTAAAGAGTTTACATACGATGGTTGCAACCCCAGTAAAATGTCCGGGGCGTTTTTCCCCTTCTAATATGTCACTAATACCCGGCACTACTACGCGTGTCGCTAAACCACCGCTGGGATACATGGTTGCCACTTCAGGAGTAAACACAGCATCACAGCCAACACTAATGAGTTTTTCCATGTCCTTTTCTAAGGTACGTGGGTAATTAGCTAAATCATCAGGGCGATTAAATTGAGTGGGATTTACAAAGATGGATACGATGACGCGCTCACCTAAGGTTTGAGCATGACGTACCAACGCCATATGCCCAGCATGCAGATTCCCCATAGTAGGCACTAAAGCCACTTTAATGCCTTGGCGACGCCATTCGCGTACTAATTGCTGTACTTCAGCAGGGGTAACTAATGTTTTAATCATACGAACCAATACTCCGCTGAGGGGAAAGTGCTTTGCTTAACAGACTCATTATAGGCGTGAACCGCTTGTGGGATAGTGGCACCATCCACCATAAAATTACGTGAAAACTTAGGCGCATGAGCACTAATACCGAGCATGTCATGCAGTACCAATACCTGACCATCACAAGCCACTCCAGCACCAATACCAATGACCGGAATCGCCAGCGTTTTAGTGATTTCTTCGGCTAAGGTAATGGGTACGCATTCAAGTACCAACATATCTGCACCCGCATTTTGTAATGCTATAGCATCGGCTAGCATTTGACGCGCAGTCTGCTCATCACGGCCTTGAACGCGATAGCCGCCGAGTTTATGCACCGATTGAGGTTGTAGACCTAAATGCGCACAAACGGGTACACCATAATGAGCCAGTTGAGATACGGTATTAATTTGGGGCGCACCTCCTTCTAGCTTCACCATATGAGCGCCACCCTCCTGCATTAAACGCGTGCTATTACGCAATGCCATTTCGGGAGAGGTATAGCTCATAAAAGGTAAATCACCCAAGACTAAGGCTCGTTGTGCACCACGCGCGACTAACTTAGTATGATAAACCATTTCATCAATAGTCACAGGAACAGTGGTTTCGTGTCCTTGAATGACCATACCTAATGAGTCACCGACTAGGATGACATCAATACCTTGCTGATCCAACACTCGGGCAAAACTCGCATCGTAGGCTGTTAGCATGGTAATTTTTTCACCTTCGCGCTTCATTTTGCGCAAAGTGGTGACAGTTATGCGGGGATTTTTCACAAGCGTCTCTTCCTGTTCAGGGTCACTCTAAGGAGATATTAACATAACAGACCCTTTGCGCTTGTACATCAAAAACAGCTACACGGCATGCTTAGTTTTGGTGCATAACAGGCTGAGTTTAAGCTAGGTGGCAAAGGCTAGTGAGGTTATGTTCAATTTAAGCGGCTTAGCTTAGCGATTAAATAACACTTTGCCTAGAGTGCGTTCTATATTTTGGAGTTGATTACAAGGTTGGAGTAGCAGTACTTCTGACTCTTAATGGTGCAGGTCAGCACTCTATCAGATTAATGCCTCAGTTGAGCTAAACACAATAGGCGCAAGGAAATCACTACAGTGAGTAATTCCCTTTTTAGCTAAGAGAGCACGGATATTATTTGGGGCTAGCAGGTGTCGCAGCTTTGCCTAAATTATCGCGCTTCAAGCGAATCAGTTCATTAGCAGTACCTGCATTATCTAGCAGCGCTTGATCATAAGCAGCACGCGCCTTGTCGATTTCATTCCGCGCTACATAAATATCGCCGCGTATATCAGCAATTAAGGCTTGATAAGAGGTAGGGAAGGATTCATCAATGATTTTCAATGCTTCATCGGTTTTATTCTGCGCTACTAACACGCGTGCTAAGCGTAAGCGTGCTACTTGCTTATAAGCGTCTTCACTCCCATGATCGACCACCCAACGTAAGCCCTGAATGGCTTTATCATAGTCTCCCACTTCAGCGTAACTACGCGCATAATCTAAAGCCGCTAAGGAGGCGTAAGAGGTATTACTATAATCCGCTTGGAGTTTTTTAAGTAAATCCTCAGGGACTAAGCCTTCTTTATCTTGCTGAATTTGATGATAAATAGCCGAGGCTGCTTCCATGGTTTGATTTTGATATTTTTGCCAATATTCGTAACCAAATAACACGGCAATCGCTAAGCCTACCCCAGCGACGACAGACGTTCCATGTTGACGCCACCATGCTTTTAGCTCTTCGGCTTTTTCCTGATCGGTTTTTAATTCATCTAATATCGCCATTACTAGCCCCTAGTATTATGCTTTTTGATTAAGGAGAGAGGGTAATTGAGTCAGTGCCGCCTCTGGCGTTAATACCACTGGCTCAGTACGTTCCCGTAAAGATTTCAAAGTAATCTGCTGAGGATGATCAAAGGTCAGACCAAAAGCAGCACCCGATTTATCAGCGCGTTTAATTTGTGCTTTGAGGCTGCCACCGCCACCATTAGTAATCATCGTTAATGTAGGTAGAGCAGAGCGTAGCCGCTCCGCAAAAGCCATGCCCGCCACTAAATACTCACTATCGACCATAAAGTAAAGAGCTAAAGGTTTGGCAGGTGCGACTAAGGCACGATTTTTGAGGATATGCACTAAGCGCTCCACCCCCATCGCAAAACCAAAGCCCGCAGTCGGTGCACCCCCTAATTGTTCCACTAAACCATCATAACGCCCCCCCGCACACACCGTACTCTGTGAGCCTAAATCGGCATCGGGGGTAATCCATTCAAATACCGTGCGTGAGTAATAGTCTAAGCCCCGTACTAAGCGCGGATTGATCACAAATTCAATTCCCATCGCCGTGAGTAGTGCTTGCAGTTGAGCAAAATGCTCGGCCGATTCAGGATCTAAATGATCATGTAAGTTGGGAGCACCTGCAACCAAGGCTTTCATCTCTGGGTTTTTGGTATCCAGAATGCGCAACGGATTAGTGTGTAAGCGGCGCTTAGAATCTTCATCGAGCTGATCGGCATAAGCAGAGAAATAGTTCACCAGTAAAGCACGATAAGCTTGGCGTGATTGAGGTGTGCCGAGGGAATTCAGTTCTAGACGATTATCTATGAGACCCAATTCTTTCCAGAGCCGTGCAGTCATCGCAATCACATCGGCATCAATATCAGGACCTGTCATACCAAAGGCTTCAGCGCCAATTTGGGTAAATTGACGATAGCGGCCTTTTTGTTGGCGCTCATGCCGAAACATTGGACCTGAGTACCAAAAGCGTTGTTGTTGGTTATACAATAAACCATGCTCTAAACCCGCTCGTACACAGCCTGCTGTACCTTCAGGGCGCAAAGACAAACTGGTCTTCTCGCGGTCATTGAAGGTATACATTTCCTTTTCAACAATATCGGTAACTTCGCCCACTGCACGACTAAATAATTCGGTGGCCTCTACAATAGGTGTGCGAATTTCATTGAAACCATAGCGAGCAAAGAGGTTGCGGACTGTTGATTCAAGGGTATGCCAGTACACCATATCAGGCGGCAAAATATCATTCATACCCTTAGCGGATTTAATTAAACTAGCCATTCATTATTCAACCTTGAAAGTGGCAACACTACCACGGGTATAGGGACTAAGATCATAGGGCTGGCCATTCAGTATGAGCTTCATGCCCGGAGCATTACCAATTTTAAACATCATCGGGGTTTTAGCATTTAATTCTTTAACCGTATTGGGTGCACCTAGCACCTCGAAAATACGCTTACCCTTGGCATCTCGAATTTGCATCCACACCTCTTGACTAAACTCTAACCGGATAACGACTTGCGTCCCTGCTGGGTTAGCTTCAGTGGCAGGATTAGGAGTGTTAGGATTAGTCGTAGCTGTAGGGGCGGCAGGAGGAGTAGCTGCATTAGGTGTGGGAGGAGGTGTCACCACCGAAGTAGTAGTGGTATCGGTACTTTGTGGCTGAGGTGCTGTGGCTTGAGCTGCTGTAGCAATAGGTACAGCCGGATTAGGCAAGCCATTAGCTAAAGTAGCTGGTGCATTAGTACTAGCCGCAATTGAGGGGCTGGTAACACCACCCGTATTATTCGGCACAGCGGTAGCGCTAGGCAGGTCAGGAGTCGCTGTACTAGAAGAGCTAGCTAATGCAGTCGCTGTATTCGCACTATTAGTTGTCAGTGTAGCGGTCGATCCAGTTGAGTTTGGATTAGGTAGCGTAGTAGTGGTGGCTAAAGGGGTAGTACTAGGTGCTGGCTGATCGGCTGCAATGGTTTGAGCAGCCGAAGTAGTGGGACGAGTGACATCACCTGCGGTAGAGGCAGCCGGACTATTCGCGCCGGGTTGAGCAGCTCCACTCAGTGTTTGCTGGCGCTCTAAGTTGGCTTGTTGGGTTTTATAGGCAAACTCATTCCAAGTGGTTTGTACCCAACTTCTCACCCCCGGAATCATACTGATCAGTACTACTAATAATACCAATAGTGCAATTACCCCTAAACGTGCTGTTTCAGGAGAAATACGTGGCGCAGGACGCTGGGTGTGCAAGGGAGCAAAGTGCTTAGCCATAGCATCAGGGTCAGCACCGCGTAGAATCTCATAGGTACGAATTAAAGGCGCAGCTTCTTTATCAGCCAAACGCGCATAGCTACGCAAATAGCCCCGCACATAAGGTGGCTCTGGTAGATGCTCAAAATCCTCATTTTCTAAGGTCACTAAAATCTGGCGAGACAGATGCATATGCTCAGCCGCTTTGTCTAGATCAAAGCCTACTTGTTCCCGTAGTGCTTTGAGTTGTTTAGCCAAGTCGCCTGCTTGAACAGAGGACGATCCTTCCTGTGTACGGTTCTCTGTTGGCTGTGTCATAGTCCCTCTAAGTGTATTCCAATCGTTAATTAAGTCGTTGTGCTTCAGCACTATTAGGGAAACGTGCTAATAGTGTTTGAGTGCATTGCTCCACCTGAGCCGCATCATTTAACGCACTGCTAATCTGCACACACAACAGCAATGATTCCGGTGTGAGCGGGCTAGTATCCCGATGCCTAAACCAAAAAGCTTGTGCTTTGGCATACTGTTGATTCTGATAATTTAACTCAGCTAATTGATATAAAGCCAAACCAAAATTCTCATTAGCATTTAAAGCCTGTTGAAAATAATGCTCTGCTTCTGCTGCGCGTCCTTGTTTGTTTAAACATACTCCAATATTGGCATAAGCGTATTCAGGGGTGCGGTATAACGGATCGCGTAAAGCCAGTTTAAAGGCACTAATAGCCTTGTCATATTTTCCGATACGACAGAGGTGCGAGCCGTAGTTATTCATTAATTCTGGATTAGTCGTCTTACTCAGACGCACTGCTTTAATGAAATAACGACTGGCACTAGCATCATCATTCAGACGCTCTTGTAAGAGTGCGTAATAGTGATTAGCTTCAACGGAGCGCGGGTTGTATTTTAGCGCTTTATCTAAATACTCTTTGGCTAAATCCAAGCGTCCGTTTTGTAAATAACCTACCCCTAGTTGCGCATTGTAGGAGGCTGCTTTAACCACATCGCCGCTACTAGCTGTTGCTATATCAGTCGAGGGGTTAGTACTGCTACAAGCACTTAATACCCCAGCTAATATGCTATTAATGACCACCCATTTAAGACTTGTTTTCATTGTTGTTGCCCTGTTCAATGCGGGCAAAATGTATCTCACGTCTGCTGCGGTCATTGACTTGTCCCGCCAATTGCCCACAAGCAGCATCAATATCATCGCCCCGTGTTCTTCTTGTTATCGCAGTATATCCGGCTTGCGCCAAAATGTCGCCAAATCGATGGATACGATTATTACTAGAACGTTTATAGCGTGTCTCTGGAAACGGATTAAAGGGTATGAGATTAATTTTTGAGGGAATTCCTGTAAGAATTTTGGCTAATTGATGCGCATGTTCATCGCTATCATTCACCCCCTCTAGCATCACATATTCCCAAGTGATTTTCTCACGATTGGAGCCTTTTTTATCCAAAAAGCGCTCACAAGCGGCTAGTAGTTCTTTAATAGGATATTTTTTATTTAAGGGGACTAATTGATTGCGTAATTCATCATTAGGGGCATGTAAAGACACCGCTAAGGTGACATCAATCACATCACCTAAACGATCTAAAGCAGGTACTACCCCAGAAGTACTCACCGTCACACGCCGCTTGCTTAAACCATAGGCATTATCATCGAGCATCAGCTCTAGTGCTTGCACCACCGCATCAAAATTGAGTAAGGGTTCGCCCATACCCATCATTACGACATTAGTAATGATACGTGCACCCTTGGGTTCTTCTTGTAGTAGCTTCTTAGCTAGCCACAATTGACCAATAATCTCGGAAACTTTGAGGTTGCGATTAAAGCCTTGGCGTGCGGTAGAGCAGAAGGTGCAATCGAGTGCACAACCCACTTGAGAGGAAATACATAATGTGCCGCGCTCTTCTTCAGGGATATACACCATTTCAATGGCATTACCTTCGGGTAATTTTAGCAACCATTTGCGTGTACCATCGGAGGCGTTTTGATCGAGCACCACTTCAGGCGCACGAATTTCAGTGTGTTCTTGTAAATAAGCTCGCAACGACTTACTAAGATTGGTCATCGCATCAAGATTATCCGCCCCCATTTGATGTAGCCACTTGATCACTTGGGTGGCACGAAAGGGTTTTTCACCCATAGAAACAAAATAAGCCTTTAAGGCCTCATGGCTAAAGTCCAGTAGATTGACTTTAGCGTCGGTGGAGGCAGGGGCCATATTGAGGAGGGGGGCGGAGGTAGTCACAGTAGTCTCTCAGATTAGCGAGTGCGTGGGCACAATTTATCGCCAAAGAAGTAAGCAATTTCAATCGCAGCATTCTCAAGGCTATCAGAACCGTGTACTGCGTTTTCATCAATACTTTCAGCGAAATCAGCGCGGATTGTACCAGCTTCTGCGTTTTTAGGATTAGTAGCACCCATTAATTCACGGTTTTTAGCGACTGCATTTTCGCCTTCTAACACTTGAATCATCACAGGACCTGAAGTCATAAAGCTTACTAGATCTTTAAAGAAAGGACGTTCTTTGTGCACCGCGTAAAAGCCTTCTGCTTCTGCTTGAGAGAGGTGTTGCATACGTGCCGCGATGATTTGTAAGCCAGCATCTTCAAAGCGAGTGTAGATTTTGCCAATAACGTTTTTAGCAACAGCATCGGGTTTAATAATAGAAATAGTACGTTCGATAGCCACAGTGATACTCCAAAAGCTAATTAATCAAGGTTTTTCAATAAGGGCGCAATTGTAATGACACTAGGGCGCAGTGGCAAACATATTCCTATTCCTTTAGGTGCGTGTTTTAACTCAATGGGGTTATTGGTTCGTGGGTTAGGTGCTTTTAGAGTGTGTTCTTTGTCTTGGTAGCTGAGGTGGCGGAGTCTTGGGGTATGTATTCACAGCGCCTCTGGAAAATAGATACCCCAAGACTTCGCCTAATCTGCCTAATGTTCTAGGAGAAAAATCAATGCTCACAACACTCATTTGGGATGTAGACGGTACTTTAGCTGATACCGAGCGCGATGGTCATCGGGTGGCATTTAATCAAGCGTTTACGGAAGCGGGATTAAACTGGCATTGGTCGGTGGAGCTGTATGGTGAACTATTACAAGTGACTGGAGGCAAAGAGCGTATTTTATTTTATGTACAACATTATCAGCCGGATTTTACACAAGCTGATCTAAAAGGCTTTATTGCTCATCTGCATCAACGTAAAACCTATTTCTATACGCAACTCCTTAATACCGGTGTTATTCCGCTACGTGTTGGGGTAGAGCGTTTATTAAGGGAAGCCAAAGCAGCGGGCATACGTCTAGCGATTGCCACTACTACCACACCGGAAAATGTAACCGAATTACTCAAGGCGACTTTAGGGGCGGAGTCTCTTACTTGGTTTGAATGTATTGCCGCAGGCGATATAGTGCCTGCTAAAAAGCCCGCGCCTGATATTTATCAGTATGTAGTAGAGCAGATGCAAGTCCGTCCTGAGCAATGTCTCGCACTAGAGGATTCTGCCAATGGTTTAAAGGCTGCTTTAGGCGCAGGGATCAAGACAGTGATCACACGGAACGACTATACGCGAGCCGATGATTTTACTGGGGCGAGTTTAGTGTTGGAGAGTTTAGGGGAGGGTAATAAGAGCTTAACTGAGCCAAGTGACTATATTGATTTGGCTAGTTTGCAACAACTGATGCAAGGGTTTCAGGAGCAGGTCGGTGCTTAAGATTGGGTAGTAGTAACGCTGTGTGCAACTTTATAGAGTAGTGATGAGAGAGTTAACAACTATGCCAGAACATGAAGGATGAACGCCCCCCAAACAAGTAGCCGCTTTGATGAAAGATCGACGCTTAGTGGAAACGGTGATCGGGCAATTGACCGAGCAGTTTGCCATTCAAACGCTCCAAGCTAGAGATTGTTGGCATCTGACGGTCAGAATCACCCGCAAAATTTTGAGTCACACGATGGTCGTGTTTCTAAACCAAGCCTTGGGCAGACCGCCCTTGCAGCTTGCTGGCTTAGTCTGCTGAAAGTTGCACACGGCTTAAGCTATTATTTTTATACGTTTTCATTGCTTCGTCTCTGAGTGAGTGCTAAAAGCAATGGATAACACAATGTTTTCAGTGAGACAGTCTGACACCATGTGACACAACCTGAGACACAAAAGCCCCTACAGATTGCAGCCTGTAGGGGCTTTTGGAACAGTCTGACACAGTGTAAGACAAGGTATTGGTGGAGGCGGCGGGAATTGAACCCGCGTCCGTAAATCCTCTGCCTGAAGGCACTACATGCTTAGTCTATATTTTATTTAACCCGCATCCCGCCAATAGACAGGCTGGCATGTTGGGCGGTCTCAGTAGTTTTTTAGTATCGCAGCCCTGAGCAAGCCTTGATACGATCTTGTGAGAGATTATGCCTGAGTTGAACGCACAAGCACGGCTTCTATCAGACAGCACTCAACCGGTTATTAAGCGGCGAGAGCGTAAGAGTCGTCGTTTGCGACTATAAATTGTGCCTAGTGTTATAGTGGTCAACACACCCACTGCATGCTCCCCAGGTTTTGTAATCCACGTCGAAGCCGGATCGCCCCCGTGGTCGCTTGACCTAAGAGGCGCGTATTATAGGGGCTTTTAACAGTCTTGTCATGTAAAACCGAAAAATGACCTGACACCGCTATATATATCCGTTAAAATCAACACGTTCATCCCAAGGCCTCATAGTTAAATGGATATAACGGCCCCCTCCTAAGGGGCAATTGCAGGTTCGATTCCTGCTGGGGCTATTTAGTTATAGTCCAACATCCTCCAAAGTCGCTCAAAATCCTCTTCAAAACAACGCTTTAGAGCCTTTCTACTGTCCAGTATTGTCCAGTTTAGGCTTGTGAAGGCTTGCTGTTTTGTGTGTATAGGTGTGTGTAAGATGGAATAAATCGATTAGACCGGAGCGCCCCTGTGTGTAAAAGTGTGTATAAGAGCGGTCTAAGCCCTTGATGTAAGCAGCATTAGGATTCCTTTATATGGCACTGACGAATACACAAGTAGAACACGCTAAGCCACAAGCTAAACCGTATCGCCTCAATGATGGTGAGGGATTGCAATTAGAGGTGAGGGTAACAGGCACTAAGGTCTGGATTCACCGTTATAGAAACCCGTCTACCAAGAAGCAAACTATTCTGACTGTGGGTGATTATCCCCGCATTACCCTAAGGCAAGCGCGAATGCTGGTAGAGGACGCTAAGGCACTCATCAAGGAAGGCATAGACCCCAACAACCATAAGCAGCAACAGCGCACCATGGGCAAGGGTGAACGCTTCAAAGACGTTGCCTTGGAATGGCATGACAACCGCAAGGGGGTTTGGTCAACGGCGAATGCTGAACAGGTGATGGAGTGCCTAGTCAAGGACATACTCCCTTATTTAGGTGAGATACCGATGGAAGCCCTCAGCGCCCCCGATATTTTGCAAGTGGTGCGACGGGTGGAGGCAAGGGGTGCATTAGATAAGGCGGCAAAAGTAAAACAGCGCATTGGGGCGGTGTTTCGGTATGCGGTCGCAACGGGGCGGGTGAAATATAATCCAGTACCGGATTTAGCGGGGGCGCTCAAGCCTAAACCCGTGAAGCACGTTAACGCTCTACTGTCGGCTCAGTTGCCCGACTTCCTCAAAGACCTAGCGGCGCATCCCTCCGAGATCATGCGTAAGGCAATACAATTCACCTTATTAACCTTAGCCCGGACCGGTTCTATACGTTTAGCGCAATGGTCTGAGATTAATTGGGAGGCTAAAGAGTGGCGTATTCCGGCTGAGCATATGAAAATGGGCATAGCTCATGTGATCCCACTGTCGACGCAAGCTTTGACCTTGTTAGAGCAGTTGCACCTGATTACAGGCAAGGGGGCGTTGCTCTTTTACACCGCTAAGCGCTCCCAGCCTATGAGTAATAACGCGATGCTCAGTGCCTTAAAGCGCATGAAGTGGAATGACAAGACAACCATACACGGCTTTCGTGCCTTAGGTTCTAGTATCTTTCATGATGCAGGCTTTAGTCATCATGTGATAGAAAAGCACCTAGCCCATGCAGAACGTAACGAGGTAGCAGGGGCTTATAATTACATGGCAACCTACCTACCAGAACGTAGAGCCTTGATGCAGTGGTGGGCGGACTACCTAGACGCACAGCTTAATAGTGGTGCTAAGGTTGTGCCTCTCTTTAGTGCCAAAGCCCAGCAAGGGTAGGGCACGTGATGTTACCTTCATTAGTGAGGGTAACATCCTACTGAAAACACCTTGACCTTGGTTAAGGAAAATCTTGCAACCTGTGCGAGTACACATATGACAGACCAACCTAAGAAAACTCTGAAGATCATTCGTAAAGTTGCACCCGCAACCGTAACCCCAACAGAACCCACTAAGCCTATAGAGCTAAGCCCTAAACCTATGGAGGTGCAGGCTAAACCTATGGAGGCTAAAGCCCTGCCACGTACAGGTAAGCGCGTACTGACTAAGGACACCCTGCAAGCCGTCAAGCCAGAAAAGGGCACAGACTTCTATCGGGCTAAGAAGCTACCCAAACCTAAACCCACTCCCACCACGGAAAAGGCTACACCTACAGGCGCTAAGCCCACGAATCAAAACGCGCTCAAGAAACCCGCCAAGCTCAAGCCTAAACCGCCTAAGAAAAAACACATTAAGCCACCTAGTGACATACGCGCCAAAGAGCTAGACGCTAGTCTTAATGCCTTCTCTATGTGGCGTGAACGTAAACCCTTAGCCCTGAACTTTGAGCGGCAAGTGTTTCAGCATGTCGGCAAGCATCATTTGAGCGCATCAAAACGGGTGGTGATGAAGTTACTAGAATGGCATACCGCTAACCGTTTCTACCTGCAAGCGGTCACTGAAGGCGGTAAACGTTTCAATCTGGATGGAACTGAAGCCGACACCATCCAAGACCATGAGATAGCCCACGCGCTGAATAAGCTGGCTAAGCGTAAGAAGTGAGCATATATGACTCAAAATAAGGTTGATAAAAGCATATGCCCTGAATATTTGCCGCTGACTATTTGGGACTTATATCAAGAGCATAAGGGTAATGCTGAATTAGTGTGTGCTTATGAGAAGTTGATTTGGGGATATGCCTTTAGTTCTCAGAAAGATATAAAGCGAATGTGGTTAGTGCTTGAATCAGCGAGAAAGAAAAAATGGTCTGAGATGTGTCGTAGTAAAGTCTTTTATGGAGGTGATTCCTTTGATGAAGTAACCACATATGAGATGTTTGATATTCATATTAGAACTTTAATACGGGTAAGCAAAGAAAATACCCATGAATGGCTCACTCCTAAACAAAAAGCAGATCAAGTGAGAGCACTAATAAAATCAGGTTTGGAGTTTGCAGACTTATTACGAGACACTTCATATGACGACTATTTTGGGGCTGGATTGAAAAGGGAAGAGTATTGCCAACTAAGTGAGCAAGTATTATCAAATGGTAAAATAGTTGAGGTCTTACAAGATCTTGTATTTGATGTGCGTATGAATGCTATAGATCGTTATTTATCCAAACAAAGCGAGGTTAAAGATTTTCTATATCATCCTGATTTTACGCAATTATGTGATGAGTTAAGTTCGATAGTGGCACAGTATACGCAGGCAATAAAGGAAATTATTATTCCTTTGGTAATTGAATATGCTTTGGCTCTTCACCCTGTGCCTCTTTCTGAAAGACTAAGGCGAGATTTGAGTGATTTAGAAGATAAACCAGAAAGGATAGAAGAGGATAGTTGTATTTTACCTAGAGTAAACATTAAGAATGCTAAGCAGACTTATATGATTAGGTATTTAACTGATTGCTTTTATACTTTGTTTAGAACTAGAAGCCTTGTGATGCCTGTTGCTCGTTTTGTGGGGGCGATTCTTGAAACTAATATTACTAGAGATGAAGTTCGAGATGCTTTAAGAGGCTACCCGCTCTATGGTATACGCCAAAATAAAAATGAAAGGGGTGAATAAGAATTATAAAAATAAAGTTCACTTCACTGGTGAACTAGACTCATAAAATACTTTTTTTATTCATCTCTTTATGTCTTTGTAAATCCGTTTAAATGTCCATGTTAAGTCACTAAAGCGCAAAGAGGCGCATTAATATGGACAGAAACGCACCCGCGAATCAACGCTATATCGATCAAGACGAACTACTCCCCATGCTAAGCGTGTCACCCAATACCCTGAGAAAGTGGGAAAAGGAAGGACGTTTTCCTAAACGGACGGTCATGTCAACGCGCATGGTGCGGTGGTGGTTGCCGGATGTGGTGGACTGGCTCAAAGACCCTAACGGCTGGAAACCTAAACAGGAGGCGGCGTAATGATTCAGGTACTCAAAGAAAAAAGCCACTCACGGGCAATAAGTGGCTTGCTTAGAGACTTACAGAAGAGAACGGAATCATAACGTATTAAACCGCTTCCTGAAACACCATACCCCTAGTCTAACCATGTCTAGGGGTGTGTATGTGTGGGGTAATCATTACCATGACAATATGTTCTCAGTCTCACGACCTACCGCAAAATCTACCTAAGCGAGTCTTAGAATTAGCTGACCTAATTGGAATGGATAACACCTTAGCCCTCATGAGGCGCTGGGGTGGTATTGTTTTTGATATTCCTCGTAATGCAGAAAAAGCCAGTCGGCTAAAACAAGTCATGGATGGTAAGGCGGTGCAAGCCTTGTGCGCTATGTGGGGCGGTGATCGCTTTTATGTTCCCACCTTATATTCAATTGAACGTTACCAGCGGGATAAGGCTATTTGTGACCTACGCCATAGCCACAGCGTGTCACAGTTAGCTAGGCAATTTCATCTCAGCAATCGCGCCATAGAGAAAATTATTAAGCGGCATTCAATCTCCGTGGAGGCTGAGTGTTAGGGGGGCGCTAATTCCTGTCTCTCCCAACCCTGCCTAATCCCTTCATACGTCTAGCGTTTTGCCGTTTATCAGGCACTTAAAGTCTTTTGTTATAGTGCCTAAAACTTGCTAATCAGGGCTAAAAACCTATCCGGCTTGCATCGAAAACTAACCCAAAAGCGTTATTTTTTCCGGTTAATAACGATTAATTCCGAATAATAACGGTTTTAAGTACCGAGTTAGCGCCCCCTAACCACAACTCAAAGCCTGTTCAAAGTGCGTTTAAACCCTGTTTGAACTGCCTTAGAGCGGCGTTTTAAAAGGTGATCATATGAGCGATATAGCAAGCCGGCTCTTTGAGGCAGAACACGGACAGTTTAGAGGGAGTGCACCCTGTCAGGCAGTTGATGCCCTGAATTGGGCACAGTGGGAGGTTGAGAAGGTGGCTAAGACCATGAGCGTGATTAGTACTTCATTGGGTAGTGTGCGGCGTGGAGTGGGCGCTAATGTGCGTGATATTGATTTAGAGGGGTGTTTGGTGCTGTTAGAAGGGCGCTTAAGGGCGGCAAGTAAGGCTATAGAGCTAGTGATTAACGTGGATTGCCTCAACGATTCATTGGGACAAGACGGGACAGAACGGGATAAGGCGGGATAAAGGGCTAGGGCTGCCCCTGTAGTTTTAGCAGGGGTGGTCTAAACCTAAGGCTAAAATCCTCTAGCAGCGCTCATAGTTCAGTTTTATTGAGTTGACAAGATAACGCTGTGCATTTTTTGAGTGCATAGAAATGCAAGGTGGCTCAAGGTTGTGCAATAGAAAAAAAGCACTTTAGAGAGGCTTATCAAGAATAATCGACTTTTGTTCGGAATAGGTTCGCTTTTATCATGATGTATGACATTAGAGCAGGGCAAATAAGATGCAAACTGAAACCGACACCATCACACTCTCAGGCGACCTAGCCCACTGGATTAGCACACGGGCGCAACGCAATACCCGTACACCGCTACAAGAACTTACCCACATGCTTACCCCGCATATGAAGCGTGAACGGGATTCAGTAGAGCGCAAAGCTAAACGGGCTGAGTATGAACGCACGGAACGCCTACGACTGCACTAAGCCACGCCCCCTAAATGACAAAGCCTTGAGCGCGTTAACACTCAAGGCTTAGCTAAACCCCATTATTCAAAGAGATCAAAGCATGTGCACGACTACACGCTTAGAGCGCCTTTGTGCCTCACAATCTAAAAAACAATTCGATACTTGTCAAACGATTCAAAGAGTAGGGCATAAGCACCGGATGCGTGCCTTGACCGTTTATTCATCGGGTGGGTATGATGCACCCATGCCTATTGAGTTAGGCATAAACGCAGAATTTGCAGACTTGTGTTATATCTGTGGCGACCATTACCGCCAACATGCAGGCGGTGGTCATAAGCCTGTAAGCTACCCACACGGCGGAATGTCGGGTGTGCGTAGACTACAACACGGCTTAGACCGAAATACACGCATCGTTTCCACAGAGACGACACAAGTACCTGACAACTTCTGGTCATTTGTGATATTCATCTGTGAGAAAACGATTATGGGCGCTCCTAGCTTATTGTCCTTACTGGCTTATCCCTTAGCGGTCAAGCCTCACTACACTGCACCTAAACCCCACTACCTACCCGTAGCGACACCTTTAGTCTTTACCGAATCCCCCACCGGAATCATTGCCCTATTAGACCGTGTACCCGTTGCATGGATTGTATGTGGCTATCACCACGGTGCTATCAATAAACAACCTCACACTTGCCACTTTGTCGATGTGGTGTATCACCGTCAAACCCAACGCGGCGTAAACCTAGAAACCCTTGAGGCTGACAGTATTGAGGATGCCAAAGCCCAGCTAAACCGTATCTTTGCCCCCACTCATTCCACTCAAGGGGGCGCACAATGAGCTTACTTCCTCCACGCAAAAAGCCAGCCGTACCGGAAACCCTCGCACCGGAAAGCACCGCACCCGCTCCCTTATTTGAAGATCGCCTCTTAAGACTGGCTGAGGTCTGCCACAAAGTCGGCTTAGGCAAAAGCACGATCTACACCATGATACGAGAAGGACGTTTTCCTAAACCCGTCAAATACAGCGCTAAGATCAACACATGGCGCTTGTCCGAGATTAACGCCTATATCAACGGTGAATTTGTCCCTACCCCTATAGCCCCTGTGATTCAATTGGTGCAAAGCAACAAAAGGGGGCGGGTATGAACTCACTGACTCCTACCCCACTACTACCCGTTGGCTTTGCCCAACGCTTGCCACACGTGAAAGCCGAAATTGAGCGGCGCATTGCCACACATAAGCCTGAAAATACCTATTTTCTACGCAGTCGCTTATGGAATGCGTGGCTAGAAAAAAACGTATGGAGTGGGGTGCGCCATGCTTAATTCATTACCCTTTCAGCATCATCATGAGGATGCAGTATGGATAGCCCAACGTCTAGCAGAACTGCCAGCCCTAGCCTATGACGTACTCACTCAACAGTATGAGCGCACCTATACCGACACCACACTCAAAGCCTCAGAAGCCCGACGGAATGCGAACCTTGCTCTACTAGAGGCAGTCGATACCGCCAAACGTGTCAAGCCTCAGAGTTGCCGGAATATCTCCCTCTCCGATGAAGCGATAAAACTGAAAGCGGAACGCCTAAGCCTGTTGGCTAGACGCTCCATTCGTGCCTTAGGCAAAGATGAAGCCAGCCAACCTAAAGCCTATCAAGTCGCTTGTGAGCTATTGGAGAGTCAAGGCTTAGCCGTCGGTGCTCAAGACCCAGCCGGATTAATTGCCAGAGTGCAAGATGAACAGTTTTGGCGTAGACGCTTGACCGTGACGCAAGATCGTGAGGAAGAGCACTTCATGATTGCCAGCGGTGCAGTCGGGCGCGGTGTCGGTGCTTACCTCTCTAATCCTTTGCATACCCGCATTACCAACCGCATTCGTAATGCCTATAAAGCCTTAGAGCACCTAGAGGCAGTATGTGAAGAAACAGGTGAGCGCCTCGCTATGAGTAAGGTCATAGAGGGTTCTATGGCGAATCCAGCGGTGCGACGCGCTGAACTCATGGTGAGAATGCGCGGGTTTGAGAATGCCGCGAAAGCATTAGGGCACGTCGGAATGTTCTACACTCTGACGTGTCCCTCCAAGTACCACGCCAAAACTATTAGCACCGGTGGCAAAGCGATTGCGAACCCCACCTATAACGGTACTAACCCACGACAAGCACAAGCCTACTTAAGCACCTTATGGAAGCGAATCCGTGCCAGCTTCAAATACTATGAGCTAAACGTGTACGGATTCCGTATTGCAGAACCGCACCACGACGGTACACCGCACTGGCATTTATTGCTCTTCATGGCAAAACAGGACCGCTATGAAGTCACCCGCTTAATGCGTGAATACGCGCTCTCTGAAGATGGAAACGAGAAAGGTGCATTTAAACACCGCTTCACGGTGGTCAAGATCGACACCACGAAAGGCAGTGCTACCGGATACATCGCCAAATATGTGAGCAAAAATATTGACGGTGTTGGCGTAGATGAGGATTTTGAGAGCGGTAAGTCGGCTAGTGATTCTGCTTCAAGGGTAAGAGCATGGGCTTCTCTTTGGGGTATTCGTCAGTTCCAACAAATAGGCGGTGCACCGGTGGGCGTGTGGCGCGAACTACGCAGAATCAAGGCTGAAAACGACCTTGAGCATGACCTACTCAAGCAAGCCTATCGTGCAGCCGATGGGGGCGATTGGGAACGCTACCTGATTGCACAAGGGGGCGTGTGTGTCCCTCGCAGCTTGCGCCCCCTTAAGCTCTATACTTTGGCGCGTATCGATTCCAGTACGGGTGAAGTACTCACTAATAAGTATGGTGAAGTGGTCGCTAAGGTAAAGGGTATTAGCTTATGGTCAAACCCCACCATTGAAACCCGTGTCCATACATGGCGCATCGAAACCAAAGCCGATGCAGTCAATACGTTTAATGACGTACTCAAGGGTGCTGAGATTACGTATAAGCCTGACTTTGACCTCATGGCGCAAGTGCAACAGACCTTTAGAGTATCCCCTGCTAGTGATCTTTCTTCATTGGTTAGCGCTATTTGCGCTAACCCTTGGAGTACTGGAAATAACTGTAGAGAGCCTGATTTAACCCCTGAAACAACCTATCGAGAGGCTGAAAAGTGGCGACGCGATGCCGTTGCTATGTGGCGAAAAATCCAGATAAAGCCCTATTTAGACTCATGGGCACACCAGCACTATGAGTCGGAGGCGGATTATGTAGAGGCTTGTATGCAGCTATTTGAACCCTCCACAGCTCAAGACTACGAAACCCGTAAAGAGCAAGCGGCTATCTGGCTTTATAACCTCGATTGTGAGGATGAAGTAAGCCCAATAGGTCAAGCAATCAGTCAAGGTAAGGGGGATTAATCATGAGCTTTACTTACGCAACCAACCACGCATTACCCTCTATCGTAGGTTATAGCGCTGTTGCTCTAGGGGTCTTAAGTGCAGGTAGCCTGTTATTTGGAGGTCTACCGATTATCAACGTATCCGGTGGAGAGGTGGCAGATTTTGCCATATCCGCACTAACCGCTATTGGTGGTAGTGCCATCTTAAAGAGCCGCGAACCCGTAGCCGCATGGATGGGTATAGGCGTAGTCGTCATGGCGTTTGCGTATGCGAATGTCAATGTGGACACAATGCAGGCTAGCCGCATGCTAGAAGCCGCTAAACAAGCCGCTGCTAAGGGGGCAAGCACTGCTAGTAACTCAGGATTACAAGTCTTAGAAGGCAATGCAGGCAACCAGAACGCTATCACGAAGCAAGGGGCTAGTGTGCAATGGCAAGCCGTGCGTCCTCTTAATCAAGCTGAGATAGCGGAATGTATCGAAGCCTCAAAGGATTGGACACGCACACCACAAGGTCGCCTCAATTGCAGCCTCGCTACCGACGGCAAGCGCTACGTGTGGAGGAAAGCCCCATGAATAAGCTCTTAAGCTATACCAGCCCCTTTTGGGTTTGGCTCATAGCGTGGGTGCTGATTATGAACGGCGCAGCGCATACGCTAGCCCAAGCGATTACAGGCGATTCCCTCAAGGGACTAGGTGCTCTCCTATGGGAGCACTTGGAACAGTGGAAGGGGCTAATACTATGAGCCTCGACACTCAAATCATGAGCCGCCTAGACCGGATTGAAGCACAGACTAGCGAACTATTAGCCCAAACCCTGCCACGGATGCCGCAACTCTATGCGTGCGTCCTTGGTTTGGTGGCGTTCTCCATAGCCGACTACACCTTAAAAACCCGTGATATTCCCTATTTGAGCGCCACTTATGAACAGATCACGGATTACATCGGCAATGGATCGGCAAGCCTAGGCGTGTGGATTAGTGACGCTTTGGGGCATGTAGACCGCTCTACCCCTAGCATAATCTCTGAAAATGCCATACGTGGGCTAGATCAACAGCAAACATGCCGCTTGATGGTGACATTAAGAGCACGCGAATCTAGCCATAACTACCAGATTGTAAACCCTTACGGTTATCTAGGCGGTTATCAGTTTGGAGCATCCGCACTGGCTACCGTCGGGCTAGTCAGTACGCAAGCCGTACAACAAGCGCCTAAGCGGGTACGGCAAGGGCTAAACCCTGAACATGGCGCATTTTTGCGTAATCGGGCGAACTGGCTAGGCAGCAATTACCAGCATTTTTTAAGCACTCCACGCTTACAAGATGCCGCGTTTATAAGTTTGGCTAATACCAACGTAGGCGCGGGTTTTGGCTCAAGAGCACTGATTAAAACCAACCCTAACCGGATAGCAGGCTACATTGCAGCCGCTCATTTAAAGGGTAGTGGGGCGGCTAATAGCTGGTACTTGCGAGGCAAAGACAGCAGGGACGGGAACGGAACTAGAACCAGTGACTATGCCAAGTTAGGAGAGCAAGCCATTAACCAGCGCACTGAATTATGCGGTGATAAATCACTCATTAGTGACCTAATTGACACCATCACCCGATGAACCCGTAAAACCCCAAAAGATAGCCCTAAGCCCTCTAAAATCCCGTGATTTTCAGATGGGGGAGTTTTGGGGGACTTTTGGGGGCGCAAAAATTAAGCAATTGAGGCTTAAAATCATGACACAGAACACCTTAAACGACAGCCAAACCGTACACGATAAATTATTAGCAGAACTCAAAAAGGCTGATTTACGTAATCAAAAAGGACGCGATGCTATCCACAGCCTGATTATTAAATCCCATGCGGTAACGCTCATTAGTGACCATGTAAAAGCGAATAATGGCAATCGTGAGCAGTACGTAAGCGGGTTGCTGGCACTGGTAAATCATTATGATTGTGGGGCTAGTGTGAGCACTCGCACCCTTGCAACACAGGCAGCGGGTGAAGGCTTAAGCGCTACGTTCCTAGAAACTAAACTTATACCCTTACTCTTAGAGCTAGGGGTGATTATCCGGTTAAGCGAGAAGTCGTATAAATGGCAGATAGCCGAAAAGATAGGGACTAAGCCCTCTTTCCTTGAATACTTTAAGCCTGTACTCGACATTGAAAGCACGCAAGCGCTACGCAAACAACAAGCCACGGCGGCGAATGAGGCTAGATTGTTAGAGTTGGCACGCAAGCAAGCCCTGATTGCCCAAAGCCGCAAGCAAGCCACGATGCAAGCGCTCAATGCTGCACAAGAAGCGGAACGTTTAGCCGCCTCACTGCCTGCCACTCCTAAAACGCCTTTCGATTGGGCAAAAGCTAACGCTATGCCCTTGGTGATTATGGTTTTACTAGGTGCGGTCGTCATAGGTGGAATCCTCCAACCCACAGGCACACCTGCCAACAGTCCCCAACTTGCACCCTTAGCACTGCAACCTAGTCCTACCCTATCCATTCAATCCGCTACGTTTGGGAGTGCTGAATAATGTTCATCGGTAAATTCAACCCACACTCCATAGTACCTAGCACCTATAAAGCAATGGCAGCGTGTACAGGTACGGTGCTTACTACGCTGGCACTCACTCACAGCGCACCTTTAGCCGTCGGTGCATTAGGTGCGCTTTACCTCGCTAACCAATACCGGACCAGGGACAGTCGAGACGGGTACTTATTCGATAGTCCTTTAGATGACTTGATTAATTCACCGGAATTAATCGCTAATGTGAACGACTTGGTAACGGAACGCCTACGCAAAGCCACAGGGAATAAGGATTTAACCGCCTTGGAATCCCGTAGCGCTCAATACCGTCTCTTTAAAATCTCCACGGATAACCCGCAAGAACTCGCTAAAGCCTTGCCTAGAGTGGCTAGTGTCTTAGGTATTGCACCGGATGAATTAGGGTTTATTCCCACAGCAGCGCGTGATTTAAGCATTATTTTAGCGCCCTTACCTCGCAGTGAATGGCAAGCCGTGCCTTTTGATGAAAGCCAGCTTAAGCCTAATGAGTTAATAGGTTATGTGGGCATAGACGTACAAGGGCAACCTGTGACCTATAACCGCCAACATTCACCTCATATGATGATTAGCGGAACAACCAACGCGGGTAAAACCGAAGCCATTAGAGCCGATATGCACGCCATGCGGTTAAGTGGCTTAAATCCAGAGATTTATATTATCGATGCAAAAGGCACTTTGAGGCGTGAACCTTGTAATCAATTCACCGCTGATATGAATGAGGGATTAGAAATACTCACTGAAATAAACCAGCGGGCTAGAGAACGGATGCAGGAAATAGTAAAGGCAGATTGTGATAATTGGTTTGAATATAAAAAGCGGTGTCCTGATATTTGCCCTAATCCTATTTTGGTTTATATCGATGAATACCCGCAACTTAGAGCCTTGAATAAGGAGGTTGTTGAATTAGCCCTAGGTGAGCTTTTGCGCGTGCATCGTAGTGCAGGCGTATTTATTACCCTAGGCATTCAAAAGCCTAAGGCTGATCAATTGCCTACCGAGATGCGCGACATGTTAGACGTGAGGCTAGCCCTACGTGTACCGGATAAAACCGCTTCAATGGTCGCTATTGATGACACGGGTGCAGAAGGTTTGGCGGGTGAAGGAGCGTTTTTATTCCGTGTGGGTGGGCATAAGTTGGTGCAAGGGCGTGGGGTTTTTATGGCTACTCTAGGCGTTACGAATTAAGAGCGCCACTATTTCGTAACACAGCAAAACAAGGCTAAACTTAGAAGCATGGTGATGCTATGATAACGTTATCATTCACTGGACAAGGTAAAGGTGCATTATGCGAACCATCATCGATTTACCCCCGCATCATGTGGCACAGCTTGATAGGTTTAGCCAGCATGAAAAGGTATCCCGTGCTGAATTGGTAAGAAGGGCTATTGCTGAATACTTGGCGCGTCACACTCCAGCGCATTCAGAAAGTGAAGCCTTTGGCTTATGGGCTAAGCGTCAAGAGGATGGGTTGGACTACCAAAACCGCTTACGTGAGGAGTGGGATTAATGAAAGCACTGCTTGATACCAATATTCTGATTGATTACTTAAACGGTATTCCACAGGCTAAGCATGAAATAGACAGCTACCCAAAGCCTCTTATTAGCATTATTACATGGGTAGAGGTGCTAGTAGGGGCAACTCCAGAAGATGAAGCCACCATTAGAGGTTTTCTCAGTCGCTTTCAGGTGATTGCTTTAACAGCGGTGATTGCTGAAAACGCGGTATTGATTAGGCGACAATCTAAAATTCGTTTACCTGATGCGATTATTCAAGCGACTGCACAGGTAGAAAAGGTGTTGTTAGTGTCTCGCAATACTAAAGACTTTCCAGAGAATGCACAGTGGGTACGTATTCCTTATAAACTTCACCCTGACAAGATACATTAGCAATATTGCCTTTTTTATTGCCTGCTTAGTTAAGCGTTGGGGGCGAATTACTATAGTCAAAACCTCAAAAGTACACCGTAAAGTACACCGTAAACCTACCTATACCGTGTTGGTAAATTCTAAAACCTTTATGTACCAAGGCTTATAGCCTCTATAATGGGCTTATGACCTATTGATAGTTAATCAATGGGTCACACTAAAACGCAGTTATAAAAGCCTAAGACATAGCAAAGTGTGTGTAAGACTGTGTATATAGATGTTTTTCAAAGTAACTATTTTTTATCTTTAACAAATAGTTAGCTTGTTACTTCAATTCCTGCTGGGGCCATATTAGTGGTATTAGTCCCACCCATAGGATGTACTACATATTGTGGGTAAGGAATAATAATATTGTTTTTCCTAAAAGCTTTCTCAATCGCTACTAACATGTGACTGGTGACTTGGTTCTTCTGCTCTACATTACGAATAAAAAAGCGTAACTCGAAATTTAAAGCACTCTCTCCAAAACTTCTAAATAACGCTTGCGGGCGCATATCAATTTGATTATTAATGATATCACTGTGGTCTTGGGTAAGACTCACTAATAAAGCCATGAGCTTTTCTATATCAGTGCCATAAGCCACTCTGAGCGGAATAATAACTCGTCCATAACTATCATTTAAAAATAAATTAGTGACACGTCCTGAAATCAATTCTGAGTTAGGGACAATAATATCAGCCCGATCAAAATCCTGAATCGTAGTAGATCGAATACTAATATCTTTTACATATCCCTCAGCAGTACCCACTCTAATCCAATCCCCTCGGCGAATAGGGCGTTCAAATAATAAAATAAGCCCAGAGACAAAATTATTGACCACATTTTGCAGACCAAAGCCAATTCCCACTGATAAAGCTCCAGCAATAATAGCAAGGTTTTGAAATTTCAAACCAGCAATAGACAAGCCTATAATTACGGCAAGAATAATACCTATATAGCCTGAAATAGTCGTCATAGCATCGCGGGCCCCATGACTTAGATTAGTACGTTTTAACCAGCTTTCGGATAAATATTTCTTGAAAAACTGACTAAAGCTAATCAATAGACCCGCAACTAAAACCCCACTGAGTAAGCGAATAGGTTCTAGGGTAATTTCACCAATCTGGATACCATTCAAGAGCTTATTTAATAATAAAATAATGTTTTGCTCTGAAACACCCCATATCCGTAATAATAAAAGCAAGGCTAAGCTATTAAGTGTAATAGCAATAGCTAAACGCACCCAAATCAATCCGGGAAACAATTGTCCAGTTTTAACATCTAGTTTGTTGCGTAAATCACGTTGCCAAGCCGTTTTGCCTGTATCGAGTCCATCACATAATTCATTCGGAATATGCTGCAATAACCATAGCAACATCAAAATGAATAAAGTACCTAACATGCCAGAAAATAAAAACTCGGCAAAATTGCGATAACCTAACCACAACGCACCTATACCTATTAATAAACTTATAATAGTGAGCCATTGCAAGCGCATACGTTGTACTAAGATAAAGTGCTTACTTAGTCGCCACATTAAAGCGATAACGGCTAAGCCTAGAATCGTACCTAGCGCAATGCGGGTTAAGTTAATTAGGTGACTATCCAATGAGTTAACTAATTTGGAGTTGATGATTAAGCCAATAAAGCCGGAAAAAGCGAGTAATTTGACATAAAAATGAGTATGAATACGCTCTGATTTACTAAGGGGTGTGAAGCCATCAATAGTAACGCCCGTGCTTAAAGGCGCACGCATAATAGCATAGCTGATTAAAGCTAATAAAAAATAAAGTGAGATATACTGAATTAGCTTGTGTCCTACCGAGTAGTAGCTGAGATACAAATAAATAAAAAGCGCAAATAAAATAAATGGCATGAAACGCATACTACTTGTCCAAACGGCTACAAAAGTAGGGCTACCAATTTCTAGTGTTTGAGCATTTTGTGCGAGGCGGCGACTTCTATAATAGAGCCAAAATCCTCCTAACATACCCCCTACTAAACCATAAGCTAAGGCATAACGTAAAGCACCCCATTCAATAGGCATATTATTAAATAGCACCACTAAATTCTTAACTTCGGTTTGAATTAAAGAGGGATTGAAAATGATATTTTGTAAGCTGCTAAATAATGAGGTTTGCTGAGCAAATAAGCGCTCTTTTAAGTCTTGTTGAATAATATCCCGTGCTGATTTTTGTAAAGTCCCTGCTCGCAAACTAATCAGTTTGCATTGAGAAATACGTTTAGTAGTGACCTGTAGTTGACGGCTTAATTCATTGCGTTTTTGTCTTAGCGCAACATCTTCAGCACTTTGTTGATCACCTAATGATTTTAACGATTCATCTAATTGGGTTTTTTGTTTTTCATTATCAGTAATACAGGTTTGAGCATTTTGTTCGTGTTGGGTACTTTGGAGAATAAGCTCCTCTAGTGCTTTAATATCACGATTTTTTTGCCAAGTGGTTAGGTTGCGCTCAGCAATAGTGAGTTTTGCATTAATCATCGCTAATGCTTCTGCACTATAAGGATCTTCCTTAGTCGTATCTTCGGCACTAAAAGCTAGTGTGTTAAATAATACTAGCCATAGCCCTATTATAATAGTCCAGCGCCCCATCATTAGCCTTATCATTAATTAAGTTAGGTGGTAAGTTTAAAGACACGCATGGAGTAATAATGCAGTTTATTGTAATCCCATGCCTGTGCTACGCCTATTAAAAGCACAAATACACACTATTGCAAGTAGCCCTATCTGTGTTCTAGATAAGGGTTGCTAGGACTTGAGTAGCTTGCTTAGTGGTTGATCTGGCTCTCATCCTAGCAGGCACTGGCGTCTCCGAGTTAAGTCTCTGTCTGCTGAACACGACCTCTGTTTAGTCTGTTGGTGAACCGAGTGTGCTCATGCATAGACAAACGGTTTAATACAGTACAAAAGATACTATGCGTCAGGTTCTCAACAGAAAAATGGCTAGCAAAATAGGAATACCCCTTAAGCTTGGCAATAATACTTCAAAACAGGTATGAATATTGAATTATAAAATTGATTTGATTATAAGACCGGCTGTTATTGTGCAGTTCAGCTAACAGAGCTTAGTATTTAGCCACTTTTAAAGATGCACACTGAACCAAACCTTACTACAGTAAGGTTGTTGGGAAATAAAACAACAGAATTTCACGGGTTTGCTATTTAATATTCTGTTCAAAAACAAGTCTTAATAATTTGAATTTTAAGAAAAATATGGAGATTTATCATGAAAAAAAGCTACACATTGCTGACTTCTAGTATTTTATTGGGTTTAGCGGCTACTTCTGCTCAAGCAGTAAGTTTATATGACTATCAAGAAGCTAAGCCTTCTTACACCGATGCTAAGGTCGATGCTACTTTTAATTATCAAACCAATAAAAACAATACTGCTGTACAAGGTCAAAAGGATAGCTATAACCTTAATTTGAACTTTGATTATGAAAGAGTTTTCTCTACACCTATCCGTGATATTGAGTTTGCCGCTGCTGTGAGCGGAAACTCTAATCGTAACTCCGCAGGTGTGAAAAGTAATGACTATGCGGGTGCGGCTGGAGCAGGAGTATTCAACTACTTCAAGCCCAATAGTAAGGGCGCTTTTGTGTATGGTAGCGCTATTGTGGCTGATCAAAAAGACAAAAAGAATTATTTTGCTGAGACTTATGTCGGTGCGGGTTATGGTCGTGTAGTCGATGCTACTCCTATGTCACAAGCCATCTGGATTGTGAAAGAGTTACGTAAGCAAGATAAGCTAACTGGTGATTTATCAGTGGCTGATTATCAAAATTTGGCTAGCGTTATTGGTAAGAAAGAGGAGTATGCAGCTCGTTTAAGTCGATCAACCGATAACTACCGTGAGGCTTGGGTAGCAGACATGGCGAACGTCATTAATGCTTCAGGTAAAGCTAAAGGTGCTTTAGATGCTGCTGCCGTATTACGTGTTTATGATGTAGTTGAAAATGGTTTATTTGTGACACGCCGTATCGGTACGCGTGTAAGAGCGGGTGTAGGCTCTATTATCAAGAATTATGATCAGGACAAAGGCAAACCATCTGTACAAATCGTAGGCGAATTCCATCGCCCCGTTAGTAATGATTGGCAGTTTTCTAACGTAACCACATTATCTGGCACAGTGGATAGTAGTAACAACGGTTATAATCTAGACAACGTAATGTCCTTCGATAGACAAATCAATGCCAAATCCATTTGGGAAAATTCGTGGCAAGCTAACCGCAATAAACCTAATAGCGGTTCTGCGACTACCACTAATACCTTAAGCTCCGGCTATCGTTATGCATTAGGTAATCGTGTCTCCCTGTACTCAGTATTACAATCCTCTAAAACTACCAGTGCTAAGACAGACACCAGTTTACAAGCAGGTATCTCTTACAAACTACGTTAATCACTAGCGTAGTTACCAGTTAGATAAGGCTAACGCTTAAGGAGAGGCATTTTGCCTCTCTTTAGGTTTCAGGCTTATACTAGAGTACTCTAATAATAAAATGACCTAGTACTCATGCCTACCCCGCCTACCATAGATCACCTAATTGCCTGTCCCGAATGTGGTGTAGTGCATCAATTCCAAAAGTTACCACCCAAAACGCATGCCCATTGTCAACGTTGTGGCACAACGCTATATCGCTATCATCCCCATTGGCAAAACCAAAGCTGGGCATTGTGGCTCACCTCTAGTGTGCTATTTATCATTAGCAACAGTTTTCCCCTATTTATGATGCGCACACAAGGAATGATGCAAGAGTTAACTATCATTCGAGCCGTCAATGCCTTCTGGCATAGTGATTTATATCTAATCTCAGTATTGTTAGCGTTGAACCTATTAATTTTACCCTTGCTGGAGCTAATGATTGTAGGTTGGGTTTTATTAACCTTGACTCTACAATGGCAAGCCCATACCGCATTACTAGGATTTCGTCTCTTACAAGAGTTCAAACCTTGGGGGATGCTGGAAGTATTTATGTTAGGTACGATTGTTGCCTTAGTTAAGTTAGGTGATTTGGCGTCCTTAGTGATGGAAGTGGCTTTCGTGTCGTTTAGCCTGCAAATGGTCGTGATTGCCTTACTCAATCGTGCCTTTGAGCCGTTTTGGGTGTGGCGTGCCTTAGGACAACTAAAACAAGCCCATTATCAGTCATGAATACTTCGTTTAAAACCGCAGCAGACTATGGCTTAGTACAGTGCGAGGTGTGTCAGTATTTAAATGCTCAACCTTCAGCGCCGAATACAACTCAATGGCAATGTGTGCGCTGCGGAGCCACATTACCCCTGACTAAACATTTATCACGACGCATTGAAATCACTTGGGCATTGCTGATTGCTGCTATAGTGCTATTGATTCCCGCCAATTTTTTGCCGGTGATGAGTTTGTACATGTTAGGTAAGGGTAGCCCCAGTACTATAGCTGAGGGTGCGTTACAGTTGTGGCAACATGGTCAGTGGCCGATTGCTTTGATTATTTTTGTGGCGAGTTTGGTTATTCCATTAGTAAAAATTGTAGCCATTAGCTTTTTATTAATTTCTATTCACTACCGCTCTCATTGGCATTCTAAGGAGCGCATGCAGCTCTATAAAGTGATTGATTATATAGGGCGTTGGTCGATGGTGGATGTATTTGTGGTCGCCATTTTGGTGGGGATAGTGCAGTTTGGTAATATTGCTTATGTTGAAGCGAATATGGGGTCTTTATCCTTTACAGCAGTGGTGGTGTTAACCATGCTAGCCGCCCGTACTTTGGATGAACGCCAGATTTGGGAGTTTGAGCGTGGCTGAAAACGCTATAGCTATAGAAGCTCCTTTACCCGTTGCGGTTAAACGGTCGCGTTGGCCTTCACCGATATGGTTTATTCCTTTACTCGCCTTAGGCTTGGCGGGCTGGCTCATTTATACCTACTGGTATAAGCAAGGTCCTAGCATCGATGTGTATTTTAGAAGTGCTGAAGGGATTGTTGAGGGGCAAACCGTGGTGCGCTACAAGCATGTCGTGGTGGGTCGCGTCGAGCGAGTGTTGTTAGCACCGCGTGAAAATAGTTCAGAATTGCTGCCTGTAGTCAGAATGCGTTTAACGCAAGAAATCAAAGCGCTAATTAATTGTAATGCACAATTTTGGGTAGTGAGTCCACGCATTAAGGGGGCAGAAATTTCAGGCTTAGGCACACTGTTTTCAGGTTCGTATATCGGCTTACAACCTCAACCGGATAATTCAGAGCCAGAGCAAGATTTAAAATTATGCTATCAAGCGCTAGACGAACCGCCGCCGATGAATCCAGACCGCCCCGGACGCCAATTTATTCTGGAAGCGGACTCAGTAGGGTCTATTGCGAATGGCACGCCTATTTTTTATAAGCAGTTACGAGTAGGTGAGGTCGTTGATTATCGTTTAGTGCGTGAGACGGGGCGCTTTGAAATCAGGGTTTTTATTGATGATCCCTATTACACGTTTGTAAACCCTAGTAGTCGCTTTTGGAATGCGGGAGGACTAGATTTTAAAATGGGCGCGGCGGGGGCCGAGTTTAGAATGGAGTCGTTGAGTGCCTTATTAATCGGTGGCATTGCCTTTGATAGTGGGCGTGAGGCCGATACCGCCACAGTGAGCGCCCCTAATAGCCGTTTTAATCTCTTTAAAGATTATAAAAGCTCACAAGAGCGTCTATATCGAGACAAGCTTTATTATGTCATGTATTTCACTGGCTCGGTGCGTGGTCTAACCTTAGGTGCACCGGTGGACTATCAAGGTGTTCCGGTAGGGCGAGTGGAAGCAATTGAAATGGATCTGAATCCTGATACGCTACAAACTCGTATTCCGGTGCGTGTAGTTTTAGAACCCCAGCGTTTTACGGAAAATATTAGTGTAGAGCAGGCTCAGCAGATGCTAGATAAATGGGTGGCTCAGGGTGTGAGGGCAAAATTGCAAAGCGGTAATCTGCTGACGGGGCAAACCTTCATTACTCTGGTTCAAGAACCCAAAGCTCCACCTGCACAGATTACTCTTGAAGGTAAGAATACGATTTTCCCCACGAGTCTCGCCGTACCCGAAGACCTTGCTCAAAAAGCCTCACAGATTGCCGACGAACTCCAGGGAACATTAGTCAGTATTCGACGTTTTATAGATAGCAAACAGTTAGATCACACAGTGGCTAATGCTAATGAGCTAATTGATGATACGCAGCTCTTAATGCAGGATGCGCGTAAAGCGGTAGCCGATTTGCGCCTAGTGTTACAAACCTTAGAAAATGAAACCTTGCCGCGTGCCTCGCATGATTTCACTAGTGTCGCTAATAGCATTAATAAAGCGATTCCCCAGCTCAACCATGATGTGACCAGTGTCGCGAATAGTATTAATAAGGCGATTCCACAACTTAATCATGATGTGACCAGTGTCGCTAATAGTATTAATAAGGCGATTCCACAACTTAATCATGATGTGACCAGTGTGGCGAATAGTGTGAATAAAGCTATACCGCAATTTAGCCATGATGTGACCAGTGTCGCGAATAGTATTAATAAGGCCTTGCCCATAGCCACGAACAGCTTTGCAGGCGCTGCGAATAACTTTAGTAAAGTATTACCCGCCGTGCAGAATGATGTGCATCGCGTGTCTAATGATTTAGTGGTAACGATGCGGCGTTTGCAAAATTCATTAGGGCATATGGATCGGCTTTTAGCGCAAAATTCACCTACTCAATATCAACTAATGGAAATGATGCAAGAAGTCACCCGTGCAGCACGCGCGATTCGTGATTTATCTGAGCGCTTGGAACGTAAACCGGATTCACTGATTCGCGGGCGGAGAGAATAATGCGTAACTATTTAATGCTTTTAATTTTGACAACACTATTAGCGGCTTGCTCGGTAGTGGGCGGTAGCAATGCTAAAGTGACTTATCACACGCTAAGCACCAGTATGACTCTAGGCTCAATAGCGGCTGATAAATCTTCTCGTATTCAAAGTGTAGGGATAGGACCGTTAAAACTAACGTCGCTGCTAGATCGTAAAGGCTATGTAGTGCGTGAAGATGCCAACACTGTGCAAGTACGTGAGCTACATGAGTGGGGCGGTGAATTACAGGATGAGTTCTTAACGACATTAACACAACAAGTGCAGAATCGTTTGCCGCGTACACGGGTACAGCGTATTCCTTGGGAAATTACCCAAACACCACGCTATCAGGTGAGTTTAGTCGTCACTCAATTTGATGGACAAGCAGCCAAAGAAGCGGTGTTAATCGGGACTTGGCAATTACAATATGCCAGTGATGGACGCATTATTAGCACCCATCCCTTCCAATTAAGTGCCCCTGTACCAGGTAAAACTATGGGGGCTATTGTCAAAGCACAAACCTTATTAGTAGAACGTTTGGCTCAAGCCATCGTAGAGCAATTGCCCTAATTACATTAAGTGCTCTAGCTCTAGTTTGACTTAGGGCAGAGCTAATACTCTCTGCCCCGTACTTAATTTTTGTGGCTTAAGACTGGTTGTCTTGGTCATATATGACCCGAATGATCATCGGTAGTAGCAGCCGGTGCAGCACTAACAGCAGTGGCAGTAACAGGTACACTGCTTAAATTACCCGTCACCGCCGCTTCAATGACGGCATCTTGTGGAGTCGCAGTGGATGTGGGTGTTGCAGCCGTAGTATCGGCGGTGGTAGCGGCTAGGGTTTCTGTAGTAATAACAGGTGTGTCCAACATCACACTACTAGCAACAGGTGCGGCATAAGTAGCCGCTCCCATACTAGGCGCAATACTCATCGCACTCATTTTGGGTGAGGGTTTACTGGCATCACCATAAGGGTAATTACCCAAGATATACTGGTAAAAAGCATTAAGCGTGCTACCAGAGCCTTGATAACCCCAGGCGGTGGTTCTTAAATCACGAGTTTCTACCGTAGGGTAAAAAGGTGAGTTTTTAAATTCTTCAAATTTAGAGCTTAAAAACGTATTGGAATAGGTTGAATTATTCAGTGTGGTTGTACCATTGGCATTCTCTTTCACCATAATTGGTCCTTGATGCCCCATAGTCGGTTGATCGGCTTGGGTGGCGACTTGTTTTAAAATCTGCATGATTAAGCTAACAATAGTCATCATCCCCATAGACAGATTGGGACGCCCTCCAGCGTTATTAAAATAATTGGCTTTATAGGGGAACATGTCTTTTCCCATTGTACCGAAAGGTTGCCATCCTTTGACATCAGTAGGTTTGTTAATCATTAAGCTCATTTTATACTCCTTGTGCTAACCAAAAGATCGCCATTCTGACCAAAATAATGACGATAATGTAATTAGTATGAAAAGGAGTTAACTAGGGGACTAAGGCTTTAAGACCAGAGGTAAGCAATAGCAAGATAAACGCTGATAACTTAGAGTTGGCGTTGAGACCGATAAAGTGTAGTAAATTAACGATATTAACTAGACTAATTTATCTTGCACGTTTAATAAATAAGCCTAATGCTTTTATAGGGGTATGAAACCGAGGCTTTCTAGTAATCCGCTACTCGCTGAGTAAACTGATAGCTCTGGAGTATAAAATGAGGCGTACTAATGAGCATTATACGATCACAATGGGTGCAAGGGCGCGTCTTAAAACAACACCAATGGAGTGAGCGTTTATTTTCCCTTTGGATTGATATGCCCCTGCAACCGTTTAAAGCAGGGCAGTTTATTAAACTACAACTCCCCGTTGAGCAAGAAGGCGAAGTCAAACCATTAGCTAAATCCTATTCATTAGTCAATCCGCCTACGGAGTCTATTGCCGAAGTCTTTTATAACATTGTACCTAGTGGACGCCTATCGACCGCTTTGTCGCAATTACGTGCAGGCGATAGCGTTGAAGTATCGCAACCCGCTAATGGTTTTTTTACCTTGGATGAAGTGCCACAGGCTGAGCATTTGTGGATGATTGCTACCGGTACAGGGTTAGGACCTTATCTATCTATGTTGCGCACCGATGCATTATGGCAGCGCTTTAGCAAAGTCGTGATTGTGCATAGCGTGCCGCTACGTTCTGAGCTGGCTTATAGTGAGTTATTAAGTGATTTACAAACCAAATACTCCGAGCAGCTAAGTGTTTTGACTTGTGTCACGCGTGAGCCTAATCCTCAAGGTTTAGCAGAGCGTGTGACTACTGCCTTGGAGTCTGGACGTTTAGAGCAGCGGGTAGGGCTTGATATTCACCCTGCAAAGACCCATGTTATGTTGTGTGGGAATCATGCCATGCTAGACGATATGAAGGTGTTATTGGCGGCGCGAGGGCTACAACGCCACCTACGTCATAAGCCCGGACATATCACTACCGAGCAATATTTCTAATAAACATCGAATTATTAGCATAAGGCATGTAAAATCCCCTCACCTATTTGGGGTTAGATGATAGAGACAGATGAATACGGATTACTTAGACTTTGAACAGCCGATTGCTGAACTGCAAAATCAAATTGCTAAACTACGCGATACCACTCATTCTGATTTAAATATCAGTAATGAGGTGGCACTGTTAGAGGAAAAAGCTAGCGCACTCACTCGTTCTATCTTTGCTAAACTCACCCCGCGCCAAATTTCTCAAGTGGCACGTCATCCTAAGCGCCCTTATACCTTAGATCTAATTGATCTCATGTGTACCGATTTCCAAGAGCTACACGGTGACCGAGCGTTTGCGGATGATAAGGCTATTATTGGCGGCTTGGCGCGTTTTAATGGCGAAAGCGTCATGATTATTGGGCATCAAAAAGGGCGCAATACTAAAGACAATATTATGCGCAACTTTGGTATGCCTCGCCCCGAAGGGTATCGTAAAGCCTTGCGTCTCATGCGTATGGCAGAAAAATTCCACTTACCGATTTTAACCTTTATCGACACCGCAGGGGCTTATCCGGGGATCGGTGCTGAGGAGCGCGGTCAAAGCGAGGCTATTGCGCGTAATCTATACGAAATGGCTAAGCTGCAAACTCCAATTATTTGTACCGTGGTAGGTGAGGGCGGATCGGGTGGAGCGCTGGCTATTGGTGTCGGTGATCGTGTCATGATGCTGCAATACGCTACCTATTCGGTCATTTCGCCCGAAGGCTGCGCTTCGATTTTATGGAAAACTGCCGAAAAAGCCGCTGAAGCAGCGGATGCGATGAATATTACCGCTGAGCGTCTAAAGGGCTTGGGGTTAATTGATGAGATTATTGCCGAACCTATAGGGGGCGCGCATCGCAATCACGCTGATTTAGCTAAAACCTTGAGTGAAGCCATTGACGCTAATCTTAAAGAGCTAAAAGCATTAAGTATGGACGAATTATTAGAGCAGCGTTATCAACGCTTAATGAGCTTTGGACGCTACGAAGAATAAACTACCTGCGCTGAAAGATGTTTTAGAACGTGTCTTTCAGCTTGCTCCTCAAAATATATCGAGTCTCTGGCTAGCTTATAGCGGGGGCTTAGACTCTCATGTTTTGCTTCATTTGGCGGCACAGTTCAAAGCACGCTATCCGCATATTTCGGTGCGGGCTATTCATATCCATCATCAAATTCAGGCAATTTCAGCTCAATGGGTTGAGCATTGTGAGCAACAGTGTGAACTATTAGCTCTGCCCTTAGTCGTTAAAACGCTGAGTTTAGATCTGAATTCAGGTGCGAGTATTGAGGCATTAGCGCGTGAAGCACGCTATCAGGTATTTAGTGAGCTAGTGCAATCCCATGAAGTACTACTCACTGCTCATCATCAAGATGATCAAGCTGAAACTTTATTGCTTAATTTATTGCGTGGATCAGGAGCAGAAGGACTGGCGGCGATGCCAGAGGTGCGCCCCTTAGGGCAGGGTTATTTAATTCGTCCGTTATTACACTATTCGCGTGCCGAATTAGAACACTATGCTACTGAGCATAAACTGCACTATATTAATGACCCTAGTAATACCGATACGCGCTTTAATCGTAATCTGCTACGCCAGCAAGTGCTTCCACTCTTAGAACAACGCTGGCCTGCCGCTAAAGAGCTACTGGCACGTGCGGTGCACTATCAACAGGAAGCTTTAGCGGTCAATCAGGAGCTAGTCGAATTACAGCTTAAATCGGTACAAGGTTTTAAGCCTAATACCTTATCCGCTAGCGCTTTATTAATCTACTCAACAATAGTGCAAAAAGCCCTGATTCGAGCTTGGCTCAAAAAGCTCGATTTTTTAATGCCAGCCGCCAGCCGCCTCGATAGTATTTTAAAGACAGTTTTAATAGCTAAAGCAGATGCTAAACCTATAGTGCAGTGGCAAGGCTGTGAAGTGCGACGCTATCGTGATGATTTATATGCGTTTAAACCGCTTACTCAGCCTAAACACACACAGATGAGTTGGGAAGGTAGAGCGCCACTACGTTTTAATGAGTATTTAGTCACGCCTGCTATGGTACAGAACTATTTAGAGCAAGCTTCAAAAAGCCAAAGTGCCTTCAACGTCTGCATTCGTCAAGGGGGCGAGCGCTTAAAGCATGGTAAGCAGTGGCTGGACTTGAAAACCTATTGGCAAACTAAGGGAGTTCCTCCATGGGAGCGGGAGCGTAGACCTTTGATTTATCTGCAAGATACTTTAATTGCTGTGCCTGACGTTGAATTTGACCAGTCTTTAGTCTAATAATCCTAGCCAGTTGACGCATAATAATAGTAACCACCGCTAGTTAAAGGAACACACTATGCTAACGTTAAATATCAATGGGGCTATGACTGAGCTAGATGTCACGCCGGATATGCCCTTACTTTGGGCTATACGTGATCATGCATTATTAACAGGTACTAAATACGGTTGCGGTATGGCGCAATGTGGAGCTTGCACCGTTCATGTTGAGGGTCAACCTGTACGTTCTTGCATTACTCCAGTAGGCAGTGTGGTCGGTAAGACTATTACCACCATTGAAGGTGCTCAATCCAAAACGGCTAAAGTAATCCAAGAAGCATGGCAAACCTTAAATGTGCCGCAATGTGGTTATTGCCAATCGGGTCAGATTATGTCAGCCGTTGCACTATTAGAAAATAATCCTAAGCCCACCGATGCCGATATTGATCAAGCGATGGGGGGGAATATTTGCCGTTGTGCCACTTATCCACGCATTCGTGCTGCTATTCATCAAGCCGCCAAAGCCTTAGGTTAAGGAGTTAAGTCATGTCTATTATGAATCTTAGTCGGCGTCAATGGCTGAAATCTACAGCGGTTGCAGGTGCGAGTTTGACCTTAGGGGTCTATTTTAATGGTGCGCTAGCTGAAGAAGCTTCTACCGCTTCCACCCCAGCGGCTAATGCAGCAGCTTCCTCTAACTTTGAACCTAATGCGTTTGTACGTATTAATCCTGATAACACCGTCACCATTATTATCAAGCACCTTGAAATGGGGCAGGGCAGCCATACTGGACTCGCTAGCTTAGTAGCCGATGAGTTAGATGCGGATTGGGCGCTGGTTAAGACCGAGCATGCTCCTGCCGATGCCAGTCGTTATAATAACTTATCTTGGGGTCCCCTACAGGGAACGGGAGGTAGTAGTTCTTTAGCCAATTCATTTATGCAAATGCGCGAAGCAGGGGCAACGGCGAAAGCGATGCTAGTGGGCGCGGCGGCAGCGCTCTGGTCAGTACCTGCTAGTGAAATTCAGGTTGCTAAGAGCACTGTGTTTCATAAACCCAGCCAACGCCAAGCTACGTTTGGCGAGTTAGTAGGGCTAGCCGCGCAACAGCCCGTACCTACTAATCTGACTCTGAAAACACCGGATCAATTTATTTATATTGGTAAAAATAACCTATCCCGCATTGATGCCAGCGCTAAAACCAATGGCACAGCTCAGTATACGCAAGATGTTCATTTGCCTAATATGCTAGTTGCAGTGGTGGCACATGCGCCGCGCTTTGGTGCGACCGTCAAAAGCTTTGACGCCACTCAATCAAAAGCGATCAAAGGTTTTGTCGATGCAGTGAGCATTGGTAATGCGGTGGCGGTATTAGCGCAAGATTTTTGGAGTGCCAAACAAGGGCGTGATGTCCTACAAATCGAATGGGATGAAAACCAAGCTTTTAAGCTCAGTAGTGCCGATTTATTAAAACAATATCAAGACCTTGCTCAGCAAAAAGGTGCGGTAGCGCGTCAAGAGGGTGAGGTAGAGCCAGCGCTATCCAAAGCGGCACAAGTGTTGAGTGCAGCCTATGAGTTTCCTTATCTTGCTCATGCTGCAATGGAGCCTATGAACTGTGTAGTGCAGCTTAAAGAGGGGCAATGTGAGATCTGGAATGGCGACCAGATCCAGACCCTTGATCAAATGATGGTAGCTAAACTACTTAGCATTGAACCTCAACAAGTTAAGATTAATACCTTAATGGCGGGCGGCTCTTTTGGGCGGCGCGGTAATCCTCAATCCGATTATGTGCTGGAGGCGGCACGTATTGCTCAAGCGTCTAAACGCGATGTGCCGATTAAAATGGTCTGGACGCGTGAAGATGATACGCGTGCTGGGCAGTATCGCCCTTATTATTATCATGTGCTCAAGGCAGGTTTGGACAAGGAAGGTAATCTAATGGCTTGGCAACAGCGCATTGTCGGGCAATCGATTATGGCGAATACGGTGATGGCGGGCATGATTCAAAACGGCATAGACCCTACCTCGGTAGAGGGTGCAGCCGGAGGCTATGCTATCCCGAATCTCAGTATTGAATTACATACCACCGATATAGGTATACCTATCCAATGGTGGCGCTCAGTGGGGCATACGCACACCGGCTATGCCACCGAAGTATTCATCGATGAGTTAGCCGCAGCAGCAGGTCAAGATCCACTAGCGTTTAGAGTCAAGCTACTCGAAAAACAGCCGCGCTTATTGGGTGTTTTAAAATTAGCGGCCGAAAAGGCTAATTGGTCAACCCCTCTGCAAGGCAAACGGGGGCGCGGTATTGCGGTAGTAGAGTCCTTTAATTCTTATGTGGCGGAAGTCGCTGAAATAACCGTGCGCGATGATGGTACTTACTCTGTGGATCGGGTTGTAGTAGCAATTGATTGTGGTTGGGCGGTGAATCCCGATGTGGTGTATGCGCAAATGAGTGGTGGCGTTGGTTTTGGTTTATCTGCTGCTTTAAGTGGAAAAATTACCCTTAAGGAAGGCAAAGTCGAGCAATCTAATTTCCATGATTACCCTGTCTTACGCATCAATCAAATGCCTAAGGTAGAGGTGCATATTGTCAATTCAGCCGAAAAACCAACTGGGGTAGGTGAACCTGCCGTGCCACCGATAGCCCCAGCGGTTGCTAATGCACTGAGTGCAGTCACGGGTAAGCGCTATTACACCTTGCCTCTACCCACACAGGTGTAATGTGGCGCATAGTGATTTAGTCTTATTACAAACTGCTAAACAATGGCTAACAGAGGGACACAAGCCTCTGTTAGTCACAGTAGTACAAACCGCTGGTTCAGCACCTCGTCCAGTGGGGGCGCTGATGTTAATTAGCCCAATGGGGTTGTTATATGGTTCCGTATCGGGGGGTTGTGTTGAGCAGGATTTAGTAGAGCGTTGCGCTCACGGTGAGTGGAATAACTTAGCTCAGGCTCAATTACTCAGTTACGGTGGTACTAAAGAAGCGGCTAGACGCTTTCAATTACCCTGTGGTAGTGAGCTAAAACTCTTAATAGAGCCATTAACAGCAGAGCAAATTGACTATCTAGAACCTACTTTATTACTAGGCAAACGTGTCAAGCGTTCTATTGATTTAGAGACTCATACTATTCAAGTACAACCTACTGATTTAGCTGAATATAATCATTGGGATGAATGTTGTTTTACCCGCGTTTGGGGAAGTGCTTGGACGGCGTTATTAATTGGGGCGAATGATTTAGCGAAAGCGGTCGCACAGATAGGACTAATGCTAGATTATGAGATTGTAGTGTGTGATCCCCGTGCTGAATATGCTAGTCAGTGGTCAATGCCTAATACTCAACTAATAAACCTGATGCCCGATGATGCGGTATTAAGCCTAAAAGAGCGTTTAAATTGTAGCTGTATTTTAGCCCTCACTCACGATCCTAAATTAGATGATATGGCTTTGATGGAGGCGCTTCATACGGATGCTTTTTATGTAGGGGCTTTGGGTTCGCAAGTAGCGAGTACTCGGCGACGCGAGCGCTTAAAGCAGATGGATCTGAGTGATGAGGCGCTAGCTAAATTACATGCACCGATTGGTTTGCCGCTTAGAAGTAAAACACCTGCTGAAATTGCACTAGCGATTTGGGCGCATATTACGCAACTGCGGCGGTGTTATTCTTAAAAGAGATATTATTAGCAAATTATATTAAAGAAAGCTAATGCTTCTCTTTATCTTTTTGGTGTTAGCATCGATCTGATACTACCTAGTTAAAGTGGCGTTTGGTTGGAACATTAGGATTAGCCTTTTAAAATGTGTTTAATGGCACTTACAAACGGTAAATGCTCGACCGCTGCCAATTCTTGCTGAAGCAAATCCAGCCATTCTTTTTCAGGGAAATCGGCAGACAGTGCTGCCAGTTCTTCTGCGGTTTGAATGTAACCCTGCACCGCATTGAAACGCATTTGGCGTAAAGCACCGTGTTGGGCATCCAGATTCAAAATCCGTAAAGTTTCCGCTGCTCGATGTTGTTCTGTTGCTGACAGCCCTTGGCGAACGGCAATACTGCCATCTGCCACGAACAGAAAAAAATATTCCGGGTCTTCAATGTCCGGTTTGATCAGAACCGTGTGATGATATGCGCCGCATTCATCTTTGTGTTTACCACAACTATTCTGGCGGTTACACGAACCAAACAGGTTTTCCCATTCAAACGTTCCTTGTGGATAGCGACCACGCTGACGAAAATGCTCAATATGGGCTGCATAATGATCGTTCTGTATGGGCAAAGCACATTCGCAATAAGCGCAACGCCCTTGCTGCATGATACCCAGTTGTTCCCAGATTTCAGTTTTTTCAGCAGGTGTAACTTCAGTCCATTGGTTTGTACCATGACGATAACGGGTCAGACAGGTCGGTGAAGTGATGGGTCTGATCAATTGGTGCATTATCAATTCACTTTCATTGTCGGCAATTTCTTTTTCATTGCCATCAGACGGATCAAACGCTCACACTCCAGCATGACTGGGTGTTCCTTGCCAAAATGTTTATCCAGTTTCTGCCTCAACTTAATCCCTGCATCCGAATCGTGTTTATATTGTTGAATCAAGGCTTTGTATTCACTCAACCAATGTGCGGGTTGTACATCAGGCACAGGATCAACGTGCTGGATAGTTGCCAGAATATCCGTACTGGGTATGCCTTGCGTCTGTACGGTCGGTGTTGTCACCACCATACGCACAGCGTGGCTATCAGCATCCACTTCCGTTTCCAGACTGCGGATACATTCAGCAGGTACTGTGGATAACACTTGCGGGCTGTGGGTGGTGACGATGAACTGGATGTTGGGGAATGCTTTCGTCAAACTACCTAATACGGTTTGCTGCCAACTGGGATGAAGGTGCATATCCACTTCGTCGATCATGACAATGCCTTCGGTGCTGACTGCCGCCCACTGACCCAAATGACCATTCAATAAAGCGCAACGGTAGGCAATGTCCGCGACCATCGCCAGCATATTTTTCACACCGTCACTTAACTGGCTAACTTTTAGTACGCCCTGCTGCTCATGATACAATATCAAAGACTTATCGTATGTCTCACTATACTCCAGTGTATGCCACCCCATTGGGCGCAACATAATATCCACAGCCCCCTGAACGACTCTAATAGCACTTAAAATACCATCGTCAATGTCAGAACTCCGCCCCGGTCTTTCCTGAGACCGAATCTGACTTTCCCGCCACTGTAAAAATACCGAAACAAACCATGCTTCAAATCGCTTATAACTGGATGCCGGGTCAAGGCAGTCCAGATAAGCAAAAGTGCGAATACCTTCACTGAGCGCATCACTATGGCTGGTAGGTTTTTTACCCTTGGTCAAACGCTTTTCATCATACAAACGCCCCGTCCCGTAATAACCGAAAACAGGCAAACTCACTGGGTCTTGTTCTAAGTTGCGTACTCTTGTCTGCAAATCAGCAGCAAACGCCTTCAGTTCTCTGACCTCAGCATCCTCTCTAATATGAGAGCCACTCACTTCATTGTCACGGTAGCGTTCCCATGTTCGTTGCCCCACTCCGTAATCACCCGTTAATATGACACTGGATGGTAACTGCCGTGCCATTTCGCGCCCTGAACTCAATAGACGAATGTCATCTATGGAAATGGCATTGGCGGGATCAGCAAATTTTGTACGTGCCAAATCAAAGCTACTGACAAAAGGCCACAGACCAATCCGCAATCCATCCAACAATGTAGTTTTACCACCGCCGTTATTGGCGACCAAGACTGTCAGTTGAGGGTGTAACTCGATAGTCAAGTCGTCGTAACAACGGAAATTTTTAAGTGTAATAGTCTCTAGCCTCATAGCATTTATTCTGATGTCACAATCTTGAAGAGTAACTTATAACTATCATGATTTAATTAACCTTTAAAAATTCATCAAAAAATGAAGGTAATTAGACTAAAGTCTTCATGTATTTGTCTCGTATAACCTATTGACTTCAAAAGGAGCGAATACAATAAAGGTTAGGCTTATGTACTTAAAATTAGCTTCATTCACACCCCATAAACACATGGGCTAGGGTAATACGTGGTTTAGTAGCAGGTTGATTAGCTTCTGGTTTTGACTCATCTGCTTTCGTAGGTTTGGCGGGGGGAGCTATAGACTCAGCTACCTGCTTAGATTCTAAAGTGGTTGCTGAGGCGACTATAGGTTCTTCGGTCATAGGTGCTAGTGGAACGCGTGCAGTAGCTGTTTTATTACTAGAACGTTGCGGGCGTTCACGCTCACGCGAGCTGCGCTCTGGTTGTTCACGCTCACGTTCTCGCTTGCTATGGGAACGAGAGGGCATTTGAATGCCTGCTAACCATTCGGGATCAATGGCGCTCACGGGAATGGTTTTACCGGTATAAGCCTCGATTTCGGGCAAATAAAAGGCGGTATCTTCACAAGCAAAACTATGCGCCTCACCCGATGCACCGGCGCGTGCAGTGCGCCCAATACGGTGCACATAATCTTCTGCAATTTGTGGCAAGTCGAAATTAAACACATGGGTCACATCACTAATATGTAAGCCACGCGCTGCAACATCCGTTGCAATCAGGATCTGATATTTGCCTTCCTCAAAATCTTTTAAGAGGCGCTCACGTTTAGATTGGCGTACATCACCAGAAATCAGTCCCGCACTGATTTTATTACCGCGCAGATAATCATTAACCTTTTCAGCACCATGTTTAGTATTCACAAATACAATGGCTCGGAATGGATTTAAATGCCGAATCAGACCAATTAGCAGCGGGATTTTTTCCTTATTAGCAGGAAAATATAAATGTTCGGTAATATTAGCCGCACTGACGGTCTGAGACTCAATTTTAATTGGAACAGGGTTATCCATATGCTCATAAGCTAGTTCCAACACCTTTTGCGACAATGTTGCAGAAAACAGCATATTGAGACGCTCAGTAGGTGCAGGGAGTTTACGCAATAGATAGCGCACATCCTGAATAAAGCCCATATCAAACATACGGTCGGCTTCATCCAGTACCAGTGCTTGTGCACGATCCAGACGAAAAACGCCTTGTTTGTAATAGTCAATAATACGCCCTGGTGTACCGATCAATACATCGACGGTTTCATCAAATTGGCGGCGCTGTTTGTCATAACCCGTACCACCATACACCAAAACCGAATTCAATCCGGTGTAACGCCCTAGCTCTTCCGCATCGCGTGCTACTTGAATTGCTAATTCACGCGTCGGAGCTAAAATCAAACAACGCACATCACCTGCCTGAGCATGTTCTAGGGGGTGTGTCAGCAAGTGTTGAAAGACAGAGACCAAAAAAGCACCCGTTTTACCCGTTCCGGTTTGGGCTTGTCCGGTGATGTCTGTACCTTGTAGGGTATGAGGGAGGGTAGCTGCCTGAATGCGTGAACATTGAATAAAGCCACTTTCATTGAGGGAGCGTAGTAGTTCGGGATGCAGCGCAAAAGCGTCAAACCGTGTATCACTTAAATATTGATTTTCCATGCCTTAAGCATATCACACTTTAATTTTGAATAAGATAAGCATACTAGCGATATAGTATGGGCAACTATAATTACATAGTCATGGTCGACAAACTAGCATGATTGGTTTACTAAAAGTTTAATTTTCTCAAAAATAAATTCTACCAAGGGCACAAAATAATACCTGAGCAAGAAGTATTTGCCAGTACTTGATTATTTTAGTAGGTTATAAGTTTTATATTTTATTGCCTAGGTAGTAAGCATTTTATGAGCACCAGCCCCTATATCACTGAAACTGTGACTGATGTTAAGCATTGGAATGACACCTTGTTTTCCTTCCGCACCACTAGGGCGAAAAGTTTCCGCTTCGTGAATGGTCAGTTCGTGATGATTGGTTTAGAGGTAGAGGGTAAACCTCTAACTCGCGCTTATAGTATTGCTAGTGCCAATCACGAGGAGTTTTTAGAGTTTTTTAGTATTAAAGTTCAAGACGGCAAGCTCACTTCACGCCTACAACATTTGCAGGTAGGTGACTCAATTTATGTGAGTCGCAAACCGACGGGTACTCTAGTATTGCGCGATTTAAAGCCCGGCAAGCGTTTATTTTTATTTGCCACAGGCACGGGGTTAGCGCCTTTTATGAGCTTGGTACATGACCCTGAAATGTATGAAAATTTCGAGCAGATTATTTTGATGCATGGGGTACGCTGGGTGAATGAGTTGGCTTATAAGGATTATCTAGAGCAAGTGTTGCCTCAACATGAGTTACTAGGTGATTGGGTGCGCGAGAAACTGATTTATTACCCCGCCGTAACTCGTGAGCCTTTTATACATCATGGGCGTTTGACTCATTTAATTCAGTCAGGCGAGTTGTTTAAGCATATCCATCAAGCGCCGCTTAATCCTGAACTAGATCGGGCTATGATTTGTGGTAGCCCTGCGATGCTTGAAGATATAAGTCATATGTTGGATAGCTATGGTTTTAACATGTCGCCCCGTCAGGGTGAGCAAGGTGACTATGTGATTGAACGTGCTTTCGTAGACAAGTAAGTTTTCTCTTGCAGGTACTCATAGAAGAGGCTTTTTAAGCAAAGCCTGTGAGAATAGTAGGTGATCTAGCACAAAGCTGCCTAGATCACCCAGGTGGCTAGTTATACTTTATATCCGTGATCTAAGTTTTTAGCACTACTATAGCTGGCTATTAGCTGAGCATACTGTGAGTCGTTCAAGGTGCTTTTCAGGAGGCGAGCGCATTCCGCTTTTAATAATAAAATTTCGCGTTCTTTACCTAACATTTGATCGGTTAATGCGGTGGTAGTGGCTTCATCTGCACCGTTTAACATAGCCTCACGTAATTGACCGCGTATCACGGCGTATTCTGCTTCTAAACCTTCACGTTTAGGTTTAGCTACGGCGACCCAAGGATCAATAATATTGCGTTGTGCAGGTGTAATCCCTAATTGTGATTCAATGGTTTTGAAATAAGACATCAGCTCAATAATGGGCTGGGGAGCATCTGGGGATTTTGCCATCATAGTCGAGCTGCCCATCATGGTTGAATTATTGGGCATAATAGGAGCAGGTTTAGCCATCGTTTGATTGCCTTGAATGCCTTGTAAGAGGTTAAGCAACAGGCTTACTACTTGATTAAGTCCATTATTAAAGGTGGGGGCATTAGTCGCTTGAAAAGTAGGACGTAGCCCTTGGTTAAAGTTGATGTTAGCCGAAAATGAATTGACGGGGCGCATCAAGCTAGTTGGGATAGAGTTCATGAGCATTCTCCTTATGATTAAATAACTCGCTAGCGAGAGGGGTGTGAAATCGTTTATTAATACATATTGAAATGCTAATGGTTCTGATTTTGATTTATAGTTAGAACTGGATAAGGTGTGGCAATTACTTAGACCGATGGGATTGCATTGATAAATATCAAAACTACCCCTCAATTGCTATCGCCAGCGTCTCACGCACCACCTTTTCAGTTAAACGCGCCGAGCATAATTCTATAAAACGATAAGCATAGCCCCGCAAATAATGCCCATGCCGTACTGCAATTTGGGTAGTGTTCGATTTAAAAAGGGTAGACGCATTAAGCAGCACGAGTCCCGTATCACGCTGTGGATTAAAAGACATTGAGGCTAAAATTCCCACGCCTAAACCCAGTTCCACATAGGTTTTAATCACGTCAGAGTCGAGCGCTGAAATCACAATATCAGGTTTTAAACCCGCCTCATTAAACGCCTCATCAATATGGTGGCGACCTGTCATGCCTTCGTAATAGGTAATAATCGGGTAGCTAGCGAGTTGTTCTAAAGTTAGATAGGGGGCTTTAGCCAGTTCATGCCCTTCAGGTACGACCACCGCATGATTCCAATTGTAAAACGGGAAAGTAGCCAGATTATGAGTGTCCCCTAGTGCCTCGGTTGCAATCCCTATATCCGCTTGACCGGATTGTAGAGCTTGTACAATTTCAGTCGGACGTGATTGATGAATGGCTAGATGCACTTTGGGATAGAGCTTCTTAAACTCTGACACAATGGGAGGCAATATATAGCGGGCTTGAGTATGAGTGGTGGCAATCGTGAGTGAGCCTTCTTCACTATTGCTAAATTGCTCGGCTAATTGCTTGATATTATTCGCATCTAATAAAAGACGTTCCACAATCTCAATCAATTCACGTCCGGGATCTGTCAAACCTAATAGGCGCTTACCTCGGCGCACAAAAAGCGTAATACCCAACTCATCCTCTAGATCTTTAATATGTTTACTCACGCCTGACTGTGAGGTGAAAAGGGTTTGGGCTACTTCAGTTAGATTAAAGTTGCAGCGCACCGTTTCGCGTATAATTCTTAATTGCTGAAAATTCATATCACTCTCTATCCTGCTGCAAACACGCGTAATTGATTAGGGACTAAACGCACTTTCTGACCTTCGCGTAGTTGTAATTGCTGCAACTCAAGGGTTGGAATATCAACTTCAAAATGCTCGGTCTGCGTGGACGTATCTTGTAGCTCCACTCGTGCAGTAGGACCAAAAGCTAAGATACGCTGAATAGTCGCTGCAATACCTTTTGCCTGTTGTACATTCGGGTCTAGGGTTAATTCGTGGGGGCGAGCAAAGGCAATGACTTTATCTCCTTCGCTTAAACCCGTAGCAGATTCATTAATAGCTATAGGATTGCCTGATAAGTGCAATGCACCTTGCGCCCAAGTCCCTTCAAAGCGATTAGATGTGCCTAAGAAATTATAAGCAAAGGGAGTCGCAGGGTGATTGAATACTGCTAGGGGTGTGCCTACTTGTTCTACCTTGCCCCGATTCATCAGCACGATTTGATCGGCGACTTCGAGTGCTTCTTCTTGGTCGTGGGTAACAAAAATCGAGGTAATATGTAGCTCATGATGCAGTTGACGTAACCAGCGGCGCAATTCTTTACGTACCTTAGCATCCAAAGCACCAAAAGGCTCATCGAGTAATAGTACTTTAGGATCAACGGCTAAAGCGCGTGCTAGTGCAATCCGTTGGCGTTGCCCACCCGATAATTGACTAGGATAGCGTTTAGCTAGCGTGCTTAGCTGTATCAGCTCTAATAATTCATTTACCCGCTTAGTAATTTGTGCTTCTGAGGGGCGTGTTTTTTTGGGTTTAATGCGTAAACCAAAGGCAATATTGTCAAACACCGTCATATGCTGAAACAGCGCATAATGTTGAAACATAAAGCCTATGTGACGTTCGCGCACATGAGTATGCGAGGCATCTACCCCTTCTAAAATGACTTGACCACTATCCGCTTGCTCTAAGCCTGCAATAATACGCAGCAAGGTGGTTTTTCCACAGCCCGAAGGTCCTAGGAGTGCCACTAATTCGCCCGTAGGAAATTCAAGGGAGATATTATCCAGCGCTTGAAATTGCGCGAAGTGTTTATGAATGTTTTTGACTTCAATGCTCATGCTGCTTTCCACTCCACGAACCATTTAATAAATAAAGTAACCAACGCCAGTAAAGCGAGTAAAGAAGCCACTGCAAATGCTGCGGCAAATTGATACTCGTTATAAAGAATTTCAACATGCAAAGGTAGGGTAGTTGTTTGTCCACGCAAGTGACCTGACACGACTGATACCGCACCAAACTCACCCATGGCACGGGCATTAGCGAGAATAATGCCGTAGAGCAAACCCCATTTAATATTCGGCAGAGTCACATGCCAAAAGGTTTGCCAACCGGATGCACCTAATGAGACGGCGGCTTGCTCGGCTTCAGTACCTTGTGCTTCCATTAGGGGAATCAATTCACGCGCCACAAAAGGAAAAGTGACAAAAATAGTCGCTAATACAATCCCCGGCACGGCGAATATAACTTTCATATCATGCTCTACTAGCCACGCCCCAAACCAACCATTGACCCCAAAGACTAATACATACATTAAGCCCGCTACGACCGGAGAGACTGAAAAGGGTAGGTCAATTAAGGTGATGAGAAATTGCTTACCTGTAAAGTCAAACTTGCTAATACACCATGCCGCTGCGATACCAAAAATGACATTTAAAGGGATAGCAATACCTGCCGCTAATAGCGTTAGTTTAATAGCTGAGGCAGTGTCAGGATGAGTGATAGCACTTAAATAAGCTTCCCAACCTTTACGCAAAGCCTCAGTAAAAACCGCTGCTAAAGGCAATAACAAAAACAAACCAAAAAAACTCAAAGCAATAGTGAGTAATAAATACTTAACCCAGCGCGGTTCAGCGGTGGCTGGATTAGTTTCATAGATAGTATGGGTGGCGGTTTGCCCCAAATGAGAAATGGCTCCACTCATACCGTCACTCCCTTGAGTTCGGAACGACGATGAGCCGCCCAATGTTGTAATCCATTGATAATCAGCAGAAGTACAAACGAAACCACCAACATGACTGCCGCAATAGCCGTTGCTCCGGCTACATCAAATTGTTCTAAATGAGTAATAATCAACAGGGGAGTGATTTCGGACACCATTGGTATATTGCCCGCAATAAAGATCACCGAACCATACTCACCCACCGCCCGCGCAAAAGCTAAGGCAAATCCGGTTAAGATCGCGGGTAGTAAAGCAGGTGCGATAATATGAAGCACGGTTTGGAGGCGTGATGCACCGAGCGTAGTTGCGGCTTCTTCATAATCAATGCTCAATTCTTGTAAAACAGGTTGCACGGTACGTACTACAAACGGCAAGCCTATAAAAGTGAGCGCGACTAAAATACCTAAAGGAGTAAAGGCGACTTGAATACCCAAAGGGTCTAGTAAGCTACCTATCCAACCATTGGGTGCATAGATCGCTGATAGGGTAATGCCCGCCACTGCTGTTGGCAAAGCAAACGGTAGATCGATTAAAGCATCAACAAAACGCTTACCTGTAAACTCATAACGCACTAGCACCCAAGCCAGCAATAAACCAAAGACCACATTGATGCAGGCAGCTATTAGCGAGGTAAAAAAGGATACTTTATAGGAGGCTACGACTTGAGGAGCGCTAATCGTTTTCCAAAAACTCGTCCAGTCCATCGTAAAGGCTTCAATAAATACCGCAGCGAGCGGAATTAAAACGATCAAAGATAAATAAACAAGGGTATAGCCTAAGGTTAGATTAAAACCGGGGAGTACTTTTCTAAGCGATGCTGATTGGGCCATTGAGTCTCTCGTCTTGTACGGTGCTAGTTAACTGTGTTGGGGCTGCTATCTATGGGTTTAACCTTTGAAACATGCGCAGGGGCAAACACGTTGGTTTGCCCCTGCGCTTAATGGCTAACTAATACCGTTATTGGGCTACTTTGATTTGATCAAAGATACCGCCATTGCTGAAGTGTTTAGCTTGTACTTGCTCCCAAGTGCCAAATAGCTCGGCTAAGGTAAATAGCTTCACCTGACCAAAGTTAGCTTGATGTTTAGCAAAGGCGGCTTTGTCGCGTGGGCGGAAATAATGTTTGCCAATAATGTCCTGCACTTCGGGGGTGTATAAATATTCTAGGTAAGCTTTAGCGACTGCTTCAGTGCCATGTTTTTTGGCATATTTTTCTACCACCGTGACGGGTGGCTCAGCTAAAATCGACAAAGACGGTGTGACGATTTCATAGTTACCTTTGCCTAATTCATTGAGTACTAAGTAGGCTTCATTTTCCCAAGTGATCAGTACATCGCCGACATTGCGTTGGGTGAACGTGGTAGTAGAGCCACGCGCTCCGGTGTCGAGTACTTTTACATTGTCAAAGATTTGTTTAACAAAAGCTTGTGCTTTGGCTTCATTACCACCGGGTTGTTTTAAGGCATAACCCCACGCAGCTAAGTAGTTCCAACGTGCACCGCCTGAAGTTTTAGGATTAGGAGTGACTACATTGATACCGGATTTAGCCAGATCATCCCAGTCTTTAATATTTTTAGGATTACCCTTACGCACTAAAAACACGATAGTAGAAGTGTAAGGAGTGGAGTTTTGTGGCAATAGCTTTTGCCAGTCTTTAGAGATGAGATTGGCTTTAGCCAGTTCATCAATGTCATAGCCTAGCGCAAGTGTTGCTACATCGCCCTCTAAACCATCGACTAATGCTCGCGCTTGTTTACCAGAGCCGCCGTGTGAGCGATTAATTTCGAGGTTATCACCCGTTTTCTCTTTCCAATACTTAGTAAAAGCTAAGCCTACGTCTGCATAAAGCTCACGAGTAGGATCGTAGGAGACGTTTAATAGCGTTACGTCGGCTGCGTGGCTAAATGAACTAAAAGTGTTAATCCCGATAATCAGAGCAGCACCTAATAAAGTGCGTTTAAAGTTAGAAAATGCCATGTCTAGTATCCTGTAAAGCTGTGAGTAATTGTTTGTGTGAGGAGGATAGTAGAGGGGGCGCTGATTAAAGCGAACCAAGAAAAATCGCATTGCTTATGCAAAAAAGTGATTTAGAAGGACAGTGTTTAGTCGTTATTGAGATAATAATTCTGTAGAGCTTATAACAAATGGTGAAATAGATATGCTTTTATATTATTTTTCATGATAAATCAGAGTGATTAGAGTACAGCGTAATAACTCAATTGAGGACACTATAATGTCGCACTGGTTTAATGATAATTCGCAATCGATTGGCAATACTCCGCTCGTCAAACTCAATCGTGTCATCGGTGATGCAAAAGCTACCGTCTTAGCCAAGATTGAAGGGCGTAATCCCGCCTATTCGGTCAAATGTCGTATTGGTGCTGCCATGATCTGGGATGCTGAAAAGCGCGGCATACTCACCGCAGGTAAAGAGCTAGTCGAACCCACTAGCGGCAATACCGGAATTGCATTAGCTTTTGTGGCCGCAGCACGCGGTATTCCTTTGACCCTAACCATGCCTGAAACCATGAGTATTGAGCGGCGTAAATTACTGAGTGCCTATGGTGCAAAGCTGGTACTCACTGAGGGGCCAAAAGGTATGAATGGTGCGGTGGCTAAAGCCGAAGAAATTGCCGCCTCCGATCCTGATAAATATGTATTGCTGCAACAATTTAAAAACCCCGCTAATCCCGCTATCCATGTGGCAACTACGGGACCTGAAATCTGGAATGCCACGGAGGGCAATATTGATATTTTTGTCTCAGGGGTGGGCACGGGCGGAACGATCACGGGTGTATCCCGCTATTTTAAAGAAGTGCAGGGCAAAGCCATTCAATCGGTAGCAGTAGAGCCAACCGCGAGTCCAGTACTGACCCAAAAACGTAATGGTGAGCCGATTAAGCCTGCACCTCATAAGATTCAGGGTATTGGTGCTGGATTTATTAGTCCGTCTTCAAGGTTAAAACCACCGTCTTTAGACGGTCAGATTTATCTGCGATACTAGCTGGATGAAGGTTGGCATGAGGTCGTGAGAGATGGAGTATCGGTATGGAAGCCACACCGTCTACCGGATTGAGTATCACTTTGTATTTGTGACGAAATACCGCTATCCGGTACTGAAAGGGGATGTGGGGTTAAAGATACGGGAGTTGATCCGTCAAACCTGTCAAGCCTTTGAGATAGAAATAGTGAAGGGGGTGGTGAGCAAGGATCATGTGCATTTGTTGTTATCGGTGCCACCGGAGCTAGCACCGAGCGAGATCATGCGCCGAATTAAGGGTCGAAGTGCGGCAAAAATCTTTGAAAGCTACCCGGATTTAAGAAAGCGGTATTGGGGACAGCATTTTTGGGCGCGGGGTTATTTTTGTGCGACTTCAGGGGAATTGAGTGCTGAGATGATTAAGGCGTATTTAGAGCATCACTTTGAACCGAGGTTAGAGGATAACTTTAAGACAGAAGGCTAGACGGGTCTATTCGACCCGTATCCGGACTTTAGTCCTTTCAGCGAACCCTTCAGCTTTAGCTGATGGTTGTTAAGTCCAGAGGTATTGGATTTAGCGTTGGTCGATACGATTGAGCAGGTAACTAATGAAGAGGCGATTGATTACGCTCGCCGCTTGACACGTGAAGAGGGGATTTTAGCAGGTATTTCGTGTGGGGCTGCGGTAGCGGTCGCGGCACGTTTGGCTCAACGCGAGGAAAATGCAGGTAAAACCATTGTGGTGATTTTACCCGATTCAGGGGAGCGTTATTTAAGCTCAGCGTTGTTTGAAGGTATTTTTGATGAGAAAGGATTGCTAATTTCTTAGCTTTTTATGATCACAGTTATTAATCAATTTATTCTGCGGCATATCAAATCACTGGAAATGCTGGGCGTATTAATGCGTATTGCCAGTTTTAGCCTAGTGAGTTGGTTAGGGCCTCAGAGTCCGTTTATGTTAGTGTGGGTAGTGAATACCTGCGATGCGATCTTATTGGCATGGTGCTCGATTTTAAAAAAGGATCGAGCCTATACCGTATTAAATGTTTTTTGGATATTAGTGGGAATAATAGGAGTTTTACGTGCACAAAACTAGCTGTATGAATGAACGTTGTAAGAGATGCAGCTAAAAATAATTATATCAATTAAAATAATGATTAAGCGCCTAATGGGTTGTTTTTATAAATGCTTTAGGCGCTATCTTTTATCTTGCCCATATCGTTTTTATAAATGTTTCTATAAATAATAACCTACTTATTCTTTTATCTTGTTTAGTTGGCTTAAAAATTACCTCTTATTGATCAATTCGATATAAGTATAGCGCAAATAGTTAGTTCTTTAGTATTTTAAGATTTGTTAGCCTCTCAATCACCATTTAATTAAAAGGTTTTAATCAATGAATACTAAATCATTATGGTTGACGGCAGTCGTTAGTACAACATTATGGCTAGGAGTATTGGAGGCTGACGAAACTAATAAAGTCATTATTGCTTATCAAACAGGTGTTGATCCCTCCAAAATAGCGCAAGCAGATGGTGCTTATGAGAAGGCTACGGGACGTGAAATTGATTGGCGTAAATTTGAAAGTGGTGCTGAAGTAATTGCAGCAGTAGCGTCTGGCGATATTGTAGTGGGTAATATTGGTTCTAGTCCTTTAGCGGCAGCTGCAAGCCGTGGTTTACCTATTCAAACATTTTTAATTGCAGGGGTATTAGGAAGCTCAGAGGCATTAGTCGTGCGTAATGGCTCTAATATTACTAAACCAGAGGATTTGATAGGTAAAAAGATTGCAGTGCCTTTCGTATCGACTACGCATTACAGTTTATTAGCAGCACTCAATCATTGGGGAGTTGATCCTAAAAAGGTTGAAATCATTAATCTAAGACCTAGTGAAATATCAGCGGCTTGGGAGCGCGGTGATATTGATGCAGCTTATGTATGGGAACCTGCTTTAGGTAAAGCCAAAGCGTCGGGTAAAGAACTCACCAATTCGGATGAGGTAGGTAAATGGGGTTCACCTACGTTTGATGTTTGGATTACACGAAAAGACTTCGCTGAGAAAAACCCTAATTTTTTAACTCAATTTGCTAAGGTCACGACCACTGAAACGGCTCGTTATAATCAAGATCCCAAATCATATGTTGCAGATGCGAGTAATTTAGAAAAAATTGCGCGTATTACTGGCTCAAAAACCGAAGATATTAGTGTTTTCTTAGCAGGTAATCGTTATCCCAGTGCTAAAGAGCAGGTCGATATTCTCACTCAAAACTTTGCAGATGCGATTAAAAAGACGGCTGAGTTTTTAAAGTCACAGGGCAAGGTGGAAACAGTTCAAGCCGATTACCTGCCTTATGTTACTAATCAGTTTGTTAAAAATGCGGCTGAGTAGTGATTATGAGCAACGACTTATGCGTTGAACATCTTTTTGTACATTATCCAGAGCAGGCTTTTGCAGCGCTGGATAATGTATCCCTATCTATAGGTGAACGTGATTTAACTGTAGCTCTTGGTCCCTCTGGTTGCGGTAAAACTACGCTGTTAAATGTATTAGCAGGCTTTGTTGAACCTAGTGCGGGTAAGGTCACCTTAAACGGTAAGGCGCTAAAAGGTCCTTCGGCTGAGCGGGCGGTCGTGTTTCAAGATGATGCCTTATTACCTTGGTTGAATGTGATCGATAATGTCGCTTTTGGCTTGAGATTGCAGGGTATTACTCTAGCTGAGCGTACTAAAAGGGCTAAAGAAGTAATCGCTTTAGTAGGTTTAACAGGGTTTGAGGATTCCAATATTTGGCAGTTATCGGGTGGGATGCGTCAGCGTGTAGGCATAGCGCGTGCGCTCGCGGTACATTCGGAAGTCTTGCTGATGGATGAACCGTTTGGAGCTTTAGACGTTTTTACCCGTTCAGCCATGCAGGGATTATTGCTTAAAGCGTGGTCGCATACTAAGCAGCGTATTTTCCTTATTACCCATGATATTGAAGAAGCTCTGATCTTAGCCACGCATTTGATATTGATGACGCCCCGTCCGGGGAAAATTCAAACCGAATTAAGTTTAAGTTTTAACCAGCGTTATTTGCTGGGCGAGCCTTTACGCTCCATTAAATCCGATCCTTTGTTTATTAATTTACGTGAGCAATTGGTGGAGAGCCTCACTCCTCACGATCTCAAGGAGGCTATATGAGTGCATTAGAGTCTGAACTGGCTTTGAAATCATTAGGGTCAACTACCCCTCTCATTCACACTATTAGACAGTGGAAAGGGTGGCAGCAGTATCAATATCTATGGCTGGGTGGATTCAGTGTGGTGATGCTGACTGCCTTATGGTGGTTGGTAAGTGCCTTACAGTTTGTGCCTGCGTTATTTCTTCCAGCCCCTCAAGCGGTCGGGGATAAATTTATCCTTGTGAGTAGCACAGGCTTTATGGATGCAACGTTATGGCAGCATACGCTGGCGAGCTTACAACGTATTTTATTAGGCTTGGCGTTTGCTGTTGCTATAGGTATCCCGTTGGGTTTGTGGATGGGTTGCAATCGAGTGGTGCAAGGACTATTAGACCCCCTAGTAGAAATCTATCGACCTATTCCTCCCTTAGCTTACTTACCTTTATTAGTCATTTGGTTTGGCATTGGTGAGTTGACTAAAGTCTTGTTGATTTTTCTAGCTATTTTAGCACCTATTATTATAGCCACCGCTCACGGTGTCTTGGCTACGAATAAAAGCCGTAAATATGCAGCACTTTCTTTAGGAGCATCCAAACAACAACTACTGTGGTATGTGATTTTACCTAGTGCCCTACCTAGCATTCTTACAGGGATTCGTATTGGCTTGGGGGCGGGATGGTCCACCTTGGTAGCTGCCGAATTGGTGGCAGCCACTCGTGGCTTAGGCTTTATGGTGCAATCAGCCGCACAATTTTTAGTAACCGATGTAGTTATTTTGGGCATTTTAGTGATTGCATTGATTGCCTTTGCTATTGAAATGGCTTTGCGTCAGCTACAAAAGCGCCTAACTCCTTGGTATAGCCATAGCGAATAAATCACCCCTAGCTTTTTAAATCGTTAAATCGAGATTACCTTTATGCTAAGTTTTAAACGTTTAACCCCCGCCATTGGCGCAGAAGTCTTAGGCATTGATTTTACTCAGCCCATTGCGTGGCAAGAGCAGCAGCAATTACAAGAGGCTTTAGTGACTTATCAAGTGCTTTTTGTACGTAATCAGCCGATTACTGCGGAGCAGCAACGTGATTTTGCTCGCTCATTTGGTGATTTGCATTTACATCCCATTTATCCCAAGGTTCCGAATGTACCAGAGGTCTTAGTACTGGATAATTACCAAACTGATCTAACAGATAATGCTATTTGGCATACCGATGTAACCTTTATTCAAACCCCACCTGCTGCCTGTATTTTAAGTGCTAAACAAGTGCCTGAGTATGGCGGTGATACTTTATGGTCTAGTGGCTTTGCCGCTTGGCAAGGACTATCACCGCAATTACGTAAGTTATTAGAGGGTTTAACCGCTACCCATGATTTTGTACAGTCTTTTCCAAAAGAGCGTTTTGGCAATACTCCAGAAACAGCTGAGCAATGGGAAAAAGCACGTTTAACTAATCCACCTGTGATTCATCCTGTTATCAGAACGCATCCAGTAACAGGGTTAAAGGCTTTATTTGTTAATGAGAGTTTCACAACAGTCATTAATGAACTACCTAAGCCTGAAAGCGATGCTATTTTGGCATTTTTATTTAAGCATATTGCACGCCCTGAATATACGGTACGCTGGCATTGGCAAGTGAATGATATTGCCTTTTGGGATAATCGCTCGACTCAGCACTATGCAACGAATGATTATGGTAAAGCGCATCGTATTATGCAGCGAGCTACTATTTTAGGTGACAAACCTTATTAAATTAATAAAAATTATTCATATAAAACGGTCGGATGTTTAAGACCTTCTAATTTAATTAGAAGGCCTTTTTAGTTTGGAGAGTTAATTACATGGTTTAACTCTCATCGAGAGTTTAGCTACCCAAATAGCTCTTGAGTAATGTTTTTATACCAGCCATGTGCATAAGCAGCCTCGGTTTTACGTACCTCATCGCTGACAGCTAGGGGTGATACACCACCCGCATCTTTCACGCTCACAATAGAAGGTTTACCTTCTTCGGTAGTGCCGACCTTATAGACTGCTGCAATAGAGATACCGTAGTCTTTGCCCACAAGACTGTAACACGTATTAATATGTGAGGTTTCAGCTAATTCCTTACCCTGTAAAGTGCTCACAATGGCGGCGGCGGCTGTTTTAGCTTGTGAATTAGCGGAGTAGGCTGATTTAGGCATAGCCCCTGCAATACAAGCATCCCCAATGACATAGACATCTTTATGCAAAGTCGACTCAAATGTTTTGAAATCCACTGGACACCAGCCTGCTTCATTGGCTAAGCCTATATCATGGGCGAGTTTGCCAGCTTTTTGCGGAGGAATAATATTGAGTACGGCTGCTTTAATATCGTCACTAAAAGCTGTAGTCACTGTGCGAGTGTTAACATCTACTTTTTTGACTTCAGCCTGATCTTCTAAACCCTTCCATTCAATCAGGCTATTATCAGTCCCATAGCCATAGAGCTTTTTCCAACCTTCGATAAATAACTCTTGTTTAGAAAAAGATGACTTAGCATCTAAAATGAGCACTTTAGACTTAGGTTTATATTGCTTAAGGTATTGTGCCACTAAGCTGGCTCGCTCATAAGGACCCGGTGGGCAACGATACGGATTAGCAGGTACTGAAATGACTACTAGACCACCATCCGTCATAGCTTCTAGTTGGTTACGTAATAAGGTTGTTTGTTCACCGGCTTTCCACGCATGAGGAATTATTGTCGCGGCTTGCTCATCATACCCTTCAATCGCATCCCATTTTAAATCAGTGCCCGGCGATACCACTAATTTATCGTATTTGAATGTCCCCTGTTGAGTGGTGACGGTTTTGGTTTGAGTATCTACTTGAGTAACTTCATCAATGACTACATTGATACCCGCTTTACGTAAATTTTCGTAATTAAAGCCAATGCTGTCTAGCGAGCGTTCTCCAGCAATGACCTCATTACTCATATAGCAGGTGTGATAAATCGGGTTGCGTTCAATTAAGGTGACTTCAATACTGGGATCAAAACGGCGTAGATAGCGAGCAGCGGTGGCTCCACCACTACCCCCACCAATCACAATCACTTTTGCCCCAGCACCCCACGAAATGAGGGGAAAGCCCATTAAACCTAAAGCCGCAGTACCTAAGCCCGCTTTTAATACAGTACGACGTGAAATAGTAGACATGAGGGTACTCCTTTATTGAGCGGTATTGGGCTGAGTGGCTAGGTAGTTGGCAATGAGTTTCAGGTCTTCATCGCTATAGCCCTTGGCAATGCGATTCATTAGGGTGGCGGGGCGCTCTCCGCTCTTAAAAGCTAATAAGAGTTCTTGTAGTTTGGTTTCACTGTAACCATTCAAGCTAGGAATGGGTATGCCACTACTGACACCTTGAGGGCCATGACAAGCAAAACAGGGCTGAGTCAATAAACTTCCACGACTAATAGGGGATGTATTATCAGCCGCTTGAGTGACAGGTAGATATAAAACTAAGCTTAAACAACTTAAGCGTAGGAGTGTCGAGTATGACCGCATGAGGATATTCCTTCGATAGGCTATAAAAACAATAGAGCCTATTTAACAAGGGCATAGTCATGATGAGAAATAACTAAATTTGCTTAGCTTATTTTAAAAAGTGCTAAAGATTTATATTGAAGTACAAAAATTAGATAAAAGGCGACTTTTGATCGCCTTTAACATAGTTAGGCTTAGTATTTCCGGCTTAAACGTTTCACCACATTCACCAGCACATCAATTTCCTCAAAGGTATTATAAAACGCAAAGGAGGGGCGCACCGTGGCTTCTAAACCAAAACGGCGCAAAATCGGTTGCGCACAATGATGACCTGTACGTACTGCAATGCCCTCTTGATTAAGCGCTTTGCCCACTTGTTCAGTGGTATAGCCGTCTAATACAAAGGACACCACACTCGCTTTAAGCGGTGCTGTTCCAATCAAACGCACTCCTTTAATCGGTTTTAAGTGCTCAGTTGCATACTCCACTAAAGCATGCTCATACGCTGCAATAGTGGGTAAACCTAAACGACTCACATAATCCAATGCGGTAGCTAAGCCTACTGCATCGGCAATATTACCCGTACCCGCTTCAAAACGTAGTGGTGGTTTACGATAGACTGTGTGCTCAAAAGTCACATCTTCAATCATATTACCACCCCCTTGCCACGGTTTTATTTGGTCGAGTAATTCAGCCTTACCATAGACCGTACCAATTCCCGTCGGACCAAAAATCTTATGCCCTGAAAACACATAAAAGTCCGTATCTAAGGCTTGTACATTGACCGGAAGATGCGAAATACCCTGTGCACCATCGATTAAGGTCTTAGCACCGACGCTATGCGCTAGAGCCACTATTTCCTCAATGGGTGTGATAGTCCCTAGAGCATTAGACACTTGTGTCACGGATACCAGTTTAGTTTTAGTGCTCAGCAGCTTGACGTATTCGTGTAATAGCAATTGCCCGTGATCATCCACTGGAATCACCTTAAGCACTATCCCGATCTCTTCGCGCAATTGTTGCCAAGGTACTATATTGGCGTGATGCTCTAAGTGGGAAATAATGATCTCATCGCCTGCTTTGAGGTTTTGTTTGCCCCATGATTTAGCGATTAAATTAATACCTTCGGTCGTGCCGCGTACAAAAATCACTTCTTCGGCTGATTGTGCACCGATGAAATGAGCGATGGTTTGACGTGCATTATCATAAGCATCAGAGGCACGAGCCGCGAGTTCATGAGCAGCACGATGCACATTAGAGTTTTCATGTTGGTAGAAATAACTAAGGCGATCAATCACTACCTGTGGCTTTTGGGTAGTGGCTGCATTATCAAACCAAATTAAAGGTTTGCCATTCACACGTTCCTGCAAAATAGGAAAGTCACGTCGTATCGCATGAATATCAAAAGAGGTGCGAGGTATAGAAGGGGGAGCGGTAAAACCTTGATGACTGTACACACCTGAAGGCGAGCTGGGAATAATAGGGGTATGGATTACAGTACTTGGGTGAGGATTGGCGTACTCTAAGAAATAGTAAGGTGCTTGATTAGGAGCGCTATTATGAGCACTAGGATTAGCAAAAGCTTGGTTGACTAAGCCTAAATCAAGCTTACTTAAATCAAGGTCTGGTAAACCCAATCCTTTGGGTTTGCTAGTAAAATCGGGATAGCTATAGGGTATGGTTCCGGTTGCCGCGCTACTAGAGACTAAGGCAGGAAGCCGTTGTACCAATGCTGGAGTATTCACCCAATGCTGTACATCATTCTGGGGCAAGAGTGCCACAGTGGGCGGAATAGTAGGTGTTGCTTCAGTGGGAAGTGCTCCAAATAGGCTAGAGGCTAGCTGTGCTAGCCAAGCCTCATCCACCGGAGCACCTGTATTACTTATAGGTGTCTGGGTAGTCATGATACTTGTCCACCTCCACATCATCTAACACAG